>MELC01000060.1:151495-167445 GCA_001767455.1 Acidobacteria bacterium RIFCSPLOWO2_12_FULL_66_21
TGTGCGCGTCGAACGCGCGGTGATGGAGCGAGCACAGGGCAATGCCGTTCGGCACGATCGGCTCTCCCCGCGGATGGCCGTCGGGCAGGATGTGTGCGGCCTCCAGCAGCTCCTGGTGTTTCAGCCTGCACACCGCGCAATGGCGCCGGTAGGCCTCGACGACCCTCAGACGGAACGCCTGCTGATGCAGGCGGTACTGGACCTCTCGCGTGACGTAGCGACGCCGGCCCTGCGCGTCTTCATCATCATCCCGCGGCTGCATGCCCGCGAGCCTGCGATCGTCGATGTTCACGGTGAACGTCAACCGCTCGGGCGCGTCGCCGACGATGTAAACGGGCCACTCGGGAAAGTACTGGCCCGCGACGATGCCGTGGAAGTAGACGAGCGGACGCTGCCGCCGCATCGCGAGGCGAAGGCCGACGTTGTCGGGGTGCTGCGGATCCCTCCCGCGATACCTGTACAGGAGGCCGTCGGTCGTCATCAAGTCATCGTAGGGGCGCATCGCGTCGTCTTCGACTGGCGTCGTGGTGATGCTCAAGGGCATCTCGCGAAGCACCCTGGGCTTGAATATGCCCTGAATCGCATTCATGAGAGGAACCCTGCCGCCGTCGAAGTCGAACCCTCGGCGCAGGACCGTCAACGGCAAGACTTCTCCAATTGACCGCACCTCCTCGTCCAGGAACTGGAAGGCGGCCATGCGAACGCGGAGGTCCAAGTCATCGATCATGATGCAAGCGTGAATGTCACGTAGTTAGTTAGATTAGCGGGTCAGCCCCTGTAAACGTTCTCGTTGTGCCATCGCAAGAACGCCGGCGCTGGTGCACATCGCCCGTCGGCCGGCGGCGTAATGCGGTGGCCTCGCAACGGGTAGTACGACCGGCCATTGCTATAGTCCACCCGAAGCCTGTCGCTCACTTCCAAGCGAAACTCGTCGGTGACGGTCACATAACCTTTGTCGAACAACCGATGCAGATCCGACCTGAGCAAGAGCCCGTTCGTGATGTCGTGCGGCCCCTCCTGAGCATACGGCTTGATGTGGGCCGCCTCGAGAACAGGGAGAGAATGCTCTCCAGTCACTGCGCAGTGCGTGTGCGACGACCGCGCGCTGCGAAGCTGGATCCTCGGCTTCGGCGCGCTCGCGCGCGTCGTCTCACCCTCGCGCCTGGCGCGCGACATCGCCGTGGAGATGAACGCCGCGGCTCAGCATTACACGACCCCGGCGTTCGCTCCGCTGAGGATGGTGACGGATAGCCGTATTCCGCGCATGGCCGTTCCTGAGCGAGCAGCGGGGTAAACGGCCGGGGCGGCCCCAGAGACGGTTGTTTATAGTATTATCTACTATCGTAGTAATACTACGATAATATATATTGTTCGAAACGCTACGTTTCGTTGTTTTGATATAATCGTAGCCAGGCTACGACAGATATGAGCAAGATAAACAAACTGTACAGCAGAGTCCGGCCTGGCAGCCCGACGACTACTGGGGAGTTGGCGACGCTGGGAGTGTCAGCAGACCTCGCCGTGCATTACGTGCGTGCCGGTTGGCTGACGCGCCTCGCTCGCGGAGTATACGCGCGACCGGATAGTCCCGTGGAATTGCACCCGAGCCTACGGCTGCTCGAACGTCGTGTGAAGGGCCTGCACCTCGGCGGCAAATCGGCGCTGGACTGGCACGGGGTTCGACATAACGTTGCGCAACAGCCGGAACTGCAACTGTACGGGTGGGCCTCCGGTCCCCTGCCCACCTGGTTCGCCGGACGCTTTCCGAGCTGCTACCACCGGCTTCGTCTGTTCGACGAGCGACCCGATGCTCTGTTGCGCGTGTCACGCTTCCAGCGGAAAGCAGATGGTCCTCTTGTGTCAGATCCCGAACGCGCCGTCCTCGAGCTACTGAGCGACGTGGGGGTTCGCCAGCCGATCCAGGACGCGCGCGACCTACTGGAGGGGACATCATCGCTCCGGGCAGCCGTGCTCCAAGAGCTGCTCGAGCGGTGCAAGCAGGTCAAGACGGTTCGTCTCTGCCTGACCCTTGGCCGAGAGCTGGACCTGCCGTGGGCATCGAAACTCGACCCGAAACGTCTCCCCACCGGCAGTGCGCAGCGATGGGTAGGCAGGTCGAAAGAAGGCCTCTTGGTATTGAAGGCATGAACCCGACGTACCTGGCGACGGCGCGGCTCCTCACTGAGATCGCGCCGGTCGTGTTGGAGCGCGGACTCTTCGCGCTAAAGGGCGGGACGGCGATCAACCTGTACACCTCTTCGTTGGAGGCGTGGCTGAAACTGCAACGGCGACGCCGGGCCTCGAAGCGGACTCCAATGAAACCGGGCGTGACCACAGCGGCACGCTGCTCGCAACAGGCCGCGCCGCGATCCAATCGCGATCGGTGCCGGCTTGAAATAACCCAAGGCCTTCGGTATACTTTCCATGCCTACGTTTGTTCGGCGTGGCGGCTTCGAGATCCGGATTTACACGCTCGACCATCCTCCGCCGCATGTGCACGTCTTCAAGGCCGGCGCGATCCTCAAGGTCGACCTGTCAACGTGCCTGGTGACTGAAATCGCCGGTGATATCTCGGACCGAAACGTGAGACGGGCGGAGCGACTGGTCGCCGCACATGCTGAGGGTCTTCGGCAGGAATGGGAAACATTGCATGGCCAAGAGTGACTTGACAGCGGGCGATCGCGAACGATTCGTGCGCGCTCGCGCGCGCGGGACGATGCATGGCCGTGACGGGTCGGCGGTCCTCAGCGCCCGGTTCGACGCGCGAGGCGAGACGCTCCGCCTCACGTTTCGGGGCGGCGGCTCGATGGCAATTCCGCGGCGCCTGATCCCTGGCCTCGAACGCACTGCCGGCACGGATCTGGCTGCGCCCACCGTCTCGCCGGCCGGCGATGCGCTGTCCTGGCCCGCACTCGATATCGACGTCTCCGTGGCCGGCCTCGTGGCGCATGTCTTTGGCACCCGTCTGTTCGCCTCGGCAACTGGTCGGATGGGCGGGGAGCGGCGCTCCAGAGCAAAGGCCGCGGCCGCGAAGTTGAACGGCGCGAAGGGTGGACGTCCGCGCAAGAAGCTGTCGGCATAGAGGCATCCCATGAAATCGGGCATCACCAGCGCGGCACTCTCGCATGAGGCAGCCGACGATGGGCGCATGCCTGGGGCGAAGAGATGAGACAAGACCTGAAGTTCACGTACGACGACTTCCTGCTGTTTCCCGATGACGGGAAACGGCACGAGTTGATTGACGGGCGTGAACAGAGAGAGGCACCGCGTCCTCGCACGCGTCATCTCGCTGACGCGCCTGGCGCGCGACATTCTGTCTGAAATCGATGCCGCCCGGCAGCGCTGCATTGCTGTGCCGTTCGCGCGGTTGAAGACGACGATCCCGGAGGATAACCAAGCGTTTTCTGCACAGGTCGTCCGGCTGCGCGCGCGCTGATTCTGCGTACGGCGTCCTCCGCGCGAGCCAATTCCGGCGCGTTTGCGCGTGGCATGCCTTCCGCATTCCGGACGATGCTAGGATGGAGGCGCGATGGACGAACGGCCGCTGAACGACCCGGCATCATCATCCGAGCTGCAGGATCTGCGCGCCGAGACGCGTGCGGAGTTCGCCGAAATGCGGGCGGAGTTCGGAGCACTCGAAGCACGTATCGTGGAGCGTATCGTCGAGGAGGCGGAAACGACGAGGCGGCATTTCGACATCATGGTCGAACGGGTGAACGATACCGTCAAGGTCGTCGCGGAGGCGGTATCGCATCACGCGGGCGTTCTGGACGATCACGAGCGCCGCATCAAGACGCTCGCACGGCGTCGTCGCCCTTGAGCCGCGGAACGGCAGGCCTGACCGCCTCCGCCAAGGCTACGGCGAGTCTCGCCGAAGCGGCTTCGCGCGTAGGCGGAAGCCCTGCGCAACAGCTGGACGATCACGAGCGCCGCATCAAGTCGCTCGAACGGCGGCGTCGCTCCTGAGCCCGCGGAACGGCAGGTCTGACCGCCTCCGCCAAGGCTACGGCGAGTCTCGCCGAAGCGGCTTCGCGCGTAGGCGGAAGCCCTGCGCAACACCTGACGCTATAGCCAGTGTTCAACCGGCTCGGTCAGGAACTCGTCCAGCGAAATGCCATCGCCTCCCACGAGTAGCGTGCGCTTTGGCTTGAAGGCCTCGGAGAAGGCTCCCAGGCCTGGAAACGCGTCCGGCGCGCGGCTGCTCTTCACCTCGATCGCCAGGACAGTACGTCCGGCACGTACGACGAAGTCCACCTCGCGATTCTGCTCGCGCCAGTAAAACAACTCGCAGGCCCCCGTGGCGGCCGCATTGGCGAGATGAGCGCCGACGGCGGACTCGACGAGGCGGCCGCGAAACTCCCTGTCGGCCCGCGCTTCGTCCGGCGAGAGACCGGATTGCGCCGTCATGAGCGCGGTGTTCAGCACCTGCAGCTTGGGGCTCGAGCCGCGCTGGCGCACGGCTTTGCCGGCGTACTTCTGAAGGCCGGTGAGCATTCCAGCGCCCGCAAGCAGCTCGAGGTAGTGGGCCAGCGTCGTGGTGTTGCCCGCGTCCTGTAACTGTCCGAGCATCTTCGTGTACGACAGGACCTGGCCCGAATAGCGACAGCCGAGCTCGAACAGCCGTCGCAGGAGGGCCGGCTTGTCCACCCGCGTCATCAAGAGCACGTCCCGGGCAATCGTCGTCTCGATGAGGGCATCGAGGAGGTAGCGTTTCCAGCGCTGCGGGTCCTTGATGAGCGGCGCCGCTCCTGGATAGCCGCCGAAGTACAGGTACTGCTCCAGGGAAAACCCGAAGGCGGCGCGCATCTCGGCGTATGACCAATGCGGCAGGTGCACGACTTCGAATCGGCCGGCCAGGCTTTCTGTCAGCCCTTGGTGCATCAAGAGGGGCGCCGAGCCGAGCAGGACCACCTTGAGCGGACGCCGGGCGCGCGAGTCCTCGTCCCAGAGACGCTTGACCTGTTCCGACCAGCGCGGGATCTTCTGCACCTCGTCGAGGGCCAGCACCGCCCCGGACGTGCCGGCGTCCGCGGCTGCGATCCGCCCGCGGTCCCACTGCGCAGCGAGCCAGGCAGTGTCGCCGACAGTTGGCTCATCAGCGGAGACATAGACGCTCGGGACATCCAGACGGCCCAGCACCTGTTCGACCAGGGTGGTCTTGCCCACCTGGCGCGCTCCCGCCACCACCTGCAGGAACCGGCGCGGCTCGTCCAGCCGGGCCGCCAGCGTGTCCGCCTGGCTCCGCTCGAAGGGCCGGCTCCTTGTGGTGCTCATTACGTTGAGTAAATTTACTCAATGTGATGAGCAGCGTCAAGCCCAGAAGGCAACTGCATGTCGCCCGATTGACGGGTGCAGATTGGCGATTGGCGGATTACCGATTGCCGATTGGCGATCGCCTGCCCCGCCGAAGCCTTGGCGAAGGCGGGACGGATTGACGATTGGCGATTGGCCGGGCCTGTGCCGCCGCTGAAGCTAGGGAGAGGCCCAGCCTACAGTCGAGCGCCGAGCCCCGAGCGCGCCGCCTTCGCGCCGGAGCGCTACGGCGGGCCAGGCGAGCTGCGAGCCGCGAGGTGCGAGGTGCGAGCTGCGGCTGGTCACTGCCCGCTGCCTGCTGCCTGCGCACATGGTTTTCAAAACCGCGCAAGCAGCCCTGAAGGGCTGCGCTACGAGAGGTTTTGAAAAATCAGTAATTCAACCAGTACGACCACTTGATCAGGAACACGTTGCGCGACGGCGCGTCGAAGACGCCGCCAAAATCGCGGCTGAAGTTGAACGTCCCGCGATTGAGCACCGCCTCGCGCCCCTGCTGCCACACGAGGAACAGCGCCGAGCCCGGCTTGTATTCCCACCGCAGCACGTTGGTCGTCCTGAACGACCGGTAGTTGAAGTCCGGGTTGCTGCCGTAGGTCGTCGGCTCGAAACGCGCGGCGTACGAGGCGGCGCGGCCGTCCACCAGGCGCTTGAAGTGGCTGTAGGCGCCCGCCGACACGAACGGCTGCGCGTAGATCTGGATGGACAGCGACGGTGTGACGGTGTAATTGACGCGAGCGGTGAGACTCACGGTCTTCTGATCCAGACGGCCGAAGACGTAGTCGCCGTTCAACTGCTCGATCCACTGCGACTCGTCGCGGTTCTGGCTGAACCCCAGGCCGCCGCTCAGCGTGAGGAACGACGAGGGGCGGAACGAGATCATCGGCGAGATGTCGCGGTACCTCGTCCCGTTGAGGTCCGACAGGAAGAAGACGTTCAGGCCGCCGCCGAGCGCCTTGCGCTCGTCGCTCTGGACATACCCCCAGACGCTGCGCTCGGGGTTCGTGCGGACCGCCGGCCCGCCGCGCGTCGCGCGGTCGTCGACGTTGCGGGAGTTGACGTTGACGCCCATCCCGGTTGACCACATGTTCGCGAACACCGCGTGCGCGTTGACGTTGCCGCCGTTCATGAGCCGGTCGCCGTCGTAGTTCCAGCCCGCCCACTGATTGAGGTTGTACCGGAAGCTCCGCAGGTACCTGGACGGCTTGTCGTACCGCACCTGGATCCAGTTGGAGATCGTCTTCTGATCCGCGCGGCGCATGAACCCGACGTCGTTGATGTCGAAGCCTGGGCTCTTGAGCCCGACGACGCTCGTGAAACGGACCTTCTCGCCACCGATCTTGTTGATGGACAGGCTGCCGCCGTAGCCGTTGAGCGACGTGCGCGACGGATCGAACCGGATCGTCCCCGAGTCCGGCCGCTGGAAGCTGTGCACGTTGCTCTGCTGCAGCGACGCGATCGCGTCCGCGTCGCCCCGCACGGAGCTGCCCGCCAGGAAGCCCTGCACGGAATACTTCTTGTTGAGGCGCCAATCCAGGTCCAGCCCGCCGGTGTACGCCTGGCCGGGCAGGAACCGGGTCGCCGCGTCGAGCCGCCGGTTCGTGGAGGTCGCGATGAACCCCAGCGTGGACTGGTTGACGAACTCGCGCCGCGCGCGCAGCACCGAGTAGCCGGTCAGCGGCTCGATGGTCTGACGGCTCCGCAGCGCGCCGCTCGCCACCTGCGCGTGCTCGTCGGCCGTGATTGCCGTGAGCCCCCCGATCGAGAACTTGCCCACGCGCCCCGTCAGCTTCCCGGCGCCGAGGATCGTCGTCTGGAGCGGCGCGGACGCGAAGCCGCCACCCGGCACGTCAGCCTCGCCGCGCGGCGAGCGGCCGATGCGCCGCGAATAGAACAGGCCGCTGCACGCGCCGTCGTTGCAGTCCACGTCGAACTTGAAGATGCCGGAGCCCTCGACGAAGAATGGCCTCCGCTCCGAGAAGAACGTCTCGAACGCGGAGAGATTGACGACCGCGGGATCCGCCTCGACCTGGCCGAAGTCCGGGTTGACGGTGCCGGTGAAGGTCAGCCCCGGCCGCACCGCGTACTTCAGATCGACGCCGACCGACGCCGTCGGGTCCTTGGCCTGCGCGAGCGGGTTGCCCGCTTCCACCGGCTGCGTCTTCACGTCGCCGACGACGTACGGCACGACCTCGAGACGCTTGGGCGACTTGTCGAGCCGCAGCCCGGTCAGCTCGCCGAACGACGACACGTACCCGTTCGCGCTCTTCGACAGCAGCGGCCACGTCGTCGTCTCGTTCAGCCGCGCGACCCGCCTCGTGATGGCCAGCCCGAACGTCGCGTCGTTCGACGGGTGGTAGCGAAGCTGCGAGAACGGAATCCGGAACTCGGCGCGCCAGCCGCGATCGCCGCGCGAGACCGCGACGTCCCAGACCGCGTCCCAGCCCTGATCGTTGCTCGCGTCGTTGAACCAGTAGGCGTCCTGCTTCACGCCGGCGGGATTCACCGCGAACTCGAACCCCGACCGCCGATCGTGAAACGAATCGACGATGACGCTGATCCAGTCGGAGGGCGATGAGGCGTCGCGCCGCGTGCGGATGCCGACGACGCGCTCGGGGTCGAAGGCCTGCACCGCGATGTACAGCGCGCCATCGTCGTAGGCCACGCGCGCTTCGGTCTCGAACGTGGGCGCGGCGCCGTCGCGCGGCTCGCGCTGACGGAAGCCGTTGATGACCGGCGCCCGCTGCCAGACGTCGTCGTTCAGATCGCCGTCGAGACGAATCGCCGTCGCCGCGGGCACGGGGGTCGCCACGATGCGCGGCGCAAGGCCGGCGTCAGCGGATGCGCCTGCGGATGAGACGGCGCAGAGACCGACCAGAATCGAGCACAGTGTTCGCATGCGGACGCTCTTCGCTTGGCGGCAGGGAGTGGCCGCCTCGTTCGCACGTTAGACGACAAAACGCTGGCAACGGTTTAGCGGGCGGCCCTCGGACAACTCCAAACTTCAAACTCCAAACTTCAAAGCCAAACTCCAACGCCAAACTCCAAAGGTGTCTCAGGCTGCGTGCCTCTTGCCTCTCGCCGTCTTCTTCGTCGTCGTCGTCGTGCGCCTGGCGTGATGCGCGGGGGCGCTCTTCGCGCTCTTGCCTTCGAGGCTGGCGCGCAGGCGCGTCATGAGGTCGATGACTTCCGCCTGCTGCGGCGTCTCGCGCTCGGGGCTCGGGGCTCGGGGCTCGGGGCTCGGGGCTCGGGCGTAGGCCGGGCCTCTCAGGCCCGGCGCAGCGTGACAGTGTGATCCACTGCCTGCTGCCTGCTGCCAGTTGCCAGTTGCCAGCTTCCAGACTGCGGTGTTCAGCTGCCCGCTGCCTGCTGCCGTGCGTGCTGCCTGCTGCCCGCTGCCAGCTGCCTGCTGTGCTAGAATCTCGCGCATGCCTGAGCTGAGACCGGTTGATCCCTATCACGGTGTGTTCATGCATACGGCGGTGGCCGGCGGCGGCTCGCAGTTGAGCCGGCACCCCGAGGCCCCGGCCACGCTGCCGGACCCGGACACCGGGCGGGCGCTGCAGATTGCGACCGTGGAAGTGTCCGGCGCGATCTGCCCCGCGTGCGCTCGCAAGACCCAGGGGGGCTTCATCTCCTTCGTATCGGATCTGCGCCTCGTTTTCGCCTGCCCGAATTGCCGCTCCATGCTCTGGCTGGACGGCGCCTAGCCGCAAAGCTCTCCTGCTGACGCCTGCCCTGAGCGAGCCCATGGCCCAGGCGAGTCGAAGGGTGTTAGGCTAGAATGTTTGCCGTTCTACGCCTGCCCAGAGCGAGCGAAGAATTCGACGCGAGTCGATGGGCGAAAGTGGCGGAACTGGCAGACGCGCCGGACTTAGGATCCGGTAGCCGAAAGGCTATGGGGGTTCGACTCCCCCCTTTCGCATACTCCACCGCGAAGCGGTGGAGTATGCGTCCCGCCGTAGCCCTGAGCGACCGCGAAGCGAACCGAAGGGCGAAGGCGGACCTCAGAGCAGGCGCGCAAACGCCCGATCTCACGGTATTGACAGCTATCCTTATTAAATGAAGACCGAGTTCATCGACGTCAGCGACACGCAGAAGAACCTCGTCGTGGAGATCCCGAGCACGGTGGTCGACGCCGAGATCGATAAAGTCGCGCGCGACTACAGCAAGGCCGCGCGCATCCCCGGGTTCCGTCCGGGCAAGGTCCCTGCAAAGGTCGTCCGCCAGCGCTTCCGCGACCAGATCCTCCACGACGTCGCGCACGGGCTGATTCCCCGCGCGGTGGACGAGGCGCTGCGCGAGCGGGGCGTCGAGCCGGTGGACACGCCCGACATCAAAGATGTCCTCGTCGAGGAAGGACAGCCGCTGAAGTTCACCGCGAGCTTCGAGACCGTGCCGCCGATCGAACCCGGCGACTACACCACGCTCACGCTGCACGAGCCGAACACCGCGGTCACCGACGATGCGGTGCAGCAGGCGCTGTCGGGCCTGCGCGATCGCGCCGCCCGCTACGAGCCCGTCGAAGGGCGCGGCGTCGAGGCCGGCGACTCGGTCGTCCTCGATCTCAAGCGCACGGCGCTGCCGAAGACCGAAGAGCCGCTGATCGTCATTCCCGGCGAGCCCGCGCCGCCGCCCTCCGAGCCGCAGACCGACACGCACGAGGGGGTCACGGTCGAGATCGGCGCGCCCGCCAACCCGCCGGGATTCGACGAGCAGCTCGCGGGCCTCCTGCCGGGCGAATCGAAGACGTTCGACGTCCAGTATCCCGCCGACTACGCCATCCAGGAGCTCGCCGGCAGCACCGTCAAGTACGCGGCGGCGCTGAAAGCGATCCGTAAGCGCGTCGTGCCCGAGCTGGACGACGAGTTCGCGAAGGACATCGGGGAGTTCGAGACGCTGGACGCGCTGCGCACGCGGGTCCGCGGGGACCTCGAGCACGAAGCGAAGCACGAGGCGGAGCGCGAGCTGAGAGCGGAACTGCTGAAGCAGATCGCCTCGCGCGTGACGTTCGATGTGCCGCAGGCGCTCCTCGATCGCGAGATCGACCGGCGCGTCGAGGACTTCGCGCGGCGGCTCGTGGAGCAGCGGATCGACCCGATGAAGGTCAACATCAACTGGGAGGAGTTCCGCGAGAAGCAGAAGGAGGCCGCCGCCGAGGCGGTGCGCGGGGCTCTCTACCTGGACGAGGTGGCGCGGCGCGAGGCCATCGCGGCGAGCGACGCGGAGGTGGACGCCGAGATCGCGCGCTACGCGGAACGGACCGGGCGCACGGCCCAGGCGGTCCGCGCCCGGCTCGAGAAGGACGGCGGGGTTGCGCGCATTTACTCGGGATTGCGCAGGGAAAAGGCGATGGATTTCCTGCTGTCCCGGGCCTCGCGGGGGTAGATATCGGCCGCCAAACTGCCGATAAATTGACAACGAGCTGGCGCGTGTTACAATTCGGGGCAGAGCTGTTCCGAAGGCCCGCCCTGTTCGTTTTTACACACTCCCCAGCACAACAACCGTCAACGGCTTAGGTTTTTCATGGCTGAACGCTCGCAGCTCATCCCGATGGTGGTCGAACAGACCAACCGCGGGGAACGCGCTTACGACATCTTTTCGCGCCTGCTGAAGGACAGCATCATCTTCGTCGGCACGCCGATTGACGACAACATCGCGAACCTCGTCATCGCGCAGATGCTGTTCCTCGAGGCGGAGGATCCGGACCGCGACATCCTTTTGTATATAAACAGCCCGGGCGGGGTGGTCACGGCGGGGATGGCGATTTACGACACGATGCAGTTCATCAAGCCGGACGTGCAGACCTACTGCATCGGCCAGGCGGCCTCGGTCGCCGCGGTCCTGCTGGCGGCGGGCGCCAAGGGCAAGCGGTTCTCGCTCCCCAACTCGCGCATCCTGATCCACCAGCCGTGGGTGCAGGGGCTCGGGGGGCAGACGACGGACATCGACATCCATGCGCGCGAGCTGCTCAGGACGCGCGAGCGCCTGAACCAGATCCTGTCGCATCACACGGGACAGCCGCTGAAGCGGATCCAGGACGATACCGAGCGCGATTACATCATGGGCCCCGAGCAGGGCAAGGAATACGGTATCATTGACGATGTCATCAGAAAACGGGCGTAGCAGCTGCCAGCTGCCAGTTTCCAGCTCCCAGCTCCGGACTGGAGAGGTGGAAATCGGAGGCGCTGGAAGCTGGAAGCTGGTCACTGGGAGCTACTCGGTTCCAACCCCATGGTGAAAAAAGCCGGCGACGGCGAGATCCTCCGCTGCTCGTTCTGCAACAAGGACCAGAACGACGTCCGCAAGCTGATCGCGGGCCCGACGGTCTTCATCTGCGACGAGTGCGTCGAGGTCTGCAACGACATCATCGCCGACGACAACCGGTTCGAGTCGCGCGGCGGGGCGCGGGCCGCGCTGCCGGTGCCCTCCGAAATCAAGAAGTTCCTGGACGAGTACGTCATCGGCCAGGAGCAGACGAAGAAGAAGCTCGCCGTCGCGGTCTACAACCACTACAAGCGCATCGAGATCCAGAAGCAGGCGCGCAGCAAGAACGACATCGAGCTGACGAAGTCGAACATCCTGCTCATCGGCCCGACCGGCACGGGCAAGACGCTCCTCGCGCAGACGCTCGCCAAGCTCCTCTCCGTCCCCTTCACCATCGTCGACGCGACGACGCTGACCGAGGCGGGGTACGTGGGCGAGGACGTCGAGAACATCATCCTGAAGCTGCTCCAGTCGGCGGGCGGCGACATCGAGAAGTGCCAGCAGGGCATCATCTACATCGACGAGGTCGACAAGATCTGCCGCAAGGACGAGAACCCGTCGATCACGCGCGACGTCTCGGGCGAAGGCGTGCAGCAGGCGCTGCTGAAGATCCTCGAGGGGACGGTCGCCAACGTCCCGCCGCAGGGCGGGCGCAAGCACCCGCACCAGGAGTTCTTCCAGGTCGACACGACCAACATCCTGTTCATCTGCGGCGGCGCGTTCGTGGGGCTCGACAAGTCGATCGAGCGGCGGACGGGCAAGAAGACGCTCGGCTTCCGCGCCGACGTGAAGTCGCTGTCGAACCGCGACATCGGGACGACGCTCGAGATGATGGAGCCGGAGGACCTGATCAAGTACGGCCTGATCCCCGAGTTCGTCGGCCGGCTGCCGGTCATCGGCACGCTGCACGAGCTCGACAAGGACGCGCTCGTCCAGATCCTGACCCAGCCGCGCAACGCCATCACCCGCCAGTACCAGAAGCTGTTCGAGTACGAGAACGTCAAGCTGCGGTTCACCGACGACGCGCTCGAGGCGATCGCGGAGGCGGCGCTGGCGCGGAAGATCGGCGCGCGGGGCCTGCGCATGATCATCGAGGACCTGATGCTGGACCTGATGTACAACCTGCCGGGCCAGAAGAAGATCCGCGAGTGCGTCATCACGCGCGAAGTCGTGCAGTCGAAGGAGAAGCCCATTACGCTGATCGAAAAGGCGGGTTAGCGCAGTTCCGATTGGCGATTGCCGACTGCCGATTGACGGATTGGCGACTGGCGATTGCCGATCGACGGATTGATGATTGACGATTGGCTGGCCGTATCGAGCGGACCCGCCACAACTCGACAATCGTCAATCCGGCGATCGCCAATCGGCAATCAACAATCCGTTAATCGTCAATCGGCAGTCTGCAATCGGCAATAACAGACCACATGGAACTATACGAAACTCTCCCCATCGTCCCGCTGCGCGACGTCGTCGTGTTTCCGCACATGATGATGCCCTTCGTCATCGGGCGGCCGAGCTCGACGCGCGCGCTCGAGCACGCGCTCGTGAAGGACAAGCGGATCTTCCTGGCGGCGCAGCACGACGCGGCGATCGACGATCCGCAGCCGAACGACATCTACACGATGGGCTGCGTGGCGAACATCGTCCAGAGCCTGAAGCTGCCCGACGGCAACATCAAGGTGCTCGTCGAGGGCATCGAGCGCGCCCGCGCGGTCGAGTGGAAGGAAGACAAGGGCTTCTACCGGGTCGTCGTCAAGGTGATCCCGAAGCACAAGGAGACGGGCGCCGACGCGGAGAGCACGATGAGCCGCGTGGTGTCGCTGTTCGAGCAGTACGTGAAGCTGTCGAACAACCTGCACTACGACGCGATGATTGCCGCCGTGCGCGTGGACGACCCCGGCAAGCTGGGGGACACGATCGCCGCGCACCTGCTCGTCGGCGTGGACGAGAAGCAGAACCTGCTCGAGATCATCTCCCCCGTCGAGCGCCTGAACCGCATCGCCGGCATCCTCGAAGCCGAGGTGGACAAGCTCCAGGTCGACCGCCGCATCCAGTCGCGCGTGAAGAAGCAGATGGAGAAGGCGCAGAAGGAGTACTACCTCAACGAGAAGATGAAGGCGATCCAGAAGGAGCTGGGGCGGAAGGACGAAAAGGGGAACGAGATCGACGAGCTGAAGAAGAAGATCGACCTGTCGAAGATGCCGGCCGACGTGGCCGAGAAGGCGATCCAGGAGCTGAAGCGCCTCGAGTCGATGCCGCCGATGTCGGCCGAGGCGACCGTCTCGCGCAACTACCTCGACTGGCTGATCGCGGTGCCCTGGTTCAAGAAGACGAAGGAGAGCCGCGACCTCAAGCGCGCCGAGCAAATCCTCCACGAGGACCATTACGGCCTCGAGAAGATCAAGGAGCGCATCCTCGAGTTCCTGGCGGTCCGCGCCCTCATCAAGAAGCCCAAGGCGACGATCCTCACTTTCTCCGGGCCTCCCGGGGTCGGCAAGACGTCGCTCGCCAAGTCGATCGCGCGCGCGATGAACCGCAAGTTCGTGCGGCTGTCGCTCGGCGGCGTGCGCGACGAGGCGGAGATCCGCGGGCACCGGCGGACGTACATCGGCGCCTTCCCCGGCCAGATCATCCAGATGATGAAGAAGGCCGGCACGCAGAACCCGGTGTTCCTGCTCGACGAAGTCGACAAGATGTCGATGGACTTCCGCGGCGACCCGTCGGCGGCGCTCCTCGAGGTCCTCGACCCGGAGCAGAACAACGCGTTCCTCGACCACTACCTCGACGTCGAGTACGACCTGTCGAACGTGATGTTCATCTGCACGGCCAACGTGCTGCACACGGTCCCGCAGGCGCTGCGCGACCGCATGGAAGTGCTCCAGTTGGCCGGCTACACCGAGCAGGAGAAGGTCGAGATCGCGCGGCGGTTCCTCGCGCCCAAGGCGATTGCGGGCACGGGGCTGACGAAGGACAACATCGTGTTCCTCGACGAGGCGTTCTCGACGATCATCCAGCGCTACACGCGCGAGGCGGGCGTCCGCAACCTCGAGCGCGAGATCGCGTCCATCTGCCGCAAGATCGCGCGCAAGGTCGTCGTCCAGGGCAAGGGGTTCAGCGAGGAGATCACCGGGGAGAAGGTCACCGAGTACCTCGGCGTGCCGCGCTTCCGCCCGACGATGGCGGAGGAGACCAACGAGATCGGCGTGGCGACCGGCCTGGCGTGGACCGAGGTGGGGGGCGAGATCCTCGTGATCGAGGCGACGCTGATGCCCGGCAAGGGGCGGCTGACGCTCACGGGCAAGCTCGGCGACGTCATGCAGGAGTCGGCGCAGGCGGCGATGAGCTACGTCCGCTCGAAGGCCGACGAGTTCAGCATCCCGAAGAACTTCAACCGCACGCACGACGTGCACGTGCACATTCCCGAGGGCGCGATCCCGAAGGACGGGCCGTCGGCCGGCATCACGCTGGCGACCACGCTCGTGTCGGCGCTGACGCACGTGCCGGTCAGAAAAGACGTCGCGATGACCGGCGAGATCACGCTGCGCGGCAAGGTGCTGCCGATCGGCGGCGTGAAGGAGAAGATCCTCGGCGCGCACCGCGCGGGGCTGAAGACGATCATCCTGCCGAGAGACAACGAGAAGGACCTGGCGGACATTCCGAAGAACGTCCTGGACGCGCTCGACGTATATCTCGTGGACACGATGGACGAGGTGCTGAAGATCGCGCTGGCCGCGCCGCTTCCCGGCCTGACCGCGCCGGCCAGCGCCGTGACGGCCGAGGTCCAGCCCGCCATCTCCGACGAGACGATCACCCACTAAGGCGTAGCCTGAGCGCCCGACCTGAAGGTCGGTCCTTCAAGGTTTGCAGGGTCGTCCGGCCGTGAGCCCGCCCTGCGGGCCCGGCCTTTCGGCCGGGCGTGTACCGGCCGGGTGGCGCCGAATGAAGGTACACGCGGTCGATTTCATCACCAGCGCCGGGTCCGGCGGATCCGCCGCCGGCATCCCGCGCGACGGCCTGCCGCAGGTCGCAATGGCCGGCCGGTCGAACGTCGGCAAGTCCACGCTGATCAACGCGCTCGTCAGGCGCACGGTCGCGCGGACGAGCGCCGCGCCCGGCAAGACGCGCCTCGCGAACATCTTTCGCGTGACGGTCGAGGGGGGTGCCCGCAGTCCGGGCCGCTGGTCGTTCTACCTGGTTGACTTGCCGGGGTACGGCTACGCCAGGGGTGGCGGCGATTCGGCGAACGAGCTCGCCGCCGTCGCGGCATCGTATTTTGCCGTGGCTCGGGGCTCGGGGCTCGGGGCTCGGGGCTCGGGGCTCGGGGCTCGTGACTCGGGGCTCGGGGCTCGGAGCTCGGGGCTCGGGGCTCGCAA
>MELC01000061.1 GCA_001767455.1 Acidobacteria bacterium RIFCSPLOWO2_12_FULL_66_21
CGGGCCTCGTCGCCCGTATGATGGGGGTCGTCGAAGATGCGCGCCGACGGGTCGGCGAATACGCTCAGGGCCTCGTCGAAGCCCAAGCGATGCTTCTTGAGGTTCTCCTCAGCCTTGCTCGGATCCCATTCGAACTCGAGACTCATCGGACGACTTCTGCTCTCAAATCACCTGCCCTGTCTGCGGATTCTCCCCTGCTTCGTCGGGCTAGCGTTTCGCGCTCACCCGCGGGCGCTCCGCGTCAGGTCCCGCGGCCGTCGGGTGCAGCGCAGTGTTAGCCTGCACCCCCCCTTGACCGCGTGTTTCCCGAACGGTTCTCCCAGGTCCTGGGCGAGCCGTCACTTGATGGTCTCTGCCCTGACGCTGTGATGCGAGAACGTCCCGAGGATCCCCAAGAAGAAGACGAAGGAGTAAACGAGCGGTGCAATGCCCAGCAGCGGACTGAGTTCACCTGTCAACCGGTACATCAGCACTCGATTGAGCAGGTGGTACACCAGCAGGACAATGCTCGCGGCCCGGCTCCCTCGGTATACGCCGCAGGCGAGCCCAAGGAAGATCGCGACGTCGATGACGCTGCCCCATCCCATGAATTCGTCGCCAAGTGCGATCGAAACGACCGTAATCACCGCTGCGTAGACAGCAAGCCCAGAGGCTGCGAGTCTGAACCGTCCGGCGACCTGTTGACTAATGGCCATGAGTCGTCCCCACGGGCCCAACGGACATTACCAGCCTGCGCAATTCCCCGGTTGCGCCGGTGGAGCTGTCACTTTCACGGAGTTGTCGCATGGGTTGCAATGAGGCGGTCGAGAATTTCAACACCTTGGCCCGTGCACGCCACAAGCTCTCGCCGAGTATGCGACACTCTGACGGGAGCGACAAAGACGAGGGGGAATAGCCCTGCAGCCACCTCACCTGAGATCACGATCGTGCCCGAATGCGTGTCGTAGTCTCTCGTTTCACGAAGTTGGTCCATGAGAGGGTGAACCGTGGGATCAAGATGTCCGCTTTGCCATCGCTGACACCAAACGATCCAATCACGTTTCCGTCGTGAACTGCCAAATCCCTTCGCGTCCCGGACGAAGTACAGAACCGTCTTCCAGCAGTGCAGGTACGCCCGGAAGTAGCGCCGGATAACCGCAAGGTCGTGGCCGTGCTGCGGTCCGCGAACGATCTCATCGATCCTCTCGTGGAACCACTTCGCGTCTTCAAATGACGTATTCATCTCTGTGATGGTCGACATGTCCGTTCGATGAACTTGTCCGGCTAACGTGCAGTCACCCGCAGGAACCGGGCCCCCTCGCGGTCTAAACACCGCTCCCCTCTCTGCGTCACAGACGCACAACGCGCAGGCAGAGCAGCGCTTGGACAGGGAATATGCGACCTGTGCGACAGCGGATTAGCTCGGTCTGCGCATTTCGATATGCTGCACCCCTCACGGCAGGTCGTCAAGCGGGCTTCTGACGCTGCTACAACCCCGAACCACCCGTGAACGCGCGTCATCTCGGGATCGTCGCCGTCATCGATGCCCGATGACCGGTCGTTGTCGAGAAGTAGTCAATCCACGCCTCACGAATCCCGTTCGCGCGATCGAGCAGCTCGCGGCTCGGCGTCTTGCCGTGCTCGACCATCACGACGATCCCGGTGTTGAAACGTTTCTGCGCACGATCGACGTCGGGCAGCCGCGCGCCTTCGACCGCGATGACGTCCTGAATCGTGATCTTCGTCCGGTCGGCTTTGAAGATCGGACGACCGTTGGCGTCTCGTCCCGCCGGAACCAGATTACGAAGGATGAAGAAGTCGGGTACCTCGGCGGCGCTGATGAGGCCCATCAGGTACAGATCGAGGTACGACCATCCCGTCGCCGGCACGTAGTAATCGTCATCGAGCTGTGTGAACGTCCCGTCGAAGTTGTCCTGCCACACGCCGCCACCCATGGCCGACGCTTCGGTCGGTCGCTGAAACGGAAAGGCAGCCGCCGCCTGTAGGCCCCGCGCCCAATGCGTGGGACCGAGCGGGATGGTTTCGGTTCCGACTTTCGCCGAGACGAACGCGCCCCAGCGATGCCCCATCTCGTGGCCGATCTGCGACATCGCGTAGTTGTACGGCAGCAGCTTGCGATCGGGCGTTCGCTCGCCGATCTGATGGGCGTATGCAACGATGTTGCGCGAGTTGGTGTCGGTCGCCCCTTCAGGTGGCCGTTCCTGCATCTGGTTCGATCCGACGTACACCGGCTGAACGAACTGCCACTGGAACCGCCCCGCGCTGCAATAGCTGTCGAGCCCCCGCTGCGTGGCGCCGATGCCGGTCACCGCGCCGCCATCCGGGCCGCCGCCGAGCGGACCGTTGCTCGGTGTGCCGGCCTCCTGATTGTCAACACGGAAGTCCGAATAGTAGGCGAGAAAGTCGAAGTGGTCCCCGAGCGCTTTGATCACCGTGCACGTCATATCCCGCGGGTTCGGCAGTCTCAAGTAGTGGAATGATTCGAAGACCGACGCGAACGCTCCGTCCTGCGGACGGACGGCGGACAGATCCTGTTCCGGGCTCTGCAGCCCGGCCAGGGTGACCGGCCGGGCTGCGACGGCGTCAGTCGGACCCGCTGCGGGTCCAGATGCAATCTCAGCGGAGACCGTAATCGCGTCGCCGGCCTTGAAGCCGGCCGGCAGCAGACCTTGCACCGATACGCTGTTGCCGCGCACGCTCACGGCGGACGAGGCTCCCGGGCCCGACGCTACATATCGCGGCGTGCCGCCTCCGCCGCGAGCGCCGCGGCCGCCGCTCGTGCCGCGGATCGTCCAGACGAAATCCGCCGGGGCCGCGCTCGCGGCGGGAGCCGTTTTGCCCTTCCTGAACGCGACCTGATAGGTCACTCCGTTCAGAACCGGATCGCCGTCCGGCAGTGCCGGCCCCCGCAGCTCGAACGTCACTTTGAGGAAGAGCGCATCAACGGCCGCCAGTCTGAGCGTCGTCAAGTCCAGGTGCGCCGGGATTGCCGGCTCGGAGGCATCCTTCAGCGCTGCAATCGGCTTCTCCCGGCCCGCATTCACCATCGGATAGATGCCGACGATGGCGTCCTTCGCGGCCAGCTCGTCGTAGGACATCTCGATCGTGCCGTCTTTGTGGAGGACGGCTTGAAAACGATTGACCGTCGGCTTCCACGTGAAGTCCTGGATACCGCCCACCGGTTCGGTCAGATTCCACGTCACGACCACGCGATCGGCAAGCTCTTTCACATGACGCCTTCCGGACAGACGAGGCTTCATGAACACGCAGATCGCCGGCTGCTGCGCGTTGACGAGCGCGCGCGCGGCCTCCTGCAGTTGGTCGAACCGGCCGATCGTCACGCCGCCGCGTCCCCCCGCGCCCGGCGTGCCGCCGCCTGCTCCCGCGCCGCGCCCCTCTCGTCCGGTGCCTGGCGCCGCGAAGGCGATCGAGCCGGTGGCGCCGACTGAGAACGCGTCCCAGGTCTTGCCGGAGAACGGAAAAGTGAAATTGTGCAGCGTCACCTGCGATCCGATCGCCTCGGCGCCCGGATCCGACTCCCACTGCAGCGCCACGGTCTCGGCGCGATAGCCGCCGGCGACCGGGCTGAAACGCAGCGTGCGCTTCTCGAGATCGAACAGGTTCGCCCGGCCGAGCGCGTCCTCGGCCACCTCGAAGACGATGAGGTTGTCGCGTGTCGTGATTCTGCCGATCGAGCGGCCCGGGGCCTGGCCGCCCTGCGCGTAGATCGGGGCGACGCCGATGGGTGCGCGAGGGAGGCCGAGCGAACCCACTCCAGCGAAGACAATAGACACAAGCCACAGGACCTTTCGCATCAGGCGACTCCAGTGGCGAGAGTCTAACAGGACTTCTTCTTTCCTTCTTCTGTGAACGACTGGGCCGCTGCGGAGATGAATGCGCGGAACAGCGGGGAGAACTCTCCCGTGCGCCAGAAGTTCTCCGGGTGCCATTGGACGCCGACGCAGAAGCGCGCCGCGGGGGCTTCGATCGCTTCCACGACACCGTCCTCCGCCGTGGCGGATGCGACGAGGTCGTCCCCGAGGCGGCCGACGGACTGATGGTGGCGGCTGTTGACGCGGCAGGTGTGCGCACCGCTGACCGCCTGGCCGAGCGCGCGCTCGAGCAGGGTCCCCGCCGAGACATGGACGTCGTGCGCGCTGAGATCCTGCGTGCTGTGCGGCAGTTCGCTGGCGACGGCGGATGGAATGTCCTGCACGAGCGTTCCGCCGCCCGACACGTTGAGCACCTGCGCGCCGCGGCAGATGGCCAGCAGCGGCACGTCGGCGTCCATCGCGCGGCGGGCCAGCTCGATCTCGAACTCGTCGCGCCCGGGCTCCGCGTCATGCACCGTCGGGTGACGGCCCTCGCCGTAGAGCACGGGATCGACGTCTCCGCCGCCGGTGAGCAGCACGCCGTCTACCTCGGCGAGGACGGCGTCCGGCCGTTCGTCGACGTCGAGGACGCGCGCGGAGCCTCCCGCCTGCTCGACCGACGTCACGTAATCCTCGAGGCTGCTGCAGCGCGTGATCCCGATGACTGGTTTCATACGGTCACATCTTGGCGGGAACGGTGCATCCCATGAGGTCGAGCGCGCGCGTGAGCTGCGCGCGGTAGTACGCCACCGCCGCCGCCCGCCAGGTGCGCACGTCGTCCCGCTCCTCGTTGAGGATCTGGTACTTGTGGTAGAAGCCGTTGAACGCCTGCGCGAGGCCGAACGCGTACTTCGCCAGCACGGACAGCTCGCGCGTTCGTACCGCCTGTTCGACGATCTCGTCGAGCCGGGCGGCTTCCAGCACGAGCCCCCAGAGTTCGTGCGCCTCGTCGCTGTCGGCGGTCAGCACGTCGGTGGACGCCGACGCCACCGCCGCGATCACGCCCGCTTCGTCGATCCCGAGCCGCTCCTGGAGCTTGTTGAAGATGTTGTTGGCGCGGACGACCGCGTACTGCAGGTACGGCCCGCTCTCTCCCTCGAAGCTGAGCGCCTCGTCGATGTCGAACACGATGACCTTGCCGCGTGAGAACTTCACCATGAAGTAGCGCACGGCCGACGTGGCGATCGCCTCGGCCACGCCGCGCACGTCGGCTTCGGACATCTCCGGATTGCGCTTCGAGACTTCGGCCGCCGCCTTCGCCGTGAGCCGGTCGAGCAGATCGTCCGCCTTCACGCCCAGTCCCCTGCGTCCGGACACCTCGACGAACGGCCGGTCGGAGTCGACCGACGTGGCGTAGCCCAGCTCACGCGCGGTCGCATGGGACAGCGCCACCATCTCGTACGCGTAGTGGATCGAATGGGCGGCCTGCGCGTCGAAGCCCAGAGCCGCGAGCGCCTGCTTCAGCAGCTTCTGCAGGTATGACTGCCGGGTGTCGATGACATTGCACACCCACGCCGCGCGTCCGAACGACGGCGCGCCGGCGTCCGCGTCGCGCTCGTTCGACGTCGTCGACCACAGCGCCTTCCCGCCGGCCTCCTGCTCGAAGATCCGATAGTGGAAGTCCTTGCCAAGAAGACCGAATTTCCACAATTGATACGCCATGTCCTTGCCGACATACGTGACGGTGCCGTCGGATCGGACGATGACCTTCTCGCGTTGCTCCGCCTTCGCATCGGCCGAGGCCATCGGGTCGGCCGATGCTCTGGCGGACAGGTCGGCGGACACGTCCGCTGGCTCTTCCCCCCCGGCGGCTTCGTCCTCGTCGATGGGCATGACCCAGCAGCCCTCGAGCTTGCCCTCGGTCTGCAGGAAGACGGCGCCGGTCTTCTTCAGGAACTCGAACGCGTGCGTCCAGAAATGCAGCCGCAGGATGTCGCCTTCCCACGTCAGCAGGTCGTACCGGATGTTCATGCGCCGCATCGTCGCGAGGTGGCAGCGCACGATGCGGTCGGCGATGAAGTGGGCGAGCCGAGCGGTCTCGTTGTCGCCGCGCTCGATGTCGTGCAGCGCCGCGGCGCGCACGCGGAGCCGGTCCGCGTCTTCTTCGTACCACTCGGTGACCCGCGCGTAGAGGTCCCAGCAGTAGTAGTCGAAGCGGCTCGACTCGGCGATGGTGCGCACCTCGTCGAGCGTGCAGTGCTCGAGCTCGCGAAAACCCACCGCGACGTCGGCCACCTGCACGCCGGTGTCGTCGATGTAGTTCTGGATCTCGACGTCGCGGCCGACAAACCGCAGCAGCCGCCCGAAGGCATCCCCCAGCGCGGCGTTCCGGAGGTGGCCGATGTGCGCCGCCTTGTTCGGGTTGATGGCCGTGTGCTCGACGATCGCCTTCGCGGTGTCCGGCTGCGGGCGCGCGGTTCCGCCCCGCAGCCATTCGAGCGTGAACGCGGCCCGATCGAGGAAGAAGTTGACGTAGCCGTTCGGCGCCGCCTCGATGCGCGCGACGCCGTCGATGGCGCCGAGCGCCTCGACGATCTCCCGGGCGATGGCGCGGGGCGCTTTCCGCAGCCGGCGCGCCAGATTGAACGCGAGCGGCACGGCCATGTCGCCAAGCGCCCGCCGCGGCGGCAATTCGACGGGAATGGCCGCGAGAACGGGATCGTCGCCGGCGATGCCGTAGAGCCGTGACACGGCGTCGGCCATTCGCGCGCGGACGGTCTGCTGTATCGGAAGAACCATGTCAGTCGATAGTCGTGAGTCGATAGTCCACGTCCAAGTCGATCGCCGGTCAGGCGTCCTGGTCAGTCGTGATACGATCTTCTGTTGAATTCGGCTTCCATTCCATCATTGCCTTGGCCCGCTCGTAATCATGCGGCGTGTTGACGTTCACGAAGAGCAGACCGTCCGGGTCGTACGCCGCGAGCGCCTCAGGGCCGAGCTCCCTGACCTGCACGCCATCGGGGAGCACCGCCGCGTGCAGCAGGCCCTTGTCGATGCGCGCGCGTATCGGCGCGGCGCAGCCTCTGCCGTAAATCGCGCAGAGCGGCTCGTAGCCGCGGACGCTCCTGGGGATCACGAGGTCGGCGTCCTCCTCCGCCATGCGGCGGAAGAGCGCAGCCGACAGGAACGGCATGTCGCACCCGACGACAATCGTGCGGTCGCACGGGGATTCGACGATGGCGGTATAGATGCCGCCGAGCGCGCCCGCGCCCGCAACCGCGTCGGGCACGACGCGCAGTCCCGGGGGCGCCTGCGCGGGATCGCCGCCGACCAGGAACACCGTCGACGCCACGTCCCGGAGCACCGCGAGCTGCCGATCGAGCATGCGCAGTCCGCCGATTTCGAGCGCCGCTTTGTTCGCGCCGCCGAGCCGTCGCGCCCGGCCGCCCGCAAGGATCGCCGCCGCGAGCGCATGCGCCTCGATGACGTCCGGCATGAGATCGTCAACTTTATCAGGTTTCGGCAATCCGCTGCGCGCCGCGCCCTCCATGAGTGAACCGAGAATCGGACGCGTGCTCGTCGCGAGCCTGCACCAGGCGATCGCGGATCTCCTGCCGACGCGGCTCGAGTTCTACGAGAACTGGCTCAACGTGTCCGGCCTGCGCGAAGGGACCATCGGGCTCGCGCCGCTCTCGGCGGTCCTCAGCTTCCTGCGTACCGAGGGAGAAGCCTACCAGCTCATTGCCACGCGCGCGGGCGAACTGGCCGCCGGGTGGACGGTGGCGGGCATGCCGGCCTACCAGCGGCGGATGATCCGGCTCCTGCCGGCGCCGTTGCGCGCGCGCGCGGCGCTGGGCGTCGGCCGCCGGCTGGTCAACGCCACGTACCCCGGTTCGCGCGCGCTGGTGCGATTCAGACGGCGGACGGCGGCCATCGACCTGCGCGGCTCGCTCTTCTGCGAGGTCCGCGAAGCGTCGGTCGCGCCGCTGTGCGGGTTCTATGCGTCGGCCATGGCGCACGTGCTCGAGCTCTTCGACTTTCGCGCCGCCGCGCGCGTCACGGAGTGCCGGGCCGGCGGCGCCGGCAAGGCCTGCCTGATGCTGGTTGACGTGGGCTCCTGATGCGTCGACGTCTCATCATCACCACGCTGCTCTGTCTGCTGGCCGCGGCCGCGCGGGCCCAGACGCCGGGCCACCGCGTTCTGGTCGTCCCGCTCGAGGACGGCGGGCACGAGCCGCGTCTCCACTGGCTCGGCGAAGCGTCGGCGGTGCTGATCGCCGACGAGTTGACCGCGCGCGGGCTCGGAGCGATCACGCGCGCCGAGCGCGTCCGCGCGTTCGAGCAGCTCCACCTGCCGCCCGCCGCGAGCCTGAGCCGCGCGACGATCATCAAGGTCGGCGAGCTGCTCGGCGCGTCCGAGGTCGTCGCGGGCTCGTTCGCCGTCAGCGGCGGTGAATTAACGATCGCCGCTCACACGATCCGCATCGACGTCGGGCGGATCGAGCCGGGCGCGACCGAGCGCGGTCCGCTGCCGCATCTCTTCACGCTCGTCGGGCGGGTCGCCGGACGCCTCTTTCCCGCCGCCGCCGTTCCTGATCCCGCGACGCGGGAACCCCGGCCGCCGCTCGACGCGTTCGAAAGCTACATCAAGGGGCTCCTTGCCGAGAGCCCGGCCGCGCAGGCTGCGTTCCTCGAGACCGCGATCCGCCAGCATCCCGGGTACGAGCGTGCCCTGATCGCGCTGTGGGACGTCCGCACCGAGCAGGAGGACCATGCGGCGGCGCTGGCGGCGGTGAAGAGCGTGCCCGCGGAGTCCCGGCGCGGCGTGACGGCCCGGTTTCTCGCGGGCGTCTCGCTGCTCGACCTGAAGCGCTACGACGAGGCGTTCGACGCGTTCAAGGCGCTGGCCGATGCCTTGCCGTCGTCACCGGACGCGGCGAAGCGTGGCGCGGCGATTTTCAACAATCTGGGCGTCGTCCAGTTGCGCCGCGGCGCGACGCCGCACACCGGCACCGCGACCTACTACCTGACGAAGGCCACTGACGCGGATGGCGGGGATCCCGACCTCCAGTTCAATCTCGGTTACGCGTACGTGCTCGAGGGGAACCACGACGGCGCGATCTACTGGCTCCGCGAGGCGGTGCGGCGCAATCCGGCGGACGCCGACGCACACTACGTCCTCGCCAGCGCGCTGCGGGCGGCGGGAAGCACCGTCGAGGCGGGGCGCGAGCGGGACCTCGCGCGCCAGTTGTCGTCGCGGTACGAAGAGCTCGAGCGGCGCGCGGCCGCCGACAAGCTGTCCGTGCCCCGCGGCCTCGCCCGCGTCCGCACCGACATGGACGCCTCGCACGCGGAGCGTCCCGAGCAGTCGATCGTCAATTCCGCGCAGCGCGAGCAGAGGGACCTCGCGCTCTTCCATCTGGATCGCGGCCGCCGGCTGTTCGAGCGCGAGGAGGACCGCGACGCGCTCGCCGAGCTGCGGCGCGCGGTCTATCTGTCGCCCTACGAAGCGCAGGCCCATCTCCTCATCGGCCGCATTCACCTGCGCAGCGGTCGTACCACGGAGGCGGTGGACGCCTTCAAGATTTCGATCTGGAGCGAGGACACGGCGGCTGCGCGGATTGCTCTGGCGGAGGCATACTTGAGGTTGCAGAAGCCGTCCGAGGCCCGCACCGAGCTGGAGCGGGCGCTGGCGCTCGATCCCGCGTCCTCGGAGGCCCGGCGGCTGCTTGGGGGTATCAAATAGGAGCCCGATTATGCGTGCTTCAATCTCCTCGTTGCTGGCCGGCGCAGCGCTCGTGCTGTGGGCCCTTTCCGGAGCCGCCCAACCGCAGTCTCCGGTCGTCTATACCGCCGTCGTGGACGGCATCATCCACCCGGTCGCGGCCGAGTACGTTCGCGGCGCGATTGAAAAGGCCGATGCCGCCGGCGCCGCGCTGTTCGTGCTGACGCTGCGCACGCCAGGCGGCCTGGTGGACTCCACGCGCGACATCAACAACGCCATCATCCGCGCGAAAACGCCCGTGGCGGTCTTCGTCGGCCCCGCCGGCAACCGCGCGGCCTCGGCGGGCTTCCTGATTACGATCGCCGCCGACATCGCGGCGATGGCTCCCGGCACGCACATCGGCGCCGCGCACCCGGTCGCCGGCAACGGCGAGAAGATCGACGACACGATGGCGAAGAAGATGGCGTCCGACGTCGCGGGCTACGCGCGGACGCTGGCCGCCCAGCGGAAGCGCAACGTCGCGCTCGTGGAGCAGGCGGTCACCGAGAGCCGGACCTTCACCGAGCAGGAGGCCATCGGCGCGGCGCCGCCGCTCATCGATCTGATTGCCAGCGACGTCCCGGACCTCCTCGCGAAGCTGGACGGCCGCAACGTCGCCCGCTTCGACGGCCGGCGCGAGACGCTGCACACGGCGGGAGCGTCGACGCATGCCGTCGACATGACGTTTTCGCAGAAGGTGCTGAGCGCGATCGCGCACCCGCAGATCGCGTACCTCCTCCTGATGCTCGGCACGCTGGGCCTGACCATCGAGTTGTGGAGCCCCGGCGCGGTGCTCCCCGGCGTCGCCGGCGGCATTTGCCTGCTGCTGGCCTTCTTCGCGCTCCAGGTCCTCCCCGTCAGCTACACCGGCGTGCTGCTGATCCTGTTCGGCATCGCGCTGCTGATCCTGGAAGTGAAGGTCACGAGCTACGGCCTGCTGGGGGTCGGCGGCATCGCCTCGCTCCTGCTGGGCTCGATGATGCTCATCGACTCGCCGCTGCCCGAGCTCCAGATCGGCCTGCGGCTCATTCTGCCCGTGACCTTCGGCGTCTCCGCCATCCTGGTGTTCCTGGCGCAGCTTGTTGTCCGCGCGCAGCGCACGCCGGCGGTGACCGGCACGGCGGGCATGCTGGACGAAGTGGGGCAGGCGCTCACCGACATCAATCCCGGCCGCGCGGGGCGCGTCCAGACGCACGGTGAAATCTGGACGGCGACGGCCGAGCAGCCGGTGCGGCAGGGAGAGCAAGTCCGTGTGACGGGCCTGCGCGGACTCGTGCTGACGGTCCGTCCCGACCGGCAGGAAGGCGCGCGCCTATAGGCCCCGCGCGATCTGCGTGCGCGGAAGCTCGGCCGCGTGTATGATCCGCCCGACTGGAGGCATACTGTGCTGTTTCCCCCGACACTGATCGTCGTCGTGATTGTCGTCCTCTACCTGCTGAGTTCCATCAAGATCCTCAACGAATACGAGCGGGCCGTCATCTTCCGGCTCGGCAAGCTGCTCGATGCGCCCAAGGGGCCTGGCATCATCCTCGTGTTCGCCCCTATCGATCGCATGGTCCGCGTCAGCCTGCGCACGATTGTCATGGACGTGCCGCCGCAGGACGTCATCACGAAAGACAACGTGTCGGTCAAGGTCAACGCGGTCGTGTACTTCCGCGTCATGGATCCGCGCCGCGCCATCGTCGAAGTGGAGAGCTACCACTATGCGACGTCGCAGCTCGCCCAAACGACCCTCAGAAGCGTCCTCGGCCAGTGCGAGCTCGACGACCTGCTGTCGGAGCGCGAGCGTCTGAATCAGCAGCTCCAGCAGATTCTGGATCAGCACACCGACCCATGGGGCATCAAGGTGTCGTCGGTCGAAGTGAAGCACGTCGATCTGCCGCCGGACATGCAGCGTGCGATGGCCAAGCAGGCGGAAGCCGAGCGCGAGAAGCGTGCTAAGATCATTCACGCAGCGGGTGAGCTCGAGGCCTCGGAAAAACTGGCCGCGGCGGCCTCGGTCATGGCGGTGGAGCCGATGACGATCACGCTGCGCTACCTGCAGACGCTCACGGAAATCGCGTCGGAAAAGAACTCGACCATCATCTTCCCGCTTCCGATTGAGCTGATGAATCTGATCAAAGGGTTGAACAAGGCGTAGGCGTGCCCCAGCTTTCTCACGATACGACCGACGACGGGTTCCACGAGATCCAGCTCAGTGGCAAACAGCTCGTGTTCCTGTTCATCGTCGGGACCATGGCGGCTGTGACGATTTTCCTCTGCGGCGTCTATGTCGGCCGCGGCGCGCCCGGCGCGCGCATCGAGGAAGCGCAGGCGGCCCCCGCGGACGTTCCCACGGCGCCGTCGCCGGGCGCCGAAACGGGACCGCCGGTGACGGAGCCGCCGACGCCGCCCGCCGAGGACGAGCTCAGCTATCACAAGCGGCTGCAGGGTGACGCGCCGCCCGAGGAACTGAAGACGCCGGCCGCCGTTGCATCGAAACCCTCGCCGGCCGTCCCCCAGCCGGCAGCGTCGCCCGCCGGAGCGCCGCCCGCCGCTCAGGCGTCCGCCCAACCGCCGGCAGACGTTCCCGCGGGCGGCAAGACCGGCGAGTGGGTCGTGCAGGTGGTCGCTCTGCAGAATCGCGGCGTTGCCGCCGCGCTGGTCAAGCGGCTCAACGGCAAGGGCTATCCTGCGTTTCTCGTGACCCCGACGTCGGCCGCGGTCCCGCGCATCTTCAAGGTGCAGGTCGGCCGCTACAACGACAAGCGCGAGGCGGAACAGGTCCTGCGCCGCCTCGAAAAGGAAGAGCAGTTCAAGCCCTGGATCTCGCGTTAGGGTTCCTGTCGGGAGCGCTGCTCGCGCTCAGTTTCCCGAAGTTCGGGCACCCGGCGTGCGCCTGGATCGCGCTTACTCCGCTCATCGTCTCCATCGCCCGGACCCCGCGCCGTAGCCTCCGCCGCACCGCGCTCGCAGGCCTCGCGTGCGGCGTCGTGTACTTCTCCGGCACGCTGTACTGGCTGGTCGAGACGATGACGACGTTCGGCGGGCTGGCCACGCCGGCGGCCGTGTTCGCCGCTGGCGTGCTCGTCGCGTATCTGTCGCTCTTCCCGACACTCTTTGCGCTGGTGCTCGCGCGGCTGCACCGCACGCTCGGCGCCGCGGCGCTCCTCATGGCGCCGGCCGTCTGGGTGAGCACGGAGCTCGGGCGGCAGTACGTGTGGGACGGATTCCCGTGGGCGCTGCTCGGCTACAGCCAGATCTCCGTGCTGCCGATCGCCCAGATCGCATCCGTCACCGGCGTCTACGGCCTGTCGGCCTTGCTCGCGCTCAGCGCCACGGCGATCGCGTACGTCGCGGTCGGCCGAGGGGTGAGGCGCTGGAGCGTTCCAGCCGTCACGGCCCTGCTCATCGCGTTCTGCGGCGTGTGGGGCAACGCACGAATGCGCTCGTCGGCGCTGCTGTCGGCGGGCGAGCCGGTCCGGGTCGCGGTCCTGCAGGGCAACATCGCGCAGGAAGAAAAGTGGGACCCGTCGCTGCGCGACGCGATCACGGATCGCTACCTGGGCATGACGCGCCAGGCGCTTGCGCAGGGGGCCACGTTCATCATGTGGCCGGAATCGTCCACGCCCTTCTACTTCGAGCAGGACATCGTCCGCGGCGGCGCCATCCGGCGGCTCGCGCGAGAGGGCCAGGCGACGCTGCTCATCGGCAGCGACCAGGTCGAGCCGGTGAAAACAGCGCCGGCCGGCTCGCCCGCCGCGACGCGCAGCTACAACGCGGCCTTTCTCGTGAAGCCCGACGGAACGGTCGGCGCGGTCTATCGAAAGATGCACCTCGTGCCGTTCGGCGAATACGTGCCGCTGCAATCGCTGCTGTTCTTCGCAGGGCCCATCGTGGGCGCGGTAGCGGACTTCGCGCCGTTCTCGGCAGGAACGGACCCCGTGCTGCTGCCGGTCGGCGCTCACCTGGCGAGCGCGGCCATCTGCTACGAGGTCATCTACCCGGATCTCATGCGCGGCTTCGTCCTCCGCGGAAGCGAGCTGCTCACGACGATCACGAACGATGCCTGGTATGGCCGCTCGTCGGCGGCGTTCCAGCACTGGGACCAGGCGTCGATGCGGGCCATTGAGGAAGGACGATTCCTGGCGCGCGCGGCCAACACGGGTATTTCAGGGTTCGTGGATCCGTACGGCCGCGTGCTCGAGCGCACGCCGTTGTTCGTTCCCGCCGTCGTCGTGCACGACATCCGGTTCCTGCGCGATCGGACCGTGTACAATCGACTCGGTGACCTCGTCGCGTGGCTCTCGCTGGTCGTCACCATCGGGGCGCTTCTTGCGACGTGGCGGGCGTCACAGGAGAACGGAGGCAGGGGAGGCTTGTCTCCGGATTTCACAGGAGTAAGGGAGTAAGGGGAGATTCTCTTTTTTGGTCTACGTGATTCTTCCTTTCTCCTGTTCAGAGGTGGAGAACCGAGTGGCCCTACCACAGCTTGATGAGCAGCTTCGCAGGTACGACGATCTGGCGCGACGCGCCGGCGCCTTGCGGAGCTATCTTTGACGCCCCCCGCCTGACGGACGAACTCGCAAAAATCGAAGCGCGCGTCTCCGAGCCGGACTTCTGGAAGGATCAGGCGTCCGCGCAGAAGCTGCTGCAGCGCCGCCGGCGCATCGAGGAGGACCTCGCGACGATCGCGTCGGTCGGCCGGCGCGCCGAGGACCTCGCGGTGCTCGTGGAATGGGCGCAGGCGGGCGAGCCGGTGCTCGACGACCTCGCGCGCGCGCTCGACGAGTTCGCCGGCGAAGTCGAAGCGGGCGAGACGAAGAAGATGCTCGGCGGCGAGCACGACCGCAAGAACGCGATCGTCACCATTCACCCGGGAGCCGGCGGCACCGAGTCCCAGGACTGGGCCGAGATGCTGCTGCGCATGTACCTCCGCTGGACGGAACGCCGCGGCTTCAAGCGCGACGTGATCGACGTGCAGCCGGGCGACGAAGCGGGGATCAAGAGCGCGACGATGACGGTGATTGGCGACTACGCCTACGGCCTGCTGCTGGCCGAGGCCGGTGTGCACCGGCTCGTGCGCATCTCACCGTTCGACCAGGCCTCCCGCCGGCACACCTCGTTCGCCTCGGTGTTCGTCTGGCCGGAGCTGCCCGACGACGTGGACGTGGCCATCGAGGACAAGGACCTGCGGATCGACACGTATCGATCGAGCGGCGCCGGCGGCCAGCACGTCAACGTGACCGATTCGGCCGTACGGATCACCCACCTGCCGACGGGCATCGTCGTATCCTCGCAGAACGAGCGGTCCCAGCACCGGAACCGCGACTCGGCGATGAAGGTCCTCAAATCGCGGCTGTACGATCTGAAAGTCAGGGAACAGCAGGCCAAGCTGGATCAGCTCGGCGGCGAGAAGAAGGACATCGCCTTCGGCCACCAGATCCGCAGCTACGTCCTGCATCCCTATCAACTCATCAAGGATCACCGCACGAAGGAGGAGGTCGGGGACGTCAATCGGATTCTCGACGGGGATATAGACATCTTCATCAAAACGTACTTGATGAAAAGGGCATCGGGGACGCTCGGGCAACCGGCTCCTGACGACGACTAAGTCAATTGCCGGTTGGCGATTGGCGATTGACGGATTGAGGATTGCAGATTGTTGATCGACGGATTGTTCGATTGGCGATTGGGTAGTGCAACTTCTGCGACAGCCGCTTGTCCAACTCGGACAAACAGGCCAAAAACAGCGATTGTCCAACGGCCCGCTCTTTGCGACGTCTGCCTGCATGCATCCGAAGACGATCGCACTCCAGGAACGAACGCACACGTTCTTCGTTAAGGTCGTACGACTCTGCGAACAACTGCCGCAGAACATCAGGACGCTGAAGATTCAGGAGCAGCTCGTTGATTCCGCGGGGGGAACCGACAGCAATTACGGCTCCGCGTGCCGTGCCCGTTCGAAGGCGGAGTTCATCGCGAAGATGGGAACCGCCGTTGAAGAAGCGGATGAGTCCCTACGATGGCTTCGCGCGTTGCTGGCGCTCGGATGCGGAAACAAGGAGGAGACGCAGCTTCTCATCGGGGAAGCAGACCAATTGACGGCCATCTTCGTCGCGTCAAGAAAGACCGCCGAACGACACCTGGAAGAGCAGAACCGCCGGATTAAGGACAATGCCTTTCGGAAATTCGCTGAGGTGAGAATCCTCTTGTACTATTCGCGAGAAACCGGTACTTACACTGGGGATGTCGATACCATCTCCGTCCG
>MELC01000062.1:0-6341 GCA_001767455.1 Acidobacteria bacterium RIFCSPLOWO2_12_FULL_66_21
TCAAGCCCTGCGCAACGCGCGGCGCGCACCGGCGGGTGGGGCTCAAGCCCTGCGCAACGCGCGGCGCGCGCCGGCGGGCGGGGCTCAAGCCCTGCGCAACGAGCAGTGTTGCGCAGCCCTTCAGGGCTGCCATCTGATGATCTTGAACGATCTCTACGCGGCGATCGTGCGCCGGCGGCGCGAGCGCTACGCGGCGCGTCCGGATCTCCGGCGCCGGCTGCGGCGGCCGGTCATCAGCGTCGGCAATCTCGCCCTCGGTGGCCGCGGCAAGACGCCGATGGTCGCCTTCCTCGGGCGACTCCTCATGGACATGGGCGAGCGCCCGGCGATTCTCAGCCGTGGTTACGCGCGCAGGCGCATGGACGAGGGTGTCGTTGTGGTGCGCGATCCTGACGGGATCCGCTGCGATCTGGACCGCGCCGGAGACGAGCCGTTGATGCTCGCGCGTCAGCTTCCCGGCGCCTCCGTGCTGGCGTCGGCGGATCGCTACCTCGCGGGCACGCTGGCGGAGCACCAGTTCGGCGCGACCGTGCACGTGCTCGACGACGCGTTCCAGCATCTGCAGATGGAGCGCGATATCGACATCGTCCTCGTCGGGGGCGAGGACGTCGCGCGTCCATGGACGCTTCCGGGGGGCCGGCTGCGCGAGCCGCTCGACGCGCTGGTCGCGGCCGACGCCATCATCACGGCCGACGACGATGTGTGCCTGGACCTCGCGGAGGCGGATGTGCCGGTGTTCGCCGCGCGGCGGACGCTCGGCACGCCCGAAAGCGACATGGAGCGCGGCCCCATGTTCGCCTTCGCGGGAATTGCCTCTCCCGGCCGGTTTTTCGACGATTTGCGGGCGGCGGGATGGGCGGTGCGCGGAACGATGGCATTCCGCGACCATCATGCGTACTCCCGGCGAGACCTGGCGCGGGTGTACGCCGCGGCCCGCGCGGCGGGCGCCGCCGCCGTCCTCACGACCGAGAAGGATTTCACCCGCCTGCGGCGGTTCAGGCCGTTTCCGATGGCGACAGGCTACGTGCCGCTTACAATGGAACCCGATCCGCTCCCCGAGTTCCGGCGCTGGCTCGCCGGCTCGCTGTCAGCGGCACGCGACATCATCGTTGACTGACCATCATCCAACCCGCCGGCACCGCCTCGAGAACCGCGCGGTCCTGGGCGTACTTGCGCTCGTGCGGCTCGTGCCGATGCGCGCGGTGCTCGCCGCGGGGACGCTCGTCGGCCGGGCGTTCTACGTGTTCGACGGCCCGCACCGGCGCCTCGCGGTCTCCAACCTGCGCGCGGCGTTCCCGATCCGCAGCGAGGAGGACTGCCGGCGGATCGCGCGCGACATGTTCTCGCACTTCGGGCGGCTGCTCGCGGTCCTGCTGAAGTTCGGCACGATGCGGCGGGACCGCATGCTCGCCTGCGTCGAGTTCGACGGCGAGGAGCGCGTGGTGAACGCCCATGCGCTCGGGCGCGGCGTGCTGCTCTTCACCGGGCATTTCGGCTTCTGGGAGATCAACGCGCTCGTCCACGCGTTGAAGATCCAGCCGATGTCCGTGCTCGCGCGGCCGCTCGACAACCCGCTGCTGCACGATCTGCTCGAAACGGTGCGGGGGAGGACGGGAAATTCCGTCATTTACCGGCGGGGAGCCGTGCGCCGCGTGCTGCGGGCCCTCGCCGCCAACCAGGCGGTCGCGGTGCTGATCGATCAGCACATCACCACGTCCGACGCCGTGTACGTGGACTTCTTCAACCGGCCCGCGGCGACGACCTCCGCGCTGGCGGCGCTCGCGCTGCGCACCGGGGCGCCGGTGATTCCCGTGTTCGCGCTGCCGCTTCCCGGCGGGCGTTTCCGGATGGTGTACGAGCACCCGGTGGATCCGCCTGCCGCCGACGACGAGAACGCGATCCACGAATTCACCCAGCGGTGCACGGACGTGCTGGAAATGTACGTGCGGCGCTACCCCGAACTCTGGCTGTGGATGCACCGTCGCTGGCGTGACGTTCCGGAAGGGGAGAGCGTGCGCGGCATGTTTCCCGCCGCGACCCACGAGGACCGCGCGGCCGGCGCCGGCCCGCACGCGAGCCGTGAATGATCGACACGCCGCCGGCCGCTCCGGCCAGACTGCTCGTGCGCGCGCCCAACTGGCTCGGCGACGCCGTGATGGCGCTGCCGGCGCTCGCGGGGGTGCGCGCGGCGTTTCCATCGAGCGTCATCGGGATTGCGGCGCCGGCATCGATTGCGCTGCTCTTCGACGAAGGCACGACGGCCGCGCCGGATGAGGTGATCGCGCTCGACGAAGGACGTTCCGAGGTGCGCGCGCTGGCAGCGGGACGATTCGACGCCGCCCTGCTCCTGCCGAATTCGTTCAGATCCGCGTGGACGGCCAGGCGCGCGAACATCCCGGAGCGGTGGGGCTATTCGGCGAATCTGCGGAGCCGGCTGCTGACGCGCGCGGTCTCCCGTCCCTCCGGGAAGCGTCACCAGTCCGCGTACTACCTCGAGCTGGCGCGGGGCCTCGGCATTCCGGCGCCCGACGCGCTGCCCCGGGTCACGCCGCGGGCGGCCACCGTGGCCCGGGCCGTCGAGTTGCTCTCGAGGAGCGGCATCGAGCCTGGAACGGTCGTCGTGGGGTTCGCGCCCGGAGCCGCCTACGGGCACGCGAAGCGCTGGCCGCCGGCGCGCGTCGCGGCGCTCGTCCGGCGCGTGTTCGAGGAAGCCGGCGCGGTGAGCGTGCTCGTCGGCGCGGCCGGCGACCGCGAAGCGGGGCGTGAGATAGAATCGTCGCTGTCGTCCGGCGTGCGCCTCGTCAATCTCATCGGGCGCACCGACCTGCGCCTGCTGACCGGGGTGCTCGCGCGGTGCCGCGCGTTCGTGTCGAACGATTCGGGCGCGATGCACCTGGCCGCGGCGCTCGGCGTGCGCGTGGCCGCGATCTTCGGGCCCACCGACGAGCGCGCGACCGCGCCGATGGGCGATCACGATGTGCTGATCCACCAGGTCTTCTGCCGTCCCTGCATGCTGCGCGACTGCCCGATCGATCATCGCTGCATGAAAGGCATCACGGTCGACGCGGTGTTCGCGGCGCTGAAGGGACGATTGTGAATCCCGCCGTATTTCTCGATCGGGACGGCACGCTCATCGAGGAGGCCGGATATCTCGATCGCCTCGAGCGGCTGATCTTCTTCCCTTACAGCGTCGACGCCGTGCGGCTGCTCAATCGCAGCGGCCTTGCGGTCGTGGTCATCACCAACCAGGCGGGGATCGCGCGCGGGATCGTGAAGGAGTCCTTCGTGGCCGAGGCGCACCGCCACATCTCCGACCGGCTCGCCGCCGGCGGCGCGCGCGTCGATGCGTACTACTATTGCCCCCATCACCCCGACGCGGTCATCGAGGCCTACCGCCAGCGGTGCGACTGCCGCAAGCCGCGGCCCGGCCTCTTCACGCGCGCGGCCGCGGACCTCGACCTGGATCTCGCGCGGTCGTTCGTCGTGGGCGACCGGTGGCACGACATCGAGCCGGGGCAGGCGCTGGGCGCGCGAGGCGTGCTGGTGCGGACGGGCTACGGGCGCACCGAGGAGGCCGCGCCGAAAGCCGGCGTCGTTCCCGCGGCCATCACCGACAACCTGATCGACGCCGTGTCGTGGATTCTCCGGGAGATATGATGCGAGCCAGCCGCAAACCGACGCGCGTCGACCCGACCCGCCTGCTCCAGATCATCGACGACTTTCCGCTCGCGCGGGTCGTGGTCCTCGGCGACTTCATCGTCGACGAGTTCATCTACGGAGAGATCGCGCGCGTGTCGCGCGAGGCGCCGGTCCTCATCCTGAACTACAATTCCACCGAGATTGTCCCGGGTGGCGCCGGCAACGCGGCCGCCAACGTCGCCGCGCTCGGCGGCACGGCCCTCGCCGTCGGTGTCATCGGCCGCGACGAAACGGGCGAGCGGCTGGTGGAGAGCATGCAGCCCCGCATCGACCTGCAGGGAGTCGTGCGGCCGCGCGACTTTCGGACACCGACGAAGACCCGGATCCTCGCCGGCGGCATTCACTCCGCGAAGCAGCAGGTGGTGCGCATCGACCGCGCCACCGGGGCCCTGCCGCCCGACACGGATCGCCGCGCGCTGGGAACGCGGCTCCTCGCGGCCGCGTCGAGGGCCAACGCGCTGCTGGTGTCGGACTACGGCAGCGGCCTCGTGACGCCGGCGCTCGTCACCGAGGCGCAGGGCCGGCTTCGCCGCTGGCGCGACGCGCCCGTGCTGGTGGACTCCCGGTACAGCCTGCTTCGCTTCCGGGGCATGACCGCATGCACGCCGAACGAGCCGGAAGTCGAGCAGCTCTTCGGCATCCGCATCGGCGAGAATCGGCGCGTGCTGGAGCGCGCGGGACGCGAGCTGCTCCGGCGGACGCGTGCCGAGGCGGCGCTCATCACCCGGGGCAGCCGCGGCATGGCGCTCTTCGAGCCGCAGCGTCCCACCGAGCACATCCCGATCTTCGGGTCCGACCAGATCGCGGACGTCACGGGCGCCGGCGATACGGTGATCGCGACGATGACGGTCGCCCTCGCCGCCGGCGCGAGCTTCCTCGAGGCGGCGCGTCTGGCGAACTACGCGGGCGGCATTGCCGTCATGAAGCGGGGGACCGCGACGGTGAGCCGCGACGAGGTCGCCGACGCCGTGCGATCCGATCGTGGCTGAGAAGATCGTCTCGCGCGAACGGCTGGTGGAGCTCGTCGCCGCGGACCGCCGCGCCGGGTTGACCATCGCGTTCGCGAACGGCTGTTTCGACCTGCTGCACGTCGGCCACACGCGGTACCTGCAGGCCGCCGCCGCCGAGGCCGATCGCCTGATCGTCGCGATCAACGACGACGGCGTGGCGGGCACGAAGGGACCGGGGCGTCCGATCCTCAACGCGGCGGATCGAGCCGAGCTGATCGCGGCGCTCCGCGGCGTCGACTACGTGACGATCTTCCCGGAACCGACCGTCGGGCCGCTGCTCACGCTGTTGAAGCCGGACGTGCACTGCAAGGGCACCGACTACACGGCGGCCTCGGTGCCCGAGCGCGACATCGTGCTGGCCTACGGCGGGCGCATCGCGATCGTCGGCGACCCGAAGGATCACTCCACCCGCGATCTCCTCGCCCGCATCAAGCAATGAACGTCCTGGTGGTGAGGCTTGGCGCGCTCGGCGACATCATTCACGCGATCCCCGCTGTCGCTGCACTTCGGGAGGCCTTTCCCACGGCGCGCATCGACTGGCTGGTCGATGCGAAACATCGGGCGATGGTGGATCTCGTGACCGTCGTCGACACGGTCGTCACGCTCGAGCGGCCGACGCTTGCCGGATGGACCGGCGTCGTCAAGCGGCTGCGGCAGACGCGGTACGACGTCGCGATCGATCTGCAGGGGCTGCTCAAGTCGGCGCTCCTCGCGCGCGCGTCCGGCGCGCCGCGCGTGATCGGGTTTTCGATCTGGCACCTGCGCGAGAAGACGGCGCGGCCGTTCTACTCGCAGACCGGCGGCTCGACGGGGCTGAGAGCCCCGGCCCGCAGCGAGGCGCCGGAGTCCCGCCACGTCATCCACAAGAACCTGCGGCTGCTGTGGACGCTTGGCGTCGAGCACGGGCGGATCGTCTTTCCGATCGCGCGCGTCGAGTCGCGGGCGCTGGCCGACGTCAGGTCCGCGGTCGGCGAGGGACAGCCGTTTGCGCTGATCAATCCCGGCGCGGCGTGGCCGAACAAGCGCTGGCACGCGGAGCGGTTCGGGGAAGTCGCCGCTTTCCTGCGCGACGTGCGTGGGATGGCGTCGATTGTTCTGTGGGGGCCTGGTGAAGAGCCGCTGGCGCGCACCGTGGCGGATCGATCGCTCGGCGCCGCGCGGGTGGCGCCGCCGACGTCGCTCGGGGACCTGCTGGAGCTCTCGCGAGCGGCCTCGCTGATGATCTCCGGGGATACGGGGCCGCTGCACATCGCGGCGGCGGTCGGTACGCCGGTGGTGGCGGTGTTCGGCCCGACCGATCCCGCGCGCAACGGGCCGTGGGCGCCGTCGGACGTGACCGTGTCCCGCTTCGGCGCGTGCGGGTGCCATTACGAGCGGCGCTGCCATCGCGACGGCTGGTGCCTTGCGGACGTGACGGTCGCCGAGGTCACCGCCGCGATCCAGCAGCGGCTCAGCGTGGTGCGGACGTGAGCGGGCGTCCCGCCGACGCGCCCGGACGAGCCCGCCTCGCCGAAGCGCTTGCGCGCAAACGGGCTGGCCTCGCCGAAGCGCTTGCGCGCAAACGGGCTGGCCTCGCCGAAGCGCTTGCGCGCAAACGGGCTGGCCTCGCCGAAGCGCTTGCGCGCAGACGGG
>MELC01000062.1:6354-35929 GCA_001767455.1 Acidobacteria bacterium RIFCSPLOWO2_12_FULL_66_21
CTTGCGCGCAGACGGGCTGGCCTCGCCGAAGCGCTTGCGCGCAAACGGGCTCGCCTCGCCGAAGCGCTTGCGCGAAGGCGGGTCCCGGTCGGCTTCGTGGCCGCCGCGATCGCCTTGTGGCTGGCGACGCCCTCGCCGCGCTCGATCGCGATCGGCGCCGTGCTCGCCCTCGCCGGCGAAGCGGTCCGCGTCTGGGCGGCGGGGCATCTCGAGAAGGGGCGCGAGGTCACGACGACCGGCCCCTACGCGTTCACGCGTCATCCGCTCTACCTCGGGTCCACGATCATCGGCGCCGGCGTGGCGGCCGCGTCAGGCAGCCTGCTCGTCGGCCTGCTTGTGATCGTCTACCTCGGCGTCACCTTGACCGCGGCGATCACGACCGAGGAAGCGCACCTGACCGAGAAGTTCGGCGCCCTCTATCCTGAATACAGAAACGGCCGCACGTCGGGAGCCGTGCGGCGCTTCAGCGCGGCGCGGGCGATCCGGAACCGCGAGTACCGCGCCGTCCTCGGCCTCGTCATCGCGATCGCCGCGCTCATCGCCAAGATGTACGTCGAGCGATGAGGGACGGCGACAAGAAGCAAACGCCCGACGATGCCGTCGGGCTCTTGTCGTTGCTGGAGGTTGGCAGCGGTGAAGTCCACCTTCGCCCTTCGGCGTCAGAGACTCCGCATGGCTTGCCAGCCCTAGTAAATCGTACTGTCTGAGAACGACATCATACGCTGTCGTTGGTACCTATGCGATCCGAAGGGCCTTTTGGACGGCGTTCGGGGCTCGATCGATAACGAGAAGGTAGGCGCGCGTGGGGCCTTCCGGTTCGCGTTTTCCCTGTTCCCAATGACGCAGCGTGTTGATGCTGAACCCAAACCGCGCGGCGAACGCCTGTTGCGTCATTCCCAGTTTCGTTCGTATCGCCTTCACATCAACGTGCACGGGCACGTGTACGCGATAACCCTTGTTCGCTCCGCGACCCTTTGCGTAGACGACTGCCTCTTCGAGACCCTTGCGGATGCTGTTCGCTGCCTTGCTCATGATCGTCGGCTCCCGTACGTGTCCACCAGTACCTTCGTGAGTTTTCGAAAGCTGTTTCGATCCGCCTGCGAAAGATCCGCTCGCTCGTTTTTCGCGAACGCGGTGAGGAGAAACACCGGCAACTGCGTGCTGTGGAAGAAGTGAATAATCCGCGCTCCTCCTCGCTTGCCGCGGCCTTCCAGGCCCCAACGCAACTTCCGCACGCCGCCCGTTCCAGGAATCAAATCACCAGCCTTCGGATTCGCCGCGAGATACGCAATGATCGATTCCCGCTCATCGTCGTCCAACAACTTCTCGACACGACGAATGAATTCGGGCGTCTCAACGACAGTGACGAGCGGCGCCGCTGGCACTCACCAAGTGTAATCCATTGGACTACACACTGTCGAGCCGGGGTGGCAAGCTGAGTGGCAAGCTGGTTGGCGAAATCGCAGAGGACGGCGAGCCGCCCGGTCGGCCTGATGAATTCTCAAATCGAATGGCGGAAATCATGGAAGGCCCTGCGGAGCGCGAGGCCTCCGGCTCTTGCGGCCGGAGGCTGCGGAGATCAACTCAGCAATGTAAGTGCTTTGCCTTCAGGTGAGTGGCGGGGCCGACGAGACTCGAACTCGCGACCTCCGGCGTGACAGGTATGCGAGCGCCCTCGGCCTGTCAAGACGTTACGGGTCTGAGCCCGTAAACATCGGGGCTTTCATCGCCAGGCGCCGTCACGACCCGCCACCGTACGACAGCAATTCGCACGTTCCAGTGACACGACTGGTGACACAGTCGCGGGCAGCGCCGTCATGAGCGCCTATGACGCCTTCAGGAGCGAGGCCCTGACGAGCGCGGGAACCTCGATCGGCACGAACCGATCCGCTGCGAACAGGTAGTCCTCACCACCTTCATCAACGATTCGCAGGTCTCCGTCTCTCTCGGCCTCTTCGTCCGATAGGACGACGTAGATCTTATTACGCTCGAGCGAGGCCTCGTAGCCCTCGTTGTGGACGCACACCGCGAATCGCGGCGCACGATCGCCTGGCCTGCGCGGCCTAGTCGAGGTACCGCTTCCGCTTGAGTTCCTTTTTGCCGATGCCATGTGCTTCATACCAGTGCAGTTCCGCGAGACGCATCCGGCCATCCCGGAACCGTATCCGTGCAACACCTTTCATCTTCCTCCAGCGCCCTTTCCCATACAAGCGCCGGAGTCGCGGCAGTTCGCGGATGCCGCGTCCGAGGGCAATCGTCTCGATGTCGGTGAGCTCGCCGACAAGCTCGAAGTCCATCCGCGCCGCATTTTACCGACTTTTGGCTGCGGGTGCCGAGCCTGGGCCAGCACCGTGGGCGCACCGGCGCCGTTCGCGACAGAACAGCAAAACGCCCGACATTGCCGTCGAGCGTTGTTGTGTCACTGAGGTTGGCGGCTTGAAGGGTCGGGCGCACGTCCGGCGCGGTGCGGCGCTTGAGCGCGGCGCGGGCGATCCGCAACCGCGAGTACCGCGCCGTTGTTGGGCTGCTGATTGCGATGGCGCTTCTGATCGTCAAGACGTACATCTGGCGATGACGAGCCGGCGCCCCACCTCGTCCGACCTTCCCGGCACCGCGTTTGCGACCGGTTTGTCCCGTCATGACGATCCCGAAACCATCCAGGCCCGAGCCCGAACCCGAACCGCCGCCGACGCCGGTGCCGCCACCGGAGCCGACGCCCGAACCTCCGCCGACAAATCCGTTTCCTCCGCCGACGCCGGCAGTATCGCATTGACGCAGGAGGGCGCGGCGCAAAGAAAAGCCAGGGACGCACCCTGGCTTGAACAGGTCCGGTAGAACGCGATCGCGGTACTAGCCGCCGCAGGTCTCCGAGAGCATCTTGATCGAGTTGATGGTGATCTCGGGCGTGTTCATGGCGGTCGGTTCTGCCGGAGTCGCCGGCGGCTTTCCACTGGTGCCGATCGCCCCGAGCTCACGAAGCGCGTCCGTCTCGCTCTTGAACGTGCCGGCGATTTCCACCCGGTGGCCGAGGTGCGCCTTCAGCGCCGCTTCCTGGTCGCCAGTCACCCGATAGACCTTGCCGAAGGGACTCATCCCGGATGTGCCGGTCGGCTCCGGCTGGGCCGGCTCCGTCGCGGGCGTTGGCTCGGCCGCCGGCGCGCCCGTTTTGATCGTGGCCTGTGTCAGAACGAACTCATCGGCCATCCCGACCTTGCCCGCGACGGCCGGGCGCTTCAGCACGTCCGTTTCGTTGTTCACACAGCCGGTGACGGTAATCGTCTGGCTCGGATTCGGCTGGGTTTGCGGCGCTTGCGCGTAGACGGCGATGGCGACAATCGAGGCCATCAAGGCAAGCGACACGGCCCGCAGCGATGTACGCATTTCTTCCTCCCTTGCTGTCGAGTTTTTCGTCCGCCGGTCGTCCGAATATGCAAGCGCCGAACCGCCGCGACGACGAGACTCGTTGGAGTAACATGGCTCCCGGCCTCATCGCACGATGCCTGCAGAATATCGATTCGATTCACTCTATTCGCACGGCTTCGTCCGGGTCGCCGTGGGCATTCCGGAAGTCCGTGTCGCAGATCCCCGCTTCAACACCGTACGCACGCTGAGCCTGGCGCGGAGTGCATCAGAGGCAGACGCCGCGGTCGTTTTGTTCCCGGAGCTCGGCATCTCGGCCTACTCGAACGAGGACCTCTTTCATCAGGACGCCCTGCTCGGCGCCACTGAAGAGGCGGTGCAGCATGTCATCGAGGCGAGTCAGGCGCTCGCACCCATGCTCGTCGTCGGAGCGCCCTTGCGGTTTCAGGGGGCGCTGTTCAACTGCGCGCTGGCGATCCACCGCGGCCGTCTGCTGGGGGTGACGCCGAAGACGTACCTGCCGAACTACCGCGAGTTCTACGAGAAGCGGCAGTTCACGGCGGGACGCGACGCGGTCCTCCGGGAGGTGGAGCTCTTTGGGAGCGTGGTTCCGTTCGGGCCCGACCTGATCTACCGGGTTGAGAACGTCCCGGACTTGTCAATCCACGTGGAGATCTGCGAGGACCTCTGGGTGCCGATTCCGCCGAGCACCTATGCGGCAATGGCGGGCGCGACCGTGCTGCTGAACCTGTCGGCCAGCAACATCACGATTGGCAAGGCCGACTACCGGCGTCTGCTGTGCGGGTCGCAGTCGGCCAGGTGCGTCGCCGCGTACGTGTACGCCGCTGCCGGGTCGGGGGAATCGACGACCGATCTGGCGTGGGACGGTCATGCGATGGTGTACGAGAACGACATGCTGCTCGCCGAGTCGACCCGCTTTGCTCCAGGCGAACAGCTCATTCTCGCGGACGTGGACGTGCAGCGGCTGGTGCAGGAACGGATGCGCCTGACGAGCTTCAACGATGCGGCCAGCGATCATCGGGCGCGGGTGTCCGCGTTCCGCCACGTCGCGACGAGGTTCGAGGTGCCGTCCCACGCGGTCCCGCTCCAGCGGACCGTCGATCGGTTTCCATACATCCCAAGCGATCGCGCACGCCGCGACGAGCGGTGCGCGGAGGCGTACAACATCCAGGTCCATGGCCTGGCCAAGCGGCTCACCGCCACCGGCATTCAGAAGCTGGTCGTCGGCGTGTCGGGCGGCCTCGATTCGACGCAGGCGCTCATCGTCGCCGCGAAGACGATGGATCGGCTGAAGCTGCCGCGCACCGGCGTGCACGCCTTCACGATGCCGGGGTTCGGCACGAGCGAGGCGACGCGCGCCAACGCCCACCGCCTGATGCGGGCGCTCGGGGTGACCGGCGCGGAGATCGACATCAAGCCTTCGTGTCTCCAGATGTTCAGGGACCTGGGGCACCCGTACGCCAGCGGCGCGACGGGCGAGGAGGCGCGCGATCTGACGTTCGAGAACGTCCAGGCGGGCGAGCGGACGTCGCACCTCTTCCGGCTGGCGAACTACCACGGGGCGATGGTTCTCGGGACGGGAGATTTGAGCGAGCTGGCGCTCGGCTGGTGCACCTACGGCGTCGGCGACCACATGTCCCACTACAACGTGAACGGCTCGATACCCAAGACGCTCATCCGCCACCTCATTCGATGGGTCATCGCGTCGGGTCAGTTCGACGAGCCGGCCAGCGACGTCCTCGACGCGATTGTGAAGACGAAGATTTCTCCCGAGCTGCTTCCGGAGGCCTCCGGGCGGGACGGACCGTCGGACGTGACGGAGCGCCGGATCGGGCCGTTCGAGCTGCAGGATTTCAATCTGTATTACATCAGCCGGTTCGGGTTCCCGCCGAGCAAGGTCGCGTTTCTTGCCCGTCACGCGTGGAAGGACGCGACTGAAGGGTCCTGGCCGGAAGGGGTGCGTGACGAAGACCGGCGCCAGTATTCGCTCGGCGACATCAAGCGCTGGCTGGAGGTCTTCGTCGAGCGGTTCTTTCAAACGAGCCAGTTCAAACGCTCCTGCCTGCCGAACGGGCCCAAGGTCGGGTCGGGAGGATCGCTGTCGCCGCGCGCCGACTGGCGGGCTCCGAGCGACGCGGTGGCCGACGCCTGGCTGCGGGAGCTGCGGGAGAGGGTCCCGGACGCAGAGTAGGGCGCCGAAGCGCGATGCAGGGGAGGTGCCTGCGCGCCGACGCTCGCGAAAACCCGGCGGGCGCGAGCGAGCAGACGTCCGCCTTCGCCGCTCATGCGGCTACGGCGGACAGACTTCGCTCATTGGACGAGATCCCGCCTGCCTGGACGAAGCTCGCCACGCCCGTGTACGCGAGCGAAGTCTGGTGCTTGCGCGCCGAAGCTCGCCAAGCCCGTGTACGCGAGCGAAGTCTGGTGCTTGCGCGCCGAAGCTCGCCAAGCCCGTGTACGCGAGCGAAGGCGTGTGGGCGGTACAGGACTCGAACCTGTGACAGCCGGCGTGTAAAACCGGTGCTCTACCAACTGAGCTAACCGCCCGCAGTGCGCTTTCGAGATTCCTGTAGCGCAGCCCTTCCGCCTGCGCGCGAAAGCGCTTCGGCGAGACTCGCCGTAGCCGTGGCGGAGGCGGTCAGGGCTGCCGGTGTCCAATTATCGCGTAAAGTTGCGCCCTCCGAGCGCGAGCAGCTATAATTGCTTTCTTCGGCCCCTGAAAAACTGCGCGTCCAGGGCGTCGAGCACCCTTGCGGGGTCGTAGTTCAGTTGGTTAGAACGCCGGCCTGTCACGCCGGAGGTCGCGAGTTCGAGTCTCGTCGGCCCCGCCATCATCCAGCAAGAAAGCCACTTGCAACGTTCAGCTGGTCCCGCGACCTCCGGCCTCTCAGGGCCGGTGGCCGCGGGAGCGCCTGTACGGTGTCATCGCCAAGCTTCCTCGAAGAAGTCAACACGTTGCGGTCGCGTGCGAACGAGATCGTGACCGCAGGCGACGGCACAGATTGCAACGAACTTGCAAACCGCGCCGGATTGCTCTCCATTCCGTATCGCGTCGACGGGATGGTTGAACGCTCCAAACACAAGCCGGCTGTCGAAGGCTCTCGCTCGGGGCGGCGCAGCCAAGATGCGGCAACGGCCACCGTCGATCTGGACGCTGGACGTGACTCAGTGCCGAGCCGCCCCCTATTGCCGCCCCCTGTTGTCATGACAATGTCAGGCGCCTGTGGTATCCTCGCCAAAGCAGGACCTGCATGCCCACCGCGACCCGAACAGAGAAACTCGACCTGCGACTGACCCCGTCGGCGAAGCGGACGCTGCAAGCAGCCGCGGCTGCGGCGCAACGTTCGGTGAGCGAGTTCGTCCTCGAGAGCGCCCTGTCCCGCGCGGAAGAGACTTTGCCCGATCGACGACGGTTCGGGCTCGACGCCGAGCAGTGGGCAGCCTTTCAGGCCGCGCTCGATGCCCCGCCGCGCGTGGGAACGCGACTGAAGAAGCTCCTGAGAGAGCCCAGTGTCTTCGAACGCCAGCGCAAGTGAACACATCCCCGCGGATCGAGAAGCTCCGTTCCGACCATGACGTGAGTCGGTTCGATTGCGGCCGCGAGGCGTTGGACCGGTTCCTCCAGCGGTACGCGCTTCAGAACCAGCACGCCCAGGCTTCCCAGACATACGTGGCGCTCGTCAATGGGGAGATCGTTGGGTACTCCACACTCGTCGTGGGATCGGTGGAGTATGAAGGCGCGCCTGCGCGGCTCGCCAAAGGCCTCGCCCGTCATCCGATTCCGCTGATGGTGCTCGCGCGTCTCGCGGTCGCCACCGCGTGGCACGGCAGAGGACTCGGCGCGGGTCTCCTCAAGGACGCGATGCTTCGAACGCTTCAGGCGGCCGACATCGCCGGCATCCGGGCCATGGCGGTGCATGCCAAAGGCGACGAGGCGCGCGCGTTCTACGAGCGGTTCGGCTTCACGCCGTCGCCCACGGATCCCCACCACCTCTTCCTCTTGTTGAAGGACATTCGCGCCGCGCTCAAGTGAACTGAAGCGTCGTCCCTGAACACTCTTCGTCCACTCATCGAGCGCGGTCTAAAACCTCCGCGCCAGTCGACCAAGCTCGTCACGCGGGTCCCTCTCCGCCTCGCGACGCTCGGGGTTGTCCCAGACTCTGGGCACGCGAACCATCCGGAATCCAGAGATCGCCACGCTCCCGCAATTGGCGGTACGTCTCCCGGTCGAACTGCACGAGCGTCCGTTTCATAGACACTTGATATCATGTTGCCTCAACCCGGGACGGTTCGGCCGCGACACCCGGGCCTGCCACGGCGGTTCTCCCGTTGCCGGAACGGGCGCCGGCGCGGCTGCGGGCGGCGTCCGGCGATGTGGTAATATGTATGTCGAAACCCATATCCCCATATGAAGACGACCATCGAGCTGTCCGACGCGGCGCTGCGCGAGGCGAAGCGGGTGGCGGACCGCGAGGGGACGTCGCTTCGCGCGCTCCTCGAAGAGGGGCTCAGGCGCGTGCTCGCCGACCGGCGCGCCCGACGCGGCGGGTTCCGGCTGCGGCGCGCGACGTTCAAGGGGCAGGGCCTCTCCGCGGAGTTCGAGGGGGAGAGCTGGCCGGCCGTCCGCGACACCATCTACCGCGAGCACGGCGCATGATTGCCGTCGACACGAACATCCTCGTCTACGCCCATCGCGAGGACTCGCCCTGGCACGCGCCCGCGGTCAAGACCGTGATGGGTCTCGCCGAGGGACGGGCGCCCTGGGCCATTGTCTGGCCGTGCCTGCACGAGTTCCTCGCGATCGTGACGCACCCCCGCATCTACAGACCGCCGACACCCGCCCCCATCGCCTGCAAGCAGGTGGACGCGTGGCTGGAATCTCCGAGCCTCGTGCTGCTCGCCGAGACCGACGAGTACTGGAAGACCCTGCGTGGGTCGGTTCTCAACGGACGCATCGCCGGCCCGCTGGTTCATGACGCGCGCGTCGCGTCCCTCTGTCTCGTCCACGGCGTTGACGAGCTCTGGACCCAGGACCGCGATTTCGGACGGTTCCCCTGGCTGAAAACGATCAATCCTCTCGTCTGAGGCGTGTTGCGACCTAAGACGGCCACTGCGCGGCGACGTCTGGCCTGGGCGTTTCTGGCCGCCGTGTTCGCGCTCCTGCTTGCCGTGTCCTGGCAGCAGTGGGCGAACCTGCTCATCGACAGCGGTCGCGAGATGAACACGCCGCTCCGGCTGCTCCGCGCGGAGCGTCTCTATTCGGATGTGTACTACCTGTACGGCCCGCTCGCGCCGTATCTCAACGCCGCGCTCTACGCGATCTTCGGGACTCACCTGAACACCCTCTACGCCGCGGGAGCCGCCGCCGCGATTGTCCTGCTCGTCCTGGTGTTCCGCCTCGCCGAGAAGCTGACCGGCACGTGGGAAGCGCTGCTGGCTGCCTGGGCCGTGACCGTGCTGTGCGTCTTCAAGCAGGGGGGCAACTACGTCGTTCCGTACGCGTACGCGGCCGTCTACGGAACGCTTCTTGGCCTCGGGTCGCTCGTCGCGCAGGTGCGTTACGTGCACCGGCCCCAGTCTCGACAGGCTCAGGGCAGGCCCCTTCGGCAGGCTCAGGGCAGGCAATCGCTGCTGCTGGCCGGTCTGTTGGCCGGACTTGCGCTCATCTGCAAGCTGGAGTTCGGGTTCGCGGCGACCGCGAGCCTGATCGCGGTGGCGATGTCGGAGAAGCCGGGCGATCGCGTCCGCGTCCTGGCGCGAGGGCTGGCGCCTGCCTTCATCATTCCGCTCGCGACCTACGGGCTCATGCTGTCGGTGATGTCCTCGGACGCGGTGCTGAAGGACACCTTCCTCTGGCCTCCGCACATACCGGCCGAGTTGATCTACTTCAACCGGTCGAAGCTCGGGTTGTTCGATCCCTGGAAGACGATCCGCGAGCTGCTCAGCGCCGTGGCCCTTGTCGGACTGATCGGTGTGACGATCGTCGTCGCCGCGGCGGTCCGGGCGACGAGTTCGTTCCGCGCCGGGTTCGCCAGGCTGCCGCCAGCGGCGCGACGCGCGGTCGTCTGGGCCGGCGCCGCCTCTGTTCTGGGGCTCCTGGTGAACATCGCGATCTTCCACACGCGCCGGGACGTCAGCCCGCTGCGCGCGTTGCCGGTGCTCTGCGTGGCGGCCATCTGCGCGTACGGCCGGCATCTTGCGGGCGGGAAAGAGGCGGAAACGGCGCGCCGGTCGGGTTTCGTCGTCAGTGTGTACGCCCTGTTCGTGCTCGGCCGCGTGATCCTGAGAGTGCCGAGCGGCGGCGCCTACGGCGCGTATCTCCTGCCGGTGCCGCTCGTCCTGTTTACACATCTCGCCACGACGTATTACCGGCCGGCCTTTGACGGCCTCCCGGCGTACGCGCTGCGCGCGCGGCGCATCGTGCTCGCCTTGTTCGCGGCCGTGCTTTCCGCCGCGACGATAGTGATCGCGTACCGGTACATCGAGGACGAGTCCGCGCGACTCGAAACACCGCGCGGTGTCGTGAAGGTCAGCCAGGAAGTGGCGGCGGCGTTCGGGGACGCGTTGGCGCTGATCGCGGAGACGACCCAGCCGGACGATTACATCTGGGCCGTGCCGGAAGGCAGCAGCCTCAACTTTCTGAGCGGCCGGCGGGCGCCGCTGCGGTACGAGATCCTCACGCCGGGGTTTCTCGACGCCGCCGGCGAGCGGCGCGCGATTCAGCAGCTCGAAGCGCGGGACGTCAAGCTCGTCTTCATTCTCGATCGACCCATGACAGAATTCCGGTGCGCGGCGTTCGGGCGTGACTGCTATCGCATCCTGATGGAGTGGATCGACGGCAGGTACGACGCGTTCGCCGAGTTCGGGCGCGGCCCGCACGGCCCGTTGATCACGGCATACCGTCCCAAGGAGCCGTAGGAGGAGGTAACTGAGGGGGCAGGATTCGAACCTGCGCATGGCCTGAGTAACAGTCAGGTGCCTTACCAGCTTGGCGACCCCTCATCAGGTTCTCTCCAGAGGTCCTCTCGTGCGCCTGAAAACAGAAAAGCCCGGAAGGCTGTTCGCCCGCCGGGCTCTTCTGTGTGATTTCGTCCGTGCTAGATCGACACACAGCCTCGCCACGGCCTGGCGGCCGCGTTGCGGTTTCGGCGATTGCTGCGCGCGATGAACGGCACGACCGGAGACTACCGGGATCGGTGAACCATGTCAACCTCCGGCGTGATCGCGAGACTCGATCCACTCGCCCGCGGCCGTTGGCAGGCCTGAAGGCCTGCGCTACGAGAGGGCGCGATTGTCAGGGCTGGCCGTGCCGCGCTATTCGGCCCGCAGTGTGTCGGCAGGATCGATCATCGCGGCACGACGCACGGGCAGATAGCACGCCAGCAGCGACATCGCGAACAGCAGCGTTCCCACCGCGACGAACGTCAGCGGGTCGCCGGCCGACACCCCGAACAGCAGCGACGAGAGGAAGCGCGCGAGCGCGTACGCGAGCGCCAGGCCCAGCGCGACGCCCGTGCCGCCGATCCCCGCGGCCTGCCGTACGAACTGCCGGATGACGTTCGCGCGCGATGCGCCGAGCGCCATCCTGACCGCGATCTCACGCGTGCGCGCGGCGACCGAGAACGCCATCACACCGTAGATCCCGACGAGCGCGAGGACGAGCGCGGTGACCGCGTGTTCCGTGAGCATGCGCGCAATGTTCACTTCACCGACCAGGAACTCGTCCACGACCTCCCGCAGCGGACGCAGTTCGGTGACTGGAAGCTGCGGATCGAATTCCCTGACGGCCGCCCGGAGCGCCGGCGCCTGCTGCGCGGGTGAATCGCCGGGCCGCACGCGCACGAGCAGCCGCATGTACCGCGTGGGCGCCGAGGCCTGCGAGAAGTAGATGTTCGGCACGTCGCTTCGCAGGTCCTGGTGCCGGCTGTCCGAAACGACGCCCTTGACCGTGTAGGGAGCGGAGGCGACACCGCGGCGGCGCACCGCGAACTGACGGCCCACCGCCGGCGTGTCGCCGAACAGCCGGCGGGCGAGCGCGCTGGCGATGACGGTCTCTCGCGCGGCGGGATTGTCGGAGGTCGCGAACAGCCCCCCCTGGAGCAGTCTCAGGCCCACGGTGCCGAAGTAGTCGCCGCCAGCCGTGACGAGGTTGGCCTCGATCCCGTCGCCACCCACGATCGGCTGGCCCGATGGAAAGACTTCACCGCCGGCCCATTCGTGATTGAGCGGCAGGTAGTCCACGGTGCCGGCCGCGACCACACCCGGCAGGCGGGCTGCGCGCGCAACGATGTCGCGGTGGAAGCCCTTCACGCTCTCCGCATCCGCGTACTTGTGCTCCGGCACGATCAGCTTCACGGTGAGGACCCGATCGGCATCGAATCCCAGCGGCACCCGCCGCAGATCGCGGACCGACCCCACCAGGAGCACCGCGGCAATGAGCAGAACGGTGCACATCGCGATCTGCCCCGCGACCAGTCGCCGTTGCCCGCCGGCTCGGCCGGCCGGCCGGCCGCCGGGCAGTCCGTCCGCGGCGAGCTTGCTGAGATCCCCCCGCGTCACCCTCAATGCCGGGACGAGTCCGAAAAGGACGGCGGCCAACAGGGAGATGCCGAACGTGAAGGCAATCGCCTCTCTATCGACCACGAGTTCTCCGATGCGGTACAGATCCGGCGGGATCGCCGCGCGCGCGCGGGCGAGACCCCATACGGCGAACGCGGCGCCGCCGGCGCCGCCGAGCAGCGCGAGCAGCAGGCTCTCGGTCAGCAACTGGCGAACGAGCCGCAGGCGACCGGCGCCGAGCGCCGCGCGCAGTGCCATCTCGCGCCGCCGCGCGAGGCCGCGAGACAGCATCAGGCTGGCGACATTCGAGCAGACGATCAGGAAGACCATGCCGACCGAGCCCGACATGATGGCAAGCATCGGCGTGAGCTGGTCGGACGCGAAATTGAGCGCGTCGCGGATCGGCACGGTGCGCACGGAGAGTCCGGCGTTCTCGGAGGGATACCGCTCCGCGAGCCGCGCGGCAATCGCCTTCAGTTCGGCCGACCCGGCACGCGGTTCGACGCCCGCCCTGAGTCTCCCGAAGACCTGGAGCGCCCGCCGCGAGCGGCTCGACGCCGGTTCGATGACGCGCGGAGCCCACATCTGGGTAATCGGCAGCGGGAACACGAAGTTCGCCGGCATCACGCCGACCACCGTGTAGACATCGCCGTTGAGGTTGACGGCCCCGCCGAGCGCGGCGCGATTGCCGCCGAAGCGGGTCTTCCAGAACGAATCGGCAAGGACGACCTCCCGCGGCCCGGCCGGCGAGTCCGCGCCGGGGCCGAACCCGCGGCCGAGCGCCGCGTCCACACCCAGAAGCCGGAACGCGTTGGCCGTCACGCGCCCGACGGACACCCGCTCGGGTTCGCCGCCGGAGATGAGGTCCTCTTCGGTGTAGTTGAACGCGGCGAGGTCCTCGAACAGCGCCGCCTCGCGCCGCAGATCGAGGTAGTCGGGCGCCGAGATGCGGCCGCGGCCGTTTCCGGATTTGAGTGGTGTATTCCAGACGTGCACGAGCCGATCCGGATCCGCGAACGGCAGCGGCCGCAGCACGAACGCGTTCACGAACGAGAATGTGGAAATGGTGCCGCCGATCCCGAACGCGAGCGTGACGATCACCGCGAGGGTCCACCACCGCTGCCGCAGGAGCAGGCGTGCGCCGTAGGCGAGATCCCGGCCCCACGTCTCCAGCCGCGGGAACCCCCACACGTCATGGCTTCGCTCGCGGAGCACGCGGATGTTGCCGAACGCGGCGCGGGCGGTCCGGTAGGCCTCCTGTTCACCGACGCCGCGAGCCATCGCTTCCCGTGCCTTGAGCTCGACGTGGAAGCGCATCTCCTCGTCGAGCTCGGCATCGGCGGTGTCGCGCTGCCGCAGATGGAGGACCCGCCGGCACAGTTCCAATAAGGCATGCATATGAAACCTCAGGGCGCTTCGAGCACGCGAAGAATGGCCAGTGTCAACCGCGTGTATCCCGCCGTTCGCGACGCAAGCTCCCGTCGTCCCGCCTCGGTGAGCCGGTAGTACCGCGCGCGGCGGTTGTTCTCGGTGACGGCCCACGTGCCCGTCACCCAGCCCTTGAGCAGCAACCGCTGCAGCGCCGGATACAGCGATCCTTCCTCGACGCGCAGCACGGCGTCGGAGACGTCCCGAAGGCGCTGTGCGATGCCGTAGCCGTGCATCTCCTCCCGCCGAAGTGTCTGGAGAATCAGCAGATCCAGCGTGCCGGGCATCAGATCCGGCCGGGACTCGTCGCGGGGATTCATGGTACGCTTCCCATAGACGCACTAGGGTAGCGGGAAGTTCCCTTGGAGCGCGTCTTCCTGTTGTTTGTGATGATGCTGGCCCGGCTGAGCGACCTGCTGCGGCTTTCGCTGGAGCGTCTCGACGTCGTCGAGGTGCGGCTGAAGGACGAGCTCGACTTCATCGAGAAGTACGCGGACATCGAGTGCACGCGCTTTCAGTACCGCTTGACGGTCGCGGTGGACGTCCGGCCGGAGACGCTCGATGCGCTCGTGCCGACCCAACGCCCAACTCCTGGCTGGCTCCGACGCGACGGCCGCGGCGCTGAGGCTCAGCGACAGCGCGACCTGCCGTCGTCAGGGGGCCGTTCCGCGCTATTTCGCCCCGAACATATAAACGCCGGTAATGGTGAAAGTGGTTGTACCCGGGTAGTTCAATCCTCCGGACGCGCGCATCTTGAAACCCGGGCCGGCGATGACCGCCACGGCCAGCTGCAACTCGGCCAGGGGCACGACCTTGACTTCCTGGCCAAAAGGGCTGAAGAACTGCTTCGCTTCGATAATCCGGGAGTCGCCGCTTTGAATGTCCCGTTCGGTCACGGTGCCCTTGGCCTGTCCCACGCCGATACCGTACGTCAGTCCGATCTGGACCCGATCCTTGATCGTGCCGAACGGAGAGAACTTGTCGATGCTCACGCCTGACACCGTCACGCCGTGTGTCGTGCGGTCGCTCGGCTCGAAGTCGGGACTCTGCAGCGCGAACGATCCGTCCTTCACCAGCTTGCGGACATAGCTGACACCCCACTCGCCGCCCAGCGTGCGGCCGCGCGCGAACCCGATCCGGAATTCACTGCCGGAGATGCTCACGACATCCGCGTCGAACAAGGGTCTGAAGGAGTCCTTCACTTCCCACTTGGGCGCGAACGATGCCTGAACGCCCCAGTATTTCTCGTCTGGTTGGGCGGTCGCGTAGGCCGGAAAGAGGAGAGAGACACAGAACACCACGAGCAGGGCGTGACCTGAGCGCATGCGGACTCCTTCGGTTGAGAACGCCAGGCCGGACGCAGCCTGATGTTTGAGCCCATGTCAACGGTTGAGCTTCAAACGTCGACATGCATATGGGATAAACGTTCGCGAGCCGGGAAGCGGACACGGGGGCAGTGTCGCAAGCGTCACGCGACGACAAAGAACGTACAAAGGGCGATGCGAAGTTCACGCGCGCGTGTGCGGCCGATCTGTCGCCAGTTCATACACGCCGGTGCCCGATCACAGGCACTGTGGATGAGGTTCCCTGTCGTGGCTCGTGGCTCGTGGCTCGTGGCTCGTGGCTCGCAGTCTGCGTGGGCGCGGCAATTGCGTTGCTTCCTCACGGGAGGCACATATGCCTGAGAGAGACACCTTGCAACGGGCCCGCCGCGACAAGCGCCAGGGCAAGGCGCCATCGACACAAGCCGGCGAGTTCGTGCGTGAAGAGGTGCACCACGTTCGCGAAGGCAAGCACGGCGCCCGGTCCACGAAGCAGGCCATCGCGATCGGCCTGTCGAAGGCGCGCCGCGCCGGCGTGAAGCTGCCGGCGCCGCCGAGGAGCGCGAAGAAGAGGACGAAGCGGAGCGCGGAGTCCGCTACGCGCGCGGCCCGGCGCGGCGCCGCGAGGCCCGCACCTCGTCGCTCGCGCGCGGCGAAGCGCGCGCTCGAGCGCGAAGGCCGCGGCGCCGCCTCGCGGAAGGCGCTGTCGCGGCAGGCCCGGTCGGCGGCCCGGCGCGCGGCGCGGACCCGGCAGCGCCGCCGGAGCGCGTCGGCCTGACGGGACGGCCGGACGTCCGCACGGCGAGACGCTGGAGAGCCGCGGGACATTCCGGCTCGTGCAGCAACCGCCGCCCGAGTCGCTTTCGGCCGGGATCGGCGACCGCCTCCGCACGCTGTTCGACACGACTCGCCATTCCCTGTAGCGCAGCCCTTTAGGGCTGCCCGTGATCTGGTGACGCGTGATCCGGTAGCGCAGCCCTTCAGGGCTGCCCGTGATCTCGTGACACGCGTGATGATCCGGTAGCGCAGCCCTTCAGGGCTGCCCGTGATCTCGTGACACGCGTGATGATCCGGTAGCGCAGCCCTTCAGGGCTGCCCGTGATCTCGTGACACGCGTGATGATCCGGTAGCGCAGCCCTTCAGGGCTGCCCGTGCGTGATCGGGTAATCGGCCGACAACAGCGGCTTGCTCGTTGCAGCTCTTGCCCGCATGATCCGCAAGCGCCCGCGCCTCAAGACGTTCGATTACTGCGGCCGGCATCACTATTTCCTGACGTTCTGCACACATCAGCGCGCGCCCGTCTTCACCCGCGCCGAGCCGGTCGACCTCGTGCTCGATCAAATAGTGCGATCCGCAACGCAGTTGGAGTTCGCGATTACTGCGTACGTCTTCATGCCAGATCACCTGCATCTGGTGTTGCATGGACTCTCACAGAACGCCGACCTGAAGGCCTGCGCGGTCCTCGCGAAACAGCGATCCGCGTACGAGTACTCACGCATCTACGGACGCAGACTGTGGCAACCGAGCTATTACGATCATGTGATTCGGGACGAGGAAGGCATCCTGGGGTTCCTCGCGTACTTGGTGATGAACCCCGTCGAGGCCGGGCTCGTCGAGCGGCCGGAAGATTATCCCTTTACCGGATCGCTGACGATGACACGAGAGGAGATGATCGCGATCATCCGTAACGTCGCGCCGCTGCTGTTGGTACGGTGAGGCAGCCCTAAAGGGCTGCGCTACCGCGATCAAGGCAGCCCTAAAAGGGCTGCGCTACCGCGATCACAGGCAGCCCTAAAGGGCTGCGCTACCGCGATCACAGGCAGCCCTAAAGGGCTGCGCTACCGCGATCACAGGCAGCCCTAAAGGGCTGCGCTACCGCGATCAAGGCAGCCCTAAAGGGCTGCGCTACCGCGATCAAGGCAGCCCTAAAGGGCTGCGCTACCGCGATCACAGGCAGCTAGTCCGGCAGAGGCATGCGCCCGCGGGGCTGCTCCGAGCTGGGCGTCGTCCGCGAGCCGCTCGAGGTCGGTCCGCCCTTCACCTGTTCGGTCCGGCTGTCCGATGTCCGTTCGGGTCCGCTCTTCTCGCTCTCACTGCCGCGTCCGACGGTGTCGTCGACGTGACGCTCTCTGTCTTCTCTTCGCATCATCGCCTCCAGACTTAACCGGGGCTCCGCCCCGGACCCCGGCACGATCTCGATGTCTTCCGAGGTTCTAACAGGTTCTCTAGAGGTTCTAGGGGTTCTAGAGAACCCTGGAACCCCCAGAACTATGTGAGTGCAAGTTGGACGCCGGGAAGAAAGGCCGAGCTCCCGGACGCGCGGGATTTCGCAACGGACACCACTTCAACTATGGTGTGGGCATGATCGCCGGTCGGATATTACGCGTGGTTGCCGCGGTCGTGCTGGCGGCTTGCGGGGCACCCGCCGCCGAGTCGCAGACGGCGCGCCCGGAGACGTCCCGCATCATCATGCTCGGCACCGGGATGCCTGTTCCCGACGCGAACGCATGGGGTCCCGCCACGGCGATCGCGATGGGCGATCGGCTGTTCCTCATCGACGCGGGCGCGGGCGTGACACGGCGTTTCGCCGCGGCGGGCTATCCGCGCATCTCGAAAATCGATGCGACCTTCATCACGCATCTTCATTCGGACCATACGCTCGGGTACCCGGATCTGATCTTCACGACGTGGATCATGGGGAGGCGCGACCCGTTGATGGTCTTCGGCCCACCAGGACTGCGGCGGATGACGGATCGGATCCTCGACGCCTGGCGCGAGGACGTCGAGGTTCGCGTCCACGGTCTGGAACACGAGACTCGCGCGTCGCTCGCGGTGAACGCGCGGGAAGTCCGCCCCGGCGTTGTCTACAGCCGCGACGGCGTGCGCGTGACGGCGTTCAAGGTACGTCACACCGCGTGGAAGAACGCGTTCGGCTACAGGTTCGATCTGCCCGACCGATCCATCACGATCTCTGGCGACACAGCGCCGCCGTCGGACGATCTGATCGCCGCGGCGAAGGGGACGGACGTGTTGATCCACGGCGTGTACATCGAGAGCCGTCTCACGCCGGAGAAGCGGCCCGGCGGCGAGGACTGGCCAGCGTACATGCACGCGGCGCACACGTCGAACGTCGAACTCGGACGCCTCGCGGCGCGCGTGCAGCCGAAGCTGCTGATCCTGAATCACGTCATCAGGATGGGCGGCACGGACGACGAACTCATCGAGGGCATTCGCGCCGGCGGCTACACGGGACGCGTCGTCATCGCGCGGGACCTCGACGTCTTCTGAAGTTCTACAGGTTCTACAGGTTCACCGGACGACGCGAAGCGCCATCACCTTGTGCGCGACGGCGGCGCCGGAGCCGGCCGTCAGGTCGATCGCGTAATCACCTGCGGTGAGCGGCGCGAGGTTCAGATCGGCCACGAGCATGGGCGCGCCGTTCGTTTCGCGCTCCGCCAGGGTGATCTCCAGCGCGAGCGGCGAGCCGTTGCGGCCGAGCAGCCGCGCCTCGCGCCGATCGAGAGGCTGGAGGATCGGCCACTCGAGGTGGATCCGTTCGGTCCGACGGAACTGGAACACCGCGGCGGGCCGCAGCGGCGACACGGGAGCGGGGAGCGCTCGATACACGAGCGGATCGCCGAGCGGTCCGGCAGCCCGCGCGATGCGAATGCGATCGTGCTGATCGGGTTCGCCCGCCGCGCGCACCTCCACGGCGGCGGTCCACGGCCCCGGCTGCCCGCCAACCGGCACACGCACGAGCGCGGCGCGCGCGCCCGGCTCGATCCGGCCGCGTCCCGTTGCGACCGTCGCTCCGGCCGCATCACCGACAGTCACTTCGACATCCGCGCCGCCCTTCCACCGTCCCACCTCGATGGCCGGAGCCGCGATCTCCGTCACGACCACGAGATCGCTGCCGGCGAACACACCGTGGGCGAGCACCGTGGTGTCGGGGCGCATCCGTACCAGCGTGGCGAACGCGGCATCTTCCGGTGGAGCCGCCTTTGGGACGGCCGGGGTCGATAACGCGGCGCGCATGGTCGCCATCTCCGCTTCCGTCGGCGCGCGGTACTCGCGGCGCGCGCGCACGGCCGTGTTCGTGCCCTTGAGACGCACGGAGATCTTGCGCACCCGGCCATCCCACTTCGTGTTGGTCGTGTAGTAGCCGAGGACGTAGTAGGCGGAGAGATCGCTGGCAATCCGCGCAAGCCCCGGATTAATGTCGTTCGAGTTCACGACGGCGACGCCGTCGGTATTCTGGGCGAGCTCGAGCAGCCGATCGGTGCGATCGGTGATCGCATCCGTTTTCCGGACAACGGGGTTGCCGCCGGGAAGCTGCCCATTGATGAACGGCACAGGCTTGTCCTGCGCGAACTCGGCCGCCTCGAGGCCCTGCGGGTTGATCGTGTAGAACGCGACGTTCGCCTGCCGCGCCGCGCGGATCAGATTGCGCCAGCGCTGGCCGAAGTCCATCTCCGCCAGCCGGTTCAGCTCGCTCTGGCACCATCGTGGATCCGCCTCACCGGGGCGGCCGGTACTGCCGAGCGTGATCTTGCCGGTGGGCGTTATTCCCACAGTCGGCCCGTCGTATTTGACGTTCCCCTCGCGCACGGACGTGTCGCGGCCAGGCAGCCTGAACCCGCCGGAAAAAAGCAGGATGTTCTTGCGCTCCTGCCGGATGCCGTCCAGCAGATCGATCAGGCCCTCGAGGTCCGAGAACACCTTGTCCAGGTTGCGGCGCCCGGCCAGCTGGGGGAGACCGCACGCCTCCAGCTCCAGCGCGCCTTCCGCCGGGTGCATGAAGCCCCACGTCCAGTGACGCTCGAGCTGCTCGGCGATGCTCTCGGTGTGCTGGCCCAGGATCAAATCCGTCGGCCGCTGCTGCGGGGTGAGCATGCCGAACAGATCCCGCGAGCCGAGGATGCGGTTCAACATGTTCGTGAGCGGCTTGCGCGTTTCGTGCGACCCTCTCAGGTTCGTGTGATAGAAATCGAGGTAGATCACGAACACGCGGTAGCGCGGATCGCCGGCCAGCTCGAACGCCTCGCGCTGAGAGTTGGGATCGCGCCGTTCGGCGTCCGACGTGAACGGCTCGAAGCGGATGAACTGGACCGCGTCAATCGTCTGCGGCTTGCCGTCCTCCAGCACCTCGAAATCGGCCGCGGTCAGTCCTTCGACGATCTTGCCGTCGCGCGTCGGGTATGCATCGACGTGGACGTAATTCGCTTCGGTCCGGAAGACGGGCGGCTGCTGCGGTTTTTGAGGGGGTGGATTCTGTCCGGAGACAGAGACGACGAGAAGGGCGGAGACGGCCACCGCCAGCGCCGCGTGACGTGCGGCTCCGCCACGAATCCGAATCATGAGGACCTCCGCGTCGCTGGCAGCCCAACTGTAGCACGTTACGGCCCGCATCTTGCGTCTCTGCCGTTGAAATGACAGTGAGCTCCCGTCTCGCCGCGCTGCGCGGCTCGCTTGCGGGCCGTCCGAGGACCCTGGTCGGCTCGATCGGGATCCTCGCTGTCCTGCTGTTCTTTGCCGGCGGGTCCTTTGCCTGGTTCGGCTACGAACTGACGGCGGGGCTGCCCGATCGCACCGCCCTGCGCGCGATTGGCGACATGGCGCAGTCCACCACCATTCTCGACGCGAGCGACCGTCCCGTTTTCACGATCTTCAAGGAACAGCGGATCGAAGTGCCGCTCGAGAGCATGTCCGCCCACCTGGTTCGGGCGGTCCTCTCGGTCGAGGACCAGCGCTTCTACGATCACTACGGCGTCGACGCGCTGCGCGTCGGCGCGGCTGCACTCAGCAACCTGCGCGAAGGCCGGCGCGCGCAAGGCGGCAGCACCATCACGCAGCAGCTCGCGCGTCAGAGCTTCCTCAGCCGCGACAAGACGTACCGCCGGAAGCTGAAAGAGGTGATCCTCGCGGCGTATGTCGAGAGCCTCTACAGCAAGCACGACATCCTCGAGCTGTACCTGAACAAGGTGTATCTGGGCGACGGATTCTATGGGGTCGAAGCCGCCGCGCGCGGCTACTTCGGGAAGCCGGCAAGCGATCTCACGGTCAGCGAAGCCGCGCTCGTCGCCGGTCTCATTCAGTCGCCTTCCAGCTACGCGCCCACCGTCAGCCTCGAGCGCGCGATCGCGCGCAGGAACGTCGTCCTCCAGACGATGGTCTCGTCGGGCGCGATCGACGCGGCGACGGCGGAGCGGGCGAAGACCGCCGGCGTGAAGCTGTCCAACGCGCTCGACATCAAGGAAACATCGGGCCTGTACTTCAAGGAGCAGGTCCGCCGCGAGCTGGTCGATCGCTTCGGCTGGCAGCGCGTGTATCAAGGCGGGCTGCGCGTCCACACGACGCTGGATGCCGGTCTGCAGCGTGCGGCGGAAGCGCTCGTCGAAAAACGCGTCACCGAGATCGAGCGCCTGCCTGCCTTTCCGCGCAAGGCGATGGTGGCGCGTCATGCGATTGCAGAAGGGGAGGCGCCGGATTACCTCCAGGGCGCGCTCGTCGCGCTCGATCCGTCGACGGGGTACGTCCGCGCGATGGTCGGCGGCCGCGACTTCACCGAGAGCCCCTTCAACCGCGCCGTGCAGGCGAAGCGCCAGTCGGGATCCGCGTTCAAGCCGTTCGTGTTCGCCGCGGCGCTCGAAGCCGGCTATTCGCCCGCCTCGCTCATCTCCCACCTCAACGATCCGATCGCGACGCCGCAAGGCGGATGGGTCCCTGAAGACGAGCACTCGAATGCCAGCGCGATGACGCTGCGGACGGCGCTGCGCACGTCGAGCAACCGCGCGGCGGTGCAGCTCCTCAGTGAGGTCGGCATTCCCGCGGCCGTGACCTACGCCGAACGGCTGAACGTCGGCACGCCTCCGAGCGTCCCGTCGCTGGCGCTCGGCGCCAGCGAGGTCACGCTCCTGTCGCTCACCTCCGCGTATGCCGCCTTCGCGGACGGCGGCACCGTCCGCCAGCCGGTGCTCATCAGACGCGTGGAGGACACCGACGGCGTCGTGCTCTACAGGGACGCGGGGAAAGCGCATCGCGCCGTGAGCGAGACGACGGCGTTCCTCATGGCCAGCATGCTGGCCGACGTCGTGAACGCCGGCACCGGGTATCGCGCGCGTCAGACCGGGTTCACGCTGCCCGCGGCGGGAAAGACAGGGACGACCAACGACTTCGTGGACGCGTGGTTCGTCGGGTTCACGCCGCATGTCGTGACCGGCGTCTGGATTGGATTCGACAAGCCGCGCACGATCGTCCCCAACGGCTTCGCGGGCGAGCTGGCCGTGCCGCTCTGGGCGGGCTTCATGCGCGCGGCCACGAAGAACGACAAGCCCGACTGGTTCACACCACCGTCCGGCGTGGTCGGGGTGAACATCTGCCGCGTGTCCGGGAAGCTTCCGAACGTGGGATGCGGCAGCGTCGAGGTCGTCGCCTCCGACGGGTCGATCAGCACGCGATCGATGATCTACACGGAGTACTTCGTCAAGAGGACCCGGCCGACATCCGTCTGTCCGCTGCACCCGGCCCCATCGTTCCTCGATGCGTTGTCGGGCCTGTTTGGCGGCGGCGATGAAAAGCCCGTGTCCGCCGCGGACGCGGGTCTGCCGTCCGTTCCGGGGGCGGCGGGCGCGCCGGCGGCGCCGCCGGCCGTTCCACCGGAGAGGCCGGCGGAGGTGAAACCCACCGAGACGAAGAGGGCGCCGGCGGCCGAGGAGCCGAAGAAGAAGCGCGGCTTCTGGTCGCGGGTCTTCGGAACGGGAGGAAACGACAGCAAAAAGAAGCCGGAGGAGAAGAAGAAGCCCGGCGGAGGGGCGTGATACGATCTGCGCATTCGATCCATGCCATTCCAACAGATTGCCGGGCATCGCCGTCTGCTGCAGCTGATGGCGGCCGCCGCCGTCCGGGGCTCGCTTCCGCCGAGCCTGATCTTCGCGGGCCCTGACGGGGTCGGCAAGCGGATGGCGGCCGTGGCGCTCGCGCAACTGGTGAACTGCGCGTCACCGGTCACCGGCGCCGATGGCGCGCCCGACGCGTGCGGTGCCTGCGCCTCGTGCAGGCGGATCGCGCGGCAGGTGCATGCCGACGTGCTCATCATCGAGCCCCAGGAGAGCGGCTCGATCAAGATCGAACAAATTCGCGAGGCGATCGATCGCGCGGCGTATCGGCCGTTCGAGGGGCGCCGCCGTGTCGTCATCATCGACGAGGCGGACGCGATCGTGGAGCCGGCGCAGAACGCGTTGCTGAAGACGCTCGAAGAACCGCCGCCGGCGTCGGCGTTCGTGCTCGTGACCGCGCGCCCCGATCTGCTGCTCGCGACGGTTCGGTCGCGGTGCCAGCGTCTGCGCTTCGGCCGCCTCAGCCCCGCCGACGTCGCCCGTGTGCTGATGCGCGACCACGAGTACACGGAGACCGACGCGCACGCCGCCGCGTCGCTGTCGGACGGCAGCGTCGGACGCGCGCTCGAAGCGACCGAAGCGGTCGTCGAGGCGCGCGAGGCGGCTGAGAGCCTGCTGGAAGGGGTGGCCGGCACGGCCGATCCCCGCCGCAGGCTGGACGCGGCAAAATCGCTGAGCGGCGCCGCACGCCTCAGCGATCGGGACGAACTCGCGCGGCGCCTGCGGATGGTATCGTCGCTCCTTCGGGATCTCGGGATTCTGCTTTCCCGCGCGGACGAGCGCCTGCTCGCCAACGCCGATCGCAAGCCGCTGCTCGAGCGGCTGCAGCGGTCGTTCGACGGCGATCGTGCCCTGCGCGCGTTTGCGGCGGTCGACCGCGCGCTCTCGGCGCTCGATCGGAACGCCAGCCCGAAAATCGTCGCGGACTGGGTGGCGTTCCAGATTTAGGCGCGCCGCGGGAGTACTCGTGCATTCAGAGGTCGGCGCGAGTGAGTGAGTAATGGGTCCGGCCGCCTTCGCGCCGTAGGCGCTTCGGCGAGCCTCGCCGGAGCTTTAGCGAAGGCGGGCGGGGCGAAGCCCCCCGGTTTACAGCGGGGCGGCGCGAGCGAGCGCCGCGAGCGAGCCTCACGAGCGGAGCGGGGCGACGGGGTCCCCGCGAGCGAGTGAGTTGGGGGTCCGGCGGGGCGAAGCCCCCCGGTTTACAGCGGGGCGGCGCGAGCGAGCGCCGCGAGCGAGCCTCAGGAGCGGAGCGGGGCGACGGGGTCCCCGCGAGCGAGTGAGTTGGGGGGTCCGGCGGGGCGAAGCCCCCCGGTTTACATATAGAGGGCCGACATGAGTTCGGGGTCCGCTCGCCCGTTCGTGAGCGTCAAGTTCTCGCCGGCCGGCCGGACCTATGCGTTCCTGCTGCCCGAGCTTGCCCTGGACGCGGAATCACCAGACGCCGAACCGGACGTCGCCCTGGCCGCTTCCGACCCGCCGCCCATGCCGTTCGCCGCTCCCGGCGAACCGATCGTCGTGCAGACTTCAGACGGCCGGGCGATGGGCACCGTCACCCGCACCATTCCGGCCCTCGCGGAGCGCCGCTGTCCGCCCGCTGACTCGGAAGCCCGCGTCGTCCGGCGCGCGACGCGCGACGACGTGGTCAGCCGCCTGAAGCACCAGGAGCGGGAGAAGGAAGCGCATCGCATTAGCCTGATGAAGATCCGCGAGCGCGGGCTGCCGATGAAGCTCGCGCGCACCGAGCAGCTCTTCGACGGCTCGCGCCTCATCTTCTATTACACGGCGGAAGGGCGCGTGGATTTCCGCGAGCTGGTCAGGGACCTCGCGGCGCACTTCCGTACCCGGATTGAGATGCGGCAGATTGGCGTGCGCGACGAAGCCAAGATGCTGGGCGGCTACGGATCGTGCGGGCGGCCGCTCTGCTGCACCACGTTCCTCGAGACGTTCGAGCCCATCTCGATCAAGATGGCGAAGCAGCAGAACCTGAGCCTGAACCCCTCCAAGCTGTCGGGCATGTGCGGCCGGCTGAAGTGCTGCCTCCGCTACGAGCTGCCGAACGGCAAAGGCGTGACGCACGGGGGTTGCGCGGACGAGGGAGGCTGCGGAACCTGCGACAACCCCACCGGACCCGGCGGATGCGGCAGCGGCGGTTGTGGCAGCGGGGGTCGTGGCAGCGGCGGTTGTGGAACGTGCGGATGACTCCCCGTCCGAGAATCGGCGTGACGGTTGGCGACCCGGCGGGGATCGGGCCGGAGATCGCCCGCAAGGCGGCCGCTGACGGCGAGCTGTCCGCATCATGCGAGATCGTGCTGTACGGGCCGTCCACCGAGGCGGCGGGCGCGCGGTTCGAGCGCGGACGCGTCAGCGCCGCTGCCGGGCGGGCCGCGTACGACGCGATCGTGGAGGCCGTCGAGGACGCCCGCGCGGGACGCATCGACGCCGTCGCCACGGCTCCCATCAACAAGGAAGCGTTTGCCGCCGCGGGCCTGCCGTGGCGCGGGCACACCGACCTGCTGGCGCATCTGACCGGCGCCGCGCGGGTCGCGATGATGTTCTACGCGGAGTCGCTGCGCGTCGTTCTCGCGACGGTCCACATTCCGCTCGCCGAGGTGCCGCGCGCATTGACGCGCGACGTGGTGGAAGGCACCATTGCGCTCGCGGCGTCGGAGCTGCCGCGCTTCGGGTTCGCCTCGCCGCGCCTGGCGGTCGCAGGGTTGAACCCGCACGCGGGCGAGCACGGGGTCATCGGGACCGAGGACCGCGACGTGCTCGCGCCGGCCGTGGCGGCCGCGCGCGCGCGCGGGGTGTCGGTGGACGGGCCGTTTGCGGCCGACACGGTGTTCGTACGCGCGATGCGCGGCGAGTTCGACGCCGTCGTGGCGTGCTATCACGACCAGGGACTCATCCCGATCAAGCTGGTGGCGTTCGGACGCGCGGTCAACGTCACGCTGGGACTGCCGATCGTGCGGACGTCCGTCGATCACGGCACCGCGTTCGACATCGCGGGCAAGGGTGTGGCCGACCCGTCGAGCCTGATCGAGGCGATCAAGCTCGCGATGCGGTTGGTCAGGGAGCCTCGCGCCGGACGGCAGGGCTAAAGCCCTGCGCTACATGCGCGCGACGGAACCGGTAGCGTAGCCCTTCAGGGCCGCCAAGCGAGATCCCGTAGCGCAGCCCTTCAGGGCTGCCAAGAAAGACGATGAAGACCGAGCGGGAAAAAGCGCAGAAGAGCATCGCGGAGAACCGAAAGGCATTCCACGACTTCCACATCCTCGAGACCTACGAGGCGGGGGTCGCGCTGCTCGGCACCGAGGTGAAATCGATCCGCGAAGGCAACGTGAACCTGCGCGACAGCTACGCGCGCGTCGAGGGGAGCGAGGTGTGGATCTACAATGTCCACATCAACCCGTACAGCCATCGCGGGTACGCCGATCACGAGCCGACGCGCAAGCGCAAGCTGCTGCTGCACCGGCGTGAGATCCGGAAGCTGATTGGCAAGACGGTGGAGCGCGGGATGACCCTCGTGCCGATCCGGATGTACTTCCGCAACGGCCACGTCAAGATCGCCATCGCGCTCGCCAAGGGCAAGCAGGCGCACGACAAGCGTGAAACGATCAAGCGCCGCGAGACCGATCGGGAGACGCGGGCCGCCGTCAAGGAGCGCCGCCGCTAGAAGCGCGAACGGAGCGGCCGCCTTCGCGGCGGACACCACGCCGCTTCGGCGCCCAGGGAGCGAGCGGCGAAGAGCGAGCGTAGCGAAGTGAGCTTGGCGGGGTGCAGGGGGCCCCGCCAGCCAAAAAGATGCTAAATTAAGCCACTTTTCCATTCGGAGGCAGTGTCTGATGAAAGGTAATCGCGCGGCCCTCGTGGTCGTGGTTGCGATCGTGCTCGTGGCGGCCGGCTGGTGGTTGTTCAAGCGGAGCACCCGCGCCGCGTCGATCGATCTGATCGCCAGCTTCGAGACGGCAAAGAAACAGCCCGACGCGTCGATGTTCAGCGTCGGCGACGCGACGCTCAACGGCGAGACGCGCAAGGCCATCGCCGTCCAGCCCACCGTCGGGACGCGGCTGACCTACAAGGTGATGGTGCCCGACGACGCGTGGCTGCGCGTCTACGTGGGCCTGAAGCCGGAAGCCTGGGAGAAGCCGGGCGACGGCGTGCTGTTCTTCTTCGGGGTGTCCGACGGCCGCACGTGGGACCCGTTGTTCACACAGGTCGTCGATCCGTTCAACAACAAGGCGGATCGCCGGTGGATCCAGGTGATGGTGGATCTGTCCGCGTACGCGGGCGAGGAAGTGGACGTCATCTTCAACACCCGCAGCGCCCAGGAAGGGAAGCCCGACAACCACGACAACGACCTGGCCCTCTGGGGCACTCCCGAGATTGTCGTCCGATGACCGCCACGCGTTCCGCGACGGTTCCGCTGCTCGACCTGAAAGCGCAGTACCTGCCGCTCCGCGACGAGCTGCTCGCCGCCATCACGCGCGTGTGCGACAGCCAGCACTTCATCATGGGCCCTGAAGTCGAGGGTCTGGAGCGCGAGCTCGCCGCGTATCTGGGCGTCGCCGACGCCATAGGTGTTTCGTCGGGCACCGACGCCATCCTCGCGGTGCTCATGGCGCTCGGGATCGGTCCGGGCGACGAGGTCATCACCAGCACGTATTCATTCTTCGCAACGGCGGGTTGTGTCGCCCGTGTCGGCGCGAGGCCCGTCCTGGTGGACATCGACCCGACCACGTACAACACCGATCCCGCCGCGATCCGGAAGGCGTTGTCGCCCAGGACGAAGGCGATCATTCCCGTCCATCTCTACGGCCTGTGTGCCGACATGGATCCGATCCTCGAGGTCGCCCGCGAGGCGGGCGTTCCGGTCATCGAGGACGCGGCCCAGGCGATCGGCGCGACGTACAAGGGCCGGACGGCCGGCTCGATGGGGATCGCCGGCTGCTTCTCGTTCTTCCCGAGCAAGAACCTGGGCGCGTTCGGCGATGGCGGGCTCGTCACGACCAACGATCCGGCACTCGCTCACGAGCTGCGGCTGGTGCGCAACCACGGCGCCGAACCCCCCGCCTCCGCCCCTGCTGACTCGCGCAGGGGCTTCGGCGCGGCCTCGCCGAAGCCGCAAGGCGGCGTAGGCGGGAAGTACTTCCACAAGCGTATCGGCGCGAACTTTCGGCTGGACGCGCTGCAGGCCGCGGTCCTGCGCGTGAAGCTGCCGCACCTGGCGGCGTGGACCGACGCGCGGCGCGCGAACGCCGCGCGCTACGACCGGCTGTTCGACGACGCCGGACTCGCCGGCCGGATCACGCTGCCGGTCGAGCCGGCCGGACGCCATCACATCTTCAATCAGTACGTGATCCGTGTGCCGGACCGCGATCGCGTGCGCGCGCGGCTCACGGCGGATGGTGTTTCGACCGAGATCTACTATCCCGTCCCATTCCACCTGCAGGAGTGTTTCGCGCCGCTGGGCTACAGGCGGGGCGACTTTCCGCGGGCGGAGGAGGCGGCCGATTCGACCGTGGCGCTTCCAATCTACGGCGAGCTGTCGGCGGAGCAGCAGGCGGCGGTCGTCGCGGCCATCGCGCGCGCGCTTTCCTCCTGATGCGCATCCTCGTCGCCGGCGCCCCGGGCCAGCTCGGTCAGGCTATCACCGAGCGCCTGTCAGCGGCGCATACCGTCGTCGCGCTGGGGCGCGCCGACCTGGACCTCACCTCCGAGCCGGACGTCCTGCGGCTGGTCGAGGCGGAGCATCCGGATGTCATCGTCAATTGCGCGGCGTACAACGCCGTGGACGATGCGGAGGACAACGCGTCCGAGGCGCTGGCGGTGAACGCGTTCGCGGTGCTCGGGCTCGCGCGCGCCGCGCGGGCATGCCGCGCGACGCTCGTTCACTTCGGAAGCGATTTCGTCTTCGACGGCCGCGCCGATCGGCCGTACGTCGAGACGGACGAACCCCGTCCGGAAAGCAACTACGCGCTGTCAAAGCTGCTGGGCGAGTGGTTCGCGGCGGATGCGCCGCGGTGGTACGTGCTGCGGGTCGAGAGCCTCTTCGGCGGACCACGAGCGAAAAGCAGTGTGGACCGCATTCTCGAGGCGTTGAGGGCGGGTGAGCCTGCCCGCGTCTTCATCGATCGGACGGTCACTCCGAGCTTCGTGGAGGACGTCGCCGGCGCGACTGCGCAGCTGCTCGAACGGCGCCCACCCTCCGGCATCTACCACTGTGTGAACTCGGGTCCGACCACGTGGCTGGGTATTGCGGAAGAGGCTGCGCGGCTGCTCGGCTGCCAGCCCGACATCGTGCCCATCAGCGTCCGCGACGTGACGCTCAAAGCGAAGCGCCCTCAGTACTGCGCGCTCTCCAACGAGAAGCTCCGCGAGGCGGGGATCGACATGCCGCCGTGGCAGGACGCGCTCCGGCGATATGTTCTGAATTTGTGAATTCGTGCATTCGTGAATTGGGAGTTGGGAGTTGGGAGTTGGGAGTTGGGAGTTGGGAGTTGGGAGTTGGGAGTTGGGAGTTGGGCGCTCTTTGTGTAGCGGGTGCCGCGGCGGGCTCACATCAGGGCCGCCGCGCCTCGGCCGGACGCGTGGCAAACACGCACCTCCGGCGTAAGGCTCACGATGCCGCGCCGGCTCGGGTGATTCGGACGCCGGTGCACAATCGCTTGGTCAACGCGGTCATCCGCGCACTAGGGGCGAAACCGCGCCGGCGCGGATCGGGACGCCTGCGGTGCGGTTTTCGGACTGACGCCTCACGCTGGCCGCATTGCGCTGCGGCCCTGACGTGACCCCGTCGCAAGACCCCGCGAAACAAAGGCCTCCCAACTCCCAACCTCCTTGTCGAACGGATGGAGGTAATGCAGCGGGACAGCGTGATCCACTGCCTACTGCATGCTGCCTACTGCCTACTTGGGAGTTGGGAGGTCTCTGTTTAGCGTGTCGAGAGGTCCAGCGGTCGTGTCCCGCTGCCCGCGCCGACGGCTTACAACG
>MELC01000063.1 GCA_001767455.1 Acidobacteria bacterium RIFCSPLOWO2_12_FULL_66_21
ACAGAAACCGGTAGCGCAGGGCTTTGGGGCTGCGCTACAGAAACCGGTAGCGCAGGGCTTTGGGGCTGCGCTACAGAAACCGGTAGCGCAGGGCTTCAGCCCTGCCGGAGAGATACATGCAAGTCATTCTGAGAGAGCACATCGAGAACCTCGGGAGCCGCGGGGACGTGGTGAAGGTGGCCGCGGGCTATGCGCGGAACTACCTGCTGCCGCGCAAGCTGGCGCTGGCGGTGACCGACGAGAACAAGCGGCAGATCGAGCGCGAGCGCAAGAACGCGGAGGCGCGCGAGCTCGAGGAGAAGACGCAGGCCGAGGCGTACGCGCAGCGGATGTCGGAGGCCGACATCTCCGTCGCGCGGCGCGTGGGCGAGAACAACACGATGTACGGATCCGTCACCGGCGCGGACATTTCGCAGGCCCTCCAGGCGAAGGGCTTCGAGGTGGACAAGCGCAAGGTCCACCTGGCCGAGCCGCTGAAGGCGCTGGGCGAGTTCACGGTGCCGGTGAAGGTGCACCGCGAGGTGACGGCGCAGGTGAAGGTGAAGGTCGTCGCACAATAGGACTGCTGTGGCCGACCTCGCTGCTCCAGCCCGCACGCTGCCGCACAACCTCGAGGCGGAGAAATCCGTCCTCGGGGCGATCCTGATCCACAACGAGACGTTCAACCAGGCGGCGGAGCTCATCGACTCGCGCGATTTCTTCCGCGACGCGCACCGCCGGATCTTCGACCGCATGGTCGCGCTCAGCGAGCGCGGCGACGCGATCGATCTCGTGACGCTCAAGGAGGAGCTGTCGCGGGCGGGGGAGCTCGAGGAAGTCGGCGGCCCGGCCTACATCGCGTCGCTCGCCGACGGCGTGCCGCGATCGGCCAACGTCGAGTACTACGCGCGGATCGTCAAGGAAAAGTCGACGCTGCGCAGCCTCATCCACTCCGCGAACAAGATCCTCACCGACGCGTACGAAGCCGAGGACGAGCCGGACATGCTCCTCGACGAGGCGGAGCGCGCGATCTTCGCCATCGCGGAGGACCGCATCCGCGCCGGGTTCGTGCCGCTGCGCGACCTGGTGCAGAGCAGCTTCACGACGATCGAGAAGCTGCAGCAGCAGAAGGGGGCCGTCACCGGCGTGCCGAGCGGCTTCGCGGATCTCGACGAGATGACGGCCGGATTCCAGCCGGGCGACCTCGTCATCGTCGCGGCGCGCCCGTCGATGGGCAAGACGAGCCTGGCGCTCAACATGGCGCAGTACATCGGCACCTCCACCGACATGGTGGTCGGCGTCTTCAGCCTCGAGATGTCGAAGGAGCAGCTCTTCATGCGCATGCTCACGTCCGAGGCGAGGATCGACGCGCACCGGTTCCGCACGGGATTCCTCAACGAGAAGGACTACGGCCGCCTCTCGCACGCGCTCGGCACCCTGGCCGAGGCGCGCGTGTTCATCGACGATTCGGCGGCCATCGGCGTGCTGGAGATGCGCGCGAAGGCGCGCCGGCTCGCCGCGACGCACGGGCTGAACCTCCTCGTGATCGACTATCTTCAGCTCATGGTCGGACGCGGCCGCTTCGAGAGCCGGCAGCAGGAAGTCGCCGCGATCTCCCGCTCCTTGAAAGGGCTCGCGAAGGAGCTGAACATCCCGATCATCGCGCTCTCGCAGCTCAGCCGCGCGCCGGAAGGGCGCGGCGATCACAAGCCGCAGCTCTCCGACCTGCGCGAATCCGGCGCCCTCGAGCAGGATGCCGACGTCGTCCTGTTCATCTACCGCGCCGAGGTCTACGACAAGAAAGAGACCAAGCCGGAGGACGAGGGGGTCGCCGAGATCATCATCGGCAAGCAGCGCAACGGTCCCATCGGATCGCTGAAGCTGTCGTTCCTCAGTCAATACACGCGGTTCGAGAACTACAAGCCGCTCTCCTGAGCCATGATTCGCCCGACGGTGGCGCGCGTCGATCTCTCCGCGATCCGCCACAACCTGGGCGCGATCGCCGCCTTCCTGGGGCAGGGATCGCAGCCGCGCCCCGGCATCATCGCCGTCGTGAAGGCGAACGCGTACGGCCACGGCGCGCCGGAAGTCGGACGCGCGCTCGCCGAAGCCGGCGCCGCCATGCTCGCGTGCGCCGACATCGAAGAGGGGATCGTGCTGCGCGAGGCCGGGGTGCGGGCGCCGATTCTCGTGTTCGGCGCGCTCTCCGTCAGCGATCTCGACGGCGTCTTCACGCACGATCTCACGCCCACCATCTCGACGCCGTCCGCGGCCCGCACGCTCGAGGCGGCCGCCGCCCGGCACGGCGCCACCCTCCGGTGCCATCTGAAAATCGACACCGGCATGAACCGACTCGGGTTCCGGTTCGACAATCTTCAGCGCACCATGCCGGAGGTCGCCGCGAGCCCGCATCTCCAGATTGAGGCGGTGTACACCCACTTTGCGACCGCCGACGACGTGGAGCATCCGATCTTCGGCGAGCAGCGCCAGCGCTTCGACGCGGCCGTGGCCACGCTCGCGCATCTCGGCGTCCGTCCGCGACTCCGCCACGCGGCGAATTCCGCGGCGCTGCTGCGCGACGAGCGCGTGTGGTACGACTCGGTGCGTCCCGGCCTGCTCGTGTACGGCATCGTCCCGCCCCCGCTCGCGGTGACGATCCCGCTTCGCCCCGCGCTGTCGCTCCATAGCCGCGTCGTGGCCGTCAAGGGGCTGCGTCCGGGGGAGGGCACGGGCTACGGACTCAAGACCATCGTCGATCGCCCGTCCACGATCGCCGTGGTGCCCGCCGGATATGCGGACGGTCTCGACCTGCGTCTGGCGGGGCGCGGCGTCATGCTCGTGCGCGGCCGGCGCATGCCGATCGTCGGCTCGGTGTGCATGGACATGACGATGATTGACGTCACCGGGACCGAGGTGGCGCCCGGCGATGCCGTCGTGATCATCGGCGAGCAGGACGGCGAGTCGATCGGCGTCCGCGAGATGGCCGCCGCGATCGGCACCATTCCGTACGAGCTCCTGTGCCGGCTCGGTGCCCGGATTCAACGCGCGTATGGCGGGGATAGCAGGCAGCGGGCAGCAGGCAGCACGCCGAGGTAGCGGGCAGCAGGCAGCAGGCAGCAGGCAGCACGACGAGACTGTCAACTCCAAACTCCCAACTCCCAACCTTCCAACTTCGAACTGACCGGGGTGATGCAGCGGGACAGCGTGATCCACTGCCGGCTGCGAGCTGCCAGCTGCGTGCTGTCGGCGTCCGACTGGACAAACCCCCGGCGTCTTGCCATATACTCGACCTCCAACTCGTTTTCGGCTGCCCGTCACTCAAGTTTCATGGGGAGGTGAAGCGTGAGAATCCGATCGGTCGCAGCGGCAGCAGTGTTCCTTGCTGCGCTGCTCTTCGCGTCCGCGAACCTCGCATGGGCACAGGCCGGCACGGCAGGCCTTGCCGGCACCGTCAAAGACTCGCAGGGGGCGGTCGTTCCCGGCGCAACGATCACCGTCACGCACAAGGCCACGGGCGCCGTTCGCACCAACATCTCGAATTCACAGGGCGCGTTCAATTTCCCGGCGCTTCCGCCGGGCGACTACACACTCAAGGCGGAACTCAGCGGCTTCCGCACCTACGTGCATGAAAACGTGGTGCTGCGCGTCGATAGCGTGACGCAGGTCGACGCCGTGCTCGCGCTCGGCTCCGTCTCCGAGACCGTCACCGTCACCGAGGCGACCCCGATCGTCAACACGACGGACGCCAGCGTCGGCCAGACGATGAACCAGCAGACGATCGAGCGGCTCCCCGTCGAGGGGCGCAACGTCGTCCACCTCTTGAGCCTGCAGCCCGGCGCGGTGTTCATTCCGACGGCGAACGCCAACACCGTGGATCCGCGCTACGGCGCCGTCGCGGGATCGCGCGCCGACCAGCAGAACGTCACGCTCGACGGCATCGACGTCAACGACCCGCAGCTCCAGGCCGCCTACACGTCGGCCGTGCGCATGACGCAGGAAGCGCTGCAGGAGTTCAAGGTCTCGACGAGCAACTACGGCGCCGAGTCCGGCCGCTCCAGCGGCGCGCAGGTCTCGCTCCTCACGCGCAGCGGGACGAACGCCTACAACGGATCCGGCTACTGGTTCGGGAGAAGGACTCAGACCTCGTCGCTCGAGTACTTTTACAAGCTCGCGCAGGCTCCAGGGGCCAACGCGAAGGGCGAGAAGATCAAGACGCCCAAGCTCGACAAGGACATCTTCGGGGGCGCCCTCGGCGGCCCCATTCGCCACAACCGCCTGTTCTTCTTCGCGAACTTCGAGAAGCTCAGCGAGAACAGCGAGTCGCCTGGCGTGCGATCGGTCCCGTCCGACTCGTTCCGCGACGGCATCCTCATGTATCAGTGCGCGGATCCGGCCGCGTGTCCTGGCGGCACGGTCCAGGGCTTCAGCAGTTCGCACCCGGTCCCTGGCGGCTGGTACGGCCTGACGCCGTCGCAGGTTGCGGCGATCGATCCGCTCGGCATCGGCCCGAGCGTCGCCGCCTCGCAGCTGTTCAAGAAGTACCCGTCCCCCAACGAGCCGGGGCTGGACGGGCACAACATCATGGACTACCGCTTCGCGGCGCCCATCACGAACGACTTCAACACGCTCATCAGCCGCGTGGACTTCCGGATGAGCGCGAACCAGAGCGTGTTCGGCCGCTTCAACGTGCAGGACGACACGGTCAACTCGGCGCCGCAGTTCCCCGGGCAGGATCCGCGCAGCCAGAACAAGGCGAAGAACAACGGCTTCGCGTTCGGCTACGACGCCGCGCTCAGCTCCAGCGTCGTCAACAGCTTCCGCTACGGCATGACCAAGATCGACAACTCCACGGTCGGGCGGTTGAAGAGCAACGTCGTGACGTTCCGGTTCATCGATCCGTTCGAGCCCACCACCACCTCGAGCACGCGCGAAACCCCCACGCACAACTTCGTGGACGACGTCTCGTGGCTGCGAGGCAACAATACGTTCAAGGTGGGCGCCAACCTGCGGTTCACGCGCATTCCGAGCACGCGGGACAGCGGCTCGTGGCTGAGCACATCGATCAACCCGTCGTGGATCTCGGGCGTCGGCCAGACGTACCGGCCCGGCGGTCCGGGCTGCACGACGCCGGGCTGCTCGGGCGTGCCGGCCGTCGCGAGCACGTTCCGCGCGGGCTACGCCGATGCGTGGCTGAACAGCCTGGCGGTCCTGTCGCAGGCGAACCTCAGAGCCAACTACGACAAGAGCGGGAACCTGCTGGCGGTCGGCACGCCCGTGTCGCGCAAGTACGCGTCGGACGAGTACGAGTGGTACGCGCAGGACACGTGGCGGCCGCGCCACGACCTGACGCTCTCGGCGGGCCTGCGCTACAGCCTCTACTCGCCGCCGTACGAAGTCAACGGGCTGCAGGTCGCGCCGACGGTCAGCATGGGACAGTGGTTCGCCGATCGCGCGGCGAACATGAAGAAGGGGATCCCGTCGAACCAGAGCCCGATCATCACGTTCGACCTGGCCGGCAAGAAGAACGGCCGCAAGGGCTTCTACGAGACGGACAAGAACAACTGGGCGCCGAGACTCTCGGCCGCCTGGACGCCGCATGCCAAGGACGGCATCCTGGGCTGGATCACGGGCGGCGACAAGATGGTCATCCGCGGCGGGTACTCGAAGGTCTTCGACCGCATCGGCCAGGGGCTCGCGCTCAACTTCGACCAGGGCTTCGCATTCGGCATGTCCACGTCGATCAGCAGTCCGTTCGGAGGGCCGTACGAGACGGACCCGGCGGCCCGCTTCACCAACGTCTCGACGATGCCGCCGACGATGCCGGTGGCGCCCAAGGGCGGCTTCCCGCAGACGCCGCCCATCGAGGCCGGCATCATCACGACGAGCATCGACGACACGCTGGTCACGCCCTCAGCGCACATGGTCAACCTGCTCGTCGCGCGCGAGCTGGGGGGCAACTTCGCGATTGAAGGCGGGTACATCGGCCGCTTCGGGCGGGACCTGCTCGTCCGCCGCGACCTCGCGATGCCGCTCAACCTGACGGACACCAAGTCCGGCATGGACTACTTCACCGCCGCGCAGACGCTCATCAAGGCGACGCAGGCGGCGGGCGTCGCGCCCGGCTCGGCGGTCTCGGCGTATGCCGGCATCGCGCCGATCCCGTACTGGGAGAACCTGTTCCCGGCGGCGGCGCTCGGCGGCTTCAGCGCGACGGCCAACATCGCGCGGCGTTTCAACAACGACGCGCCGGACTACATCACGTCGCTGTGGCTGCTCGACGAGAACTGCATCCCGGCGTGCAGCATCTACGGGCCGTTTGCCTACTTCTCGCGGCAGTACGACTCGCTCGCGGGCATCAGCTCCGTGGGCAAGTCCAACTACAACGGCATGGTGCTGACGCTGCACAAGCGCTACAGCGGCGGGACGCAGTTCGATCTGAATTACACGCTGTCGGAATCGAAGGACACCGGCTCGCAGGTGGAGCGCGGCAGCGCCTTCGGCAACTTCGGCAACGGCGGCTACACCGGGTTCCTGCTCAACTCGTTCGAGCCGGACCTGCACTACAGCACGTCGGACTTCGACGTCCGCCACCAGGTCAACTTCAACGGGATCTGGGATCTGCCCTTCGGCCAGGGCAAGCCGATTGGCGGCGGGGCCACCGGCCTGTTGAACCAGCTGATCGGCGACTGGTCGATCAGCGGCCTGATGCGGTGGACGAGCGGCTTCCCGTTCAACGTGCAGAACTGCCGGTCGTGCTGGCCGACGAACTGGAACCTCCAGGGCAACGCCATGCTGGTGGATCCCAACAAGCTGCCGGAAACCGAGTTGACGAAGAACGCGGTCGACGGACGGCCGACCCCGTTCAAGGATCCGGCGGACGCGCTGAAGTTCTTCCGCTTCGCGATGCCCGGTGAAGTCGGCCTGCGCAACCAATTGCGCGGCGACGGCTACTTCACGATCGACACGAGCCTCAGCAAGGCGATTCACCTCTTCGGTGACAACCGCCTCCGCTTCCGCTGGGACGTGTTCAACCTGACGAACACGGCCAAGTTCGACGTGGGCAACGTCACGATGCTGCCCGACCGCAGCGGCTTCGGCCGCTACAACGGCACGCTCGCCGCGTGCGACGGCCAGGCGGGCCGCTGCATGCAGTTCGCGCTGCGCTACGAGTTCTAGCGAGGCTGCGCCTCAGACCATCGAGGCTCCGCCTCGCTAGGTTGCATTCTTTGATAACGCCCCGCTGACGCGGGGACGGTCTTGACCGAAAAACTTGACTCAAATGGTGCGAGTTTTTCGGGTCAAGACCTCTAGAGGCAAACCTACGGAGAAGGCGAAGGCCGCGGGGCATGCGTCCCGCGGCCTTTGTCTTTTGGAGTGCACGGAGGAGACGGAGGGCACGGAGACGATCACGCGGAGGCACGGAGGGCACGGAGACGCACGGACACTCGCGGCTGGCATCTCGCGTGAACGGAGCGTGTCAGCGGAACTGCTGGCCGGTCTGGCCGCGCTGCGGCGCGGCGAGGTGGCCTGAGATCCGCAAACGCAAACACGCAGGTGCGGTGGCGTGCTTGCGTTTGCGGGATCTCAGACCACCTCTAACGCCGGCCGCAGGCAGCAGGAGGCCGGCGCCAGACCGGCCGCTCCTCCGTGCGTCTCCGTGCGCTCCGTGTCTCCGTGTAAGAGTCTCCGTGCGCTTCGTTCCCTCCGAACCTCGTGTTATCGTCGTCTCCATCCCCATGAAGCCCCCGAAAACCGTCTTCGCCTGCCAGGAATGCGGCGCGCAGTCCGCCAAGTGGCTCGGGCGCTGCCCCGACTGCGGGGCGTGGAATTCGATGGTGGAGGAGCGGCCGGCGCCGGCAATCGCCATGGGTGGCGCCGATCTGGCCAAGCGGTACACGCTGGCCGGAGCGAACGGACCGCAACTCTACGCCGACATCGACACGGTCGTCTCCGAGCGGATTTCCACCGGCATCGGCGAATTCGATCGCGTGCTCGGCGGCGGTGTCGTGCCGGGATCGCTCGTCCTGATCGGCGGCGAGCCGGGCATCGGCAAGTCCACGCTCCTCCTGCAGGCCGCGGCGCACTTTGCGAGCGCCGTCGGGCCGGTGCTCTACAGCTCGGGCGAGGAATCCGAGCATCAGATCAAGTCGCGCGGCGAGCGGCTCGGGATCGAGCAGGCGCCCCTCTACATCCTCGCCGAGACGTGCCTCGAGCGCATCCTCGAGGAGATCGCGCGCCTCCGTCCCGCGTTCATCATCGTCGACTCGATCCAGACCGTGTTCTCGCTCCGCTTCCAGTCCGCCCCCGGCAGCATCGGCCAGGTGCGCGAGGCGGCCACGCAACTGCTCTTCGCCGCGAAGGGGCAGAATATTCCGACCTTTCTCGTCGGGCACGTGACGAAGGACGGGAGCCTCGCCGGCCCGAAGGCGCTGGAGCACATCGTGGACACCGTGCTGTACTTCGAGGGCGAGAAGCACCACGCGCACCGCATCGTCCGCGCCGTGAAGAACCGGTTCGGCGCGGTCAGCGAGCTCGGCGTGTTCGAGATGACCGGCCGGGGGCTGCGCGCGGTGCCGAATCCCTCGCAGTTGTTCCTGGCCGAGCGGCCGGCGAATGCGCCCGGCTCGGTGGTGTTGTGCTGCGTTGAAGGCTCCCGCCCGATGCTCGTCGAGATCCAGGCGCTCGTCAGCTCCAGCTCGTACGGCAACGCCCGGCGGATGGCGAGCGGCATCGACCAGGGCCGGCTCTCGCTGCTGCTCGCCGTGCTCGAGAAGCGCGCCGGCGTCAACCTCGCGGCCGACGACGTGTTCGTCAACGTGGCGGGGGGGATCAGCGTCGACGAGCCGGCGGCCGACCTTGCGGTCGTCGCCGCCATCGCCTCCAGCGTCCGCAACCGGCCGATCGCGGCGGGGTCCGCGGTCTTCGGCGAGGTGGGACTCGCCGGGGAAGTTCGCGGCACCAGCCATGCGGGGCTTCGGATCCGCGAGGCCGCGCAGATGGGGTTTACACGCACGATTGCGCCGCACGGCAACTATGCGGCGGAGGACGTCCCAGCCGGTCACGACGTCGTCGGTGTCCGGACGGTCCTCGAGGCGCTCGATCTCCTCATGACGTGGTAAAGCGCTTGAAAGAGTGAAGGGCGAAGGGCGATTCAGCCACGACGTGACTCGTCGTCCGACCGGACGACTTCGGCAGGGTGCCGGTCCTTCACCATTCACCATTCGCCCCTGAGGGCGCAGTATGATAGGCGCGTCTCTTTATTCCGGAGCTCATAATGGTCTGGTTCCTGCTCATTCGTGTGCTCTTCGTCCTGGCCGTGACGTATGCGGCGGCGCTGACGCGCCCGTTCAGCCCGACACTGCTGGTTGACGTGGGCCTCGGCGCGGCGCTTGGCGTCGCGATGGTGGCGGTTGAAACGCGACTGCGCACGGCCGAGATCACCGACCTGCTCGGCGCCCTCATCGGCGGCGCGATTGGCCTCGGGGTAGCCAAGACGATCGGCGCGGCGCTCTTCTGGGCCACCGCCGCCGATCCGCGGACGCTTTTCCTTCACAGCTTCATTCTGCTCGTGTTCCCGTACCTCGGGCTGGTCATCGGCGCGCGAAATGCCGACTGGCTGCACCCTTCCCGGCTGGTCACGCTGTTTCGCGAGGCGGGGCCGCAGAAGCGCTACCGGATCCTGGATACGAGCGTCATCATCGACGGCCGGATTGCCGACGTGTGCGAGACGGGGTTTCTGGACGGTACCCTCGTCATCCCGCAGTTCGTCCTCAAGGAGCTGCAGCTGGTCGCCGATTCCGCCGACTCGATGAAGCGGAACCGCGGGCGGCGCGGGCTGGACATCCTCCAGAAGATCCAGAAGATGTCCGGCGTCGACGTGTCGATCTCCGACATCGACTATCCCGACGTGCGCGAGGTGGACCTGAAGCTGATCGAGCTCGCGCGGACGCTGCAGGCCAAGATCGTCACGAACGACTTCAACCTGAACAAGGTCGCGCAACTGCGCGGCATCCAGGTCCTCAACATCAACGAGCTGGCCAACTCGCTCAAGCCGGTCGTGCTGCCCGGCGAGTTCATGAAGGTCTTCATCCTGAAGGAAGGCAAGGAATACAACCAGGGCGTGGCCTACCTCGATGACGGCACGATGGTCGTCGTCGACAACGCGCGGCGGATGATCAGCCGGAACATCGACGTGGTCGTCACGAGCGTGCTGCAGACGACGGCGGGGAAGATGATCTTCGGCCGCTACATCGAAGGCGCGCCGAACGCGCAGCAGCAGCCGGCTGCCGCTGCGGCGCCGGCCGCCGTCGCGCCGGCCGCCGTCGGGCCGGCCGCGCCGGTTCCGCCCGGCCGCGCGCCCTCGCAAGAATGAGCGGCGTCCGGCCGTTTCAGTGGTGGCGGACGGTCTTCTATCTCATCCCGGCGGTCGCGATCTACACGATCGTCCTCGGTACCGTGTCGCTCGTCTCCACGCTGATCGACCCGACCGGGGACCTGGGACACCGCTGCGCGCGGACCTGGGCGTCGCTGATCCTGAAGACCACCGGCGTGCGCGTGCGGGTCTCGGGGCTCGACCGCATCGATCCGTCGCGGAGCTACGTGTTCGCGTCGAATCACCAGAGCATCTACGACATCCCCATCGTGTTCGCCTCCCTGCCATTCCAGCTTCGGATCGTGGCGAAGGCGTCGCTCGGCCGCATTCCGTTCCTCGGCTGGCATCTGCGGCGCGCGGGGCACCTGCTGGTCGATCGGCGCAACCCCGGGGCCGACATCGTGACGAAGATGAAACGGCTCGTGAGCGAAGGCCATTCGCTCATCGTGTTCCCGGAAGGGACGCGCAGCGTGGACGGGGTGGTGGGGCCGTTCAAGAAGGGCTCGTTTCTCGTCGCCCTTGACGCCCAGCTTCCGGTCGTGCCGGTCACCATCGCGCGCAGCCGTTTCATCATGCGGAAAGGGCGGCTCATGGTGTCGCCCGGCGAGGTGACGCTCACGGTGCACGACCCGGTGGCGACCGCGGGCGTGGCGCGCGCACAGGCGCGCCGATTCGCCGATCAGATCCGCGAGGTCGTGCGGACTGTCCTATAATTCCCGATTGGCCCTTCCGGGGCGGTCCTCATCCATGCACGTCACCGCAATCATCGCGGCTGGCGGCTCCGGCGCGCGGCTGGGCGCGCCGGTGCCCAAGCAACTGCTCGAGATCGGCGGCCGGTCGATCCTCGAGCGGAGCGTGGAGGCGTTCGCGCGGCACGCACGCGTCAATGACGTGCTCGTGGTGCTGCCCGAATCGATCGCGGCGGCGCCTCCCTCGTGGCTGGCGTCGGCCGGCGCGTCGGTCCGCGTGGTGGCCGGCGGCGCGCGGCGTCAGGACTCGGTCGCCAACGCGTTCGATCGCGTGGCCGCCTCGACCGACATCGTGCTGGTGCACGACGCGGCACGGCCGTTCGTCGACGCGGATCTGATTTCCCGCGCCATCGATGCCGCGGCGGCGCACGGCGCGGCCATCGCCGCGGTGCCGGTGTCCGACACCGTCAAACGCGTCGAGGCGGGAGCCGGCGATGCGATCGTCGCGGAGACGCTGCCGCGCGAGACGATCTACCTCGCGCAGACGCCCCAGGCGTTCCGGCGCGAGGTGCTGGCCGATGCCGTGAGGATCGGCCGGAGCGGCGTCGATGCCACCGACGAAGCGATGCTGGCGGAAAAGGCGGGACACGCCGTGCACGTGGTCGCGGGTGATCGCGGCAACGTGAAGATCACGACGAGCGCGGATCTGGAGGCGGCGCGCGAGGCCGCCGGATCGCGGCCGGCGAGTGCCGCGCGCGTGGGCACGGGATACGATCTGCACCGGCTCGTCGAAGGGCGCCCGCTGGTGCTCGGCGGTGTCGCGGTGCCCGCCGGGCGCGGGGCGCTCGGGCATTCCGACGCCGACGTGGTCTGCCATGCGGCCACCGACGCGATCCTCGGCGCCGCGGCGCTCGGGGACATCGGCGTCCATTTCCCCGATTCCGACGCGAGGTGGAAGGACGCGTCGAGCATCGATCTGCTGCGCCGGGCCGCCGGCCTGGCTCGCGACGCCCGCTTCGACATCGTCAACCTCGACGTGGTCGTCGTCCTCGAACGGCCGAAGATTGCGGCGTTCCTCGCGGCGATTCGCGAAGGAGTCGCTGGCGCGCTCGGCGTGCCCGTCGATCGTGTCAGCGTGAAGGGGAAGACCAACGAGGGGATCGACGCCCTCGGCCGCGGCGAAGCCATCGCCGCGCACGCTGTTGTGTTACTTGAAAGAGTGGAGCGTGTCGCCCTTCATCCTTTCTGATAGTCATCGATATGCGCGTACGTTTTGCACCATCACCGACCGGTCACTTGCACGTGGGCAACGCGCGGACGGCCCTGTTCAACTGGCTGCTGGCCCACGGCAAGGACGGCACGTTCATCCTGCGCATCGAGGATACCGACGCGGAACGTTCGACCCGCGAGTCGGAGGCGGGCATTCTCGAGGATCTGCGGTGGCTCGGGCTCGAATGGGACGAGGGGCCGGATGTCGGCGGGCTGCACGGCCCGTACCGGCAGTCGGAGCGGCTGCACCTCTACGCGTCGTACGCCAACGAGCTCATGGCGGCCGGCCACGCGTATCACTGCTTCTGCTCGGCCACGCGGCTCGAGGCGGATCGCCAGGCGATGCTGGCGTCGGGCCGCCCGCCGCGGTATGCCGGCACCTGCCGGGCCCTGACACGCGACGAGTCGCGGGCGCGCATCGAGGCCGGCGAGCGGCCGGTCGTCCGCTTCAAGGTCCCCGAGAACGTCGAGGTGAGCTTCCGCGATCTCGTCCGCGGCGAGGTGACGTTCAACACCGAGGTCATCGGCGATCCGGTGCTCGTTCGATCCGACGGACGTCCCGCGTACAACTTCGCCGTGGTGATCGACGATGCGCTGATGGAAGTGACGCATGTGATCCGCGGCGAGGACCACATCTCGAACACGCCGCGGCAGGTGCTCCTCTACCAGGCGCTCGGGTTCGCCCCCCCGGAGTTCGCGCACCTGTCGCTCGTGATGGGTCCCGATCACACGCCGCTGTCGAAGCGGCACGGCGCCACGTCGGTCGCGGAGTTCCGCGAGCGCGGCTACCTGCCCGAGGCGCTGGTGAACTACCTGGCGCTCATCGGATGGTCGCCCGGCGGCGACGAGGAACTGCTGCCGGTCGACGAGCTCGCCCGGCGGTTCGCGCTCGAGGATGTCGGGCACAGTGCGGGGGTCTTCGACATCGAGAAGCTGGCCTGGATGAACCGCCACTACATGAAGGAGGCGGCCCCCGCGCGGCTCGCGGCGGAAGCGGCGCGGTTCTTTTCGGCGCGCGGGTTCGTGCGGCGCCGCACGGACGCGGCCATGGAGTATCTCGCCACGCTGCTGCCGATGGCGGTCGGCTCGGTGGACCGCATCGAGGAGATCCCCGATCGCGTGCGGTTCCTGTTCGAGTTCGATCCCGCCGCATCCACACAGCGCGGCGACGTCATCGAAGTGCTCCACGCGCCGGGCGCGCGGGAGGTCATCGCGGCGCTCGCCGAGGATCTGGAGAGCGCGGGGCGGCTCGATCGCGAGGCGTTTCGCGCCGCCGCCGGCCGCGTCCGGCAGAAGACGGGACAGAAAGGCCGGATGCTCTTCCACCCCATTCGCGTCGCGCTCACGGGCGAGGCCGGCGGGCCCGAGCTCGATCTGGCGGTACCCGCCATCGATCGCGGAGCGGACCTCGCCGCGTCCGCGGGCGTGGCGCAGATTCGTGGCTGCCGGGAGCGGGCCCACGCATTCGCCGAGACGATCGCGAAGTTGTGAGTTGTGGGTTGTGAGTCGGAACTGAGAACTGAGAACTGAGAACTTCTTCCGGCATCATGATCATCTACGGCCTGAACCCGGTCCTTGAAGCCTTGCGCGCCGGGGGCGTGCGGCGGCTGCGCGTCGGCACGCGCGGCGATCGGCGCGTGGAGGAAGCCATCACGCTGGCGCGGCAGACGGGCGTGACCGTCGAGCGGGTGGACCGCGCCGCGCTCGATCGCGCGGCCGCCGGCGGCGTCCACCAGGGGATCGTCGCCGAGGTCGGCGCGCCGCGGGACTACAGCATCCGGGAGCTCATCGATCGGGCGGCGCCGGCCGCGCCGCTGCTGGTCGTGCTCGACGCGATCGAAGACCCGCAGAACGTCGGCGCGATCCTGCGCACGGCCGACGCCGCCGGCGTCCACGGGGTCATCCGCCAGTCGCGCCACTCGGCATCGCTTGACGGCGTCGTCGCCAAGGCGTCGGCCGGAGCGGTCGCTCACGTGCGGGTCGCGACGGTGGTCAACATCGCCCGCGCCATCGACGAATTGAAGGAGGCGGGCGTCTGGTCGGTGGGATTGGCGGGAGACGCCCCCGAGTCCTACGACGTGGTGGATTTCACGCTGCCCACGGCGGTTGTTCTCGGAGCCGAGGGAGCCGGGCTGCGGCGTCTGGTGCGCGAACGATGCGACCGGCTCGCGGCCATCCCGATGCACGGCGCCGTTGGCAGCCTGAATGTATCGGTGGCGGCCGGCGTGGTGCTGTTCGAGGCGGCACGGCAGCGCGCCTCCGAGCCTGGCGTCGAAAGATCGCGAAAAACCTAATATTTGTAATGGTTTGTCGATGGGGACGGGGCGTCAGCTGGCCGGGGTGCTTGCATGCATGGCACGCCCTGTGCTACAAATACTCTTTTGTCTGGGCTGGCGTAGCTCAGTCCGGTAGAGCAGCTGATTTGTAATCAGCCGGTCGGGGGTTCAAATCCCTTCGCCAGCTCCACAGCACAAGTGGAGTGCGAGGAACGGAGCGGGGCGGGGTGCAGGGGTTCCCGGCGATTCGAATGGGGCGCGGCCGATTTCCGCAGGGAAAGTCGCAAACAGCGCAAATCCTGACATTCAGCAGCAGCTTCCAGCCGTCAGCCGCCGGGCCGTTCCGGCGTTCTGAAACGTGGGGCGCGACATCGGCGAGGTAGCGAAGCGGTCAAACGCAGCAGACTGTAAATCTGTCGCCCCAGCGGCTTCGGAGGTTCGAATCCTCCCCTCGCCACCAGCCTTCGCTCGCCCTTCGGGTGAGCTTCGGCTGAGCAAGCCGAGCGGGAACGCGGTCAGTGCAGAGACAGGTCACGCGCCTGTCTCGCCGTAGCTCCGTGACGCGGAGCGAAGGCGGACGAAGGCGGACCTCGGCTGGCGGGCCGAGGACGTGATCGCAAGAGCGGGCTTGGCTGGGCAAGCCGGTTGGCGCAGCGAACGAACGCAGTGAGTGAGCCGCGCGAGCGGAGCGGGGCCATGGGGCCCCCGCGAGCGAGCGCGTAGGGGGTCTGGGGGCGAAGCCCCCAGAGGCAAGCAAGCCTAGGCGGGAGTAACTCAGTGGTAGAGTCACAGCCTTCCAAGCTGTTGGTCGCGGGTTCGATCCCCGTCTCCCGCTCCAGAATTACTCCGAGGGGCTTCGCCCCTCGGACTCCCCTACGCCGTCGCTCGCGCGGCCTGGGGGCCGCGCTCCGCTCCGGCGGGCGCGCCTTACGGCGCGCTTCCCGTACGAGGGTGTGTGGAGTTGAGCAGTGGCGCTTTTTGGGGCCGGTGACCGCGTAGGCGACGCGAACGAGCGAAGCGAGTGAGCTCACGCGAACGGAGCGAGCCACCGGAGCGGAGCGGGGCATGGGGGCCCCGCGAGCTGCCTCCGCGCTGCGCGCTACGGCGCCCAAGGCGAGTGCGGGACCTATTGAGGAGGAGCCGACTTGTCGGCCGTAGCGGCGAGTCGGCGGAGGAGCGAGCCGCGAAGGCCGATGTAGCTCAGTTGGCAGAGCGCGTCCTTGGTAAGGACGAGGTCACCAGTTCAATCCTGGTCATCGGCTCCAGCCTTCGCTCACGCGAGCTCCGCCGAAGCGTGAGCTTCGGCTCGGCGAGCCAGATGAAGGCTGTCGCGCCGAAGCGCACAGCGCGAAGGCGGACCGCAAGAGGTTGAAAGGGATCCGGGCGTTCGGATTGGCTTAGAGACGTAGAGGACGTACACGACATGGCAAAAGAGAAATTCGACCGCTCCAAACCGCACGTCAACGTGGGCACCATCGGCCACATTGACCATGGCAAGACGACCCTGACGGCAGCGCTGACGAAGGTGGCGGCCGACAAGGGCTGGGCGAAGTACGTGTCCTACGACGAGGTCGCGAAGGCGTCCGAATCGCAGGGGCGCCGCGACGCCAGCAAGATTCTGACGATTGCCACGAGCCACGTCGAGTATTCGACGTCCAACCGTCACTACGCCCACGTCGACTGCCCCGGCCACGCCGACTACATCAAAAACATGATCACCGGCGCGGCGCAGATGGACGGCGCGATCCTCGTCGTCTCCGCCGTCGACGGCCCGATGCCGCAGACGCGCGAGCACATCCTGCTCGCCCGCCAGGTGAACGTGCCGTACCTCGTCGTCGCCCTCAACAAGGTGGACGCGGTCGACGACCAGGAGCTGGTGGACCTGGTCGAGCTGGAGGTGCGCGATCTGCTCAAGGGCTACGGCTTCCCCGGCGACGACGTGCCGGTCGTCCGCGTGTCGGCGCTGAAGGCGCTCGATGGGGATCAGGAGGGCGTTGACGGCGTGCTGAAGCTGATGGACGCGCTCGACAGCTACATCCCGATGCCCGTCCGCGAGGTCGACAAGCCGTTCCTGATGCCGATCGAAGACGTGTTCTCGATCTCCGGCCGCGGCACGGTCGTGACCGGCCGCGTCGACCGCGGCAAGGTCAAGGTCGGCGATGAAGTCGAGATCGTCGGGTTCCGCCCGACGGAGAAGAAGATCGTCACCGGCGTCGAGATGTTCCGCAAGCTGCTCGACGCGGGCGAGGCGGGGGACAACATCGGCGTCCTGCTGCGCGGCGTGGAAAAAGACGACGTGGAGCGCGGCCAGGTGCTGGCCAAGCCCGGCTCCATCAAGCCGCACACGAAGTTCACCGGCGAGGTGTACATCCTGTCGAAGGACGAGGGTGGCCGTCACACGCCGTTCTTCAACGGCTACCGCCCGCAGTTCTACATCCGCACGACCGACGTCACCGGCTCGCTGACGCTCCCCGAGGGGATCGAGATGGTGATGCCGGGCGATCGGACGACGATCACCGCGGAGCTGCACACGCCGGTCGCGCTCGAGAAGGGCGCCCGGTTCGCGATCCGTGAAGGCGGCCGCACGGTCGGCGCCGGCACGATCACCGAAGTGATCGAATAGGACCGCAGCCCGCACCTCGCGGTTCGCACCTCGGAATTTTCGAGCTGCGAGCTGCGAGCCGCGAGCCACGGCAAGGATCAAGTAGATGAGAGACATCATTTCTTTGGCGTGCACCGAGTGCAAGCGCCGGAACTACAGCACGACAAAGAACAAGAAGAAGACGACCGAGCGCGTGGAACTGAGCAAGTACTGCCGGTTCTGCCACAAGCACACGCCGCACAGGGAGACGAAGTAGCTTCCAGTTTCCAGCTCCCAGTTTCCAGCCAGGCGCGTGGCCAGCTGGTTCGCTTCCAGCCGGGAGCTGCGCTGGAAGCTGGAAGCTGTAAGCTGGCAGCTTTTGTTTAGGACAGTAGCTCAATTGGCAGAGCACCGGTCTCCAAAACCGGGGGTTGGGGGTTCGATTCCCTCCTGTCCTGCCAAGACGGGGTAAGGAGATAGCCGGCAGCATGCAGCAGGCAGCACGCAGTGGATCACGCGGTCACGCTGAATTCGTTTCAGCTCGACAGCGCGACTTACTGTCTGCTGCCAGCTGCCAGCCGCCAGCTACAAGGATCCGGGCGTAATGAAAATGGCAACGGTGGATCAGGACGACTCAATCGGCGGACGAGCGCGGCAGAGCGTCACCGGATGGTGGGGCCAGTCGCGGCGGTTTGTCGCCGAGGTCCGGAACGAGACGGCGCGCGTGACGTGGCCCGGCCGCAAGGAGGTCTACGCGACCACCATCGTGGTGATCCTCACGTCGATCTTCTTCGGCGTCTACCTGGCGGGAGTCGACCTCGTCCTGAGCAGGCTCGTCGGATGGATCTTCAAGAGTCTCGGAGCGGCATGACGACCATGACGGACGATCGCACGAAGCAGTGGTACATCGTCCATACGTACTCCGGCTTCGAGAAAAAGGTGGCGGAATCGCTCGCCCAGCGCGTCCAGGCGTACGGCCTGCAGGACGAGATCGGGGAAATCCTGATCCCGACCGAGGACGTCGTCGAGATGCGCGGCGGCCGGAAGGTCGTCAGCTCGAAGCGGTTCTTCCCCGGCTACATCCTTGTCGAGATGCACATGTCCGACAACGCGTGGCACGTGGTGAAGAACACGCCCAAGGTGACCGGCTTTGTCGGCGCGGGTGCCAAGCCGACGCCGCTCACCCGCGAGGAGGTCGATCAGATCCTCCACCAGGTGACGGTCGCGGCCGAGAAGCCGAAGCCGAAGTACACGTTCGACAAGGGCGATCAGGTCCGGATCAACGAAGGGCCGTTCACCAGCTTCAACGGCGTGGTCGACGAGGTCAACCTCGATCGCAACACGCTCAAGGTGATGGTCACGATTTTCGGCCGCGCGACGCCGGTCGAACTGGACTTCTTGCAGGTGGAGAAGCTGTAGGCAGCCCTGAAGGGCTGCGCTACCGGTACACCAGAGACAGATGTAGCGCAGGCCTTCAGGCCTGCTTCAGCGAGCGCGGGGAACAATGGCGAAGAAAGTCACAGCGATGGTGAAGCTCCAGATCGCGGCGGGGAAGGCGACCCCCGCGCCGCCGGTCGGGACCGCGCTCGGTCCGCACGGCCTGAACATCATGGACTTCTGCAAGAACTTCAACGCGCGCACGGCCAAGGACGAGGGGCTCATCATCCCGGTCGTCGTCACCGTCTACGCGGACCGGTCGTACACCTTCATCACGAAGACGCCGCCGGCGTCGGTCCTGCTCAAGCGGGCCGCGAACCTCGCGAAGGGATCGAACGAGCCGAACAAGAACAAGGTCGGCACCGTGACGAGGAAGCAGGTCGAGGACATCGCGAAGCTGAAGATGCCCGACCTGAACTGCGAGTCGGCCGAGGCCGCCTTCAAGACCGTCGCGGGAACCGCGCGGTCCATGGGCATCGATGTCATCGGCTGACGGAGTCGTTCTCCCAGCGGCCCGTTGCTGCTGAACACCGGCGCGAGCGAAGAGCGAGCGCTGGCGGCCATGGGGGTGGGGCCCCATGGATGCGAGCGGGGGTGGGGCCCCGCGAGCCAGCAAGAAAAGCGGACTGACCGCTCGAGCAGCCCGGTAGTTCGAAGAGTGGGAGGGCTGACGCCCGTTTGCACCACAGGAGTCATCATGCGCAAGTCAGGCAAGAAGTTCGCTGCCGCCCGGCAGCAGGTCCCCGAACGTCCGCAGACCATCGAAGAGGCCGTTCCCCTCATGCAGAAGGTCAAGTACGCGAAGTTCGACGAAACGGTCGAAATCGCGCTGCGGCTGGGAGTGGATCCGAAGCACGCCGACCAGATGGTCCGCGGCACCGTCGTCCTGCCGCACGGGCTCGGCAAGAGCAAGAAGGTGCTGGCCATTGCCGGCGCCGACAAGCAGCGGGAGGCGCAGGAGGCGGGCGCCGATTTCGTCGGCGGCGACGAGGTCGTCGAGAAGATCCAGGGCGGCTGGATGGACTTCGACGCGGTCGTCGCGACGCCCGACATGATGCGCGCGGTCGGCAAGCTCGGGAAGGTGCTCGGCCCGCGCGGCCTGATGCCGAACCCGAAGACCGGCACCGTCACGCCGGACATTGCGAAGGCCGTCAGGGAAATCAAGGCCGGCAAGGTCGAGTTCCGTGTCGACAAGACCGGGATCATCCACGCGCCGGTCGGCAAGATCTCGTTCCCGGCGCAGAGCCTGGTCGAGAACGCGCACGCCCTGGTCGAGAGCATCGTCAAGGCGCGGCCCTCGGCCGCGAAGGGCAAGTACCTCAGAAGCGTGACGATGTCCTCGACGATGGGACCGGGCATCGTGATCGACACGGTCGCCGTCGAAGCCGGCATCAAGCATTAGCGCCTGCGGCCGGCGCGAGGCGACGGAGTGAAGCGCCGCCGAGCGGCGCCGCCGAGCGCGGGCGAGTGGGGGTGGGGCCCCACGAGCACTGAGGAAAGCAGACACTGACCATGGCAGTTACCAGAGCAAGCAAGGAAGAAGAGCTGCAGGAGCTCGAGCGCGCGTTCAAGGGGACCGAGAGCGCGATCCTGGTCGATTACCGGGGCCTGAAGGTCCCGCAAGTGACCGAGCTGCGCCGGCAGGTCCGCGGCGCGCGGGCGCACTACAAGGTCGTCAAGAACACGCTCGCCAGGCGCGCGCTGAAGGGCACGCCGTTCGAGCCGCTCTCCGAGCACTTCGTCGGCACGACCGCCGTGGCGTACAGCGCCGGGGATCCGGTCGCGCTCGCGAAGGTGCTGACGACGTTCGCCAAGACGGCGCCGGCGCTGCAGATCAAGGCCGCCGTCGTCCAGGGGCGATCGATCCAGGCGGCGGACGTCACGGATCTCGCGTCGCTCCCCGGCAAGCCGGAGCTGTACGCGAAGCTCCTGTTCCTGCTGCAGGCCCCGATGGTGCAGCTCGTCAGCGTGCTCAACGCGGCGCCGCGGGATCTGATGAACGTGTTGACGGCGGCGGAGAAGAAAAGATCCGAGTCGTAGAGAAGAAAGTTTCCAGTTTCCAGCCGCCAGCTCCCAGCGTTGTTTCACGCTGGCAACTGGAAGCTGGCAACTGGAAGCTGGCAACTGGAAGCTTTCATCGTTTAGGAGCAATTGAAATGGCCGAAGTGAACCAGCAGCAGGTGATCGAGTACATCAAGGGGATTTCCGTCCTCGAGCTGTCGCAGCTCGTGAAGGAACTGGAGAAGGAGCTCGGCGTCTCGGCGGCCTCGGCCATGCCGATGGCGATGCCCGGCGGCATGATGCCCGGCGCCGCCGCGCCCGTGGAGGAGAAGACCGAGTTCACGGCGACGCTGACCGAAATCGGCCCGAACAAGATCAACGTGATCAAGGTCGTCCGCGAAGTGACCAGCCTCGGGCTGAAGGAAGCCAAGGACCTCGTCGAGAGCGCTCCCAAGCCGATCAAGGAAGGGATCCCGAAGGACGAGGCCGAGGCGATCAAGAAGAAGTTCGAGGACGTCGGCGCCAAGGTCGAGATCAAATAAGGTCGCGGCGCGAAGCGCCGCCTCCCCCATGTAGCCGCGGGGCTTCAGCCCCGCGGTTGCCGCGTTGCGCCGGCCCCGCCGGTGCGATGATCGTCTTGTTCGACGCGTCCCGAGGTTTTCACCAGCATGTACAGCCTTCCCAAGAACGTCTACCGCGAGCGCATTGACTTCTCGAAGATCAAAACGACCATTCCGATCCCGAACCTCATCGAGATCCAGAAGAAGTCGTACGAGCGCTTCCTGCAGATGAACCGCCTGCCCTCGGAGCGCGAGGACGCCGGCCTGCAGTCGGTGTTCAAGTCGGTGTTCCCGATCAGCGACTTCCGGGAGAACTCGTCGCTGGAGTTCATCGAGTACTCGATCGGGAACTGGGAGTGCAAGTGCGGCCGGCTCGCCGGGCTGCACCACCTGCGCAAGCCCTGCGTGAACTGCGGCCACACCCTGGTCGCCGATCCGTACGGTGAGCACGAAGTGCTGTGCCCGCGCTGCGGGAAGCCGAACGAGGCGCGCGGCGACGTCTGCGACGTCTGCGGCAACACGGTCGGGCTCAAGCTGAAGTACGACGTGGACGAGTGCCAGGAGCGCGGCATGACCTACGCCGTGCCGCTCAAGGTCACCATCCGCCTCGTGGTCTGGAACAAGGACCCCGAGACCGGCGTCAAGACCATCCGCGACATCAAGGAGCAGGAGGTCTACTACGGCGACATCCCGTTGATGACCGACAACGGCACCTTCATCATCAACGGCACCGAGCGCGTCATCGTCTCGCAGCTCCACCGCTCGCCGGGCGCGTTCTTCCACTCCGAGGACAAGTCGCTCTACATCGCCCAGATCATTCCGTATCGGGGCTCCTGGGTGGAGTTCGAGTACGACGCGAAGAACCTGCTGTACGTCCGCATCGACCGCAAGCGCAAGTTCCTGGCGACGGTCTTCCTGCGCGCCCTCGGGCTGCGTGGCGCCGACGAGATCATCAGGAACTTCTACATCGTCGATCGGCTGAGCCTGCGCGACGGATCGATCTTCTGGGCCGTCAACGACAGCCTCCAGGGACTGCGCGCGGCGCGTGACATCACGGCCGGCTCCGAGACGATCACGCACGCCGGCAAGAAGATCACCGCCAACGCGATTGCCGCGATGAAGAAGGCCGGCCTCGAGGCGGTCGAGGTCTCCGACGCGGAGCTCGAGGGCGCGTTCGCCGCCGCCGACGTCGTCGACCCGGCCACCGGCGAGGTCATCCTCGAGGCGAACGAGCCGGTCGAGCCGCGCGTCATCTCGATGGCCCAGGAGAAGAACGTCGACAAGCTCGAGATCTTCTTCCCGGAGCGCGACGAGATCGGTCCGGTCCTCTCGACGACGCTGAAGAAGGACCCGATTCACACGCACGAAGAGGCGCTCATCGAGATCTACCGCCGGCTGCGGCCGGGCGACCCGCCCACGCTCGACAGCTCGCGGTCGCTCTTCGAGAACATGTTCTTCAACCCGCAGAAGTACGACTTCTCGCGCGTCGGCCGGCTGAAGCTGAACACGAAGCTGAAGCTGCACACGCCGCTCGACGAGAAGATCCTGCACCCGCAGGACTTCTACGAGGTCATCAAGTACCAGCTGAAGCTGCGGCGCAACCCCGCCAACGTGGACGACATCGATCACCTCGGCAACCGGCGCGTCCGGTCGGTCGGGGAGCTCCTCGAGAACCAGTTCCGCATCGGCCTGGTCCGCATGGAGCGCGCGATCAAGGAGAAGATGTCGGTCTACCAGGAAATGGCGACCGCCATGCCGCACGACCTGATCAACGCGAAGCCGGTCATGGCCGCGATTCGCGAGTTCTTCGGGTCGTCGCAGCTCTCGCAGTTCATGGACCAGACCAACCCGCTCTCCGAGGTCACGCACAAGCGGCGCCTCTCCGCCCTCGGGCCCGGCGGCCTCTCGCGCGAGCGCGCCGGCTTCGAGGTGCGCGACGTCCACCCGACGCACTACGGCCGCATCTGCCCGATTGAGACGCCGGAAGGCCCGAACATCGGCCTGATCTCGTCGCTCTCGTGCTACGCGCGGATCAACGAGTTCGGGTTCATCGAGTCGCCATACCGCAAGGTGAAGAACGGCCGCGTGATCGATTACGTCATCATCACCAACGCGGGCGGATCGAAGTTCAAGGTCGGCGACATCGTCGAGGCCGACGAGTTCTCGGCTTCGGACCTCGAGGCGGGCAAGGGCAAGCGGAAGCGCGGCATGGAGTTCGAGCCGTACTCCTACTACCTGTCGGCCTGGGAAGAGGACCAGTACATCATCGCGCAGGCGAACGCCGCCGTCGACGACAAGGGCAAGTTCACGACCGACCGCGTCAACGCGCGGCAGGCCGGCAACTTCATCCTCGCGCCGAAGGACAAGATCGACTTCATCGACGTCTCGCCGAAGCAGCTCGTCTCGGTCGCGGCCTCGCTCGTCCCGTTCCTCGAGAACGACGACGCGAACCGCGCGCTGATGGGGTCGAACATGCAGCGCCAGGCGGTGCCGCTGCTGCGCGCCCGGTCGCCGTACGTCGGCACCGGCATGGAGTACATCACCGCGCGCGACTCGGGCGCCGTCGTCGTGGCGCGCCGCTCGGGGACCGTGGACTACGTCGACAGCCAGCGCATCGTCGTGCGCGTGGAAGGGGAGACCGAGGCGACCTCGCGCGAGATGGGCGCCGACATCTACTCGATGACGAAGTTCAAGCGCTCGAACCAGAACACGTGCATCAGCCAGAAGCCGATCGTCCGCGTGGGCCAGAAGGTCCACAAGGGGCAGATCCTCGGCGACGGGCCCTGCACGGAGCTCGGCGAGCTCGCGCTCGGCCGGAACGTGCTCGTCGCGTTCATGCCCTGGCGCGGCTACAACTTCGAGGACGCGATCCTCGTCTCCGAGCGGATGGTGAAGGACGACTACTACACGTCGATCCACATCGAGGAGTTCGAGATCGAGGCCCGCGACACCAAGCTCGGGCCGGAAGAGATCACGCGGGACATCCCGAACGTCGGCGAAGGCTACCTGCGCGACCTGGACGAGAGCGGCATCATCCGGATTGGCGCCTCCGTCAAGCCGGGCGACATCCTCGTCGGCAAGGTGACGCCGAAGGGGGAGACGCAGCTCACGCCGGAAGAGAAGCTGCTGCGCGCGATCTTCGGCGAGAAGGCCGGCGACGTGCGCGACGCGTCGCTCATCTGCCCCCCGGGCATCGAGGGCATCATCGTCGGCGTCAAGATCTTCTCCCGCAAGGGCATCGAGAAGGATGACCGCGCGAAGGCGATCGAGCAGGAAGAGCTCGACATGATGGAGAAGAACCTGCAGGACGAGATCCGCATCCTGCACGACGAAGTGAAGAAGCGCGTCGTCACGATGCTGCAGGGCCAGCAGTCGCGCGCGGACCTCTACGACGAGCACGGCCGCGAGCGGCTGCTCAAGAAGGGGACCGACCTGGCCCCCGACGTCCTCCAGGCGCTGCCCTACGAGGCCATCGTGCGGCTGAAGGTGGCGACCGACGACCCGCGGCTCGAAGAGGACCTGCGCGATCTCGAGGAGCGCACCGAGCGGCAGGTGGAAGTCATCCGCCAGCAGTTCGAGGAGAAGAAGGAGAAGGTGCGGCGCGGCGACGAGCTGCCGCCGGGCGTCATCAAGCTCGTGAAGGCCTACGTCGCCATGAAGCGCAAGCTGTCGGTCGGCGACAAGATGGCCGGCCGCCACGGCAACAAGGGCGTCATCGCGAGAATCCTCCCCGAGGAGGACATGCCGTACCTGCCCGACGGCACGCCGGTCGAGATCGTCCTGAACCCGCTCGGCGTTCCCTCGCGCATGAACGTCGGGCAGATTCTCGAGACGCACCTCGGCTGGGCCGCGCACGCGCTCGGCCTCTACTTCGCGACGCCCGTCTTCGACGGCGCGCGCGAGGAAGAGATCAAGAACTGGCTGGAGCAGGCGGGGCTGCCCAAGAGCGGCAAGACCCGGCTCTACGACGGCATGACGGGCCAGGAATTCGAGCAGGACGTGACGGTCGGCTACATCTACATGCTGAAGCTGTCGCACCTGGTCGACGACAAGATCCACGCGCGGTCGATCGGGCCGTACTCGCTCATCACGCAGCAGCCGCTCGGCGGCAAGGCGCAGTTCGGCGGCCAGCGGTTCGGCGAAATGGAGGTCTGGGCGCTCGAGGCCTACGGCGCGGCGCACATCCTCCAGGAGCTGCTCACCGCGAAGTCGGACGACGTGACCGGACGCGCGAAGATCTACGAGGCGATCGTCAAGGGCGACGCGTCGTTCCAGCCCGGCCTGCCGGAGTCGTTCAACGTCCTCATCCGCGAGCTGCAGGCGCTCTGCCTGGACGTCGAGCTGATGAAGACGAAGAAGAAGCCGCTCGAGATGGAGCCCCCCGCCGAAGGCGAGGGCCAGGGCGAACCGGTGTTGGAGCAGGCGTAAAAAGAGTAGCTACCAGTTCCCAGCTCCCAGCTGCCAGCACGCGTGCGGTGCAAGCTGGAAGCTGGAAGCTGGAGGCTGGTAACTGGAAGCCACACACATATGAGACCAAGTTTCCACGAACGCGGCTCGTTGACGTCGGACTTCGACGCGATCCGGATCAGCCTGGCGTCGCCAGAGAAGATCCTCTCGTGGTCGCACGGCGAGGTCACCAAGCCGGAGACGATCAACTACCGGACCTTCAAGCCGGAACGGGACGGCCTGTTCTGCGCGAAGATCTTCGGCCCGGTCACCGACTGGGAGTGCCTCTGCGGCAAGTACAAGCGCATGAAGCACCGCGGCGTGATCTGCGACAAGTGCGGCGTCGAGGTCACGCAGGCGAAGGTGCGGCGCGAGCGCCTGGGCCACATCACGCTGGCGACGCCGGTCAGCCACGTGTGGTTCTTCAAGGGGCTGCCGAGCCGCATCGGCCACCTGCTCGACATCTCGCTGCGCGATCTCGAGCGCGTCCTCTACTTCGAGGCGTACGTCGTCATCGAGCCGGGCGACACCGAGCTGAAGCAGAACCAACTGCTGACCGAGGACCTGTACCGCAAGGCGCGCGAGGACTACGGTCCGGTGAAGTTCCGCGCGCAGATGGGCGCCGAGGCCATCAAGGAGCTGCTCAAGCGCGTCAACATCGAGAAGCTCGCCGGCGAGCTGCGCGACAAGATGCGCGCCGAGGTGTCGCAGCAGAAGAAGCTGAAGTTCGCCAAGCGGCTGAAGGTCGTCGATTCGTTCCGGAAGTCGACCAACCGCCCCGAGTGGATGATCCTCGACGTCATTCCGGTCATCCCGCCGGAGCTGCGCCCGCTCGTGCCGCTCGACGGCGGCCGGTTCGCCACCTCGGACCTGAACGACCTCTACCGCCGCGTCATCAACCGCAACAACCGGTTGAAGAAGCTGATCGAGCTGAAGGCTCCCGACGTCATCATCCGCAACGAGAAGCGCATGCTGCAGGAGGCGGTCGACGCGCTGTTCGACAACGGCCGCCGCGGCCGCGTGCTGCGCGGCGCGAACAACCGCCCGCTGAAGTCGCTCTCGGACACGCTCAAGGGCAAGCAGGGACGCTTCCGCCAGAACCTGCTCGGCAAGCGCGTCGACTACTCAGGCCGCTCGGTCATCGTCGTCGGCCCGGAGCTGAAGCTGCACCAGTGCGGCCTGCCGAAGAAGATGGCGCTCGAGCTGTTCAAGCCGTTCATCTACAACAAGCTCGAGGAACGGCAGCTCGTCTCGACCATCAAGCAGGCGAAGGAGATGGTGGAGCAGCAGCGTCCGGAAGTGTGGGACGTCCTCGAGGAGGTCATCCGCGAGCACCCGGTGCTCCTCAACCGCGCGCCGACGTTGCACCGCCTGGGCATCCAGGCGTTCGAGCCGGTGCTGGTCGAAGGCAAGGCGATCCGGATCCACCCGCTCGTTTGCACCGCGTTCAACGCGGACTTCGACGGCGACCAGATGGCCGTCCACATTCCGCTCGCGCCCGAGGCGCAGATTGAGGCGTCGGTCCTCATGATGTCCTCGAACAACATCCTGTCGCCGGCCAGCGGCGCGCCGATCGCGATCCCGTCGCAGGACATCGTGCTCGGCTGCTACTACCTGACCAAGGCGAAGCCCGGGGCCAAGGGCGAAGGCCGCGTCTTCGGGAATCCGGACGATGTGGTGCTGGCGCTCGAGGCGGGAGAGCTCGAGACGCTGACGCCGATCCGGCTGCGCTTCACGGGGCGGCTGCTCGACCTGACCGTCGCGCGCGACGACCAGGCGGTGCTGCAGGCCGAGGTGCAGGAGGTCACGAACAAGATCATCAACACGACGGTCGGCCGCGTGATCTTCAACGAGTCGCTCCCGCACATCATGCCGTACGTGAACGGGCTCCTGAAGAAGAAGGGGCTCCAGCAGGTCGTGCAGTACTGCCACCTGCACTTCGGCCTCGAGAAGACCGTCGACATGCTCGACAGCCTGAAGAACGTCGGCTTCACCTACGCGACGCGGTCGGGGCTGTCGATCGGCATCGACGACCTCGTCATCCCGCAGGAGAAGGGGCCGCTCGTCGAGGGGGCCCGCGACGAGGTGATCAAGGTCGAAGGCCAGTACCTCGAGGGGGCGATCACCAACGGCGAGCGCTACAACAAGGTCATCGCGATCTGGTCGGACGTGACCGAGAAGATTGCGGACGAGATGTTCGCCGAGATGGAGGCGCTCGACCAGTCGGGCCGCAACTTCAACCCGGTCTACATCATGGCCGACTCCGGCGCGCGAGGATCCAAGCAGCAGATCCGGCAGCTCGCCGGCATGCGCGGCCTGATGGCCAAGCCGTCGGGGGAGATCATCGAGACGCCGATCACGTCGAACTTCCGGGAAGGGCTGACCGTGCTCCAGTACTTCATCTCGACGCACGGCGCCCGCAAGGGCCTCGCCGACACGGCGCTGAAGACGGCCGACTCGGGCTACCTGACGCGGCGTCTCGTCGACGTCGCGCAGGACGTGATCATCCACGAGATCGACTGCGGCACGATGGACGGCATCGAGGCGCGGGCGATCGTCGAGTCGGGCGAGATCATCGAGCCGCTGCGCGACCGCATCATCGGCCGCGTCACGCTCGAGAGGATCGTGGACCCGTTCACCGGCGACATCATCGTCGAGATCAACGACGAGATCGACGAGGACACGTCCTCGGCCATCCAGGAGGCGGGCATCGAGAAGGTCCGCATCCGCTCGGTGCTGACCTGCGCGAGCCGCCGCGGCTGCTGCGCGAAGTGCTACGGCCGCGACCTGGCCACCGGCAAGCTCGTCGAGCTGGGGCTGGCGGTCGGCGTCATCGCCGCGCAGTCCATCGGCGAGCCCGGCACGCAGCTCACGATGCGCACGTTCCACATCGGCGGCACGGCGTCGCGCGTGTCCGAGCAGTCCACGCTCGACGCGAAGCACGCCGGCACGGTCCGCTACCAGGGCCTGCAGGTCGTCGAGGCCAAGGGCTCCGGCGAGAACGCGGGCCAGCGCGTCGTCATGAACCGCACCGGGTCGCTCGTCGTGCAGGACGCGAAGGGGCGCGACCGCGAGCGCTACCCGATCGTCTACGGCGCCCGGCTCAAGGTCGCCGACGGCCAGCAGGTCGAGGTCGGCCAGATCCTGGTCGAGTGGGATCCGTACACGTTCTCGATCCTCACCGAGGAAACGGGCACGGTGAAGTACAAGGATCTCGTCAGCGACCTGACCTACCACGAGGAAGTGGACGAGGTCACGGGCCTCTCGCGCAAGATCGTCGTCGATTCACCGGACGAGAAGAAGCAGCCGCTGATCGAGATCCGGAACAAGGACGGCAAGGTGGCGCGCAAGTACCACATGCCGTCGCACGCGCACCTCATGGTCGAGGATGCGGACATGGTGTTCGCGGGGCAGGTCCTCGCGAAGATCCCGCGCGAGACGACCAAGACCAAGGACATCACGGGCGGCCTGCCGCGCGTGGTGGAGCTGTTCGAGGCGAGAAAACCCCGCGAGACGGCCGTCATCTCCGAGATCGACGGCGTCGTCAAGCACGGCGGCGTGGTGAAGGGGCTCCGCAAGATCATCATCGTCCCGGAGGACGGCGGGGATCCGCGCGAGTACTCGCTGCCGCGCGGCGTGCACGTGAACGTCCAGGAAGGCGACCGCGTCCGCGCGGGCGAGCCGCTCATGGACGGGCCGAGCAACCCGCACGACATCCTGTCGGTCCTCGGCGAGAAAGCGCTGCACGCGTACCTCGTCAACGAGATCCAGGAGGTCTACCGGCTGCAGGGCGTCAACATCAACGACAAGCACATCGAGGTCATCGTCCGGCAGATGATGCGGTGGG
>MELC01000064.1:0-49143 GCA_001767455.1 Acidobacteria bacterium RIFCSPLOWO2_12_FULL_66_21
AGCTTCGTGGTCTTCGTGCGTTGAAAGCCGTCGGCGCGGGCAGCGGGACACGACCGCTGGACCTCTCGACACGCTAAACAGAGACGTTGGGAGTTGGGCGTTGGGAGTTGGGAGTTGACACGCCGCGCTCACCGGAAGATCCGCGCGGCGTTCTCATAGAGGATCTTGCGCCTGCTCTCGTCGCCCAGCGGCAGCGACAGGAACTGGTCGACGTTGGCGCGCATGGAGGTCACACCGGGGCTGGGCCAGTCGGTGCCCCACACCGCCTTGTCGGCGATCTGCTCGAGGCGCGGGAAGTACTCCAGGAGCTTCGCCGGTGGAATGCCCGACAGCTCCAGCATCACGTTGGGATGCCGCCTGACGACGAAGAATGCCGCGTCCATCCACAACGGCCGGCCGCCGTGCGCGAGCAGGATCGTCAGCTTCGGAAAGTCAATCGCGATGTCGTCCACGTCCATCGGATCGCCGAAGCGGCTGCGGGCGCCCGGGAAGACGGACGTGCCCGTGTGGATGGTGACCGGGACCCCGCGTGTCTGTGCGCGGTCGTACAGCTCGGCGAGCTGCGGGTAGGCGTCCTGGTAGGCGTTGGCGCGGAACGCCTGGTGCGGCGGATGTACCTTCAGGGCACGCGCGCCGCTGTCCAGGATGCGATCGACGGCGTCGCCAACCGCGGTGGTGAAGCGCGGATTGACCGAGCCGAACGCGATGAGCCGCGCGGGATCCGCCGACGCGTACCGCACCATCCAGTCGTTCACCTCGTCGGTGAACCCCATGATGTCCGGGCTGACGTAGTTCATGAGGCCGACGCGCTCGATCCCGTCGGCATCCATCTTCCGCAGCAGCTTCGCGGGATCCTCGGCGTAGCCCTCCAGCTCCGCGCGGTTGGACTTCTTTCTCCAGAACGTCTCGCGCACGTCCGGTTTCAGCATCTCGAAAGGCTGGATGTGAATGTGCAGGTCGATCACTCGATACATGAAGGGATCAACTCCAAACTCCAAATTCCAAATTCCAAACGCACTCCAAACTCCAAAGCTGCAAACTCAAGAGGTTACATCAGTCAACAACTGAGGGTGCCTTTGGCGTTTGGCGTTTGGAGTGGCTTTGGAATTTGGAATTTGGAATTCGGCGCTTGGAGTTGTCGTGTCTCACAAGTTGAGATCGACCCAGACACTCTTGATTTGCGTGTAGTGCTCGAGGGCATGCGCGCTCATCTCGCGGCCGAAGCCGCTCTGCTTGTAGCCGCCGAACGGCGCGGCGGTGTCGTACACGTTGTAGGTGTTGATCCAGACGGTCCCTGCCTGCAGGCGCCTGGCGAGGTGATGCGCCTTCTTGATGTCGCGCGTCCAGATGCCGGCCGCCAGACCATACGGCGAGGCGTTTGCCACGGCAACGGCTTCGTCGATGTCGCCGAACTCGATCGCCGCCAGGACCGGGCCGAAAATCTCCTCGCGCGAGATCGTCATCTCCGGCCGCACGTCGGCGAAGACCGTGGGCTGCACGAAATACCCCTTGCCGGTGCCGATGTCCGCGCGCGCACCGCCCGCCACGAGCGTGGCCCCTTCCGCCCTGCCGGACTCGATGTAGCGCAGCACCGTTTCCATCTGCTTCTTCGACGACACCGCGCCGAAGCGCGTCTTCGGGTCCATGGGATCGCCGGGGACCATCTTCTTCGTCCGCGCCGCGAGCTTGTCGACGAACTCGTTCTTGATCGATTTGTCGACAAGCAGCCGCGACCCGGCCGCGCAGACTTCACCCTTGCCGTAGAAGATCCCGATCGTCGCGCCGCGGATCGCGGCTTCCATGTCGGCGTCGGCAAGCACGATGTTGGGGGACTTCCCGCCCAGCTCGAGCGTGATCTTCTTGAGCGTGTCCGCCGCCCCCCGCATGATCCCTTTGCCCGTGTTCGTATCACCGGTAAACGCGATCTTGTCGATGCCCGGGTGCTCCACGATTGCCTGGCCGAGCTTCGACCCCGGCCCGGTGAGCACGTTGAGCACGCCGGGCGGGAGGCCCGCCTCGATCGCAATCTCGCCGAGCGCAATCGCGGTCAGCGGCGTCTGGCTGGCGGGCTTCAGGATGACGGTGTTGCCGCAGGCCAGCGCCGGCGCCACTTTCCACGCGGCCAGCAGCAGCGGGAAATTCCACGGCACGATGGCCGCGACGACGCCGAGCGGCTCGCGGAGCGTGTAGGTGAGGTAGTTGCCCTTGACGGGGATCGTCTCCCCCATCACCTTGTCGGACCAGCCCCCGAAGTACTCGAAGCACTCGGCGGCGGCGGGGATCTCGATGTGGCGCGACTCGCTGATCGGCTTGCCGTTGTGCAGCGTCTCCAGCCGCGCCACCTCGTCCGCGCGTTCGAGCAGGCGCTCGCCGAGCTTGCGCACCAGCCGGCCGCGCTCGCGCGCGGACAGCCTGCCCCACGGGCCGTCGAGCGCCGCCCGCGCGGCGGCGACCGCCGCGTTCAGATCGTCGGGGCCGGCCGACGCGACCGTCCCGATGATTTCCTCGGTCGCCGGGTTGACGATCTCCATCGTGGCGCCCGATGCCGCGCGGCGCCACTCGTTGTCGATGAGGAGCTGCTTCTCTTCCATCTACCGTCCTGTGAACTCCGGTTTGCGCTTCTCGAGGTTGGCCTCGACAACGCTCACGCTGATCTTCTGGTAAGACATCGGGGTGTGTGCTGCCTTCTACGTGCGGCGAACCGCGAGCCGCGGGCTGCGTTCTGCCTTCATCCTACGCTTCTGTCCTGACGTACTCGAAATGGACCGGCTGCCGGTTGATACCACGGATAGGCGGCGCAATGTAGTTGGCGAACTTGCCGGCCTCGTACACCGGCGTGGCCATGATGCTCAGCAGATACTCGCGGTCCGAGGGCGCCGGCAGCCACTCGTACTTGCGCCGCTCCCACTCCTCGGCGGAGAGAGGAGCGCCGGACGGGTCGAAGTGCAGCGACGAGAACATGCCGATGCCGCGGTTGAATTTCCGATCCGGCAGCCGCAGCCGGTCGGACATGCCGTGGCGCTCGAAGATCTTGTTCCAGCGCTGCACGCCCGCCTCGCAGTCGCCCACGTACCAGTCGCGCAGCACCTCGTTCATCGCCGTCCGCATCGGGATGGCCTTGCGCTCGATGCCGTTCGCCGCCGGCACGTCGAGCTCGTAATACGCCTCGCTGACCTGGTGGTCCTCCCACTTCTCTTCCTGCGCGCGCCCCTTCAGCCCGTTGCCGAAGTAGGACGCGGCGTTGGTCGAGATCTCGTTGCCGTGCAGATCGAGGCTGAGGCTGAACCACAGGTTGATGAACTTCTGGATCGTGGGCAGATCGATGCCGCCGAGCGTCCGCACCTCTTCCGAGTAGCCCGCCTCGCCGAGCAACTGGCAGGTGCGCTCGACGATCCGCGCGATCCCCGTCTCGCCGACGAACATGTGGTGCGCTTCCTCGGTCAGCATGAACCGCGTCGTGCGTGACAGCGGATCCAGCGAGCTCTCCGACAGCGACAGGAGCTGCGACTTGCCGTCGCGGTCGGTGAACATCGTGAACATGAAGAAGTCCAGCCAGTTCTCGATCGGCTCGTTGAACGCGTCGAGGATGCGCGGCTTGTCGCGATTGCCGCTCTGCCGCGCGAGCAGCTCCTCTGCCTCGTCGCGGCCGTCGCGGCCGAAGTACGAATGCAGCAGATAGACCATCGCCCACAGGTGACGGCCTTCCTCGACGTTCACCTGGAACAGGTTGCGCAGATCGTACAGGCTCGGGCAGCGCTGGCCGAGCCATCGCTGCTGCTCCACGCTCGCCGGCTCGGTGTCCCCCTGCGTGACGATCAGGCGGCGGAGCTGGTTGCGGAATTCACCCGGGACCTCCTGCCACACCGGCTGCCCCATGAAATCGCCGAACCCGATGCGGCGATCGTGCACGGGGTCCGCCAGGAAGATCCCCCACCGGTACTCGGGGAGCTTGACGTACTCGAAGTGCGCCCACCCCGACGGATCCACGCTCACGGCCGTCCGGACGTAGACCTGGTGGTAGTCCTGGAACCCCTGCGGCCCCATGTCCCGCCACCATTGGATGTACTGAGGCTGCCAGTGCTCCAACGCGCGCTGCAGCCGCTTGTTGCTCGAGAGACCAACGTTGTTGGGGATCTTTTCGGCTGAGATCATCGAACTAGCTCCCAGTTTCCGGCTTCCAGTTGCCAGCTTTCCGGTTCCCCCTCCGAAGCTGGAAGCTGGAAGCTGGGAGCTGGGAGCTGGGAGCTGGAAACCACCTGCTCTATACGCGATTGAAATCGAATTCGGGCCGCGACTGCGATCCGTAGGCCGTCAGCGCGCCCTTCTCGCCGACGGCGTTCGGCCGCTGGAAGATCCAGTTCTGCCAGGCGGTGAGGCGGCCGAAGATCTTGGTTTCCATCGTTTCAGGACCGGCGAAGCGCAGGTTGGCTTCCATGCCGGTGAGCGCATCGGGCGAGAACGCGGACCGGCTTTCGACGGCCAGCCGCACCTCGTCGTCCCAATCGAGCTCGTCGGGCGCGAACGACACGAGGCCCACGTCGTGCGCCTGACGGGCGTCGAACGACGCCGTGTGCTGAAGCACCTCGGCGACCCGGGCGGGCTCGCCGAGAAACCGCGTCTGCAGCCGCGTGAGCCCGTTGCTCATCTGGAGCGGACCGGCGTTCATCGCCGACAGCCCGATCGTGTTCGGCTCGTCCGGATCGTCGAGCATGTACGAGCGATCCGCGGCCAGCGCGAGCTCGAAGAGCGTGCCGGCGAAACAGCTTCCCGGCTCGATGAGCGCGAAGAAGCTGCGCGAGGTCAGGTCCATGCGCTTGAGCGTCCGCTTGACGAAGTGCACGATCTCACGCACGAGCCAGTGGTCCTGGTGCGCGGCGAGAGTCTCGTCGACGGCGAGCACGGCCGCGGGGTCCCCCTCGGTCGTGACGAGGATGGTGCCGACGAGCGGCTCGTTGGCGCGCAGCCGCAGCAGGGCGTCATCGAGCTCACGGAACGCCCGCAGCGGCCAGTATCGATCGCCCGCGGCGACGATGTCGTCAGGCGTCGACGGATCGGTGCCTTCGGGGCCGCGCACCGTCATCGTCGCGACGCGCTTCGCGCGATCGATGTCCACCGACACGCTCGAGTAGCGCAGGCTGTCCTCGTTGACGGCCGGATTCAGCGGACCAAGGACAATCCCGGGGCCGGCCGCGGGCCGATCCGACGTCTGCGCCAGTTCCTGCGCGCGCGCGGCCACGCGCTGCTTGAACTGACTGGTGGGATAGACCGCATCCACGAGGCGCCACTCCACGGCGCGCTTCCCCTTGATGCCTTCTGCGACCGTGCCGAAGAAATCGGCGAGATCGCGGCGCACCTTCCGCTTGTCCACCACCCGCGTGAGGCCGCCGGTGCCCGGCAGCACGCCAAGCAGCGGCGTCTCCGGCAGGCTCACCGCGGAGTTCCCGTCGTCGACCAGCATGATCTCGTCGCACGCGAGCGCCAGCTCGTAGCCGCCGCCGGCGCAGATGCCGTTGAGCGCGGCGAGGAACCTGATCCCGGAATGCGCGCTCGCATCCTCGATGGCGAGGCGCGTCTCGTTGGTGAACTTGCAGAAGTTCACCTTCCAGGCGTGCGTCGAGCCGCGGAGCATGAAGATGTTCGCGCCGGCGCAGAAGATGCGCTCCTTGAGACTGCTGATGACGACGGTGTGGACTTCCGGATGCTCGAAGCGGATCCGCTGGACCGCGTCGGCGAGCTCGATGTCGACGCCGAGGTCGTACGAATTGAGCTTGAGCCGGTAATCGGGCGAGAGCCCGGCGTCCTCCTGCACGTCCATCCCCAGCGTGGCGATCGGGCCGTCGAACGTGAGCTTCCAGTGATGGTAGCGGTCTGGCGCCGTCTCGAAAGTGACCGATGGCTGCGGATTTGTCGCGATGCTCATCCCGTCCAGCGTACTTGCGGATTCCCGGCACTGTCAAGGCACTATAGTTCATGAGTATTGCGTGATTGTGTAATATAGTGCACAAAGATGGCAGACGACATCCTGCGGGCGCTGGGACGGCGGGCACGGGCCGTTCGGCTGGAGCGCGGCTGGACGCTGCGGGACGTGGCCGAACGCTCGGGCGTTTCCCCCAGGTTCCTGGTGCAGCTCGAAGCGGGCCGCGGCAACATCTCGATCAAGCGGTTGGCAGACGTTGCCGGAGCGCTGGAGACCACGCCGGCCGCTCTTCTGTCGCCGTCCGACGAGCCGACTCAGCCGGTGATTTCGCTGCTTGGCCTGCGCGGTGCCGGGAAGACGACCGTGGGCCGCCGGCTGGCGCGCCGCCTCCACGTCCCTTTTGTCGAGCTGGATCGCCGCATCGAGCGCGCCGCGGATCTCAGCCTCGGTGAGCTCTTCTCCCTGCACGGGGAGGATTTCTACCGGCGTCTCGAACGCGAGGTCCTCAACGAAGTGCTCGCGGAGAAACGCGGCATGGTCATCGCGACCGGCGGCGGCATCGTGACCTCGCCGGAAACCTACGCGCTGCTCCGCCGCTGGACGGTGACCATCTGGCTTCGGGCCAAACCCGAAGCCCACTGGAACCGCGTCGTCCGGCAGGGGGATCGCCGTCCGATGGCGGATCATCCGCAGGCGCTCGCGGACCTGCGCCGGCTGCTCGCCGCCCGCGAGCCGCTGTATGCCATGGCCGATCACACGATCGACAGCTCCGGATTGTCGATCGACAAAGTGGCCGACGCCGCCGCCCGCATCGCGGCGGCGCATACTGCATGACGAAGTCGATAGTCGATAGTCGATGGTCGATGGTCGATCACGGTCCTCGTGCCCGTGTCAGGAAAGATACGATGCGGATCGATTGCCTCGCCGGCCGAGCTCGCTTGCGTAGCGCCTGCCGAGATCCGCTGCGTGTTCCCGGGCCCATTCGCTCAACTTCGTCGTCCCCGCCGGCGGCGAGTTTGTGACCAGCAGATTCGCCATCAGTCCGGCGATTTCGTCGCGGGTCAGAAGGACGTCGCGCACCGCGCAGCCGAGCACGACGGCGATCCAGTGGCCGGCCCATGGCGGAACCGATACGATCGGCCGGCGGCGCTCGATGATGTCCCCGAGGAGAGTGACGAGTTCGCGGTACGAGAATGTCTCGGGTCCAATCGCATCGACGATCGTGTTGACACTGGATTGGCCCTGCTCCACCGCAAGCGCCGCGAAATCGTCGACGTGAATCGGCTGCAGCCGGTAATCCCCCGATCCAAACACCGCAAACAACGGGAAACGGCGGAGCGCCCACGCGATGTTATTGATGAGGATGTCTTCGCGTCCAAAGAGCACCGCGGGACGAAGGATCGCGTACGGCAGGCCGCTTGCGACCAGGCTGCGTTCGAGTGCAGCCTTGCCCCGGAAGTACTCCAGCGGCGACTGTTCCGAAGGGTTCGTGATGCTGACATGGACGACGCGGCGGACTCCGGCGCGCGTCGCCGCCGCAAAGAGCAGGCGGGTGTTGGCGACGGCTTCAGCGTGAGTGAATCCTCGGTGGTTGAAACGCACCCAGTACGTGTTGTAGAGCACGTCGGCCCCGCGGAGCGATTCAACGAGCGCCTCCTGAGCGGCGAAACGCAGCGGCCGGACGTCAACGCGCGCGCCGAAGTCATGCGCGCGCTGCGGCGAATTCGTCAGCGTCCTGACGGCTGCGCCCTGAGCGAGCAACCGGGCAGCGATATAGCGCCCCGAGTAGCCAAAGGCGCCCGTGACAACGTGAAGCTTCCCGGAATCAGCTCGCACGACCCACAACTTGGCAGATCCTGCTGAGCGTCTCCCCTTCCCCCATCCTCTTGTTGCATGTCATGTCTTGATCGTCTCTCCTTCTCTCTTGCCTACTTCGCGCTACCCACCGCATTCCCTCCTGTGCGATGGCAGCCGGCACCTCGTGCCTGCCGTCGAACTCGCGGTAGGTGACGTCATACCCGTCTTTCCGCAGTCCGGGGACGATCGCGCGGCTGCTGTGATCGATCGGCAGGATCGGATCGGACTTGCCGTGCGAGATGAAGACGCGGGGCCTGCCATGACGCGAGCCATCGATGATGAACCCCGGAGAGAACGCGAGGACGCGGCGGAAGAGATCCCCGTTGATCAGCCCGAGCGACAGCGCGTAGGTCGCGCCGTCGGAGAAGCCACCGACGGCCAGACGCGCGGGATCGATCGCGATCATGCCGAACACGCGCGCCAGCGCGCGATCGAGAAACATGACGTCCGCGCCAAAGCCGTCGCGGATGCCATCCCACGTCGACCCGCGCGAGTCGGGCGCCAGCACTCCGAGGCCCGCTTCCCCGGCTGCCTCGCCCACGCGTCGGAGAACGCCCCCGGCGCCGCCGCCCGCGCCGTGCAGGAGCACGAGCAGCGGAACCGGTCCCGGTGAGGCGTTTCGTGGCAATTGGAGGATCGCGTCGCGCGGGCTGGCCAGTCCGAGCGCGTGTGTTCCGGCGCCCGCCGTCCCGCTCTCGCGCGGCGTTGCGCCGGGCCGGGCGGTGAGCCTCCCCTGCGCTGACGGAGCGGCGTCGATCACGCGGCACAAGCCCTGGAAAACGTATCCGGCGAACAACCCGCCCGCCATTACGCCGAACTGCCGGCGTGTCATGCCCGCGGCGTCGCCGGACTTTTTCATCGCGCGCCCTCCCTCGGGGTCAAACCCCAGTCTGACCCCGGTCTGACCCCGGTCTGACCCCGGTGCGACCCCGGTCTGACCCCGGCGGCCCTAAGCGGCTGTTTCGCCGGGCTTTAAGACGAGCACGTCGATGCCGTGCGGCTCGACGAGGTGACGCAGGCGGTCCGGCGTGCCGGTCAGTACCGGGAACGTGCCGTAGTGCATCGGCACGACCTGTCGTACGCCGAGCATACGCGCGGCAATCGCCGCGGCCTGCGGCCCCATCGTGAAGTGATCGCCGATCGGCAGGAACGCGATTTCCGGCTTGTGCATCTCGGCGATGAGACGCATGTCCCCGAAGATCGCCGTATCACCGGCGAAGTAGAACGTCTGCTCGTTCTCCATCTTCACGACGAAGCCGGCCGCCTGGCCGAGATATACCGTCGTGTCGTTCTCGACAGTGCTGCTCGTGTGGACCGCAGGCACCATCGTGATCTCCAGACCGGCGACCGTGACCGTGCCGCCGATGCCCATGCCCTGCACGTTGTGCAGGCCCTTGCGCTCGAGCCAGAGCGCCAGCTCGTAGACCGCGAGGATCGGCGCACCCGTCGATCGCGAGACGCCGACGATGTCGCCGGCGTGATCGGAGTGGCCGTGTGACAGCAGGATCACATCCGCGGAGGCGATCCGCTTCTTGTCGGGCGGACACATCGGATTCCCCTCGAGCCAGGGGTCGGTGACAATCCGCTTGCCGCCCGGTGTGGTGATGACGAAGGTCGCGTGACCGAGCCACGTAATAGAAAGGCGGGACATAGGGGCCAGTATAATGAAAGGTGCTGAGGGGTGCTGAAAGGTGCTGAGGGGTGCTGAAAGGTGCTGAGGGGTGCTGAAAGGTGCTGAGGGGTGATCAGGGGTGCTCGCCAGGACGATAGACGACGCATGACGACCGCTCCATTGACGTTCCACCGGGGCCGGAAGAAACGGGCTGACGAGCTGCCACGGCAGGCGAAGCCCGAGTGGCTGAAGGTTCGGGCGCCAGGCTCGGAGAACTACCACCGGCTCAAGGGGCTGAGGCGCACGCTCGGACTGCACACGGTCTGCGAAGAAGCCAACTGCCCCAACATCGGCGAGTGCTGGCACCACGGTACCGCCACGTTCATGATCCTCGGCGACACCTGCACGCGCTCGTGCGGCTACTGCAACGTGCTGCACGGCACGCCGAAGCCGGCGGACCAGGACGAACCCGTGAAAGTCGCGAGCGCGATCCAGTCGATGGATCTGGAGTACGTCGTGGTCACCTCGGTCGACCGCGACGATCTCGCGGATTGCGGCGCCTCGCACTTTGCGCGCACGATCGCGGAGACGCGCGCGCGCGTGCCGCGGTGCCGCATCGAAGTGCTCATCCCCGATTTCAAGGGTGACGAAGCGTCGCTCCGCACCGTGCTGGATGCGCGGCCCGATATCCTGAACCACAACATCGAGACCGTGCCACGCCTGTATCGGATGGCCCGGCCCGGCGGCCGCTACGCCCGCGCGCTGGAATTGCTCGACCGCGCGCGCACCTATGCCCCGGCCGTCCCCACGAAATCCGGGTTGATGGTCGGCCTCGGGGAAGAGTGGGACGAGGTCGTCGCGACGCTGCACGACCTCCGCGCCGCTGGCTGCCAAATCGTCACCATCGGCCAGTACCTCCGCCCGTCTCTCGCCAACCTGCCCATGACGCGGTACTACTCACCCGGCGAGTTCGCCGAGCTGAAGCGGCTCGGGCTCGAGCTGGGCTTCGGGCACGTCGAGTCCGGCCCGCTCGTCCGGAGTTCGTACCACGCACACGAACAATCTCAGTCGCTAGTCGATAGTCGATAGTCAGAATCACGAAGTCAAAGTCACAAAGTCCACGTCACAGGCGCCAACCCCGGCTTGGACTCGTGTGACTTCGACTGCGTGACTTCGACTGCGTGTGACTTTGACTCGTGTGACTTTGACTATCGACTATCGCGTCTGGGCCGATAGATGTGCGTGGCGTGGCCGAAGAACACGTCGGCCGCTTCCATGAAGGTCTCGGACAGCGTCGGATGGGCGTGGATGCTGAGGCTGACATCCTCGGCGCTCGCGCCCATCTCGACGGCGAGCACCCCCTCGGCAATCATCTCGCCCGCTCCGCGACCCACGATCCCCACGCCAAGCACGCGGCCCGACGTCGGATCCAGTACCAGCTTCGTGAGCCCGTCGGTCCGATCGATGGTAATCGCACGGCCCGAGGCCGCCCACGGGAATCGCGTCACGGCGACCTCGCGCTTCTGCTGCTGCGCGTCGTTCTCCGTGAGGCCGCACCACGCCAGCTCGGGATCGGTGAAGACGACGGCGGGAATCGCGAGGGGTTCGAAGGCGGTCTTCCGGCCGGCGATCGCGTCGACGGCGACCCGCGCCTCGTGCGAGGCCTTGTGCGCGAGCATCGGCTCTCCGGCCACATCGCCAATCGCGTAGATGGACGGCTCCGCCGTCCGCCGGCTGCCGTCCACTTCGATGAAGCCCCGCGGGGTCATCTTGACAGCGGTACGATCGAGGCCCGGCACGTCGCCATTCGGCCGGCGCCCGATCGCCACGAGCACGCGTTCGAACGTCCGCTCCTTCGGCTCCCCTCCCCCCTGGCCTGAGCCTGTCGAAGGCTGGCCCGAGCCTGTCGAAGGCTGGCCTGAGCCTGTCGAAGGTTCGAGCGTCACGGCAATACCGCCCTTCACCTCTTTGATCCCCACGACCTTGGTGTCGAGCAGCACCGCGTCGGTGATCCGCTCGATGCGCTTCGCGAGAACGTTGACGAGATCGCGGTCCGCGCCGGGCAGCAGGCCGCCGGTCATTTCCACGACCGTGACCCTGGTGCCGAGGGCCGCGTAGACACTGCCCAGCTCGAGGCCGATGTAGCCGCCGCCGACCACGAGCAGCGACGCCGGGACGTCGGGCAACTCCAGCGCGGCGGTCGAGTCCATCACGCGCGGGCTGTCGACGGAGAGTCCCGGAATGGTCGTCGGACGCGAGCCGGTGGCGACGATCGCGTGCTCGAAGGTGAGCGTCTCGGCCTGCTTCTCCCCGTCCCTGGTGATCTCCAGGGTCCGCGCGTCGCGAAACGCCGCGCGCCCCTGCACGTAGGTGATCTTGCGCTGCTTCGACAACTGGCCGAGACCCCCGGTGAGCCGATCGACCACCTTCGACTTGAACGCGCGCAGGCGATCCACGTCGATCGACGGCGCGCCGAACGACACCCCCCACGCCTCTGCGTGCTTCGCCTCGTTGACGACGCCGGCGACGTGCAGCAGCGCCTTTGACGGGATACAGCCGCGATACAGGCAGACGCCGCCGGGATTGACGGCCGGATCGATGAGGGTCACTCGCAGGCCGCGGTCCGCGGCATAGAAGGCGGCCGCATAGCCGCCGGGGCCGGCTCCGATCACGACAACTTGGGTCGACAGAGACATGACGTTGACAACTCCAAACGCCAAACGCCAAACTCCAAATAGACTACAAACTCCAAAACGTCAAACGCCCACCGCCAACCGCCAACCGCCCAGAATTGCATGTTTCCGTTTGGGATTCGAAGTTTGAAGTCTGGAATTTGGAGTTTGGAATTTTGAGTTTGGAGTTCTACAGCGAAAGCAAGAAAGGCTGCTCGAAGGCTTCGGCCACCCAACGCAGGAAGCGCGCGGCGTCGGCTCCGTCGATGACGCGATGATCGTAGGAGAGCGACAGCGGAAGCATCAGCCGAGGCTCGAAGTCCCCGTCGCGCCCGTCGCTCCCGTCGCGCCACACCGGCGCGTGGCTGCCACGCGAAATCCCGAGGATCGCGACCTCCGGCCAGTTGATGATGGGCGTGAACGCGGTTCCGCCGATGCCGCCGAGGTTCGTGATCGTGATGCCGCCACCCTGCATCTCGTCGAGCGACAGCTTGCCGGCGCGCGCCTTCTCCGACGCTTTCGCCAGTTCGATCGACAGTTCCAGGATCCCTTTGCGGTTCACGTCGCGGATGACGGGAACGAGGAGCCCGCGGTCGGTGTCGACCGCGACGCCCACGTGGATCGCCTTCTTGTAGACGATCTCCCGGCGCGCCATGTCGACCGAGGCGTTGACCTGCGGGAACCGCACGAGCGCGCCCGCGACCACCTTCAGCGCGATCGCGGTGACGGTGAGCTTGCCGCCGTCCTGCTCCGCCTGCGCCGCATACTTCTGCCGCAGCCGCTCGACCTCGGTGATGTCCGCCTGGTCGTGCTGCGTCACGTGCGGTATCGCGTTCCACGCGTGGCTCAGATGCTCGGCGGTCTTCCGGCGGATGTTGCTCATCGGCCGCCGTTCGACCTCGCCCCACTTGCTGAAGTCCGGCAAGGGGATGGCCGGCGCGCCCACGCCGGCGCCGCCGGTCAGCGCGTGCTTGACGAACGCTTCCACGTCTTCGACGGCAATGCGCCCGCCGGGACCCGTTCCGCGCACCTGTCGAATGTCCACGCCGAGCTCGCGCGCGAGGCGCCGCACGGAGGGCGCGGCCGCGGCTGCCGGCCCGCTCTCGGCCTGCGCGGCCGGCTGCGCGGGTCCCGGCGCCGAAGCCGCCGGGGCGCCCCTCGCGCCGCGCGTGATCTCCACCACCTCGCCGCGGCGCGCCGTTCCCCGCGGCTCCTCCGCCTGCTCGGCCTGGCCCGGCGACTTCTGCGACAGGCCCCCCTCTTCAGGCGCTCCGACCGGCTGCGGTTTGGGCTTCGCGCCGCGATCGGCCGCCTCGGCCTGCTTCGCCGGGGGCGCCGCCTTCTCCTTGTCTTTCTCGTTCCCGGGCTCCGCACCCTTTGCTGCCGCGCCCGCGCCCTCTTCCACCGTCAGCACGACGTCGCCCACCTTCACGCGCTGACCCTGCTCGACCCGGATCTCGGTGACGGTCCCTGCCACGCTCGACGGCACCTCGATCGTGGCCTTGTCGGTCTCGAGCTCGAGGATCGGCTGGTCCTTCGCGACCGTGTCACCCTGCGAGACGAGGAGGCGGACGACATCGCCCGCGGTGACGTTCTCGCCAAGTTCGGGGATCTTGAAGTCTGTCGCCATTTCAGTCGTCTTCCTGTCTTGAGGGCACGGAGGTGACGGAGGACACGGAGCAAACCCTCGCACGGAGGCGCGGAGATCACGGAGACGCACGGGGCTGCCCGCCACGGCCGGTCTGGCGCCGGCCATTGGTTGCCTGGCCGGCGTTGTGAGACGGTCCCAGTCACGAGCTGCGAGCCGCGAGCTGCGAAACTCCGTGCTCCTCCGTCTCTCCGTGTCTCCGTGTGATCGTCTCCGCGGCCTCCGTCGCCTCCGTCAACTCCTCGCCGGATTCGGTTTCTCCGGATCGATCCCGAAGTCCTCGATCGCCCGCGCGACGACCGCGCGATCGAGCGTCCCTTGGTCGGCGAGCTCCGCGAGGGTGGCGAGCGCGATGAAGCGCGCGTCGACCTCGAAGAACTCGCGCAGCCCCTTCCGATCCTCGCTGCGGCCGAACCCGTCGGTGCCCAGCGCGCGGATCGGCCGGCCCGTCCAGCGGTCGATCGAGTCCGGCAGCACCTTCAGATAATCCGAGGCCGCCACGATCGGACCTGGCGCCGCCTTCAGACACTGGGCGACGTACGGCACGCGCGGCGCCTCGCCGGGATGCAGCATGTTCCACCGGTCGCACGCGTGCCCGTCGCGATACAGCTCCTGATAACTCGTGACGCTCCAGACGTCGGCGGCGACGTTGTACTTCTCGAGCAGCGTCCGGGCCGCGAGCGTCTCGTTGAGGATGGCCCCGCTCCCAAGGAGCTGCGCGCGCAGTGTCGCGTTCGGATCCCCTGCCGCCTTCAGCCGGTACAGCCCTTTCAGGATCCCTTCGCGCGCCCCTTCGGGCATCGCCGGCATCGGGTACTGCTCGTTCATCACGGTCAGGTAATAGAACACGCTTTCCTGATCGCGGTACATGCGGCGGATCCCGTCCTGGATGATCGCGGCCAGCTCGTACGCGTAAGCAGGGTCATACGAGATGCAGTTCGGCGACGCGATCGAAAACGCGTGGCTGTGGCCGTCCTGATGCTGCAGCCCTTCGCCCGCCAGCGTCGTCCGCCCGGCGGTCGCACCGAGCAGGAAGCCTCGGACGCGCGAGTCGGCCGCCGCCCAGATCAGATCCGCCACGCGCTGGAAGCCGAACATCGAATAGAAGATGAAGAAGGGGATCGTGTTCACGCCATGCACCGCGTACGCGGTGCCGCCGGCAATGAACGAGCACATCGACCCCGCCTCGGTGATGCCTTCCTCGAGGATCTGGCCGTCCTGCGCCTCGTGGTAGTAGAGCAGCGTGTCCTGGTCCACCGGCTCGTACTTCTGGCCGACGTGCGAGTAGATGCCGACCGCACGGAAGAGGGACTCCATGCCGAACGTGCGCGCCTCGTCCGGAACGATGGGCACGATCAGATCGCCGATTTCCTTGTCGCGCAGCAGCTTCGACAGGATCCGCACGAACACCATCGTCGTCGCCGCCTTGCGCCCCTCGGTGCCCTTGTAGAACTCCTCGAAGATCCCGTCGAGCGGGACCTGGAGCGGCTCGACGCGGACGCCGCGCGTGGGGACGAAGCCGCCGAGCGACTTGCGGCGCTCGCGCAGGTACTGCAGCTCGACGCTGTCCTCCGGCGGCCGGTAGAACGGCGCGTCGGCGATGTCGTCGTCGGAAATCGGGATGCCGAAGCGCGTGCGGAACGAGCGGAGGTCCGACTCGTTCATCTTCTTCTGCTGGTGCGTGATGTTCTTGCCTTCGCCCGCCTCACCAAGTCCGTAGCCCTTGATGGTGCGCGCGAGAATGACCGTGGGCTGCCCCTTCGTTTCGACCGCCGCTTTATAGGCGTTGTAGACCTTGACCGGATCGTGCCCGCCCAGACGCAGCTTCTTCAACTGCTCGTCGGAGAGGTGCTTGACCATGTCGAGCAGGCGCGGATCCGTGCCGAAGAAGTGCTCGCGCAGGTAGGCGCCGTCCTCGACCGCGTATTTCTGGTACTGGCCGTCGACGATCTCCCCCATGCGCTTCGCGAGCAGGCCGTCGTGGTCCCCGGCGAGGATCGGATCCCAGTCGCTGCCCCACAGCACCTTGATGACGTTCCAGCCGGCGCCGCGGAAGATCGCCTCGAGCTCCTGGATGATCTGGCCGTTGCCGCGGACGGGACCGTCAAGTCGCTGCAGGTTGCAGTTGACGACGAAGATCAGGTTGTCGAGCTTCTCGCGCGCCGCGAGACCGATTGCCCCGAGCGCCTCGGGTTCGTCCGTCTCGCCGTCGCCGAGGAACGTCCACACTTTCGAGGTGGACGGCTTCTTCAGGCCGCGATCCTCCAGGTACCGGTTGAAGCGCGCCTGGTAGATCGACATGATCGGCCCGAGGCCCATCGAGACGGTCGGGAACTCCCAGAAGTCGGGCATCAGCCACGGATGGGGGTACGAGGAGAGGCCGCCGCCGGACGCCATCTCGCGGCGGAAGTTCGCCATCTTCTCGAGCGACAGGCGTCCTTCGAGAAACGCACGCGCGTAGATGCCGGGCGAGGCGTGCCCCTGGAAGTAAATGAGGTCGCCGTCGCCGTCCTTCCCCTTGCCGCGGAAGAAGTGATTGAAGCCGACCTCGTACAGCGTCGCGGCCGACGCGTAGGTGGAGATGTGGCCGCCGATGCCTTCCGACAGACGGTTGGCGCGCACGACCATCGCCATCGCGTTCCATCGCACGAGGCTCTTGATGCGCCGCTCGATTTCCTGGCTGCCCGGGAGCGGCGTCTGATCTTCCGCGCGGATCGTGTTGACGTAGGCGGTGACGGCGGTGAAGGGCAGGCTCACGCCCGCCATGCGCGCGTGATGCCGCAGGGTCGAGAGCAGCCGCTGGACGCGGCCGCGATCGCCTTGCTGAATGACGTAGTCCAGCGACTCGCGCCACTCGCGCTGCTCGGTGGCTTCCAGTTCCGACGTGTCCCGGGGTGCGATGTTCCTCATGTCTATACCCAGCTGTCGGGCTACCGGCTTCCTCCCGCCAGCTCGTGCGCTTCGTTCTCCTCGTCCCTGTTGTCCGCTCTCTGTCTGTGACTACAATCCAGTTATTGTAGTCCCGCGGTGCGACCGGCGACCAGCCCGGCCACAGGGCGCCCGCGGTTCGTGCGAGTGCTTCTCATGAAACGATTTGCGTCAGCCCCAGCCCTCATCATTGCCGCCGCGGCGTTCGCCGCGGCATTCTCCAGCGTCTACGGGCGGGTTCGTCGTGGCGGAGACAATCCCATGCAACAACCGGCGCAGCAGGCGGGACCCCTCCCCACCTTGTCCGAGCTCCAGTCGATGACCGCGCGGTTCGCACCGGCCGACATCAGCGCCGATCTCACGGCGCTCGCGGCGCGCGAGCGGCAGGCGCTGGCCAAGCTCGTCGAGGCCGCCAAGCTCATGGACAGCCTGTTCCTCCGCCAGGTCTGGTCCGGCAACGACGCGATGCTCCAGGACCTCGCGCGGCGCACCGATCCGCTCGGCCGCGCGCGGCTGCACTACTTCCTGATCAACAAGGGGCCGTGGTCGCGACTCGATGACAACAGGGTGTTCGTCCCGGGGGCGCCCGCCAAACCCGACGGCGGGAACTTCTATCCTATCGGCTCGAGCAAGGCGGACATCCAGAAGTGGATCGACGGGCTGCCGCCCGGCCAGAAGGAGCCCGCGACCGGGTTCTTCACCGTGGTGCGCCGCGGCCCGAACAACACGCTGGTTGCCGTGCCCTACAGCCTGGAATACCAGGCGGAGCTGGCGCACGCCGCGGGCCTGCTGCGGGAGGCCGCGGATCTGACGGCGCAGGCGACGCTGAAGAAGTTCCTGACGGCGCGCGCCGACGCGTTCCTGTCGAACGACTACTACGCCAGCGACGTGGCGTGGATGGAGCTGGACGCCTCGATCGAGCCGACGATTGGGCCGTACGAGGTGTACGAGGACGAGTGGTTCAACTACAAGGCCGGGTTCGAGGCCTTCATCACCGTCCGCGACGAGGCGGAGTCGAAAAAGCTGCAGGCGTTCTCGGCGCATCTCCAGGACCTCGAGAATGCGCTGCCGATCGATCCGGCGCTGCGCAATCCGAAGCTCGGCGCGCTGGCGCCGATCCGCGTCGTCAACGTCGTGATCGCGGCGGGGGACGCCAACAGCGCCGTGCAGACGGCGGCGTTCAACCTGCCGAACGACGAGCGCGTGGTGAAGGAGAAGGGCACCAAGCGCGTCATGCTGAAGAACGTGCAGGACGCGAAGTTCAACATGGTGCTCGTGCCGATCTCGAAGGTGGCGCTGCCGGCGGCCGACCAGAAGAACGTCTCGTTCGAGGCGTTCTTCACGCACATCCTGATGCACGAGCTGATGCACGGCCTGGGGCCGCACTTCGTCTCAAACGGCGGGGCCCCCAACACCCCGCCTAGCTCGTCGCTCGCGGGGGCCCCTGGCCCCGCTCCGCTCCTCGCCCAGCGTGAACCCTTTCGTGGAGCCACCGTGCGACAAGCACTCAAGGAAACCTACAGCACGATCGAGGAAGCCAAGGCGGACGTGTCAGGTCTGTGGGCGCTGAGGCAGCTCGCCGATCGCAAGCTGATCGACCCGGCGATCGCGAAGACGATGTACACGACGTTCCTCGCCTCCGCGTTCCGGTCGATTCGTTTCGGGCTGAACGAGGCGCACGGGCGCGGCATCGCCATACAGCTCAATTACCTGCTCGACGCCGGCGCGTTCACGGTGATGCCCGACGGCACGTTCAGCGTGGATGACGCGAAGATCGCGGGCGCCGTGACCGCGCTGACACGGGACATCATGATGATCGAGGCGCAGGGCAGCTATTCGAAGGCGAAGGACCTGATCGAGCGCCTCGGCGTACTGCGGCCATCGGTGAAGAAGGTGCTCGACAAGCTCACCAGCGTGCCGGTGGACATCGAGCCGAGGTTCACGAGCGTTGACAAGCTCGGATCCTGAAATACTGGCGTCAGCCGCCGCACCGCTGCACGCGCCGACGGTCTTGCGTCACGAAGGACATGAAGGACACGAAGACGGATCCCGCTCGTGATGCAGGGTGCCATCGAGCGCCGGCCCCGTGGAGTTCTTGGGCCGGCGTCGCAGGACGCGCGTCGCGCGGCTCGATGGCACCCCGCCACGCGACAGCCGCCAGCGTGCGCCACATCTTCTTCTGATCAGTCTTCGTGTGCTTCGTGTGCTTCGTGTGCTTCGTGCCGTGGGCCGTGGTCAGGGGGGGCGTGAGGGTGTACAGCCAGCGAATCTGAATCAGGCCATCGAGCCGACGACGCTGACGGCGATGTCCGGTCGATCGGTGATGATCGCCGACACGCCCCATCGCACCAGCCGTCGGATGTCGTCCGCGTCGTCGACTGTCCAAACTTTCACCGGGATGCCCGCGCGACGCGCGTGCGCGATGAAGCGGGGGGAGATGATCCTGGTGCGCCCTGAGGCCTCCGGCACCTGCAGCTCGCGGTAGGCGGTGGCGCCGAGCGGCCAGCGCACCCACGATCGGTAGAGCGCCCAGCGCGCTTCCTCGCGCGACGCGCCCGTGGGAATCCGCGGCTCGTACCTGCGCGCGGCGTGCAGGACGCGCCAGCCGAACGAGCCCAGCGAGACGCGATCCAGCGCGCTCGCGCGGCGCACTTCGTCAATCGTGCGATGCGCGAGCTCGGGCTCGTTGACCTTCAGTTCGATGATGAGCGGGACGTTCGTGTAGCGGGCCAGGACGTCACGCAATCTTGGGATCCGGAAACCGGCGCCGCGAAACGGACACGGCGCCGGATCCGGCGTCAGCGGCTGAAAGCGATACCCGGCATCCAGGCGCGCCAGCTCGTCGGCGGTGTGGTCGGCGAGCGCCCCGGTTCCGTCGGTCGTCCGATCCAGTGTCCGGTCGTGGTGGATCACCACGACGCCGTCGCGCGAGAGGTGCACATCGAATTCGAGCGCGTCCGCTCCCACCGCAAGCCCGTGATCGAAAGCGGCAATCGTGTTCTCCGGCCGCAGGCGCGCGCCGCCGCGATGCGCGTACACGAGCGGCCGGGTCACGCCGGCTGGCGGATGGGTTGGGGGGAACACATGCGCATCTTACCCCGGGAGCGCGCGGAGAACCGGGAGCACGCGGAGACAGGATCACACGGAGACACGGAGCTCACGGAGACGCACGGAGGAGGGGCGGCTGGCTCCGCCGCGCTCCGCGCGGTGAGGCGATCTGAGATCGCCTCCAGCGCCGGCCACGGACGTCAAAGAGGCCGGCGCGCAGCCAGCCGCCCGCATCCGCCGGCTGAGCAGTTCCTCCGTGCTCCCCCGTGCACTCCGTGCCTCCGTCCAAAGGTTGTGCTCCGTGGCCACCGTCTTCTCCGTGGACTCCCAAACCCCGGTGGTAATATCGATGAATGTCATCCGCTGCCGTCCGTCCCACCACCCTCGGCGAATTGCGCGCGGCGGTCGAGCGCGGCCAGATCCGCCGCCGCTCCGTGAAGGATGAAGTCCGCGAGAACCTGATCGCGCGGCTGCGGATGAAGGCACCGATCTTCCCCGGCATCATCGGGTACGACGAGAGCGTGATCCCGCAGATCGTCAACGCGATCCTGTCGCGCCACAACTTCATTCTGCTCGGACTGCGCGGGCAGGCGAAGAGCCGCATCCTCCGCGCGCTGACCACGCTGCTGGACGAGGAGATCCCCGTGGTCCCCGGCTGCGAAATCCACGACGACCCGCTCGCGCCGCTGTGCGCCGCGTGCCGCGCGCGCGTGCGGGCCGAAGGGGACGCGCTGAGGGTCGCCTGGCTCGGGCGCGACGCGCGGTACGTCGAGAAGCTCGCGACGCCCGACGTCACGATCGCGGACATGATTGGCGACCTGGATCCGATCAAGGCCGTCCGCGCCGGCCTGCATCTCTCCGACGAGCTGACGATCCATTACGGACTGTTGCCCAGGGCCAACCGCGGCATCTTCGCGATCAACGAGCTGCCGGACCTCGCGGGCAAGATCCAGGTCGGCCTGTTCAACGTCCTCCAGGAAGGGGACGTCCAGATCAAGGGCTACCCGGTGCGGCTGCCGCTCGACGTCCTCGTGGCGTTCAGCGCGAACCCGGAGGACTACACCGCGCGCGGCAAGATCATCACGCCGCTCAAGGACCGGATCGGGTCCGAGATTCGCACGCACTATCCCGTGACGCGCGGCCACGCGATGGCGATTACCGCGCAGGAAGCCTGGCTGCAGCGGCACGCCGGAGGCGCCGATCACCCGGTGGTGCAGATCCCCGAGTTCGTGCGCGAGCTCGTCGAGGAGGTCGCGTTCCAGGCCCGGCAGGACGCCAAGGTCGATCGCCGCTCGGGCGTGAGCCAGCGGCTGCCGATCTCGCTGCTCGAGAACGTCGTGTCGAACGCGGAGCGCCGCGCGCTCGTCGCGGGCGAATCGATCTCGGTCCCGCGCGTCACCGACATCTACGCCGCGCTGCCCGCCATCACCGGGAAATTCGAGCTGGAGTACGAGGGGGAGCTGCGGGGCGCGGACAACGTCGCGCGCGACATCATCCGCTCGGCCGTCGGGAGCATCTTCAGCGGCTATTTCGCCGGCGCCGATCTGCAACAGGTCACCGAGTGGTTCGATCTCGGCGGCACGCTGCACATCGACGACACGCTGGACGCGCGCGAGCTGCTCGCGCGGACCCAACAGGTGCAGGGGCTGCTCGAGCTGGTCGGTCAAATCGGGATCGGCACGGACACGCCACCGCCGGTCGTCGCCTCTGCCGTCGATTTCATTCTCGAAGGGCTCTACGCGCTGAAGAAGATCAGCCGCACGGACGAATGGCAGTACCAGGGCGCGGAGCCCGCGCGCCGGCCGATCCGCGCCGCGGCGCCAGACCCGACGCTCGATCGCGAGCTGCCGCTGACGGGGACGTCGAAGAAGAAGTACTACAACTGACGCTGAGGCAGCCCTGAAGGGCTGCGCTACGGCTGAGGCAGCCCTGAAGGGCTGCGCCGCGGGTGAGGCAGCCCTGAAGGGCTGCACTACGGCTGAGGCAGCCCTGAAGGGCTGCGCCGCGGGTGAGGCAGCCCTGAAGGGCTGCGCCGCGGGTGAGGCAGCCCTGAAGGGCTGCGCCGCGAGTGAGGCAGCCCTGAAGGGCTGCGCCGCGGGTGAGGCAGCCCTGAAGGGCTCCGCTACTCGTTCGTATCTGTAGCGCAGGGCTTCAGCCCTGCCAACGTTATGAAGTATCGCTATTCGAAATTCGCCGGCGAGGAGCTCGACGAGCTCGATCTCGAGGAGCTGCTGTCGCGGCTCTCGGATCTGCTGCTGTCGAGCGGCTTCGAGGATCCGTACGGCATGCCGGCCGGCGACCAGTCGATGCAGTCCCTGCACGACGCGATCCTGGAAGCGATCCTCAACGGCGGCCTGCTGTCGGACGAGACGCTCGAGAAGCTGCTCGGGAAGGACTGGCAGGACTCGCAGGACGCCGAGTCGCGTCTCGACGAGCTGGTGCAGAGGATCATCGAGCGGCTCGAGAAGCAGGGCTACGTGACGACCTCGCCCGACCTCGAGGCCGAGCGCGAGCGCCGCGAGCGCGGCGCGGGATCCGGCGGCGGCGAAGCCGAATACAAGTTCGAGATCACGGACAAGAGCCTCGATTTTCTCGGCTATCGCGCGCTGCGCGATCTGCTCGGATCGCTCGGCAGGAGCAGCATCGGTCGGCACGACACGCGCGAGATGGCCACCGGCATCGAGGCCAGCGGCGCGTCGAAGCCCTACGAGTTCGGCGACACGCTCAACCTCGACGCGAGCGGGACCATTCTGAACGCGGTCGCGCGGACGCGGGCGCAAAAGGGGCCTGTCCCCACCGGAGATGCCGAGGTGGGGACAGGCCCCCTATACACTGGCGCCCTTTCAATCGACTACGAAGACCTGATGGTCGTGCAGGGCGAGTATCAGAGCTCCTGCGCGACGGTGCTGATGCTCGATTGCAGCCACAGCATGATCCTCTACGGCGAAGATCGGTTCACCCCCGCCAAGCGGGTCGCGCTCGCCCTGGCGAATCTGATCCGGCTGCAGTATCCCGGAGACGCGTTGAAGGTGGTGCTCTTCCACGATTCGGCCGAGGAGATCGCGCTCGGCCAGCTCGCCCGCGCGAAGGTCGGCCCCTACTACACGAACACCCGCGAAGGCCTCCGGCTCGCCCGGCGCATTCTCGAGCGCCAGCAGAAGGACATGCGGCAGATTGTCATGATCACGGACGGCAAGCCGTCGGCGCTGACGCGCCCCGACGGCCGCATCTATCGCAACGCGTTCGGCCTCGATCCCTTCATCGTGTCCGAGACCTTCGCCGAGGTCGCGGCGTGCCGCAAGGGGGGTATCCTGATCAACACGTTCATGCTCGCGCGCGATCCGGATCTCGTCAGCTTCGTCCGCAAGGTCGCCGAGATCTGCCACGGCAAGGCCTACTTCACCACGCCGCGCACGCTCGGGCGCTATGTGTTGATGGACTACATGGACAAAAAGACCAGGACCATTCACTAATCGTCATTGCCGACTGGCGATTGCAGAGTGCCGATTGACGGGTTGTCGATTGGTGAGTGCCGATCGACGGATTGCTGATTTCCGATTGGGGGGAACATGATAGAGAGCTGGGCATCAGCGGGCGCCGTCCAACGTGGCTCACCATTCGCCAATCGCCAATCCGTCGATCGGAAATCGGCATTCGTCAATCCGTCAATCGGCAATCGCCAATCGCCAATCGGCAATCGGCAATTGACGTAGACAGAGATGCTGCCCCCCACCCTCCCCATTTTCCCCCTGCCCAACGTGGTGCTCTTTCCCAACGTGTCCCTGCCGCTGCATATTTTCGAGCCCCGGTACCTGGACATGGTGGGAGACGCGCTGAATGGCGACCGGCTGATCGGGATGGTGCTGTTGCGCCCGGGGTGGGAGGCGGACTACGAAGGGCGGCCGGCGGTCTATCCGATCGGCTGCGCGGGGCTGATCGCGCACGCCGAATCGCTCCCTGACGGCCGGTACAACATCGTCCTGCGCGGGCTCGAGAAATTCCGCGTCACCGGCGAGGACGCCAGCCGAAGCTACCGCATCGCGCAGATCCAGCCGATCCTCGAAGCGTTGAACGACAAGGAACGCGAGACGGTCCGCAGCGAACGGCGGCGCCTCGAGGCGCTGCTGGTGCCGCAGCCGGCGGGCCGCGGCGTCGATCCGAAGGTCCCCCCTTCCATGCCCGACGAGGACCTCGTGAACACCCTGGCTCAGTACCTGGAGCTGGAACCGGTCGAGAAGCAGGCGCTGCTCGAACGCGACGGCCTGCTCGCCCGCTGTCGATCGCTCATCGAGTTGCTCGAAATGAAGGTGATCGTCTCCCAACACAAGTGGGGGGGCGAGGGGATTCACTGAAGATCGTTGCTCGTTACTCGTGGCTCGTTCTTCCTTCCTCGAGCCACGAGCCACGGCACTTATGTACTGCGGTCGGTTATGTCCGGTCAGGTCCAGGCGAGGTCGCTCCCTGGCGGCTCAAGTGACGTCCTCCTGCGCGTTGCCCTTTTGAAGGGGTGTGCCGAGCGAGAGCACATCCCGACGGCTAGTAGACACTGCGCGACTCGGGACCTATCTCGGCGAGCCATCCCGCGTTACCGCTCGCGTCACCGTGCGCCGCTGCGCCACACCAGCAACCTTACTTCTCTGCAGGCGTGGCGCGGATTGTGGTTCCAATCGTCTGGGGCACCGCTCCGTGGACCCAAGCCGACTGCCTACGTCCATTGCCTGCACGGCGCAGCAGCGCGACTCAGCGCGTCGGGCTAGCGGGTCCGACATTCCGGGTTCTGGTCAGCTCAGATTTGCTTGATGTTCACACCTACGCTTATTGAATTGCTCGACGATGGCAACGACACGCTGTCCACCTTGAACTTTGATCCAAGAACCGGCACGGAGGCGACCAGCTGCGACGCGTCAAACACGTACGCTAATTGATTCGCCAGCGCTGCGTTTGCAATCCGTTCGAGCGGGATCTTATCGAGGATGGGGTAATCGAGCCGCAGGCGGTCGAAAGCGGCCTGGACCGCGACCAGGGGGCCTCTTGCGCTCACATCAGCGTGAGCCTCAGCCGCCACATCGAGCGAAACTGTGATCGCCGCGATCCGGTCGCACTTGATGACTTTCTCCCATTTGAAACACCAGTTGTAGCAGTTCCACCAAGGGTACTTAGCCCACAGCTCAGCCCCGGCGGTCACGTTCACCGTGACGCCTTTGAGGTCAATCCGCGGTGACGCCAACGTGATTGACGGTTTCTTCTTGACCACCACTCGCAAGTAATTGCACCAAGCGATCAGGTCCCAGTCGCCAAGCGTCTTGACAAGGTCGGAAATGCCACCACCGAGAACCTTTTCAAGCTCTTTGCGCGGTGGTCCTTCGTAGTCGTCGCCAGATCCTTCGAGGGCGTCCAGAACACGTCGGTGCTGCTCGATCACCGAGCCGCTAAATGAATAGACCCCGTCAAAAACACTGTGGTTAGAGCGTTGACGATCGCCTTTCTTGACGTAATCGAGCGCCTTCGTGAGCAACTCCGCTTTCTCTTTCGAGGAGTTACACGTTGGTCGTGTCGATCGAGGCGTGATCCAGCCACGCGCGGATCGTGTTGATGTCCACGCCCGCGCGGAGTAACTGCGTCGCGGTCGTGTGTCGGATGACGTGCGGGCTGATCGTTTTCTTGGCGAGCGTTGGGCATACGATGGCGGCGTCGGTCACATACCGTGTGACGGTCGCGTGCACGACAAACCGCGTGACGGGCATTCGCCGCCGGTTACGGAACACGGGCTCGTCCGGCGATCGTCCTGACGTCAGCGCCAGCAGCGACGTCATGGTCGTGGGCCAGAGCGGACAGTGTCGTGTCTTCCCTCCCTTGCCGACGAGCCGCACCGAGCCAGACCCATCAGATCGAACGTCGAGATCGCGAATGGAGACGGCCGCGGCCTCGCTGGCGCGCGCGCCGGTGTTGTAAAGGAACAACAGGACGCCGTGATCCCGACGGCCTTGCTCGGTCGTGCGGTCCGGAGCGGCCAGGAGCGCGTCGATCTCGGGCTTGTCGAGGTAGCACAGGCTCGGCCGGTCGTATCGTTTGAACGGCACGGCACGGACCTCGCCGCACCAGGGAATCAACTCCCGGCAGCGCTCGCCGACGAACGTCGCGAGCGCATGGATCGCGGCTAATCGCTGATTGCGCGTCCTGACGCCACAGCCGCGGCGCTCTTCGACGTGACGAAGAAAGCCGCGCACCACATCTGCCGACACCTCGGTCACGACCAACCGATCGACGGCCGTCCTGTGGCGATCGGCCGCAAACGGGATCAAGAGTCGAAGCGTGTCCCGATAGCTGCGCTGGGTATTGCGGGAGAGGTTGCGTTCCACGACGAGATGCTCGAGGAGGAACCGACGGACCCAGCTGCCCAGCGGTACGCCGTCATGCGTCTTCATGTGGCCCTCCCGGAATGGCGTACTTCAAGAACCGAAGACCAGCCTCCATCGTCAACTCGGACGTCATACACAGGCACCGCTGCGTTTCCTTCACGCTGCAGTGGCCGAGGTACGTAGAAAGGTGCGGCAGGAGTCGCTGTACGTTTTTGCCCTGGCGGTACCAACTGACCAATCGATTCATCGCGAACGTGTGCCGAAAATCGTGCAGCCGCGGGCGGAACGTGCGGCACGCTGGGCGCTCCAGGCCGGCCTGCTCTCGCACGCGTTTGAACACCAACTCCGCGGTCTGACGGGAGATGGACCGCCCGTGGCGATCGGACAGAAACGGCGCGTCGGCGCTTATGTGCTTCAGAACATGAGCGCATGTATCGCTTTTATCACCTGTTCCCCATGAAAGCGTCCGTTTTCGATGAAGATTCGGCCGCTTCGCACCCCCGCGACTACCGCGCCTGCCACGTAAAGGCCCGGCACGCTGGTTTCGAAGGTCTGCGGATCGAAGGACGGCCCTGACGTCTCCGGGTCGAGGGCGACCCCGGCCGACTGCAGCAGCGTGGTGTCCGATCGATAGCCGGTCAGCAGGAACACCGCGTCGGCCGGCAGCTCCTCTCGCGCGCCGTCGCGCTCGACGACGACGGTCGTCGGGCGGATCTCCACGAGCCGCGTCTCGAAGCGCGCGGCGATGGTGCCTTCCTTGATCCGGTTCTCGATGTCCGGCTTCACCCAGTATTTGATGGAGTCGCCGAGCGCCGGCCGCCGGTGGACGATGGTCACCTGCGCTCCGGCGCGATAGAGGTCGAGCGCGGCTTCCGCCGCCGAGTTCCTGCCGCCGACGATGATGACGCGCTTGCGGAAGAACGGATGCGGTTGCGTGTAGTAGTGCGACACGTGCGGAAGGCCTTCTCCGGGCACACCGCACTCGTTCGGGAAGTCGTAGGCACCGGTGGCCATCACGACCGTGCGCGAACGCAGCGCGCGCCGGACGCCGCGGGTTGACTGCGTGTCCACGACGAACGAGCCGGCGGCGTCCGGCACGGACGGCTCGCGCGTGATGGCCGTCACGGCTTCGTCGAACACGATGTCGAGCTTGAACAGATCGGAGACGCGGCGGTAGTAGCGCAGCGCTTCGAGCCGCGTGGGCTTGTCGTACGGGCTCACGAACGGCACGTCGCCGATCTCCATCAGCTCCGGTGTCGTGAAGAACACCATCCCGGTCGGATAGTGCAGCAGCGAGTTGACGAGCGCGCCCTTCTCGATCACCTGGTAATCGAGGGCGTTGCGGCTGGCGGCGATGGCTGTCGCCAGGCCGGCCGGGCCGGCCCCCACGATAATCACGTCCCGAAGGGGCCTGCCCTGAGCCTGTCGCCCCTCGACGCTGCCCGGGACGGCCCTGAGGTCCTCGAAGGGTCGAAGGGTCATTTCTTTCGTGTCCTCGGAGGGGGCGCCGGCCGGTACTCGATACGCACATGACTGACGAGGGCGACGGGACGTCCGGGGCTGGCGATCTCGTGGCCGGCGGCCGTCGTCGCGTCGAGCACTTCACCCAGGAGGCTGACCTGCTCGACGCCGGCTGGAATCGTCACGGCGATCTGCTCGCGGCCGATCGGCGCGACCGCCTTGACGCCGCCCGGACCGGCGCCGCCGGAGATGCGCTCGTGCAGGTCCCGCGCCGCGCGGAACTCGCTCTGCACCGCGGCGCGGCCGAGCAGTTCACTTTTCATCGACAGCACCCCGATGACGGCGGTGTACTTCGCGTAACCGCGGCCCGCCCGGATGTCCTCCTCGGAGTAGGTATGCCGGTTGTGCAGCTCGAACAGGAGACTGGCCGGACCCGCGTGACTGGGAATCGTGACGATCACGCCCTGGGCGGGATCGCGGCCGGCGAGCACGAAGCAGTACGAGGCGCCGGTCTTCACGCCGGTCCCGAGCGACTCGGGACACTTGAGGTCGGCGGGGTCGGTCTTGAGCGGCACGGCGGCCGGCTTCTTCACAGGCGCGCGGCGGCGCTGCGCGGAGACGGCCCCCGGCGCAGCCAGCGATGCGATCAGCAGCAGTAGTACAACACGACGCATCTTTGCAGTATAGCAACCGGGGCGGGGGCCGCTGAAACGCAGAAGGTAGGACGTGGAATCCGCGTCAGTCTGTGATGCACGCCATGCCGGCGAGCGGGGTCTTCATGGATCGCTCGACGAGCTCGGGCCGCCTGATCAGCTCGAGAAACTCCATGCGCGTCCGCGCGTCCTCTCGAAACACGCCGAGCATCGCGCTGGTGATCGCGATCGAGTTCTGCTTCTCGACCCCGCGCATCGACATGCAGAGATGCGCCCCCTCCATCACAACGGCGACGCCGAGCGGCTGGATCTTTTCGAGCAGCGTGTCGGCAATCTGGTTGGTGAGCCGCTCCTGCACCTGGAGGCGCCGCGCGAAGATCTCCACGAGGCGCGGGATCTTGCTGAGACCGATCACACGGCCCTGGGGGATGTAGGCGACGTGGCACCGGCCGAAGAACGGCAGCATGTGGTGCTCGCACAGGCTGTAGAAGTCGATGTCCCTGACGATCACCATCTCGTTGTAGTCGACCGTGAACAGCGCGTCGTTCAGCACTTCGTCGATGTCGGCCGCGTAGCCGCTCGTGAGGAAGCGCAGCGACTTCTCGACCCGTTTCGGCGTGTTGACCAGCCCTTCGCGCCTCGGGTCCTCGCCCAGCTCGGCGAGCATCTGGCGGATCAGGTCCTGCATGTGCGTATTGTACATCGCGCCCCCAGGACACAGAGTCCGCGGAGCGCGATCGGTTACAAAGAAATGCAGAACGTAGAATGTCGAATGCTGCGTTCTACGTTTCGCCCTTCAGTACTTGTAGAAGCCCTGCCCCGATTTCCGGCCGGTCCGGCCGGCGAGCACCATGCGCTTGAGAAGCGGCGGCGGCGCATACGCCGGCTCGCGGTACTCCTCGAACATGATGTTCGCGATGTAGTAGGTCGTGTCCAGGCCGACGAAGTCGAGCAGCGTGAAGGGCCCCATCGGGTAGCCGCATCCGAGCTTCATTCCCTTGTCGATGTCCTCGATCGTGCCGAGCCCGTGCTCGTACGACCGAATCGCGTCGAGCAGATACGGAACGAGCAGCCGGTTCACGATGAACCCGGGCTTGTCCGGCGCGGTGATCGGCTCCTTGCCGAGCGACTGCGCGAACGCAAACGTCTTCTGATAGGTGTCGTCGCTCGTCGACAGGCCGCGGATGACTTCCACCAGCTTCATCAGCGGGACCGGATTGAAGAAGTGCAGGCCCCCAAACCGGTCGGGCCGCTTCGTCTTCGACGCCAGCTCGGTGATGCAGAGCGACGACGTGTTCGAGCAGAAGATCGCGTCGGCGCCCACCAGCGCGTCGAGCGCCGCGAACGCCTTCGTCTTCTCCTCGACGTTCTCGATGATCGCCTCGACGATCAGATCGCAGTCCTTCAACCCCTCGAAGCCGGTCGTGCCCGACAGATTGCCGAGCGTCGTGTTCTTCGCCTCCTCGGTCACCTTGCCCTTCGCAACGCCGTCGGTCAGGAACTTCTGAATCCGCCCCATGCCGCGGTCGAGAAAGCCCTGCTCGACTTCGCGCACGATCGTCTTGTACCCTGCCGCCGCCGACACCTGCGCAATGCCCGAGCCCATGAGGCCGCAACCCAAAACGCCAACAGTCTTGATAGCCATTTCGTACCTCTATGAAGGCAGCCCTGAAGGGCTGCGCAACAGATCTCGCGGTGTCTCGAGAACTACGTGATGTTGCGCAGCCCTTTAGGGCTGCCGTGGATCTTTTCAGGGCTGCCGTGGATCTTCACACCGTTTCGACAATGGCCGCGATCCCCTGCCCTCCGCCAATACAGGCGGTTGCCAGCCCGCGTTTCGCGCCGCGGCGCCTCAGCTCCAGCGTCAGCGTGAGCAGCAGGCGCGTGCCGGACATCCCGAGCGGATGCCCGAGCGCGATGGCGCCGCCGTTGACGTTCACCTTGTCGCGGTCCAGGCCGAGGTCCTTCTCGACAGCCAGGTATTGCGCGGCGAACGCCTCGTTGACCTCGATCAAATCGATGTCCTTCAGCGTCAGGCCGGCCTTCTGAAGCACGAGGCGCGTCGCGGGCGCGGGGCCCATCCCCATCAGCGTCGGCTCGACGCCGACGTACGCCCAGTGCGCCAGGCGCGCGAGCGGCTTCAGGCCGTGCGCCTTCACGCCACGCTCCGACGCGAGCAGCAGCGCCGCGCCGCCGTCCACGATCCCCGACGCGTTCCCCGCCGTCACGCAGCCGTTCTTGCTGAAGGCCGCCGGCAGCTTCGCCAGCACCTCCATGGTCGTCTCCGGCCGCATGTGATCGTCCTGGGCGAAGAGCTCGACGCCCTTGCGCGACTTGAGCTCCACCGGCACGATCTCCTCGGCGAAGCGGCCGCTCTTCCACGCCTGATCCGCGAGCTGCTGGCTGCGAATCGCGAAGCGATCCTGCTCGTCGCGCGAGACGCCGTACTTCGCGGCGCAGTTCTCCGCCGTCACGGCCATCGTGCAGCCGCAGTGCGTGTCGAGCAGCCCCGCCCACAGACTGTCTTCGAGCTGGCCCTGCCCCAGGCGCAGCCCCGAACGCAGGCCACGGATCACGTGCGGCGCCTGGCTCATGTTCTCCATGCCGCCGGTGAGGACGACGTCGGCTTCACCGAGGAGAATCATCTGGCCGCCGCTGACGGCGGCTTGAATGCCGGAACCGCACAGGCGGTTCACCGTCAGCGCAGGAACCTCCACCGGCACGCCGGCCTTGACACCGACGTGACGCGCGCCGTAGATCGCATCCGCGCTGGTCTGCATCACGTTGCCGAAGACAACGTGCTGCACCATCTCCGGCGTGACGCCGGTCCGCTCCATCGCCGCCCGCGCCGCGATGGCGCCAAGCTCGATGGCTGAAACGTCCTTCAGCTTGCCCACGTACTCCGCCATCGGCGTGCGGGCGCCGCCAAGAATGAAGATGTCTGACATGAGGCCCTCTCGAGTAAGGTCGGCGAGGCCGAGAGCCCCGCCCTACGATGGGATGTTTGCCGCTATGAAGTCGCCGGTTTCCTTCGTGCCGAGCTTCCCGCCGATATCCTTCGTGACGTTTCCCGACGCGACGGCCTGTTCGACCGCCGCTTCCATGGCGCGCGCCTGGGTCTCGAGCCCGAGCGTCTCGAGCATCAGCGCGGCGGACAGAATCGCGCCGACCGGGTTCGCGACGTTCTTGCCTTCGTACTTCGGCGCGGAGCCGTGCACGGGCTCGAACATCGACGTCTTCCCCGGGTGCAGGTTGCCGGAGGCCGCCATGCCGAGGCCCCCCTGCAGCTGCGCGCCAAGGTCCGTGATGATGTCGCCGAACAGGTTGTTCGTGACGATTACTTCGAACTGCCCCGGGTCCTTGATCATGTACATCGTCAACGCATCGATGTAGTAGTGCGTGGCCGTGATGCCCGCGTACTGAGCGGACAGCTCGCGGAAGACGCGCTGCCAGAGCGCGTGCCCCTGCTGCATGGCGTTGCTCTTGTCCGCCATGCAGACCTTCGTCAGGCCGCGCGCCCTCGCGTACTCGAACGCGTGCAGGATGATCCGGTGGACGCCCTTATAGGTGTTCAGCTCCTCCTGGATCGCGATCTCGTCCTCCGTGCCCGCCTTGAACCGGCCGCCGATGCTCACATACAGCCCTTCCGTGTTCTCGCGGAACACGGTGAAGTTGACGTCCTTCGGGCCACGGTCCTTCAACGGACACAGCCGCGCGTCGAGCAGCCGGATCGGCCGGTAGTTGACGTAGAGATCCAGCTCGAAGCGCGTGCCGAGCAGGATGTCGCGCGCGTGCCGCATGTCGGGGATGCGCGGATCGCCGAGCGCCCCGATGAACACCGCGTCGAACTGGTCGCGCAGCATTGTGTAGCCGTCGGGCGGCACGCTGATGCCCGTCTCGAGAAAGTAATCCGCGCCCCAGGGCAGGTGCTCGAGGTCGAGCGTCTTGCCGTACTTGCTCGCAACCGCCTTCAGCACCTTGACGGCTTCGACGGTCACGTCTTTTCCGATTCCGTCGCCAGGTATCACTGCTATACGCATGTAATAAAAGCTCCCCGTCGCTGGCAGCAGGCAGCAGGCGGCTGGCAGTGGATCACGCTGTCACGCTGACAGCGCGACAGTTGGACTCACTGCCTACTGCCTGCTGCCCGCTGCCTGCTACTCCCGTTCCAGCGCCAGTGCCATCCCCATTCCCCCACTCACGCACAGCGTTGCAAGCCCGCGTCTGACCTGGCGCCGCTGCATTTCGTACAGCAGCGTGACCAGGATACGCGCGCCGGTGCAGCCGATCGGGTGGCCGAGCGCGATGGCGCCGCCGTTGACGTTCAGCTTCTCCAGCGGAATCGGCTCGTCGCGCAAGACAGCCAGCACCTGCGGGGCGAACGCTTCATTCAACTCGAAGAGGTCGAAATCGTCCAGTGCGAGGCCGGTGCGCGCGAACAGCTTGCGCATGGCGGGCACCGGGCCGATGCCCATTCTCCTGGGATCGACGCCGGCCGACGCCCAGCCGAGGATCCGCGCGAGCGGCGTCACGCCGAGCGCCTGCGCGCGCGCGGCGCTCATGAGTATGAGGGCCGCGGCGCCGTCGGTGATGCCCGACGAAGTGGCGGCGGTGATGATGCCCGCGTGTCCTTCGACGGATCCGAACACCGGCGAGAGCCTTTTCAGCATCGCGAGCGTCGTGTCCGGCCGCGGATGTTCGTCCGCATCCGTCACGACCGCGCGTCCCTTGGCGTCGGTCGCGGACACCGGCGCGATCTCGTCGCGGTACCGCCCCTCGGCGACCGCGCGCGCGGCGCGCCGCTGCGTCTCGACGGCGTACGCGTCGGACTCGTCGCGCGTGATGCCGTATTCGCGCGCGAGGACCTCCGCGGTCTCGCCCATGATCATCGACGAGAGCGGGCACGAGAAGCCGTCGCGATACATGGCGTCCACGAGCGTGAAGTTGCCCATGCGATGCCCCCATCGCGCGTCCTCAGAGTCGACGAAATACGGCATGCGGCTCATCGACTCCATGCCGCCGGCGACGACGACCTCGGATTCGCCGAGCACGATCGACTGGGCGGCGCCCGCCACCGCCTGCATGCCCGACGCGCACGCCTTGTTGATCGTCTGCGCGGGGACACCGTCGGAGAGGCCGGCGCGCCGGACGACCTGGCGCGCGGGGTTGGGGCCGGACCCGGCCTGCCGGCCGTGCCCGAACAGCAGTTCGTCCACGGCCTGAGGGTCCACCCTGGCCCGATCGAGCGCAGCGCGAACCGCCACGGCACCCAGCTCAGCCGGGTGGACATTTCGAAATGCGCCGCCATACCGCCCGATAGGCGTACGCGCAGCACCCACAATCACGACCTCGGAAACGGGAGACATAGCCCGTGATCATAGCCGCGGATGGCCACGGACGGATGAAAACCACGGAAGACACGGAAACAGCCAGATCAGTTGTTTCTCCATGTTTGTCCGTGGTTGTGATCTCTCCGTGGCCTTCCGTGGTGCCCGATCCACGGATCCGGATCCGTGGAGCAGGAATTAACCAACCGGCTGGATTCAGCAACCCCTTCGGTGGCACTAAGGTCATGAAAACATGAGCTTTATTTAATTGATGCATTGGCACTGGGAGTGCACTTATGATGTGGCGTAATCAAGCAAGTGTCATTGTCACCAATCGGGTGGGATCTCCGACAAACGACTGCGTACGCAGATTCGTGTACGACGGAGGCGAAAGCGCTCGTCAACGCGGGGTCGTCCCGGTATCGAGGAGGATGTTAATGAGAAGTCGCAGCACGGCACTCGTGGGAGTGCTTCTGTGCGTTCTGGCGTTTGCCGGCGGGGCCTACGCACAGGAGCAGACCGGTGCCATCCAGGGCACGGTCAAGGACGCGTCGGGTTCGGTGCTCCCCGGCGTCACCGTCGAGGCACGCAGCCCCGCGGCCGTCGGTGTCAGCAACGCGGTCACGGACACCCAGGGTATCTACCGGTTCCCGGCGCTCCCGCCTGGAACGTATGAAGTAACGGCCACGCTCCAGGGCTTCGCCCCGGCCAAGGTCGGTGACGCGGTCGTCACCCTGGGCAAGATGCTCACGATCGATCTCGTCCTGAAGATCGCGGGCGTGTCCGAGCAGGTCACGGTCACCGGCGAGTCGTCGCCGCTCATCGACGTCAAGCAGAACGCCGCGTTCGCGACGATTCAGCGGACGACAATCGAGCGCATTCCCAAGGGGCGCGACTTCACCTCCATCCTCCGCCAGGCGCCTGGCGCGCAGGAAGAGTCGAAGTCCGGTGGTATCCAGGTTGACGGCGCGTCCGGTTCCGAGAACCGGTTCATCATCGACGGCATGGACACCACGCAGCTCCAGAACGGCACGTCGGGCAAGACCATGCTCCTGGACTTCGTCCAGGAAGTGCAGGTCAAGTCCTCCGGCTACAACGCGGAGTTCGGCGGCGCCACGGGCGGCGTCGTCAACGTGCTGACCAAGTCGGGCAGCAACAACTTCCACGGCCAGGCCGGCACGTACTTCCAGAACGACAGCATGTACGGCAAGCGCCGGACGTTCGCCCGGTTCAATCCGGAGAATTCGGCGACCCGTGAGACCGGGCTCGTCAACCCGAACACCGACTGGACCTACACCAGTCCGCTCGGCGACTTCGGCGGCCCGATCATGAAGGACAGGCTGTGGTTCTACGCGGGCGTCGGCTACACGAAGAACAACTACACGCGCGACGCGATCTTCAAGACGGACCCGTCCAAGACGAACCGGCATTTCACCTGGTGGGACGACGCCAAGTACTACAACTACAACATCAGCACGCAGGTCTCGAACAACCTGCGCGTGAAGTTCACCGGCTCGAACCAGCGGAACGCCAACCGCCGGACGGCGCCCCCGCTGCAGCCGGACAATGCTGTGGACCTCGTCGCCAGCACCATCTATCCGAGCGGCGTGCCGAGCAAGGGCATGACGCTGAGCCCCTTCGACAATATTGGCGGCGTGATCAACCAGACGGCGTTCGACAAGCGCTGGGTGAGTCAGGGCAGCAACTCGACCAACGACGTGTTCTCGGGAAACGTGGACTGGGTCATCAAACCCACGTTCTTCGTGAACGTCTCGGCCGGGTCGTACCGCACCAACGGCACCACGCCGCCGGAATTTCGCGGCGATCAGATTGTCCACACCTTCAGCGGAGCAAATTCCGACTCGGAGATGACGAGCAAGGGATTCCCAACCGTCCCGGCGCAGTTCCAGCAGCCGAGCGGATACGCCGACAACCCCTCGTCGTCAGGCACGGTCCGGAACATCTTCACGCGCCGGTTTCTGAACGCCAACGCGACGTTCTTCGCCTCGATGAAGGGGCAGCACACGTTCAAGACCGGCATGCGGTTCGAACGGTTCGGCAACGACGTCCTCAACGGCAACGCCAAGCCTCGCGTCACGGTTTTCTGGGGTCAGTCCTATACGAACCCCGACACGAACGTGACCTCGTCCGGCAAGTACGGCTACTACACCCTGAACCAGACCGGCACGATCGGCAAGGTGTTCTCGAACAACTACTCCTTCTGGGTGCAGGACAGCTGGGACGTGACGTCGCGGTTGACGATCAACGCCGGCGTGCGGACAGAGAACGAGCACGTCCCGTCGTTCAAGGACCAGAAGCAGTTCCCAGACGCGCTCAGCATCACGTTCGGATTCAAGGACAAGATCGCGCCGCGCCTGGGCTTCGCCTACGACGTGAAGGGTGACGGCAAGTGGAAGACCTACGGCAGCTACGGCTGGTTCTACGACATCACCAAGCTCGAGCTGCCGCGGGGATCCTTCGGCGGCGACCACTGGGTCGATTACACGTGGACGCTGGACGATCCGGATTTCACGAAGATCCAGTGCGGCGAAGGCACGACGGGCTGCCCGGGCAGGTTCATCGGGCCGGGTAACGGCTACGACTTCCGCCACAGCTCGAACCAGACGGATCCGTTCTTCGAGGAGTACTTCAACCGTCCGGGCATGACGGGGATCGACCCCAACATGAAGCCGGTGAAAACCGGTGAATTCACGGGCGGCGTCGAGCACGAGCTGAATCCGCTCATGTCCCTCGGCGTGCGGTACGTCCACAAGTGGATGTTCCGGACGATCGAGGACGTGGGCATCCTCTACAAGGGGGTCGAGGACTACCTCATCTCGAACCCCGGCGAGGGGCTCGCGGTCAACATGGAGCCGCAGTTCCCGAACGCGGTCGTGCCGAAGCCGAAGCGGAATTACGACGGACTCGAGTTCCGCCTCAACCGCCGGTGGTCGAACAACTGGACCGCCCAGGTCAGCTATCTGTACAGCCGGCTGTATGGCAACTACTCCGGCCTGGCCAGCGCGGACGAGAACGGCCGCGTGAGCCCGAACGTGAACCGGTACTTCGATCACACTGTCATGGCGTACGGCGCCGAGGGCAAGGTGATCTACGGACTGCTCCCGACCGACCGTCCGCACACGGTGAAGGTGTACGGCGCCTACGACTTCAAGTGGGGCACCGCGGTCGGCGCCAACTGGTTCATCGAGAGCGGCACGCCGCAGACCACAGTCTTTCTGTTCAGCGGCTACCCGGTGCACGCACTCGGGCGCGGCGATCTGGGCCGCTCGCCGGTGCTGTCGCAGCTCGACCTGAACATCAGCCAGGAATTCAAGCTCCCCGGCCGCACCCGGGTCCAGTTCCTGCTGAACATCGACAACGTGCTGGATCAGGACACGTGGACGAACCTGTACGCGCCGCGTGGCTACGGGCCGCAAAAGTACGTCGCGAAGACCGGCGCAGCCGGCAGCGGCGTCGTCCTGAAGGCGCCGTTCCCCGAGCTGCTGGCGGGTCCGTACGATCCGGAGGCGCTCGTAGCGTCGTTCATCGCGGGGGGCGGCAACCTGATGCTGAACCCGTTCTACACGTTGCCGAACTCGTTCCAGGGCCGGCGAGAGATGCGCTTCCAGGCGAGGATCACCTTCTAATCCTCGTCCCGACGCGTTTTGCACAGGCCCTCCGGGGAAACCCGGAGGGCCTTTTTTCGCCCGCCTTCGCGCCACGAAACTCATCGTGCTACGGCGCGGCAGGCCCTTTTCACATTTCGTCATGTTTCGTGGTGAAATTGCCCCGTCCGAATCGGTCGCGAGTGTCTGCTGGCGTTCGTTCTGGTTGCGGTCGTCTTCTGGATTTACCGGCCGGTTCTCACCGCCGAGTACAGCTGGGATCACGATGCCTATGTGGCGGAGAACTTGAACCTCCAGGACTGGCATGGGCTCACGCGGATCTGGCTGGCCCCGTACAGCCCGCCCCGGTATTACCCGCTGGTGTTCAGTTCCTTCTGGGTCGAGCGCCAACTGTTCGGTCCTTCGAGCACATCTCACCATGTCGGCAATGTCGCTCGCGCTCCACGTTGCGAACGCACTGCTCCTGTGGGTGACGCTTCGGTCATTGAAGGTACGAGGGGCATACTTCATTGCGTTTCTGTTCGCCGTGCACCCCGTGCACGTCGAGTCCGTCGCCTGGATCACGGAACGAAAGAACCTGCTCTCCACTTTCTTTTCTCTACTCGCCCTGATCGTCTACCTCCGATGGGCATCGGCTCGGCACGTGCGATGGTATTTCTTCAGCCTCGTCCTGTTTCTGTGCGCGCTGTTGAGCAAAACGGTCGCGGCGACACTGCCGGGCGTGATTCTGATCGTCGTCTGGTGGAAAGGGAAGATCACCGCCGCTGACGTGCTCGCGCTCGTGCCATTCGCCGCGGCGGGACTGCTCTTCGGCGCCGCCACTGCCTGGATAGAAGTGCACCACGTCGGTGCGGTCGGACGGACTGGACGCTCAGTCCGCTGGAACGCGTCCTCGTGGCCGGGCGTGTTGTGTAGTTCTACGCGCTCAAGCTTCTCTGGCCGCACCCGTTGATCTTCATCTACCCGCGTTGGCAGATTTCCAGCGCGGACGCCGTCGCGTATCTGTATCCGCTCGCCGCTGTGGCTGCGATCGCGGCGCTCTTCACCTTTCGATACCGCATCGGAAGTCAGCCGTTCGTTGCCGTCGCGTCCTTCGCTCTCTCGCTGGTTCCAGCGATGGGTTTCTTCAATGTGTACCCCATGCGCTTCTCGTTCGTGGCCGACCACTTTCAGTACTTCGCGAGCATCGGGATTATTGGTCTCGCTGCCGGCGCTGGCCACAGCCTGCTGGAGCGGATGCGGCTGCGGGTACTACGGGTGCCTCTGGGCGCCGCTCTTGTGGTGGCGCTCGCCCTCACAGCTCGTGTGGAGACGGCCAAGTACAAGAGCGCTGAAGCCCTCTGGCATGACACGATCGCGAAGAACGCCGACGCATGGATCGCGCACAACAACCTGGGGAATCTGCTCCTTCAGCAGCGGCGATTTCCAGAAGCCGCCACGCACTTCGAACAGGTTCTTCGCGTCAGACCGGACGTCGCCGCCGCGCACAATAATCTCGGGGCAGCCCGGTATGGCGAGGGTGCTGTCGACGCCGCCATGGCATCGTACGAATCCGCGGTGCGGCTCGATCCTGGTTACGCCGAGGCATGGAACAACCTCGGGGTTGCCCGCGCGGCCGCGGGCCAGTATGCGGAAGCGATGCAGGCGTACAGGAGCGCCCTGGCACTCGATCCGAACTACGCGATGGCGCGATTCAACCTGGGGAATGCATTCCTGCGAATGGGGAACTCCGATGCGGCGAATGCCGAGTATCGCGAGGCCATCTGGCTCAAACCCGACCTCGCGGCGGCCCAGTTCAGCCTCGGCCTGAATCTGCTCACGGAAGGGAACCCAACTGAAGCCGCCCCGTTCCTCGAAACGGCGTTTCGCCTGAGGCCGGATTTTGCGGTGGGCTACTTCCAAGTGGGGAACGTGCAGTTGCAGCACGGGGACGCGAAAGGCGCGGTGCGAAGCTACTCCGCCGCAATAGCAATCAAGCCTGATTACGCCGAGGCGTACTGCAATCGCGGCAGCGCCCATCTTCGGCAAGATGAGGTGCCAAAGGCGATCACGGACTACCGGGAGGCGCTCCGCCTTCGGCCGGACTATCACCTCGCCGCGGCTGGCCTGAAACAAGCGATCGAGTCCAGCGAGGGGCAGCGCAGGCGGTAGCGCTCGGGTGTGTCCGTGTGTGATATCATTGCTATCAATACTGGAGCGCCACAGAGGAAGAGAAGTCATGGGACAGTTGATCGTTCGAAACGTCGATGACGATCTCATTCGGGCGTTGAAGGTGCGGGCCGGGGAAAAAGGACGGTCCGCAGAGGCGGAGCACCGCGAGATCCTGCGCGACGCGCTGGTGCCGCGGCGCAACGGGAAGACCCTGAAAGATGCCCTCCTGGACATCCCCACCGGTGGCGAAGACGCCGACTTCGATCGGCCGCGGGACCTCGGCCGCCGGACGAAATTGTGACCTACCTGCTCGATACCAGCGTCGTCGCCGAGCTGCGCAAGGGCTCCCGGGCCAATCCCCACCTGCGCGCCTGGTTTGCCGCGCTGGCGCCGGACGCGATCGTGTTGAGCGTCCTCACCATCGGCGAGGTTCGCAGAGGCATCGAGCGCGTCCGGCGGCGCGATCCGGCGGCGGCCAAAGCGCTCGATCGCTGGCTTCGCCGCCTGCTCGTCGATCACGGCGACAGGATCGTCGGCATCGATCGTCAGGTGGCCGAAGAATGGGGCCGCCTGAACGTGCCGGACCCGCTGCCGGTGATCGATGGCCTCCTGGCGGCGACTGCCACGGTTCATGGCCTCGTGCTCGCGACTCGTAACGTCGGGGACGTCGCCAGGTCTGGCGCCGAAGTCGTGAATCCGTTCGAAGCGTGACGGAGGCGTTATGGCCGGACGGAAAACCCGAGCGCGGCCGCGGCGGCCGTGAGCCGCTCGTCGAAACACACGAACGGCCGCTGCCGCGGCCGTTCCCGGCACCACACCAGCGCGGCGCCAAGCTGCGCGGCATCCGCCGCGCGAACACCGTGCGCATCGGGCAGGTCCTCCGCGAGCGACCGGACCTTCTCGGTCGGAAGGATCTCATCCCAGGCGATGCGAAGCTGCCCGAGCAATCTCACCGCGCTGGCGCGCTCCTCAGGAGTCAGGCGTCCCTCGCGAACGAGTCGCGCGAACGCGCTTCGCGCTTCGAGCGGCGTGCCCCACCAGACGACCATGCGCGTCAGCTCGCGGCGCAGGCGGCGGCCCTGCGCAGTCGCTGGTTGCGAGCAACACAGGGGAACGATGGCGCTCGCGTCCCAGAACGCCATGGTCACTTCCCGTCGCGATCCGCGCTCACGGCGGCCACGGCCGCCCGGCGCGTCACGCGCGAGCGGCGCGCCTTCCAGAACGACGATGCGAGTGCGCCCGAGCCCTTTCGCATGAGGCCGGCGGCGACGAGCGCCAGATCGTCGGCGTCCTGATCGCCGAGCGCGAACGGAACGATCCTCGCGATGGGGCGCTGGCGATCGCGCACGACGATTTCCTCGCCGGCCCGGACCTCGCGCAGGTAGCGCGTGAGGTGGTTGCGAAGGTCGGCAATGTTGGTGCTGCGCATGGAACCTCGATATGGCTATGATAGCCATATTGGCACGGCCGCGACAAATTGTGACGGACCGCCCATGACCATGCCGCATCGAATCGGCCCGGCATGACCCCGCACATCTCGACACGGCGAGGAAGGCGCGCCTTGTCCGCGGCGCAACAGAGACCAGGTAGAATCTGGGCGGATGGCAACGACCAGCAAGCGGGCGACTCGCGCCGCCGGCCGCGCGAGTCGCCCGCAGCCTGGGCCCAGTGTCAAACAGCGCGGTGGCCGCCGCTGGTCCACCTGGCTGGTCGCTGCCGCGCTCTTGCTGGCCACGCTGGCCGCGTATCAGTCGCCTGGGCGACGGGAACGACATTCCCTTCTTTTTCGTTTTTCGCACACCGTTCGCGCGCGACCACTCTCTCTGCGATTGGATCCAGTACACAGGATTTTGAATTCAGATGGCCCAGAATTGTTCGGTTCGGGTCGGATAGGCGTGCATGTATTAGACATTTCGGAACTTCGGCGCCGGGCATTCATTTTGTGTACGCGAAGCCGTCCACATGTACTTCAGGGAACACATCGTTCAGAGGAGGTCCAACTCATGAGAAGGCTCAGAGGGCGCGCGTGGCTGTGGCTCGCAGGCGCCCTCATCGTCACGACCGCGTCCTGGGTCCAGGCCCAGACGACGGGAAGAATCTTCGGGCAGGTCCTCGACGCACAGGGCGCGGCGGTGCCGGGCGTGACCGTGACCGCAACGAGCCCCGCGCTGCAGGGCACTCAGGTCGCGACCACCGACGGCCAGGGGAATTTCCGCTTCCTCAGCCTCCCGCCTGGAAAGTACACCGTAAAGGCCGATCTGAGCGGATTCAAGCCCGCGCAGCAGACGAACGTCGACGTCGGGCTCGATCGGACGGTTGACGTCGCGCTCACCATGCAGGTGGCCGGCGTCACCGAGGCGGTGACCGTGCAGGGCACGTCCACCACCATCGACACCACGTCGACGGTCACGGGCGTGAACGCCAACGCCGAGCTGTTCAACCGCATCCCGGTCCGCCGCGACTTCTACGCGGTCGCGCGCATCGCGCCCGGGACGGTCGACGACGCGTCGGGGACTTCCGTCTACGGCTCGACGGGTGCCGAGAACCAGTACATCATCGACGGCCTCAACACGACGGGCGTCGAGCTCGGCGACAGGGGCAAGACGCTGAACTTCGACTTCGTACAGGAGGTCGAGGTGAAGACGGGCGGCCTGCCGGCGCAGTACGGGCGCATGACGGGCGGCGTGATCAACGTGATCACGAAGAGCGGCAGCAACGCCTACCGCGGATCGCTCTTCGGGTTCGGTGAGGGCGGCGCGCTGCAGAGCGACGACGCCACGCGCGACAAGCGGCCGCAGACGACGACGCAGGTGAACGACATTTCGAGCCGCGGCGACTTCGGCGGAGAGATGGGCGGGTTCATCGTGAAGGATCGCCTGTGGTTCTTCGGCGCGTACAACCACGTGAAGGAAACCACCGACACGACGATCATCCGCGAGCTGACGGCCCCGCTGAGCCCGGCCGTGAACGACAAGATTCCCACCAAGCTCTCGCGCGATCTCTTCGCCGCGAAGCTGACGCTGAAGGTCGGACGCGGGAACACGTTCAACGGCACCGTGATGGGCGACCCCACCACGAGAGACGGCGCGGTCTTCGCGATCGCCGGACCGTCCACCACCTGGAGGGGCGAGCGCGAGACGGGCGGCACGGACATCGTCGGCAAGTACGACGGCGTGTTCGGCAGCCGGCTGCTGATTCAGGGCCTCGCCGCGCGACACAAGGAAAAGGACAACACCACTGGCGAGGGACGGAACATCCCGAACTCGATCGACGCGACGGTCAGCCCGAACATCGTCACCGGCGGGTTCGGGTTCTTCCAGGACCAGGTGTTCACCCGCGACGTGTACAAGGCGGACGTCACCACGTTCCTCGGATCGCACGAGATCAAGTTCGGCGCCGACTACGAGCACATCCAGGCGGTGAACAACAACTACAACGGCGGCGCCGGCCAGCGTATCTACAAGCTCGTCGCGTCCGACGGGTCGTTCTATTACCGGCATCGCTTCTACCTGGACGACAAGGTGGCCGGGTTCAACAGGGACGACGAGAGCACGTGGCAGATCGCCGTGCCGCTCACGGCGGAGCCGGATTCGCGCAACACCTCCTTCTACGTGCAGGACTCGTGGCGGATGGGCGCCGGCTTCTCGCTGAATGCCGGCATCCGCTGGGAAGGCCAGGACGTGCGGTCGCGCGATCGCGTGTCGGCGTTCAAGCTGTCGGACAACTGGGGCCCGCGCATCGGCTTCGTGTGGGACGCCACGCGGGACGGCCGCAGCAAGCTGTACGGGAACTGGGGCCGGTTCTACGAGAGCGTGCCGATGGACATCAACATCCGCGCGTTCGGCGGCGAGATCCAGTGCTTCTGCTACAACAGGGATCCGAGTCCGACGAATATCTTCAACGATGCCGCCGTGCGTCGCGTCGGCCTCCTCGGCGGCAGCACGGAGGCCGTGGACCCGGATCTCAAAGGCCAGTACATCGACGAATGGCTCGTCGGCGCGGAGCGCGAGCTGGGTGGCAACCTCGTCGCGGGCGTGAAGGTGACGCACCGCAAGCTTGGGCGCGTGATCGAGGACTTCCTGATTCCCTCGGCCGGCGAGTATTTCATCGCGAACCCGGGCACCGGCATCGGCAAGGAGATGGGCTTCTACGACTACGTGCACACCGCCGAGGCGCCGACGCCGCGGCGCGTGAGCACCTCGTTCGAGGTCAACGCGCGGAAGCGGTTCTCCAACAACTGGCAGTTCCTCGCGAGCGCCGTGTTCAGCAAGCTCGAAGGGAACTACGACGGGACCTTCCAGGCCTCCACCGGCCAGCTCGATCCGAACATCAACTCGGCGTTCGACTACGCCGACTTCCTGGTGAACGCGGACGGGAAACTCAGCAACGATCGGACGGTACAGCTGAAGCTGGACGGCAGCTATGAGTTCGGCAGCGGCGTGGTGAAGGGGCTGAACATCGGCCTGTCCACCCGGTGGCTGTCCGGACCGCCGATCAACGCCTACGGTTACTCGTTCGCGTACCAGAACTGGGAGTACTACCTGGTGCCGCGCGGATCGCTCGGGCGCGGTCCCGCGGACTGGGAGTCCGACCTCCAGCTCCGATACCCGATCCGGTTCGGCGGCAACCGCCAGGTCACCGTGCTCGCCGACATCTTCAACGTGTTCGATCGCCAGGCGATCAACAACCTGGACCAGCGGTACAACCTGATTCAGGACGCGGAGTGCGGCGGCATCCCGTTCGACATCTGCAACGGGGACGGCGGGATCGCGACGACCGGCAACAACCTGACCCCCGCGGGGGTGCTGTCGGACCCGCGCGCGACGGCATCGAATCCGGACTACCTGAAGAAGGGGATCGGATTCACGCAGCCGCGCAGCATCCGGTTCGGCGTCAGGTTCAACTGGTAACGTGAGGCAGGGATGATCTACGTCCGGCAGGGCTAAAGCCCTGCGCCACCGATCCCGGTAGCGCAGCCCTTTAGGGCTGCCTTGTAGGCCGGGGCTCTAGAGCCCCGGCCCCTTTTTTCAAGGGTATGATCCCCACATGCGCACACGCGCGCTGCTGATCGCAGCGCTCCTGATGGCCGCCGCGATCGTGTTTGCGTGGGCGCGCCGCGTACCCCATCGGCCGGATGCCGCCGACGGCCGCGCGGGGGCGCCGCGGGCGATCGGCGATATCGCGAGCAGGGCGATCGCCGGCAAACGCGTGATCTTCATCGGGCTGGACGGCGCCGACTGGTCGCTGCTCGATCAGTACATGGCGCGCGGCGTCATGCCGGAACTGGCGAAACTCGTCGAGACGGGCGCGAGCGGTTCACTCAAGACGCTCCAGCCCCCGCTGTCGCCGCTCGTCTGGACGACGATGCTGACGGGCACGAGCCCGCTGCAGCATCGCATCCTCGACTTCCTGCACGTGAATCCGGTGACCGGCAAGCGCGAGCCGATCACGAGCGACGAGCGCAAGGTCCCGGCGATCTGGAACATGGCCACGTACGCCGGCAAGCGTGCGGGCGCGTTCGGATTCTGGGCCACGTATCCGGCGGAACCGGTCAACGGCGTGCTCGTGTCGGATCGACTCTTCGCGTTTCTCTACGGCGAGCAGAGCCCTCCGCCGGGCGTGGTCTCTCCCGCGTCGCTCGACCAGTGGGCACGCGACGGGCTGCAGCGTGCGCAGCAACGGGTCGGCTACGCGGAGGTCAGGGCCATCCTGCCGTGGCTCACCGAGAGCGAGTTCCGCGGCGCCGCACAGATTGTCGATCCCTATTCACATCCGGTCAGCGGGCTGCGACGCATTCTCATTGAGACGAGCGTGTACGAGTCCCTGGGACGTGACTGGTTCACGAGAGAGAAGCCCGATCTGCTGCTCGTGTACATCCAGGGGACGGACAGCGTCGGGCACGTATTCGCGCCGTATGCTCCGCCGCGGCAGCCCTCGGTCTCCGCCGCGGACTACGAACGATACAAGGATGTGCCGGAGCATTACTTCGCCAGGATCGACCGGCTGCTCGGCGAGTACGCCGCGCTTGCCGCGTCCACCGGAAGCGTGCTCATGATCGCCTCGGATCATGGATTCCTGTGGGGTGAAGGAAGGCCGGAGACCCTGTCGAGCGCCGCGAACGTCACCGCGGCGAAATGGCACTCGGACACGGGAATCTACGTGATTGTGGGACCCGGCATCGAGGCCACCCGGGGGCATCACGCCTCGGGCAGCGTCGATCAGGTCTGCGCGACACTCGCATCGCTCGCCGGCCTGCCGCCGGGAAAAAACGTGGCCGGACCGCCCCTTCCTGGCGTGGCACCGATCGACGCGGAGGCCGTAGACTATGCGGCCCACTTCACCCCCGCGCCAATCCCACCGTCGCGCGCGGCAGATTCGAACCCGGAAAACGAAGAGGCGCTCGCCAAGCTCCGCGCGCTCGGGTACATCGGCGCGAGCGAAGGACACGGCCGGCCTGTGGGCACACGAACCGCCGGCTCGTTGAACAACGAGGGGCTCCTGCTGAAGCAGCAGGGGAAACAGAAGGAGGCCATCGAGGCGTTCGACACCGCGCTCGTCGTCGATCCGAATCTCGCCTCGGCGCTGTGGAATCTCAGCGATCTCCTGTACGCGCGCAACGAGTCGCTCGACAAGTCGGATGCCCTGTTGATCCGCGCCTTCGCGAACGGCCTCCCCGAAGGGACGAGATTCCTGATCGGACGCGCCATCGCCTACCAGCGCAACGGCCGTGTCGATCGCAGCATCTCGCTGCTGGGCCAGGCCGCGGCGGCGCGGCCGCAGGATCCGGAGGTCTGGCTGTTCCGCGGCCGCTACCGCGTCGAGCAGGGGGACTGCGCCGCGGCGATCGGCGATTTCCGCCGGGCGGCGCGGTTCGCGCCGGCCAATCCCGCTGTCTACGCGTCGCAGGGTCTCGCGGAGCTCTGCGCGGGCGACAGCCGGGCGGCGCGCGCGAGCTTCGAGCGGTCGCTGCAGCTCGATCCCAATCAGCCGAAAGTACGCGAATACCTCCGGGGGAGGATCCCATGACCATGAATCGAACGCTGTGCACGTGCCTGATCGTGCTGGCGGCGGCCGTACTCGCGGGGGCCCAGCCGCGGACCGCAGCAGAGCTCTTCCGGTCGGGCATGGAAGCCCTGGCCGCCGAACACTACGACGAGGCCGAGCAGGACTTCCGCGCCGCCGTCAAGATGGATCCGCTGTACGACGCGGCGTTCTACGGTCTCGGCCAGGTCTACATGGCAACGAAGCGGTACGAGCGCGCGGTGCAGGCCTATCTCGATTCGCGCGAGGCGTTCAAGGCCGCGACGGCCGCAGAAGCGATGCAGGGCGCCGAATCGGACCGGCGGCTGAAGGACCAGATCCTCGCGCTGAAGGACTACGTCCGCAACCTGGAGCGCTCGGTGAGGAGCGGCAACGCGGCGTCGGCGCGCGCGGCCATCGATCGCAACAACGAACAGATCCGCCAGCTCGAATCGAGGCTGGGACGGAAGGTCGGCGCGCCCACGCCGCCGATCCCGGCGGGCCTCTCGATGGCGCTCGGCAGCGCGTACTTCCGGGTGAACCGGGTGGCCGACGCGGAACTCGAGTACAAGGCCGCCATCCAGGTGCACCCGAGGTTCGGCGAGGCGCACAGCAACCTCGCGGTCGTCTACCTGGTCACCGGCCGGATCGAGGAGGCGGACAAGGAGATCGAAGCGGCGAAGAAAGCCGGGTTCCACGTGAACCCGCAACTCGAGCAGGACATCCGCGCGCGAAGAAAAGCGATCAAGCTAGACGGAGGCGGACTCTTCGGCTGAGGGCAGCGCGAGCCTGAAGCACGCGCCACGCGCCGACTGGACGAGCTCCAGCGTGCCGCCGTGCGAGGTCGCGATCCCGTGCGAGATCGACAGGCCGAGCCCGGTACCCTGGCCGACCTCCTTCGTGGTGAAGAACGGCTCGAAAACGCGGCCGCCGAGTTCAGCACTGACCCCCGGTCCGGTGTCCTCGATCTCCACGACCCGCTCCCGCGCGGTCGCGCGCGTCCGGACGGTAATCCGTCCCTCGTGTGCCGCAGACAGAATCGCCTGCTCCGCGTTCAACAGCAGGTTGAGGACGACCTGCTGGATCTCGTCGCGGTTCACGAGCGCGGGAACGCCGTCACGCGCCAGCGAGAGATCGACCGAGATGTTCCGCTGCCGCAGGTGATACCGCCGCAGCCCCACCGTGTCCCGCACGATGTCGTTCAGGTCGGTCGTCGCGCGGTCCGTCGTGGTCCGCCGCACGAAGGACAGCAGGTTGCGGACGATCTGCCCCGCCCGACCGGCTTCCCGCCGCACGATCTCGAGGTCCTGGCGGTCCGGCGCGTCGGGGTCCTGCTCGAGCATCAGTTCCACGGATCCGACGATCGACTGGAGCGGGTTGTTGATTTCGTGCGCGACGCCGGCCACGAGCTCGCCGATGGCCGAGAGCCGCTCGCTCTGCACGAGCTGCTCGCGGAGGCGCAGTTCGTCGGTGATGTCGCGCTCGACGCCGACGAAGTGCGTGAGGGCGCCGCCGGCGTCCTTGAGCGGCGTGACCGTGCACGAAGCCGGAAACGTCGACCCGTCTCGACGCCGCCGCACCACCGTGCCCCGCCAGACGCCGCGCTCAGCGACCTCGCGCGTGACATCCGCGTTCAGCTGTTCCACACCCTTCTCCATCAAATCCTGGATGGTGAAGCGCGCCAGCTCCTCGCGCGAGTAGCCGAGCGCGCGCACGAACGCGTCGTTCGCGAGCTCGAACCTGCCGTCCGCGCGCGTAATCAGGATCAGGTCACCGGTCTGCTCGGTGGCGGCCGCGAGCAGGCGCATGCGCGAGTCGGCGCGATCCAGCTCTCCTCCCTGTTCGGCAAGCCGCAGCGTGAGGATCCCCAGGCCCGCGACAGTCATCACGCTTGTCAGCAGCGCGCGGAACAGATCCGCGGTCTCGAGAAGCGGGTGGAGATGCAGGACGGAATAGCCGACGAGCGGAATCGTCAGCACCGGAATCGCCGACACGACCGTGTGAACGATGTGGGCCGGGAGATGAACGCCAGGCGGCGGCGGGGAGGCCGGAGCCACGAACGCGGCGCGGGCGTAGAACAGAAAAGGCGCGAACCAGGCCACCTGTGCCAGCGTCACCGCGGACGGGCCCGCGGCGCCCGGGCCCACGGCAAGGGGCAGGATCAGGCCGAGGGCCGACCCGGCGGCAATATAGCCGTATGTCTCGCCCCAGGGCGTGCGCCACCCGAAGTACAGCGCTGCCAACGCGCCGCAGGCGAGCAGCAGGCGGTTGCCTTCGAGGAAGGCGAGCAGCGTCGGCTGCGCCTCACCGGCCGTAACCACGAGACTCGGCACGAAGACGAAGTAGGCGTAGAGAAAGATGCCGAGCAGGCCGTAGCTCGCGATCAGCAGCCCGGCGGGGCCCGCCTCGTCGCGTCGCGGGCCCAGATGCGGACGAGCGAGGAACGCCACGAGCGGCCCGAGGCTGCCGCACACCGTGAACACGGTGTACCACCCGGACCACGAGGCTGTCGTTTCGTGCACCGAATCGGCCGCCGCGCCCGCGTGTCCGAGCGCCCAGAACGCCACGCCAAAGGCAAACGTCTGCCAGAAGAGGCGCTGGCAGCCGGCCCACTCGAGCCGCCGGCGGCCGATGATGCCGAGGAGAACAGCCGCGGGAACCAGGAGGCCCGCATTGGAGAAGACGGAGAGGGCGAGGGGACGGCCCTGGAGGGCCCATGCCCCCGCCACATACAGGACGATATACGTCGCTCCGACCCAGTACGCCAAGCGGACGAATTCTACACGTCGTCAGCCGATAGTCGATAGTCGATAGTCAAAATCCTGGTCGACGGTCACACCCCCTCAGCACCTCTCAGCACCCTC
>MELC01000064.1:49152-84314 GCA_001767455.1 Acidobacteria bacterium RIFCSPLOWO2_12_FULL_66_21
CAGCACCCCTCAGCACCCCTCAGCACCCCTCCTTCAGACGTGTTCGACGTCGATCTGCGCGCGCTGGAGCTTGCCGCTGAAGTCGATGTAAATCGACTTCCACTCGGAGAACACGTCGAGCGCGGCGCTCCCGGCTTCGCGATGGCCGTTGCCGGTGTTCTTCGTGCCGCCGAACGGCAAGTGCACTTCGGCGCCGATCGTCGGCGCGTTCACATAGAAGATGCCGGTATACAGGTCCCGCATCGCCGTGAACGCCTGATTGATGTCCTGCGTGTAGACGGACGCGGAGAGCCCGTATTCCACGTCGTTGCCGATCGTGATTGCCTCCTCGAGCGAGCGGCACGGGATGACCGACACGACGGGCCCGAAGATCTCCTCGCGCGCGATCCGCATCCGTGGATCCACGGCCGTGAAGATCGTCGGCTCGTGGAAGAACCCCTTCGCCAATGTCCCCTTGTCGAGACGGTTGCCGCCGCACGCGAGCGTCGCCCCCTCGCCCTTGCCGATCCGTACGTAATCCATCACGGTCTGGAGCTGCGACTCGCTGTTGGAGGGGCCCATCTCGGTCTCTTCCTTCAAGCCGTCGCCGACGACCAGCGCCTTGGCGCGCGCCACGAACTGCTCCACGAACGCCTTGTACACCTTCTCGTGGACGACGACGCGACTGGCCGCCGTGCAGCGCTGGCCGGTGGTGCCGAAGCCGCCCCAGAGGCAGCCGTCGACGGCGAGCTCGAGGTTCGCGTCGTCCATGATCATGATGACGTTCTTGCCCCCCATCTCGAGGTGCACTTTCTTGAACGTCGGCGCCGCCGCCTCGTTCACGATCCGGCCGACGTCGGTCGAGCCGGTGAACGAGATGACGCGAACGGCCTCGTGGGTACTCAGGGGGTTCCCGACCTGACGCCCGTCGCCCGTCACGAAGTTCACGACGCCTTTCGGGATGCCGGCGTCCTCCAGCACCTTGACGAAGTTCAGCGCGGACAGCGGCGTCTGCGATGCGGGCTTGAACACCACGGTGTTCCCGCAGACGAGCGCCGGCATGATCTTCCACGAGGGGATCGCCATCGGGAAGTTCCACGGGGTGACGATCGAGCAGACGCCGAGCGGCTGCCGCACCGACATCGCGAACTTGTTGCGCAGCTCCGAAGGCACGGTCTGGCCGAACATGCGGCGCCCCTCGCCGGCCATGTAGAAGGTCATGTCGATGGCCTCCTGCACGTCGCCGCGTGTCTCGCTGAGCACCTTGCCCATCTCGCGCGTCATGTCCCGCGCGAGCTGCTCCTTGCGCTCGACGAGAATCTGCGCGGCGCGGAACAGCAGCTCGGCGCGCTTGGGCGCCGGCACGAGCCGCCAGTGTTGGTACGCGCGCGACGCGGCGTCGATCGCCGCCTCGACGTCCTTGCGCGTCGATTTCTGGAAGAGGCCGATGAGGTCGTCCGTGTTGGCCGGGTTCCGGTTCTCGAACGTCTCACCCGAGGCTGACGGCGCCCAGCGGCCGTCGACGTAGTTGTTGTACGTAGTCGCGCTCACCGTGATAGGCATAACGGATCGATTATAGCGGGGGGAAATAGAAGGGTGAAATGTAGAAGTTAGAATGTAGGTCTCTGTTTAGCGTGTCGAGATATTCAGCGGTTGTGTCCCGCTGCACGCGCCGACGGCTTTCAACGCACGAAGACCACGAAGCTCACGAAGTTCACGAAGACTGTACGGGACAGCCCACAGCGGGCGCGAGTCCTGATACGGCTGGACCGTCGAGCGCCGGCCGCATGACTTGCGAGGCCGGCGGTGCAGGACAGCCGGAACCCGCAAACGCAAACAGCTCGGGATCGAGTGCTGCTTGCGTTTGCGGGTTCCGACTGTCCTTGCCGCGCTACGCGCGGCTCGACGGTTCAGCCGCTGCGCGAGGGGTCTTCGTGTCCTTCGTGTCCTTCGTGATCTTCCTGAAAAGCCGTGGCCCGTCTCAGCGTGACTCGGGTGCTGCATTCATCGTCTCACGCTCACAACTCGTCCGCGATCTCGGCGTCCACGATCGCGGGCATGGTGCGCGCGTCTTTCTGGGCCTCGACGAATTCGCGGATGGCGGCGCGGGCATGGTCGGACGGCTCGACGAACTCGACCCCGGTGCGGTACAGGACCGCCCCCTGCGCCAGCTCGCCAATCTGGCAGTGCACGATTCTCCCCTTGACGACGACGGAGCGGGTGCCGAGCGACAGGCGGAAGTCGTGGAGGGAATCGAGGTGCAGCGCGAAGGTCGTTTCGATCTGCGCGCCACGCTCGCTCATGTCGAGGATCGTCATCGGCTCGAACACCGTGACCTCCCCGGTGACTTGTCCCGGGATCGGGATCCGCTCGGTGTCGCGCTTTTCGTCGTTCAAGCCCGTTATCGAACCTTGACGTGTTCGAGGTAGTCGCCCGACGCGATGCGCTCGGCGTGGCCGAGCGGGGCGTTGTAGAAATACACCCAGGCCTGCTCGGACGTCCCGTCCGGCAGCGTCACCAGCGTCTGCGCCCGCAGGTACAGGCTGCGGTCGGGCTCGTCGGGCGTATAACCTTCGATCTCGTCGAGCGCCGCAAGGACGGCCGCCGGGTCGATCATCGAGTAGACCTCGCCCCAGACGATCCCGTCGGGGTCTGGAACCGCGGCGGGGTAGATGCCGACGTCGAACAGCGCCGCCTCGATCGAGCCGCGGCCGACGTACGAGAGCTTGGGATCGATCCCGACGCGACGCCGCCGGTCGAAACCCGCCATCAGAGTGCCGTAGAAGAAAACGAGGTCAGCCAAGGATGCACGAGAGTACAACGGGTCGGGTCCAAAAGAAAAGGGCCGGCTCGACGGCCGGCCCTGGTAGAGAGGGTTCAGGCGGCTTACTGCTGGCCGGCCGCCTTCGGCAGCATCTGGAGGATTTCCGCCGGCACGATGAACGACAGGGCCACCGTCTTGCCGGTTCCGCTCAACCGCAGCGAGTCGACGAGGCCGGCGCTGCGCGGGTCGGACTGCGCCTGCAACCGGGCGAGCGCCAGCACGCCGCGGACGACGTCGCGGAGAGCCTCGGCGGCCTGGTCGTCGCGGGCCTCGGCGCGCAGCGAGCCCGAGATCCCGCCGTTGATGTGCCCAGCCGCGGCGAACCACTTGACCGCGGGCATCTTGCTCAGGATCTGGTCGGGCAGCTTGGCCTGGGAGGCCAGGACGTCGAAGCGCCCCACCGCCCACACATTGTTCGTCCCGCCGATGTCGCGCACGAGCTCCATCATCTCGTTGTTGCTGGTGATGCTCTGCGCGCTGGCCTGCGCGTCGATCGCCTTCTTGACGGCCGGCCCGTCCCCGACGGCGATCAGCCCGGTCTCGAGGAACGCGAGCACGACCTGATGCGCTCCGTGGGGGACCTGAACCGCCGTGCCGGCCTCAGGCGAGGCCACCGCCGCCCCGGCCGGAGCGGACACGAGCCGCTTCCCGTGATACTGCTCGACCGTTCCACCGTGCTCGCGGGCCACGGTCTCGAGCAAGCTGTCGTTGAACCGGCCGCGCGCGACCACGAGAGGCGAGGTCGGCTCGGAGCCGGGGGCAACGGCCACGACCACGTAGTCGATGTCGCGCTCGATGTCGATGCCGGTCTGCCGCTCGAATTCCTGCTGGCCAGGTTCGTGCGCTGGCATCGCCTCCTTGAGACGGCCACGCAGCTCGGAGTTCATGATGGCGGTGACGTCCGCGTACGCGACGACCGACGCATCGGCCGGCACATATCGCAGCTCGTTCGCGACCGGAGACGCGGAAACCGCCTGGAATCCGCCCGTGTAGTAGGCCACGAGGCCGGTGCCGAGGCCAATGGCGAGAACTGCCGCCGAGCCGGCCATGAAATACCGGGTCCTGTTGGTCATATGAAACCCTCTCTGGCGGATTATACAGAGTTGGTGGGTAAAAGGTTCCGTAGTTCTTGTTCGTAACTGTCCGGATCCGGACGGCTTACAGGAGAAGGGGAGCACCACGAACAGGAGAAACCTGTTGAATTTCGTGACAAACCCGGCCAGCGGGACCGCGGTGGTTGCCTCTACTGTTCGAGGACATATTCCCGGCGTTCGACGACCCAGCCGGCCAGCGCCAGGAACACCACCCAGATGACGGCCAGCCACAGGAGGCTGCTGGTAAGCGGCGGACTCTCGCGGAAGATGCCCTGGATGAGGCTGAGCGTGTTGTCGCTCGGCATGGCGTGGGGCACCAGCGCCTGCAGGTAGTACGCGACGGTGAACCGCTTCAAGTAGCCCGGGAACGCCAGCGCCGCCTGCTCCCAGCCGAAGATGAAAATCAAGCCGATGAGGAGGGGCCGCTTGAACTTCGTGCCGATGAACCCGAACAGCGCGCCGTAGACCGCGAGCCCCAGGGCCAGCAGCGCCAGGTCCTTGACCAGGTCGATGAATGACCCGCCCAGACTCCCCTGCATGGGAACGATGAGCAGGTAGACGAGCATCACCGACGGCAGGACGACGAAGATGGTGCAGGCCAGGTACGCGAGGTACTTGCCGAGCAGCACGGCGGCGCGGCGGATCGGCCGCGTGAACAGATAGGTGATCGTCTTGTCTTCCACCTCGTCGGCCATCAGGGCGGTCCCGTAGAACACGCCAAGCACGGGGACGGTGAACCGAAGGTAGAACACCCAGATCATCAACCCGAAAATCGCGGGTCCGGTCATCCGGATCGACTGCCGCACCCCGTTCTGCGTCGTCTCGTGCGTGTCGAGAATCGGCGCGCCGAGCGCGACGAGCAGCCGCAGGAACGCGGCAATGACGACGGGGGCCGCCACGACGAGCAGCATGAAGATCGTCCGCCGCGACCAGAGCATCTCTCCCAGCGACAGATCGAAGATGCGGAGGCTCGACGCGAGGACCGGCGGCGCTGCGGCAGGTCCTGGGCGGTGTGCGGCGGGTTCGTTGGTCATGGCGCTCACTTCACCAGGTACTGGAACACCGCCGCCAGGTTGTCGTCGGGCGAGGTGACCTCGTCGATCGTGCCGTACTCGCCGCTGGCCGCCAGCTCGGTGAGGCGCGCGTAGAACGCGTCGGGGGTTCCGGTCTCGACCGTGACCGCGCGATCCTCGAACTTCATGCTGCGGACGTCGGCGCGATCCAGGAAATCGCGCGCCAGGCCGCGCGGATTCTCGGCGCGCACGTATACGGTGTGCGGGTGCGTGTCGATGAGCGCGCGGATCGAGTGCACGTCCCCCTCGGCGAGGATCCGCCCGTTGTTGATCAGCAGGATGTTCGCGGTCATCGCCTCGATCTCGTGGAGGATGTGGCTGGAGACGATGACGCTCTTGCCCGCCCGCGCCCACTCGCGAACCAGCCGGATCGTGCGCCGGCGGGCCAGCGGATCCATGCCGGCCAGCGGCTCATCGAGGATCAGCAGCTCGGGATCGTGCACGATGGCCTGGGCGAGCTTCACGCGCTGGCGCATGCCCTTGCTGTACGCGCCGATCTTCTTCCCCGCGGCGTCCATCAGATCGACGGCGACGAGCGCGCGGCGCGCCGCCTCGTTCGCCTCGTTGTCGCTCAGGCCGTTCAGCCGCACCAGCGCCGTGAGCCACTCGAGACCCGTCATCCGCTCGTAGAACGCATCCTGATCCGGGCAGAAGCCTATCCGGAAGAACAGCCGCGGATTGCGCCAGATCGGTTCGCCGAAGACCGCCACCGTGCCCTTGCTGGGCTTCAGCTGGCCGGTGATCAGCTTCATGAGCGTGGACTTGCCCGCGCCGTTCGGCCCGAGCAGCCCCGTGATGCCGGCAGGCACCGTGACGCTGACGTCGTTCAGCCCGATGACCTGGCCGTACCACTTCGAGACGTGATCGGCGGAAATCAAGGGGACGCTCACGTCACCACCTCCACGCCGCGGACCCGGCGCTCCAGCACCGACAGCGACAGCACGATGAGCCCGAGGATGACGATGAGCGACACCGGCCATGGCGTGGCGTAACGCGGCTTGAGCCGGAAGATCACGTCGATCACCTGCGCGAGATTGGCGGTGAGGGACAGCCACGACAGCCGCGAACTGCCCGTAATCGCGAACATCGCGCCGTAGATCGCGCTCGTGAAGAACACGATGCCCGCATACAGGATGCCGACGTAACGGGCGCTCTTCGAGAGCGACGAGAGCGCGAGCATCGTGAACGTGGCGACGAGCGCCTGGAGCAGCGCCGCGACGGTGATCGCGGGGAACAGGAAGAGGTTCGCCTTCACGAACGCGAAGCTGCCGGCAAACAGCACCTGAAGGAGGAGGAGGAGCAGCGCCGGGACGAGCGTGATGAGCAGCAGGAAGGCGAACAGGACCGCCGCCTTGCCGGCGATGTACTCCGCGCGCATCAGCGGCTTCGACAGGTAAATCTGCAGCGCGTTGGCGCGGCGGTCGTTGGCGATGAGGCCCGCCCCGACATAAATGGTGATGATGAACACGAAGAAGTCCTGGTGCTCGAGGAACTGTCGGAAGGTCTCGGGCGTCGGCGCGAACATCGCCACCTGGGCGAAGTTCGTGGTGACGTACACCTGCACGGCGCGGACGAGGAACGGCAGCCACGCGAAAATCAGCAGGCCGAGAAACGCGCGCTTTCGCAGGAACGTCATCGCGCCGGCCGTCCCGATGACGGTCCACGCGAGGCCGGGCGTCGACCGTCCCCCCGCGTACCGCCGGTAGCTCTGGTCGTGGATCGGCATCAGTTCTCCCCGACGGCTTTCGCGAACACGTCCTCGAGCGTCGGCACGCTCGGCCGGAGGTGCCGCACCTGCACGCCATGCGCCGCCGCGAGCCGGAACAACGCGCGCTGATCCTCGCCCGCGGGCACGAACACCCGCATGACGTCCTCGTCGGTCGAGTGGCAGTCCATGCCCGCCGCGCGCAGCACGTCCAGGAACTCCGGGAGGTTCCCTTTGATGCGTAGCTCGAACACGCGGCCCGACGGTCCCTTCAGCTCCGCGATGGGCCCCTGCGCGACGACCTCTCCCTTGTCCATGACGATCACGTGATCGCAGGTGTACTCGACGTCGGGAAGGAGGTGCGACGAGAGAATCAGGTTGACGTTCTTGTTGTGCGCGAGATCCTTGATGAGCTCGAGCATCTCATCGCGCCCCTTCGGGTCCATGCCGTTGGTGGGCTCGTCGAGGAACAGCAAATCCGGGTCGTGCACGAGCGCCTGCGCGAGCTTGATGCGCTGCTTCATGCCGGTCGAGTAGGTCTCGACGTTGCGGTACCGCGCCTCCCCGAGGCCGACGTAATAGAGGACCTCGTGCGCGCGCTGCATCGCGTCGACCGACGGCAGCCCGGCGAGCTGGCCGCAATACGCGACGAAGGAAACCGCGTTCATCCCGGGGATGTGCGCGTCGCTTTCCGGCATGTATCCCAGGCGCGCGCGGATGTCGAGCGGCCTGGTCGCCACGTCGAGTCCCAGGACCGTCATGCGCCCGTCGTCCGGCTTGATGAATCCGAGCAGTGCCTTGAGCATCGTGCTCTTGCCCGCCCCGTTCGGTCCGAGCAGGCCGACCGCGCCGCCGGCAAAGCGCGCGGTGACGGCCTTGAGCGCCGGGTTCGTGCCGAACTTGACGGTCACGCCGTCGAGCTCGACGACGGTGCCGGGAGCGGCGGCCACAGGTGGGACCGATGGGGCGGTGTCAGTGGTCTCCAAACGCCTACCTTATACGCGATTACAGGATTTTCTGTTTCCTTCTTCGCTCGGTGGGGCCCCTCGTAACGTTCCCCACCTCGCTGCGCGCCCGCGGGCTTGCGGCCGCAGGCGCTTCACAGCGAGCCCTTCAACCCGAGCGCCTCTGCGCGCTTGCGCATGAAGGCAATCACGTTGCGAATGTGCTCGTCGAGCGGCAGGCCGAGTTCCTCCGCGCCTTTCCGAAGGTCGTCGCGGTTGACGGCCCGCGCGAACGCCTTGTCCTTCATCCGCTTCATCACCGACGAGGCCTCGAGGTCGAGCACGCTCTTCGACGGGCGGACGAGCGCGCAGGCCGTGACGAACCCCGACAGCTCGTCGCACGCGAACAGCGCGTGCTCGAGCCGCGACTCGCGCGGCACACCCGAGTAGTCGGCGTGCGACAGAATCGCGCGGGTCACCCACTCCGGGTATCCCCTCGCTCGAAGGATCTCGACGCCGCGGAACGGATGGTTCGTCGCATCCGGATAGCGCTCGTAGTCGAAATCGTGGAGGAGCGCCACGACCGCCCAGTCCTCTTCCGGCTCGCCCCACAGCCGCGCGTAGCCGCGCACGGCCGCTTCCACGCCCAGCATGTGTTTGCGCAGGCTCTCGCTCTGCGTGTACTCCGTCACCAGCGCCCAGGCGTCGTCTCGAGACAGTTGCACGTCAATGCACCCAGTTGATGAAGGTCGTGATGATCAGCGCGTTGGTGAAGTCGATGAAGAACGCGCCGACCATGGGCACGACGAGAAACGCGCGGGGCGCCGAGCCGAAGCGCTCCACGATGGCTTCCATGTTCGCGACCGCGTTCGGCGTCGCGCCCAGCCCGAATCCACAGTGGCCGCCGGCCATGACCGCCGCGTCGTAGTCACGCCCCATGACGCGGTAGGTCACGAAGTAGGCGTACGCGCCCATCATGGCCACCTGCACCATGAGAATGATGAGCATCGGCACGGCCAGGTCGAGCAGCTCCCACAGCTTCAGCGACATGAGCGCCATCGCAAGGAACAGCGACAGCGCGATCGTGCCGATGTCGTCCACGGTCCGCTGCTCGATCCTGACGATACGCGTCAGGTCCATCGTGTTCCGGAAGACGGCCGCGACAATCATCGCGCCGATATACGCGGGCAACGTCGCGTAGGCGTGCAGCCACGCGCTCAACAGGCTGCCGCCCCACATCGCGACGAGGATGATTGTAATGATCTTGAGGAGCGTGTACGCCGTCGCGGGGTTCCCGGCAGGTTCGACGTCGATCTCCTCGTCGAGCGAATCGAGCTCGGCGGCGACGGCCGCCGCTTCCCGCGTGACGGTCCCGGGCGTGTGTTTCGGGTGATGCCGCCGAATCAGCGCGGTCGCGATCGGACCGCCAATCAGCCCGCCGCTCACCAGGCCGAACGTCGCGGCGGCCATCGCCAGCGTCACACCGGCCGGGAACCCGTACTGGTCCTCCATCAACTTGCCGAAGGCGGCGCCCGTCCCGTGGCCGCCTGTCATCGTGATGGAACCGGCGATCAGGCCGAGAAACGGGTGGACCCCGAGCAGTTTCGCGAGCGCCACGCCGACGCCGTCCTGCAGGACCGCGAGGGTCGAGGCGAGCAGGAAGAACAGCAGCACCTGCGGTCCGCCGACGCGCAGCAGCGCCAGGCTCGCGCCGAGTCCGATCGTCGTGAAGAACGCGATCATCAGCGGCGCCTGCAGCGTGGTGTCGAACTCGAACCCGAGCACGCCGGTCAGGCGCAGCGCCAGGCCGACCGCCGCGAACAAAAAACCGCCGACGACCGGCGCCGGGATGTTGTACCGATCCAGTACCGCGACCCGCCGCCTGATGCCGTAGCCCAGGAAGAGCACGACGGCGGCCAGGGCCAGCGTCTGGATCATGTCGAGATGAATGACGAGTGAAGGCATGGCTGGAAGCTGGCAGCTGGAAACTGGAAACTATTCCTCGTTCAGTTTCTTCAATTCCACCCGCCGGTTCTGCGCGCGCCCGGCGTCCGTGGTGTTGTCCGCCACGGGCTGCGCATCGCCGTATCCTTTCGCGACGAGCCGCCCCGGCGCAATCCCCTTCGCGGTCAGCCAGGCGACAACGGTCTTCGCGCGCTGCTCGGACAGGCCGAGATTGGCGGCTTTCGCCCCGACGTTGTCCGTATGACCCTGCACCTCGAAGCGCCACTCCTGGTGCTCCTGCAGCAGCTTGAGGACCTCGCCGAGCGGCTGCTCGGATCCCGCTTGCAGCGTGGCCTTGCCGGTATCGAAGTTGATGCCATACACGGCGACCGACCCCGTCTTGATCACCGCGTCCGCCATGGCGCTCGCATCGGCCGTGAGCTGCTGCTCCATCTCCTGCACTTTGACCGTGGTCAGCGTATACGCCGTGATGTCGTTCACGAGCCACGCGCCAACGCTGATCCACTGGGGACCCTTGCGCGCGGTGATCGCCGGATCGTCCTCCTGGGGCTTCGACGTGTACACGATGGTATAGCCGGCGGTCTTCAAAGCGCTCTCGGCGTTGCGCACGACCTGCAGCATTGAGTACTTTGCCGGGCAGTAGTACTTGATCGTTTCGACCGCCCCTTCGAGCGGCTTCATTGACGAGTCCGTCTCGGCCGGCCCAACCCGCACCTCCGTGGCGTCGAACTCCTTCGTGCTGCACTCGACAATCGTGCACCCGGCCATCCGCGTCAGGAGCTTCGAATCCTTGCAACCTTCTTCGTCGGGATCGCCGGGCCTCTGGGCCCATGCGGATCCCGCGCCGAGCATCAGCCCGGCCGCCACGAACCACGCGATACGTCTCATGCTCGGATCCTCCAGGTTCCAGGGTTCCAGGGTTCTGGGGTTCTGGGTTAGAACCCTAGAACCCTAGAGCGTGAGCCCCGCCTCCGCATTGAAATCGAGCGGACCCGGCCCGCGCGAGCGGAGCCGGCGCAGCCCCGCCGCGCCAATCATCGCGGCATTATCCGTCGAGAGCGCGAGCGGCGGCACAAATACGGGAATCAGGTGGCGGCGGCCGCGCGCGTCCGCTTCGGCGCGCAGGCGGCTGTTCGCCGACACGCCTCCCGCGATGCCGATGCTGCGCGCACCAAGCCAGCCCGCCGCCTCGAAGGTGCGGTCGAGCAGCGCGTCGACGACGACGCGCTGGAAGCTCGCGCAGATGTCGGCGACGTCGCCGGGCGGAAGCGTGACGCCCGAGGCGTCGGAGGCGGCCGCCTTCCCCGCCGCGACGCCGCCGGTCCGCTCCCGAACGAGCCGGAGCACCGCCGTCTTCAGGCCGCTGAAGCTGAAATCCAGCCGCCGCGCGACGTCCGGCGGCAACAGTCCGTCGGCGGTCGCCCGCGGCCGATTGCGATCGGCGTGGGTGAGGCGGGCGACGGGAAAATCCACCGCGCGGTCGTTGCCCTCGCGGGCCATCCGATCGATCGCCGGGCCGCCCGGATAGCCCAGGCCCAGCAACTTCGCCACCTTGTCGTACGCCTCTCCCGCCGCATCGTCACGCGTGCGGCCGATGAGGCGGTACTCGCCAGGCGCCGGCACGAGGTACAGGCTCGTGTGCCCGCCCGACACGACGAGAACCGCCGCGGGCAGCGGGAGCTCGCCGTGCGCGAGCGTCAACGACTCGATGTGGCCGGCGAGGTGGTGGACCGGAACGACCGGAAGGCCGCGCGACCAGGCGAGCGCCTTCGCGAACGCGACACCCACCAGCAGCGACCCGACGAGACCGGGTCCCTGCGTCACCGCGAGCGCCCCCGCGTCGTCCAGCGTCATGTCGGCCGCCGAGAGCGCCGCCTCGACCACGCCGCAGATGTCGCGGACGTGCTGGCGGGAGGCCAGCTCCGGGACCACGCCTCCCCATTCGCGATGAATGGCGACCTGCGACGCGACGATATTCGAGCGCAGCGCCCAGGGACGCGCGCTGTCTCCCGTTTCGGCGATCACCGCTGCCGCGGTTTCGTCGCACGAGGTTTCGATGGCGAGCAGGTTCATATCGGGTGTTCAGTGTCACGGCTTGCCTCGCCGAAGCGCCAGAGGCGCGAAGGCGGGTGCCAGGGGCTCGGTATCAGATGCTGGGCTCGCCGCGCCGATTTGTCCCGCCGAAGCGTCGCGACGGCGGAAGCGCCGGAGGCGCGGAGGCGGGTGCGATTGTGTCGAACGCGCGCGGCAGCGACTCGCTGTAGGGAGGCGTGAAGATGCCGCGCTCGGTGATGATGCCCGCGATGTACCGGTGCGGCGTCACGTCGAACGCGGGGTTCCTGGTCTTCGCGCCCACCGGCGTCAGCCGCCACGTCCGGAGGTGCGTGATCTCGCGCTGGTCGCGTTCTTCGATCGGAATGTGATCGCCGTCGGGCGTCGCGAGATCGATCGTCGACAACGGGGCGGCCACATAGAACGGCAGCTTGTGCTCGTGGGCGAGGACGGCCACCGTGTACGTGCCAATCTTGTTGGCGGTGTCGCCGTTGGCCGCGATGCGATCGGCACCGACGATGACGACGTCGATCTCGCCGGCGCGCATCAGCGGCCCGGCCATGCTTTCAGTGATGACCGTGGTATTGATCCCGTCGCGGACCAGCTCCCAGGCGGTCAGCCTCGCGCCCTGCAGAAACGGACGGGTCTCGTCGGCGAAGACCGCGATCTGCTTCCCCTGCTCCACCGCGGCGCGGATGACGCCGAGCGCCGAGCCGTACCCCGCCGTGGCGAGGGCGCCCGCATTGCAATGCGTCAGCACGCGCGCGCCGTCCGGCAGGACCTCGGCGCCGAAGCCGCCCATCGATCGGCAGTTGGCGACGTCCTCGTCGTGAATCGCGCGCGCCTCGCGCTCCAGGCGTCCGGCGAGCTCCTCCGGCGACTCCCCCGCCAGCGCGCCTTCCGAGAACGCGCGCTTCATCCGGGCGATCGCCCAGAAGAGATTGACGGCGGTCGGGCGCGTGGCGCCCATCATCTCGCAGATCTTCTGAAACTCGACGGCGAACTGCCGCGTCCCTTTCGCGGTGCTGCGGCGCAGGCCGAGCGCGATCCCCATCGCCGCGGCCACGCCGATCGCCGGCGCCCCGCGGATCACCATCGTGCGGATCGCGCGGGCGACCTCCTGGGCGGTGTGGCAGCGGACGTAGATCTCTTCGGCCGGCAGCTTGCGCTGATCGACCATGACGATCACGTCGCCCTGCCAGTCTATCGTCGGAAGCATGGTGTCCCTATCTCAGCAATCTGGCGTCGAACGGCATCGGCAGCAGCGACGAAAGGCGGTACCGTCCGGCCGGGCCATTGAGGTTTCCCACGATGATATCGATGTCGCCGCAGTACTCCCAGAGGAGCTGGCGGCACGGCCCGCACGGCGGCGTCGGCTCCCCGGTGTCGGCGACGATGGCCATCCGCGTGAAGACAGCGTGGCCGTCCGACAGCGCCTTGACGAGGGCGACGCGCTCGGCGCACAAGGTCAGGCCGTAGGTGGCGTTCTCGATGTTGCAGCCGCCGATCACCTGCCCGTCGCTGGTTTCGAGCGCCGCGCCTACCTGGAAGTTGGAGTAGGCGGCCCGCGCGTGGGTACGCGCGTCGGTCGCGGCGGCGATGAGCGCCATTTCCGCGTCGAAGTTCGCCGAGGCGGTCAGCTCGATCGGGACGGGCTGCCACTCGGCCTCGTTGCGGCGGTCTCGGCCGGTGCGGCGATCCGTATCCCGCCGTTCCTGGCCGCTGCGGCGCTCTCCCTGGATTTCGGCGACCGCCTTCGACCGGCGGTCGGCTCCGCGCCGGCGCTCCCCGGCCCGCCGTTCGCGCTGCCTGCGGCGCTCTTCCACGGGCCACTCCCCCTTGCGCTCAGAGTCGCTCAATGGTCGCCTCCAGCAGCGCGGAGAATTCGCCGCGCACCCGATTGGCCACCTCCATCACTTCGTCGTGCTTCAGCGGCCGGGGAAGCACGCCCGCGGCGGGGTTGGTGATGCACGAGACGCCGAGCACCTCCATTCCCATGTGCCGCGCGACGATCGCTTCCGGCACGGTGGACATGCCCACCGCGTCGGCGCCGACGGTCCGAAGGTAGCGGATCTCGGCGGGTGTTTCGTAGCTCGGCCCGGCCAGGGCGGCATAAACGCCGTGCGCGACCGCCACACCCGTCGCCCGCGAGGCGTCGTCAGCCTTCCCGCGCAGCCGCGCCGAATACACCTCGCTCATGTCGGGGAAACGCACGCCAAACCGATCGTCGTTCGCGCCGATCAGGGGATTGCACCCCATGAGGTTCAGGTGATCGTCGATGACCATCAGCGTTCCTGGCTTGAACCCTTTGTTCACGCCCCCGGCCGCGTTGGTGAGAATCAACGCCGGCACTCGCAGCAACCCGAGCACCCGCGTCGCGAACGTGATCGTAGGTGGCGTGTGTCCCTCGTAGTAGTGAGCGCGGCCCGACAATGCCGCGACCCGCCGTCCCGCAAGAGTACCCGCGACCAGCCTGCCCGCGTGGCCCACGACCGCAGAGGCGGGCCAATGCGGGATCTCCCCGTAGGGAATCGTCACCGCATCCGCAAGGCGGTTCGCGAAATCCCCGAGTCCGGACCCCAGCACGACAGCGACGTCGGGGAGGGCGCCGATTCGCGATTGAAGCCAGTCCGCCGCCGCCCGAACGTTGTCGTAGTACTGCATCACTCTCGTTACTCGTTACTCGTTACTCGTGGCTCGTGGCTCGTGGCTCGTTACTCGCTGCTCGGGGCTCGGGGCCCGGGGCTCGCTCGAAGCTGACAGCTGACAGCTGACAGCTGACAGCTGTCAGCTGATAGCTGATAGCTTTTTACAACAACGCGGCGGCAATCGAGGCGTTAATCAGCGTCGCGATGAAACCGGCCAGCAGCGCGCGGGAGCCGAGCCGCGCGAGATCGCCGCGCCTGGTCGGCGCCATGCCGCCGATGCCCCCGAGCTGGATGCCGATGGACGCGAAATTCGCGAAGCCCGTGAGCGCGTAGGTCGCCAGCGTGTACGACCGCGGGCTGATCACCCCTTGGTACTGAGTCGTCAGCTTGACGTAGGCGACGAACTCGTTCGCCACGAGCTTCGTGCCGAGCAGGTCGCCGACCGCCGGGACGTCCTGCGCCGGGACCCCCATCAGCACGGCGACCGGCGCGAAGATCACCGCGAAGACACGCGCGAGCGTGAGCTGCGGGTTGATGAGGCCCAGCAGGTAATCGAACAGCGCGATGAAGGCCAGGAACGCGATGAGCATCGCCGCCACGTTGATCGCGAGCGTCATCCCGTCGGACGCGCCGCCCGAGGCGGCGTCGATGGCGTTTTTGTGGATTTTCTCGACGGCGATCTTGACCTCGCCCCGCGTGGCCGGCTCCTCGAGCTCCGGGTACAGGATCTTCGACAGATACAGCCCGCACGGCGCCGCCATGACGCTGGTCGTCAGGATCGCGACCGGGTCCGCGCCAAGCGCGATGTAGACCGCCATGACGCCGCCGGAGATCGTCGCCATCCCGCCCACCATCAGCGCCAGCAGCTCCGATTGCGTCATCGAGGAAATGTAGGGCTTGACGATGATCGGCGCCTCGGTCTGTCCCATGAAGACGTTCGCCACGGCCGACAGCGTCTCGGCGCCGCTCGTGCGCATCGCGAACATCATCGCGCGCGCGAACAGCTTCACGATGAACTGGAGGACGCCGAAGTAGTACAGAACGGTGAAGAACGACGAAACGAAGATGATCGTGGGCAGGGCCGTGAACGCGAAGACGAAACCCTGGCCCTGGCCGAACACCGTGTCCATCGCCCCCTGATTCGCCAGCGCGCCGAACACGAACTGCGACCCCGCGTTGGTGAACTCGAGGAACCGCTTGACGATGTCGGCGACCTTGCTGAAGAACACGAACCCGGGGCGCACGCCCCCGATCTCCAGCTTCAGGATGAACAGGGCCAGCCCGAGCTGGAGCGCCATCCCCCACCCCACGGTTCGCCAGCTCACCGCGCGCAGATCGCGCGAAAATGCGGCGACGACGCTGATGAAGCAGATGATGCCCAGCACCGCCTGGACGCGCGGGTTGAGCGTCCCGCGCATCGCGAACGCGCCGAGCGCCAGCGCCACGGCGAGCGCGCCCGCCATCAGGCGCAGGCCTCGATCCGGCGCGTGCGGGGAACGGGGGACGACGGGGGACGCCTCAACCATGCAGGATCCTCTCGATGACCAAAGGCCGCGTCGATGGCGGCCTGTCGCTGATGACGATGGCCCGTTCGAGCAGCGGGAGCGCGTCGGCCAGCCCGTGCCCCCCGCGATGATGGACCATCAGCACGGGTTCGTTCGCCGCGGCCTGCGCGCCGGGCGGCAGCAGCACCTCGACGCCGACGCCCGGATCGATACGATCGTCGAGCCGGGCGCGTCCGGCGCCGAGCGCAACGGCGGCGCGGCCGACGCCCTCGGCCTCGAGCGCCGCGACATAGCCCGCCCGCGGCGCGCACACCGCGCGCCGGTCCGGCGCAGACGGCAGCCGCCCGTAGTCATCGGCCACGCGGGGATCGCCGCCCTGGCGCTCGATGACGCGGCGAAACACGTCCAGCCCCGCGCCCGACGCGAGCGCCGCACGCACGCGGACCTCTGCCGCCGGTTCGCCGGTCTCGACCCCGGAGGCGACGAGCATGCGGGCAGCCAGCAGCACCGCAAGCTCCTCGACATCGGCCGGCCCGTTGCCCTTCAGCGTCTCGATGGATTCGATGACCTCGAGGCTGTTGCCCACCATCCGGCCGAGCGGCGAATCCATCGACGTGATGACCGCCTCGGTCCGCACCCCGGCGGCCTCGCCGATGGCCACCAGCGATCGCGCGAGACGGCGCGAGTCATCGACCGTTTTCATGAACGCACCGGCGCCGGTCTTGACGTCGAGGACCAGCGCGCCGATCCCTTCCGCGATTTTCTTGCTCATGATCGACGCGCAAATGAGCGGGATGCTCTCGACCGTCCCCGTCACGTCGCGCAGTGCGTACAGCCGGCGGTCTGCCGGCGCGATCTCGCTCGTCTGGCCGACGAGCGCGCAGCCCACATCGGTCAGGGCCGCGCGGAGTTCGGCGAGCGACAGCGCCGTCCGGAACCCGGGAATCGCCTCGAGCTTGTCGAGGGTGCCGCCGGTGTGTCCGAGACCCCGGCCGGACATCATCGGCACGCGCGCGCCGCAGGCGGTCGCGAGCGGCGCCAGAATCAGGGACGTCTTGTCGCCGACGCCCCCGGTGCTGTGCTTGTCGACCGGCGTTCGGTCCAGGCCCGTATACGCCATGCGCACGCCCGAGGCGACCATCGCCTCGGTCAACCACGCGGTCTCCTCCATCGTCATGCCGCGGAGGAAGATCGCCATCAGCAGCGCCGCCGCCTGGTAGTCCGGCAGACTGAGATCGGTGATGCCGGCGATGAAGAAGTCGATTTCGGCGCGATCGAGCGTGCCGCCGTCCCGCTTCCGCCTGATGAGGTCAACGGCGCGCATTCTGGATGGGTATCGGGCTGAAACCGGACACTACTATAGATTATGGACGGGGTTTGAAAAAGGGCTTTGGTTAACGAACTGCGAGGGCGCCTGGCTGACATAGACTGAACCGCGCAGGGCCTCTTCATGTCTCCAAGGCGTCGCGCGGTGCTGATCGCGTTTGGATTACTTGGTCTCGGCGCGTCCGCCGTAGCCGGCTACGTCCATTACAACCTGCTGACGAACCCCGACCACGCGAGCTTCTGCGATATCTCCGCCGCCGTCAGTTGCACACAGGCATATCTGAGCCGGTACGGACGCGTCCTCGGGGGGCCGGTCGCGGTGGAGGGCGGCGTCTATTTCCTCACTCGAAAAGTACGACAGATCGGGCGGAGTTGCTCGTGCCGAAGCAGGTCCCGCTCGAGCCGGAGTGCAACCCCAACGTGCTGCGGGAAATTCACGCCGCAGCGTGCGAGGCGGCGGCGGCGTTCGTGATGGCCCGCGGCACAGGATTCCAGCAGAAGCTCGATGACTGGCTGTTTGCGAATCAGGCGACGTTGAGCCGCGATGTGGTGCGGCGCGCGGCCAAGGACATCGCGGGCATTGCAGACTTCGATGCGCGGTACCAACGGGCGCTGCAGGAGGTCCGCACTGATGCGGGACTCGGCGGTGTAATGCAGGTGCAGTCCACGCCGACGATCTACCTGAACGCACGGATGATTGCGGGCAGGGGACAAGTCCTGCCAGGTGCGCAAATCGTCGACGCGCTCGTCGACATCGCGCTGAAGAAGAAGGGAAGCAGCGACCCCTAACCCCTTTTAGAGCCATCGGTTAGAATAGTCCGCGTCCTTGAAATGCCCGAAGCCACGCCTCTCTCGCCCGAGCTGTCGCGAAGCGTGTCGGTGCTGGCGCGAGCGCTCGTCACGGCCGCGCGCAACCTGACACTCTATCCAGCCGCCCATCCGACCGTGAAATCGTCGGTCGAACGCCTGCGCTCGGCGCTCGTCCAGGCGGCCGCGGGCGGCGTGCTGTCGTTCGGCGTCACCCCTGAAACCCTGCTGGTCGGAAGCACCGCGTGCGGCGCCGACGGGCCCGTCGCCGAGGCGGCGGCCTGGCTGCACCAGCGCGACATCCTGCAGTTGTCCTTCGCCGAGGCGGTGCCGCTCGACGCCCTGGACGCCCTGCTCGATCTCCTGTCGGATGACATTGCCTCGATCCGCGCGCGGGGCGGCCCCGCGAAGGCCTGGGCCCAGATCGGACACCCGGCCGTCGCAATCGAGCAGATCGACTTCGCGAGCGTGTTCGAGGACCGCGACGACGTCAAGCACCCGGCGCGCCGCAAGGACGATCTCTGGCGCGCGATCGTGCGCGCCGTCACCGAACGCCGCAAGGCGCTCGACGAAGCGGTCCAGCGGCGCCTCCTCGAAATCTCCGGAGACGTCGTGGCGATCGGCGAACTGGCGCAGGACGTCATGGCGCCGAACTTCGCCGCCGACGGATCGCCGATGCTCACGTCCCAGGCGGCGGCGGTCATCGCGGCGTACCGGCACCTGGTGGCAATCGTCGAGGTGATGGAGCCGGCGCGGCGCACCGAGGTCATGCAGAACCTGGCCGCCGCCACGGCGTCGCTCGATCCGCGCGTCATCGTGCAGATGCTCGGCGGCCCGGACGAAGGCGGCGCGCCGGGCGGGGGCGGGCAGGCGACGGACCTCAAGCGCGGGCTGGCCGCCGAGTTCGACGACTACAAGGTCGCGCAGCTCCTCGCGACAACCCTGGCCATCGACGGACAGGCGTCGGACCGGCTCGCCGGCGTGTTCGACACGATCGCGCCGGACGAACCGCGCAAGCGGCGCGTCCTGACGATGACCAAGTCGTTGCTGAGCGAGACCTCCTTCGGCAAGACGGGGCAGTTCCAGAACCTGTGGACGTCGATGGAGGAGCTGCTCCTGACCTACAACGAGCGGCCGTTCGTCTCCGCGCAATATCGGTCCGGCCTCGATCACGTCGGCGAGCGCGCGGCGACCATGTCGGCCGATCTGCCGGAGGACCTGGTCGGCCTGATGGACACGCTCGGCCAGGACAACGTCCGGCGGCTCTCGGCCATCCTCCTGATCGATCTCCTGAACCTCGAACGCGACCCGGCCCGCGCGCCGGAGGTCGCGCGCGACGTCGCGGCGCTCTGCGAGGACCTGCTGCTCGCCGGCGACTACGACTCGGCGCTGACCGTGACCAGGGCGCTCGCCGAGCAGGCGGCCACCCCGTCGGCCGCCGCGTGCGGAGGGAGCCGCGTCGCGCTCGATGCGCTCAGCGAGAGCGCCGCGTTCCGCGAGACCGTGGACCTGCTCGGCGACATGGCCGACCGCGAAGCCACGATGCTCGCCGAGCTGTCGGCGGCGATCGGCCCGGCCGCGACCGACGCGCTAGGCCAGCATCTCGACGCGGAAGCCCTGACGCCGGGGCGCGCGCGCGCCACCGCCATCATCCGGAGCTACGGCGCGCGGGCGGTCAGCCGGATCGCGCCGCTCCTGTCCGGCCCGCATGCGTACGCGCAGGTGAACGCGATCGAGCTGCTGGGCGACATCGGATCGGCCGACGCCGTCCCGATGCTGCAGCCGCTGCTCCGCGGGACCCAGCCGCGCGTGATGCGGGCGGCGGTCGCCGCGCTGTCGAACATCGACGATCCGGCGGCGGCGCGGGCGGTCCACACCGTCCTTCGCGCGGCCACCGGCGAGCAGCGGCGCGCGGTCGTCGAGGCGCTCGTCGCCGAGCGGGATCCGCGCGTCGTGCCGGTCCTGGTCCGGATCCTCAACGAGAGCCAGCCGCTCGGAAACGACCATCTCATCGTGCTGGAGACGCTCGGCGCCATGGGCCGCCTGGCGCACGACGACGCGGTGCCCCACATCGCGCGGGTCATGCGGCGCCGGAGCTGGCTCGCGCGCAAGAAGGTCCGCGCGCTGAAGCAGACCTCGCTCGACACGCTGCGGCAGATCGGGACGCCTGTCGCCGAGCGGGCGATCAGCGACGGAGCCGCGCAGGGAGACCGTCTGTTGCGCAAGCTCGCACGCGGCATGGGGGCGCAGGCCCATGGCTGAGCCGCGCGGATACGACGAGCTCGTGCGCCGCCTTGCGGCCGCCGTCCGCGGGGCGTCGCTGTACAATGCCGACCACCCGCTCGTGCGCCGCGGCATCGACACGCTGACGGGCCTCGCGACGAGCGCGCTGCAGCACGACGATCCGATCGTCGTCGGCTTCATCGGCGACGAGGTCGTCGTCAACGCCCGGCGGCTGCTGCGCTCGGCCGCCATGCTGATCGGGTTCGCCCGCGACATGCGCGAGCGGCGGATCGAGAAGATCACCATCGCGCGCGGCGTCACCCGCGACGAGCTGCGGTGGTTCGTCATCGAGCTGGCCGATCGCCGGGCGGCGCGGCCGCTGGCCGCGCGCCTCGAACAGCGCGGCGTGCACCGGATCACCGTCGGCCGGATCAACGTCGAGACGGTGGAGGACGAGAACGCCGGCATCCAGGCGGCACGGCGGGTCTACGGGTCGGCGGTCGAAACCGCCGAAACGTTGTGGCAGGCCGCCAAGGCGGGCGACCAGCCCGATCCGAACGCCGCGCGGCGCATCATCGACAGCCTGGCCAAGCTGGTGTCGCAGGATCGCACGTCGCTGATGGCGCTGACCGCCCTCAAGAAGTACGACAGCTACACGTTCACGCACATGGTCAACGTCTCGGTGCTCTCGATGGCGCAGGCGCGGGCGCTCAACCTCGAGGGGCCGATGCTGAGGGAGTTCGGCTTTGCCGCGCTCATGCACGACATCGGCAAGGTGAACACGCCGCTCGAAGTGCTGAACAAGCCGGACAAACTGACGCGCGAGGAGTTCGACGTGATGAAGCAGCACGTCGTCGACGGCGCGCATATCCTCCGCCGCACGCCGGAGATGCCGGCGCTCGCCCCTGTCGTCGCCTTCGAGCACCACCTCCGGCAGGATCTCTCCGGCTACCCGGAGAAGATCGGGCACCGCGATCTGAATCTCTGTACGCAGATCGTCAGCATCGCCGACGTCTATGACGCGCTGCGGAGCAACCGCATCTACCGCGAAGGCCTGCCGAGCGAGCGCATCCGGGCGATCATGACGCAGAAGGACAGCCCGGCGTTCAACACGCGGCTGCTGCGGCGGTTCATCAACCTGATGGGGCTGTTCCCGGTCGGGACGCTCGTCAGGCTCGGCACCGACGAGGTCGGCGTCGTGACGCACGAGCACCCGATGGATCCGTTCCGGCCGCAGGTGAAGATCCTGCTGGACCGGCTCGGCGAGCGCTGCGAGGAGCCCATCCTCGCCAACACGTGGGAAACCGACGACCGCGGCCAGTTCCGGTGGGCGGTCGTCGAAGCGGTGGATCCCGACGCGGTGTCGCTCGATCCCCTGTCCTTCATGGCATGAGCAATCCGCCGCCCGCCCCGCCGCCGCTCGACCCGCACGGCGCGCTGCGGCTCGCCGAATTCGCGCGAAGCTGCAAGGCCGCCGCGCGCGCGGTCGCCCTGTATCCGGGCAACCACCCCGCCATCGCGAGCTCGCTCGGCCGTCTCGCGGAAGCCACGACACGGCTGACCGAAACCGGGCCGTTCCAGCTCCAGATCCACGCCGACACGCTGCTGCTCGACGGCGCGGCGCCCCAGAAGCCGGACGCCGCCGTCGGCGAGCTCGCCGAGGTGCTGCACCGCCACCTGATCGGCGCCCTGCGCGTGAATGCGGGGGCGGATGCCGACTCGTGGCGCACGCTCCTGCTGCTGCTGGCGCGATCGCCCGACGAGGTCCGCGCCGACGGCGGCATCTCGCACCTCTGGACGACGGCGGGCGGCCCGAGCCTCGAGATCCAGGAGATCGACTACGCCGAGGTGCTGCGCGAAAAGCAGGGGCATGCCGCGACGCTCGAACAGATCCTCGCCGCCGCACTCAGCGGCCCGCAGCTCCAGCTCGACGACTCCGCCATGCACGCGCTGCTCGACATCGTCGGCGACCCGGCGAAGCTCGCCGAGCTGATGGCGCGGCTCGACGAGAGCACGGCGGAGCAGGGCGTGGACGTGCGGACGGCGGCGTTTCTCAGCCTCTTGCGCGGCCTGGCCGAGTACGTGTCACGCACGCAGCCGGAGCGGCTCGAGGCGATCCTCGGGCAGATGGGGCACGCGGCCGGGCATCTCTCCGCCGACGGCATGCTCGCGCTGCTCGCGCAGCGGCAGCGTCCCGAAGCCATGGCCGGAACGATCGACGTCGTCGGGGCCGTCACCGATCGGATGAGCGACGGCTCGGTCGTGCAGTTCGTGTCCGGATCGGTCATCGCGGAGCGCGGTGCGACCGAGCGCCTGGCGCACGCCTTCCACGCCCTGGTGCCTGAGATCACCCGCCAGCGGCAGGTGCTCGCCCTCGCCGAGGAGGAGGTCGCCTCGTCGGAGCTCGGCCAGGAGCAGTCGTTCGCCGAGCTGTGGGAGCGCGTCGAGAGCATGCTCACGTCCTATTCGGACGCGGACTTCGTGTCGAAGGAGTACGGGCACGAGCTGACCTACGCCAGGACGCGGGCCGTGGAGGTCGAGCAGACGAGCGACGACCCGCCGGAGCGCCTGAGTGCGTGGCTCACGACCGTGAGTGACGGCGCGCTGCGCTCGCTCGATCACCTCCTGCTGCTCGACCTGCTGGCGATCGAGGAGGACGCGCTCCGCTGGCGCGACCTGGCGCACACGGTCATCGGGCACGCGGAGGATCTGGTGCGGGTCGGCTATTTCGATCAGGCGTGGCAGCTCGCCGAGCGCGTGGTCGAGCAGGCCGGCGCCGACCCGGCCCGCGCGCCGTACGGCGCCACCGCCCTGGAGCAGTTCGGCCGCGGGACGATGATGAAGCACGTCGCGTCGCATCTGCGGATCGCCGACGACGAGGTGTACGAGCGGTTCATGCGGCTCTGCCATGCGATCGGCACGCCGGTGATCGCGCCGCTCGCCGAAGCGCTGTCGACCGAACAGGACGCGCGGGCACGCCGGCGCCTGCGCGAGATCCTGCTCGGGTTCGGCGCGCGCGGGCGGGAATCCGTGCAGAAGTTGATGAGCGCGCCGAACTGGGAGGTCCGCCGCACGGCCGCGTACCTGCTGCGTGAATTCGGCGGAGCCGAGGGATTGGAAGAACTGATCCCGCTGCTCAGCGACCCCGAGCCTCTCGTGCAGCGCGAGGCGATCCAGGGTCTCGTGCTGAACGGCAGCGACCGCGCGTCGGAGATCCTGATGCGGGCGCTGAGCACGACGACGGGGCGAACCCGCGAGACGCTCACGCAGGAGCTCGTCACGCTGCGCGACGAGCGCGCGGCGCCGCTCTTCTGTCATCTGCTGCGCCATCTCGATCGGCGCAAGCTGCAGAAGGTCTACATTGCGTCGATCGACGCGCTCGGCGCCTTCGGCGGGCCCGACGCGGTCGACGCGCTCAAGTTCGCGCTGCAGCAGGGAGACTGGTGGTCGCCGCTCAGCACGCGGCGGATTCGATCCGCGGCCGCCGCGGCGCTGCGGCGGATCGGCACCCCCGCGGCCGTGGATGTCCTGCGCGAAGCGTCGACGCACGGGCCGCGCGGCATGCGGGCCGCCGCGCGGGCGGAACTGGGCAGGCTCGGATGAAGAAGAGCACCGCATGACCGAGACGCCTCGCGCCGCTCAGTACGACGAGCTGCTCCGGAAGTTCGCCTCCGGCGTCCGCGCGGCCCAGTTGTATGCCGCCGACCATCCGCTGCGGATGCGCAACGTCGAGGCGCTGCTCACGATGCTGCGCGCGCTGCACCAGCACCAGCCGTCCATTGCCGTGGGCATCGTCGGCTCCGAGCTGGTCGTGTCGGACACGCCGCTGCCGAAGACGAGCGCAGCCATGGGCGAGCTCATCAAGCGGCTGAAGGACAACCAGATCGAGCGGATCGCCTTCGAACGCGGGATCGCCGGGGATGAAATCGGCGAGTTCGTGCTCGCCGTCGCGACGCTCGGAGCCAAGGACGCGGGCGCGGCGGCCGGGTGGGCGTTCCCGCACATCCGCGTCGGCCGCATCGTCACCGAGGACCGCCGCGCCGACGGCATCGCGAGCGACATGGCCGCGATCCGCCAGCTCTACTCCAATGCGGTCGCCGCCGCCGAAGTCGCGTGGGAGAGCGCCGCGACCGAAGGGCAGCCGGATCTGCCGACCGCGCTGCAGACGATCGAAGGCCTCGCCGACGCCGTCACCCAGAACCGCACGGCGCTCGTCGCGTTGACGGCCATGCGCAAGTACGACAACTACACGTTCACGCACATGGTCAACGTGTCGATCCTGACGATGGGCCAGGCCAGGGCGCTCGGCATCGAAGGCCGGCTCCTGCGCGAGTTCGGGCTGTCGGCGCTCATGCACGACATCGGCAAGGTCCGCACGCCCAAGGAGATTCTGAACAAGCCCGACAAGCTGACCGACGACGAGTTCGCGATCATGCGGCGCCACACGGTCGACGGCGCCGAGATCCTGCGCCGCACGCCCGAGATGCCGATCCTCGCCCCCGTCGTCGCGTTCGAACATCACCTGCGCATCGACGGCACCGGCTATCCCTTCGCGGCGAAGCGCCAGGCGCTCAACGTGGGGACGATGCTGTGCGGCATCTCGGATGTGTACGACGCGATGCGGTCGCAGCGCGCGTATCAGCAGGCGTTTCCGACCGACCGCATCCTGGCGGTGCTGAAGCGGAACGACGGATCGCAGTTCGACCAGCACCTGGTGCGGCGGTTCACGCAGCTGCTCGGCATCTATCCACCGGGCAACCTCGTCAAGCTCGGCTCGGGGGAAATCGCGGTCGTCACGCGCGTGCACGCGCCGGACCCGTACCGGCCGCGCGTGCGCGTCGTGTTCGGGAAGGACGGATCGCGGCTGGACCTGCCATACGACCGTAACCTGTGGGAGGCTCAGGAGGACGGCACGCTCGACTCGGTCGTCGCGCCGCTCGACCCGGCCGCGTACGGCATCGATCCACTCACGCAGATGCAGGTGGACGGATGAGTGAGGGACTTCGCAGCGTCATCGCCGCGGCCGCCGTCCTGGCCGCGGGCTTCACGTGGCAGTCGGTCCGCGCCGCCGCCATCCCGGTCAATGCCGCCGATCGCCTCGTCGCCGAGCTGCGCCTCGCGCAGATGGGGGCGCTGCTGCTCACGCTCGTCGCGGGGGCCTACATCGGATTCGCCGTGACGCATGAGGCACAGCCCGGCGTGGGGTTCGACATCGCGCTGGCGGTCGGATTCTTCGTGGCGGCGGCGACGACGATCGTGCGCGAGCCGCGGCAGGCGCTCACGGTGCTGGCGCTGGCGTTCGCGGCGCACGCGATCGCGGATGTCGCGCACCGGCCCGGCTGGGTTCTGGCTGAAGACATCGCCCCGCGCTGGTACGCCATCGGCTGCGCGGTGTACGATGTCTACATCGGCGCGCTCTGTTACCTGCCCATCCTGAGGCGAACATGATCCGACGATTCCGGCCGGTTGTCCTTTTCCTGCTCACGGCCGTGGCGGTCTCCCTCCCGGCGTCGCCGCGTGCCGGCCCGTCCGCCCAGACGAGCGCCCCGCGGGCGCCAAAGCTCGTGGTCATGGTCGTCGTCGACCAGATGCGCGCCGATTACCTCGAGACGTACTCGAGCGCGCTCAGCCACGGCCTGCGGACGCTGATGAAAGAGGGGGCGTGGTTCCAGCGCGCCGCGTATCCCTACCTGAACACGATCACCTGCGCCGGCCACTCGACCATCGGAACCGGGGCCTTGCCGTACCGTCATGGCATGGTGCTGAACGCGTGGTTCGACCGCGCGGCGAACAGGTCGCGCGAGTGCACGGGGGATCCGGCGACGACCAAAGTGAGCTACGGCGGGCTGACCGGGACCAGCGACAGCCCGGCGGCGCTGCTCGTGCCGACGCTGGCGGAACAGATTCGAGACCACGCGGGCGCGCGCGCCATCGCCATTTCCCTCAAAGCGCGGTCGGCCATCGGCCTGGCCGGCCACAAGGCGGACGCCGTGGTCTGGTTCGACGATCGCGGCGCCTGGACCACCTCTTCTGCGTTCGCCAAGAGCCCGCCGGCGGTGTTCCAGCGCTTCATCGACGAGCACCCGCTGGCGGCCGAGGTCGGCAAGACCTGGGAGCGCACGCTCGATCCATCCGCCTACAAGCTGACCGACGACGGCGTGGGCGAACGGCCGCCGTCAGGATGGACGAGGACGTTCCCGCATCCGCTCGGCACGCCCGGCGGCAAGGTCGACTCCGCGTTCCTGGGACAGTGGCAACGATCGCCGTTCGCCGACGAATACCTCGAGCGAATGGCCGAGGCCGCGATCGACGGCGAGAAGCTGGGCTCGGGGAGCGCGACCGACTACCTGGGTGTCAGCTTGTCGTCGCTCGACTACGTCGGCCATGCGTTCGGTCCCTACAGCCACGAAGTGCAGGACATGCTGGTGCGGCTGGACCGCACGACCGCGCGACTGCTGGCGCACCTCGACGCGCGGGTGGGCCGCGGCAACTACGTGCTCGCGCTCACCTCGGACCACGGCGTCGCTCCTATTCCCGAGCAGATCCCGGGGGCCGGGCGGCAATTGAGCCGCGAGGTCGGCGCCGCGATCGACGGCGCGCTGGGGCCGATCTTCGGACCGGGCAAGTACATGGCGTTCAGCGCGTACACGGACATCTATCTGGCGCCTGGCGTGCTCGACCGGCTGAAGGCGGATGCGAAGGCGTCCGCGGCGGTTCTTGCGGCGGTAGGCGCCTTGCCGGGCATCGCGCACGCGTTCAGAAGCGACGAGATCAGCGACCCCGAGGTCCGCACCGATCCGGATCCGGTCAGGCGCGCCGCCGCGCTCGGTTATCATCCGGCGCGCAGCGGCGATCTGATCATCGTGCCGCGCGAACACTGGATCCTGTCGTCGAGCGCCACCACGCACGGCACGCTGTATCCCTACGATCAGCGCGTGCCGGTCATCTTCTTCGGGGCGGGCGTCAAGCCGGGCGAGTACACGGGCGATGTGACGCCGGCCGATGTCGCGCCGACCCTTGCCGCGCTCGCGCACGTCGCGTTCAAGAAACTCGACGGCCAGGTGCTGACCGCGGCCGTGGCGCCGCGCGCGGGCTCAAAGTAAGATGGCGCATCCCTCTGGAGGACACATGTGGACAGTCTCCCGGCGCAGTCGCCGTCTGCGCGTCCTGCTACCGCTCGTCGCCTCGGTCCTCCTGATGCGGCCGTCGCTGCCGGCGCAATCGCGCCCCGGGCGTGTGGCCATCGCGCCCCAGTCCACGGCCGAACTGCGCGACTGGGATCAGCGGACCGTCCGGATGACGCGTGACGGCGATCTGCGGCTGCGGCAGACGCGGGAGGACGCGCTCATCCCCGGGCGCACGCACGAGCGGCTCGACCAGTACTACCGCGGGGTGCGCGTGTTCGGCGCGGACCTGACGCGCCAGCTCGGGAACGGCCAGGCGCCGTCCTCCTTCGGCTTCATCTACGACGGGATCGCGGTCGATCCGACGCCGGAGCTCGACGCGGACGCGGCCCGGGCCATCGCGGAGAAACAGTCCGGCGTCCTGCTCGGCCCGCTCGCCGAACCCGAGCTCGTGGTGCTCCCGCTCGACGCGGGCGGGTTCGCGCTGACGTGGCGGGTCCGCGCCGTGACGGGCATCGACATCCGGCAGTATTTCATCGACGCGCGCACCGGCTCGGTCGTGCTCGAGTACAGCGACCTGCAGACGCAGACCGCCGTCGGCCGCGCGACGGGCGTGCTCGGCGACCCGAAGAAGATCGCCGCGTCCTCGGAGAGCGGACGGTTCACCGCCGTCGATCACCTGCGCCCGCCGCTCATCTCGACCTACGACATGCAGGGGAACCCCAGCCGCACGAACAGCTATCTGAACGGGTTCGTCCAGCTCGCCCCGAGCGATCTCGCCTCGGACAGCGACAACGCCTGGACGGACGGGGCGATCTCCGACGCGCACGTCTACGCCGGCTACACCTACGACTATTACTTCACGCGATTCGGCCGGAAGGGGCTGGACAACGGCAACATCCGCATGGTGATGCTCGTCCATCCGGTGCGGCGCAGCGATTTCACGATTCCGTACTACACCCAGAATTCGATCTACTTCACCAACGCGTTCTATGCCGGCAACGGCGTGATGGCGTTCGGCGAGGGCCTTCCCCCCAACGTCACGCTTGGCGGGCAGGTCTGGGACTTTCTCGCCGGCGCCATCGACGTGGTGGCGCACGAGCTGACGCACGGCGTGACGGACTACTCGTCGCGCCTGATCTACCGGAACGAGTCGGGCGCGCTCAACGAGGCGTTCTCCGACATCATGGGCGCGAACGTCGAGTTCTTCTTCCAGCCGTCCGGGTCCGGGTCGATGAAGGGCGAATACTTGATGGGTGAGGATGTGGTGCGTCCCGACGGCATCCGGTCGCTCGCCGACCCGCTGTCGCAAGGGGATCCCGATCATTACAGCCGGCGCTTCCTGGGCACCAGCGACGGGGGCGGCGTGCACACGAACTCCCTCATCGCGAGCCACGCGTACTACCTGGCGATCGAGGGCGGCACGAACCGCACGTCGGGCCTCTCGGTGCAGGGCGTGGGGGCGGCAAACCGCGAGCAGATGGAGAAGGTGTTCTACCGCGCCTTCACGCAGTTCCTCACGGCGAGCGCGACGTTCTCGTCGGCGCGCGCGGCCACGATCCAGGCGGCACGCGACCTGTACGGCGCGGGCGGCGCGGTCGAGCGCGCCGTGACCGACGCCTGGACCGCCGTCGGCGTCTTTTGAACGGAGTCGTGATGCGCACCGTGACCGCCTGCGTTCTGTTCGTGCTGTCGCTCGCCGTGCCCTGCGCGGCGCAATCCGCAGCCCCTTCGACACGCTCAGGGCAGGCGCACCGCGGCTACGTGACCGTCAACGCGGGCTCGCAGCCGACCTCGCGCAGCTTCTCCGATCACTTCACGTTCGAACAGAACGTGGAAACGGCCACGGTGGACCTGCGCTACCCGGTGAAAGCCGCCATCCTGTTCGACGGCGGCGGCGGCATCCGGCTGTGGCGGCAATTCGGCGTCGGTCTGTCCGTTTCACGCACGGCGCACGACAACGCCGCCTCGATCGAGGCGAAGAGCCCGCATCCCTTCTTCTTCAACCAGCCGCGCGCCGTGACCGGGACCGCCGCTGCCCTCACGCGGACCGAAACGGCCGCGCACCTGCAGATCCTCTACATGCGCCCCCAGACCGGCCACCTCCGATTGACACTCGGGGCCGGGCCCTCGCTGATCAACCTGGAACAGAAGCTCGTGACCGCGCTGCACATCACCGACGAGTACCCGTACGACACCGCGTCGCTCGGGTCGGCGGACACCGGGCGCAAGCGGAAGTCGGCGATCGGCTTCAACGCGGGCGCCGACGTGACGTGGATGTTCACGCGCCACATCGGCGCCGGCGTCCTCGTGCGTTTCACACAGGCGCACGTGAAGCTCACGACGTCGGACAGCCGGACGATCGGCATTGACGCCGGCGGCGCGCAGGCAGGCGCCGGGTTGCGATTCTTCTTCTGAACGATGCGTCCCGCCGGACCCGAGTTCGCCTTCCGCGTCCTGACGGCCGTGTGCCGGATTCCCCCCGGCAAAGTGGCCACGTACGGCGACGTCGCGGCGGCGGCGGGCCGCCCGCGTGCGTGGCGCGCCGTCGGCAACATCATGCGCGACTGCCGGACGCCCGGCATTCCCTGCCACCGCGTTGTCGCCGCGTCGGGACAGCTCGGCGGGTATGGTGGTAATGTCGGAATGAAGCGGGCGCTGCTCCACGCCGAAGGGGTGCTCATCTCGGGCACCCGCATCCGCGATTTCACGGCGCGCCGCTGGCGGAGGCCGCGGAGGAGACGGTGATCACGGAGACGATCACACGGAGGCACGGAGATCACGGAGACGCACGGAGACGCATGGCCGGTCTGGCCGCGCTTCGCGCGGTGAGGTGGCCTGAGATCCGCAAACGCAAACACGCGTCGAGTGCAGGCGTGCTTGCGTTTGTGGATCTCAGACCACCTCCAGACGCCGGCCGGAGGCACCCGACGGCCGGCGCCAGACCGGCCACTGTGACCGCCGTCCGTCGGTGCTCTGCTTTTCGTGATCCGCGCGTCGCCGTGCCCTCCGTGGCTCCGTGTAAAGGACCTTCGCCGCCGCTCCGAAGGACGACTGGAGCGCAGCCCTTCAAGGCTGCCGGCGCGCGAAAAAAGTAAACCAAATCCCCCCGTCCTCCGTTAACTCTGTCGTGAACGATGGCCGCATCCTGGAATGCCGCAGGGCAACGCGAGCGCCGCATGATCCCGTCTAAGGTGACAGCGCACCCGGCCGCCGCGACGGGCGGGCCCGCCGGCCGCGCCGCCGACATGGCGCTCGTCGAGCGGTGCCGGAACGGGGACCTCGCCGCGTTCGAGGAACTGTACCGGGCGCACGCGGGCAAGCTGTTCAGCGTCGCCTGCCGGATGCTGGGCAACCCGAGCGACGCGGAAGACCTGCTCCAGGAAGTGTTCCTGTCGGCGCACCGCAAGCTGGAGACCTTCCGCGGCGAGTCCGCGCTCGGCACGTGGCTGTATCGCCTCGCGATGAACCAGTGCCTGGACTTCCTGCGCAGCCGCACGGCGCGGACTAACCAGGTCACCGGCACGCTCGACGACGAGCCCGGGCTGTCGGACACGGCGTCGCGCGGGCTGGCGGAGCGGACGGTGGCGCGGATGGATCTGGAGCGCGCGCTGGTGCAACTGCCCGAGGGCTGCCGTGCGGCGTTCGTGCTGCACGACGTCGAAGGGTTCGAGCACCGGGAGGTCGCCGAGGCGCTGGGGATCGCCGAGGGCACGTCGAAGTCGCAGGTGCACAAGGCGCGGCTGCGGCTACGCGCCATACTGTCGGCGGCGAAATCGTGAATTGGCGAATTGGTGAATTCGTGAATTCGTGAATTGTGATTTGAGCGGCAACGAGCCGCAGCGTCCAGCCGGACGGTCAGGCGCAGTGCCGCCAATTCACCAATTCACCAATTCACCGATTCACCGATTTCAGAGATTCAGATGATGGTGGAGTGCACGAGATACAGAACGTCGATTCAGGAGCTGGTGGACGGCACGCTGGGACCGATCCGCCGCGCCGAGCTCGATCTGCACCTCGATCAGTGCGACGGCTGCCGCGCGCTCGCGTCGGACCTGCAGGCGATCCACGACGCCGCGGCGTCGCTCGAGCCGCTCGAGCCGCCGGGCGCCGTGTGGATGCAGATCGCCGGACGGCTGCGCCAGGAAGGACGCGTCTCGGCGCCGTCGATCGTGCGCGCCACGCCGCGGCACCGCGCCGTGCTCCTCGCGCTGGCGGCGGCGCTCGTCCTGGCGATCGGCGCATCGATCCTGCTCCTGCTGCCCGAGTTCCGCGCGACACGCGAGCAGGCGGGGCAGGCGACGACCGGCGAGGGCAACGCCACGGACGACGTCACCGTCCAAAGCGTGGAAGCGGAATTCCGGCTGGCCGAGCAGCATTACCAGAACGCGATCAACAAGCTCGAACAGGCCGCGAAGCTGGATCAGGCGGCGGCCGGCGGCGGCATCGACCCGCAGACCGCGGCGGTGCTGCAGAAGAACCTGCAGGTGATTGACCAGGCGATTGCCGAGAGCCGCGCGGCGCTGCGATCGGAGCCGCAGAGCGCCCCCGCCCGCGACAGCCTGTTCGACGCGCTGAAACGGAAGGTCACGCTGCTGCAGGACACGATCGCGTTGATGAACGAGATGCGCAAGGGCAACCCGGCCGGCGGCGCGCAGCTCGTCGAGGGATTGAACAAGTCGTAGCGCGGCCCCTTGGGGCGCGTCGAAAGAAGACACCATGTCGAAGAGAGCCACCACCCTGCTGACGATGGCCGCGGTCGCCGCGCTTGCGGCACCCTCATCGGCGCAGTCCATCTCCGAGCAGATCCGCGCCGTCAAACGCGCGGTGGAACACGCGGCCACGGTCCGGTACCAGCCGGGCGGCGAGACACAGACGGACCGCTCGACCCGCACCGTGAAGATCAGCGCGAACGGCGACATCGACATCTCGAATATCGCGGGGGACATCACCATCACGCGCGGCGGCGGCAGCAACGCGACGATCGAGATCGTGAAGACCGCCCGCGCCCGCACCGCCGCCGAAGCGAAAGAGATGCTCGGCCAGGTGCAGGTGGTCGTCGAGGAGCGCCCGGGCCGCGTGGAGATCCAGACGCGCTATCCGCAGCAGCGCAACGCCTGGATGGGATGGGGAAACCGCCGCGGCACCAACGTCTCGGTGGCCTTCACGATCACGGCGCCGGCGGGCGTCCGGATCGCGGCAAAGTCGGTGGCCGGCAGCGTCAAGGTGTCCGGGATCAAGGGAGAGCTCACGCTCGAGGCCGTGAGCGGCAGCGTTCGTGTCTCCGACGCCGGACGCATCTCGAGCGCCAAGTCGCTGGCCGGCGGCGTCGAGATTCTGGACAGCCGGCTCGACGGTGTGCTCGAGGTCTCGAGCGTCGCCGGCCCGGTCGTCCTGCGCCACGTGCGCGTGCGTCGTATCGAGGCAGGGTCCGTCAGCGGCGGCCTCACGCTCGAAGACGTCGAGTGCGATCGCGCCGAGCTGACTTCCTTCAGCGGCACCGTCGAGTTCACGGGCCCGCTGGCACGCGGCGGCCGCTACGAAATGAAATCGCACACCGGCGACGTACGGATCACGGTCACGGGGGGCGCCGGTTTCGAGTTCGACGCCACGACCTTCAGCGGGTCGCTCCGCAGCGACCTTCCCCTGACCAACCGGGCCGCCGAGCGGCCGGAACGCCGGATGACCCGCCGCAGCCTGCAGGGCACGTCCGGAGACGGCGGCGCCGTCCTCGAACTGAGCACCTTCTCCGGCAACGTCGTCATCTCGAAAAGGTAGAACGTAGAAGACCCACGTCTACGTTCTACCTTTATCCGCCACTGTCGGGTTTCACGACGAACGGGGCCGGTTTTGCCGGGTTTAGCCCCGTTTTTTGTGGCACTTGCCTTGCTGCGCAAGAGCTCCAAGCCACCGCGCCAGCCGGCGCCGATATATATTGTTGAGGTGCGGCGGGCGCACGAGCCTCTCGCCTGGGACCGACGACGGCCCAGCGCGATTTTCGCGAGTGAAGACGTCGCTCCGGAGGAGAATGTGGTTATGAGAAAGCAGTGGGTTCTGGTGGGGATTCTGGCGGCCTCACTCTTTGCCGGTGATGCGCTGGCGCAGCACACGACGCCGAAAGTCCAGCCGGCGACCGCAGACGCCCCGACCGCGCCGGCAGGGGATCTGGCGCTCGGATCCGTGCGGTTGGCGCGCGCCGTCACCGCCGATGGCAAGCCGTTGCCGGCCGGCACGTATCAGGTCCGGCTCACGGCCCAGGAGGCCAAGCCCGACGCCGTCGGCGCCAGCGAGAACATCGAGCGATGGGTCGAGTTCCTCCAGAAAGGCACCGTGAAGGGACGCGAGGTCGTCAGCATTGTCCCTGAGGCGGAAGTCAAGAATGTGGCGAAGGATGCGCCGCCCAAGGCAGGGATGTCGAAGGTCCAGACGCTCAAGGGCAACGACTACGTGCGGGTCTGGATCAACAAGGGTGGCAACCACTTCCTGATCCACTTCCCGACTGGCGCTTGACAGCAGGCGGCATGCAGCAGGCAGCCGGCAGTGGATCACACTGCCAGCTGCCAGCTGTCATACGGCCATCAAGTCGAACTGCTCGTGGTGCAGGTGGGTGTCGGGCTTGATCGTCACCGGCCTGCCGAGCGTCTGCTGAAGATCGCGAAAGAGCGCGCTCTCCTCTTCCTTCAGCGCCCGGGCGATATCCGGATTCACCCGGAGGATCACCCCCGCGCCTTCGAGCTCGCTGGCGATTTTTTTCATCTCCGTCAGGATTTCAGCACAGATCGTCGACGCGGATTTGATCGAGCCGGAGCCTGAGCAGTACGGGCACGGCTCGGTCAGTTGACGCTCCAGGCTCTGCTTCACCCGTTTGCGGGTGACAATCACCAGGCCGAAGTCCGACACCTGGAGTGCCTTTGACGGCGACCGGTCCTTTCGCAGCTCCTTCTCGACCTCCTGGAAGACTTTCTGGCGGTTCTTCTTCTCCTCCATATCGATCAGGTCGAGAACGATGATGCCGCCGAGGTCCCGCAACCGAATCTGCCGGACGATTTCCTTGACTGCCTCCAGGTTGGTCTTGACGATCGTGTCCTCGAGCCGGCCGGTCCGCTTGCCGACGTAGCGTCCGGTGTTGACGTCGATCGCGACGAGCGCCTCCGTCTGGTTGATGACGAGGTAGCCGCCGGACTTCAGCCAGACCTTCGGCCGCAGCGCCTTGTCGATTTCCCCCTGCACGCCGTACTCGTCGAAGATCGGGAACTCCTTCGAGTACAGCTTCACGCGCGGCAGCAGGTTGGGCATGATCCGCTCGACCAGGGCGACCACGCGCCGGTGTTCGCGCTCGTGGTCGATCCGGATCGCCGTGTAGTCCTCCGTCAGCAGGTCGCGCAGGAGCTTCGTGACGAGGCTCTGTTCCTGGAACAGCACGGCGGGGGCGCGGCGCGTCTCCATCCGCTGGTGGATCTCCGTCCAGATCTGGTGGAAGTACGCCAGGTCGCTGACGATGTCGTCCTTGGATCGGGCGGAGGCGGCGGTCCGGATGATGACACCCCCGGTGAAGCCGTGCTCCTCGCGGAATTCGCGGACGATGCCCCGCAGGCGGGCGCGCTCCTCGCGCGACTCGATTTTCCTGGAGACGCCGACGTGGTCGACCGTCGGCATGAACACGAGGAAGCGTCCGGGCATCGTCACGTGCGAGGTGAGGCGCGCCCCCTTCGTGCCGAGCGGTTCCTTGACGACCTGGACGAGGATCTCCTGCCCTTCCTTCAGCAGGTCTTCGATTTTCGGCGGGGCCCCCTGCACCCCGCCTAGCTCCCTCCGCTGCGCTCGCGCTTCGCCGCTCGCTCCGCTCCGGTCTTCACTGTTCGGCGGGGCCCCCTGCACCCCGCCTGGCTCCCT
>MELC01000064.1:84358-101219 GCA_001767455.1 Acidobacteria bacterium RIFCSPLOWO2_12_FULL_66_21
CTCCGGTCTTCACTGTTCGGCGGGGCCCCCTGCACCCCGCCTGGCTCCCTCCGCTGCGCTCGCGCTTCGCCGCTCGCTCCGCTCCGGTCGCGATCGCGAGCACGCCGCTCCGGGATCTTGCCTTCGGCGTCTGGAGCCTCAGTGGGCTCCGCGTCCGCGCTCATCTGCCTTTCAGCGCCGTCGGTATCGGCCTCATCGTCGTCACCAGCGAGGCGGTCGAATTCCTCGACGGTGTTGACGACCTCCGAGACGTACAGGAACGCGTCGCGCTCCAGGCCGATGTCAATGAAGGAGGATTGCATGCCGGGCAGCACTTTCGAGACCCGGCCCTTGTAGATGTTGCCGACCACGCCGCGCTGGCGTTCGCGCTCGATGAAGATCTCGACGACCTGGTCGTCCTCGAGGATGGCGACGCGGGTATCGTGCTCGCCCGAGGAGATGATCATCTCCTTGTTCATGAATGAAGCTCCAGAAAGGAAGGGGGCCTGGCGCGTGCGCGCGCGCCACGGCCCGCGCGGACATCCGCCCCGCGAGCCAGCACGCGAACAGCATCACAATCAACAGCGCCATCGGTCCGTTCCGTGTAATTCCGTGTAAGTTCCGTGTAATTCCGTGTTCGTCCGTGTTACGGAATTCCGTGTAATCCGTGAAATCCGTGTACGTCCGTGTGTTCCGTGAAATCGGTGTTGCTCAGTTGGTGAAACGCCGCATCCTCACGTTCAGGACGAGGCCGAAAGCCGCGAGCGTGGCAATCATCGACGAGCCGCCGTAGCTCATGAGAGGCAGCGTGAGCCCCTTCACGGGCGCCAGCCCGGCGGACATCGTGACGTTGTAGATCACCTGGAAGGCGAACCCCGCGACGATCCCGCCGACGAGGTACGCGCCGATGCGGTCCTTCGCGAGCCTGGCCGCCTCGAGCGATCTGAGTATCACGAACAGGTACAAGCCGAGCGTGACGAGCACGCCGAGGAAGCCATGCTCCTCCGCCAGCACCGAGAAGATGAAATCGTTGTCGGCGACCGGCAGGAACTTGTATTGCCCCTGGGTGCCCCTCATGAATCCTTTGCCGGTCAGCCCCCCCGACCCGACGGTGATGCGCGCCTGGATTTGCTGGTAGCCGGCGCCCCGCGCGTCCTGCTCCGGATCGAGGAACGTGTTGATGCGGGTCTTCTGGTAGTCCTTGAGCGCGAAGTTCCACGCGACCGGCGCGAGGAGCACCGCCGCCAGCGCGATGACGGCGATCAGCCGCAGCCGCAGGCCGGCGAGGAACGCGATGCCGAAGCAGACGGGGATCAACGTCACGGCCGATCCGAGGTCCGGCTCCTTCGCGATGAGCAGGAACGGCACGACGAAGAAGAGTCCCGCGATCACGAGATCGCCCGTGTTGCGCGCGCCGCGCCGGTTCTCTCCGAAGTACATCGCGAGGATCAGCGCCAGGGCGAGGCGCGCGAACTCGGACGGCTGGAGGTTGAAGAACCCGAGCGAGATCCATCGCTGCGAGCCGCCGACTTTGATGCCGCCGATGAACACGTACACGAGCAGCGCGACGAGCGTCCCGTACACCAGCAGGGAATGCTCCGCCAGTATCCGGTAGTCGATGGCCAGGCAGACTAGGAGCGCGAGCGTGCCCAGGCCGAGCGCGTACACCTGCACCCAGAACCGCTGCCCGGGATGGCCAAGGCCGTTCGCCAGGTGCACGTACGTCGTGCTGTAGATCATCGTCAGGCCGATGGAGGCCAGCAGCAGGACGGCGCCGAGCAGGAGCCAGTCGATGTGAAAGAAGAGTCGCCGTTCGAACATGGTTACTGCTGGCCGCCCTCGACGCCGGCCGCGGCGCGCCGGGCGAAAGGATCGCGCAGATCGAGGTGCATGTCCTCGCGCGTCGGCGGCGGCGGCAGCGGCCGCCCGTCCTTCTTCGCGAAGTACGTCTCGAGGATGTGCCGCGCAACCGACGCCGCGTTCGCGCTGTGGATCCCGTGCTCGAGGAACACGGCGCCCGCGATCTGCGGGTTGTCACGCGGCGCGAAGAAGATGAACCACCCGTGGTCCCGCAGGTTCCGAGTCGTCCTGGCGGCGGCGCGCCCCTGGTTCGAGATGACCTGCGCGGTGCCGGTCTTCCCGCACACGTCCTTGCCCGGAATGCGGGTCCTCGTCGCCGTGCCGGCCCCCCCGTTCACGACCAGCCACATCCCGTCGCGGATCGCCTGCAGCTTCTCCGGCGTGACCTCCACCCGCGACTGCGGGGGCGGAGGCGGCACGCTCTTCCATCCCGATCCGTCGTCGGTGGCCTTGACGAGGTGCGGCGTGACGCGGGTGCCGCCGTTCCCCAGCGTGGCGGCGTAGACGGCGAGCGAAATGGGCGTCACCGAGACCTGCCCCTGCCCGATGGCCACGGAAATCGTTTCGCCGGGGTACCACTTCTTTTCTTTGGTGTGCTGCGCCTTCCATTCCGTCGACGGCACGAGCCCCTGGAGTTCGTTCGGGAGGTCGATTCCCGACTTCACGCCGAGCCCCAACGCCGTCGCCCATTTGTGGATCCGATCCACGCCGAGCATGTTGCCGACCGTGTAGAAGAACACGTCGCACGATTGCTCGATGGCGTGGCGCAGATCGATGCTGCCGTGTCCGCCGCCTTTCTTCCAGCAGTTGAAGTACCGGCCGTAGAAGTTCGCGCCTCCGGAGCAGTGCACCCTGAACTCCGGGGTGATCACCCCTTCCTCGAGCCCCGCCAGGCCCACGGCCATCTTGAAGAGCGATCCCGGTGAATAGCGCCCCTGCAGCGCGCGGTTCTGGAGCGGCTTGAGGTCGTCGGTGTTCAGCGCGTTCCACGTCGCGCGATCGATCCCGACGGCAAAAGTGTTCGGATCGAACGCCGGCAGGCTGGTGAATCCAAGCACTTCGCCGTTGCGGGGGTCGAGCACGACGGCGGCGCCGTTGAAACCGGCCGCATCGAACCCGTCCTCCACCGCCTTCTGCACGTCGGCATCGATCGTCAGCTGGAGGCGGCGCCCTTCGACCGGGTCCTGGGACTGCGCATCGATCTGGCTGATCTCGCGCCCGACGCTGTTCACGATGACGGTCTTGTTCCCTTCTTTCCCCATGAGCAGCCGGTTGTACGCCAGCTCGACACCCGCCTGTCCGACGATGGTCCCGGACTCGACGCCTTCGAAGTCCGGACGCTGCATCTGCGATTCCGTGACCTCGCCCACGTACCCGAACAGGTGCGCCGCCATATCGCCGGGGTACCGCCGCGACGGCACCTCCTGGGAGTCGATGCCGGGCAGCTCCCACCGCCGCGCCCGCATGGCGATCACCTGCTCGCGGCTTGCGTTCTCGATGAGCACGATCGGCCGGTAGCTCGGATCGTCGCGCCGCCGGTTGACCGCGTCGCGCAGCTGCGCCTCGTCGGCGCCAATCGCCGCCGCCAGCACGCGCAGTGTCCCCTCGATATCCCGGGTCTGCTCGCGCACCAGAAAGATGGAGAAGGTGTTCTGGTTCTCGACCAGGACCTTCCCATCCCGGTCGAGAATGACGCCCCGGGGGGCGGGGCGCGGCAGCCGGCGCAGGTGGTTGTCCGACGCCATCACCTCGAACTTGTCGTGCTGCGCGATCTGGAAGATCCAGAACCCGACCGCGAGGCCCGCAAAGGCAATCGCGATCAGGTACTGCAACACGGACAGCCGCAGCGTGAGACTGCGGCGGTCGTCGGGCAACATGCTGGCGGTCGACATGATCGTGCGGTTCTACCGTCCTACGCTGAATTATCGCCTCTTGGGGGTGGCTGGCGCCAGTACCAGCTGGCAGCAGGCAGCCGGCAGTGGATCACACTGTTCCGCTGCAGCTCGACAGCTCGACTCACTGCCGGCTGCCTTCTGCCAGCTGCCGGCCGCCGGCTGCCTACTGCCTACTGCATACTGCCCCACCCCATCAATACCGCCGCCGCCCGTACGAGGCGCGCCGCGACTGGCGCCGTTGCATCAGGCCCGGCGCCCCTTCGATGATTTGGAAGGCCAGAATGCCGATGGCGCCGTTCACCACCGCCTGGGTCAACGCGGGCGACAGCGGCATCGCGAACCCCCGTGCCTCGATGAGCGCGGAAAGCGCGCGGTAGCAGACATCGTGCAGCAGCGTCGCCCCGACGAACATCAGGAATCGCGCGAGGGGCTGCGACACGATGAACTGCGCGCCGAGGACACCGACAAGGAACCCGACGATCGTCTTCGACAATCCGCCGATGCCGATGATGCCGCCGGCGAGCGCATCCTGGACGAGGCCGCCCGCCGTGCCCGCCAGCAGACCGGTGACCGCGCCGTACGCGAGGGCCACGTACACGACGGCGACGAGCACGAGGCTGACCCGCGTGGCTCCCGCCAGGGTGTACCCCGCCAGCGTCGTCTGCAGCACGAGTGCCACCGCCAGCGCCGCCAGTACCGTCGCGGCCTTCACTTCGGCGGCCCCGCGACGGACGGCGCGCGCTCGGCGGGCGGCTCGGCCGGGACCGCCCCGTGCGGCGCCTCCAGCACGACGAGCACTTCCTCGATGCTCGAAAAATCGACCAGCGGCCGCACGCCGATCTTCTGATAGAGGTTCGGCCCGCGTTCCGCGGTCTGCACCCGGCCGATCGCGAATCCCTTCGGATAGATCCCGTCGACGCCGGAGGCCACGACCACGTCGCCCGGCTTGACGTCGGCGAGGTTCGACACGAGATCCATCGCGAGCGGAGGATCGCGTTCGGTGCCGACGACCATGCCTCCGGCCCGCGTGCGCTCGATGAGCGCGCCGGCGGCGGCGCTGCGGTCGATCAGGAGCTGCACGATGGCGGCGTGGCTGGCCGGTTCCCCGATGACCCGCCCGACGATCCCCTTGGGCGCGACGACCGCCATGTCGGCCAGCACCCCGTCGGCGCGGCCGCGGTTGATGGTGAGCGTCTGCATCCCGGGGCTGGGGTGCCCGGCAATCACCTCGGCGGCGAGGAACGACAGCGACGATCCCGAGCGCAGGTCCAGCAGCTCCTGGAGCTTCGCGGCGCGGGCCGCCTGCGCGCGCTCCTGCTGCAACCGCACTTCCAGATCCGACACCTGGCTGCGCAGCCACTCGTTTTCCGCGCGCACGCCGCGCAACGCCACGTAGTTTCCCCAGACGTTCCGGGTGCCGTGCAGCATGGACGCGAACGCTCCCTGCACGCGCGAGAAGGCGTCGAAGACGAAGGTCTGCAGCACCGGCACGCCGGATTTCGACTGCACCTGTGCGGAGATCAGGACGACGTGGCCCATCGTCACCGCGAAGAAGAGGAGGCCGGTGCGGCGGCGGATGTCGAGCAAAAGAGTTTCCAGTTCCCAGTTGCCAGTTTCCAGCCCCGGCATTCACGTCCCCTCGACGCTGGAGGCTGGACTGGAAACTAGTCTATCGAGATCTTCCTGAGCAGATTGAAGTCCGAGAGCATCTTCCCCGCCCCGAGCACGACCGACGAGAGCGGATCCTCGGCCATCGCCAGCGGCAGCCCGGTCTCTTCGCGCAGGCGCTTGTCGAGATTCTTGAGGAGCGATCCGCCGCCGGTGAGCACGATGCCGCGATCGACGATGTCGGCCGACAGCTCCGGCGGGGTGCGCTCCAGGGCCACACGGACCGCGTCGACGATCACGTTGACGGTTTCCGCAAGCGCCTCGCGGATCTCCTCGTCGGTGATCGTGATCGTCTTGGGCACCCCTTCGATCAGGTGGCGGCCCTTGATTTCCATCGTCATCCGCTCCTCGAGAGGGAAGGCGGAGCCGACCTCCATCTTGATCGCTTCAGCCGTGCGCTCGCCGATGAGGAGGTTGTACGTCTTCTTGATGTACTGGATGATGGCCTCGTCCATCTCGTTGCCGGCGACGCGGACCGCCTTGCTGTAGACGATGCCGGCGAGCGAGATGACGGCGATGTCCGTGGTGCCGCCGCCGATGTCGACGATCATGTTCCCGGACGGCTCGGTAATCGGCATGCCCGCCCCGATTGCCGCCGCCATCGCCTCCTCGACCAGGTGGACCTCGCTCGCCTTCGCGCGGTACGCGCTGTCCTTGACCGCGCGCTTTTCAACCTGCGTGATCTCGGAGGGCACGCCGATGACGATGCGGGGGCGCACCCAGACGTTGCGGTTGTGGGCCTTCTTGATGAAGTAGGTCAGCATCTTCTCGGTGACCTCGAAGTCGGCGATGACGCCGTCCTTCATCGGCTTGATCGCGACGATGTTGCCCGGGGTCCGCCCGAGCATGTCCTTCGCGTCCTTGCCGACCGCCTCGATGCGGCCGTTCACCTTGTTGATGGCGACAATCGACGGCTCGTTGACGACGATCCCCTTGCCCCGCGCGTACACGCAGGTGTTGGCGGTCCCCAGATCGATCGCGAGATCGCTGGAGAACAGCGAGAAAAGAGAACGAAGACTCAAGTTAGCTCCTCAATCCACAATCGGCAGTCCGTCGATCGCCAATCGGCAATCGTCAATCCGTCAATCGGCAATCGGCAATCGGCAATCGGCAATCGGCAATTAACTACCTGCCACATAGATGCCATTCTTGCCGTGATCCTTCACCCAGTACATCGCCTCGTCGGCGGCGCCGATGAGACCATCGGCCGAGGCGGCCACGTCGGGAAGGGTCGCCACGCCTACCGAGGCCGTGAGGCGGATGTCGAATCCTTCCGAGGCAAGAAAGCCGAACGCGGCAATGCGGTCCCGGACGCGCTCGCCGACCGCCACGGCCCCCTCGCTGCCCGTGTCGGGCAGGATCAGGGCAAACTCGTCGCCCCCGAACCGCGCGACCATGTCCGTCTCGCGGGCGCTGGCCTTGATGACGCCCGCCGCCTCGACCAGCGCGCGGCTGCCGTAGAGGTGGCCGTGGCTGTCGTTGATCGACTTGAAGCCGTCGAGGTCCACGAACAGCAGCGACAGCGGCCGGCCGCTGCGCGAGGCGCGCTTGGTTTCGCGCCGGAGCACCTGCGACAGGTACCGCGAGTTGTAGAGCTGCGTCAGGTCGTCGGTCACCGAGAGCGCCTCGGCGCGCTGCACCCGCAGCGCGTTCTCGATCGCGATCGCGCCCGGCTCGATCGCCGCGAGCAGCGCATCCAGGGTGCCCGGCGACAAGCGCGGCGCGGTCGCCGACGGGGCGCGATCGATCCCCACGATCGCGCCAATCGTCCGGCCGCGGCACATCAGCGGGAACGCGATCGCCGCGGAGGAGGTCGCCCCGTTCACCACCCGCCGGTCGTCGGCGAGGTTGCCCGACGAGAACACCGCGCCCGACCGCAGCACGAAGGTCCCCACCCCCTGCGCCGCGATCTCGAGCGCCGGCGTCAGCGCGCGCGCCGCCAGCGCGCGCGTGCGCCCGCCCCCGTCGACCGCCAGGACGAGCCATCCCGGAGCGGGCAGCCACTCCGACACGCCGCCGACCAGCGCGTCGGCGACGCGTTCCGGATCGAGAGTCGAGTTGACCGCGCGGATCAGATCGGACACCGCATCGGCGCGCGCAAGTCGCCGCTTGAGTCCGGCCTGGAGAGGACGGAGCCGGTTGGCGAGGTCGCGACGCGATCCTGACACGGCTTTCCTGCTCGATCGGGGACGGGCGGGGGGTCGCCGACCATTTCCGATCAATCGGCTCTACGTCCTGTTGGAATGGCGAATCCCTCTAAGTCCTTCTATCCACCGCAAATATAACATATGAAAGGGGTCCAGCCGGGGCTTTGCCTGAGCCCGGCGCCACTCGTGGCATAATGTCCGTTTCTAGGTCCGATCCTCCGACCTGACGAGGCAGCCGAATCATGACGATGCTCGACCGGATGCGCCGGCACAAGAACTGGCTCAAGTGGAGCCTGGCAATCGTGGTGCTCGCGTTCATCCTCCTGTATATCCCTGATTTCCTTGGCAGTCCGGGCGTCGACGCCGGCCCGAACGCCGTCGTCGCCTCTGTCGAAGGCAGCGACATCACCGTCGCCCAGTTCCGCCGGGTGTACCAGCAGCAGTTGCAGGCCTATCGAACGAGCTACGGCGGCAACATCGACGAGCGCATCCTGAAACAGCTCGGGATCGACCAGCGGGTGGTCCAGCAGATGATCGAGGAGGAAACGGCGGTCGCCGAGGCGCGCCGCCTCGGGATCGCCGCGACCGACCAGGAAGTGCAGCAGCGCATCGCCGCGCTGCCGGCCTTCCAGGAAAACGGCCAGTTCATCGGCACCGAACGCTACGCGCAGATCCTGCAGATGCAGAATCCTCCGATGAGCCCCGCCGAATTCGAGGCGCAGGTGCGGCGCGGCGTCACGGTCGAGAAGCTGCAGGGGGCGCTGACCGGTTGGATCGCCGTCAGCGACCAGGAAGCCGACGAGGAGTTCGCGCGGCGCAACCAGAAGGTCAAGCTGGCCGTCGTGTCCTTCCCCGCCGACAAGTTCCGGCAGGCGGTCCAGGCGACCGATGGAGAGATCGCGGCGTACTTCGATCAGCACAAGAACGAGTTCAAGGTGCCGGAGAGGCGCAAGATCCGCTACGCGCTGGTCGATGCGCAGTCAATCCGCGAGCGGATCCAGGTGTCCGCGGAGGACGTCCTGCACTACTACGAGGACAACGAGCAGCAGTACTCGACCCCCGAGCAGGTGCGCGCGAGCCATGTTCTCCTCAAGACCGAGGGGAAAGACGACGCGGAAGTGAAGAAGCGCGCGGAGGAGATCCTGGCGAAGGTGAAGGCGCCAGGCGCGGACTTCGCGAAGCTCGCCAACGAGTACACCGAGGAGGAGGCCGGCAAGACGCGCGGCGGCGACCTGGATTACTTCGGCAAGGGACAGATGGTCCCGGAGTTCGAGCAGGCGGCCTTCTCGATGCAGCCCGGGCAAATCAGCGACCTCGTCAAGACGACGTTCGGCTATCACATCATCAAGGTGACCGAGAAGAAGGCGGCGACCAGGCGCACGCTCGAGGAAGTGAAGCCGCAGATCGAGGATCAGTTGAAGTCCGAGCGGGCGCAGAACGAGGCGCAGCGGATTGCCTCGGACGTGTCCGGCAAGCTGAAGAAGCCGGAGGATCTCGACACGGTGGCGAGGACGCGCGGGCTGGCGGTGCGCGATTCGGGATTCTTCAGCCGTGAGGAGCCGATCGCCGGGCTGGGGATGGCGCCCTCCGTGGCGGACCGGGCGTTCGAGCTGAAAGACGGCGAGGTCAGCGAGGACCTGCGCACGCCGCAGGGCATCGTCTTCGTCACCGTCACCGGCAGGCAGGATGCGTACGTGCCGAAGATCGAGGACGTGAAGGAGCGCGCGCGCGACGAGGTGATCAAGAAGAAGGCGATCGACGCGGCGCGCGAGCGCGCGGCGGCCGTCGACGCCCAGCTCAAGGCGGGGGATTTCGACGAGGCGGCCAAGGCGGCCGGCGTCGAGGTGAAGACGACCGATCTCATCGCGCGCGGCGCCGCGGTGCCGGACGTCGGCGCGAGCCCCGCCATCGACGCCGCGGCGTTCTCCTTGACGCAGGGAGCGGTGAGCGATCCGATCGTCACCGACAACGGCGCCGCCATCATCAAGGTGCTGGAGCGGAAGGACCCGACCGCGGCGGAAGTCGCGGCGGGCAGGGACGCGACGCGAAGCGAGCTCATGAACGAGCGCCGCAACCGCTTCTACTCGTCCTACATGATCAAGGCGCGCGACCGGATGAAGATCACGATCAACCGCGAGGTTCTGTCGCAGATTACGAGCTGACCGGATCGGGGTGCTGAAGGGTGCTGAGGGGTGCTGAACGGTGCTCACAGCACCCTCAGCACCAGCACCCCACAGCACCTTTCAGCACCTTTCAGCACCTTTCAGCACCCGTAGCACCCTTCAGCACCCTTCCTCTATCTCACAAAGACGTTGGGCATGATGGCGAGCGGCTCGCCGCGGCGGAACACGCGCAGCGGGGCCGCGAGCGTCTGCAGCGCGTGGGGACTGTCGATGCCGAGCATCGCCCCCAGCATGGCGGCGCGATCGGCGCTGCCGAACGGGTTGCGGACGATCTCGTAGATCGATTTCCGCGGCGGATAGACGACCAGCTCGACCTCGCTGTCGGCCGGGATCTTGGCGCGCTGCCGCGCGAGGGCGAGCGCCCGCTCGAGGCCGCCGAGCTCGTCGACCAGGCCGATCTGCTTCGCCTGGCGCCCGGTCCAGACGCGCCCCTGGCCGATCGCATCAATCCGCTCGGGCGTCGTGTGGCGCCCCTCGGCCGCCTTCTCGACGAACGTGTCGTAGGTGGCCTGCATCTGCTCCTGCACCTTCGCGCGCTCTTCCGGCGAGAAGACGCGCATCGGGGAATACAGCTCGGCATACCGGCCGTTGCTCACCCCTTCCACGTTCATGCCCATCTTCTTGAGCGTGCCGTCGATGACGAACTTGAGCATCACGACGCCAATCGATCCGGTCAGCGTCGCCGGCTGCGCGACAATCGTGTGCGCGGGCATCGCGATGTAGTAGCCGCCCGAGGCGGCGACATCGGACATCGAGGCGACGACCGGCTTCACATCGCGCGTGAGCCTCACCTCGCGCCAGATCACGTCGGAGGCGATGGCCGATCCGCCCGGGCTGTCGATGCGCAGCACGATCGCCGTGATGGAGCTGTCGGCGCGCACTTTCCGCAGGTACTCGACCATCGTGTCCGATCCGAGGACCTGTCCCTGCGGCGAGTCGTAGTTGCTCTCGCCGGAGCTGATCAGGCCGGTCGCATAGATCAGCGCGATCTTCGGGCCGCGATTCAGGCCGAGCGACGTCGGACTGACGTGCCGGTAGTGCTCCTGATCGAGGTACTTCACCGTCCCCTTCGACAGGCGCACCTTGTCGTCGAGCTCGTCTTCGTAGGCCACGTCGTCCACGAGCCCGGCCCGCACGGCGTCCTCCGGGAGGAACGGCCCGTGATCGATGAGCTCGTGCACCTCCTTCTCGGACTTGTGGCGCCCGTCGGCGAGGCCGCGAATCAACTGGTCGTAGAGATCCGAATTGAGCGACTCGGCCATCTCGCGATGCGCCGGCGTATAGGTGCGTTCGGTGAACGTGTTCGAGTAGGTCTTGTACTCGCCGATGTGGAGCGAGTCCGGGTACGCCCCGATCTTGTCGAGCGTGCCGCGGAGGAACAATTCGTAGCTGGCCATGCCCGTCAGGTCGAGCGTCGAGCTCGGCATCAGGAACACCTTGTCGCAGGCGCTCGCGAGATAGAACTCCTGCTCGCCGCCGTACTCCATGTACGCGATGATGGGCTTCCCCGAGCGACGGAAGTCGGTGATCGCGTCGCGGACCTCCTGGATCTTCCCCCACAGGGCGGCGGCGCCGGTCGGCCTGACGATCACGCTCGACACGCGCGGGTCCACCCTGGCCTTGCGGAGCGAGTCGACGATCGAACGGACGGTCGGCGGCGCCTCGAGAAACTGCCCGATGACGCCCCCCGGCTCCATCTCTTCCAGGTTGCCGCCGATCTTCAGCACCAGGGTCGAGTTGCCCGGCACCTCGGGCTCGCGCCCGACCAGGAGCGCCATGGTGATGAGGCCGCCCGCCGACACGATGACGGCCAGGATGACGAGGACGAGCACGAGCCAGACGCCGCGGCGCACTGCCACGAAGAGCCTCCCTTGAGCGAGAACCCGACCTTTCAGTATAGCCTCAGGAATCGCGTAATTCGTGAGTTTGTGAATTGGTGGGTTGGCGAATTGGCGGGTTGGCGAATTGGCGGGTTGGCGAATTGGCGGGTTGGTGAATTGGCGACGAGGCCGCTATGCAGATCCGGGCCAATTCACCAACACAACTCACGAATTCACGAATTCACGAATTCACGAACTGTCGCGGCCGCAGGCCCCGCTCGTCCGCGCGCCACCCCGAATTCGGAATCGAGACGACAACGGTGCGAGCTCCCACGGCGACGCTGAATGCTCATCGGCGTTGTCTTGCCCGTGTCGGTGCCATCAATCGCCACTTTCGCTCCCGAAGGGAACAAGGTGACCTTCAATGAGCCGTTTCCGCTCTGCGCCGCGGGCTGCGCGGCGAGCGCGAGCAGCGACAACCCCAGCAGCACGATGCCGAGCCGAATTGTGCGCAAGCACACCTCTCATCCTGTTCGCGAACTCACCAATTCACGAACTCACCAATTCGCTGATTCACTTATTGCGCCTCAGCGCGGCACTGTCGTCACGCGTGGCGGCGCGTCGGCCAGCGGGTTCTCGATCACAAACACGCTTGACGGGACGTCGTTAACTACGAACGCGAGGTGACGCCCATCCGGCGACCAGTCGAAGCCGCTGATGAGCGAATGGCTCAGCGAAGGTAGGTGGACATCCTGAAGCACGCTAACGGGCCCTCCATTGAGCGGCGCGAGTTGCAACTGCTGGTCGCGTCGGCCGGCTGGGCTCACTAGCAGAACCACCGCGGTATCGCCCGGCGCCCATGCGAGAGCCCGCACGTTGAGCTCTGGACCGCCGCTGCGAATGGTCGTCAGCTTCCGCTGCTCACCGGTTGCGACGTTGATCACGACGACCGTTCCGTTAGCGATGTGCTTGTCCTCCTCCCACCACTGGAGGAACGCGAGCCATTGTCTGTTGGCGGACAGCTTCAGGCCGCGAATCGTGTTGAATCGTTCGCTCGGGTAGATCGCGCGTTCCGTTCCTTTCTTGACGTCGCGCTCGTAGATACCGGGCGGTGCGTCCCGCTCCAATGGAAAACGCGCGAAGTAGAACCTACTGCCGTCGTCATTCCACTCGATACGAGTCCACATCTTCGTGTTCAACGGGACGACCTGCCATTCACCCGTCGCGAGCGTCAACCGGAAGACCGCCGTCTTCCCCTCGCTGTCGTTGCCCGAAAAGCCGAGACCCTGCCCGTTGCCGAACCACCGCAAATCGTATGTGAAGAGAGATAACCGCGTCGATGGGATCCGATACTCGCGAGCTGGCCCGCCGTCGACGGGCTTCACGACGACGTACCTGCGGGACTCCTCGCCGGGCTCACCGGCGAGCAGCGCGATCTCATGGCCGTCTGGAGACCACGTCGCCGCCATGTTCCTACCAGTGCGGTCGTAGGGAAGCTGGCGCGGAGTTGCCCACGCCCCTGTTGCTGCAGTCTCTCTAACAGACGTGAACACGTCCCAGGTACGTGTATCTTGGCTGTAAACGATGCCGCGCGCGTTCCAGTTGAGCGGCGACACGTCCTGCATCCCGTCCTTGATTTTGAAGGGTGTGCCGGCCGGTTCGCCTCCGTTCATGGGGACGGCCCACAAGGCTGCCGATCCCGCGCGGTTGCTGATGAACGCGAGGTGGCGCCCGTCCGGAGACCACAGCGGCCGGAAGTCGTCGGCTGGATGGTCGGTGATCCGATACTCACCTCTGCCATCAACGCTGACGACGCGAATCTCGCGCGACCCGCCGTTCTCCGGTTCGGCGAACGCGACGAATTGGCCGTCGGGAGAAAGCGCCGGCCGATCGAACCAGTCGCTCCACTTGAGTGCACGGATCTGGGTAAACGGTCCGCCTGCGGAGGGCACAGTGCCGATAGCGCCGCTCCCGTCGGTGCGTCCCAGCCGGACGAGCACCTTGCTGGCGTCGGGAAACCACCCATCGACGACGGCGGCCCGTCCGGGATCTTCGTCGTAACGGAAGATCATCCTGGATGGCCGGTCCAGAGAAGCCACATGGATTTCGACTGGGACATTCGGTGCCCATGCGGTTTGCTCGTACGCGACCGCGTCACTCTGCGGCGACCACGCGCCGCAGCATACCCAGTACGTAGACCAGTCGAGGTCCGTAAGCAGCTTGAAGTTGTGCGTGGGGAAGTCGTACACACCGAAGTTCTGTCCCTTCGTGTAGTCCCCGATGAGGGCCTTGGTGCCGTCCGGCGAGAGCCCCTGGAAGTCGCGCCACGTCTTCCCTATTGCCGCGTCCACTTCCGTGAAGGGCTCCGAGCGCATGACAGCCGGGCGGACGGTCGAATTGCCGCCCGCCGGACCGAGCCCGCCGAGTTTCGCCGCATAGCCACCGAGCAGAATGGCGGCGATGGTGCTGGCCGTCACCAAGAGCATTCCGCGCCGGCGTCTGGCGAATTTCTGCAGCCGGTAAGCCGCGCTCGGGCGATGCGCCGTCACGGGCTCGTCGCGGTAGTAGCGGCCGATGTCGTCGGCAAGTTCAGAGGCGGTGCCGTACCGGCGCCGTCTGTCCTTGTCGAGCGCCTTCATGGAAATCCAGTCGAGATCTCCGCGAACGAGCTTCTGGAGCGCGGCGGGATCCACCTGCCGCCGGCCCGCCACCTCGCTCAACCGGTCTCCCAACGTGTTCAGCCGGGCGGACGGGGTCGGGGGATCGTCCTCACGAATGATCCGCAGCACCTCGATGAACGCGCGCGACCTCAGCGACTCCGCTTCGAACGGCGTGGTCCCGGTCAGCAACTCGTACAGGAGCACGCCAAGCGAGTAGACATCGCTGCGGCGATCGATCTCGAGGCCGCTCAATTCGGTCTGCTCGGGGCTCATGTACGCGGGAGTCCCGACGAACTGCCCGTACGCCGTGAACAGCGTCTTCTCGGTCAACCGCTGATTCGTGGCCTTCGCGACGCCGAAATCGATGATCTTCGGTACGGGCGTGCCGTCGTGCAGCGTGACCATCACGTTCGACGGCTTGATGTCGCGATGGATGATCCCCTTTTCGTGCGCGTGATGGATCGCCTTGCACACGTCGGTGAACAGATCCAGGCGTTCGCGCGTGCTGAGATGGTTCGCGTCGCAGTAGTCCGTGATGGGCACGCCTTTCACCAGCTCCATCACGAAGTACGGCCGCCCGGACTCCGTCGCGCCGGCGTCGAGCACCTTCGCGATGTTGGGATGGTCCATCATCGCGAGCGCCTGACGCTCCGCCTCGAAGCGCGCGATGACTTCCTTCGTGTCCATTCCGAGCTTGATGATTTTCAGGGCAACGCGCCTGCGAATCGGGTGCTCCTGCTCGGCCATGTACACGACGCCGAATCCCCCCTCGCCGATCACCTGCAGCAGCTTGTAGGGTCCGACGCGCGTCCCCGGAGCCTCGGAAGGCGTCGAGGCGGCCAGGGCCGCGGCGGTTCGCGCCACTTCGTCAATGCCCGATCCGGTCGCCATGAACGCGCCAGCCTCGGCATGCGCCGCGAGCAGCCCCTCGACCTGCGCGCGCAGCTCGCGGTCGTCGCCGCACGCTGCCGCTACGAGCCGGGCTCGCTCTGGTCCGGTCTTCTCGATTGCTTCGTGGAATACCTGCTTCGCGCGGTTCCATCGTGCATCCGCCATGGTCAGCCTCCGGCGCTCAGCGCCCCGGCCCGCCGAGCGCGTCGTACAGCCACGCCCGGGCAAAGGCCCACTCCCGCTTCACGGTCCGCTCCGACATGTCCAGCATCCGGCCCGTCTCCTCCACCGAGAGCCCGGCGAAGAAGCGCAGGCGGACGACGTCGGCGGCCGTGGGGTCCTGTTCTTCTAAGCGCCGTAATGCGGTATCGAGGGCCAGGAGTTCCGCGGGATGCTCTTCGACGGCCAGGTTGAGGTCGGTCAGGGAGGCTCGGACCGGGTTGCCGCCGCGCTTTACCCGCGCTCGCTTGCGGGCGTGTTCCACCAGAATGCGCCGCATCGCCTCGGCGGCCGCGCGGAAGAAATGCTGGCGGTCGTTCCAGGTCGGATAGTTGCCCGCGACCAGCCGAAGGTAGGCCTCGTGTACGAGGTCCGTGGCGCGCAGCGTGTGATCCGGGCGCTCGTGCCGCAGCTGCGCCCGCGCCGCGGCGCGAAGCTCGGCGTACACGACAGGAACGAGGCGGTTCAGCGCCTCGTCCCGTCCCGCCCCTCGCAGTTCACCGAGGATGCGGGTGACGTCTCCCGAGTGCTGCGCCATCGGCCCCCTTTTTCTGGCAGGGCCCGACTATACGCCTTTGCGCGCGGGCTGCGTTACCGGCGCGCGCCCGCCAGGTCGCGGTCGCGCCGGCGTTCTCAACGAGCGCGACAATGCGCTTTCCACGCAGTCCCTCAGCCATCGCTGTCCTCCTTGATGGACGTCTCGGTTCGAGCGCCGCTGAGACCGGCCAGCACGTACGGACGCACGCGTCCCTCTCGGACGGTGCGAACGATGCTCAGGCTGACAGGAATGTCCCGATGCTTCGGATCGCCGGCGGCGTCGCGAAAAACCGCAGGCACCCACACCTCGACCTCGCCTGACAATGCGCGTCCAAAGGAGATGCCGGCTGCCAGCCCGCCGGCGCCCGCGGTCGCGTTCAGGCCGTCTTCAGCGCTTTCGTGGTTGAAGCCGCCCTTGACGGCGACGTAGCCGCGCCGGGCAGGAGAGGTTTGCGCGTTGGCGATGCCGGACGGTCCCAGGACGAGAAGCGCTGCGACGAGCGCAAGTGGACATCTCATCCATGCCAATGTGCAAGGAGCGCGGAAACAGGCTCACGGAGGGATGCGCGACAGATGGCGGAAGCTCGACGCGGATGGGATCTTTCGTTATAATCAGGGTTTCCGGTCGGCGTTCTCCTCCTCTTCGTGCGGAAGTGGCGGAACTGGCAGACGCGCAAGCCTCAGGAGCTTGTGGCCGCAAGGTCGTGGAGGTTCAAATCCTCTCTTCCGCACCAACCTTCGCTGTGCATATCTCCAGCGTGAGCTTCGGCCGGCAAGCCACGCGAAGGTTGTCCGCCGCTCGCCCTTCGCGGCTCGCTCCGTTCCGTTCGCGACCTCTCAGGTGCCGGCCTGCAGATACATCGATCCGATTTCCCTTAAGCATGCACGCGAGACATCCCATTAGGGCCAATGCCTTTCGGAAATTCGCTGAGGTGAGAATCCTCTTGTACTATTCGCGAGAAACCGGTACTTACACTGGGGATGTCGATACCATCTCCGTCC
>MELC01000065.1:0-48342 GCA_001767455.1 Acidobacteria bacterium RIFCSPLOWO2_12_FULL_66_21
CTTTCTCCATCAGACCGCGTAGCCATGATTGTCCTGAAGCTGCTCTCGATCCTGCTCCTGCTCGGCGCCGTGATGCTGTTCGTGTCCTCGTTGTACGGGGAGCTGACGACCTGGTGGACGTCGCGGATCCGCGGGTACGCCCAGTGGATGAGCGTCGAGTTCGAGGGGATGTTCGAGGAGATGCCGCTCGCCCGGGCCGAGCGGCTGATCACCATCACGCTGATCGGGTCGTTTGTCATCGGCTTCATGCTCGGCAGCAGCCTCATGCACCGCGTGTTCGTCGGCCTCGTGTTCGCGGCCGGCGGGTACTTCGGTCCGTGGTTCCTGGTGAAGTACCGCCGCTCGAAGCGGATCGACACCATCGACAATCAGTTCATCGACGCGCTGCACCTGATGTCCAACGCGCTCAAGTCGGGCCTGAGCCTCCAGCAGGCGCTCGAGCTCGTCGTGCGCGAGATGAAGCCGCCCATCGCGGACGAGTTCGGCCGGCTGGTGAAGGAGATTCATCTCGGCCGGCTCACCGACGACGCCTTGCGGCGGTTCGCCGAGCGGCTGGCGCTCGACGACGTGCAGCTCGCGGTGGATTCGATCCTCACGCTGCGCGAGACGGGCGGCAACCTGAGCGAGACGTTCCAGGTCATCGCCAACACGATCGTCGAGCGGAAGAAGGTGCAGGGCAAGATCAAGGCGATGACGGCGCAGGGCATGACGCAGGGCATGGTCGCGTGCGCGATGCCGATCTTCATGATGCTGATGTTCTCGCTGATCGATCCCGGCTTCATGACGCCGTTCTTCACGACGCCGCTCGGGTGGATGCTGCTCGTGATGGTGTTCGTGCTCGACGCGATGGGGATGTGGCTGATGTTCAAGCTCGTGAAGGTCGACGTATGAGGCTTCGCGGCGAGCGCGGGCAGACGACGACCGAGTACGTGATGATCGCCGGGCTGATCACGGCCTGCGCGATCGCGCTGCTCGGATTCATGTATCCGTCGTTGAGGACTTCGCTGCGCAACGCCGCCGAGTGCGTGATGGGCGACGTGTGCGAGGAGGGGCCGTCGAGCGGAGGTCCTTCGTTCGGCGGCGTCGGCGGCGGGTCCGGCGCGTCCGGCGGATCCGGCTACACCTACCCCATTCCGGTCCCGGTCCCCGGCGGCACGTCCGTGGGCGCCGCGAATCCGAAGTTCGGCGATGTCGGCAGGGGCTTCTTCGACAGCATCTATTACTGGCTCCGCCCTGACAAAGCCTGTGACGATGCAAAGAAGAGCGGCGATTCCAATGCGATAGCCGTGGCTTGCGGCAGCTACGCAGCTGTTCCCGGGGTCCCGTTTGCGAAGGGGACGGGCGACAGTTGCTGCATTGCCGCGAACGACGTCGAACAGGGGGGGATTGGTGACTGCTATCTCATGGCCGGGCTGATGGCGGTCGCGAATCAGAATCCGGGATTGATCAACGATGCGATCACAGACAACGGCGACGGGACGTACAAGGTCAGGCTTTACGTCAGGGACTTCTTTGGGCGCCTCAAGCCCGTGTACGAAACAGTGGACGCGAACTTCCCGACCTATAACGGCCAGAGCGTGTTCGCGCAATCGGGAGATACCGCCGGCGGAAAGGCCGAATTGTGGCCGATGCTCATCGAAAAGGCGTATGCGCAGAATCAGGGAGGCTACTCGGATATCGAGGGGGGCTTCGCGGGAGACGCAGTCGAGCTCCTGACCGGGAAGCCGGCGGATCATTACTCCGGCGGTCAGAAGGACCTCACCGCAGAATGGCTCGCGGCGCAGCAGCAGAAAGGCGCCACGATCACGCTCGGGAGCCTTCCGAAGTCGAAAGCGGCAAAGAACCCTCTTTATTCGAGCTCGCGGCCCGAGAATCAGCGGTTGTTCGCCGGCCACGCGTACGTCGTCAGCGCCGTGGATCCCAAGACGGGAATGGTGACCATTCAGAACCCGTGGGGCTGGGACCAGTTTTCGATGACGATCAGCTGGAAGGATTTCCAGTCAGCATTCGAGGACGTTTACGTGAATGACATTCCAAAGGACTCCAAATGTCCGTGCTGAGATTCTCCATGGTCGCCGCGTTCCTGCTCGCCCTCGGCTTCGGCGGGGCGATCGCTGCCTGCGCCTCGGACGAAACGGCGGACGGTCGCACCCAACCCGAGGACAACACGATCACCGTCCGCGAAGGGACGAGGGCACCGTACGGCGATCTCATGATCGGCGTATCGAATGTCTGGGAGGACGACTACACGGGCACGGACGGGAAGAAGCACCGCGGCTTGACGGCAGTGCTGACGATTACTGATCGGCGGGATCGCGCGAAGAGCCGGATGGTGACCGCCTTCGTCGGGTTCAGCGTTGCGATATCGGACTATCGCATCGGCGTGCTGGACATCACACCGGGCGAGCGTGGGTCGGTCAAAATGCGCATCCAGAAGACGAAGGCGGTGTCATGACGTCAATTGCGTTCGTGTTGTCGTACGCGCTGATGTTCGCGGCGGTGTCGGTGTTGATGTACAACCTCGCGCCCACGGGCGTGCGGAGTCTCGCGGTCCGCGGGCTGCAGGTGCGGCGCGTCGATTCGTCCAAAGTGCCGTCGCTGTGGTTCCGGCTGCTGTACCCACTGCTCGACAAGATGGCGCCGCTCTTCAAGGGGCTGCGCCTGACCGGCTACCGCGCGAAAATGGCGGTCGAGCTGCAGCGCGCGGGCATCGGCGAGTACGTGACCGTCGATCACCTGCTCGCGATGAAGGCGGTGACCGCGCTCTTCGCGCCGCTGTTCCTCTCGCGCTTCCTCGCGGCGTTCACGAACCCTGCGATCTTCCTGCTGGGCGCCGTCGGCGGCGCGTTCCTGCCGGATCGGCTCGTGACCGATCTCCGGAAGAACCGCGAGCGGCAGATTCTCCGCGCGCTGCCCGGATCGGTCGACGTCCTGTCGCTGTCGGTTGAAGCGGGCCTCGAGTTCCTGATCGCGATGCAGCGGCTGGTCGAGCGGGGCGCGGTCGGTCCGCTTCGCGACGAGCTGGCGACGATCCTCAACGACATCCGCCTCGGCAAGTCGCGCTCGGAAGCGCTCAAGGGATTCGCCTCCCGCGTGGCGATTCCCGAGGTGTCCTCGTTCGTGTCGATGCTCGTGCAGGCCGACATGCTCGGCGCCTCGATCGGCCCCGTGCTGCAGCAGCAAGCGGAGCGGATGCGCGTCGAGCGGTTCCAGCGCGCCGAGAAGGCGGGCGCGCGCGCGACGCAGAAGATTCTCGTGCCGCTGGCGTTCTTCATCTTCCCGGCGGTGCTGATCGTGATCATGGGCCCCGTGGCGCTGCAGTTCCTGAAATGACCGTACGGGCGTCACCCGGCGTTCGCGTGAAGGTGCGGGTCGCAGCGACCGGCCGGGTGCTCGCGCGCGCGGAGCTCGCGGCGACGCCGCTGCGCCGGCTGCGCGGCCTTCTGGGCCGCGACGGGCTCGCGGCGGGCGACGGCCTCGTCATCGATCCGTGCTCGTCGGTGCACACATGTTTCATGCGGTTCCCGATCGACTTGCTCTTCATCGACCGCGACGGGCGCGTCCTGCGTGCGGCCGAAAATGTCGGGCCGTTCCGTTTCGTGTCCGGCGGACGCGGCGCCAGGCGCACGATTGAACTGCCCGCGGGCACCATTGCGAATGCGAAGGTCGCGCCGGGTGCGACCCTCGCGCTGGATCCGGCATGAGCCGCAGACTTCTCGTCCACGACGGGCATGCCGAGCGCGAGCTCCTGCTCGTGGGGACGATGGCCGTCGGCCGCGACCCGCGCTGCGACATCAGCGACGCGGACCCGCTGCTGTCGCGGCGTCACGCGGAGTTCATCACGGATCGCGCCACGGTCCGCGTGCGCAACCTGCAGAGCCGGAACGGCGTCGAGGTCAACGGCGTCAACGTTACGGATGCGGTGCTGCATCCCGGCGATGTCATCCGGATTGCGAACCTGACGATGCGGTACGTGGCCGACGAGGACACCGTCACGCCCACCCGCATTTCCGCGGCGGATGCGGACGGCGATGCCGACAAGACCGTCCTCGTGCCGCCGCCCGTCGCGCCGGGTGGAGGGCCGTCCGCGGCAGCGGAGCGCCCGCAGCCGGCCGGTGAAGAGGAAGACGATGCGACGCGGTTGGTGGCGCCGCCGGCAGCCGGGCGCCGCGACCGCGTGGAGGCGAGGCCGATGCGCAGGCCGCCGTCGGCGGCGCCGAAACGGCCGCAGCCGGTGCCGCAACCTGCCGGCCGCCCATCGCAGAAGCCGCGCACCGCGTGGAGCACCCGGATCACCGTGCGCGTCGTGGCGCTCGCGACGGGCGTGTTTCTCCTGGCCGCGGTGCCCTTGTGGGTGTGGCAGCAGGGCGTGATGAACCGCGCGGCGGTCGTGCGCGCCACCGCGATGGCGCAGTGGCTCGCCGCCGATGCCGCCGCCGCCGATGAGGCGGGCGTCATCCAGGATGCGGCCAACGCCGTCGGACGCGAGCCCGGCGTCGTCGCGGCGCTCGTGCTCGGCCCGGAGGGACAGGTGCTGTCGCCGTCGGCGCGCGCCGCCGAGGCGTTCAGGACGATCCCGGGCATCCCGGTCGCGGTGCCGGACATCGGCCGGCTGCGCGCGGGATGGAACGGCTCGTTGGTGGAGGTCGCCGCGCCCGTCGTCTCGCGGCGCCGAGGACGGGTTGGCGTCGCGTGGGTCACGGTGCATCCGCCGTCGCTTCCCGACGCGGGGGCGGGCGCGGTGGTCATCCTGGCGCCCGCGCTCCTCATCGCATTGGCCGCCGGGTTCGGCGTGGCCGTGAGCATCCGCCGCGTCACCGATGCCGGAGTGAAGGCGCTCAACCAGGACATCGAGCTGGCGTTGAGCGGCCACGTGGCGTCGGTCGTCGACACGCTTGGGTCGCGGCCGCTGCGGGATCTCACCGACACGCTCAACTATCTCATCACGCGACTGCGCTACGAGTCGGACGAGGGAGCAAAGGCCGCGGAGGCGCCGCCGCCCGCGTCCGATGCGGCCCCGCCCAGCGGATATCAGCGCGCGCGCATCGTCAGCGACGGCGCGTTCCGCGTCAGCGAGGCGAGTCCCGGCTGCCTGGATCTGCTCGGACTGAAACCGGCGGCCCTCGTCGGGCAGCACCTGCTCGACGGCCTGTCGGACGGCGCCATCGGCGACGCGATGCTGAAGTGCCTCGCTGACGTGCAGCCGGGGTCGGATGCCCATGCCGTCGTCCCCGGCCGCGGACTGCGGGTGTCGGTGGCACGGCCGGTGAAGGATGGGCCGGTCACGATCACGTTCACGCGCGATCACTCGGTGATGCCCACATGAGGACGACGACATACGGAGCGGCGATCGAGCGGCCGGCGATTGTCTGGGAACGTGCGGGCGGTGCGGTGGAGTACGGGATCTGGCCGGAGCGGCCGGTCACGATCGGACGCGAGTCGACCAACACGATCGTCATCGAATCGCCGTTCGTGTCCAAGGCGCACGCGATCCTGCAGTTCCAGAACGGGCAGTACATCCTGGAGGATCTCGGGAGCGCGAACGGCACGCGGGTCAACGGCCAGCCGATCGAATCGGCGGTGCTGCGCCCCGGAGACGCCATCGAGTTCGGCGACCAGCGACTTATGTTCGTGGACCGATCGGCCGCCGCGGCCACGGCCGGAGGCGGGCTCTCGAAAGGGACGAAGCTCGCGCTGGTGGCCGGTGGAACGGCGGTCGTCATGATCGTGCTGCTCGGGCTGCTCGTGAGCTCGGTCGAGCCGAAGAAGGCCGACGGAAAGGGAACGGGGGCGGCCACGGAAAAGGCAGCGATCGCCACCGGCCATTTGTCCGCGACGGTGACGGTGTCGGGCATCGTGGCGGAAGTCGTCGCCCGCGCCGGCCGCGCGGGGGTCAAGCCGACCGACGCACTGTACGACGAGGCGCAGGTGCAGTTCCGCGTGGGACGCCTGCGCGAAACGCGGGAACTGCTCGCCGCGGTGGTCGCGCGCGACCCGTCGCATGAGCTCGCGGCGAACCGGCTGCACGCCGTCGAGGGGCTGCTGTCCCAGTCGATCACGCAGTTCGGCGGCGAGGCGGATCGCGCCTTCGCGCAGCTTCGCTTTGACGCGGCGATTGCCGCGTGGGAACAGGTGCTGCTGCTGGCCGAGCCGGACGATCCGCGGTACGCGACCGCGCAGCAGGGACTCACGCGCGCACGCGCGCGCCTTACGAGGTGAACGAGGGTGGCGACACTTGTGGTCTACCGCGGCGATACGCTGGTCACGCGCGTCGAGCTCGGCCAGCAGGACATCCGCATCGGGCGCGCGCAGGACAACGATCTTGCGCTTGAGGACCCCGGGAAGGCGGTCTCGCGCTTCCACGCCGAGCTGCGGCACGAGAACGGACAGTACATCCTGCTCGATCTGAACAGCCAGAACGGCGTGTGGATCGACGGCCGGCGCATCCAGCGCGAGGCGCTCAACGACGGGTCGGCGGCCACCGTCGGTCCGTACCGGCTCGTCGTCGAGGGCCTCGCGGCGCAGGGTTCGCCTGGCGCGGCCCAAGCGCCCCAGCCGGCGGCGCAGAGGACGTCTGACACGATCGTGGCCGGCCAGCGGAGGCCGCCGGCGGCGGACGTGCGTCCATCCCCATCCGCATCGCGCCGCCCGCCCGTCAAAGCTTCAAACCGCGCCGGCACGGCCGCACCCGCGCCGGGATTCATCGGATGGCTCCTGCAGTTGCCGCGGCCTGTGCTCTTCGGGGGGTTCGGCGGGGTGATGCTGCTCATCATCATCGCCGGGCAAATCTTCAGGCGAAGTCCCTCGGCGCCGCCGCCGGTGACGAGCACGACGGCCGACACGGGCGCGCCCCAGCCTGCGACTCCAGGCAACACCGATCTGATCGCGGAGCATTTGACCGCCGGCAAACTCGCGTTGCAGGAGCATCGGCCCGCCGACGCCGTCGAGCAGTTCAATCAGGTCCTGCTCATCGACAAGGAGCACGCCGAGGCGCTCGAGCTAAAGGCGAAAGCCGAGGAGGCCGTGCGGCAGGCGTCCTCGGCGGCGGCGCAGGCTCCAGTGCCACCGAGGCTGCCGAAGGCGACGACGCCGGCGCCGGTGAGCGCTCCGGCCGAGAAGGCGAGCGCCCCGGCAGAGAAGATGAGCGCTCCGGACAAGGCAAAACCTGTCCCTGCCGTCCAGACGGCCAACACGGGAGGAACGGTGCCGCCGCGACCGCAGCCGGCGGGCGGGCGGAGAGGCGGCCGCGAGCAGGCGCAGGCGCAGTACGCGTCGGCGAAAGCCGCCCTCGATCGCGGCGACTGGGCGGAGGCCCAGCGCCAGCTGACGGTGCTCATCAAGGACGATCCCGGATTCCTCGACGCCGCCACGTTGCTCGAGCGGGCACGCGAAGTCGAAATACAGGCGCAGCGGCAGCAGGCGGCGCAGGTGGTGGCCGAGGCGAAGAAGCTCGACGCCTCCTCGGAATGGAAGCCGGCGATCGAGGCGTACCAGCGCGCGCTCAAGCTGGATCCCTCCCTCGACGCGACCGTGTCGGCGGCCATCGGCCAAATCCGGCAGAAGATGCGGCAGGCGGGTGAGGACGCGTTCAAGCGCGCGCGTCAGTACGACGCGGTCGGCCGCGCACCCGAGGCGCTCGCACTCTACGAGCGCGCCGTCCAGCTTCTCGCCGAGGACCACCCGAGCCGCGCGACGGCACAGGATCGCGCGGCCACGCTGAGGGCGGCGATTCGATGACCCACCAGGAGCTCGAGCAGCGGCTGAGCGAGTTGCTCGTCGAGCGCGGCCTGCTCTCGGCGCGCGCGGTGGAGCGCGCGCGCGAGTTCCAGGCGTCGCGGCGGTCCACCTTGGCGGCCGCCCTCGTGCACCTGCATCTCGTGCCGGACGATCGGCTGCGGCTGGCGCTCGAGGAGCTGACTGGCGTCCGGGCCGTCGACCCTTCGCTGATTTCCGTGTATCCGGAGTTCGTCGAGCGGATGAACCTGCTCATCCCCCCGCCGATCGCCCAGCGGCTGCTCGTGTTTCCCGTGCAGATGGAAATCAACGCGATCCACGTCTGCATGCTGAACCCGACCGACGGCATCACGCGCCGCGTCCTGGAAGCGATCTCCGGCTGCCAGGTGAAACCGCTGGTGTCGTACGAGCCCGCGGTGATCGCGGCGCTCGAGAAGTACTACGCGCCGCAGGCGCAGGGCGCCATCACGTACCAGCCGCTCGATCCGGCGGAGGTCGTGGGCGAGGTGTGGCGCGCGCTGCTGGCGCGGCCGCTCGAAAGCTACGCGGACGCGGCGATAGGCCTGATCAACCGGAGCCGCGACGCCATCATGCGCGACCCGGGCGCGCTCGAACAGCTCGTGCGGGATCCGATCATGATCCGGTTCGTGCAGCAGATCCTCTGCCGCGCCGTCGAAAGCGGAGCGAGCGACGTGCACATCGAACCGGGCAATACGTGCCTGCGCGTCCGGCTGCGGATCGACGGCGCGATGCAGGTGATGTGCACGCTCCCTCCCGCGGCCGGCCCGGCGGTGCTCGCGCGGCTCAAGGCGATGGCGGAGCTGCCGCTCGAGACCGCGTCCACGCCGCAGGACGCCAGCATCGGCTACGACCTGATGCTGAACCGCGCGATCGATCTCCGTTTCTCACTTGTGCCATCGGTCGCCGGCGACACGGTCGTGCTCCGCGTGCTCGATCGCGGGACAACGCGGCGCACGCTCGTGGAGCTCGGCGCGGACGAGCGGTCGCGCGCCGCGATCGAGGCGGCCATCGACCTGCCGAACGGCCTGCTGCTCGTCACCGGCCCGACCGGGAGCGGCAAGAGCTCGACGCTCTACGCGCTGCTCGATCGCCTCAACGCGGAAGACGCCAGCGTGATCACCGCCGAGGATCCGGTCGAGTCCCGGATTGAAGGGGTGACCCAGGTGCAGTGCGACCAGGCGACGCTGACCTTCGCCTCCGCCCTGCGCAGCTTCCTCCGCCAGGATCCGGACGTCGTCATGGTCGGAGAAATCCGCGATCTGGAGACGGCCGACGTGGCGCTGAAGGCCGCGCTGACCGGCCACCTCGTGCTGTCCACGCTGCACACGAACGATGCGGCCGGCGCAATCCTGCGGCTCGTGAACATGTCGCTCGAGCCGTTTTTGATCGCATCCGCCCTCCGGCTGGTGATCGCGCAACGTCTCGTGCGGCGCCTGTGTGCCTCGTGCAAGCGGCCGACGCCGCAGGCGCAGGAGCGGCTGATCGAGGTGTGCGCCGCGTCCGAGCTCGCGGTGCCCCCGGATGCCTGCGCGTACGAGAGTGTCGGGTGTCCGTCGTGCCGCGGTACGGGCTACCGCGGGCGCACCGGTATTTTCGAAGTGTTGCGCGTGACGGAACGGATCGAGGACCTGATTCTCTCGCGCGCCAGCGCTACGACGATCCGCGAAGCGGCGCGCGGCGAGGGGATGCACACGCTGCGCGACGCCGCGCTCCTCCGAGCCGCCGCGGCGGAGACCTCCCTCAGCGAAGTGCTGCAGCACACCATCGCTCCCACTTCGGCCGCCGAGATCAACGAATCGAGGACGGTCCATGTCTAAGAGGGTTCTCGCTTGTCTGCTTGCGGCGTTGCTCGCGCCCATTCCCGGAGGGGCGGCGCAGCGTCCGCGCTGGCTGCTCGGCAGCGGCAGGGGAGTCGAATACCAGCGCTTCGAGGCGCCGGGCAAGGGGTTCTCGCTGGAGTACCCGAAAAAAGAGTGGCAGGTGGTATCCGGCGCCGGGTCCATCGTGGTCGTGTTCGCGCAATCGAAGAGCGAAGCGTCCGTCGCGATCGACCACACGCTCCTCAAGACCGCGCTCGCCCCCGAGGAAATCACGCAGTTGTTCGCGGATCTCGAGGTCGAGCATGTCAAGCAGCGGGATTCCGGCGTGCAGGGCATTCGCACGGCGCTGCAGACCGACACGGACGGTCGCCGGATCATCGTGATCGACTACACGCGTGTCGGGCTCAAAGGGCAGGAGCAGGTCCGGCAGTACTCGCTGCCGTTCGGTGCCGATCTGTTCCGACTGATCTGCAATGCGCAGGCCGCGAGCTTCGCCAAGCACGAACCGGTGTTCGAGCACATGGCGCAGACGTTCCGCGGAGGTGCGCCAATCACAGCAACCGCCGACGAGCCCAAGCCGGCGGGCGCATTGGTCGGGACGGCCCCGGCGGCTCCGGATGCCTCCGTCGGCATGGATCTCACGACGGCGGCGCCTCCGCAGGGGGCCAAGGTAACTCCGCCGAAGCTCGTCAAGCAGGTACCGCCGCAGTATCCAGCCCGCGCCCTGGCATCTCATATCGAAGGTGTTGTGACGGTTCGTGCGAGCATCGATCCTGCGGGATCCGTGGTCGGCGTTGAGGTTGTCAAGTCCATGCCGTCAGATCCCGATATGGTCCAAGCCGCTCTGAGAGCCGTTCGACAGTGGAAGTTTTCACCGGCACTGGTGGATGGCGTTCCGACCTCGGTGGTTCTTACGGTGAATGTTGCATTCCGTCTCGAAGGGCGTGTCTAGTCCGATGCTGGATGACAGCCTCCGCAAGATCGGCCGGTACGAAATCCTCGAACGCGTAGGCCGGGGTGGCATGGGAGTGCTCTATCGCGGCCGTGACACCGTGCTCGATCGGGAGGTCGCGATCAAAGTGATGTCGGGCGACTTCGCGGAGGACGAGACGGCACACAGCCGCTTCTTCCGCGAGGCGAAGGCCGCCGCCCGGCTGCAGCATCGCAACGTCGTCACGGTCTTCGAGTTCGCGGAACACGACGAGACACCCTACATCGTCATGGAATTCCTCCGCGGGCGCAGCCTGGCGACGCGCCTGAAGGACGGCACCCCCCTCAAGCTGCCCGAGACGCTCGACATCGTGATCCAGTTGTGCGCGGGGCTCGAGTTCGCTCACCGCGAGGGGGTCATCCACCGCGATGTGAAGCCGGGAAACATCTGGCTGTGCGAGGACGGCACGGCGAAGCTGCTGGACTTCGGCATCGCCAAGTCGGCTGCCTCCACCGTCACCAAGGCCGGCGACGTCATGGGCAGTCCCTCCTACATGTCTCCAGAGCAGATCGGCGGGCGCGAGCTCGACGGCCGCTCTGATGTGTTTTCCGCCGGCGTCGTCCTCTACGAGCTGCTCTCAGGCCGCAAGCCGTTCGAAGCCGATTCCCCTACGGCCGTGATGATGAAGATCGTGCAGGAGACCGCCCGTCCGCTGCAGGAGCTCGCGCCGGACGTGCCGCCGGCGCTCGCCGCCGCCACCTCCCACGCGCTCGAGAAGGATCCGGACGCGCGCTACGCGCGCGCGGCCGACTTCGCGGCGGACCTCCAGCTCGTGCGCCTGGCGCTCGAGGATGGCGCGGGCCTCGATCAGAGCGTGCTGCTCGCCGAAACGATGTACGCCGAGGACCTGCGCCGCCAGACAGGGCCGTCCATCGCGGGTGCGACGTCGCTGTTGACGCCCCCGGGCGGCCGGCGCGGAATCCGCGGGGCCGAGCCCGTGGCGCCGCCAGCCCTCTGGCGGCGGCCGGCGGTGCTGGGCGTGGCCGCGCTCGTCGTGCTGATCGTCGCCGCCCTGGGAACGGCGATGTGGTGGCAGAAGCCGCCTGCGATCGACGACACCAGCGAACCGACGGCGGCGCCGTCAGCCCTTCCGGCGAAAGAGGCCACGCTTCCGCCACCAGCCCCGGTGACGCCGCTGACCGCCGAGCATCCGCGCGCGCTGGAGATCACGTCCGATCCGCCCGGCGCGGCCATCATCGTTGACGGCCGCGACACGCACAAGGTGACGCCGGCGGAGATCCCCCTTGAGGGGTCGAAGCGTCCGCGACGCGTGCGCCTGACGAAACGCTCGTTTGAACCCCGCGACGTCATCGTGAGCGACGACGTGCTTCAGCAGGGCAAGCTAACTGTGACGCTGGATCCGGCGAACACGTCCCCGGTCACGGTCGATGTGGCGCCGGCGAGCGAGGGGTCCTACCCGTTCGAGGTGCTCGACGGCAGTCGCGTCATTTCCGCCGCCGCGACGAGCCATCACCTGACGGTGTCGGGCCGGCGCTCGCTGCGCCTGCGCGCACCGGAGTACTTCCTCGACCAGAGCGTCACCGTCGATCCGGCGTCTGGACGGCAGGCGCATTTCCAGGCCCCCGGCCTGGGACGGCTGACCGTCCGGACACCGCTCGAGACCTGCACCGTGATGATTGCCGGCCGGTCGCTCGGCTTTCCACCGATCGTGAACGTGCCGATCGCGGCCGGCAAGTACACGGTCCAACTCAAATGTCAATCCGAACCCAACCGCCAGGCCGCCGTGACGATTTCGGCCCGCCAGGATTCCGTGGAGATCATCCGATGAAGCCGTTCTGCCGACTCACCGGCGTCAGGGTCGTTGTGGTGGCCGGCGCGCTCGTGCTCTTCGTCGCATCGCGTGCCGCGTGGGGCCCGGTCCTCGCCGCGCAGAGCCAGGACGAGTACGCGCGCCGTCAGTACGAGAGCGGCCTCGCCTTCCTCGCGGCGCACAAGTACACAGAGGCGCTCAAGGACTTCGACGCCGTCGCGTCGAGCTACCCGAACAGCGCGGTTGCCGACGATGCGCTCCTGGAGATTATTCGCTATCAGTTGGAGGTTGCCGACAACGTCCCGGCGGCGCAGGCGAGCACCGACACGCTGCTCAAGATGTACCCGTCCTCCGATTCGGCGCCCATGGCGCACATCATGGCCGGCCGCATCGTGCTCGCGAGGGGACGCTCGGCGGGCGAGGTCGACACGGCGCTCGCCAGTTTCGAACGGGTGCCGCGGTTGTTTCCCGGCACGGCTGCCGTGCCGGTGGCAATTTACTACGCCGGGGAGGCGCTGCGGCTTGGGAAGAGACCCGCAGACGCGCTCTCGCGTTTCCGCCAGGTCGCGACCGACTACCCGCGCTCGCCGTGGGCGGCCCGCGCACTGCTCGGCGCGGGCCGGTGCCTCGTGCTGATGGAGCAGCCGCTGCGCGCGCTGGAGGATTTTCAGCGGGTGAGGTTGCGGTTCCCAGCGATGCCGGAAGCTGAGACGGCGCGTAACTGGAACACCATTTTGTATCGCCTGTATGTGCGCAACCCGACGCAGTCTCCCTTCACGTTCAACGGACGCGGCCTGGTAGGGCCGGGGGGAAAGCTCAAGGACGTGATCGCGATCGGCGTCGCGCCTGATGACACGGCGTTTGTCGCGAACAAGAACGCCGTGTTGCGATTCGATCGCAGCGGTACGCTCGGTGGCACGCTGCCGGCGTCCGGTCCGCGCGGCATCTTCTTCAATCGCCGCTGGGAACCCGTCATCACTCTGAAGGGCGCCATCCAGGTTCCTGGCGAAACCCGGCCCATGTCGCTGTCGGTGCCGAAAACAGACGGCACGCCGCGCCTGCTCGAGGAGATCGATGCCGGTGTCACGCTCTCGAACGGCGATTACGTCGTGATGGATCAGGGGGCAAAGTCCCTCGGACGGTTCGCGCGTGACGGGAAGTATCTCGGCATGTTCGCTCAACTCGAGGCGGATCGGCTCGCGATCGACGTGTTCGACGACGTGGCCGTTTTGCCGAAGGACCACAACAGCATCGCGATCCTCGACCGTACGGGGCGCATCACGACGCGGATCGCCGAGCGCGGCAACGGCTACGAGCTGAAGAACCCGGTGGGTCTCGCGTACGACCCGCTCGGGCATCTCTATGTCCTCGACCGCGGGCGGGGCGCCGTCCTGGTCTTCAACGCGGCGCTGAAGCTGATTGCGACGTTTGCCCCGCCTGAGAAGCAGCCGGGGGCGCTCCGCGACGCCGAGGCGCTCGGCATCGACTCCGGCGGACGGTTGTTCGTCTACGACGGCCGCGCCGAGCGCGTGCAGATTTTCCAGTAGGTGCGGCTGGTGCCGCTCGAGGGTGTGCATATGCTGCGGATCATCAGAACGGCATTGGTTTGTCTTCTGGCCGTGCTTCCGGCGCGGGCCATGGCGTCCGGACCGACGGCGCAGGCCGCGCCGCCCCCGCCCCAGACCGCCGCGAACGTGGACGAGACGATCCTGCAGGACGCACGGCGGTACTTCGATTCGCTCGATTACGAACGTGCCGTGGCGGCGCTCGACATCGCGATCGGCGTGCTCCAGGCGCGGCCCGCGAGTGACGCGGCGGCGCGCCATCTGCTCGTCTCCGCGTACGAGATGCGCGCCCGGTCGCGCTTCGGCATGGGGAACCAGGCCGGCGCGTCGGAGGATTTCCAGGCGTTGCTCAGACTCGCGCCGCAGTTCCGCCTGTCGGCCAAGGTCTCGCCTCGCGTGGTCACGCTGCTCGAGGACATGCGCAAGATCGCGGTGGGCCAGATCGTGCTGACCGTGTCGCCCGAGGACGCGGCGCTCCAGCTCGATGGCGCCCCCTGGGCCTTCACGCAGGGGACGATCCCGTTGGGGGCCGGCGCGCACACGATCACCGCCGAGCGGCCGGGCTACCGGCCCTTGTCCCTGCCCTTCACGGTGCCGGCCGGCGCAAGTCAGGATCTCGCGGTCACGCTCGAGCGGGTCTCGGCGAGCCTCTCCTTCGTCGTGTCCCCGGCCGACGTCGAGGTCTTCGTGAACGGCGTGTCGCGCGGCCGGACCGAACCGATGCCGGTGCAGGAGGCGGGGGAGCTTGCCGCCCAGTTAAAGGTGCCGCCGACCGCCGTGTCGAAACGGTTCGTCATCGCCGATCTTCCCGCCGGCGCGCACACCCTCGAGCTGAAGCGCGATTGCTACACGAACGTGGAGCGGCGGATTGCGATCGAGAAGCTCCTCGACTATCGCCTCGAGCCCCTCAAGCTCGAGCCCGCGGTGGCAACCGTTCGCGTCAGCAGCCCCGCGCCTGGCGCCGCCGTGTTCCTCGACGACACCTTGAAGGGCAGCGCCCCGACCAGCCTCACCGACGTCTGCGAGGGGCCGCACGTGGTCGAAGTGCGGTCGCCGTACGGGCGTTTCGTCAAGCGCTTGAACCTGAAAGCCGGGGACAAGGCGACGGTCGAAGGGACCCCGAAGCCGGCGTTCGCCATTCTGTCCGTCTCGGGGTTGCCGGAAGGACTGCGGGGCGCCGCGGACGTGCGGCTCGCCGCCGAACGCGCGCTCGGCGGGACGTCGAGCGTGCTGCTCTTCGCGCCCTCGGCCGAGCGTAGCGAGCAGGTCCTGCGCAGCCAGGGGCTCGGGGCCGGCTGGCTTGCCTTCGACAAGCTGAAGCGGCCGATCGGCGACGTCGCCTCGAACATCGCGCCGCAGGCGAGGCAGGAGCTGTCGGCGCAAATCGCGAAGACGCTTGACGTCCAGGGGCTGGCGGCCGTGACCGTGCTCCCCGGAGCGGACAGAAACGACGTGCTGGTCTCGCTGCTCGCCTCCGGCAGCAGCGAGCCGGATGTGATCGAGCTGAAGGTGGACAGTCCGGAATCCGCCGCCCGCGCGCAGGCGCAGCTCGACGTGGCGATGCAGCTGCTGCGGCCGTCGATCGGCCTCGTGGCGATCGACATTCTCGACAGCACCGGACCGGTCGTGGCCCGGGTCGACAAGGCCGGACCGGCCGCGGCGGCGGGACTCTCACCGGGGGACACGATCGTGGCGGCTAACGGAAAGCCCGTCCCTGACGTCGGTGCGCTGACCAACGCGCTGACCTCGCTGGCGCCCGACGCGCGGCTCATGCTCGACACCAAAGACCGCGCGGGGCTCGCAAAGCGCCCGGAATTGAAGCCGGTGCTGGCGGCGCGTGCCCTCGCGCTGACGGACCAGACGGTGCTGTTCAACAAGCACCTGCTCGATCTGCGGTACCGCCTGGCCTCGGCAGGGAGCACCCCGGAAGAGCCCGTGGTGCGGCTGAACATCGCCATCGCCCTGATGCGCCTGGGCAACTGGACGGATGCCCGCGCGGAGCTCGACAAGGTCCGGCTGCCCGACGGACCCGGCGTCTCGGGCGGCACCATCCAGTATTTAGTGGGCCTCTGTTACGAGGCAGCCGGGCAGTTCGGCGAGGCTGAAAAGGCATGGGCGCTGGCAGCCCAGCAGAAGGAAGCCATCCTCAGCGAAGACGGTCCCCTCATCACCGAGATGGCCGCGGCCAAGCTCGACCGTCTCAAGAAGGCCCGAGGCAGCCAGTCTCCGCGCCCGAACTAGTCGCGCTGCGGCTCGGCAGGCAGGCGCGCGGCCGGACTGATCTGCGCCGCCATCGCGCCGGCCTCGCTTGCGTTCAACCGCGCGTTTCTGCTACGCTTGCAAGGTTCTGGTCGGCTCCGGGACACCCTATCTGGAGCCGAGACACTGTGGACTCGCACTTCGCCGACGGCCTGCGGGCCTTTCGGACGAAGGGGCGGCGTGCCGGAGCGCCGTATCACGCCCTCGCGGGCCTGAGCCAATAACCTTATAGGGTAAGTCAGTTCCAGGTGCCGGACCGCTTTGCGGTGCCCTAGGCCTGGGACAACCAACCGACTGCGTGCGACGCGCTCGCGCGCCGCTGCCGGCGTTTCCTTGTTTGCGCACGTCTTTTCGCGTGCGTGAGGAGTGGTCCAACACGTGCCGACGATCAGCCAGCTCGTTCGAAGAGGGCGGGACAAGGTCATCACGAAGACGAAGAGCCCGGCGCTGCAGGACAGCCCGCAGAAGCGCGGCGTCTGCGTGCGCGTCTTCACGCAGACGCCCAAGAAGCCGAATTCCGCGCTCCGCAAGGTCGCGCGGGTGCGCCTCACCAACGGGATCGAGGTCACGACCTACATCCCGGGCGTCGGGCACAACCTGCAGGAACACTCGCTCGTGCTGATCCGCGGCGGCCGCGTCAAGGATCTGCCCGGCGTGCGGTATCACGTCGTTCGCGGCACGCTCGACGCGGTGGGCGTCGCGGGGAGAAAACAGGGCCGCTCGAAATACGGAGCCAAGAGGCCAAAACAATAGAAGCTCGCGCGGGATGAACGCCGCGCGCACCGGCTTGTAGGGCGGGGCTTCAGCCCCGCCGGTTCAGCAGAGACGACTGATATGCCCCGACGAAGAGAAATCGCCAAGCGTGAGATTCCGCTCGACCCGCTGTACAGCAGCACGCTCGTGACCAAGTTCATCAGCACGCTGATGCGCGACGGCAAGCGCAGCACCGCGGAACGGATCATGTACGGCAGCCTGGCGACGATCCAGGAGAAGACCGGCGACGATCCGCTCAAAGTGTTCAAGAAGGCGGTCGAGAACGTGAAGCCGGCGCTCGAAGTGAAATCGCGCCGCGTCGGCGGCTCGAACTACCAGGTGCCGGTGGAGGTCAACCCGAACCGGCGGCTGTCGCTCAGCATCCGCTGGCTGGTCGGCTTCGCGCGCTCGCGCGGCGACGGCAAGACGATGACCGAGAAGCTCGCCAACGAGCTGCTCGACGCGGCGAACCTGCGCGGCGGGGCCGTGAAGAAGCGCGAAGACACGCACCGGATGGCGGAGGCGAACAAAGCTTTCGCCCACTATCGATGGTAGCGCTTTGTTCGCTTCCGCTGGCGGAAGCGGGCTTTGTTCAAACGGCCTGCCTGACGGCAGGCCTGGGGCGTTCGCGCCGCATCGCTGGAAGCTGGAAGCTGGAAGCTGGTAGCTGAAAACTGATTTGTAGCAATGCCCAGGGAGACACCTCTCGATCGGACGCGGAACATCGGCATCATGGCCCACATCGATGCCGGCAAGACCACTACGACCGAACGCATCCTCTATTACACGGGGATCACGTACAAGATCGGCGAGGTCCACGAAGGCACCGCGGTGATGGACTGGATGGAGCAGGAGCAGGAGCGCGGCATCACGATCACGTCGGCCGCGACGACCTGTTTCTGGCGCGATCACCGGATCAACATCATCGATACGCCGGGCCACGTCGACTTCACCGCCGAAGTGGAGCGTTCGCTGCGCGTGCTCGACGGCGCGGTCGCGGTGTTCGACGCCGTGGCCGGTGTCGAGCCGCAGTCCGAGACCGTCTGGCGCCAGGCCGACAAGTACCGCGTGCCGCGGATCTGCTTCGTGAACAAGATGGACCGCATCGGCGCGGACTTCAAGCGCACGTTCGAGCAGATCACGACGAAGCTCGGCGGGAACCCGGTCGCCGTCCAACTGCCGATTGGCAGCGAGGACAAGTTCGTCGGGGTGGTGGATCTCGTCGGGATGAAGTCGATCACCTACACGGACGAGACGCTGGGCGCCGACTACGTCGTCGGCGAGATTCCGGCCGACATGCTGGCCGACGCGCAGCACTACCGCGAGCAGTTGATCGAGAAGGTCAGCGAGGCGGACGACAAGCTGCTCGAGAAGTACCTCCACGGCGAGGCGATCACCGAGGATGAGATCCGCGCCGCCCTGCGGAAGCGCGTGAACAGCTCCGTGCACACGACGGGCGACAAGGCGGAGCCGGCGTTCGTGCCCGTCATCTGCGGCGCGGCCTTCAAGAACAAGGGGGTGCAGCCGCTGCTCGACGCGGTGGTGGATTACCTGCCGTCGCCGGTCGACGTGCCGCCGATCGTCGGGCTCGACCCGCGCAAGTCCGAGGCGACGCACATCGAGCGCCCCGCCGAGGACAAAGCGCCCTTTTCCGCGCTCGCCTTCAAGATCATGACCGACCCGTTCGTCGGCCAGCTCACGTTCATCCGCGTGTATTCAGGGGTGATGACGTCGGGCTCCTCCGTCTACAACGCGACGAAGCAGAAGACCGAGCGCGTCGGGCGCCTGCTGAAGATGCACGCGAACAAGCGCGAGGAGATCAAGGAAGTCTACGCGGGGGACATCGCGGCGGCGGTCGGCCTGAAGACGGTCACCACCGGCGACACGATCTGCGACGAGCGGCATCCCGTCGTGCTCGAGTCGATGGACTTCCCCGAGCCGGTCATCTCGCTCGCGATCGAGCCGAAGACCAAGGCCGACCAGGAGAAGCTCGGCGCCGGGCTGGGCAAGCTCATGGCCGAGGACCCGACCTTCCGCGTGAAGACGGATACGCAGACGGGCGAAGTCGTCATCGCCGGCATGGGCGAGCTGCACCTCGAGATCATCGTCGACCGCCTGAAGCGCGAGTTCAACGTGGAAGCGAGCGTCGGCCGCCCGCAGGTCGCCTACAAGGAAACCCTCACGCGGCCGGCCGACGGCGAAGGGCGGTACATCCGGCAGACCGGCGGGCGCGGCCAGTTCGGCCACGCGAAGATCCATCTCTTTCCGGGGGAGCCAGGCACCGGCTACGTCTTCGAGAACGAGGTCACCCAGGGATCGATTCCGCGGGAATTCATCAAGCCGATCGACGAAGGGATCAAGGAAGCGCTCACCCGCGGCGTACTCGCGGGCTATCCGGTCGACGACGTGCGGATCGAGCTGTACGACGGGTCGTACCACGACGTCGACTCGTCCGAGATGGCGTTCAAGATCGCCGGGTCGATGGCGTTCCAGGATGCCGCGAAGAAGGCCAAGCCCGTTCTGCTCGAGCCGGTCATGCGCGTCGAAGTCGTCGTCCCCAAGGAATACATGGGGGACGTGATGGGCAATCTGTCGAGCCGGCGCGGCCAGATCCAGTCGCAGGAGGATCGCGGCGGGACGCAGATCATCAACGCGCGCGTGCCGCTCTCCGAGATGTTCGGCTACGCGACCGACCTGCGCTCGCGGACGCAGGGGCGCGCGACCTATTCGATGCACTTCGACCGCTACGAGCCGGCCCCGCCGAACGTCAGCGAGGAAGTCGTGGCACGGGTGCAGGGGAAAGCTTAGGAATAGCTGGCAGCAGGCAGCTGGCAGCTGGCAGCTTGGGTTGGAGTAACGGCAGAAGGTAGAGGCACCGCAGGCCAGGCAGGATTCACTGCCCGCTGCCGGCTGCATGCCGCCTGCTGACAAGGATCGATAAGAGATGTCTTCACCGTTCAGCGACAAGATCCGCATCCGTTTGAAGGCGTACGACAGCCGGGTGCTCGACCAGTCCACGACCGAGATCGTGGACACGGCGCGGCGCACGGGCGCGCGGCTCGCGGGTCCGATTCCGCTCCCGACCGAGAAGAACAAGTGGACGGTGCTCCGCTCGCCGCACGTCGACAAGAAGTCGCGCGAGCAGTTCGAGATCCGGACGCACAAGCGGCTGATCGACATCTTCGAGCCGACGCCCCAGACCGTGGACGCGCTCATGAAGCTCGATCTGCCGGCGGGTGTGGACGTCGAGATCAAGGCGTTCGGGAAAGAACACAAATAAAGCTCCCAGTTCCCGGCTCCCAGCTTCCAGCTGGAGAGCGGGACGCTGGAAGCTTGACGCTGCTGGAAGCTGGCAGCTGGAAGCTGGAAGCTCATGGTTACAGGCATCATCGGCAGAAAAGTCGGCATGACGCAGGTCTTCGCCAAGGATGGCACCGCAACGCCGGCCACCGTCATCAAGGCGGGCCCGTGCGTCGTCGTGCAGGCGAAGACGGCCGCGACCGACGGGTACGAGGCGGTGCAGATCGGACTCGTCGAGGAGCGCCCGGCGCGCGTGCGCAAGCCGCTCGCGGGGCACTACAAGAAGGCCGGCGTGCCGCCGACCCGGGTGCGCCGCGAGGTGACGGTGGCCAAGGGGGCCGAGTCGCCGAAGGCCGGCGACCAGGTGCTCGTCAACGGCGTGTTCGCCGACGGCGATCGCGTGGACGTGATCGGGATCAGCCGCGGCAAGGGCTTCCAGGGCGTCATGAAGCGCCACAACTTCCGGGGCGGCGCGGCCACGCACGGGTCGATGTTCCACCGCGCGCCCGGTTCGATCGGCGCCTCGTCGTACCCCTCGCGCGTCGTCAAGGGCATGCGCGCGGCGGGCCGGATGGGAGGCGACCGCGTCACCGTCCGGAATCTCAGGGTGATGCAGGTCGACACCGAGAACAACCTGCTCATCCTGCGCGGCGCGGTGCCCGGCGCGCCGGGGACCTACCTGGTCGTGCGCAAGGGCATCACGGTGAAGCGCGTCGCGGCCCCGCAGCCCGAGAAGCCGACCAAGGGCGCGGTGAAGAGCGCGGTGAAAGCCAAGAAATAGTTCCCAGCTTCCAGCTCCCGGCGTCCAGCGGTGATTCCGCTGGCACCTGACGTTCCGAGCTGGAAACTGGAAACTGGCAACTGGATGCTATTTATGCAAATCGACATCGTGAACGGCAATAACGAGAAGGTCGGCGCCATCGAGCTGAGCGACGACGTCTTCGGCGGCCGGATCAAGACCGACTTGATCTGGGAGTCGGTCGTGCAGGAGCAGGCGGCGAAGCGCCGCGGCACGCACGCGACGAAGAACCGCGCGCTCGTCAGCGGCGGCGGCAAGAAGCCCTACAAGCAGAAGGGCACGGGACGGCCGCAGGTCGGCTCGAGCCGCACCCCGCTCTGGCGGAAGGGGGGCACGGTGTTCGGCCCGCAGCCGCGCACCTACGAGTTCAGCCTGCCGAAGAAGGTCGTGGTCGGCGCCGTGCGGGCGGCGCTCGCGCAGAAGCTGAGCGACGGCGCGGTGGTCGTGGTCGATCGGCTGGAGGCGCCGGAGGGCGGGAAGACGAAGGGGACCGCCGAGATGCTCAAGCGGCTGGGCGCGACCGGCAAGACGCTGGTCATCGACGTCACGCCGGCCGACGATTTCGCGGTGACGGCCCGGAACATCGCCGGCGTGCGGCTCGTGCCGAGCGCCCGCGTGACCGCGCGCGACATCATGGACACCACCCGCGTCATCGCGACGCGGGAGGCGATCGAGAAGCTGCAGGAGTCGCTGGGATAGTTTCCAGCTCCCAGTCACCAGCTTCCAGCTCGGAGAGAGCACGGAAGCATGGCTGGAGACTGGAAGCTGGCAACTCAGGCTGGCAGCTGGAAGCTGGAAACTGGAAGCTGTTATGAAACTGACTGACGTGATCCGCCGCCCGCTCATCACGGAAAAGACGACGGTGCTGCGCGAGGACGGCCGGACGCTCGTGTTCGAGGTGGCGACCGGGGCGACGAAAGTCGACATCAAGCGCGCCGTCGAGAAGCTGTTCGGGTCGAAGGTCGAGCTCGTCCGCACCGCGATCTCCCACGGCAAGATGAAGCGCCAGGGGCGGTTCGTGGGCCAGCGTTCCGACTGGAAGAAGGCCTACGTGAAGCTGCGCGAGGGACAGAAGATTCCCGAATTCTTGGAGGGAGCCTAGGCAACTCCAAACCTCAAACTTCAAACTCCAAAGAACTTTGGAGTTTGGAATTTGGAATTTGAAGTTGACAAGGATCAACTGCAATGCCAATTCGCAAATACAACCCGACATCGCCGGGCCGCCGGTTCCAGACGGTGCAGGTGTTCGACGAGATCTCCACGAGCGAGCCGTACAAGCCGCTCGTCGAACCGCTGCGCAAGTCGGGCGGCCGCAACAACCACGGGGAGCTGACGTCGTGGTGGCGTGGAGGCGGGCACAAGCGCAACTACCGCGTCATCGACTTCAAGCGCGACAAGGCCGACATCCCGGCGAAGGTGACGACGGTCGAGTACGACCCGAACCGGTCGGCGCGCATCGCGCTGCTGACCTATGCCGACGGCGAGAAGCGCTACATCCTGCAGCCGGCCGGGCTGAAGGTGGGCGACACGATCGTCTCGGGGCCGAACGTCGACATCCTGCCCGGGAACGCCCTGCCGCTGAAGAACATTCCGCTCGGCACGCAGATCCACAACGTGGAGCTGAAGCCGGGCAAGGGCGGGCAGATCGCGCGCAGCGCGGGCTCCTCGGTGCAGCTCGTCGCCAAGGAAGGCGAGTACGCGTCGGTGAAGATGCCCTCGGGCGAGATCCGCAAGATCAACGTGGAATGCCTCGCGACGATCGGGCAGGTCGGCAACGTCGACCACGAGAACGTCTCGGTCGGCAAGGCCGGGCGCAGCCGCTGGCTCGGCAAGCGGCCGCACGTCCGCGGCGTGGCGATGAACCCGGTGGACCATCCGCTGGGCGGCGGTGAAGGCAAGACCTCGGGCGGCCGCCACCCGGTGTCGCCGTGGGGACAGCCGGCCAAGGGATTCAAGACGCGCAACCGGAAGGCGACGGACCGGTTTATCGTGCAGCGCAGGACGAAGTAGGCAGCAGGCAGCATGCAGCAGGCAGAGAGACACGGCGAGACGGTGGAGGCGGGACACACTGCCAGCTGCCGGCTGCGTGCCGCCCGCTGACAAGGATCAGATATGTCCAGATCACTGAAGAAAGGTCCCTTTGTGGACGTCCCCCTTCTCGAGAAGGTGGAGATCATGAATCGCGGCGGCGAGAAGAAGGTCATCAAGACCTGGTCGCGCCGCTCGACGGTGATCCCCGAGATGGTGGGACACACCATCGCGGTGCACAACGGGCGCAAGTTCATTCCCGTGTACGTCACGGAGAACATGGTCGGCCACAAGCTGGGTGAGTTCGCCCCGACGCGGCAGTTCAAGGGGCACACCACCAAGAGCGACAAGGCGGCCTCCGTCGCGCCGCCGGCCGCCGCGGCGGCGGCGGCGCCGAAGGCGGGTGCGTAAATGGCGGTTCACGCTCAGGCCACGGCGAAATACGTCCGCACCTCGGCGCAGAAGGCCGGGCTCGTGCTCGACCTGATTCGGGGGCGCGACGTGAATGCCGCGCTGGCGACGCTGCGCTTTGCGCGCAAGGGCGTTGCGCGAGACATCGAGAAGGTCCTGCGCTCGGCGATCGCCAACGCGCAGCAGCGGGAAGGGTTCGGCGGCGATGTCGAGCGGTTGATGGTCAAGGCGTGCTACGCCAACCAGGGGCCGTCGCAGAAGCGGATCCGTCCCGCCCCGATGGGACGCGCGTTCCGCGTCGTGAAGCGCACCGCGCACCTGACGGTCGAGGTGGTCGAGCGGCCGACGATCGTGAAGGCGGCGCCCGAAGGCGAGGCCAAGGCCGGGCAGCCGAAGCGCGCGCGCGGCGCCGCGCCGAAGGCGAAGAAGGCGGCCGGGACGACGAGGCGCAAGCCGGCGGCACGGAAGACAAGCGGCGGACGAGCCCGGAAGGCCGCCGCCAAAGACTAACGACCGTGACCAGCCGACTGGCGACCAGCGAATAGCGATTTTGACTATCGACTATCGACTATCGACTGACAGCGAAGAGAGCATGTAAATGGGACAGAAAGTTCATCCACACGGGTTTCGGCTCGGCTTCAACAAGACGTGGCGCTCGCGGTGGTTCGCCGACAAGGACTACGCGAAGCTGCTCCACGAGGATCTGAAGCTGCGCGACACGCTGAAGACGCGCTTCGCGCACGCCGGCGTCTCGAAGATCGAGATCGAGCGCGCCGCCAACAAGCTGAAGATCGACATCCACACCTCGCGCCCCGGCATCATCATCGGGCGCAAGGGGACCGAGGTGGACAAGCTGAAGCAGGAGATCCAGAAGAAGACCAACCGCGAGGTCTTCATCAACATCCAGGAGATCCAGAAGCCCGAGCTCGACGCGCAGCTGATCGGCGAGTCGGTCGCGATGCAGCTCGAGAAGCGCGTGGCGTTCCGCCGCGCGATGCGCAAGGCGGTCGAATCCGCGCTGCGGTTCGGCGCGCGCGGCATCAAGGTCCGCGTCTCGGGGCGGCTGAACGGCGCCGAGATCGCGCGGTCCGAGTGGTACCTGCACGGGCAGCTGCCGCTGCAGACGCTGCGCGCCGACATCGATTACGGCTTCGCGGAAGCCAGCACGACCTACGGCCAGATCGGCGTGAAGGTGTGGCTCTACAAGGGCGAGCGCCTCGTGCCGCGGGTCGGCCGGGAAGAGGATTATCGCGCCCCCAGGCGACCGGCAGGGCGCGCGTAACGATGTAGGGGCCGTTCGCGAACGGCCCCTGCCAGGGGAATCGCAATCATGTTGATGCCGAAGAAGGTGAAGTACCGCAAGCAGCAGCGCGGCCGGATGCGCGGGAAGGCGTGGCGCGGGTCCGACGTGTCGTTCGGCGACTACGGCCTCAAGGCGCTCGAGCCCTGCTGGCTGACGGACCGGCAGATCGAGGCCGCCCGCGTCGCCATGACGCGCTTCATCAAGCGCGGCGGGAAGATCTGGATTCGGGTGTTCCCGGACAAGCCGATCACCAAGAAGCCGCAGGAAACGCGCATGGGCAAGGGCAAGGGGGCCCCCGAACAGTGGGTCTGCGTCGTCCGGCCCGGCCGCATCCTGTTCGAGATGGAGGGAGTCAACGAGGTCGAGGCGCGCAAGGCGATGCGCCTGGCGTCGGCGAAGCTCCCGATCAAGACGAGGTTCGCGACCCGGTTCGCGGAGGAGAGGGCGTCATGAAGGTGGCGGAGATCCGCGACCTCGCGGTCGACGAGCTGCGGCAGCGCGAGAAGGACATGGACGATCAGCTGTTCCGGCTGCGCATCCAGAAGTCGATGGGGCAGCTCGAGGCGGCGCAGAAGCTCAAGACGCTGCGGCGCGACCTCGCGCGCGTGAAGACGGTGCTGCGCGAGAAGGAGACGGCGTAACGACATGGCCACCAAAGCTGAAATCACCGGCGTCATCGTGAGCGACAAGATGGACAAGAGCGTCGTCGTCGCCGTCGAGCGCCAGGTCCGCGACCCGCTCTACGGGAAGATCCAGCGCCGGACGTCGAAGTTCCTCGCGCACAACGAGGCGAACGACGCGAAGGTGGGCGACCGCGTGGCGATCGTCGAGAGCCGGCCGATGAGCCGCCGCAAGCGGTGGGTCGTCACGCGAGTGGTGGAGAAGGCCAAAGAGATCTGACCGAGACAACTCTAAACGCCAAACTTCAAACTCCAAAGTCGGAAGTTTGAGGTTTGAGATTTGGAGCTTGGAGTTGGCAGTTGGGAGTTTGTAGGAGCGGACCATGATTCAGATGCGTTCGATTCTCGACGTCGCGGACAACTCGGGCGCGCGCAAGATCGCGTGCATCAACCCGATCGGCGGCTCGACCGGGCGCTACGCGCGGCTGGGGGACATCATCACCGCGTCGGTGAAGGAAGCCACCCCCGACTCGACCGTCAAGAAGGGGCAGGTCGTCAAGGCCGTGATCGTCCGGACGCGCAAGGAGCAGCGCCGCAAGGACGGGAGCTACATCCGGTTCGACCGGAACGCCGCGGTGCTCATCAACGACCAGAAGGAACCGATCGGCACGCGCGTGTTCGGGCCGGTGGCCCGCGAGCTGCGCGACCGGAAGTTCATGAAAATCATTTCGCTGGCTCCTGAAGTGCTATAGGACAGCTCCCAGTTCCCAGCGTCCAGCTTCCAGCTGGACGCTGCTGGGAGCTGGAAACTGGAAACTGAAAGCTGATATCGATGTCCAGATTACAGACCCCAATCCGGAAGAACGACAACGTGGTCGTCCTGACCGGCAAGGACCGCGGCAAGCGCGGCCGCGTCCTCAAGGTGCTGCCCGACAAGAACCGGGTGCTCATCGAAGGCGTGAACATCATCAAGCGCCACACGAAGCCGAACCCCCAGCGCCAGATCAAAGGGGGGCTCGTCGAGCGCGAGGCGGCGCTGCACGCCTCGAACGTCCAGATCGTCTGCCCGGAATGCGGCCGTCCCACGCGCGTCGGACGCAAGATCCTCGGCGACGGGCGCAAGGTCCGCGTCTGCCGGAAGTGCGAGGGAGTGGTAGACAAATGAGCCGCCTGAAGGAACGCTACGAGCAGGACGTCGTGCCGGTGCTGAAGAAGGAATTCGGCTACCGCAACGTGATGGCCATCCCGAAGATCGAGAAGATCGTCGTGAACATGGGCCTCGGCGAAGCGACGCAGAACGCGAAGATCGTCGAGACCGGCGCCGACGAGGTCGCGCGCATCACGGGGCAGAAGCCGGTGACGACGCGCGCCAAGAAGTCGATCGCGCAGTTCAAGGTCCGCCAGGGCATGCCGATCGGCGCCATGGTCACGCTGCGCGGCGAGCGCATGTGGGAGTTCCTCGACCGCCTCATCTCGGTGGCGCTGCCGCGCGTTCGCGATTTCCGCGGGGTCTCGCCCAAGGGTTTCGACGGCCGCGGCAACTACACGCTGGGCCTCAAGGACCAGTTGCTGTTCCCCGAGATCGACTACATGAAGGTCGACAAGGCGCGGGGCATGAACATCTCGGTGGTGACGACGGCGAAGAGCGACGAGGAGTCCCGCAAGCTCCTCCAGCTTCTCGGCATGCCGTTCCGGACTCAGTAGCTGGCAGCTGGCAGCTGGCAGCAGGCAGGAAGTCGATGGGTAACGTAAACGCGTAGAGGCCATGCCGGGGCTGGCAGATTCCACTGCCAGCCGCCCGCTGCATGCTGCCTGCTACAGGAAGACACGAATGGCCACGACCGCGAAGATCGCCAAGGAAGCTAAGACGCCGAAATACAAGATCCGGCTGCGCAACCGGTGCCACCGTTGCGGCCGGCCGCGCGCCTACATGCGCAAGTTCGCCCTGTGCCGCCTCTGCTTCCGCAAGCTGGCGCTCGAGGGGGACATCGCGGGTGTGACAAAGAGTAGCTGGTAGAAGTCAGTTCCCAGCCTCCAGTTTCCAGCTTCCAGCAGGAGCTGCGGGGCGGAAGGCTGGAAGCTGGCAGCTGGTAACTGGAAGCTGACATCAAGAGCGAGCAATATGACAGATCCCATTGCAGACATGCTGGCGCGGCTCCGCAACGCCACCATCGCGCGGCACACCCGCGTGGACATGCCGTCGTCGCGGCTGAAGGTGGAAATCGCGCGCATCCTCGAGAGCGAGGGGTACGTGCAGGGCTTCAAGGTCCTCGAGCCGAAGCCGGGCGAAGGGGTGCAGGCCATGCTCCGGGTGATCCTCAAGTACGGGCCGCGCGGCGAGCGGCTCATCACCGGCATCGAGCGGGTCAGCCGGCCCGGCCGCCGGGTGTACTTCGGGCGCGACGACGTTCCGCCGGTGCTGGCGGGGCTCGGCACGAGCATCCTGACGACCTCGCGCGGCGTGATGACCGGCCGCGAAGCGGTCAAGGCCGGCGTCGGCGGCGAAGTGCTCTGTAACGTGTGGTGAACCGTGAGCTCCCAGTTCCCAGTTCCCGGTTTCCAGCTCACAGGGCCACTGCGAGCTGCTCAAATCTGGAAGCTGGAAGCTGGAAGCTGGTAACTGGTAACTGGAAACTTAAGATCATGTCTCGAATTGGCAAGAAACCAATCGCCATCCCCAAAGGGGTCAAGGTCGACGTGCAGCCGGGGGCCGTCGAAATCCAGGGGCCGAAGGGCAAGCTGCGCCAGCTGCTGCCCGCGGGCATCGGCTTCGATGTCGCCGGCAGCGAGCTGCACGCCCGCACGCTGCGCGAGGACCCCGATCTCGGCAAGTTCCACGGTCTCGCCCGCAGCCTCGTGGCCAACGCGGTGCGCGGCGTCACCGAGGGCTTCCGCAAGGACCTCGACATCGTCGGCGTCGGCTACCGCGCGGAGGTCAAGGGCAAGCAGGTCGTGTTCGCCCTGGGCTACTCGCACCCGGTCGTGTTCGACATCCCGGCGGGGATCGACATCGCGATCGACAAGCAGACGCACATTACGGTGACCGGCATCGATCGGCAGGCGGTGGGGCAGGTCGCGGCGAACATCCGCCGGCTGCGCAAGCCGGACCCCTACAAGCAGAAGGGCGTCCGCTACACCGGCGAAGTGCTGAAGAAGAAGGCGGGAAAGACGGGGGCGAAATAAATAGAGGTTGGCGCGCCTGAACGGCGCGCCCTACAAGCAGGTAGGGCGGGGCTTTTAGCCCCGCCAGCATTGATTATGAAGATCAAGACGACGAAAGATCGACGCACCCGCATTGCGCTGAGGCAGCGCAAGCGGATCGCGGGCACGCCCGAACGGCCGCGCCTGCGGGTGTTCCGCAGCGTGTCGCACATCTACGCGCAGGTCATCGACGACATGACCGGCACGACGATCGCCTCGGCCGCGAGCACGGAGCCGGCGGTCAAGGGCGCGATGGGCGGCGGCGCGCGTCCCGGCAACAGGCTCGGGGCGCAGGCGCTCGGCAAGACGATCGCCGAGCGGCTGATCGCCAAGGGCATCAAGCAGGTCGTGTTCGATCGCGGCGGGTTCCTCTATCACGGGCGCGTGCGCGCGGTCGCGGAAGCGGCGCGCGAGGCGGGGTTGGAATTCTAAAGAAAGTTTCCAGTTGCCAGCTCCCAGTTGCCAGCTAGGCATGGGAACCGGGGACTGGAAGCTGCTGGAAGCCGGAAGCTGGAAACTATGATTGAAACACGAGAAAAGATCGACGCCTCGCAGCTCGAGCTGAAGGACACCGTGGTGAACATCAGCCGCGTGACGAAGGTCGTCAAGGGCGGCAAGAACCTGAGCTTCAGCGCGCTGGTCGTCGTCGGCGACGGCCAGGGCGTCGTGGGTTTCGGCGTCGGCAAGGCGAAGGAAGTGCCCTCGGCGATCAAGAAGGGCATCGAGGCGGCGAAGAAGTCGCTCATCCGCGTGCCGCTCGCCGGCACGACCGTCCCGCACCCGGTGCTCGGCCGGTTCGGCGCGGGGCAGGTGCTGCTCAAGCCGGCGCCGGAAGGCACGGGCATCATCGCGGGCGGCGCCGTCCGCGCCGTGGTGGAGTCGTGCGGGATCCAGAACGTGCTGACCAAGTCGCTGGGCTCGGACAACTCGCACAACGTCGTGCGGGCGACCTTCGCCGGTCTCAAGGATCTGCGGGATCCGGGCGCCGTGCGCAAGCTGCGCGGCAAGGAACAGGAACCGGGAGACCTGGCGGCGACCACCAGATAAGCCATGGCCAAGACAACGAAGAAGAAGAAGAGCGACGCGCCGAAGGTGAAGATCACGCTCGTGCGGAGCCCCATCGGCTTCAACCGGACGCAGGCGGCGACGGTGCAGGGCATGGGCCTGCGGCGCATCGGCCACACGGTCGAGCTCGTCGACACGCCGGCCACGCGCGGCATGATCCTCAAGGTGCGGCATTTGGTGAAAGTGGATTAACTCCAAATCTCAAACTTCAAACGCCAAAGCGTCACCGTTTGGAGTTTGGCCTTTGAGGTTTGGAGTTTGGAATTTGTAGTTTGTCGTTGACAGGTACAAGAATCATGGATCTCTCAAATCTGCGTCCCCCCAAGGGGATGAAGCACTCGAAGAAGCGGGTCGGCCGCGGCCAGGGCTCCGGCCAGGGCGTGCAGGCGGGACGCGGGCACAAGGGTGCGAAATCGCGGTCCGGGTTCAAGCACAAGCGCGGGTTCGAGGGCGGCCAGATGCCGCTGCACCGCCGCGTGCCGAAGCGCGGATTCCACAACCCGTTCCGCGAGGAGTTCGAGGTGGTAAACCTCGACACGCTGAGCGAGCGGTTCGACGCGGGCTCGGACATCACGCCGGACGTGCTGCGCGAGCGCGGGCTCGTCAACCGCGCCGGCCGCATCAAGGTGCTCGCGCGCGGCGACGTGTCGAAGGCACTGACCGTGCGGGCGCACAAGTTCAGCGGCAAGGCGGCCGAGAAGATCGCGGCGGCCGGCGGCACCGTAGAGGTCCTCGCGTAAGGGTCCCCCAATGATCGAAAGTCTCAAGAATATCTTCGCCGTCGCCGACCTTCGCAAGCGCGTGCTGTTCACGCTGGGTCTGCTCGCGGTGTACAGGGTGGGCGGCCACATCCCGACGCCGGGCATCAACCCCCAGGCGCTCGCGATTCTGGTCGAACAGGCCAAGGGCACGATGTTCGGCCTCTACGACATGTTCTCCGGCAACAACCTGTCGCAGATGACGATCTTCGCGCTCGGCATCATGCCCTACATTAGCGCGTCGATCATCCTGCAGCTCCTCACGGTCGTCTGGCCGTACCTCGAGCGGCTCTCGAAGGAAGGGGAGCTCGGCCGGCGCAAGATCACCCAGTACACCCGCTACGGGACGATCCTGCTGAGCGTCGTACAGTCGCTCGGGATCGCGTATTTCCTCGAGAAGAATACCGGCATCGCGGGCGGCCTGCCCCTCGTCTACGACCCGGGCTGGTCGTTCCGGCTGATGACCGTGTTGACGCTGACGACCGGCACCTGCTTCATCATGTGGCTCGGCGAGCAGATTACCGAGCGGGGCATCGGCAACGGCATGTCCCTCATCATCTTCGCCGGCATCGTCGTCGGGCTGCCGGCGGGGGTCCTCGTCACGATCGATCAGCTCCGCACGGGACAGATGGGGCCGTTCCGGCTGATCTTCCTGATCGTGCTGATGGCGGTCGTCATCGCCGCGATCGTGTTCGTGGAGCGCGGACACCGGCGTGTGACGGTCCAATACGCGAAGCGCGTCGTGGGGCGCAGGATGTACGGCGGGTCGAGCACCCATATCCCGCTCAAGGTGAACACCGGCGGCGTCATCCCGGTCATCTTCGCCTCGTCCATCCTCGCGTTCCCGGCGACGCTGACGTCGCTCGTGCCGGAAGGGACGTGGCTCAGACGCGCGTTCGATCAGATCGCGCCCGGCATGCCGCTGCACGATCTGCTGTATGTCCTGGGCATCATCTTCTTCTGCTACTTCTACACGGCGATCATCTTCAACCCGGATGACGTCGCCGAGAACATGCGGAAGTACGGCGGGTTCATCCCGGGCATCCGGCCGGGCAAGCGGACGGCGGAGTACATCGACACGATCCTGACGCGCATCACGCTCGTCGGCGCCATCTACCTGGCCATCGTCGCGATCCTGCCGCAGTTCCTGATCAGCGGGTTCAAGGTCGCGCCGATCCCGTTCATCGGCGAGCGGCTCGACGCCGCGCTGCCGCGGTTCATCACCGAGGGCATGAACGTGCAGTTCTACTTCGGCGGCACCTCGCTGCTCATCATCGTCGGCGTCGCGATGGACACGGTGCAGCAGGTCGAGTCGCAGCTCATCATGCGTCACTACGACGGCTTCATGAAGAAGACGCGCATCCGCGGACGGCGGGGGCAGTAGCGTGGCCGCCCGCGACGGCGCCTGTGAGGCACTGAACGTCGTGATGCTCGGCCCGCCAGGCGCGGGGAAGGGGACCCAGGCGGAGCGGCTCGCCCGCACCCGATCGCTGCCCAGGATCTCGACCGGCGACATCCTGCGCGAAGCGGTGCAGGCCGGGACGTCGATCGGGCGCGTCGTCCGCGCGACGATGGAAGCCGGCAACCTGGTGAGCGACGACGTGATGATCGCGATCGTGCAGGCGCGGCTGGATCGGGATGATGCGCGGCACGGGTTCATCCTCGACGGATTCCCGCGCACCGTGGTGCAGGCCTCCGCACTCGATCGGATGGTGGACGGCCGGGGGCCGCTCGTCGTGCTCGACATCGTCGTGCCGGAGGACGTCCTGGTGCGCCGGTTGGCGACGCGCCGGATCTGCAGCCGGTGCGGCGTGAACGCCGCGCCCGACTGGACGCGCTCGTGCGGACGCTGCGGCGGCGAGCTGGTCACACGCATGGACGACGGCGTCGACATCGTCCGCGAGCGCCTGGCGGTGTACGAACGGCAGACCAAGCCGCTCGTCGACTACTATTCGGCGCGCCCGTCGTTCCGGGCGATCGACGGCAACCAGCCGCCCGACGTCGTGACCGGGGCCATCGATGACGCCGTGGGCGCGGCCGTGAAGGGCGCCACGCTGTGATCGTCTGCAAGTCGCCGGCGGAGCTCGCCCGCATGCGGGCCGCCAACGTCCTGGTCGCCGACGTGCTCGCGGCGCTGGCGGCACTGGTCGCGCCCGGGGTGACGACGGGCGATCTGGACGCGGAGGCGGAGCGGCTGGTGCGGGAGGCCGGCGCGGTGCCGGCGTTCAAGGGCTACCGCGATTACCCGGCGACGCTCTGCGCGTCGGTGAACGAGCAGGTGGTGCACGGCATCCCCTCGCCGCGCGCGCTGGCCGCGGGGGACATCGTCTCGCTCGACATGGGCGTGAAGCTGAACGGGTTCTACGGCGACGCGGCGGTCACCGTGCCGGTCGGCCGCGTGTCGGACGGGGCGGCGACGCTGCTGCGCGTGACGCGCGAGGCGCTCGAGAAGGGGATCGAGCAGGCGCGGATCGGCGGGCGGATCTCGGACATCGGCCACGCGATCCAGCGGCACGTCGAGGCGCACGGGTTCTCCGTGGTCCGCGAATTCGTCGGACACGGGATCGGCGCGGCGCTCCACGAGGAGCCGCAGATTGCCAATTACGGCGAGCCCGGACGCGGGCCGCGGCTGGCCGAGGGAATGACGCTCGCGATCGAGCCGATGGTCAACGTCGGCCGGCCCGGAGTGAAGGTGCTGGCGGACGGTTGGACCGCGGTGACGCGGGACGGCAGCCTGTCGGCCCACTTCGAGCACACGGTGGCGGTGACGAAGGACGGACCGCTGGTGCTGACGCGGCGGAGCGTACCGGCCCGCCTTCGCGCGTAGCGCTACGGCGAGGCATCCGCCTTCGCGAAGACGCTTCGGCGGGACCCGCCTTCGCGAACGCTTCGGCGGGGCAGGCTATGTTTGAGAAGGATCCGCGCGAGGAAGACCGGCGCGGGATCTCGGTCGAGGGGATCGTGCGCGAGGCGCTGCCATACGCGCAGTACCGCGTGGAGATCGACGGCGGGCGGCAGGTGATCGCGCACGCGCCCGGCGGACCGGGAAGAAACTTCATCCGCGTGCTCATCGGGGATCGCGTGCGGCTCGAGCTCGCGCCGCGGGATCTCACGCGCGGGCGGATCGTGGAGAAGCTGTGAAGTTGTGAATTGCGAGTTGTGAATTGACTGCCACTTTGCCGGAGCCGTCCGGATGGACGATTTCAGCAAGCTGCCCTCAACTCACAATTCAGAATTCGCAATTTCGTTCGCGAGGGATCATGAAGGTCAGAGCATCGGTGAAGAAGATCTGCGACAAGTGCAAGATCGTGCGGCGCCAGGGCGTCGTGCGCGTCATTTGTCCGAACCAGAAGCACAAGCAGCGACAGGGATAGCATGCAGCAGGCAGCATGCAGCAGGCAGCGGGAGGCGAGACGTCCTGCCAGCCGCCAGCTGCCAGCTGCCGGCTGACTACTGACAAGGATCAAGAAACATGGCACGAATTGCTGGCGTCGATCTTCCGCGCACGAAGCGCATCGAGATTGGCCTGACCTACATCTACGGCATCGGGCGGAAGCGCTCGACGGACATCCTGACCGCGGCCGGCGTGGGGCCGGACGTCCGCGTCAAGGACCTGTCGGAGGACGACGTCCGGAAGATCAGCCGGGTGATTGAAGAGCAGGGGGGCGTCGAAGGGGATCTCCGCAAGGAGATCTCGATGAACATCAAGCGCCTGATGGAGATCGGCAGCTACCGCGGGCTGCGGCACCGCCGGAACCTGCCGGTGCGCGGCCAGCGGACCAAGACCAACGCGCGGACGCGCAAGGGCCCGCGCAAGGGCGCGGTTGCGAAGAAGAAGACGGTTTAGATCAGCGCCCAGCTCCCAGTTGCCAGTTTCCAGCACGCGTGGAACGGCACCTGAAGCTGGAAGCTGGAAGCTGGAAGCTGGAAGCTGGAAACTGGAAACTGATTTATGGCCAAGAACGACCCGATCGACGCATCGGCGCCGCCAGAGGGCGGAGCCAAGAAGGCCGGACGCCCTGTCAAGAAGAAGGCGTTCAAGAAGCGGGGTGAAAAGCGGATCGTGCACCACGGGTTCGCGCACATCCAGGCCTCGTTCAACAACACGATCATCACCATCACCGATCCCGAAGGGGCGGTCGTGGCCTGGTCGAGCGCCGGGGGCATCGGCTTCAAGGGCTCGCGGAAGGGGACGCCGTTCGCGGCGACCCAGGCGGCGATTGCCGCCGGCAACGCGGCGAAGGCCTTCGGGATGCGCAGCGTTGAAGTGCGCGTGAAGGGGCCGGGCGCCGGACGCGAGTCGGCGATCCGCGCGCTGCAGACGATCGGCATCGACGTGAAATCGATCCGCGACGTCACGCCGATTCCGCACAACGGCTGCCGCCCACCCAAGCGGCGCCGAGTGTAAGAGGGGCGCCGTCTGTCAGTTTCCAGCTCCCAGTCGCCGGCTTCCAGCCGGGGCGCGGCGAACGGGGAGCTGGGAGCTCGTAACTGGTAACTGGAAACTAGAAGGAACAGAGAGAATGGCCCGTTACATAGGTCCGGTCTGCCGGCTCTGCCGGCGCGAAGGCATGAAGCTCTTTCTGAAGGGGGAGCGCTGCTACACGGAGAAGTGCGCGATCGAGAAGCGCAACCTCCCGCCGGGGCAGCACGGCAAGCTGCGCAAGGCGAAACTGGTCGGCTACGGCCTGCAGCTGCGCGAGAAGCAGAAGGTCAAGCGCATCTACGGCGTGCTGGAGAACCAGTTCCGGCGCTACTTCGAGATGGCGGACCGGACGCGCGGGATCACGGGCGAGACGCTGCTCCAGCTGCTCGAGCGGCGGCTCGACAACGTGATCTACCGCCTCGGGCTGGCCACCTCGCGCGCGCAGGCGCGGCAGCTCGTGCGCCATGGCCACTTCCTCGTGAACGGCCGCAAGGTCGACGTGCCGTCCTTCTCGGTCAAGGCGGGCGACGTGGTGTCGGTGCGCGGCGGCAGCGCGCAGAACGCGACGATCGTGCATGCGATGGAGGAAGTGAAAGGCCGCGGCATTCCCGAGTGGCTGTCGTTCGACGCGGGCCAACTGGCCGGCCGCGTCTCGTCGCTGCCGACGCGCGAGCAGATCAACCTGCCCGTGCAGGAGCAGCTGATCGTGGAGTTGTACTCGAAGTAGTCAATTCCGAACTTCAAACCACAAACTCCAAAGGTCGTTTGGAATTTGGACTTTGGAGTCCTTTGAAGTTTGGAATTTGGAATCTGGAGTTTTCTTAGAAGTAGTCCGCCGCCCGCAGCCAAACCAGACCTGCGGTGGGAGGCGGCGGATGAACCGGCAGGTCTGGCAGCGCAACACTGATGCTGCGCCGAAATTGCACCGCGGACGGACACGGAAGGTCAACCACGGAAAGACACAGAAAAACACGGAACGAAAATTCTGTGTTCTTCCGTGTTCTTCAGTGGTTGTGATTGCAGTGTCCGTCAGTGGTCTCGAAAGGACAGAGAGTAATGCTGTGGAAGGGTTTTCAGCGGCCGAAGCGGCTCGAGTTCGAGCGCGAGACGCTCACGGATCGGTTCGGGCGCTTCTACGCGCAGCCGTTCGAGCGGGGGTTCGGGACGACGATCGGCAACGCCATGCGGCGCGTGCTGCTCTCGTCGATCGAGGGAGCGGCGGTGACCGCGGTGAAGATTGACGGCGTGCTGCACGAGTTCTCGCCGATTCCCGGCGTGGTCGAGGATGCGACCGACATCATCCTCAACCTGAAGCAGGTGCCGCTCAAGATGCACGTCGACACGACCAAGACCCTCTACCTGCGGATCGACCGCGGCGGGGAGGTCCGGGCGCGCGACATCGAGACCGACGCCGACGTCGAGATCCTCGAGCCGGACGCGCACATCGCGACGGTGGCCGAGGGCGGACGGCTCCACATGGAGATGCGCGTGAAGCGCGGCCGCGGGTACGTCTCGGCGGACAAGAACTTCGACGAGGACCTCGGCATCGGGTGGATCCCGATCGACTCGGTGCACTCGCCGGTCAAGAAGGTGAACTACCTGGTCGAGGCGGCGCGGCTCGGGCAGACCACCGACTACGACAAGCTGACCGTCGACGTGTGGACCAACGGGTCCGTCACGCCGCGCGATGCCGTCTCGCTGTCGTCGAAGCTGATTCGGGATCACCTGAACATCTTCATCAACCTCGAGGACGTCGGCGACCTGCAGCTCGACGCCGCGGCCGACCAGCCGCGCGCGGCGCTCAACGAGAACCTCGACAAGAGCGTCGAGGAGCTGGAGCTCTCGGTGCGGTCGTACAACTGCCTCAAGAACGCGAACATCCGCACGATTCGCGAGCTCGTTCAGAAGACCGAAGGGGAGATGCTGAAGACGAAGAACTTCGGCCGCAAGTCGCTGAACGAGATCAAGGAAATCCTGTCGGGCATGGGGCTGAGCCTCGGCATGCGGCTCGATCAGCCCAGCCAGCCGGTTGAATAGATCGTGATCGGCGCGCGGGGCTCGGGGCTCGGCGCTCGAAGAAGGCCCGGCATGTGCCGGCCATCACGAACGCCAAACGCCGAACGCCGAGCGCCGGCAACGTGAGGAACAGACGACCATGCGTCATAGAGTCAGCCACCGGAAACTGGGCCGCGTCACGGAGCATCGCATCGCGATGCTCCGCAACCAGGCCGAAGCGCTGATCCGCCACGAGCGGATCGAGACGACCGTGCCCAAGGCGAAGGAGCTGCGCCCCTTCGTCGAGCGGATCATCACCATCGCGAAGCGCGGCCTGGCCGCCGGCGACGCGAACGGCCGGATGCTGCACGCGCGCCGCATGATCCTCGAGGACATTCCCAACCGCGAGGTGGTCGGGAAGCTGTTCGACACGATCGCGCCCCGCTTTGCCGCGCGCCCCGGCGGGTACACGCGCATCCTCCGTGTCGGCTACCGGCGCGGGGACAGCGCCGAAGTCGCCCAGATCGAGCTGGTCGGCAGCGAGTTCAACGCGAACGCGGAGGCGGAAAAGACCGCCGCCGCCAAGCCGAAGCCGAAGGGGATGGGCGGCCGGCTGCGCGCCGCCGCCGAGCGGCTCCGCGGCAAGAAGGGCGAGGAGCCGACCGAGGAGGGCGCCGCCCCCGACAAGGCCGCCAAGCCCGCACGCGGCAAGGGCGCCAAGACCGGGAAGACCGACACGCACGGCAAGGCCAAATCGGTCAGCACACCCAGAAAAGCGGGCGGTGCCTGATTATTGCCGATTGGCGATTGGCGGCTGCCGATTGACGGATTGGCGACTGACGATTGGCGGTCGACGCATTGACGATTGCCGAGTGGCGTGAGGATGGAAAAGGCCGGATCCCTCTGGGGATCCGGCCTTTCGTTTCTGCGCAGGGCGTGGGTTTCCCACAATCTTCAATCGCCAATCCGTCGATCGGCAATCGGCAATCGCCAACCCGTCAATCGGCACTCGCCAATCGGCAATCGGCAATGACTCAGACTTCTTCTGCCTCTTCCTGCCCGCGTTCGGCCTTCGATTGCGCAATGATCTTGCCGTGCAGGTGGGCGGGGACTTCCTCGTAGTGCGAGAACTCCATGTGGTACGAGCCGCGGCCGCCCGTGGCTGACGTGAGCTGCTGCTCGTAGGTCAGCATCTCCGCCATCGGCACCTTCGCGCGGATGATCGTCGTGGCGCCGCGTGTGTCCATGCCGCCGATGCGTCCGCGCCGGCTGTTGAGATCCCCCATCAGGTCTCCGGCGTAGTCGCTCGGCGCGTACACCTCGACGTCCATCACCGGCTCGAGCAGCGTCGGCCGCGCGCGCGACATGCCGTCCTTGAACGCCAGCGAACCGGCCATCTTGAACGACAGCTCGTTCGAGTCCACCTGGTGGAACGACCCGTCGAACAGCGTCGCGCGGAAGTCCACCATCGGGTACCCGGCGAGGAAGCCGCGCATCCGCGCGTCCTGGAGCCCTTTTTCAACCGCCGGGATGAACTGCCGCGGGATCGAGCCACCGAAGATGTCGTCAACGAACTCGAAGTCGCTGCCCCTCGCCAGCGGCTCGAACTTGACCTTGCAGTCGCCGAACTGCCCGTGGCCGCCCGTCTGCTTCTTGTGCCGGCCGTGCGCCTCCGTGGAGGCGGTGATCGTCTCCCGGTACGGGATGCGCGGCAGCTTCAGGGTGACCTCGACGCCGAACCGCCGCTTCAGCTTCGCGACCGTCACCTCGATGTGCGACTGACCCTGGCCGGCGAGCAGCAGCTCCTTCGTCTGCTGGTCGCGCGTGTAGTTGATCGTGGGGTCCTCTTCCTGCAGGCGGTGGAGCGCCGTGCTGATCTTCTCCTCGTCGCCGCGGCTCTTCGGCTCGATCGCGTACGAGATCACCGGTTCGGGGAACTTGATGGCCGCCAGCCGGAACGGCGTCGCCTTGTCGCCAATCAGGTCGCTCGTCTGCGATTCCTTCAGCTTCGCGACCGCGCCGATGTCCCCCGCCTTGATCTCCGGAACGTTCGTCTGCGCCTTGCCCTGCAGGAGCACGAGATGTCCCAGCCGCTCGGGCACGTCCTTCGTCAGGTTGTGCACCGTCGAGTCGGCCTTCAGCGATCCGGTGACGACGCGGAACATCGTGATCCGGCCGGCGAACGGGTCGGCGACGGTCTTCCAGATGAACGCGGCGACACCGCCGGCGTCGGAGGGAGCCACCCTGGTTTCCTCGCCGTCCTTCGCGTCGACCGCCTTCATCGGCCGCTCGGCCGGCGACGGCACGTAGGACACGATGGCGTCCAGGAGCGGCTGCATGCCCATGTTCGCCGACGCCGACGTGCACACCACGGGGAACACGCGGCCGGCCGTGAAGCCGCGCTTCAACCCGGAGACCAGCTCGTCCTGGGCGAGGGTGCCCGCGTCGAAGAACTTCTCCATCAGCGTGTCGTCCGCCTCCGCGACCATTTCGATCAGCGCCTCGCGCGCCTCGCCGGCGGCGCTCTCGAGCTCGGGAGGAATCGGTGCTTCGGTCGGTTTCCCGCTCTCGTCCGAGGCGAACGTCCACGCCTTCATCGCGACGAGGTCCACCACGCCGCGGAATCCCTTTTCTTCGCCGATAGGCAGCTGGATGGGGACGACCGTGCGCCCGAACACGCCGCGCAGCGACTCAATCGATCGTTCCAGGCTGGCGCGCTCGCGATCGAGCCGGTTCAGCACGATCAGGCGCGGCACGTCGAGCTCCTCGGCGACCGTCCAGATCTTCTCGGTCGAGACCTCGGCTCCGGCGACGCCGTCCACCACCACGAGCGCGGCATCCGCCACGCGCAGCGCGGCGCGCGCATCGCTCAGGAAGTTGGCCATCCCTGGCGTGTCGATGAAATTGATCTTGTGCTTGTTCCACTCGGCGCAGGCGAGGCTGCACGCCAGGGTGTGCTTGCGGGCGATCTCTTCTTCGTCGTAGTCGGTCACCGTGGTCCCGTCGTCCACGCGACCGAGGCGGTTGACGGCGCCGGCATCGAACAGCAGGGCGGAGACCAGCTGTGTCTTGCCGGCGCCGCTATGGCCGACCAGGGCGACATTTCTGATGGTTTGAGCGTCGTAGACTTTCATTGACGGTACCTCCGTAGCTCCCAGTCTCCAGCTGCCAGCTCGCAGCTTGCAGCTTCCAGCCAGATTCGAGCCTTCACCTGGCCGCGTCCAGCTCGCAGCTGGTCGCTGGTAGCTGGAAACTGGAAACTACGCTTTCGTCTTCTCAATAAGGCCAGTCAGCATGCGCCGCACCTCTTCCACTTGGCCCGCGAGCGGCGTATGTAGCGCGGGAGGCAGGAACCGGAGGTCCCGCGTAAGAAGCAGATCATACTCAAGTTCGTTGCAGGAACCCAAGGAGTGCCACAAAAACCGCCGAAAGTCCGGATCGGTTCCACGGCCCGTTCCTTCCGCGATGTTGGAGGGAATCGAAATCGCTGCCCTGAGCACCTGATCGCGCCAGGGGCCACGCGTCGGGGCGTTGCAGGTGTGCAGAAATGGCGTACGTGTCGAGCGCCAGTTGGTGAGCTTTCTGCCACACGAACAGCTTTCGATAATCCTGCATCGAGATCCTCCTGTGAAGGTGTCTCGATCGTCCTGCAAGAATCGCGCTTAGGCTGGAAACTGGAAACTGGAAACTGGAAACTGGAAGCTGGAAGCTGGAAACTGGAAACTGGAAGCTTATTCGTATCTCAGCGCTTCGATCGGATCCAGCCGTGCGGCCTTGAAGGCGGGATAGAGCCCGAAGAAGATGCCGATGGTCGCGGAGAAGCCGATGCCAATGGCGAACGACCACCACGGGAGCGAGACGGGAAACCCGGACAGCCAGTGGATGGTGAGTCCGAGCGAGCTGCCGAAGACGATGCCAAGCAGCCCGCCGAGCGACGTGAGGAACACCGCTTCCAGCAGGAACTGCCACAGGATTTCGACGCGCCGGGCGCCGAGCGCCTTCCGCACGCCGATCTCGCGCGTGCGATCGGTGACGCTGATCATCATGATCGCCATCACCCCGATGCCGCCGACCATCAGCGCGATGGACGAGATCACGACGAGCGCGAGCACGGCCGCCTGGGTGATCTGATCGAACACCTTGATCGCCGCCTCCTGCGTCCCGAGGTCGAAGTCGTTCTCCTGATCGAGATGCAGGCCGTGCCGCGCGCGCATCACCCGCTCGATTTCCTCCATCGCCTGCTTCACCGTGGCGTTCTCGCTCGGCACCACCGCCATCGTGACCGGGCGCAGCTCGCCGCGCCCGACGGTGAAGCCGCGGATGCCGTACTGCTTCTGGTACCGCGTGTGGGGGATGACCACGAAGTCGTCCTGGCCCGCGGAGAGCCCGCCGGGACTCGGCCTCTTCGCGAACACGCCGACGACGGTGTACTGTGAGGCGCCGAGCCGGACGACTTTGCCGACCGGATCGGTGTGCGGGAAGACGGCTTTCGCCGGGCCCTGCCCGAGCACCACGACCGGGCGGCGGTGCTGCACCTCGCCCGAGTTGAAGAACCGGCCGTTCTCGAGATTCAACTGCCCGATGAAGGGGAACTTCTCGGTCGTGCCGAGCACCGGGACGCGCTTGGACTTGAGCCCCTTGTAATAGACCTGCGCGGTCACGTTCGCGCCGGGACCGTTGCCGAACTGCACGTCCACGATCGCCACCGACGGGCAGTCCCGCTCGATCGCCTCGGCGTCCTGCGGCGTGATGTTGGGCCGCATGATGAGGTCCTGGAAGGTCTTGCCGGACGTCACGCTCGCGAAGCTGAACTTCGACACGAAGATCGTGGTCGGCCCAATCTCTCGGAACAGGTCGTAGACCGATTCCTGGAACCCGCGAATCAGCGACGTCATGCCGACGATCGACGTGATGCCGATGACGACGCCGAGCACCGTCAGGGCGGACCGCAGCTTGTTCGAGCGCAGCGTATCCACCGCCATGCTGACGATCTCGACGAACAGGCCGCCGCGGATCCTGGCCATGGCCTACTCGCGCCTCAACGCTTCGATGGGATCGAGGCGCGCGGCGCGCATCGCCGGATACAGGCCGAAGAAGAGACCGACGACGGCCGTGATCCCGACGCCGATCATCACCGACCAGGCCTGCACGGCGGCGGGCAGCGGCGTGAGCTTGGCGATCGTCAATGCCAGCAGGAAGCCGAAGCCCGTCCCGACGATGCCGCCGAAGGTGGACAGCGTCACCGATTCGGTGAGGATCTGCCACACGATGTCGCGGCGCCGTGCGCCGAGCGCTTTCCGCAGGCCGATCTCGCGCGTCCGCTCCGTGACGACCATCAGCATGATGTTCATGATCACGATGCCGCCGACGACGAGCGACAGGGCGACGACGCCGACGAGCACGGCAAAGATGTTCTTCGTCGCCGTCTCGTACAGCTTCATGAACGTATCGGCCGCGAAGACCCCGAAGTTGTCCTTGTCCTTGGGCCGGAGCCTCCGCTGGATGCGCAATGCCGTCGTCGCTTCGTCCATGGCGGGACGCACGAGGCCCGGGTCGGTGGGCCGCACGAGAATGGAGAGCGAGGGGCGCGATCCGAACAGCTTCCTGAACACGCCGAGCGGGATGATCGCGAACTCGTCCTGCGAGCGGCCGAAGACGGTCCCCTTCCGCTCGCTCACGCCGACGACGCGGAAGTGCATGCCGGCGATCCGGACGACCTTGTCGATCGGATCCGCCCCTTTGAACAGCTTGTCCGCCGTGTCGTATCCGAGCACGGCGACGGGGCGGTTGCGATCGAATTCCGTGGCGCTGATCAGCCGTCCGCGCGCCGCGGTGAACGCAGGAAAGTAGATGTAGTCGCGCGTGAAGCCCTGGATCTGCACGTTGTCGAGCGACTCGTCGCGGTGGACGATCGAGCCGGAGGCGTCGGATTCCGCGGCGACGAACCGGATGAGCGAGCCGTAGCGCTTGACGGCCGCCGCGTCGTCGAGCGTGACGCGCGGGTTGGCCTGTGCGCGCTCGGCCTCCTCCTGCGTCCGCGTGATGGGCATGCGCTGGATCTGGAACGCGTCGGCGCCGATCTCCGACACGATCGCGTTCGACACCGCCCCGTTCAACCCCTGGATCAGCGACACCACGGCGATGATCGACGTCACCGCCACGATGTTGCCGAGCACGGTCAGCAGCGATCGCAGCTTGTTCGACCAGATCGCGCTCAGGGCGATGCCGATGGCTTCGATGAACTTGTTCATGTGACGGGCGGCGCGACCCGCTTACGTCTTGTCGGTGGCGCCGGGTTTCTGCGCCTCCGGCTTGACGGGGTCGCCGTCGGCCAGGTCGCGCACGGAATTGAATGGTCCGACGATGACCTGATCCCCTTCCTTCAGGCCCGAGAGCACCTCGAAGTACTTGTCGCCCGCGATACCGGTCTTCACCGGGACGAATTCGGCCGCCCCGTTGCGGACGACGAACACGCCCTCGGTCTCTTTCTTGTTGCCCGGCTTGGCCGAACCGGCGGCCGCCGCGGTGCCATCGGCCGCCTGGGCGGTGCCCGACGCGTCCGGCGCCGCCGCCGCGGCCGCCCGGCGGCGCCGATCCGTTTTCGGCTCGTGGACGACGTTGCCCTTCGCGTCGAGCGTCACTTCGCGGACGGTCGTCGCCTGGATCGGCACGGCCACGGCGTTGTCGCGGATGGCCGTCGTGATCTCGGCCGTGCACGTGAAGCCCGGGCGCACGTCCGGCACTTCGGTGTCGAGCGTCACCACCACCTTGAAGTTGGTGTTCTGCCGCTGCGCGGCCGCCGCGCCCGTCGCCTGGATCGGGCTGTTCCCGATCTCGGTCACCTTGCCCGTGAACTTCTTGTCGGGCAGCGCGTCGATCGTGACCTGCGCCTTCTGGCCGAGCGTCACCGTCGGGATGTCGGTCTCGTCCACTTCGACTTCAGCCTCGATCACCGACATGTCGGCGACCGTCAGCAGCACCGTGCCCGCGTTGTTCATCGTGCCGATGACGACGGTTTCGCCTTCCTCGATGTTGCGGCGCGTGACGATGCCGGTGATCGGGGATTCGATGCGCACCTTGCTCAGGTCGAACCTCGCGCTCTCGGCCGTCGCGCTCTCCTGCCGCATGCGCAGCTCCTGCGTCCTGACCGACTGCGTGGCGCTCCGCAAGTCCGACTGGCGCATCTTCAGGTCGTTCTCCGCGCGCTCGTACTGCTCGCGCGTGGTCAGGCCGCCCTTCATCAGCTCCTGCTGCCGCCTGAACGCGTCCTCGGCCTGTTTCACGGCGACCTGGGCGCTGTCGAGCGCGAGGCGGCCTTGTTCCATCTGCGACTTGGCCGCCGCGAGCGACGCCTCGGTCCGCGTCACATTGGTCCGCAGGATGCGCGGATCGATCTGGAGCAGGAACTGTCCCTTCTCGACGCGCTGGCCTTCCTCGACAGCCAGGTTCGTGACGCGCCCCATCGTGTCGGCGCTGATGTTGACGGAGGTCTTCGGCTGGATCTTGCCCGACGCGGAGACGATCGCCTCGAGGCGGCGCTTCTGAATCCCCTCGGTCGTGACGGTGACCCCCGGGGTCCGTTTGTACCTGAAGTTGGCGAACGCGATCGCGCCGAGCAGGACGACGATCGCGACGCCAATGAGAATCTTCCTGTTCCGGCTCATGCGGCCCCCCGGCCGAAGAACGCGGCAATGACGATCGCGATCACGGCGTAAATTCCGAGCAGCGTGATGGCGATCGGGCGGGTCTTGCGGCGGTACAGCACCGACAGGCCGATTGCCAGCACGACGATCTGCCAGATGAGAAAGAGGTCGATGGCTCCCAGCAGCCGTGCCGGGAACGACCCTTCAGGCAGCATCGGCAGCAGCACCGCGAGATTGGTCGCGCTCGTCATCGTTCCGCGCGCGTAGTTCATCGGAACGGTGAACAGCGCCGAGAGCACCCCGATGGGCCCGGCGTGGACGATCACCGTGCACATCTGCTTGAAGGTGGCCGTGCCTCCCAGCGCCGCGTTGAAGATCGCGAACAGGATGCCGGCGAGGATCACCAGCACGATCGGCACCGCCACGATCATGTAGGCTGCGGTGATGTAGCCGACGTATGGCGCGATCTTCTCCATCATCTCGACCGACTGCGCATTGGCGCGTCCGGTGATGGGGCTGTTGGTCGTCGCGTCGAGCCAGGCGTCCTGCCCGACCTGCGTCGAGAGGAATCCTCCCATGAGCAGCGCCATGGCAACGGCAGTGAGCGCGAGCATCCCGAGCCATTTCGGCTTCGCGACGATGCTTTCGTAGGTCGAACGCGGAGAGGTGATCACGCCGAGGAAGCGCGCGACGAGGTTCTTCGGGGCAGGGGGGGGCCCCGCCGTAACAGTTGTGGTGGCCATATGTGTGTCGTTGGATGAAAGTCCTGCGGCAATCGGGCCGCAGATACGACCGAGTTTACCGCACACTAGATACGACAGCCAGTGCTTCGAAGTTTCGCCCCGCCGGTCCGAAGTGGTGCCATGCGTGAAGGTTACAGGGGCGCGGCGTACGGTAAGCTCAGCGCCATGACGACGATGCTGCGGAGGGTCGCCCTGGTCGTCGTCCTGGCCGCCTCGCCGTCCCCCTCCCTCGCGCAGGGGTTCGGCGAGGTGGGAACCAGGGCGGCCGGCATGGGCGGGGCATTCGTCGCGGTGGCCGACGACGCGTCGGCGGTCTACTGGAACCCGGCGGGTCTGGCGTTCGGGTCGTACGTGACCCTGGTAGGGGACCGGCTGGCGATGCGGGCGGGCGCCTCCGGCCAGGCCCGTTCCAGCCTGTTTCTGGGCCTTGGTCTGCCGCCACTCGGCGTGTCGTATTACCGCCTCCGGGGCGTGGCGGTGACCGCTCCGGGTCCTACAGCCGGGCCGTTGCAGGACCGAAACGATGCAGGAACGGGAGATCTGCGTCTCGACAGCCTCGTTACGCACAACGCGGGGGTGACGCTCGTGCAGTCGGTCGTCGCCGGCGTGGCGATCGGGTCGACGCTGAGATACGTACGCGGGATGGCGGCCGGGAAATTTGACGCGGACGTAGGGGTAATGGCTACCCGTGGGCACGTCAAAGCCGGTCTGACGGTCAGGAATCTCACCGCGCCGGCGTTCGAGACGATGGAGGGGGATCGGCTGCTGAAGCTCCAACGTCAAGCCCGTGTGGGGATTGCGGTGGCTGTCGGTCCCGGGTGGATTGTCGCCGCGGATCTGGACGTCGGCCGGACGGCCGGACCGCTCGGCCCGAAGGTACGCGAGAGCGCCCTCGGCGCGGAAGGTCATATTACGAAGAGTGTCGTGGTCCGTGGCGGCGTTCGGCGTCAATCAGAGCAGGTCTCGGGCAGCTCCGCGCACTCCGTGGGCGTGGGAGCGACCTACGCCGTGACCTCAGGATTTCTGGTAGACACCCAAATCACCGCGGGCGGCGATCGCGCGGCCCGCAGCTGGGGGATATCAGGTCGTTTTGTGCTGTATTAAGCGCTGGACGGTCTTGACAAAAAGTGTCCATAATGTACGATCTTCGTCTCCCCACAGAAACCGGGTCAGAGCCTGAACGATGCCCGTCCGCATAGGCGAGCTATTGCTCAAAGAACGCCGCATTACACCTGCCCAGTTGCAGGAGGCGTTGAACTATCAGAAAGCCAACGGCGGCAAGCTCGGGTTCAATCTCGTCAAGCTCGGATTCGTCAAGGATGAGGAGATCACCGCGCTCCTCAGCAAGCAGTACGGCGTTCCCTCCATCAATCTCGCGCAATTCGAGATCGATCCCGGCATCGTCAAGCTGATTCCCGCCGAGACGGCGCACAAGTACCAGATTGTGCCGCTCAGCCGCGCCGGGGCCACCCTGACGATTGCGATGACCGATCCGACCAACGTGTTCGCCATGGACGACATCAAGTTCATGACGGGCTACAACGTCGAGCCGGTGGTCGCGTCGGAGACCGCGGTCCTGGAGGCCATCCGCCGCTACTACCCGGCGGCGGCCCCCGCCGCGCGCGCCCAGAAGGCCGGCGCGTCGTCGCCGCAGCAGGGGAACCTGAGCAACGTGGCGACGCTCGAGATGGTCAGCAAGGCCCTCGAAGAGCAAGCCGCGATCGTCGACGACGACGTGGAAGTGCTCGAGGAGCTCGAGCAGATCGACGTGGCGTCGCTCGAGCGGCAGGGGGGCGAGGCGCCGGTCATCCGGCTCGTGAACCTGATGCTGATGTCGGCGATCCAGAAGGGGGCGAGCGACATCCACATCGAGCCGTACGAAAAGGAATTTCGCGTCCGGTTCCGCATCGACGGCATCCTGTACAACGTCATGGCGCCGCCGATGAAGTTCCGCGACGCGATCACCTCGCGCCTCAAGATCATGTCGAAGCTCGACATCGCCGAGAAGCGGCTCCCCCAGGACGGGCGCATCAAGATCCGCTTCGCCGCCGAGGATGCGACCAAGGAGATCGACTTCCGCGTGTCCTGCCTGCCGACGCTCTTCGGCGAGAAGATCGTCATGCGTCTGCTCGACAAGGACAAGCTGATGCTCGACATGACGAAGCTCGGGTTCGAGCCGGACTCGCTGAAGAAGCTCGAGGCCGCCATCGCGCGGCCGTGGGGCATGGTGCTCGTCACGGGGCCGACGGGCAGCGGCAAGACGAACACGCTCTATTCGTCGATCGCCAAGATCAACACGTCCGAGACCAACATCATGACCGCCGAGGACCCGGTCGAATTCAACCTGGTGGGGGTCAACCAGGTGCAGGTCCGCGAGAACATCGGGCTGAACTTCGCGGCGGCGCTGCGGTCGTTCCTGCGCCAGGACCCGAACATCATCCTGGTCGGCGAGATCCGCGACTTCGAGACGGCGGAGATCGCGGTCAAGGCGGCGCTGACGGGCCATCTCGTCCTGTCCACGCTGCACACCAACGACGCGCCGAGCACGATCAACCGCCTCATGAACATGGGCATCGAGCCGTTCCTCGTGGCGAGCTCGGTCAACCTGATTTGCGCGCAGCGGCTCGTGCGCCGCATCTGCACGCAGTGCAAGCAGGACCATCCCCATGCCGAAAAGGCGCTGGTCGACGCGGGGTTCACGCCCGAGGAGGCCAAGCGCGTGATCCCGAAGAAGGGCACCGGCTGCGACCGCTGCAACAACACGGGGTACAAGGGTCGCGTGGGCCTCTACGAAGTGATGGAGATCGGCGAGGAGCTGCGAGAGCTGATCCTGGTGGGCGCGTCGGGGCTGGAGCTCCGGCGCAAGGCGATCGACGAGGGGATGATTACGCTGCGGCGCAGCGGTCTCCACAAGGTGATGGACGGCGTGACGACGATGGAAGAAGTCGTCAGGGAGACGGTGAAATAGGGGACGGTCTCCAGTTTCCAGTTCCCAGCTTCCAGCAGGGGGCTGAAACCAGGAACTGGTGCTCACACCTGGAAGCTGGAAGCTGGTAACTGGAAGCTGGTAACTGGAAGCTGGTAACTGGAAGCTGGTAACTGGAAGCTGGTAACTGGAAGCTGGTAACTGGAAGCT
>MELC01000065.1:48362-77738 GCA_001767455.1 Acidobacteria bacterium RIFCSPLOWO2_12_FULL_66_21
CTGGTAACTGGAAGCTGGTAACTGGAAGCTGGTAACTGGAAGCTGGTAACTGGAAGCTGGTAACTGGAAGCTGGTAACTGGAAGCTGGTAACTGATAACTGATGGCTACTTTACCCGAACTACTCAATACGCTCGTCGCGGCCAACGGGTCGGACCTGCACTTGACGACGAACACGCCGCCGCAGATCCGGGTGCACGGCAAGCTGCAGGTGCTCGACCTGCCGCCGCTCGGCGCCGCCGACACGAAGGCGCTGGCGTACAGCGTGCTGACCGACGCGCAGAAGAAGCGCTTCGAGGAATCGCTGGAGCTGGATTTCTCGTTCGGCATCCGCGGCCTCGCGCGGTTCCGCTGCAACGTGTTCAACCAGCGCGGCGCGGTCGCGGCGGTCTATCGCGTCATCCCGGAGCAGATCAAGCCGTTCAGCGAGCTCGGGCTGCCGGCGGTCATCGCGACGCTGGCGGATCGTCCGCGCGGCCTGGTGCTCGTCACCGGCCCGACCGGCAGCGGCAAGTCGACGACGCTCGCCGCGATGATCGACAAGATCAACAACGAGCGGCGCGAGCACATTCTCACGATCGAGGATCCGATCGAGTACATCCACCAGCACAAGGGGTGTCTCGTCAACCAGCGCGAGGTCCACAGCGACACCCAGGGGTTCGCCGCCGCGCTGCGCGCGGCGCTGCGCGAGGATCCCGACATCGTGCTCATCGGCGAGCTGCGCGACCTGGAGACGATCGAATCGGCGCTGCGGATCGCCGAGACCGGCCACCTCACGTTCGCCACGCTGCACACGAACTCGGCGGCGCAGACGATCAACCGCATCATCGACGTGTTCCCGGCGCACCAGCAGGGGCAGATCCGGACGCAGTTGTCGCTGGTGCTCGAGGGCATCGTGTGTCAGGCGTTGCTGCCGCTCGCCACCGGCCAGGGGCGGGTGGTGTCGCTCGAGATCCTGGTGCCGACCCCGGCCATCCGCAACCTGATCCGCGACGACAAGGTGCATCAGATCTACTCCACCATGCAGACCGGCCAGGACAAGTTCGGGATGCAGACGATGAACCAGTCGCTGGCGACGCTCTACCAGAAGCGGCGGATCTCGCTCGAGACGGCCATGTCCGCCTCGTCGCTGAAGGACGAGCTCGAGCAGATGATCTCGCGGGGCGCCGGGGTCGTGCCGGGCGCGGGATTGGCGCGGCCGGGGGCCGTGCCGAGGCCGGGGACGCGATGAGACAGCAGGCGGCAGGCAGCAGGCAGCAGGCAGCGGGCAGTAAGTTGAGGAGCAACGGGAGCCGGTAGAGGCGAGGCAGGCAGCACGCAGCGTGATCCGCTGCCGGCTGCCCGCTGCCAGCTACAAGGACAGCATCATGCCCACATTTGCATACTCGGGTCGGACGCGCGGAGGAGAGACCGTCAGCGGCGAGCGGGTCGCCGACACGATGGATGCCGCGGTGGCCGCGCTGCGCCGCGAGCAGATCGTGGTGACGCGCATCGACGCCGCCAAGGCGGCCAAGGCCGCCGCCGCGGCGAAGCCGAAAGGCGCCAAGACCGGGGGCAAGGCGCCGACCAAGAACCTCGCGATCTTCACGCGGCAGTTCTCCGTCATGATCGACGCCGGCCTGCCGCTCGTGCAGTGCCTCGAGATTCTCGGGAAGCAGGAGCCGCACAAGGGGTTCTCCGCGACGATCCTGAAGGTCCGGGAGGACGTCGAGTCGGGCGCCGCGCTCGCCGACGCGATGAAGAAGCATCCGAAGACCTTCGACCCGCTCTACTCGAACATGATCGCGGCGGGCGAGGCGGGCGGCATTCTCGACACCATCCTCAAGCGGCTCGCGGTCTACATCGAGAAGAGCGTCAAGCTGAAGGGTGAAGTGAAGTCGGCGATGATCTATCCCATCGCCGTCATCGTCATCGCGGGCGTCGTCGTCGCCGCGATTCTGTGGAAGGTCATCCCGACCTTCGCGCAGCTGTTCGCCGGCCTCGGCGCGGAGCTGCCGTTCGCCACGCGCGTGGTCATCGCCGCCAGCGGCCTGCTCGTGAGCTACGGGTGGATCGGCATCATCCTGGCCGGCATCCTCGCGTGGGGGTTCAATCGCTACTACGCGACCAACGCCGGCCGCCACCTCTTCGACGCCTTCTTCCTGAAGCTGCCGATCCTCGGCGACATCCTGCGGAAGGTCGCGGTCGCGCGGTTCTGCCGCACGCTGTCGACGCTGCTCGCCTCGGGCGTGCCGATCCTCGACGGGCTCGACATCACGGCGAGGACGGCCGGCAACGCGATCATCGAGGACGCGATCCAGGTGACGCGCTCGAGCATCGAGCGCGGCGAGACGATCTCGGCACCGCTGCGCGAGACGAAGGTCTTTCCCTCGATGGTCGTCCAGATGATCAACGTCGGGGAGACCACCGGCGCGCTCGACGCGATGCTGTCCAAGATCGCCGACTTCTACGAGGAAGAGGTGGACACCGCGGTCGCCGGGCTCCTGACACTGATGGAGCCGGTCATGATCGCGTTCCTCGGCGTCATCGTCGGCGGCATCGTCATCGCGATGTACCTGCCGATCTTCGACCTGATCAGCAAGCTGACGTAATGCCTCCGACCCTTCGGCGGAAACTGCTCTGGCTGATTGCCGGCCGCGCGGCGGTCATCACGCTGCTGCTCGGCTCGGCGATTCTCATCCAGCTGCGGTCGCCCGGGGCGTTCCCCGTCGACCCGTTCTTCTTCCTGATCGGCCTGACCTACGCGCTGACGGCGATCTACAGCGTCCTGTTCAAGTACACGGAGCGCCATCGCTGGCTCGTCGACCTCCAGCTCGCGTGCGACGCGGTGATCGTGTCGGCGATCGTCCAGCTCACCGGCGGGGTGGCGAGCTACTTCTCGTCGCTCTACACGCTGCCAATCATCGCGGCGAGCACGATTGAATCGCGCCGCGGCGGCCTGCTCGTCGGCGTGCTCAGTTCCCTGTTGTATGCGGGACTGGCGCTCGCGCAGTACTTCGGCGGCGACCTGCTCCCGGCGTGGTTCCCGGCAGGCGAGCTGCCGCCGCTGCGCATCGCGCTCTTCACGATCGGCCTGAACGTCTTCGGGTTCCTGGCCGTGGCGGCGTTGAGCGGGTACCTGGCCGAGGGGCTGCGGCGCGCCGACGAGAAGCTGGAGCGCGCCTCCAACCAGCTCGCGGACCTGCAGGCGTTCAGCCAGCACGTGATCGACAGCCTGACGAGCGGCCTGGCCACGTCCGACATCTTCGGCCGCCTGCTGACGTTCAATCACGCGGCCGAGGCGATCACCGCCATCCCCGCGGCGGACGCGGTCGGGCGCCACGCCGCCGACGTGCTGCAGCTGCCGCGCGATTTCACGGACGTGTTCGGCGAGGGGCGCAGCCGTCCGCGGCTCCCTCGCCTCGAGTTCGGATTCGTGCGTCCGGACGCGAGCCACATCGAGCTCGGGCTCAGCATGGCGCCCCTGCTCACGCCGCGCGGCGAGGCCGGCTTCGTGTTCACGTTCCAGGACGTCACCGAGTCGCGCAGGCAGGAGCGCGAGGCGCGCGTGCAGCAGCGGCTGGCGGCCGTCGGCGAGATGGCCGCGGGCATCGCGCACGAAATCCGCAATCCGCTCGCCTCGATGTCGGGGTCGATCCAGATCCTGCGCCAGGAGCTGCCGCTGACCTCCGACCAGGGGCAGCTCATGGACATCGTCCTGCGGGAGTCCGAGCGGCTGAACGACACCATCCGGAGCTTCCTCGCCTACGCGCGGCCGCAGCGGCAGGCGATCGAGCGGCTCGACGTCCGGCAGGTGATCACGGACACGGCGCGGCTGCTCGAGAACAACCCCGAGTTCAGCGAGTCGCACGACATCGAGGTGGACGTGCCCGGCAGCGAGGTCTGCTGCCAGGCCGACGAGGGGCAGATCCGGCAGATCGTCTGGAATCTGGCCACCAACGGCCTGCGCGCCATGCCCGAAGGCGGGTGCCTGCGCCTGTCGGTCCGCCGCGATGAACCGGAGACCGCCGACCTCGCCGGCCTCGTGATTGCCGTCCAGGATGAAGGCGTCGGCATCCCCGCGGAGGAACTGGACGGCATCTTCCAGCCGTTCCGCGGCGCGTTTCCCCGCGGCACCGGCCTCGGCCTCTCCATCGTCCATCGCATCGTCAGCGACTATGGCGGCGAGGTCCAGGTGACCTCGCAGCGCGGTTCCGGCACGACCGTCCTCGTCAAATTGCCGCTCGCGATGGCGGAAGCTGGCAGCGGGCAGCACGCAGCTGGCAGCGAGTAAGTAGCTGGCAGCAGGCCAAAGCAGGCAGCAGGCAGCAGGCAGCTGGCAGTGAGTGACTGCGGAATTCAATCACCGGCGGGAGAGCTTGATGGCACTGCCAGCTGCCGGCTGCCGGCTGCCTGCTGACGTTTATGACTGAGCACCTTACGATGGACATACCGGATTCGACGATCAGTGCACCCGCCGCCCGGATCCTCGTCGTGGATGACGAGCGGTCGATGCGGGAGCTGCTGTCGATCGTGCTGAAGCGGGACGGCCACGAGGTCGTGGTCGCGGAGAATGGCGCCGCGGCGGTCGAGATCCTGGAGCGCGAGCGGGTGGACATTCTGATCACCGATATCCGGATGCCGGAGATGAGCGGCGTGGACGTCCTGCGCGAGGCCAAGCGGATCGATCCCGATATCATCAGCATCGTCATGACGGCGTACGCGTCGACCGACACCGCGGTGGAGGCGCTGCGTCTCGGGGCGGCCGATTACGTGCACAAGACGGACAAGGCCGTACCCGACCTGCGGCTGCGCGTGCGCAAGGAGCTCGAGCGGAAGCGGCTGCAGCAGGAAAACGTCCTGCTGAAGCGCGCGCTGAAGACGACGCACCAGTTCTCGAACATCATCGGCACGAGCACCGCGATGCTCGCCGTGTTCCAGATGATCGAGACGATCGCGCCGACCGGCAGCACCGTGCTGATTTCGGGGGAGTCGGGCACCGGCAAGGAGCTGGTGGCCCGCGCCATCCACGTGAATTCGCCGCGCCGCGACCGCCCGTTCGTCGCGCTGAACTGCGGGGCGCTCTCGGAGACGCTCCTCGATTCGGAGCTGTTCGGCCACATGCGCGGCGCGTACACCGGAGCGGACACGAACAAGAAGGGGCTGATCGAGGTCGCCGAGAAGGGCACGATCTTCCTGGACGAAATCGGCGAAATGAGCCCGGCCGTGCAGGTCAAGCTGTTGCGCGTGCTGCAGGAGCGCAAGTTCCGCCGGCTCGGAGGGACCGAGGAAATCGACGCCGACATCCGCATTCTCGCCGCCACGAACCGCGATCTGTCGAAGCTGGTCGCCGAGGGACGCTTCCGGGAGGACCTGTTCTATCGCATCAACGTGATCCCGCTGCGCCTCCCGCCCCTGCGCGAGCGGATCGAGGACATTCCCCTGCTCGCCGAGCATTTCGTGGCGAAGTTCGGGACGCAGATGGGCAAGCAGATCGCCGGGATTTCCGGCGGCGCCCTGACGCTTCTCATGGCGTACGGCTGGCCCGGCAACATCCGCGAGCTGGAAAACGCGATGGAGCGCGCCGTCGCGCTGGAACGCACGCCGTCCATCCTGCCGGACAGCCTGCCGGACCCGGTGCGCAGCCGCGCCGCACAGGCGGAATCTTCCCAGCCCGGCGGCGACGGCGGCGCCGAGCCTTTCCCCGGCGAAGGCTTCGACCTGGAACAGCACGTCGAAAACATCTACCGGGACAAGATCCTCGAGGCCTTGCGGCAGACGGGGGGCGTCAAGGTCAAAGCAGCCGAGCTGCTCGGGATGAGCTTCAGGTCGTTCCGGTATTACACGAAGAAATACAACTTGAAGTAGGGCAGCAGGCATCTGGCAGAGGAGACAGCGGGCAGCGGGCAGCAGGCAGCCGGCAGCGAGTCAAGCTGTCGAGCTGAGCCTTTGCAGCGGAACAGCGTGATCCACTGCCCGCTGCCTGCTGCCCGCTGCCTGCTGACAAAAGATGCCCCCTGAGGTTGACAAAAACTGTCAATCGGTCAAGAATTGTCAAGACAATCGAGAGCGCTCGCCGGGCGATAGCCACACCTAAATCACGTAAACAGAACGAGTTACTTAGACATCTGGGACCAGGGGCTGGGATGGCACCGGCGTTGCTCAACGGTCGGCGTCGGCCGCTCGGGCTGAAGGCGAGGCCGACAGAAAGTCATCCACAGTCCAAGCGGCCACCTGTTTCTTGAGGAGAGAGTCATGAAAGTTCGCAACCAGAAGGGCTTCACGCTGATCGAGCTGCTGATCGTCGTCGCGATCATCGGCATCATCGCGGCAATCGCGGTTCCCGGCCTGCTCCGCGCCCGCATGTCGGGCAACGAGACGGCGGCCATCGGTTCGCTGCGCGCCATCACCAGCGCGGAAGCGAGCTACGCGTCGGCGGCCGGCCAGGGCGGCAATGCCATCACCCTGCCCGTGCTCGGCACGCCCTGCCCGGGCGGCAACAACGGGTTCATCTCGCCCGACCTCGGCGATGCGACGCTGCCGAGTCCGGTTCCCAAGAGCGGCTACAACATCCTCGTTGCCCAGGGCGATGCGGTCGCCACCGGTGTGAACGACTGCAACGGCGTCGGCGCGTTCACGGGCTACTACGCGACGGCCGCGGCGCTGAACTGGTCGACCACCGGCAACCGTGCGTTCTCGACGGACGCCGGCGGCGCGATCTTCCAGGACACGTCGGCCAACACGCCGCCGACGCAGCCGCTGACGCCCAACGGCACGACGATCACCACCATTCAGTAACGTCTCCCGTTCGCCCTTCGGCAAGGTGCCCGCTTCGGCGGGCACCTTTCTTTTTTGGTGCCCGTCCATTACGCTCTGCCCGTGCGACGCCCGAAGAGAGCCTGCCTCGCCGACCTGTCCGCCGAAGCCTCGGCGAAGGCGGAAGCGCGAAGCGCGAGCCGGGCCTGCCGCGCCGAAGCGCGAAGCGCGAGCCGGGCCTGCCGCGCCGAAGCGCGAAGCGCGAAGGCGGGCTTCACCCTCGTCGAGCTCCTCATCGTCGTCGCCATCGTCGGCCTGCTCGCCTCGATTGGCCTCGCCGTTTACCGCCAGGCGCGAGTCTCCGGCTCGGAGGCCTCGGCCATCGCCTCGCTCAAGGCCATCAACGACGCGCAGGTCGCCTTCTCGCAGACCTGCGGCAACCAGCGTTTCGCGCCGACGCTCTCCAGTCTCGGGACGCCTCTCCCCTCGACGGGGCAGGGTTTTCTCAGCCCGGACCTGACGATTGCCGATACAGTCCTCAAGAGCGGGTACCAGGTGACCATGGCGGGCACGCCGTCGACCGAGCCACTGCGGGCCTGCACCGGGGTTGCGCCGGTGGCGGCCTACCAGGCCACGGCGGATCCGTCACGTCCGGGGGTGACAGGGTTCAGATTCTTCGGAACGAACACGGAGGGCGTGATTTTCGCCGATTCGGCCACCTACACCGGCAACATGCCGGAGACGGGGGCGCCAGGGCATGGGGGGGAGATCAAATAGGGTGCTGACGGGTGCTGAAGGGTGCTGAAGGGTGCTGACGGGTGCTGACGGGTGCTGACGGGTGCTGACGGGTGCTGACGGGTGCGGCCCACGGGCGTGCCGTTGCTGAACTGAGGCCGCATATTGCATACTGCTTACTGCGTACTGTCTACTGATCTGCGATGACGTCCCGTTCCCGTAACCTGCTGCTGGCCTTTGGTGCGCTCGGACTAGGTGCCGCCTCCACGTCGAGCTACGTGCATTACCGCCTGCTCGAGGACCCGAGTTACGCCAGTTTCTGTGACATCAATACGACGGTCAGTTGCACGCAGGCGTATCTGAGCCAGTATGGCAGCGTATCGGGCGTCCCGGTGGCGCTCGCCGGGGTGCTGTTCTTCGCGCTCGTGCTCGTCCTGGCGGGCCTCGCGGGACGGAGGGCGTCCGCCTCGTCCGAAAACGCTCCAGGGTACATCTTCGCGCTGTCGACCGTCGGCCTGGCGATGGTGCTGTATCTCGGATGGGCGTCGTACTTCGTGCTGAAGGCCTTCTGCGTGCTGTGTGCGATCACCTACGTCGCGGTGATTGCGATTTTCATCATTTCAGGTGGAGCCACGACGTTTCCCATGACTACGCTGCCTCGCCGCGCGCTGCGGGACCTCCGCACTCTGGTGACGAGTCCGATTGCGCTCGTTGTCCTGCTCCTGTTCCTGGGGGGCGCGGGCGCGCTGCTCGCGTACTTCCCGCACGCCGGCGGGAGCACGCAGGGCGCCGCTCCGTCGTATCCGCCGCTGACGTCGGAGCAGCGCGTCTCGCTCGAGAAATGGTGGGACGTGCAGCCGAAGATCGACATCCCCATTCCGGACCAGCACGTGAAGGTGGTCGTGCTGAAGTTCAGCGACTACATGTGTCCGCACTGCCGGCAGAGCGAGGAACTCTACAGATCGATCTTCGCGCGCTACGAGGCGGCGGGAAAGCTGAAGTACCTGTTCAAGCACTTTCCGCTCGAGCCGGAGTGCAATTCGAACGCGCCCGCAGGCACCCACTTCGCGTCGTGCGAGGCGTCGGCCGCCGTCGTGATGGCCAGGCCCGCCGGCAAGGAGGAGGCCCTCTCGGATTGGATCTTCACGAACCAGGCCGGCCTGACGGTGTCGGCGGTCAAGCAGGCGGCACGCGACGTCGCGGGCGTCACGAACTTCGACGAGCGCTATGCCGGCGCGCTCCAGGAAGTGAAGATGGACGCGAGTCTCGGCGGCCTCCTGCAGGTCGGCTCGACGCCGACCTATTTCATCAACGGCCGGCGGGTCGTGGGCGTGTACCCGCCGCAGGCTATCGAGGGGATCATCGAGCTGGAGTTGAAGCGGGCAAAGTAGTAGGAAGTAGGCAGCAGGCAGCAGGCAGCAGGCAGTGAGTCCAACTGTCAAGCTGTCAGCGTGATCTACTGCCTGCTGCCGGCTGCCTGCTGCCAGCTACTCAGATCAGTAGTAGGCGATGCCACCAGTCATCCGCATCGACGAACTCACGAAGGACTACAAAGTCGGGTTCTGGCGCAGCCGGCCGTACCGTGCGCTGGATCGTCTCTCTCTCGAAATCGCCGAGGGCGAGGTCTTCGGCTTTCTCGGTCCGAACGGCGCCGGCAAGACCACCACGCTGAAGCTGCTGATGCAGCTCATTTTTCCGACGCGCGGCGGCGCCGAGATTCTCGGGCGTCCGCTCGGCGACGTCCAGGCGCGCCAGCGTATTGGGTTCCTTCCCGAGAATCCCAGCTTCTACGACTACCTGACGGCCGAGGAACTGCTCAATTATTTCGGGCAGTTGTTCGGCTACGCGCCCGCGGAACGGGGGCGCCGCGTGGCGGCGCTGCTCGATCGAGTCGGCATCGGCGCCGAGCGGCGCCTGCAGCTCCGCAAGTTCTCGAAGGGGATGATCCAGCGCGTCGGCATCGCCCAGGCGCTGTTGAACGATCCCGAGGTCATCTTCCTCGACGAGCCGATGTCGGGGCTCGATCCGCTCGGCCGCCGCGACGTGCGCAACCTGATTCTGGAGCTCCGCGATCAGGGGCGCACCGTCTTCTTCAGCTCTCACATCCTCGCCGACGCCGAAGCGCTGTGCAGCCGGGTGGCCGTCGTCGCGAACGGGCGGCTCGCGGCCGCGGGACGGCTGTCGGAGATCCTGGCGTTCCAGGTGCGCGGATGGGACCTGGTGATGGACACGATCCGGCCCGACGTGCTCGAGCGCGTGCGTCCCGTCGTCCGGCGCGCCACCGAGATCTCCGCGGGGCGCTATTCGCTGGAGGTGCCGCTCGAGCAGCCGCCCGATCGGCTGCTCGCGGAGCTCGTCGCGGAGGGCGCCACGCTCGTGTCGCTCACTCCGATCCGCGACACCCTCGAGGACTTCTTCGTGCGGCGCGTCGCCGAAGCCGGCGCGGGCGCGCGAGCGGAGGAGGCGGCGCGTGCACGCGATTAGATCGGTCGCCGTCAACGTCTTCAAGGAATCGGTCCGCGACCGCGTGCCGTACAACCTCGTGCTGTTCGCGGTGCTGCTCATTTCGTCCTCGTACCTCCTGGGACAGCTCACCGCGGGGCAGGACGTCAAGATCGTCAAGGACCTCGGACTCTCGGCGACGGCGGTCTTCGGCCTGTTCATCGCCGTATTCATCGGGATCGGCCTCGTCTCGAAGGAAGTGGAGCGGCGGAGCATCTACCCGCTGCTCGCCAAGCCGGTCAGCCGCCCGCAGTTCATCGCCGGCAAGTACGCCGGTCTCGTGCTCACGCTGGCGGTCAACGTCGCCGTGATGACGATCGCGCTGTACGTCGTCCTGGGCTACATGTCGTGGATGGAGCCGGCGGCGGTCCGGGCGTCGTGGGACGCTCCCGGTCCGGACCCCAGGCTCCTGAAGGCGATTGCGCTCATCTTCCTCGAGCTGATGCTCGTCACCGCGATCGCGCTCTTCTTCTCGACGTTCTCCGGGCCGCTGTTGTCGGCGGCGCTCACCCTGGGCCTGTACATCGTCGGCCAGTTCAACGCGGACCTGAAGAACTTCGACCGGGTGGTGAACTCCAAGACGGCCATCTGGCTCGCCCGGGGCGCCTACCACGTGCTGCCGGACCTGTCCGCCTTCGACGTCAAGACGCAGGTGGTCCACGGCCTTCCGGTCTCGAGCGGGTACATGCTCGCCACGACCGGATACGCCGCGGTGTACATCGCGGCGCTTCTACTCGGCGCCGTCGCCATATTCTCGAGGCGCGACTTCAAGTGACCGCCACCGCGCGACACGCCGCGCTCGTTGCGGCGGCGTGCGCCGCGCTCGGCGCCGCCGTCGCCCTGCAGCTCGCGCGCGATCGGTGGTATCCGCGGAGCGATATCCAGGCGGCCGAAATCCTCTACGTGCGATCGCCCGCCGCGATGCAGCGGCTCGCGCTCGACCACGACAGCCTGCTCGCCGACGTCTACTGGATCCGCGCGGTGCAGTACTACGGCGGCAACCGGCTCGCCCCGCAACTGCGGAAGCACCATTACGAGCTGCTGTATCCGATGCTCGACATCACCACGAGCCTCGATCCGCATTTCAATATTGCGTACCGTTTCGGTGCGATCTTCCTGAGCGAGGAGTATCCCGGCGGCCCCGGCCGGTCGGATCAGGCGATCGCGCTCCTCCGGAAAGGCCTCGCCGCGCGTCCGGACAAGTGGCAGTACTACCTGGACGCGGGCTTCGTCAACTATTTCCATCTGCACGACTACCGCGCGGCGGCGGACTGGTTCTCGCGTGGAGCGCGCCTGCCGAACGCGCCGAACTGGATGCCGCCGCTCGCCGCCGCGACGCTCGCGAAGGGCAACGACCGCGCATCCTCGCGGTTCCTGTGGCGGCAACTGCTCGATTCGGATCAAGCGTGGCTGCGCAACGCCGCCACGCGCGCCCTTCAGCAGCTCGACGCGCTCGACCAGATGGATCGCCTCGAGGAGATCGTGCGCCGGTATCCTCCGCCGATGGGGCAGCCCCATTCGTGGATCGGCCTCATCCGGCGCGGCGTTCTGGCCGGCCTTCCCGTGGACCCGACGCGGACGCCGTACGACATCGATCCTGAAACCGGACGCGTCGCCCTGTCGCCGTCATCGTCGCTGAATCCAATGCCGTTCGACACGGCCCGGCAGGCTCGGTGACTCTGGACACGCCCGAACTCGTCATCCTCGTCCTGCTTGGGCTGGCCGTCGGAAGCTTTCTCAACGTCTGCATCCACCGCCTGCCGCGGCGCCAGTCGCTCGTCAGCCCCGGCTCCCGCTGTCCGCGCTGCGGATACGGGCTGCGTTGGTTCGACAACATTCCCGTCGTGAGCTACGTGCTTCTTCGGGGACGATGCCGCAAGTGCCGGGAACCGATCCCGGTCCGGTATCCCGCCGTGGAGCTCGCGACGATGGCGCTCTTTGTCGCCAATGGCGCCGTTTTCGGATGGACGCCGCTTCTCGCCGCGCGCGTCGTGTTCGCCTGCGCGATGGTGGCGCTCTTCGCGATCGACCTGGAGCACCACCTGCTTCCTGACGCGATTACCCTTCCGGGCGTCGCGGTCGGGCTCGCGCTGGGCCTTGTGCTGCCCCCCGGGCTCAAGGACGCCCTGATCGGCGCGCTTGCCGGCGGCGGCGTGCTGTGGCTCATCGGCGAGGCATACTACAGGTACTCAGGGCACGAAGGGATGGGCGGCGGCGACGTCAAGATGCTCGCCATGATCGGCGCGTTCCTCGGCTGGCCCGGGATGCTCGTGACGCTCGTGCTCTCGTCAATCGCCGGCTCGCTCGTTGGGGTGATCGTCATCGCCGCGAAGCGCGGAGGCATGAAGTACGCGCTGCCCTACGGCACGTTCCTCGCGCTCGGTGCGCTGGCGGCGTCGCTCTCGGGGGATCGGATTGTGGAGTGGTACATAGGGCTGTATCGGTAGAGCGGGCAGCAGGCAGCTGGCAGTGGATCACGCTGTCACGCGGCACTTTGATCCACTGCCAGCTGCGTGCTGTCAGCTGCCTGCCGCGAGCTGCCTGCCGCCTGCTGCCTGCTGCCAGCTAACTCATGACTAGATCCGGCTACCTGTTCCTCGGCCTGACCGCCATCGTTGCGGCGCTGGCGGGCATCCTTGCCTTCGCGATCGCGAAGCTGTTCGCCGCCGCACGGGCCGCCACGAAGGACATCACCCGCGATCACGGAGCCGAGACGGCGTTCATGGCGGCGGCGATGGAGGAGGCGCTGCAGAAGCTGCGCGCGCAGGAGCGCGCCATGAAGGCGCGCGCGGAAGCGTCCGAGCGGCTGAGCAGCGAGATCATCGCCAGCATGACCTCCGGTCTCCTCGTCGTCACGGAGGACGGCCTGGTGCGGACCATCAATCCCGCCGGACGGCGGCTGCTCGGCCTGCCGGAAGCCGACTGGACCCGCAACTTCCGCGACGTGCTCGCCAGCGCCCTGCCGCTGGCCGACGTGCTCGAGGAATGCCTGACGACGATGCGACCGATCGTGCGGCGGGCGGTGCAGATGGAGCGGCCGGAGGGTGGCGCGTCTCACTTCGGCGTGACCGTCTCACCCATTCGCGACGACGCCGGCAGAGCGCACGGCGCGATCTGCCTGTTCACCGATCTCAGCGATGTCGTCGAGCTCGAGGAGCAGCTCCGGCTGAAGGACAGCCTCGCGCGACTCGGCGAGCTGACCGCGGGCATCGCGCACGAATTCCGGAACGGCCTGGCCACCATTCACGGCTACAGCCGCCTGCTCGACCTCGAGCGCGTCCCGCCGGATTTCCTGCCCTACGTTCGCGGCATCCGTGAGGAGACCGAGTCGCTGGGGGAGGTCGTGACCAACTTCCTGAATTTCGCGAAGCCCACCGAGCTCACGCTTCTGCCGGTCGACATGCGAATGGTCGCGGAACGCGCCGCGGAGGAGATCCGCGGCGACGCGCGTTCGCGCGGCGGAGACGTGACGGTGGCCGGTGAGTTCGCGCTCGTCGAAGGGGACGAGGTGCTGCTGCGGCAGGCGTTCAGCAACCTGTGCCGCAATGCGCTCGAGGCGTGTGCCGACGCCGGGCGGCCGCCGCGCATCGTCGTCGAGGGGCAGCAGGATCACGTGCTGCGGATGCTGCGCGTGACGGTCCGCGACAACGGGACCGGCTTTGCGCCGGCGGTGGGCGCGCGGATGTTCCGGCCGTTCTTCACCACGAAGCCGCACGGAACGGGTCTTGGCCTCGCCCTCGTCCAGAAAATCATCGTCACCCACAACGGCCGGGTCACCGCGGCAAATGACGAATCCGGAGGGGCCCGGCTGGTCGTTCTGCTGCCGCTGGGGGACTCCGCCGGCACTTCCAGAATCGTTACCGAAGGTAGCAAAACCGCACATTAGCGGGGCGGCGGCCGCCCGATCCCGGTTTCGTCATAAGCAACTAAGCGCTATATTGGCTTGGACTTGCGCCGATACACATGGGCGCAATCGACCGGCTGGCAGCCGCATTGCTCAACAGAAGCCCCAGATGACCCAGTCGCATGGCAGAAGTCGCGGTTTCACGCTCATTGAATTGATGCTGACGGTGGCAGTTGCCGCCACCATCATGGCCATGGCGGTACCCGTGATGACCGATATAACAGCCAGCATCAAGCTGAATGAAGCCACGCGGACGGTGGAGCGCGAATTGCAAAATGCCCGGCTCAAAGCCGTTTCAACCAACCGGGCGATGCGGGTGCGAACCAACTGCCCGTCGACGGGGTACCTGCGGACCGTGGAGGTGATCGGAACGAGCGCGGACAACGCGTCGGACCGCTGCCTCCAGTCGGCCTATCCGTACCCCCCGACGGACGTCGACGCCATCTCGCGGCCGAATTTCGACGGCCCCGTGCGATCGCTTCCGAACGAGGCGACCGTCACGAGCTCGGTGCTCGAATTCAGGCCGGATGGCACCGTGAGGACGGTGGTCAGCGGTGTCGCGGCGACAATCGTGACCCCGGTGACGTTGACGATCACGCGGCGATCCAATTCGAGGACGGTGACGATCAATGGCGTTGGCAAGATTCAGGTCCAACAATAGCGGCTTCAGCCTGATGGAGGTCGTGGTCTCCATGGGCCTGCTGTCCGCGGTGTCGCTCGGCGTCGCGCAGCTGTTCGCCGTGTCCTCCAAGGCGAACCTGGTGGCGCGCGGCTACACCTCGACGACCGCGATGGCCGAGCAGAAGATGGAGCAGTTGCGCTCGCTGACCTGGGGCTTCGACCTGCTGGAGCAGGGGCTGCCGCTCAGCGATACGACCTCGAACCTCTCCTATACGCCGCCGCAGCAGAACGGCAGCGGGTTGAATCCGTCACCGACCAATGCGCTCGATCAGAACGTGTCGGGGTACTTCGATTACCTGGACGCGACCGGGGGGTACGTGGGCACGGGGACGACGGCCCCCACGACCGCCGTCTACGTCCGCCGCTGGTCGATTCAGCCGCTGCCCACGAACCCGAACAACACGATCATCCTGCAGGTGCTCGTCACGCCGGTGGTGAACGAAAGGGCGCGGCAAGCGGAGTCCTCCTCGCCGGCGCGGACGCGCCTTCCGGGCGACTCCCTGCTCACCACGGTGAAGACAAGGAAGGCGTCATGACGGTCCGCCGAGGTACTTTCGACCGCGAGTCGGGCTTCACGATCACCGAGCTGATCGTGTCGACGGCGATCATGCTCGTCGTGACCGGCGCGATCTTCTCCCTCGTGAACCCCGCGCAGGGCAGCGGCCAGGCGCAGCCCGAGGTGGCCGACGTCCAGCAGCGCATGCGCGTCGGCAACGAGACGCTGTTCAAGGAAATCGTGATGGCGGGCGCGGGCACGTACCAGGGGCCCGTGCGGGGATCGCTCAACAACTTCTTCGCGCCGGTTCTTCCGCGGCGTACCGGCTTCACCAGCCCGGACAGCTACACGACGTTTCGCACCGATGCGATCACGTTGGTCTACGTGCCGAACACGTATTCGCAGACCAGCATCTCGTCAGATATGCCGAACGTCTCCGCGGAATTGAAGGTGACGCCGCAGTCGAACTGCCCGCAGGGCGAGCAGCTCTGCGGATTCTCAGAGGGCATGGGGGTCCTGATCTTCGATTCGAACGGCAACTTCGATGCGTTCACCATCACCCAGGTCCAGGACAACGCCGGCCACCTCCAGCATCGCGGGCAGGATCTGAGCGTGCCCTACGACATCGGGGCCTCCATCACCCAGGTCGTCAGCAACACGTACTGGCTCGATCGCACGACGCACCAGTTGAAGCAGTACGACGGCTATACGACCGACGTGCCCCTGGTGGACAACGTCGTGGACCTCCGGTTCGCCTACTTCGGCGACGTCAACCCACCGACCGCGCCAAGGCCGCTCATTGGCACCGCCAACTGCATTTTCGATGCCTCAGGCAACAACCTCCTGCCGACCCTGACGGCTGACGAAGGCTCGTTGACGGCGCTGTCGGGCGCGATGCTGACAGACGGCCCATGGTGCGGCGGCGGCACGAACCGCTACGACGCCGACCTGCTTCGGATTCGCAAGATCCGGATAACGCTGCGCCTGCAGGCCGCCAAACCCGAGATGCGCGCGAAGGACACCGGAGGCGTGTCGGCGCCCGCCTGCAACAGCGCTCCGTACAGCGGCTTGTTCATGTGTCCGGGCAGCGCCTCCGGGGGTGAACGCTTCATTCCCGACTACACCGTGACGTTCGACGTGTCCCCGCGTAACCTGAACCTGACGAGATGACCATGCGAATGCGAACCGGGGCGCGGCTCTCGAACGAGAACGGCACGGCGCTCATCATCGCGCTGATGTCGATGATGCTGCTGACGGCCCTCGCGGCGGCTGTCGTCATGGTCACGACGACCGAGACGAAGATCGCGGGCAACTACCGGAACGGCCAGGAAGCCCTGTACGCCGCGGACGCGGGGATCGAACGCGTCGTCCAGGACCTGCTGCTCATCCCGCGGTGGAACGACGTCCTGTCCGGCCTCACGCAGTCCGGCTTCATCGACGGTGGCGCCGGAGACCTGAAACACCTGCCCGGGGGCGGCACCGCGACGTTGTGCCTTCCCATGGCCGGGCAACCGTGCGCCTCGAACACAGCCAGCGGACAGCTCCAGGCGATGACGGACGCGGCGGCGACCTGGGGCGGGAACAACCCGCAGTGGCGGCTCTTCGCCTGGGGCCCGCTGTCCGACATGCTGCCCAACGTGCAGATCGACAGCGCCATGTATATCGTGGTGTGGGTGGCCGACGATCCGGCGGACGGAGTCGATTCCGCCAATCCCGACAATAACCCCCTGGCAGACACCAACGGCGTGCTCACGCTGCACGCGGAGGCATACGGGCCGGCCGGCACGAACAAGGTCATCGAGGTCACGGTGGCGCGCACGTCCAGCACGGAAATCGAGCGCGGCCAGATCGCGCAGCGCGGCCAGGAAGAATTGAACCAGCGCGCGCGCAAGGCCGCCGTCGGGACGCCCGGCAAGTCCCTCTTCAACATGCGGATGAACACCGCGAGTGGGAACCTCCAATGATCGCTACCAGAGGCTTACATCGGAGTCGCCGCCGCGGCCTGTCGGTCGCGCGGACGCGCCGCGCCGCGACTGCCTTGGCGGCTGTCGCAATCACGCTGTGGGGATCCGCGACCGCTTTCGCGCAGCTCGACCCGCTCCTGTTCCTCAAGCGCGTACCGCCGACGGTCATCATCATCGTCGACACGTCCTTGTCCATGCTGACCGAGGGCAACTGTTCCTTCTCGGCGGGGACCTGCACGCTGCTCGATCCAGGATTCTGGCCGATCAGCGACCCGGTAATAGGCGCGTTTTCACCCGTACCGACGACCGTGACGTATCGCCGCAAGATTGTGGGATTCAACTACACGACGACGCACGGCAACGGCAACAAGCAGTACACGGCCACACGCCTTGACGCGGTGCAGGCCGCGTTCGATCCGTCTATCAGCACGTCGATTCCGGCCTCCGACCTCGCCTTCCTGGACAGCACCCGTCTTTCGATCGCAAAGGCCGGGATTGTCGAAGCGGTGACCACGAACGCGGCAATCACACGATGGGGGCTCGTCCGTCTCCGCCAGGCGTCAGCGACGTGGGGGCTCACGACGTCTCCGCGCGGCGTGCAGTACGTCGGCGGTCCCGACTGCGCCTACTACGTGAACCCCTCGGATGCCACCCAGAACGGGTACAACGACACCAGTCCGTGCCACGCAACGGCCGGCGGCCAGTTCGGGATCTACATTCCGTCGGTCGGCACGAATGCGAACTACTCGCAGAGCAGTTCAGGCGTGCTGGTCGCAGCGGGCAACAACACCTCCTCGCAGGTCCTGACGGTCGTCAACCGGCAGCTTGGCGATGTGACCGGCCTGGCGCCGACGGGCGTCGGCGGACCGACGTATGAAGACCGGCCGCTCGCCTTCGCGCTCGATGATGCACGGGCGGCGGTGATCGAAGCGATGCACGCGGATACGGCGGCGAACCGCACGTGCCGAAACACCGTCGTCGTGCTCATCACGGGCGGGCGGGACTCGGGCGGCTTGGGGTACACGGCGAATTCCGCGACCAAAGCCAGCACCTTCCTGACCGTCGCCAGCGACGGCGTCACCAAACGCGTGCCGATCCACGTGCTGGCGGTCAAGCCGAACCTCGCTGACGACACCGAAACGACATTACAGACGATTGCGACCAACAGCGGCGGCGTGTATCGCAGGATCGACACTACGAACGATCTGGCCGCGGGCATCGATTACGCGGTGCAGGCAGGCTATAGCCGGTCGTCGAACTTCGAAGCGAGTACGACGAGCGACTTCCTGCCCGTCAGCCCGATCGTCGGCACCGTCAACCTGAAGAACGCGCCCGATTACCTGGGCAACCCGCTGCTGTACACGGACATCACCGCGAACCCCGGCGGCCAGGCCTTGTCGCAGCGCAGCAACATGCTGGTGACCAGCGGCTTCAGTCTTCCTGGCTTCGACGGCGTCATGCGTGCGTTCCGCGTCTACAAGCCGGAGCCCGACACGACCAAGCCGACCGGATGGAAGTTCACCAGCGACGGCACGAGGCTGTGGCCGGATCTTGACGGGCGCCCGTTGCTTGCCGGGAAGGCCCGCGTGCCCGCCGATCCCAATACGCGCAACATCTACACGTACGTTCCGGATGGATCCGGCGGCGGGTCGGTGGTGGCCTTCACCACCGCGAACGAGGCGCAGTTCCGCACCGCGATGGGCACGGCGGACGCCAGCACGACGACTGATCTCATCACACTGGTGCGCGCGCAGCAGCTCGGCGCGATCATCGGGTCCACGCCCGCGTTGATGGACCCGCCCTCGCTCGATCCGCCGCCCGACGACGCGTACGGCCGCACCGATGCGGCTGCGTCCTTCGCAGGGGTGCACAAGGATCGGCGCTCCATGATCTTCGTCGGCGCCAACGACGGCATGATCCACGCGATCGACGCGAGAAGCGGCTACGAGGTGTGGGCGTTCATCCCCTACAACCTGCTGCCGAAGCTGCGCACGCTTCGCGACGGCCAGGCGATCGAGCAGTTCGACTACTTCGTGGACAGTTCGCCGAAGATCGCGGAAGTGAAGATCGGGGGCGCGTGGAAGAGCCTCATGATCATCGGCGAAGGGCCCGGCGGGGTCTTCTACCAGGCCTTCGACGTCACCGAGGCGGGCATGGGTGTCGATCCCTCGCTCGGCGATCTGGCCACCGTCAGCACGCTGCTCGGCCGCTTCGACTCGCCCAATGAATCGATCCAGTTCAAGTGGGCTTTCCCGAATTACTCGAGCTTCGATCCGACGTATGCCAGCATTCTCACCGTCACCGATGGCACACCCGGTGGGAAGCTGCGGCTGTTCGGCGATTTGAAGGCGGCGGCAAGCTACGCGGAGAAAACCGTCGGCTTCGCCTGGTCCGATCCCGCGGTCGGCACGCTGACGGCCGATCGTTCCACGACCGCGGTCATTGTCGGGTCCGGCTATTTTCCAGACGTCGAGGCCTTGCTGCCCGGGCGCGGCGCTTCGGCGCCCAAAGCGGGCAACGCCCTCTACCTGCTCGACGTGGACACGGGCGCCCTGATCGGCAACGCGGGAGGCGCGTCCTGCCCGGCGATCTCCGACGGCTCCGGCTCCGGCGCGGGCTGCGTGTCGATTGGCGACGTCTCGGGGGACGGCCGCAAGAACGCGCTGCAGGCCGATCCGACCGCGGCGGGCGACAACGCCAGCATCGTCGTCAACAAGGCGTACATCGGCGATGTGGACGGCAAGTACTGGCGATTCACGTTCGATTCCACCGGCACCATCTCCGCGCGCCTGATGCGGGACACGGCGCAGCCGATTTACGCATCTTCCGCGCTGCTGTTCATCGGCAGCACCGACGTGTATATGTTCTTCGCGACGGGCAGCGACTTGCTGGCGAGCGGCGCACCCGGAGGCACCGGCACGTTCAAGCTGTATGGGCTCAAGGACAACTACCCGGCCAACGGGTCGACCCTGAAGTTCGCGCGCGACCTGACGACGGTGACCGACTCGTCGGGGGTCGCGACGGGAGAGCGCCCGTCGACGGCGCCATCGGTGGCGGGGGACATCGTGTTCTATTCGACCACGGTCGAATCCTCGAGCACGCCGTGCAGCGACTTCAGCGCAAAACTGTATGCGTTGACCTACGCGGGGGGCGCCGCATACGACGCGAACAACAACGGGCGCATCGACACCAACGAGACACCGGTCGTGGCCACCGTCGCCGGCCGCGCAACCGCGCCGTTCATCGTGGATCAGCACTTGTACTTGGGGACGGCCGGTGGCACGGGCGCGAACGTCGAAGCGTTCGGCGATCCGTCCGACTTCAACAACGGCATCGGACAGGTCGGCGTCCGGATTCTCTCCTGGCGGGAAATTAGATGATGCGGCCGGAACGGAGCGAGCCGTGAGCGCTCGCGTAGTGGAGGCCGCCAGGCGGGGTGCAGGGGGCCCCGCCGATATGGAAAGCCAGGCGACCGTCTGTCCGCAATGCGGCGCGAAGGTGCGGAGCGACCGGGGCCGGTGCCCGCGGTGCCGCGCGCTGATTGCCGCGGCCGATCCTGCCGCGGTCGCCGCCGCCAACCGGCGGTTCGCACGCGTCGCGCTGGCGCTTGCCGGCGTGTTCGTCGCCGGGCTCGCGGTGCTGTGGCTCACGCGCCCGGCGGCGCCGAAGACGCCGGCGTTGACCGGCCCGCCACCCGATCCGTTCGCGGCGCGCCGGCAGGTCCCGGCGGCCGAGCCCGCGGCACCGGCGGCCGACGCGGAACGCGCGTTCCTCGATCCGCCGGCGGTGGGATCCCAGGCGTACGACGCCGGAGACTACGCGTCGTCGCTGGCGCAGTTTCAAGCCGCCGTCGAACGCAATCCGCAGGATGCGGAATCCTGGAGCAACCTGGGGCAGGTGCTCGTCCGGCTGAACCGCGTCAAGGAAGCGATCCCGTGCTACGAGCGGGCGCTCGCGCTGCTGCCGGACCGCTGGGCGTACCAGTTCAATCTGGCGCGGGCCCTGGGGCTGCTCGGCGACTGGGAGCAGTCGGTGGCCGGGTATCGCCGCGCCCAAGCGCTGTTTCCCGACGACTACGTCACCACGTTCAACCTCGCGCTGGCGTTGCACAAGAAGGGTGACGAGGCGGCGGCCGTGGCCGAGTACCAGAAGGCCATCGCCCTCCAGCCGGAAGACGCGTCGTTCCGGCTGGCGCTCGCGACGAGCCTCGAGCGGCTGCAGAAGCCCAAGGATGCGGCCGACGCCTACGCGGAGTACCTGCGGCTGTCCCCCACGGCCGCCGATGCCGACAAGGTGCGCGCCAGGATCGCCCGGCTCTCGGGCGCCGGCGGCTGATCGCGCCGCGCGGGGCTTCAGCCCTGCCTTCCACGTACTGGCCGGCTCGCGCCGCGTCTGCTACACTGGAAGTCGATCCGCGTCAGAGAACTGCCATGACGAATGCTCTCTCGACAGGCATTGGGCGGCACGGCGTGGGCAGACGAGCTGCCTCCCGGCTGTTGTGTACTGCCTGGCTCCTGATCTGCCTGCTGCCGGCTGCCTACTGCCTGCTGGCGCCTCCGACCCTCTACGCGCAGACCCCGACGCTCGGCGAGCTCGCGAAGAGGGAGGCGGAGCGCCGCAAGGCGATTACCACGCCAGCCAAGGTCATCACCGGCAAGGATCTGCCGAAGGCCGCGAAGCCCGTGCCACCCGCCGCGCCCCCCGCGGATCAGAAGACGGCCGAGCAGAAGGCTGCCGACGCGCAGAAGGCGGGCGAGAAGCCGGAGGAGAAGGACGAGGCCTGGTGGCGCGCCAGGATGACGCAGGCGCGCGAGGAGCTGCGGCGCAATCAGGCGTTCGCCGACGCGCTGCAGAGCCGCATCAACTCGCTCGCCGCGGACTTCGCCAGTCGCGACGATCCCTTCCAGCGCGCGAAGATCGACGACGATCGCCGGAAAGCGATCGGCGAGCTCGATCGCGTGACCAAGGAAATCGAGCAGACGACGAAGAAGATCGCGGACATCGAGGAGGAAGCCCGCGTGGCTGGCGTCCCTCCCGGCTGGCTCCGCTGACTTCGTGGCTGCCTTGAGCGCCCCCGCCCAGATTCTTCTCGTCGAAGACAAGGACTCGCTGCGTGCGATGCTGCGCCACGCGCTCGAGCGCGAGGGGCATGGCGTTCTCGAGGCGCGCGACCAGCCTGAAGCCGTGCGGCTCCTGCAGCAGACGCAGCCGGCCCTCGTGCTCTCCGATTTGCGCCTTCCGATCGGCGACGGCTTTGGGGTGCTGCGCGCGTCGAAGGAGACGGACGCGGACGTCCCCGTCATCGTCATGACCGCCTTTGGCAGCATCGAGGACGCCGTCACGGCGATGAAGGCCGGGGCGCTGGACTTCCTGGCCAAGCCGGTCGACCCCGAGCACCTGCTGCTGCTCGTGAACCGCGCGCTCGAGCAGCGCCGGCTGGTGACGGAGAACCTGCTGCTCAAGGAGGAGCTCGCGGTGCGGCGCGGCGCGCCGCAGCTGGTCGGCGAGGATCCGTCTCTCCGGAAGGTGTTCGCGTCGCTTCAACGCGCGGCCGGGACCGACACGACGGTGCTGCTGGAAGGGGAGAGCGGCACCGGCAAGGAGCTGTTCGCGCGATCCCTGCACGCCCTCAGCGCGCGGGCGGAAGCCCCCTTCGTGGCGATCAACTGCGCCGCGATCCCGGAGACGCTCCTCGAGACGGAGCTGTTCGGGCACGAGAAGGGGGCGTTCACCGGGGCGGTGGGCCGCAAGCTCGGCAAGTTCGAGATGGCCCACCGCGGCACGCTGTTCCTCGACGAGATCGGCGACCTGCCGCTCTCGCTGCAGGCGAAGATCCTGCGCGCGCTCGAGGAGCGGCGCTTCGAGCGCGTGGGGGGCACGGCGCTCGTCCACGTCGACGTGCGTCTCGTCGCCGCCACCAATCGCGGCCTTCGCGCGGCGGTCGCCGCGCGGCGCTTCCGCGAGGATCTCTTCTTCCGTTTGTCGGTGTTCCCGATTACGGTCCCGCCGCTGCGCGAGCGGCCCGCCGACATTCCCGTGCTCGCGCGGCACTTCGTCGAGCGGTTCTGCCGGGACATGAAGAAGAAGCCGCTGATCCTGTCGCCGGCAGCGCTCGACGAGCTCGTGGCGTACCGGTGGCCGGGGAACGTGCGCGAGCTGCAGAACTGCATCGAGCGGGCCGTCATCCTCGCCGACGGCGATTCGATCCTGCCGCGGCACTTGAATCTCTCCTTCGTCGATGCATCGGAGCACGAAGCGCCGGATCCCTGGGCGAACCTGGATCTGTCGGGCTCGCTGATGGACGTCACGCGGCGCGCGACGGCCGAGGCCGAGCGGCGCAAGATCCAGGAGGCGCTCGCCGAGGCCGCCGGCAACAAGGGACGCGCCTCGGAGCTCCTGCAGGTCAGCTACAAGACGCTGCTCGCGAAACTGAAGGAGCATCGTATCGAGTAACACGGAAGGACACGGAAGGACACGGAAACACGGAAGGACACGGAAACACGGAACAACTCTGACGGGTTCAGGCCAAGAAACCTTCCGTGTTTTTCCGTGTTGTTCCGTGGTTTCAGTCTCCGTGTTCTTCAGCGGGTCCGGCGCGGAGCCCGATGTGGACGAGCGAGTCCCTCAGTTCCTCTTCCGTTACGTCGTTCACGATGACCGTGGCCCCGATCGCCGTGGGCAGGACGACGTGGAGCTGGCCCGCAATGACCTTCTTGTCGCGCGAGGCCGCCTCCAGCACGTCGGCGGCTGACAGGTCACCCACCTGCGGCAACGGTCCCATCTGCATGATCAGCGCGGCGAGCCGATCGCGCTCCGCCGCCCTCAGCAGGCCGCGCGCGACCGCGAGGTCGGCGGCGACAAGCATCCCGTAGGCGACCGCTTCACCGTGACGGAAGCGCCGGTACCGCGTGAGCGACTCGAGCGCGTGGCCCGCGGTGTGCCCGAAGTTCAGCGTGCGGCGGAGCCCGGTCTCGCGCTCGTCCTGCTCCACGATCTCCGCCTTGATGCGGCACGATTCGGCGATCATCGGCATCAGCACGGCAGCGTCGTGCGCGAACAGCCGTGGAAGATCCGACACGAGCCGGTCGAACAGCGGCCGGCTCGCGATGGCGCCGTACTTGACCACCTCGTAGAGTCCCGCGCGGAACTCACGGCGGGGCAGCGTCGCGAGCAAGCCCGGATCGATCACCACGGCGGAGGGCGGATAGAACGCACCGATGAGGTTCTTTCCCATCACATGGTTCACGCCGACCTTGCCGCCGACCGAGCTGTCCACCTGCGCCAGGAGCGTCGTCGGCACCTGGACGAGCGGGAGGCCGCGGAGGAACGTCGCTGCCGCGAATCCCGCGACGTCGCCGACCACGCCCCCCCCGACAGCGACGATGGCGGCCGCGCGGTCGGCCGCGGCGCGAATCAACGCGTCGTAGATGCGGCCGACGGTGCCGAGATGCTTGTACCGCTCGCCATCGGGGATCAGAATGGGCTCATCGCCGGTGAGTTTCCGGAACCGATCGCCATGGAGGCGCCACACGGCCGGGCTGGAGACGATGAAGCGGCGTTCGGGCACGCCGGCGGCGTCGAGGACCGCCGGCAAGGCCAGCGTGGCATCGGGGGCGATGTGGATCGTGTACCTGCCGAACGCGGTACGCACATCCAGGCGCGTACCACCGGGCGCGGAGACTGGACCAGGCATTCCGGATGGTAGGATAGCAGCAACGGCGTGGAGCTTTTCGCGGAATTTCTCATCATCGGCAGCGGCATCGCTGGGCTCCGCGCAGCCGCGGAGCTGGCCGGCGCCGGCGACATCCTGATCCTCACGAAGGCGGAACCGCGCGAGGGCAGCACCGGCTACGCGCAAGGCGGCATCGCCGCGGCTGTCGGTCCCGACGATTCTCCCGAGCTTCATGCGGCTGACACGCTCGCCGCAGGCGACGGATTGTGCGACGAGCGCGCCGTCGGCGTCCTTGTCGAGGAAGGCCCGCGGTACGTGCGCGAGCTCATGGACTGGGGAGCGGCCTTCGACCGGGATCCGGGCGGCCGGCCCTCGCTGGCGATCGAAGGCGCGCACAGCGTCCGCCGCGTCCTGCACGCGCACGATGCGACCGGCCGCGAGATCGCCCGCACGCTCTGGGCCCGCGCGTCGTCGCTCGCCGGCCTCACCGCCTACGATCATGCGCTCGCGGTGGAACTGATTGTCGAGGACGGCCGCGCGATCGGCGCGTGCTTTCTCGATGAGGACGGCGGCGCATCGAGCGCGTATGCACCGGCCGTGCTGCTGGCGACGGGCGGAGCGGGGCGCGTCTACCGCGAGACGACGAACCCGCCGGTCGCCACGGGCGACGGCGTGGCCATGGCGTACCGCGCCGGGGCGGCGGTCGTGGACATGGAGTTCGTCCAGTTCCACCCGACAGCGCTCCAGGTCGCAGGCCAGCCGCGGTTCCTGTTGTCCGAGGCGCTGCGCGGCGAAGGGGCGCGGCTGGTGAACGCGGACGGCGACGCGTTCATGACGCGCTCCGAGCCGGGAGGGGATCTCGCGCCGCGCGATCGGGTGTCGCGGGCGATCGTCCGCGAGAGCGAGCGCACCGGGCATCCCGTCTCGCTGTCGCTGGAACTGCTCGATCCTGATTTCGTGCACGAGCGGTTTCCGCTGATCTCCGACGCGTGCCGGCGCGCGGGCCTGGATCTCGCGCGCGATCGCGTCCCGGTCGGCCCCGCCGCGCACTACCTCATGGGCGGCGTCGCGACGGACGTCGACGGCCGCACGACGCTCCCGGGGCTGTTCGCGGCGGGAGAGGTCGCGTGCACCGGCGTCCACGGCGCGAACCGGCTGGCGAGCAACTCGCTGCTCGAAGGACTCGTCTTCGGCGCGAGGGCCGGCCGCGCGATGCGGACCTCCACGCCGGGCGGCGGCAGCCGGCCCCCTGTCGCGGCTCCGCGCCCGGCTCGTGGCGGCGCCCCGGCGTTGCTCCGCGCCCGGGAGATCCAGGACGTCATGTGGCGCGAGGTCGGGCTCTTTCGCGATCGCGCCGGGTTGGAACGTGCGCTGGCGGCGATCGAACCGGCGTGGCGGGCGGTCGACGCATGGATCCGCGATGGAGGACCGCTCGATGCGGACGGCTGGCGCACCGCGAGCCTCCTGACGGTCGGCCGCCTGATCGCGCGCGCGGCGCTTCGCCGCGAAGAGAGCCGCGGCGCGCATTACCGGTCCGATTACGCGAGACGCGACGATATACACTGGAGGCGGCGGAGCAGGGAGACGATGAAATTGGTGAATTGGTGAATTGCGGCCATCCAGCTGAAATCACCCGAAGGACGGCTTGAGCTGCCGACGTTGAATTCACAAACTCACGAATTCATGAATTCACAAACTTCGCAGGTTGGGGGTTCTTTGATGGCGGAGCAGGGTGACAAGGGCAAAGGCGGCAAGGGCTCGGAGAAGAAGGACGGGATGGTGACCGAGATCACCCCGCAGTCCGAGGACTTCTCGCGCTGGTATCTCGACGTGGTGCGCCGCGCGGAGCTCGCCGATTACACGCCCGTCAAGGGCTGCATGGCCATCCGGCCGTACGGGTACGCCATCTGGGAGCTCATCGAGCACGCACTCGACGCGCGGTTCAAGGCGACGGGCCACGTCAACGCGTACTTTCCGCTGTTCATTCCCGAAAAGCTGCTGATGCGCGAGGCCGAGCACGTGGAAGGCTTCGCGCCCCAGGTCGCATGGGTGACGCGCGGGGGGGACGAGGAGCTCGACGAACGCCTCGCGATCCGCCCGACCTCTGAGGTCATCATCGGCACGATGTACTCGAAATGGATCAAGTCCTGGCGCGATCTGCCCGTCCTCATCAACCAGTGGGCGAACGTCGTCCGCTGGGAGAAGGTGACGCGGCCCTTCCTGCGGACGACGGAGTTCCTCTGGCAGGAGGGACACACCGCCCACGAGACGGAGGCCGAGGCGCAGGAAGAGACCATGCGCATCCTCGGCATCTACAAGGAGTTCGCCGAGACGGAGCTGGCCATGCCCGTCATCGACGGGGAGAAGAGCGAGAGCGAGAAGTTCGCCGGCGCCTCGCGCACCTACTCAATCGAGGCGCTCATGGGAGACGGGCGCGCGCTGCAGGCCGGAACGTCGCATAATCTCGGACAGAATTTCGCGAAGGCGTTCGAGATCCAATTCCAGGGACGGGACAAGGCGATGCAGCACGCGTGGACGACGTCGTGGGGCGTGTCCACACGGCTCATCGGCGGCGTGATCATGACGCACGGCGATGACAGCGGCCTGATCCTGCCCCCGCGCGTTGCGCCGTACCAAGTGGTCATCATCCCCATTCCCCGCGGCAACTGGCAGGAAACGGTGCTGCCGAAGGCGAAGGCCATCCAGGCCGATCTCGCCGCGCGCGGCGTGCGCGTCATGCTCGACGACCGCGACGCCTACACGCCCGGATGGAAATTCGCGGAGTGGGAGCTGCGCGGCGTGCCGCTTCGGCTCGAACTGGGCCCGAAAGACATCGAGAAGGCGCAGGTCATGCTCGCGAGGCGCGATACGCGCGAAAAACTGGCGATGCCGCTCGAAGGCCTGCCGGACGGCGTCGTGCGGCTGCTCGACGACATCCAGCAGTCGCTGTACAACCGCGCCCTGCGGTTTCGCGAAGAACACACGCAGCGCGTGGGGTCGTACGACGAGTTCAAGGCGGTCATGGACGGGCGCCCGGGGTTCGTCATTGCCGGCTGGTGCGGGAGCGCCGGCTGCGAGGCGCAAATCAAGGCGGAGACGCAGGCTACGTTGCGCAACATTCCCTTCGACTCGCGTGGGTCGGACGCTCGCTCAGGGCCGGCCGACTCGCCTGAATCAAGCGCTCGCTCAGGGCAGGGCGGCGGCGTGTGCGTGAAGTGCGGTCGCCCGTCGGTGGGCGACGCGTGGTTCGCGAAGGCGTACTAGCGTCCGGAGAGTTCGTCGATCGCGTCGGGCCAGCGCGCGGCAATCCGTTTCATGACCGCGTGGCGCTGCGTGATCTTCTCCCGGCGGGCGATCATGCGGAAGGCAGCGGCGAGCTGATGCCGCCAGTGTGCCTCGCCGGCGGATGCGCGGGACCACGCCGCTGCCAGCGGGTCCAGGCAGGACCGGTCGCCGACCACGTGCAGCGCCGCAAGGAAGGAGACGGGCAGCGTGCCCGCCGCCTGCTCGAGTGACTCCCTCAAGTCGTACAGTGCCACGCGGCTGCCCCTGAGGGCCAGGGCCTGATGCAGCGCGCCGCGGACCGATTGCCACTCCGCGCGCCGCTCGGCGCGCTTTTCGCCTGCCTCGCGGGTACGCACCTCGTCGATCATCTTCCGGACCAGGCCCAGGGCGGCCGACGGCGCGCGGGCCTGGACTGCGTCGCGAAGGACGCCCGGTGTGTCGGGAAGGCGCCCTTCCAGCGCGTCCTGCCAGACGGCCTCGGCCGTCGCGGCCTCGCGTGGGCCCTCCACGGCGTGCGCCTGCAGCCGCGCGTCCGGATCGCGCTCGAGTGCGCCGGCGACGCGCTCCCTCACGTCTCCCGGCACGTCGCGCAAGGCGTCGAACGCCGCGATGCGAACCCGGCGATCCGCCGAGGAATCGAGCGCGGCGGTGACGAGCATGTCGAGCGCTTCCGTGGCGGTTCGCCGATCGGTGGCGTCGAGCAGGCTGCGGAGTGCCGACGAGGCGGCGACGGCGAGATCGCCGCCCGCCGCAAGCGCCTCGCGCACGATGGCGACGGCACGGCGGTCCGGTGAGGATTCCAGGGCGCGGAGGATGGCAATCCGGCTGTCGGATGACACCGCGGTGTGAAAGGCCGCCACCAGCCCGTCGATCGCGCGCGGGCCGATCACCGCCAGCCGCGCGATGGCTGCCTCGCGCGGCATCGCATCATCCCCGGAGAGCGCCGCAATCAGTTGGCGGATCTCGGTCGCCGAAGACGCCTTGATGACCATCGGGTGGGAGGATAGTCGAGTCGATAGTCGATAGTCGAGTCGATAGTCGATAGTCAGAATCCAGAGTCGGGAGTCGAAGTCGAAGTCGAAGTCGAAGTCGAAGTCGAAAGGCCGGGCACGCTGTGCGCACCCGGCCTTTGCGTTCCGACTTTGACTTTGACTATCGACTATCGACTATCGTATCGACTATCGACTGACAAGTCTCACCAGTAGTGCAGCCCGGCGATTGAGCCGGCGGGTTTCCTCGCGGGCGTTGTCGTACTTGGGCCGCTCCTCGCCGTAGCTGACGGTATGGAGCCGGTCGGCGCCGATCCCGCGGCCCGTGAGGTAATCGCGCACCGCGGTGGCCCGCCGCTCGCCGAGCGCCAGGTTGTATTCCGCCGTGCCGATGTTGCACGTGTGCCCTTCGAGC
>MELC01000066.1:0-5163 GCA_001767455.1 Acidobacteria bacterium RIFCSPLOWO2_12_FULL_66_21
CTGCCGAACGGGTCGTCGCGGTCATAGAACTCCCTCCTTGTTGTGTGCCCACCGAGCACATGGCGGGGAGCTTATCGCTGCGGCCCGTGTTATTTCACAGCCGCGCGCCCGGGTGCCTACATAGCATCTATCGTCAACCGAACTGGCCGCCTGCTCGTCAGATCCCCCATAACATCTGCAGGGAGGGAGTCGTGAGGCGACGACTGCATCACGTCGCGGTCCTGGGCGTCGTTGCGCTGCTGCTCGGCGTCCGACCGGCGCCGGCCCAGGACGGGCTGACGATCTGGAGTGAGTTCGTCCGTCTCGTAAGGACCGACGGCCTGACGCTCGATCGGATCAGACCCGTCGCTCCGATGACGGCGGAATCCCAGCTCGCCCTGCTGAAGGACTTCGCCAAAGGGACGGATTGGCGCGAGTGGGAGGCCACACCCGAAGTCGTGCGGCATGGAAACCTGCTCACGTTCGTTGCGACGCTCGGGCGCAGCCGCAACAGCCCCTGGGCCTACACGTTCAACTTCGAGATCGACAACGGCCGCTGGTACTACCGTTTCCTGGAGGGGATTGTCATACGCCTCGACAAGCTGCCTTCGCTGCCCGTCGATGCCTCGGGACTTGCCGACCTGCCCGAAGACCGCAAGGCCTGGATGAGAGAGGAAACGTATTGGTCGGAGCAGGTGAGGCTCTTCAACTTCCTGACCAGGGAGAAAGGAAAGGACCTCGCATTCCGGTGGGTGGGCGAGGGCATCGGCAACGGTGCCGGCTACGTGCTGGCTGCGAGTGTCTGGATCCCGTTCTATCCGCCGAGGCAGGCGTTCATCCTCTTCTTGTGCTGGGAGCAGGCGAAGCTCCACGGCAACAACGTCACCCTGGAGAAACTCGATGACGACCAGGCCGTCGTCAGGCTCGAAGACCTGCAGTACTTCGCGCTCTATCAGCGGGCGTCGCACTTGAAGCAGCAGATTTCGTTCGAGGACTACATCAGGATCTTCGAGACGATCTGGCAGGAGCGGGCGAGGGCCGCCGGGTGGAAGCTGATGGTCGACGGGCAGGGACGCCGGATCTTCCTCCGCTTCAGCAAGTGAAGGTCGACGGGGTAGCCTGGTCCCAGAGGGTGACGCCGGCCTGCCTGGCAGCCTTTCGGAGCGCGCCATCCTTGCACCCCAGGACAAGTTTTCGCCGCTGTGCCAGTTCCAGGTACGCCGCGTCGTACACCGACAGCTGATGATCGGTGGCCAGCGCTGACAGGCGCGAAAACGCCAACTCCGACGCCTCATGATCGACCCGCAGCCGGAGCCCGCGAAGCCAGCTCAGGGCGGTCTGCCGCTCGTCCTCGGTCAACTTGCGCCGGCGAACGAGGACGGTGAGCGCGTTGGCCACTTCCAATGGCCAGAGCGCGGGCACTTCGAGCGTGGCGCCCTCGGCGATGGCGTCCAACATGGCGGCTGTCTGGGTTGTCGCCTGACCGGGATGCACCCACCCAACGGCAACCGACGCGTCCGCGATGAAGGCCCCTGTCACAACCTGCCCTCTCCGATGGCAGATCGAACCTCCCGGTCCGACAGTTTCGCCTTGGACCTCCGGCGGATCCGCTGCTGCAGTTCACGAAGTCCAGCCACCGCGCGCCGGACGTCGTCCAGCCGCTGCGCGCCTTCCGGTACCAGGCGGGCGACTGGCCTGTCGTGACGCGTAATCACCACCTCTTCGCCCCTGGATACGCGATCCAGCAACTCTCCGAAGCGGGTCTTGGCCTCGAATGCACTGACCTTTGCCATCGGGTCTCCAATGAATCAACCAGTCGTTAACTAGTCTAGCACACCAAGTCGACGACGTCCTTGTCGCGTGGGTCGAGGCATCACGTTCGTGTATCGTTGGCCGTATGCGGATACCGGCCCTCGCTCTCTGTGGGCTTGCCGTCGCCATGGCGACGGGTCCAGCGAACGGCCCTGCACAAACCGAGCTCGACGCCGCTGGCAGCGCGCGCCTCGTTCCGATCGGCCTGGGCTGGGCCGGTAACACCGTCAACGTCGTCATCTTCCGCCGGAATTCCGTCACGACGCACGATGGCAGCCAGTACGTGGCCTACTACGACCAGAGCGGCAAGGTCGTGCTTGCCAGGCGCGCGACTGGATCGACGGACTGGCAGACCCGGACCACGTCGTATACCGGAAACGTGCGCGATGCCCACAACGCCATTTGCATAGCCGTCGATGGCAGGGGTTTCCTGCATGTCGCGTGGGATCATCATGCCAGCGCGCTGCGCTACGCTCGGGGCAATGCCCCTGGATCGCTGGAACTGGGGGAAACAATCCCCATGACCGGCCAGCACGAAACCCGCGTCACCTACCCCGAGTTCTACAATCTCGCGGACGGCGGACTGCTGTTCATGTACCGCGACGGCGCGTCCGGCAGCGGCAACCTCGTCATCAACCGCTACGACGTGCGGACCGGCCGGTGGCAGCCGCTGCATGAGAACCTCATTGACGGCCAGGGCCAGCGAAACGCCTATTGGCAGGCGGCCGTCGACGACAGGGGCGTGCTCCACGTCTCATGGGTCTGGCGCGAATCCGGCGATGTCGCGACCAACCATGACCTCTGCTACGCCAGGTCCATCGACGGCGGCAAGACCTGGCTGAAGAGCACCGGCGAGAAGTACCCGCTGCCCATCACCGCGGCCACCGCGGAAATCGCGGTGCCGATCCCGCAGGGACACGAACTGATCAACCAGACGTCGATGACCACCGACTCCAAAGGCCGGCCGTACATCGCGACGTATTGGCGCGACGAACAGGCCGACATCCCCCATTACCGCGTCGTCTTCCACGACGGCGCGAAGTGGCGGGTCTCCAGCCTCGGCCAGCAGACGATCGCCTTCCGCCTCGGCGGGACCGGCACCAGGCGCATCCCCATCAGCCGCCCGCAGATCCTCGCCGACGCCACCGGGTCGGCTGACAGGGCCTACCTGGTTTTCCGCGACGAAGGCCGCGGCAACAAGGTCTCTGTCGCCATCTGCGATGACTTGAGCAGAGGGCAGTGGCGCCTGGAAGATCTGACGACCTCGTCGGTCGGCCAATGGGAACCCACCTTTGACTCGGTGCTCTGGCGGCAGCAGAAACTGGTCCACCTGTTTGTGCAGCGTGCCGAACAACGCGATGGTGAGGGCGTTGCCAACGTGCCGCCGGAAGTGGTGTACATCCTTGGATGGAAGCCGCAGTAAGTACGGAAGTTCGAAGCAGGCTCATTCTGGAGGGTTGCGATGACGCGGTTGGTCATGGCCTGTCTGGTGGCAATTGCGACGATGCAGTCCGGCGGGGATCAGGCGCGCTCCGGCGCGGTGCCCGCGCCCGATGTCCGCGACCGCCAGCTGTTTGACGGAATTGCTACGTTTGATGACTTGAGCGTTGATTCTGAACACCCGTATGCACTGAGAGCGGTGTCGGGGACTCTAGACGCAGTCCTCGAGCTCGAGGGCGAGCACGAGCTTCCGGCCGACGGCCTGCATCGTGACCGAGTCGAGCGCGCCCACGTACTTTGCGAAGCGGGCTTTTGAGACCGTCTGGACGTTGTCGAGCTGCACGAACGACTCGCGCCGCAGGTTCGCGTGCTGCCCGATCGCGACCTCCGTGGGATAGCCCTTCCCTTTCGACGTGATCTCGGCGACGGTCACGTTGGTCACGTGCGGGAGGACAGCCTGACGAGTGAGAATCACCGCCGGCCGGAGGCCCGCGCGGCCGCCCAGGTCGATCTCCCACACGTCGCCCCGGTTCACTTCCCGCTCCAGGCCTGGGTCGCCAGCCAGTCGTCAGCCCGGCCAGGGGCCTCCGGCCGCCGCTTCAGCGCCGCGATCCACGTGTCTTCGAAGCTTTCGATCGCGCGGCGGTCGAGCCACTCCCGCAGCGCCTGGCGCACGATCTCGGACCGCTTGAGTCCCAGCGGCTTGGACACCCGGTCGACCTGCCGCAGCGTCCTTTCGTCCACGGTCACTTGTATGTTTTTCATAGACATAATACGTCTATGATTATATACGGTTCTTCCGGGCGGCCCCACGAAGACCGGTTCGCGCGCCTGGGGGACCTTCGCACCGCACACGAGCCGCTGACAGGCGAGAGAGGCGAAGAACTCACGGTCGGATCTATAGTCGTCCGATGGCCGAGGCCTGCGATCTGCTCCTGACCAACGCGACCGTCCTCACCATGGACGACCGCTTCACCATCCATCCCAACAGCGCCGTGGCCGTCGCGGGCGACAGCCTTGTCGCCGTCGGCCCGGACGCGGTGACGCGGCCGGCGCGCGAGACCCTGGACTGCCGCGGCCGCGTCGTGATGCCGGGACTCGTCAACGCGCACACGCACGCGGCGATGGCGCTCGTGCGCGGCCTGGCCGACGACCTCCGGCTCGACGTGTGGCTGATGGGCTACATGATGCCGGTCGAACGAGAGTTCGTCAGCCCGGATTTCGTCCGGCTCGGCACTCGCCTGGGCTGCGCGGAGATGATCCGGTCTGGCATCACCTGCTTCGCCGACATGTACTACTTCGAGGAGACGGTCGCCGAGGCCACGGCGGAAGCCGGCATGCGCGCGCTCTGCGCGCAGACGATCCTGCGTTGCCCCACGGGGTTGTTGCTCTGTGTCATCTGACTGGCTCCCGCCGGCCTGTTTACGAACCCACAGATCGCTCGGTCTTCACCCTTCGCGCATTGGTTTTCGGGGCTGGGTCAGTTGACTAACGCGGTTCTATACGCTTGACCCGAAGCGAGATGAAATCAAACTCGTTATACTCCCCCGCCACGCTATCTGCTTCCCCGTCCACCTCTGCCTCTAAGGTTAAAGCGATGTATTCGGGCGACCCTGTGACTTGCTCTACAGCATCACTGGGAATCGTGGGCACGTAATTGGTTGGTTCTCCGATTAGGAGGTGCCCAGGTGTCCGCAGTCGCTTGACCAAGGCGCCGACGGTTGCCACGGCGACAAAGGACACCCTTCGGTAATTGACTTGACCGTCTGCACGATCCCCTCCGATGGCAATTGAGGAAATCGACTCCACAATCACGTCCGCCCACTCGATGACGTACCCCCCTGTGCCAATAATCAGTGAGACAACCTCCCGAGGAAGATTAGTGTAGGGGTGGGGAGGGTTCGATGAATGAATCATATGCCTGCGGCCGGA
>MELC01000066.1:5189-53024 GCA_001767455.1 Acidobacteria bacterium RIFCSPLOWO2_12_FULL_66_21
CCGCTTGGGCTGTTAGCTCCTGTTGGGCGGTCTCGATCTCATAGACGAATATGGGGTAGTCGCCCTCCGCCGCGAACCTCGACACAAGTCCGTTCTTCTGGCGGTTGTCGGTCGTCAGGTACCAGACTTCGCCATCAGCCTTGACGCTCAGTTCATTCTGAGGGGCTTTCAGACAGGCATCGACGATTGAGAGGAGCACAAGCGCGTCTCGAAACCCCGAATCTGAAGCGGCAAATGGAAGCTCGTGACGGGCTGACGCAATCACGAGTTCCCCGAGAGGCCGCGATGTCAACGGAAGCTTAGAAAGTCGAAAACGTTCAAAAAGATCGGTGACCGCCTGATGGTAATGATCAACGTGATCGGTCTCGGTGCCTCTGATGGTCGCTTCAATGCCGACTTGGGTGGTCTCGTCCCGAATGCGATCCATCAGCTTCTGACGCTTCCGTCGCCAAATCGCCTCAAGCTCCCAAAGCACAACTTCCGGTATGGCCGATCTCGGCGCACTCCTAAGCAGTTGTTCAAGTCGCCCTGACCCCAGGGGCCAATTGAATTGTGCCAACACGCTCGCGTCAAAGACCAAGACCGATGGACGTCTTGAGCGTTCTCTTCCAGACTTCATGAGAGCCAGCGTCTCGAGCATGGATGCGGGTTTCGTGGTTGCCAGGGCACGCGCGTTCAAGGGTAACGCCGCTGTCAACAGGGGCGAACGTCATCCGGAAGGCGTTCCGTGGGCCCAGTCCCCGGTTCTTTCTCTGCCAAGCTAAAGGTCTTCGGTAAGCCGAAACGTGAGTGGCAATGCCCGCTTCTATCGCCAGGGTCACGCGACTGCTGCTGATCGCGGCTATAGCCGGTCCAATGGCCGCATCCAACCTGCCGGCGCCGATGAGCGCCGACGACGGTCGTCGCCGGACATCGCGCACGTGCACGCCGGCAGCGAAACCCTGCGGCTCTCATGCCGGGACTCGTTAACGCGCACACGCACGTGCCGATGGCGCTCCTGCGCGGCCTGGCTCATGCCGGAGCTGTCCAGCCGCAACCATCAACTGCGGAGCGAGGCCGAGCGGCGCGTGATGAACTTCCCGAGGCAGGGGTCGGCCGCCGACATCCTCAAGAAGGCCATGATCGACGTGCACGCGGCGCTGCCGGCGATCGCGGACGGCCGAATGCGCATGATCCTCACCGTCCACGACGAACTGCTGTTCGAGGCGCCGCGCGAGGCGGCCGACGAGGCGACGGCGGCCGTGCGGCGGCTGATGGAGGCGGCGGTCGCGCTCAAGGTGCCGCTCACCGTGGACGTCGGCGCCGGCGAGAACTGGAACGAGGCGACGGCGTGAACTTGATTCAGCGTGCGGTGAGATCCTGAACGCTCCGTTGGCCGGCCTCCACGTGCACTTTCCTCGCCGCGGCGGACAGCGGTTCGAGCTTCTCCGGGCACTGCCAGATCTCATACGCGGCGAGCGTGGCCATCACATAGTAGTCCCCCGGCAGCAGCGAGGGGAATCGGTACGCGCCCGACGTCCCGACGCGCGTTTGTCGAAGGCGCAGCGGGAGCGGTCCGAAGTCGACCCAGCCGCTTCGATCCGTCGGAAAGACATAGACGGTTGCGTCAGGCCGCAGCTTGCCCGAAGAGTCACGGACGGTACCGGACAGCTCCGCAGGTCTGTCAACGAACGTAATAGTGACGCCGGATACGTCGCCGTCCTCCAGGCTGATGGCCTCGGTGGATACGTCACGCCCGTCGAGGTGAATCGATTTGAGGTGCCAGCCCCGGACGCTGACCATCGGTCTCGGCAGGTACTTTCCCGGCGGTAGACCGGCGGTGCGAAACGCGCCATGAGCATCGAGTCCGGACAACGGCAGGCCATTCAGTTCGCGTCCGTCGGCGATGGTGATGGCGACTGGTGTCGCCATCAGTTGGGAGGCAGCAGGCGGAGAAGTCGCCCCTTCGAACCGGACACGCCCGCTGATCCGCAGTCCGGGCCGGAGCGCGATGACGATGCGATCGACGTTCTTGTCGCCGACCGACAAGGACACCTCTCCCCACAGGGTCGGCTGCTCCGGGCTGGGAGGCAGCGGCGACCGCCCGCCTGGCGCGGCGCCGCCGAAACTCGAACCGTTGCCCAACTGCATCATGCGGGTCGTCCCCGGCTGGGACGGTTCGACAGGAAAGACGACGACGCTGAGCACGTACGAGCCGGGGGGCACGTGCGAAAACGAGAAGCGGCCATCGGTCGCCGCCGTCGTCCGCATGGCCTCCAGGTCCGACTGGAAATCGCTGTCTTCAGCCGGCACAAGCCGCACCTGCACCGGACGCGTCCGATCAGCCGGGTAACCGGTCACTGCTCCCCTGAGTGTGACCAGGTTCACCGAAGCGCGGTCGAAGTCGATCCCAACTCGCTCGTCCCCGGCCTTCAATTCCAGCACTGCCGCCGCTGCGACAGTCGGTGCAGCCGGGTAGTAGATCGTCGCGTAGCCTTCTTCACTCGACACCGTCGTTGGGGGGGTCCGCGGTCCGCTCGCAGGAAGGGCGATGAGATAGCGGCCCGGAATCAGATCCGCAATGCGGTACATCCCTCGATCGTCGGTCTTCGCGTTCCTGGCTGCGCGAAGATGGTTTCTGCCCGCGACCGCCTCGAGGCGCAGCGAGCGAACCAGCGCATTCACAATCGGCTCGCCCGACTCGTCGCGCACGACACCTGACACCACCGCGTTCTTCCAAAGGGACAGCGTGATGCCTGTAACCGATTGTCCCTCTGCGACTTCGAGATCCTGATGCGGGCCAAGTGGAAACTTCTGGCCGTGGTACCCACCGGAGTACCCGGCCTTGGAGGCGGCCAGCATCATCGTCCCCTGCGGCCCGTTGAAGACGAACCCTCCTTGGGGATCCGTCACGACGGTTCGACGTTCCCGACCGTCCACTCCGCTAATGGTGACGACGCACCTCGGAAGGGGTGTACCCGACGCGGCATCAATCACAATGCCGCTGATGGTCGTGGGCTTGGAGGGAGATTTTGGGGATTGCTGAGCGGCGACCACGACTGCGGCATACAACGCACAGGTCACCGCGGCTGCCACTCGTGCGCAACCCGATGTCGGGAATGCCCTGAACAGACGGCCCACGCTCACTCCTGAGGGGAACGCCCACCCGCATTCGCCGCAGCCTACAGCAGATCACACGGGACGCAGTCGCAGGATCCGCTTGCCGTGTAGATGTCGCCGTTGGCCTCGCCCTCGCCGCAGAAGAGCAGCTCGCCCCCGCACGTCCACAATTCGCAGCGTTCGTCGACGTAATTGGTGGCGTAGCACCAGTCGTCGCAGTAGGGTCCGCTGATCTCGCAGGAATACTGCGCGTTCTCGGCTGTGTCTCCATTGCCCCATATGCCCGCCGCGCACTCGCTCGACCCTTTCACGGGGTGCACCAGGAGGAGGACGGCGCACAGTCCGAGAAAGGAGAGATTCCTGAGCCTTCGCATACAACCCCTCGATTCCTCTCCATGGCCGGAGATCGCGGCACCCTCTATCACACGGGCAGTCAAAAGGCAACCGACAGAGCACGGCGGCACGGTAGTGGGGCAGTTTTATCTTCAAGAGCGCACGCCATTCTCTATGGCTTGTCCCAGAGAACCTCGTGGCAAGTGTCACATAACCATCCCGAGTAGTTCACGTCTGGACGGCCTCCGACCATTCCGCTCGGCCGGACAGTCGGATCCGCATTCAAGTCGACCTTCAGCTTCTCGTGATACGTCATGGTCCCCTTGCAGCCGGTCTTGTTGCAGGAATCCGTGTCGCCTTGTTTCGCCATATCGCTCTCCCTATCCGGGTAGGCCAACGATTTCCTCAATGCTCCAGGCTGACCCACTACCAGCACGAGCACAAATGGCCTGCGGCACCCGGATGATTCGCGACGTTCGGACGCGATCTTCACGGGCGGCCGCCGACGATCTTGTCCAAGACCGAACTGAAATCGGCCACGTTGCGGGCACCGGACAGCACCTTGACGACCTTGACCCGGTTGCCGGGCTCGAGGGTGCCAACAAGAAAGACAGGAGTCGACGTGATACCCAGTTGCTCCGCCTCCTTCTGGTCTCTTTGGATCGTCGCCGCGGCCTCTCCACCGAGGCACCGCTCGAATTGAATCGCATCGATGCCGGCCGAGAGGCCTTTCTGTCGGAGGCCGGCGGCGTCCAATCCCCGTTGATCCCGAAAAAGCGCGTCGTGCATCTCCCAGAACTTCCCGGTGCGATGCGCGCATTCCGCGGCTTCCGCCGCCTTGAACGCGTATTGATGCAGAGTCGTGAGAGGCAAGTGACGGAAGGCGAGCAACACCTTCCCCGGCTTCACATATCCCTCTTCGAGACGCGGCAGCGTCTCGCGCGCGAATCTGCCGCAAAAGGGACACTGAAAGTCCGAATACTCGATGATGGCCGCTCGAGCGGTCGGTTCGCCGCGAATAGCGGCGCCTTCCAGGGAAACTAATGCGGTCGGCAGGGCGGGGACCCTTGGCGCCGCACGCTTCTGATCTGGCTTTAGCAGATTGACCCAGATTATGCTGCACGCAGCCACCAGCATCGCGATCGCGACGAGGGCATCGAGGACGGCTCGCCAGCGCGCGGGGGGTCGTTCGGCGTCGTGGGAGGTAGTCAACGGTCTGCTCCTTCGGATCCCGTGGCGCCTGCGACAGGCATCCGGGGCCGGCCTATCGTGAACAGAGCGCGTCGGTCTGTCAATCCCCGCGCTGGGAGCCACAGCCGGACGCCGAAGGCCGGCCTCTGAGGTCAGGGCCCGTCGGATCTATAGTCGTTCGATGGCCGAGGCCTGCGATCTGCTCCTGACGAACGCGACCGTCCTCACCATGGACGATCGCTTCACCATCCATCCCGACAGCGCCGTGGCCGTCTCCGGCGACAGCCTCGTCGCCGTCGGCCCGGACGCGGGGCGCTGGCAGGCGCGGGAGACCGTGGACTGCCGCGGCCGCGTCGTGATGCCGGGACTCGTCAACGCGCACACGCACGCGGCGATGGCGCTCCTGCGCGGCCTGGCCGACGATCTCCGCCTCGACGTGTGGCTCATGGGCTACATGATGCCGGTCGAGCGCGAGTTCGTCAGCCCGGACTTCGTGCGGCTCGGCACGCGCCTGGGCTGCGCGGAGATGATCCGGTCGGGCATCACCTGCTTCGCCGACATGTACTACTTCGAGGAGACGGTCGCCGAGGCCACGGCGGAAGCCGGCCTGCGGGCGCTCTGCGCGCAGACGATCCTGCGGTTTCCCTCGCCGGACTCCTCGAGCTTCGAGGACGGCCTCGCGCGGGCGCGCGACTTCATCGCGCGCTGGCGCGATCACCCGCTCATCGTCCCCGCCCCGGGCCCGCACGCGCCCTACACCTGCACCCCCGAGATCCTCCGCAGCGCGGCCGAACTGGCGGCGGAGTTCGACGTGCCGCTGCACATCCATCTTTCGGAAACGCTCGCCGAAGTCGAGCAGTCGCGCGCGCTCCACGGCATGCCGGTCGTGCCCTGGGTCAAGAAGCAGGGGCTCTTCGGCGCGAAGGTGCTCGCCGCGCACTGCGTGCACGTGGACGACGGGGAGATGCGCGCGCTGAAGAACTTCGGGGCCGGCGTGGCCCACAACCCGACGAGCAACCTGAAGCTCGGCGCGGGCGTCGCGCCGGTCGTCCGCATGCTGGAGCTCGGGCTCGATGTCGGCATCGGCACCGACGGCGCCGCCTCGAACAACGACCTCGACATGTTCGAGGAGACGCGCCTGGCGGCGCTCCTCGCCAAGGGCATCGGCGGCGATCCGACGGCGCTGCCGGCGCGCGACGCGCTCGCCATGGCCACGCGCGGCGGCGCCCGCGCGCTGCACATGGCGCACCTGACCGGATCGCTCGAGGCCGGCAAGCGCGCCGACCTCATCGTGATCGACCTCGATCGCCTGCACAACACGCCCGCCTTCGAGCGCGATCCGAATGCGGTTTACGCGCAAATCGTGTATGCCTCCAAGTCCACCGACGTCACCGACGTCCTCTGCAACGGGCGCTGGCTGATGCGCGACCGGACGCTCCTGACGCTGAACGAGGCGGACCTGTGCGAGGAGGCGCGCGGCTACGCGCGGCGGATCGACGCCTTCCTCGGCAGCCGCGAGCTGAGCGTGCTCCAGAAGCTGGTGGCCGTCGGCGGCGCCATCGAGCAGGAAAGCTACGAGGTGCAGGTGAAGGCGCGCGTGCCCTCGGCCGCACAGGTGCTGCAGGTCATCGACAGCGAGGAGCTGACGGTGATTCGCGGGAGCCGGTATCACCAGTTCGACACGTACTGGTCGTTCGACGACCCGGCCCAGGGCCGGCTGCGCTACCGTGAGGACGAGTTCCTGGACCAGGGAGGCAAGGTCACCGGCGCGAGGGCGCGTCTCACGCTGACGGGCGGCACGCGCGAGGATCGATTCGGCGACGTGCTCCTCCACCGCTCGCGCTATCTCGCGCCCGCCACGCACACAGCGCGCTTCTACCGCGAGTACTTCCGCCCGGCCGCCGAGCGCGTCGTGGAAAAGGAGCGGCAGCGATGGCTGGTCGCCTACCGGGGCGTCGAGTTCTACGTGCACCTCGATCGGCTCGTGAACCCGCCAGCCGACGGGTTCTTCGTGGAGGTCAAGTCGCGGACGTGGTCGCGCCGCGACGCCCGCGACAAGGCGGCCATCATCACCGCCCTGCTCGCGCTCTTCGGCGCCCGGCCCGACGACGCGATCAGCGACGGGTACGTGGAGATGATTGGCAGGTAGCAGGGATACACTTGGGCCATGACGAAACACCTTCTCGGTCCCGCGTTGGCCGTGGCCGTGCTGGCCACTCCTCCAGTGATGCCGGTCATGGCGCACGCCCAGGCGCCCGCGGCGCAGAGCGCGGCGCGCGCCGAGCGGACGGTCTGGTACTTCTACCGCGTGAAGTGGGGCTTCCAGGACGAGTTCGTCGCGCTCTTCGCGAAGCACCACCTGCCCGTGCTCCGCGAACAGATGAAAACCGGCCGCGTCCTCGACGTTCGCACGTACGTACCGACCTATCACGGCGACGGGCGCGCGGACTGGACGTTCGCCGTCGTGATCACCTACAAGGACACGGCCGCCATGGTCGGGCCGTCGGGCGAAGACGAGATCGTCAGGCGGCTCTACCCGGACCAGGCGACGTTCAAGAAGGAAGAGCAGCGCCGGTTCGAGATTCTCGACGCGCACTGGGACGTGCCGCTCAACGAGGTGTCCCTCAAGTAACGCCTCATCGCGCCGAAGACGCCGGCGGTGACGAAGAGGCAGTATCCTTTGCGTCATCGCTGATATCACGACATGGGGTGACGTCATGTGGGACATCGTCGTTCTCGCCGCAGCGCTGATCGCCGGCGGGCAGCAGCCTGGCGTGCGCCAGGGCCAGGCCGCCACCGGCACCGCGTCGATCGGCGGTGTCGTGGCCAAGGCCGACACGGGCGCGCCGATCGCGCGCGCGACGCTGCGGTTGACGAGCCCGGGCGGCGGCATGTGGCAGTCGCGGAGCGATGCCGCCGGCCGCTTCGAGTTCACCAGCCTCCCGCCGGGCCGCTACTCGCTCGTCGCGCAGAAGCCGGGGTACGTGACGATGGGCCCCGGACAGCGCATGTCCTCCGACGCGAGACGGTCGCTGAACCTCGCGGACGGCGAAAAGTTGAAGGACGTCGTCATCGGGATGCTCCGCGGCGGCGCCGTGGCTGGAAGGATCGTCGACGAGGACGGCGAGCCTGTTGTCGAGGCGTACGTCCGGGCGCTGCGCGCCGAATACATCCAGGGCGGACGCCGCCTCAGCGCGCGCCAGGGTGTCCAGACCAACGATCTCGGCCAGTTCCGCCTCTACGGCCTGCCGCCCGGCAAGTACTACATCGCGGCGGCCATGCGCGACGTCGATCTGGCGACGGTCGATCCCACCGCGAAGCGGCCCGAAGTGATGCGAGGCGCGAGCGGGTTCGCGCCGACGTTCTTTCCGGGCACGGCCGTGGCGGCCGACGCGCAGCCAGTGAGCGTCCGCGCCGCTGAGGACGCCGTCGGGATCGACTTCGCGCTGAGCGCGGTGCGCCTCGCGCGGATCAGCGGGGTGGTCGTGGACTCGCACGGCAGACCTGCGACTGGCACCATCGTCATGTTGAATCCGGCGCGAAGCGACGGCGCCATGGTGTCCAGCGCGCTGTCGGACATGAACTTCGTCGAACCCGCCGCCGACGGATCGTTCGCCCTCTCCAATGTCAAGCCCGGTGACTTCCGGATCGATGTGCAGTCCAAGGCCGCGCTGGAGGCGATCGCGCAGACGGGCCGGTCGGGCCTGTCGCAGGCCTCCGCCGGCCTGGAATACGCGAGCCATCCGATTGTCGTCAGCGGCGAGGACCTTGACGGCATCAGGGTGGTGACGAGGCCCGGCCGCACCATGACGGGACGGGTCGTCGTTGACGGTGCGGCGGCTGGACCGGATGTGCTGCAGCGGCTCAAGATTTCGACCTACGACCTGCGCGCGGGCTTCTCGCTGTCGGTGACGCTCTTCGGCGCGTCGGCGCCCGTGCATCCCGACGGCACGTTCGAGGTCCGCGGGGTGAGCGGCACACGCGCGGTGCGTGTGTACCCGCTGCCCCCGGGATGGGCGCTGCAGGCCGTTCGCGTTTCAGGAGTCGAGGTGACCGACGAGGGCGTCGAGGTGCGCGATGCGGACGTCACGGACGTGGAGGTGATCGTCACCGCGAAGCCGGCGCAGATCGCCGGCAGTGTGGTGGACCAGATGAATCGTCCTGTCGCCTCTGCGTCCATCGTGGTTTTTGCCAGCGAGCGCGCGCGATGGGCGGTGGCGCCCAACCGGCACGTCGTGTCCACAGTCGCGGGCGCCGACGGGTCGTTCAAGATCGCGGCCCTGCCCGCTGGCGAGTACCACGTCGCCGTCGTGGACGAACTCGTCGATGGTGAGTGGGCGGAACCGGATCATCTCGAGCGGCTGCGCGCCGCGGCCGCGAGGATCACGCTGGCGGACGGCGAATCGAAGACACTGACGCTGCGGCGGTAGTACACGCGAGATACAAAGGGGAACCTGGGAATGCCACGACGCTGTCACGTCTCGAGGCTTGTACGAATTGGCGGGGCGATCGCCATCCTCGCCGCCGCCGCGGCGGCCGACGCGCAGGTGCTCACGGTCGGAGACACGCTGGGGAAGGGCAAGAGCGGCGTGCTGCTCTCCGACAACGTCATCTACCCGGGCGACGGCATCCCCAGCCTCAACATCGCGTACGCGATGTTCGCGCGCGGGTTGAGCAAGCGATTCGACTTGTATCTGTCCGCGGGTGCAACGACGACCGAGGGGACCCGTCAGGGGTGGCTTGGCGGCGGAGGCAACCTGCACCTGGTGACCGCCGGGAAGATCAGCCTGTCGCTCTTCAACGTCGCGTCGGTTCCCCTCAACCGGCGAACCGAGGCCTGCGATGTGTTCCTCAACTCCGCCCTTGTCGCGAGCGTGCCGCTCGGACCGCGCGCGATGGTCTATTCCGGCGTGAACAGCCTCATTCCGATCGGCCACCGCGCCCGCGGCATCTTCACGCCTCCCGACACGAAGGTGAACGTTCCAGTCGGGGCGACCTATTCGTTCGGCCCGTGGGGACTATGGGCCGAGGCCGACATCGGCCCGCTGCATGCGGTGGGGGTGGGGCTGACGCGGATCTTCTGAAACCGTCATCCACCCCAGTTACGCTTGAACGCCTCCCACTCTTTCAGGAGTGCACTGGCGGCCTGTGCGTGATCGCGTGGTGAGAGGCGCGCGGCGCGCTCGGGAATGATCGCCTGGACGACCAGGCGTTCGAGATCGGCGCGCAGCGTGGCGCCACGGTCGTGGCCGAGCGGCGCGAGGATCCACGCGGCGATGGCGCCGCTCCACGCGCGGTCCAGGTCGCCGGCGTTCCTCGCGGCGGCGACGATCCAGTATCGGGCGGCGGACGATCCGGGATCCTTCGCCGCCTCCTCGTTCATCCGCTGCCCGATGCGCACGTAGACGGCATACCGCTCTGCAGGCGGGCGCGCCTGCGCGTCGCGGTCGAGCGCGGTGGCCCACCAGTCGAGCGCGCGGTCGTGTGCCGACGGCCCCAGCACCGCCGTCCGATCGATCACCTGATCGAAAACCTCGGATGCCGCGCCGAACCGCTCCTCGAGAAACAGCGCTTCACCCAGTCCAACCGCCAGTTCCACGCGCTCGCGGGGGTCGAGCGCAGCCGGATCGACGGTTCCCAGCGCCGCACGGGCGTCCGCGAGATCCTCCGGCGAGGCCGTCTGCCTGAACCGCTCGAGTTGAATGCGGCCAAGAACGACGCGCGCCGCATGCGCCGTCGACGCCACGGCGGCCGCCTGACGCGCCGCGCGCGCGGCGGCTTCGTACTGTCCGAGGTTGTAGAGCCGACGGGCATCGGCAAGCGAGTCGGCGGCGAAAAGCGGGGGAGCGAGCAACAGCAGGACGGCCACAAACGCGGAGACCGGGCGCATAGCCGAATCGTAGCACAGCCGACCCCACCCCCTAAATCTCGACCAGTCAGTGAGTTAGTCGCTATGGACGGGTTGTTGATGCTATAATTCGGCCCCGTGGTGGAGCCGACCATCGTTCCCCGGGCCGCTCACACGATTTCCCGCCGAGACGTCGACCCTGACGCGCTGAAAGTGCTGTACCGGCTCCACGAGCACCACTACATCGCGTACCTGGTCGGCGGCGGCGTGCGGGATCTCCTGCTCGGGCGCCGGCCGAAAGACTTCGACATCGGCACGTCGGCCCATCCGCATCAGGTCAAGAAGCTGTTCCGGAACTGCTGGATTATCGGCCGGCGGTTTCGCCTGGCGCACGTGAAGTTCGGGACCAAGGCCCTCGAAGTCGCGACCTTTCGCCGTCATGTCGCCGCCTGCGAGGCGACGCCGGAGGCGGAAGCGGCGACAGCCGGACCGGGTGACGTCGTCGGGCCTGGAGAAAGCCTGCCGCCGGAGGACGACCGCCGGCAGGCAAGCAGGCGCGCGGAAGATCGCCTCATCCAGCGGGACAACACGTATGGAACGCCGGAAGAGGACGCGTTCCGGCGCGACTTCACGGTCAACGCCCTGTTCTACGACATCGGCACGTTCGCCATCATCGACTACGTCGGCGGCCTGGAGGATCTCGAGGCCCGGGTCATCCGCTGCATCGGCGACCCCGAGGTCCGCTTCCTCGAAGATCCCGTGCGCATGCTGCGCGCGGTGGTGCTGGCCGCGCGGCTGGAATTCACGATCGACGAGCCGGTGCTGGAAGCCATCGCGGTGCACCGCCACGAAATCGCGCGCAGCGCGCCGCCGCGGCTGATGGAGGAGTACTTCAAGATCCTGCGGTCGGGTCACGCCGAGGTCGCGTTCCGGCAGCTTCGCGCCTCGGGCCTGCTCAAGTCGATCACGCCGGAGCTGGCCGCCGCCGGCGAATCGCTGTGGCGGTCGGTCGCCGCGCTCGACCGCTATCGCGCCCGATTCGAGTCGGCGCCGGAAACGCTGACGAACGCCGTGCTCGCGGGCGCCCTGTTGCATCCGCTCGGGCTGATCCAGCGCCGCCGCTTCACGGCCGACGCACTCGAGCGGCGTGTCGAGCTCGGTCTGCTGCCGATCGCGCGCCGCGACACCGAGCGGCTCCATCAGATACTCGCGCTCCAGCCGCGGCTGCTCGACACCCAGGCTCCCGTCCGCGCGCAGCGATCGATCCTCCATCGCGCCTCTCTGGACGAAGCGCTGACGTGGCTGGATATGCATGGCGAGCGGCCCGAGGTGGTCGCGCACTGGCGCGAACTGCAGGCCGAGGCGGCCGCGCATCGCGAAGTCGATGTCGCCGCGGATCATCCGGCGTACGTGCCGCTCAAACGCCGGCGGCGGCGACGGCGGCGGCGGCGCGCGCCGGGGGCGTTGGAGTAGCAGACAGTGAAGCGTAGAAGGTGGAACCTTCCACCTTTCACCGTCTCCATCTCACGCCCACTCTCGCAGCCCTTCCCATTCCGATCGTCCTGATGGGCGTGCGTCCGACGTCCACCTGTTCGTCGAACAGGTTTTCAACCGCTCCGAAAATCTCCAAGCCCGACCGCGGCCGCCAACCCACGCGCGCGTCGGTCACCTGCGCCGCTCTCAGCGAGAACTGGTTCCGATCGTCGTCGAACTGACGGCCGGTGAAGCGCCACTCGACGGCGGCGGCGGCGCGTGCCCATGTCGCATGCACGCCGGCGGAGGCCTGGGCCCGCGGCACCTGCGGCACGCGGAGGCCGTCCAGCGGTGCGCCGCGGGTGAAGACGGAATCCGTGTAGACGGCCGATGCCGTCAACGACACCACGCGCGTGAGCCTGACGTCGGATTCGATCTCGAGGCCGGCGGCGCGTATCCGGCCGGCGTTCTGCCGCTGCCGGAAGATCGAGCCCTCGAACTCGCTGAGTGTGACGCTGACCACCGGGTGGCGCAGTTGCGCCCAGAAGACGCCGACGCGCAGCGATCGCCGGCCGGCGGTCAGCAGTACCGAGCCGTCCGCGCCGTACGACTCCTCGGGAATCAAGTACGGATTGGCGCTCGTCTGCACGTTGCCGACGCGAAACGGCCGGTACAGCTCGTTCATCGTGGGCAGCCGATAGGCGTCCTGCAAGGAAAACCGGAACGCGACGGAGGGTGAGGCGCGGAAGGAGATGGACGCCCGCGGGACGAAGCCGGCGACAGTCTGCCGGCCTTCGCCGCCGCGAATCTGCGACGACCACAGCTCGCCACGCCCGCCCGCGGCGACGGTCGTACGGGGCGATGCCGCCCACGACAGCTCGGCGACGAGCGACCCGCTGCGCTGCCGGGCCTCGAGCGTGTCGGGCGGCATCGAAGGCGGGGCGGGCAGCTTCAGATCCGAGAACGTCGCGTGGGCCTGCTTCGCGGAGGCGGCCGCGAATACGGTCCAGCGCGGCCACGGTCTGAGCCACTCGACCGACACCGCTCTGGCGGTCGTGTCGACGTGTTGCGTGCTCGTTGGCCGCTCCGCCGTGCGATTGTTGATGACGGCGCTGAACGTCTGGTCGTAGCCCTGGGAGGTCAGCCAGCCCCTGGCCGTCCACAGCGCCTCGCCCACACTGCCTGATGCGGTGGCCGAGACATCGCGTCCGGTCGTTGCGTTCGCCTGGAACGGCGTGCCGTTCCCTCGCCGCTCGGACAGATAGCCGGCCCGCAGATCGATCCGTGTCGTACCGGCGACGGCGCCGGCGCTCCCAAATACGGCCGTGTGCCTGGAGGATGCCGCCAGGTCGATCGGCCCGCGCGATTCCGGCGCGACGGTGACGAAGCCGTCGGTCGTGAACCGCTCGGCCCCCGCGCGTACCGGCAGCCTGCCCTCGCGGCCGGCAAACGCGGACACGCGCGCCGTGCCCTGGTTGCCGGCGTCCGCCACCAGACGCGCGCCGGCGATCGCGGTATCGATCCTGATTGCGCCCCCGAGTGCGTCGCTGCCGTAGACGTCGCTCGCGCCGCCGCGCGCCACTTCGACGCGCTCGACCGCCGCGGCAGGCAGCCGATCCCAGTACACCCAGCCGCCGAACGCGTCGTTCAGCGGGATGCCGTCGGCCACCACCGAGGCGCGGCTCGCTCCCGACGCCGACATGCCGCGCAGCGTGACGCCCTGCGTCGTGGGATTGGCCACGCGCGACGACGAGCGCCGGAACAGGCTGAAACCGGGAACGGATCGCAGTTGCTCGTCGAGCGTGAACTGCGGAGCGGAGGCCAGCGCTTCCGCGTCGAGCACCGTCACGCTCGCCGGGCTTCCCAGGCGGGGGCGGTTGGCGCCCGCGCTGACGGTCAGCGACTCGGTGATGCCGCGCGGCTCCAGCACGATCGTCAGCGGCAGCGCCGACGCGCTCGTCACGAGCCATCGCCGGCCGGCGAAACCGGCGGCGGTGACGACAATCGTGACCGGGGGAACGGCAGAGGGGAGATCGAAGGCGCCATCGGCCGCGGTGGTCACCTGCACGCCCCGCGCGTCCACCACCGCTCCTGCGATCGCGGCGCCGCTCGTATCAACGACGCGCCCGGCGATCCCTCCCGCCGGGGTTGCCGCCTGCGCAAACGCGACGAGCATGGCCACGCCGAATGAGGTCATCGAGGCTCCGCAATGAACTTGTACCCGACGCCGCGGACCGTCCGCAGGTGCTTGGGGTGCGCCGGCTCCTTCTCGATGTACCGCCTCAGGCGGACGATGAAGTTGTCGATCGCGCGCGTGTCCGTGTCCTCGCGAACACCCCAGACCTCTTCGAGCATCGACTTGCGCGAGACCGCCTTGCCCTCGTGCGCGATCAGGTACCGCAGGAGATTCGCCTCCATCAGCGTCATCGGGAGCGTGTGATCTCCGACGCGCAGTTCGAGCGTGTCGAAGTCAATCGTCTTTCCGGCAAACGTGTATTGGTCTGCCGCCGGCCGCAGCCACTCCGAGCGCCGGAGCAGGCCGCCGACCCGCGCCAGCAGGATCTTCAGTTCGGTCGGCTTCGGAAGGTAATCGTCGGCCCCGGCGGCGAACCCCCTCAGCACGTCCTCGGGACGCCCGCGCGCGGTCAATATCAGGACCGGAACGAACTGGCGCGCCGCCCGCAGCTCGGAGACGACGGCGAAGCCATCCTTGCCGGGCAGCATGACGTCGAGCACCACCAGGTCGAACGGCGGTGACGGTTTTTCGAGCAGTACCTCGAGCGCGGCCTCGCCGGTATCCACGATCTGCGCCTGGTAGCCTTCCGCCTCGAGGTTGAACCGAAGCCCTTCGGCGAGGTGCTGTTCGTCTTCGACAATGAGGACGCGCGGCATGATATCGCTACGCGGCGGCCGGTGCCTTGGGCAGCACCAGTGTGAACGTGCTGCCCCTCCCCGCGCCGGCGCTCTCGGCATAGGCGCGGCCGCCATGCTGCTTCGCGACGGAGCGGACGATGAACAGCCCGAGACCGCTGCCCTTCACGCGGATCGCCACGCTCGCGGGCACCCGGTAAAACCGCCGGAAGATGCGCTTCAGTTCCGGCGGCGAGATGCCGACGCCGTTATCGGTGACGCGGACGGCCAGCCGGTCGCCGTCGAGCTCCTCGAGCGTGACGGCGATGCGCACGGCCGCCGGCGAGTACTTGACCGCATTGTCGATCAGATTCCAGACGGCCGCCTTCAGCTCGTCCGGTTCGCCGAGCACGATCGGGGGGCCGGCCGTCGCGCGCGCCTCGTAGCGCATCGCGTCTTCCGCCAGGTGGAAGCGGGTCCGGGCGAGCGCCGTACATTCGCTGGCGATCCCGCCGAGGTCCACGCGCACCCGCGCGCGGCGCCGCACCCGCAGGCCCGCGCTGCCGGCCCGCAGCACCTGCTCGATCGTGTGCAGCAGCCGGTCGCTGTCTTCCAGCATGATGCGGTAGAACTCGCGCCGCTTCGCGTCGTCGAGCTCGCGCGTCTGGAGGGTCTGGAGGTACAGCCGGATCGAAGCCACGGGCGTCTTCAGCTCGTGGGTGACGGCGTTGATGAAGGAGTCGTGCTGTTCGTTCCGGCGGATCTCGCGGACGAGAAAGATGGTGTTGAGGACCATGCCCGCGATGACGAGCAGGAAAAAGACGCCCCCAAGCACCGCGAGGACGCCCATCCGCCAGTTGAGAACAATCCAACTGATGTTGAGCGCGACGGCGATGGCGACCAGGCAGATGCCGAAGACGGTGAAGAAGATCACCGACCGCCGGCGGCCGCTAATCATGCAGACAGGATACAGAAGAAACGTAGAACGTAGAAGGTAGAACGTAGAAGGCGGAAGGCTGGAACGCGGACCGAGCGAGGCGGCTTACGCCGCCTCGTCGATCGAAACCCGGGTCGTGATTTTCGCGACTTTCAAATCGCGGACGAGGCCCACCGCGTTCAACACCTTCAGCGTGATCCAGCTGATGTCGAACTCGTACCACGCCAGGCCGTGGCGCGCCGACACCGGGTGCGCGTGGTGGTTGTTGTGCCACCCCTCGCCGAAGGTCAGCAGCGCCACCCACCAGCTGTTGCGCGAGTCGTCGCGCGTCGCGAACCGCCGCGAGCCCCACATGTGCGTCGCCGAGTTGACGAGCCACGTCGCGTGGAGGCCGAAGACGACGCGCAGGAACACCGCCCAGAGGACCATCGACCACCCCCCGACCGCCAGCAGAATGACGCCGCTGAGGATCAGCGGAACGTAGTGATAGGAATTCAGCCAGCGATAGACCGGGTCCGCGAGGAGATCCGGAGCGTACTTCCCCATCAACATGGTGTTGTTGTGGTGCGTGTCGCCGAACAGGATCCAGCCCATGTGGGCCCAGAACCCGCCGTCGCGCGGCGTGTGCGGATCGCCGCTCTGGTCCGAGTGCTGGTGATGGAGGCGGTGCGTCGCCACCCAGAAGATCGGCCCCCCCTCGAGCGTCAGCGTGCCGCAGATCGCGAGGAAGTGCTCGAAGGCCTTCGACGTCCTGTAGCCCCGGTGCGTGTGCAGCCGGTGATAGCCGAGGCTGATCCCGAAGCCCACCGCGAACCAGTGCAGCACGAGCGCCACCAGCAGGTTGGTCCAGGAGAAGAAGAAGAAGGCCGCCACGGCCGCGACGTGGAACAGGACCATGAAGATGGCGGTGATCCAGTTCACGGTGCTGTAGGCGTACGGGGCGCGAAGGGTGGCTGTGTCTGTGCTCAAACGAGGCTCCTCGAGTAAAGAACCGGAGCCTCAAAATAGCAGGTCCCGCGCGCCCCGTTTGTAAGAGTTCTGTAAGGAACTCCCAGCTTCCAGCTCCCAGCTCCCAGCTCCCAGCTCCCAGCTTCCAGCTTCCAGCGAGTAAAAAGAAGCTGGAAACTGGAAGCTGGGAACTGGAAACTACCCGTTCTTTTTCTCGAACTCCTGCATGAAGGAAATGAGCGCCGCCACCCCCTCTTCGGGGAAGGCGTTGTAGATGGACGCCCGGAGGCCGCCCACCGACCGGTGGCCCTTGAGACCGTCGAGCCCGGCCGCGGTCGCTTCCTTCGCGAACTGCTTCTCCAGCTCTTCGCTGGGCAGGCGGAACGTGACGTTCATCCGAGAACGGCTGTCCGCGTGCGCGTGCGCGCGGTAGAAGCCCGTCCGATCGATCTCGCGGTAGAGCTTGCTCGCCTTGCGGATGTTCTGCCGCTCCATCGCCTCGAGCCCGCCGCGCTCGAGCAGCCAGGCGAGCACCAGGCGCATCACGTAGATCGGGAACACCGGCGGCGTGTTGTAGAGCGACTTGTTCTCCGCGTGCACCGCGTACTGCAGCATCGTCGGCAGCGTCGCGGGTGTCCGCTTCACCATGTCGTCGCGCAGGATCGCGAGCGTCACGCCGGCGGGCGCGAGGTTCTTCTGCGCGCCCGCGTAGATGGCGGCGTACCTGGAGACCTCAATCGGCCGGCTGCACATGTCCGACGACATGTCGGCGACGAGCGGGACGTTGCCGGCGTCCGGCACGTAATGCCACTCCGTCCCGTAGATCGTGTTGTTGGTGGTGTAGTGGACGTACGCCGCGTTCGGGTCCAGCTTCAGCTCGTCCTGCCGCGGCACCCGCGAGAACTTCTCCGACTCGGTCGTCGCGGCGATGTTCACGGCACCGACCCGCCTGGCCTCCTTCACCGCCTTCTGCGACCACACGCCGGTCACGATGTAGTCGGCCGCGCCGCCCGCGGGCAGCAGGTTCATCGCGATCATCGAGAACTGCAGGCTCGCGCCTCCCTGCAGGAACAGCACCTGGTAGCCCTCCGGAATGCCCGCGAGCTTCCGCAGATCCGCCTCGCAGCCCTGGATGATCTCGTCGAACGGCTTCGAGCGGTGGCTGATCTCGAGGACGGACATGCCGACGCCGGGCAGCGCGATGAGGTCGCGCTGCACCTGCTCCAGAACGGGAAGCGGCAGCACCGCGGGACCGGCGGCGAAGTTGAGAATCCGTTCGGTGGTCGCAGCCATATATCTCTCCTTACCAGGCGCTCTGGGACTTCGCGAGTTGATACGACGAGGCCGAGGATCCCAGCGGCACCACGCTGATGTCGAGAATCTCGGGATTGCTGCCCCTGATCCGGCGCACGAGCGTGTCCGACGGCTCCCCTTCGACGTTGATGCGCGCGACCGCGGCCTGCGCACCGGTGAAGATGATGTTCTCGGTTTCCTGGATGTTCACGCGCGCGTCGCGCAGCATGTCGAACACGCTCGCGAGCACGCCCGGCCGGTCGTGGTGGCGCACGACGATGACGTGCGTCGCCGGCGTGTGCCGCGACAGGTTCACGACGTTCGGGACGCGGCCGGTGTCCATGAAGGTGCGGACGATGCGCACCGTCTCGGTCGCAATCGCTTCCTGCGCCTGGTTCGTGGAGGCGCCGATGTGATGCGTGCCGTAGACGTTGGGCAGCTTCAGGATCGGGTCGCTGAAGTCCGCCTGCGCGCTCGCCGGCTCCTTCGCGTACACGTCGAGCGCGACGCGGAGGTTGCGCTCCTTCACTGCGAGCGCGAGCGCGTCGTAGTCGACGATTTCACCGCGGGCCGTGTTGACGAGGAACGAGCCCGGCTTGAGGCGGCTCAGCACGTCGGCGTTCACCAGCTTGCGCGTGCGGTCGCTGAGGCCGACGTGGACGCTGAGGATGTCGGACTTCTCGGCGAGCTCCTCCGGCGTATCGCACACTTCCGCGAACGGCTCGACCGGGTATCCCGACGACGGACGAAGCCGGACGAGCAACGGCATGTCGATTGGCAGGCCCGAACGATCGACCTCGACACCCAACTCGCTCCAGATGGCGAGGTGCATGCCGAAGGCCTGCGCCCGCCGTGCCATTTCCTGGCCGACGTTGCCGAACCCCAGCACGCCCAGCGTGAGGCCGTACAGCCCGCGCGCCTTGGAGTACTCCTTCTTGTCCCACTTGCCCGCACGCAGATCCGCGACGTTGTCGGGAATGCGCCGGTCCAGCGCGAGGATGAGGCCGAAGGCGAGCTCCGCCACCGCGACCGAGTTCTTCCCCGGGCAGTTGGCGACGTAAATGCCGCGCGCCGACGCGGCGGTGATGTCGATGTTGTCGTACCCGGCCCCCGCGCGGACGACCAGCGACAGATGCCCCGACTCGAGCATCGGCTCGGTCACTTTCGTACTCCGCACGATCAGCACGTCGGCGCCGGTCTCCTCGATCGCCTTTCTCAGCGACTCTTCCTTGAGATCGGGGTTGAAGATCACCTCGCAGCCGGTCGCCTTGAGACCATCGAGACCGGACCGCTCGAACTTATCCGCGATCAGCACTTTCATGGGACGCACCCTCATATCAAGTGGACGAGCAGGCCGTCGCGCAGCTTCGGCTCGAACCACGTGGATTTCGGCGGCATGATGCCGCCGCCGTCGGCGATCGTCATCAGGTCATCGACCGTGACGGGGAACATCGAGAAGGCGACCGCGGCCCTGCCGCCCGTCACCGCCCGCTCGAGCGCGGCGACGCCGCGCGCGCCGCCGACGAAATCGATCCGCCTGTCCGAGCGGATGTCGCCGATGTTCAGCAGCCGCTCGAGCACGTGCCGCTGGAGAAGCGCGACGTCGAGGCCGCTCGCGCGCGAGCCGTCCTCGGGCGCGGCCCCGGAGATGTCAATCGTGTGCCACCGGCCATCGAGGAACATCGCGACTTCACCCTTGTGGCGCGGCGTGGCGGCCCCCTCGGTGACCGGGAATTGCCCGCGAAGGGCCTCCAGGAATGCCGCGGGCGTGCGGCCGGCGAGATCCTTCACCGTCCGGTTGTACGGCAGGATCTGCATCTCGGTGTCCGGAAACGCGACCGCGATGAACGTGTTCGCGTCCGCGGCGCCGCCGCCCGAGGCGCTGCGCGACCGCAGCTCCGCGCGCGCCCGCGCCGCGCTGGCCGCGCGGTGGTGCCCATCCGCGATGTAGACGGCCGGAATCTCGCGGAACGCGTCCGACAGCGCCTGCGACTCGCCGGCGCCGGCGCGCCACACCGTGTGCCGGATGCCGTCGCTCGACGTGAAGTCGTAGAGCGGGGGACACGAGGTCACCTGCCGCGACAGGCGGTCGATCGCGCCCGTCGATCGAAACGTGAGGAACACGACCCCGGTCTGCGCCCGCAGCTCGATGATGTGCCGCGTCCGATCGTCTTCCTTGTCCCGGCGCGTCCGCTCGTGCTTCCTGATGACGTCCGCCTCGTACTCGTCGACCGAAAAACAGGCCGCGATGCCCGTCTGCTCGTGGCCGCCCATGCGCAGCCGGTAGAAGTACAACGCAGGCGCCTCCTCGACGACGAGCGGCGCACGCCGTCGCAGGCCGTCGAGATTCTCGCGCGCCTTCTGGTACACGGATGCGGAGTACGGATCCGTGTCCGGCGGGAGATCGATCTCCGACCGCGTCACGTGAAGAAAACTCAGCGGATTTCCGGCTGCGAGCTGGCGGGCTTCCTCGGCGTTGACGACGTCGTACGGAACGGATGAAACGGCGGCCGCGCTCTGCGGCGCCGGCCGCAAGGCCCGGAAGGGATGTAATGAGGCCATCGGAATATCTTAGTGCGAAAGGCTGAGCGAAGGGCACCGGCGGAAGACCGGCAGGCACACTACCAGCTCAACCTGTTAGCACTTTCTGTACCCGGAAGACAGGCGACTTAGTGGATCGCGCGGACGGCGTCGGGTTTTTGCTGCGGCGCCTCGGCGAGCAGCGTCGCCGAGAGCTCGCGTAGCGTGCCGTCGCGCGCCGCGCGGAACGTGGCGAGGCGGATGGCGGGAATGGGATCGCCCGGCGGCTGCTTGCCGTGCTCCTTCAGCGGGTTGACGAACACGCCGTTGCGCCGCAGACGGTAATCGAGATGCGGCCCCGTCGCCGCGCCCGTCGCGCCGACCCGCCCGATCACCTGACCCTGCTCGACTTTCGCGCCGCGGCGGATGCCCTTGCCGAACCCCGACAGATGCAGGTAGTAGCTCTCGAGGCCGCCGGAATGGCGGACGCGGACCATGTTGCCGCCCTCGCCGCTGTAGCCGGCCGACTCGACGACGCCACCGGCCACCGCGACGACCGGCGCGCCGGTGGGGGCGGCATAGTCGACGCCGAGATGCGCGCGGAACGTGCGGTGGATCGGGTGCAGGCGGCTCCTCGAGAATCGCGAGGTCACGCGCGGCTGGAACTGCAGCGGCGTCCGGAGCATGAAGCGCTTGAGCGATCGGCCGTTCTCGTCGTAGTAGCCGGCCCTGGCGGTCGCGGGATCGACCCACCGGAACGCCTGGTGCTCGCGCCCGCCGGCCACGAAGCGCGCGCCCAGGATGGCGCCGTACCCGGCGAACTGCCCTTCGCGCGTCGACTTCTCGAACAGCACCTCGAACCGGTCGCCCTGCTGCAGGTCGCTGTAGAAGTCGATCTGCCCCGCGAAAATGTCGGCGAGCGCCATGGCGAGCTGGACGTCTTCGCCGGTTTCCTCCATCGCGCCGACGACCGACGAATGGCCCGCGTCGATCGTGCCGCGAATCGCCGCCACCGAGGTTTCCTTCTCGTACGGCACCACCTCGGCGTCGAGCAGCTCCGGCTTCTCGCGATCGCGGGCGACGATCCGCAGGAACCGATCGCCGTCGATCTGATACACGAATTCGCGCAGCACGCCGTCGAGCGACAGCACGAGACGATAGGGATTGTCCGCGCGCAGCTGGCGCAGGTTGAAGACGCTCCGCGCGGACGTGACCGCCGCGTCCACGAGCCGGCCGGGCAACCGGTGGTCGCGAAGCAGTTGATCGAGCGTGGCGTGCGGAGGCACGCGCGCCTCGATGATCTCCGTCTCGGCGCGCAGGAGCACGTCCGCGTGGCGGACCGGCGCTGGCGCCGGGCGGGCGCACCCGGCGGCGGCCGCGGCCGCCACGGCGAGCGTCAAGGCGATTCGAGACATGGAATCGCCGCAGTGTAGCACATGGAAAAACCGTGAAAGGTGGAATGTGGACGGGTGGTGCGCGGATTGCTCTGGCCTTCCCCGGACGGCCCCAATACGGCGGTACAACGAAGATCTGTGCCGGAAATCCGGCACTGCGAGGGAGCGGGGCGTAAGGGGCCCCCGCCCTTCGACAACGCTCAGGGCGTGCTGAGCCTGTCGAAGCACGCGAGCGACTAGCCGGCCAGCCTCCGCCGAGGCTGCGGCGGGCCCGCCGAAGCGTTCGTGCGAGGGCGGGGGTCCGGGGCGGAGCCCCGGTCTGGGGAGGACACCCATGGCGAAATACAGGATTGCCTGGCTGCCAGGCGACGGAATCGGGGTGGACGTCCTCGAGGCCGCCCGCATGGTGCTCGATCGCGTCGAGCTCGATGCCGACTACATCGACGGCGACATCGGGTGGGAGTTCTGGCGGCGCGAAGGCGACGCGTTCCCGCCGCGGACGATCACGCTCCTGCGCAGCGTCGACGCGGCCATGTTCGGCGCCATCACGTCGAAGCCGATGAAAGCCGCGGAAGCGGAACTCGACCCGTCGCTTCGCGGCACGGGCCTCGTCTATCGCTCTCCGATCGTCCGGATGCGCCAGTTGTTCGACCTGTATGTGTCGCTGCGCCCCTGCAAGGCGTACCCGGGCAACCCGCTCAATTACCGCGAGGGCATCGACCTCGTCGTCTTCCGCGAGAACACCGAGGACCTGTACGCCGGCGTGGAATTCAGTCCGGTCCCGGGCGAGCTCGCCGCGGTGCTCGCGGCCACATCGAAGCCGTTTGCGCATTTCTCCATGCTTGGCGGCACGGAGTACGCGGTGTCGTGCAAGGTGAACACGCGCCGCGGCTCCGAGCGGATCGCGCGCGCCGCGTTCGACTTCGCCCGCGCGAAGGGCCGCAAGAAGGTCACCATCGTCCACAAGGCGAACGTCGTGCGCGCCACGGATGGTCTCTTCCTCGAGACCGCGTACCAGGTCTCGAAGGGCTACCCGGAGATACAGGCCGACGACGCGAACATCGACGCGATGACGATGTGGCTGTTGAAGAACCCGTTCAACTACGACGTGCTGGTGGCGCCGAACCTGTACGGCGACATCATCTCGGATCTGTGCGCGCAGATGGTCGGAGGCCTGGGCTTCGCCTGCTCGGGCAACGTCGGAGACGGGCTCGCGGTGTTCGAGCCCACGCACGGATCGGCCCCGAAGTATGCGGGGCAGTACAAGGTCAACCCCCTGGCGACGATTCTCTCGGTGAAGATGCTGCTCGAGTGGCTCGGCGAGCAGGACAAGGCGGCGCGCGTCGAGCGCGCCGTGGCCGGGGTCATTGCCGAGGGCCGCGTCCGCACGTACGACATGGGAGGGACGGCATCGACCCTCCAGATGGCTGAAGCGGTGGCGATGCGGATCGGCACGGTGGCGGCAGGCGCATGAGCGACGTATTTCTGCACGAAGTCGGCATGCGTGACGGACTCCAGGTGGAGGCCGGCGTGGTGCCGACCGCGCGGAAGATCGCGTGGATCGGGCGCCTGCTCGGTTCGGGTGTCGATCTGATTCAGGCGGGCTCGTTCGTGAACCCGAAGCTCGTGCCGCAGATGGCGGACACGGACGAGATGTTCAGGCACTTCGCCGCCATGGGGCGGCCGCGCGGGCCGCGGCTGTCCGCGCTCGTCCTCAACGAGCGGGGCCTCGAACGCGGGCTCGCGTGCGGCGCGGACTACTTCTGCATGGGCGTGTCGGCGAGCGAGACGCACAGCCGCAAGAACACCGGGATGGGAACCGACGAGGCAATCGAGCGCATGCTCGCGACCGGCCGGCGCGCGCGCGAGGCCGGCGCCACGGTGCAGATGTCGGTGCAATCGGCGTTCGGCTGCGGGTACGAGGGAAGGGTTCCTGAGACGCGGGTCCTGAAGATCGTGGACCGGTTCGTGACCGAAGGGTTCCACGCGATCAGCCTCGCCGACACCGCCGGACACGCGGTGCCGCCGCAGGTGGCGCGGCTGTTTCGCGACATCCACGCGATCGATCCGGGCATCGTCTGCGCCTGTCATTTTCACGATACCTACGGGCTGGCGATGGTGAACGCGTGGGCGGCGCTCGACGCGGGCGTCACGTATTTCGAGTCGGCGTTCGCGGGGCTCGGCGGATGCCCCTTCACCGCGCTCGCCGGAGGCAACCTGTGCACCGAGGACTTCGTGCATCTCCTGCAGCGCACGGGACGCCGCCCGGATGTCTCGCTGGAGGTCATCAACGAGGTGGCCGCGGAGGCCGAGCGGTTCTTTCGCCGCGCGCTGCCTGGCGTCGTTCACCGGACCGGAGTCATTCCATCCGGGCGCACGTCATGAAGCTGCTGTCCGGTGTCCGCGTCCTCGACATGACCAACGTCCTCGCGGGGCCGTTCGCGACGGCCCATCTCGCGCTGCTCGGCGCCGACGTCATCAAGATTGAGAATCCCGACGGCGGCGACCTCGCGCGCAGGCTCGGCGCGGTGCCGGCACTGAATGCCGAGCTGATGGGCACGAGCTTCCTGGCCCAGAACGCGAACAAGCGATCGCTGACGCTGAACCTGAAGGTCGAGGAAGGCCGCGCGGTGTTCACGGCGCTCGCGCGTCGGGCGGACGTGCTCGTGGAGAACTTCCGGCCGGGGGTGATGGACCGTCTCGGCGTGCCGTGGAGCGCGCTTCGCGAGTTGAATCCGCGGCTGGTCTATTGCGCGATCTCGGGGTTCGGACAGACCGGGCCCGACGCCGACAAACCTGCCTACGACCAGATCATCCAGGGGCTGAGCGGCGTGATGGCGATCAACGGCGACGCGCGCCTCAACCCGCTGCGATGCGGATTCCCGGTGTGCGACACGGTCGGCGGCCTGAACGCCGCGTTCGCGATCATGGCGGCGCTCTACCATCGCGAGCGCACGGGCGAAGGGCAGTTCATCGACGTCGCGCTGCTGGATTCGGTCCTGCCGCTCCTCGGCTGGGTCGCGGCCAACTGGCTGATTGGCGGGCATCCGCCCGAGTTGATGGGCAACGACAATTTCACCGCGGCGCCCTCCGGCACGTTCGCGACGCGCGACGGGCACATCAACATCGCGGCCAACCAGCAGCAGCAATGGGAGGCTCTGGCCGACGCGCTGGACCTGCCCGAACTGAAGACCGACCCGCGGTTCGAGAAGCGGGACGCTCGCAAGGCGAACCGCCACGCGCTGACGCCGCTGCTGGAGGCGAAGCTGAAGGAGCACATCACCGATCACTGGGTCTGCGTGCTCAACCGCCTGGGCGTCCCGGCCGGCGCGATTCGCACCCTCGAAGAGGCGCTCGCATGCGAGCAGGTCGAACACCGGGGAACGTTGCAGACGGTCGCGGCGGAGGGGATCGGGGTGCTGAAGCTGTTCGCGCTCACAGCCCAGTTCGAGAAAACGCCCGGCAAGGTCACCTCGCCGCCGCCGCGGCTTGGGGCGGACACCGACGCGATATTGATGGAGCTCGGGTACAACGCGGACGACATTGCCGCGCTGCGATCAAAAGGAGCGGTGTAGGTTTCAGCTGGAAGCTGGAAGCTGGTAACTGGAGACTGATATGTCCGGCATGACGATCACGCAGAAGATCCTGGCGCGCGCGACCGGCCGGGCGTCCGTCGCCGTCGGGGACATCGTCGAGCCCGCGGTCGATCTCGCCATGTCGCACGAGAACGCCGCCCTGGTGATGAACCAGTTCGAGGAGATCTTCAAGGGCACGTCCCTGACGCCGACCGTCTGGGATCCGTCGAAGATCGCGATCGTGTTCGATCATCGTGTGCCGGCGGAAAGCTCCAAGACGGCGACCAACCAGAAGAAGGTGCGCGAGTTCGTCCGCGCGCAGCGCATCGCGAGGTTCCATGACGTGCGCGGCGACGAAGGCGGCATCTGCCACCAGGTCCTCGCTGAAAGCGGGTACGACCGCCCCGGATCCGTCATCGTGGGCACCGACAGCCATACGACCACGCACGGCGCGCTCGGGGCGTTCGCCTTCGGCATCGGCGCGACCGAGATGGCCGCCGTGTGGGCCCTGGGCCGCGTGCTCAACGTCGAAGTGCCCGCGACCATCAAGGTGGTGGTGAGCGGCGATCTGGCGCCGTGGGTCGGACCGAAGGACATCATCCTCAGCCTGATCGGGCGGCTCACCGCGGAGGGGGCGAACTTCCGCGTCATCGAATTCCACGGCGACACGATCGAGTGGATGAACACGTCGGGGCGGCTCGTGCTCTGCAACATGGCGGTCGAGGCGGGCGCGACCTCGGGGATCGTGCCGGCCGACGACGAGACGGTGCGGTTCCTCAGGAGTGAAGCCGCCGTCACCGGCGAGCTGGATCTCGTCTGCGCCGATCCCGGCGCCGAGTACGAGGAGGTCGTCGAGATCAACGCCGCGACGCTCGCGCCGCAGGTGGCCTGTCCTCACTCCGTGGATCACGTGCAGCCGGTGACGGCCGTCGAGGGGCGGCGCATCCATCAGATCGTCATCGGCTCCTGCACCAACGGACGCCTCGACGACCTCGAGACCGCCGCGCGCATCCTGAGGGGACGGCGGGTCTCGCGTGACGTGCGGATGCTCGTCTTCCCCGCGTCGTGGCGCGTGTACCGCGAAGCGATGGAACGGGGCTACCTCGCGGATCTCGTGGAGGCGGGCGCGGTCGTGATGAATCCGGGCTGCGGGTGCTGCCTCGGCATCCACCAGGGAGCGCTCGGCGACGGAGAGGTCGCGCTTTCGACGACGAACCGGAACTTCAAGGGACGGATGGGGAATCCGAACGCCGAAGTGTACCTGTGCTCGCCCGCGGTCGCGGCCGCGAGCGCGCTCACGGGCACGATCTCGGATCCTCGATACTAATTCGTTGCTCGCAGCTCGCGGCTCGTGTGAATCACGGGCGGCAGCAAGGACTCGGAGGCATCGATGAGTCGCGTGGTTCTGGTTCTCGGCGATGACGTCTCGACGGATGCGATCTTCCCCGGACGCTTCATGGCGACGGTACTGCCGGCCGAGACGCCGCAGTTCGCCTTCGCGGACCTGGCGGACTTCAACAAGGGCGTCAGGGACAAGACCATCACGCCTGGCAGCGCGATCGTGGCGGGGCACAATTTCGGATGCGGGTCCTCGCGCGAGCAGGCCGCTTCGTGCCTGAAGGGACCGGACCTGACGATTGTCGCGCGCGGGTTTGCGCGCATCTTTCTTCAGAACGCGAGCAATCTGGGCCTGCGCACGATCATCTGTCCGGAGATCGAAGCGAGCGAAGGGGACGAGATCGAGGCGACGGCGGACGAGATCGTCAACGTCACGACCGGGCGGCGCTGCCGGGTGCTGCCGCTGCCGTCGGCGCGCCAGGCGATCGTGGACGCGGGCGGCCTCGTCGCCTATGCGCGCGAGCTCCTGATCGCGGAGCGCACTGTCACGCTGTAACGGCTATCTCGCTCCCATCACCCGCACGCCCCATTCGCCTGACCGGCGGCTGCGGTACGCCACGCGCCGGCCGTCGTCAGCTCGGGGCGACAGTGATCTGAATGAGCTTGCGATACGCGACCGGCGTGCCGTTGAGGGTGGCGGGACGGTACTTCCACTCGCGGGCGCCGTTCACCAGGAGATTGTCGTACACAGGATGCACGGCGATCCGCAAGGTGATCTGCGTCACCCGGCCCTGCTCGTCGATCACGATATCGAGCAGGCCGCGATCGCGTGTGCGTCCCAGGATTGACACCGGCACGCGCGGTACGTCCTGGCGGATCGTGACGGGCGCGACAACACCCGGGTCTTCGCCGTTGTAGATCTTCTTCACCGGCGGCGAGACGGGAGGCGGCGGCGGTGGCGGCTCTTCCTTCTTGGGCGGCGGTGGCGGCGTGAGCGCGGCGGCGCTCAGGTCGAGGAACCCGGCGGCGAGCACGCGCAGGTCGGCGAGACGTCCGCCCGTCTGCGGATCGTCGACGAGCGTCAGCACCTGCCGGAACTGGCCTTCGGCCGCCGCGAAGTCTTTCCTGTCGAACGATGCCTTGGCCTCGGCATATTGCGCGCGCGCCAGCTCGGGCAGGAGCCGCTGGCGCACGTCGCTGAATGCGGCGCGAACGCGCGGCGAGGCGTCGGCCTCGCTCGGCTGGAACAGCGGATCGGCGGTCACGACCGCGGCGATGGCGGTCTCCGCCTCGGAGCCTCGCCCAAGCGCGAGCAGGCACAACGAGCGGTACTGCTCGATCGACTTGCGCTGGGGAGGATCGTCCGGACGGATGCCGTTCAACACGGCCAGCGCTTCGTCGTACCGGGCGGAGGCATAGAGATCGCGCGCCGCGGAAAGCGGCGTCTCGCGCCCGTCGGGCTGCTGCCCGGCCGCCAGCGGCGCCGCGGCCGCGAAGATGAAGCAGACGGTGGCAACAAGGCGGCTCTTCATGGCGATCCTCACTTCATGTCGACGCTGACGCGAACCGGCGCGGCCGTCGTCACCGACACGGCCTGCCGTTTCTCACCGAGCTGAGGGTTCTTGAACACGATCTCGTGCGGACCGATCGGAACGTGGAGGTTCCCGATGGGCGTCTCTCCCATGCGCTCGCCATCGATCCAGACTTCGGCCCAGGGCGTCGCGTTCAGGCTCAGCGTGCCCTTCGGCAGGTCGAGCGGCAGCGTCACGACTTTTCCCCCGGGCACCTGGACCACGCGCGTCGCGCGATAGCCGAGCGTCTCGTTCGTGAGCTCCAGCTCATGGCGTCCGGCCGTGGTCATGAGGCGATCGCTGTCGGTCGTCCCGAGCAGGCGTCCCTGCTCGCGAATCTCGATGGTGAACGGCGCCTTGAGCGCGAACCATCCCGACGACGGACCGGTCGCCGCGGCCGAGAGCGGCACCATCAGCGACGCGGTGCCGCCAGCCTGGATCGTCACGGTGTGCCGCGCGGTCAGCCCTTCGGCCTCCAGCACGACTTCGTGATCGCCGGGGGTCAGATCGAAAATCGTCACCGGCGCGACGCCGCGCTCCGTGCCGTCCACCAGGACTCTTGCGCCGGCGGGCTGCGTCTGCACGGCAAGCTGGCCGACGGCGGGCGCATCCGCGAACTCCAGGTACTGAGACACCTCGGAGCCGGGGGCGACGTTGAGCGGGATCACGCGCGGCGTGCCGCGCCCGCGCAGTTCCAGGATGTGCGCGCCGGGTGCCGTGGTGATCCGCGCCGGCGTGACGCCGCGGTTCACGCCGTCGACGACCACCTCGATGCCCGAGGGATTCGAGGACACGACGAGTGTTCCCATCGGAGGGGCGGCCGCGACTCTGCCGTAATACTTGAACGCGACCGCGCCGCCGCCCACGGCGGCGACCATCGCGGCGGCCATCGCCAGCGTACGGACACTGATGCGGCGCCGGCGCGGCCCGTCGCTGCGCACGTCCGCGATCGGCGCGCTGAACGGGGCATCGGGATTGAAGAGCGGCGGCCCCGTCACGGGAGAAGGCTCGGGGGCCGGCAAATCGTCGATGTTCAACAGCGCGGTGATCTCAACCGGCTGCGCCGCGGCGGTCGCCGCGACCGTGACCGGCGGCTCGGGCACCGGGACCGGCATGTCCCTCACCGGCGGCGCCGGAGCAGGTTCGAGCAGCGCGGCGCCATAGCGCGAGAGGAATGTCTCCAACGCCACCGGGGCCGCGACATACTGCGAGTCGTCGGCCAGCACCTCGTCGAAGGCCGCCAGCGCGTCGCGGCCCGACGCGAACGCACGGCGCACGTCGAGCTGGAGCGTGCGCGACAGCCAGCCGTGCAGCGCCGTGGAGAGCGGCCGCTCGCCGCCGATCGGGCTCCGTTCGCGCGCGCCGTCCAGGAGCTTGCCGATCTGGTTCGGGTACTCGTCCTGCGCGATCGGACGTCCGAGCAGCAGCGCGAGCGCCACGAGTCCCATTTCCGCGACGTCCGCGCGGTGGTCGAAGCGCGGAAGGCCGGCGCTCGGCGGCATCGCCACGCGGAACTCCTGCCACAGACGATCCCGCCCGTACTGAAGCTGCTCGATCGCGGCGCCGAGGACGTGCTCGACAATCATCAGTTTCGCGTTGGGCGACACCACGAGACGCTCCGGCGCGATCAGTCCGTGCGCGACGTCGCGCGCGTTCTCGTGCAGCACGGCGACGGCCGGCACCAGCTGGCGCATCAGGCAGATCGCGGCGTTGACGTCGAGCTGCAGGTGCCGCTCTTCCGCGACGCGCAGAATGTCCGAGAGCCGCGTCCCCTCGACATGGTCGGACACGACGGCCAGCGAGCCTCCCGGCGGCATCGCGCGGTCGATGCGGCGAACGCGCGTGTAGTACGCGTGACGGAAGTTGGCAAGCCGCGCCGTGCGCTCGCGCAGCGCGAACTCGAACGAGGCGACCGCGGTCAGCGCCGGACGGATCCGCAGGATCTGCAGCAGCTCTCCCGTCGCCCCGTCGGCGACGACGACGCGCTCGCCGAGCCCGTCCGAAAAGAGCGGCGCCTCAGGGTAATCAGTCATGGCGAGGCTGGACATGGCATCAGCTCCTTGTGCAACGACAGGACCATCGCGGGAGCCCGCCTCCGATCGCCGCAAATGGCTGACGGGACGGCACTCCGGTCGATCCTGCGCTTCGTGCCCGCGCGGGGCCGTTTACAGGCCTGTCAGCCCGCGCGCGGTTTGTGTAAGTCGCCTGACGGGCTCGTCCGGCGCGCGGCGGAGGGCGGGTGCGTTATGCTGAAACGCCCGCGCCCGTCGCGCATGTTTCATGTCTGATACGTCCCGATCTCATCGCGACCACTGGCTGCCGGCGCTCGCGGGGTTCCTGGTGCTTGCCGTGGTGTGGACGTGGCCGCTGCTGCCGCACGTGGCCTCGCGCATTCCCAGCGACCTGGGCGACCCGGTCCTGAACACCTGGATTCTGTGGTGGAACGCGCACGCGGTGCCGTTCACCGATCGGTGGTGGAGCCCGCCCTTCTTCCATCCGATGCGCGGCGCGCTGGCGCTCTCGGAGCACCTGGCTGGGCTCGGGGTCATCACGACCCCTGTGCAGCTCGCCGGAGGCAGCGCGCTCCTGGCCTACAACGTCGCGATGATCCTGTCCTACGCGTTGTGCGGGTTCTTCGCGTTCGCCCTCGTGCGGCATCTCACCGGATCCACGGTGGCCGGCGTGTGCGGCGGCGTGGCGTACGCCTGCGCGCCGTATCGGGCCGGGCAGCTCTCGCACCTGCAGGTGCTGACGTCGCAGTGGATGCCGCTGGCGCTGCTGGCGCTGCACCAGTATCTGGCGTCCCGGCGCGCGCGCTGGCTGTTCGTTTTTGCCGCCGCGTGGATCGTCCAGGCCCTGTCAAACGGCTATTACCTCCTGTTCTTTCCCGTGCTCGTCGGGCTCTGGCTGGCGTGGTTCGTGCGCTGGCGGCGTGATGCGCGTGCGGGAGCGGCGATAATCGCCGCCTGGGCAGGAGCGTCGCTCCTCCTCGCGCCGGTGCTGATGAAGTATGTCGCGGTGCACGCGTCGCTCGGCCTCGAGCGCAGCCCGGAGGAGATCCGCCGGTACAGCGCCGTCCTGTCGTCGTTCGTACGGCCGCCGCGTATGCTCGCCTTCTGGACGGCGCCGGACATCAGCATGGCGGAGAGCTATCTGTTTCCGGGTATCACCGCGGTCCTGCTGGTCTGCGCGTCGGCTGTCGCGGCCTGGCGCGGCTCGATACGCGACGCCTTCCGCAGCCGATCGCCGCTGCTCTTCTACGGAGCCGCGACCGTGCTCTTCTGGCTGCTGACCCTGGGTCCCGCGCCACCCGGACATTGGCCGCAGGCGCTGCTGCATCCCTATTCACTGCTGATGGCGCTTCCTGGCTTCAACGGGCTGCGGGTCCCGCCGCGCTTCGCCATGCTCGCGGCGTTGACGCTGGCCGTCGCCGCCGGGATTGCCGTGGCACGGCTCGCGCCACCGCGCGGCAGATGGCGGGCGATCGTGTTCGCTGCCGTGTTCGCCGGCCTCGCGCGTGACGGCTGGATGAAGCCGATGCCACTCGTGACACCTCCCGGACGGTTGTCACTCGATGTGCCTCGGGAGGCGGCCTTGCTCGTGCTGCCCGTCGACGACACGGAATCGAGCGCGGCGGCGATGTACAGCACGATGACCCACGGGCACCCGCTCATCAACGGGTACAGCGGGTACTTCCCGGCGCATTATCAAATCCTCGGGACCGCCCTGGCACGCGGAGACCGCTCGGTCCTGGAACGACTGGCGCAATCCGGGCCGATCGCCGTCGTTGTGAACACACGGTCCGGCGGCCATCCCGAGCTCATCGCGCTCGTCGAAGGCGTGCCCGGCGTCGTACGTTCCGGTGTCACCGGTGCCGGCCGGACGTACCTGCTGCCGGCACGACCCCGGACGCGGGAAGCCGAGACGGGCGAGGTGTACCCGGCGCGGGTCGAGGAGCAGCCGCAGGAGCATGCCCTCTTCGATCTGGGCTCGGAGAGGATCGTGCGCCTCGTCGAGTTCCCGTTGCGGTGGCATTACCCCGAGCTGGGCGAACGGCTGGCGATCGAGGTGTCGACCGACGGGCGCGCATGGTCGACCGCCTGGGAGGACTGGACCGGCGCCGCGGCGCTCTCCGCCGCGCTGCGCGACGAGCGCGACGTCCCCGTGCGTTTGACGATCCGGGATGTTCCCGCGCGATACGTGCGCGTCCATCCCGCGCCGCCATGGCTCTATCGAGAGCTGACGATTTCCGGCCCGCGCTGACGCTTACGGCTTCTTCCCGGGCAGCCATTCCGGCTTGACGTTCGAGTTCGCGAGCCGGCTGTGCAGCAGCGTCGCGTGTATATTAGGTTCGAGATGCGCATGCGCACGAATGTCACGTCGGTGGCGGCTCCCGTCTGTCTGCTGGCGTTGCTGCTGGCGCCGGCCACCGGTGCGCAGCAGCACCGCGCGTCCCTGCGCGGCGCGATCGTCGACCCCTCCATGGCCCCCCTGACGGACGTCGAGGTACGCGTCATGAGCGAGGCGACGGGCGACGTGCGAACGGTCAAGTCGGACGGGGGCGGCCGTTTCGTCATGCCCGAGCTCCTGCCAGGACCGTATCGCGTCGAGGTCAGGCACGGCGGATACGGCCCGTTTCTCGCACGCGTCACACTCGAATTGAACGAGTCGCTGCCGCTCGAGATTGCTCTCCAGCTCGGCAACCTGATCCAGGCGGTGGACGTGACGGCGCCGACCGCCGCGATCGACCGCGACTCGGCGGCGCTGGGGACGTTCATCGACGCGCGGCAGCTCGCCGGCCTGCCGCTCGACGGACGGAACTTTCTGGAACTGGCCCTGCTCGCGCCCGGGACGGCAGCCGCGCCGCAGGGCTCCGCCAGCTCACAGCGGGGCGACTTCGCATTCTCGGCGAACGGCGGCCGCGAGGACTTCAATGCCTTCCTGCTCGACGGCGTGTACAACGTCGATCCGAAGCTGAACACGCCCGCCGTCCGCCCGCCCGTCGATGGCATCCGCGAATTCAGCGTGCTGACGTCCACCTACGATGCGTCGTACGGCCGGCACGCCGGCGCCCAGGTCAACGTCGTCACCAGGTCCGGCTCCAACCGCGCCAGCGGAACGGCGTACGAGTTCCTGCGCGATCGCGCGCTCAACGCGCGCAATCACTTCGCGCCCGCCGGCGAGCCGGCGCCCGACTACCGGCGCCATCAGTTCGGCGGATCGCTCGGCGGCCCGATCGTCCGCGACCGCGCGTTCTTCTTTCTCGATTACGAAGGCACGCGGCTGCGTGAAGGGATCACGCGCGTCGCAAACGTGCCGACGCTTGCCGAGCGCGAAGGGGACTTCTCGCACACGCTCTTCCGGACGCCGGTGGATCCATTCACGGGGCAGCCGTTTCCAGGCAATCAGATGCCGTCGTACTACCTGAGCCCCATCGGTCACGCGATTGCGGCCTTGTACCCGGCGCCGAACCGCGGCACGCCGTTCGAGAACTACGTGTCGTCGCCGGCGCAACGCGACGCGATCGATCAGTTCGACGCGCGGCTCGATCAGTCGCTCGCCGCCGGCGCGCGAGTGACGGCGCGCTTCAGTGCGAGCGACCGGCGGCTGTTCGAACCGTTCGCGGGGCCCGGCTTCGCGGCCGTGCCCGGCTTCGGCACGAACGTCCCGCGCCGGGGGAAGAACGCCGTCGCGGGCTTCACGCTCGCTCCCGCGTCGCACCTGGTCAACGACATGCGCCTCGGATACAACCGGGTGTCCATCGGAGTCTTCGCCGGCAACACCGGCGTCGACAACCGTTCGGTCGGGCTGAAGTCACTGACGTCCAGTCCCAGGGACGCCGGGCTGAGCGTGATCACCGTCAGCGGCTATTCCCCGCTCGGCCACGAATACACGACGCCGCAGGAAAGCACCTCGGATGTGTTTCAGGTCTCCGATACGGCGACGTGGGTGCGAGGCGCGCATCTGATCAAGTTCGGCGCCGAGTGGCTGGTCATCCATCAGCAGGCCTACCGCGACGTGCAGTCGCGCGGCTTCCTCAACTTCATCGACCGGGGCTACACCGGCAACTCGCTGGCGGATCTGCTGATGGGACTGCCGGTGCTGACCGGTGGCGCGACGCTCGATAATCCGCAGCGCCTGCGCACGTCGAGCTGGAGCGTCTTTGCCGGTGACGAGTGGCGCGCGGGCCCCTCGCTCACCATTTCCATCGGGCTTCGCTACGACTATTCGACGCCGCCGTACGACGCGGACAACCGCGTGAACGTGTACGACCCCGCCACCGGCGCGCTCGTGCAGGCCGGCGCGGGCGGCCTTCCGCGCGGCGGCCACGAGCCGGACCGGAACAACCTCGCCCCGCGCGTGGGTTTTTCCCGCGTCTTCGGCAAGGATTCCCGGATGGCGCTGCGCGGCGGCTACGGCATCTACTACAACCAGGGGGCGCTCGCGACGTCCGAAGGGCTGTATTTCAATCCGCCGTACTTCAAGCTGAACGTGTTCTTTCCCTATCCGGGCCTGCCGCCGCTGACCCTGTCGGATCCGTTTCCCGCGTCCTTTCCGTTTCCCATCCCGCAGTCGGCGACCGCGTATCAGCGCGATCTGCGGACGCCGTGGGTCGAGCACTGGAACCTGGACGTCCAGCAGCAGTTCGGCCGGAGTCGCACGATTGAGCTGGCCTATACCGGCTCGCGCGGGCACGATCTGATTTCCGCGCGCGACATGAACCAGGCAACCGGGAGCGTCCGTCCCAATCCTGCCTTCGCCGACATCACGCTGATAGAGTCGCGCGCGACCTCGCGGTACGACGCGCTGCAGATCAAGCTTCAGCAGCGCGCGGCTGACGGCAAGTCCGCCCTGGTTTCCTACACCTACAGCAAGTCGACCGACGACGCCTCGGGCTTCTTCACGAGCGCCGGGGATCCGAACTTTCCGCAGAACAGTCTGGATCCGGGAGCCGAGAGGGGCCGCTCGGCGTTCGACGTGCGCCACCGCTTCTCGATGAGCGGCACCTACGATCTGCCGTTCGGCACGGACAGGTCGTGGCTCGCCAACGCCGGGTGGGTGTCCACGGTGCTGGCGGAATTGGAACTGCAGGCTGTGTTCACCGTACAGAGCGGGCGCCCCTTCACCGTCGCACTTCTCCCCGAGATCGACAACAGCCTGTCCGGCCGGTCCAATCTCGGGTTCGGGTACAACGACCGTCCGCACGTCGTCGGCAACCCGGAGACCGGGACTCCGTCGATCGACCGGTGGTTCGATACCGGCGCGTTCGCGCTGCCTCCCTCCGGCACTTTCGGCAACGCGCGCCGCAATGCCCTCACGGGACCGCGCTACCAGAACATCAACGTGGCGCTCATCAAGCACGTGCGGCTCGCGCCCACCTCGGAGCTGCAGCTTCGCCTCGAGGCCTTCAATCTGACGAACCACCTGAACCTGGATCTGCCCGACGCGTTCTTCGGGTCGTCGACGTTCGGGAGGATTCTGTCGGCGCAGAGCGCGCGACGGATCCAGCTCGGCGCGCGCCTGGCTTTCTGAGCGCGCGAGAAAACACCGACTATTTCTTTTCGTGGCTTCCCGGCCAGCGGGACAGCGATGGGAGGGCTGTCCGTCCTAACGGCGCCCGATCGCGAACAAGTGCCTCTCTCCGCGAATGTAGATGCGCCCGTTGGCGATCGCCAGTGAGGACATCACCGGTTCGTCGATGGAGTTCGTGCGGACGATGGAGGGCTCCGGGCCGGTCTTCAGCAGAAATGTGCTGCCGTCCTCGCTGGTGACGGCGATGTAGCCGCCGTACGCGACCGGCGAGCTCGTATACCGCGCCGGAGCGGGCGGCCGCACGCCCTCGAACCTGACCGCGCCGGTTGTCGCGTCAAGACATGTGACGACGCCGGTGTCGGTGAAGAGATACAGGTCGTCGCCGTAGAGAATGTTCGAGATGACGTAGCCGGTGCCCTTGCCGTACTGCCAGGCGATGCGGCTGCCGGGATCGACGTCGCCCGGGCGGATCGCGATGATGCGCTTGGCGGGGAAACCGGCGGTCACGATCACCAGACCCTTGCCGGCGATCGGCGTATGGATCGCGTTGCTCTCGACCCCTTTGGTGCGCCACAGTTCCTTGCCGGTCCGCGGATCGTACGCGATGATGAACTGGCTGCCGTTCGTCACCAGCTCGATGCGGCCGCCGCCGTCGACGAGCACCGGCGTTCCCCAGCTGATCTCGACGTCCCGCTTCGTCCTCCAGACCTCCCGCCCGGACCGCTTGTCGAATGCCACGACGAGCGAATGGTCGCCGTTGTCCTCGTCGCGCTGGATGATGACCAGGTTCTCGAAGAGCACGGGCGACGTACCGGTCCCGAGGCCGAGCGTGGGAAATCTCTCGACCACCTTCCACTGGAGCGTGCCCGCCAAGTCGTAGGCGTAGAGACCTTCGGGGCCGAAGTACGCGTAGACCATCTTCCCGTCGGTCGCGGCCGTCGGCGCCGCGAAGCTGCTGCGCTTGTGACGCGCGTCGTACACGGCGCCGTCGTACGCGGTCCGCTCCCACACGATCCGGCCGCTCGCCTCGTCGAGCGCCAGCACTTTCAGGGTCTGCCGGCGATCGCCCGAGATGCTGTCCGGGTGCACCCAGGGCTTGCCTCCCTGCAGGTGCACGGGAGGCTCGGCTCCGGCGACCACGTTGCCTTCAATCGCCGCGGTGACGAAGATGCGGTTGCCCCACACGATCGGCGACGAATGCCCGGAAGGCACCTCCGTTTTCCATGCGACGTTCCGGTCGGACGCCCAGTCGGTCGGGAGCTGCTTCTCGATGGAGATGCCCCGGCTGCCCGGGCCTCGCCACTGCGGCCAGTTCTCGGCCGCGCTCACCACAGCGCCGCACGCGAGCAGCCATGCGAGCCCCGAACCGCGAGCCACGAGCCACGAGCCACGAGCCACGAGAGAGGACTATACTGGCGCCGGAACGCATGCGCAAACATCTCCCGGTGATCATCGCGGCCGTGGGCGTCGCGGCGGCCACGCTGTCCGAACCACGAGCGGCGGGCCACGAGCCACGAGCCACGGACTGCGAGCGGCGAGCTGCGAGCTGCGAGGGAGGCATGTCGGACCCCGGCACCGGCGACTGGCCGATGTGGGGAGGCGCGCCCGATCGGAACATGGTCTCCGGCATGAAAGGGCTGCCGACCTCGTGGGACCTGAGCGCGAAGCGCAACGTGAAGTGGATCGCGGACCTGGGGTCGACGGCGTACGGCAATCCCGTCGTGGCGGGCGGGATGGTGCTCGTCGGCACGAACAACGATGCGCCGAGGGATCCCGCCGTCAAGGGCGACAAGGGCATCCTGATGGCGTTCAGGGAGTCCGACGGCGAGTTCATGTGGCAATCCGTCCACGACAAGCTGCCGGCGGCCGGGGCGCACGACTGGCCCTTGCAGGGCATCTGCTCCTCCCCGCTCGTCGAGGACGGCGTCGTCTACTACACGTCCAATCGCGGCGAGTTGATGGCGGTCGATCTCGACGGATTCCGCGACGGCGCGAACGACGGCCTGGTGAAGAACGAAACGGCCACGAAGCCGACCGACGCCGACGTCATCTGGCGCGTCGACATGATGGCGGCGGTCGGCGTGCGCCAGCACAACATGGCCAACGGCTCGCCGGTCGGCTACGGCGACCTCGTGTTCGTGAACACGTCGAACGGCCGCGACGAGAACGACGAGAAGATCCCCGCGCCCAACGCGCCGTCGCTCGTCGCCGTGGACAAGAAGACCGGCACGCTCGCCTGGCAGGACAACTCGGCCGGCGATCGCATTCTGCACGGACAGTGGTCGTCGCCCGCCGTCGGCAAGGTCGGAGACACCGTGCAGGTCGCTCTTGGAGAAGGCGATGGGTGGGTGCGCGGCTTTGACGCGCTGACGGGCCGGAAGCTGTGGGAGTTCGACCTCAATCCGAAGGACGCCGTCTGGCCGAAGACCCGCAACGAAGTCATCAGCACGCCGGTGTTCCACGAAGGGGTGGTCTACATCGCCAGCGGGCAGGATCCCGAGCACGGCGAAGGCGTCGGCCACCTCTATGCGATCGATGCGACCAAGCGCGGGGACATCACCGACACCGGCCGCCTCTGGCATTTCGACAAGATCCGGCGCTCCATGTCCACCGCCGCGGTGTACGACGGCCTCGTGTTCGCGGCCGACTTCAGCGGCTTCCTGCACGCGCTCGACGCGCGGACGGGAAAGCCGTTATGGACGCATGACATGTTCGCCGCGGTCTGGGGTTCCCCGATCGTCATCGACGGGAAGGTCTACCTCGGGGACGAGGACGGCGACGTCGCCGTGCTCGCTGCCGCGCGCATCCTGAAGGTGATCGCCGAGAACACCATGGGCAGCGCCGTGTACTCCACCGCGGTGCCCGCGCACGGCACGCTCTTCATCCTCAACCGGAATCAGCTCGTCGCGCTCGCCGAACAGCCGGGCGCCGGCAAGTAGATGAGACTCATCCGTGCGGCCTGCCTGCTGACGCTTGCCTCGCTCGGCGGCCTCACCCAGGCGCCCGCCGATGAGTGGCCGCAATTCCGGGGCTCGGCATCCCTGACCGGCACGTCAGCGGCAACGTTGCCGTCATTGCTGGCTCTCCTCTGGACCTATGACGCCGGCGATGCGATTGAGTCGTCGGCGGCGATCGCCGAAGGCGTCGTCTACGTCGGGTCGCACACGGGAGAGCTGCACGCGGTGAACCTCTCCGACGGGTCGCTGAAGTGGAAGTACAAGGCGTCGGAGGACGGCATCGGCGAATCGTCGCCGGCCGTGGCCGACGACCTCGTCTACGTCGGCGATCTCGCGGGAACGGTGCACGCGGTCGACGCGTCCACCGGCAAGGCCGTGTGGACCTTCGCAACCGGCGGCGAAGTGAAGTCCTCGCCCGTCATCGTCGCTGACACGGTCATCGTCGGCGCGTACGACACGTATCTCTACGCCCTCGGAACGAAGGACGGGAAGCTGCGCTGGAAGGTGCGCACGAACGGCTATGTGCACGGCACGGCCGCCATCGCCGAGGCCGTCGCGTACGTGGCTGGCTGTGATGAGCTCCTGCACGCCGTCCGCGTCAGCGACGGCAAGGAGCTGTTCACCATCTCGTCGGGCGCGTACACCGGCGCCTCCGTCGCCATCAGCGAAGGACGGGCATACTACGGCACGTACGACAACGAGGTGCTGGCGGTCGATCTGAAGACGCGAAGGGTCGCGTGGACCTACAAGCATCCGCAGCGGCATTTTCCGTTCTATTCGTCGGCGGCGGTGGAGGACGGGCGCGTCATCGTCGGCGGGCGCGACAAGATGGCGCACGGCATCGACGCGAGGACAGGCAAGGGGCTGTGGACGTTCACGACGGGCGCGCGCATCGACTCGTCGCCCGTCGTCGCGTCGGGCCACGCCTACGTCGGATCCAACGACGGGAAGCTCTACGTGCTCGACGCCGCCACGGGCAAGCTGATCCAGGCGTTCGACGCCGGCGGGCCGCTCTCCGCCTCCCCGGCGATCGCGTCCGGGCGGCTCGTCATCGGGTCAGGTGACGGAAAGCTGTTCTGCCTCGGTCCTCGATAAGAGATCGCGTCAGTGTCCTGTGGTAATCTGGTCAGTATGACCAGTTTTGGAAAAACCTCGTCGGCGGCAGGACGACGGCACAAATCAAGCGGCTCGCGACCTGGAAGGTGGCAGTTGCAGGACGCCAAGGCCAGATTCAGCGAACTGGTCCGACGCGCGAAACAGGAAGGACCGCAGCACGTGACCGTCCACGGTCGCGAGGAGGTTGTCGTGATCGGCGCGGACGACTTTCGCAAACTTGCGGGCGAGCGCACGGGCCAGGCGCTCGTCGATGCGCTGCAGCAATCACCGCACCGGTCCACGAACATCGAGCCGCCGCGCTCGCGGATGCGGATTCGCGACGTCGACCTGTGACCGGCTGGCTCCTGGACACGAACGTTCTCTCGGAGATCCGTCGGCGGAGGCCACATCGCAAGGTGGTGGCCTTCGTCGCCGAACAGCCGCTCGATCTCCTTCACGTCAGTACGGTGACGCTTGCCGAGATCCGCTTCGGGATCGAATTGGTGACCGAGGCGAACCGCCGGGCCGAATTGAATGCATGGCTGACGCACAAAGTTCGGCCGCTGTTTTCGCAGCGCGTGCTCGACGTCAGCGAGGATGTGCTGTTCAAGTGGCGCCTCCTTGTTGAGGAAGGCCGTAAGTCTGGACACACGTATTCGCAGCCCGATTTGTTCATCGCGGCGACGGCACTTCATTACGGAATGACCGTGGTTTCCCGGGACACGAGTGAGTACGAACGGGCTGGCGCTCCGGTGTTCAATCCGTGGGAATCGTGAACGGCCGAACCTTTCGTTCGGCGAGGCGCTGTGCGGCGCCCCGCCGCTTGAAGCTATGCGCTTTCGGCGACTGCCGCCGCCTCGCTCGGGCCGCGCCTACGTCGGCTCCAACGACGGGAAGCTGTTCTGCCTGGGCGCGCGGCGAACCGGGCCAATCAGTCGAGCGGGTGACGCAGCGCGAACGTCATCTCGATGGTGACGATCACGCTGACGGGCTTGTCGTCCCGCGTGCCTGGTTGGAACTCCCACTGTCTCAGGGCGCCAAGCGCCTGCTCGTCGAGCGACGGTTCGAGCGATCGCATGACTCGCGCGTCAGCCACTCTGCCATCGGGGCCCACGACGACGTCCATCACGACTATGCCCTCGATCTTCTGACGCATCGCGCTCTCGGTGTACGAGGGCTTCGTCTCCTTCAGGAGGCGCGGCGGGCGAACGCCGGCAGCGCACGTATCGACGGCATTCCCGCCGAACGGAACGGTGTTGCGATGCGACTTGCGCTCGATCTGCGAGGGCGCGGTCACGAGCACGTAGGGCGCCGGGCGATCGCCGCCAATCGTGCCGGACACACAGAGGTCCTCCTGGAAATAGTCGGCCGCCCGCGCGGACATCTGTTTCCGGATGGCGTCGGGAATCACGATGTCGAGCGGCGTGGAAGCCCCCGCAGCTTTCAGCGTCAAATGCAGCTCGCACGAGCCGCGTCCAATCGTCCGGTAGCTCTCGATCACGCCACAGAACGGCCCCTGCTGTCCCGCCGTGTAGTCGGTCTGCCGGCCCAGGGAAACGCCGGCGAGCGCGAGGACGAAGAGTATTCGAATCATCGGGTTACCGTCTCCTTCAGCGCATTGAACAGGATCCGTATCGCCGGACCGACTGCCTCGGCCGGCAGGAACTCCGCGTCGCCGTGCATGGAGCCGACTGCCGCGGCCGGCACCACGACGGGCGTGAACCCATAGCTTTTGACGCCGAGCGGGCGAAAACCGTTTGAATCGGTCCCATACGGCACGACCATCGGCGTGAGGATCGCGTCCGGGTGCTCCTGCTTCACCGCGGATTCCAGCGCCTTGTAGAACTTCGAGTCCTGCGTCGTCACGACCGGGTCCTCACCCTCATAAGTGATCTCGATCTTGATCTCGGGGTCGCCAAGCCTGCGCCTGATCTCCGCCAGCCACTGCTCCTTCGTCGTGCCCGGCAGGACGCGGCAGTCGAGCGTCGCCTCGGCAACCGACGGGATGACGTTCACCTTCGGCGGCTCGCCGACGCCGGAACGGAAACTGGTGATCGAGATCGTCGAGTGCTGGATCGCGTTGTTGAACTTGTTCTGTGCAAGCGGGCCCACCCTTGACGTCATGTTCAAAGGCGGGGACCCCTGCACCCCGCCAGGCTCGTCGCTCGCGGGGACCCCTTCGCCCCGCGCCGCTCCTCGCTTCGTCTGAAGCACGCTGAACGGCGTCGTTGGCATCGGTTCGCCCAGCAGCCGCGCCAGCGCCCTGATCATCTTGTCGTTCGGGTTCCTGTCGTGCGGCTGCGATCCATGGCCCGCCACCCCTTCCGCGCGCAGCTTCAGCCACAGGATCTTCTTCTCCGCCACCGAGATGCCGAACACCAGCTTCCCGGGCGCGAACAGGTCGCGGCTCCCGAAGCCCCCCTCGTCCAGGACGTACTCGGGATCGAGCTCGTCGTAGTGGTTCTTCCGCATCCACTGTGCGCCGAGCTCTCCGCCGACTTCCTCGTCTGGCACGGCCATGAAGATGACGTCGCGCTCGAGCGGCACGTTCTGCCGCTTCAGGGACAGGAACGCCATCAACTGAACGACGCCGAGCCCTTTCATGTCCATCGTGCCGCGGCCCCAGATTTTGCCGTCGGCAATCTCCGCCCCGAACGGATCGTGCTGCCATCGCGACGGATCCGTGGGAACGACGTCCATGTGGTGCAGCAGCAGGATCGGTTTGGCCGCGCCGGTTCCCTTCAGCCGCGCGAGCACGATCGAGCGCCCGGGCGCCGACTCGTAGCGCTTCACCGGCACGCCTTCACGCTGGAGGAGCGACACGAGCAGGTCGGCCGCCTTCGTCACGTCCCCCGGCGGGTTGGATGTGTTGATGCGGACGTACGATTGAATCGTCCGGATTGCCTCCGCCTCGACCGCCTTCCAGTCAGGCGCCCCCTGCGCCCCGGCGGCGGCCGGCACCACCACGGCGAACAGGCCGGCGACAAGTCTCTTCACAGCGTTACCTCTTGGCTGATTTGCTCAAATATCAGCGCAATGTTACAACCTCCACCAGCAATTATCTGCTCGGAGGCGTCCATGACCTACGCGCGCACGCGGATCTTTCTGGCGGCAGTCACCTTCTCGACGGCGGCAACGCCGGCCGCCGCGCAGGCCCCCGTGACAATCGCGGGCGTCACCGCGGCTCCCGGGGCCACCGCATCGGGCACGCTGAACATCGCGGCACGGCCGGGGGATCAGGGCACGACGGTTCCCTTCACCGTCGTCAACGGCAAGGAAGCGGGACCGGTGCTCGCGCTGGTCGCTGGAACTCACGGAATGGAGTACGTGCCGATCGTCGCGCTGCAGCGCATGCGCACGGCGATCGATCCGGCGACGTTGCGCGGTACGGTGATCATGGTGCACGTCGCGAACATGCCGTCCTATCTGGGCCGCACGATCTACTACTCCCCCGTGGACGGCAAGAACCTGAACCGTGTCTATCCCGGCAAGGCCGACGGCACAATCTCGGAGCGGATCGCCGACGCGCTGACGCGCGAGGTCATCGCGCGCGCGACGCACCTGATCGATCTCCACTGCGGCGACGGGAACGAGTCGCTCCGGCCGTACTCGTACTGGATCACCACCGGCGATCCGAAAGTCGCGCAGACCGGGCGCGAGATGGCGCTCGCCTTCGGCCTCGACCACATCATCGTCGATCGCGGGCGTCCGGTGGATCCGGCCGCGTCCGCCTATACGTCCAACACCGCGATCACGCGCGGCAAGCCGGGCCTCACGACCGAGACAGGCGGCCTCGGACGCGTGGACGAGGAGTCGATCGCGCTCGTCGATCGCGGTGTGCGCGGCGTGATGCGCCACCTCGGCATGCTGACCGCGGGGCCCGACCCGGCCGGCCAGCCCATCTGGATCGAGCGGAACATCGTCATCCGCGCGGAGAGCACGGGCATCTTCTATCCGGCGGTCGAGCGCGGCCACACCGTGGCGAAAGGGACGGTCATCGGCCGCATCACCGATTTCCACGGCCGCGCGCTGGAGGAGATTCGCTCGCCGTTCGACGGCGAGATTCTGTACGTCCTGGGCACGCCGCCCATCACCAAAGGAGAGCCTGTCGCCATGGTCGGCGCGCGTTAGTTAACGCCGTTCTCCCCTGCTCCTGTTGATGCTCCCGATCGCGTAGAGATGCTTGTCCGTCCGCAGGAAGATCTGCCCCTGCGAGATGGCCACGGAGCTCAACGTGAACTCGTCCACGACGTTTTCCGCGAGCAGCTCGAACTTCGGGCCCGCGGAGAAGACCGCCGTCACGCCCTCTTCGCTCGTCACGTACATCCGCCCGTCCGCGAGGATGGGCGAGGCGCTGTAGGTGCCCGCGCGCAGGCGCTCGGGCCCCCAGACGACGGCGCCGGTGTGGAGATCGAGCGCGTGCACAACGCCGTTGTCCGTCAGCACGTACAGGTTCCTGCCGTCGCTGACCGGCGTCGGCACGTCCGGACCGTTGTTGAACTCCCACACCTTGTGCGTCGCCGTCACGTCTCCGCGCCCGCCGGCCTTCAGCGCCAGCAGCGGCCGCTGACGGGCCGGAGCGACAATCAGGCCATCCACCACCAGCGCCGACGCGACGAGCCGGTACGAAGGGTTGTTGCCGGGGTTCAATCCCCTCGCACGCCACAACTCCTTCCCTGTCGCCGGATCGTGGCCCGTCACGACGTCGCCGCCGGTGACGACGATCTCCGTCGTCGAACCATACTGCAGCAGCGCGGGTGTGGTGTACGCGTCCGGCGATTCACGGATCGCGTCGGTCGGGCGCTCGACCCGCCAGATCGTTGTTCCGGTCTTTGTATCGACGCGGAGCAGGTACGACGGATCGTCCGTTTTCATGCCGTGCAGGACCTGCACGTAGAGCGCGCCGTCGTGGAGCAGCGGCGACGAGGCGTAGCCCCAGTTCAGGCCAAAGGCACCGTAGTCCTTCTGGATGTCGCGCGCCCACAGCTCGCGGCCCGCGAAGTCGAATCCCTTGAGTACGCCCGTCCCGGTGATCACCCAGACGCTCGTGCCGTCGGTGACCGGCGACGGCGTGGACATGTTCTGCTTGCGCTGCCGGTTGTTGCCTCCGCCGAGCGGCGCCTTCCAGAGGATGGAGCCGTCCAGGCGGCTCACACACCACAGCTCGAGGTCGCCGCCCATCTCCTGCAACGCCACGTTCAGGAAGATCCGATCGTTCCAGACGATCGGCGTCGAGCCGCTGCGGGCCGGCATCGCGAGCGTCCAGGCGACATTCTCGGTCGCCGACCACGTGATCGGCAGCCCTTTCTCGGAGCTCACGCCGTTCAAGTGCGGCCCTCGCCACTGCGGCCAGTTCTCCGCGGATACGGCGCACACTCCGCAAACGACGAGCACCGCCGACAGGCATGACCGTTTCATTATGGCGTGTCCTTCGGGCTGATCATCCCGATCGGACGGCTGGCCGTCAACCTGCGTCGAATGCCCGCGAGGCGCAGACCCCGGCGTCAATCAAGCGGCGGGACGATCTCCGCGGTGCCGAGGCGAGTTCGCGTGTCCGTCCTGCCGTGCATCGTCGCGGAATCCGAGCATGACAATCGCTGCACCGAGATCCCAGAGTACGACGAGCCCAAACGCGTACTCGGCAACAGCCTGGAGCTCGCTGAGACGCGGCGCCGCCGCCGTGACGACGCCAAAGAAGACACTGGCCACTGCCGCCGGAACGCCCAACAGACCGAACCATCTCGAGGCGACGCCGGTGCGGAGAATGGCAACTGAGTAGAGAGCGCCTCCGACCCCGAGCAGCACGTTGGCGACGGCCTGCTGCACGTCGATGATCGCGACCACTGTTCGTGCCAATGGCTCGAGGGCCCGGCGGGTCATCGCGTCTGCCGCGGCATAGTCGCTCGGGAACTGTCGCACGAACGCCACGACCGCGGCATCCTGCACGATCCCGATCAGTATTCCCGCCGAAAACGCTACGAGCGCCCACAACGCAATGCTTCTGGCCGGTCGCGTCAGGTAGTAGAGGCCGACGCCCTCTCCCACGGCGAACACCGCATAAGCCAGGAACAGCCATTCGCGGACGAGGTAGGACGGCCCTCTCTGTACAAGCGACAGGAAGTCGGCGGGGTCGCGAAGAGGAATCTCCTGTCCTCCCAGGCTGTGAACCGCACCGACCAACGCTCCCGCCAGTCCTGCGGACACCCCCAGTAGCGCGCAAGCGCCGCCGACCCTGACGATGGTTGCGTTGTTCATGGCACTGTGAAGACGGCACGTCGACCGGTGCGGCTCAGTTGCGCGCCGCGGCGACATGATGGCACAAATGGTCGGCCGCTACATTGGACCTACGAGGTAGACGGCGACTTCGAGCGATCGCGCCGCACAGCCGGCGCCACGACTGCTCAACGGTGGGGACCACCGCGCGCCGCCGCGCGAGCGTGGCGCGGGAATGGACCCGCGCCACGGACCTGCACGAATGACCCCGACGCGCGCAGGAGCCAGATGCGTTCATCGATTGGCGCGACCGAGATCGGAACGCCGGAATCCCCCCAGACGCCGCGACCCACCCGGGTGTTGCGGAGCCGCAAGGCGCCGCGATGTACACCGAGAAGCTGCCACGACCCCGATGCAAAAGATCCGAGTATCTTGTTTCCCTGTCTGGCTAACGTGGGCGCTGAGCCGCGGCACTCACTCGCCGCGCCGGCGCCGACGGCTCCAGCGCGATGTTGGGCTGCTCCGTCCGGGTGTAGAATCGTCTCATGACGTCTCGAGCGCAAGAACTTCTTCGAGAAGCATTGACTTTGCCGATTGACGAACGAGCCGATGTCGCGTTTCCCCTATCACGTCGTCTACCTCGACACGCCTGGCGGACTCCGAGTTCTCGCCATCGCGCACGACCGTCGGAAGCCTGAGTACTGGAAGAGTCGTCTGCGGTAGCCGACCTGTCACTGTATTCGTCAGCCCGACGTCTCCGGCTCACCCGCGGCCGTTCACAATCACGCGGCCGTCGGGTGCAGCCGGGTGTTCGGCGTCCATGGGCCAGAAGCTCAGACCCAGTTTGCCGTCTTGAGCCCGGCGACCCGTCGGAAGTGCTTGGCATTATTGGTGACAAGCGTCACGCCCAGAGACAGGGCGTGGGCCGCGATCAGCGTGTCAAACGTGCCTATAGGCTCTCCCCGTTTCGCCAGTGCCGTGGCCACGCGCCCGAACCGATCGGATGCTGCCTTGTCGAACGGCATTACCGCGACCGTTGTCGCGAATGTGTCGATCAACCCATGGAGCTTGCGCGACCCTTTGGCCTCCGCGCCGAAGCGCAATTCCGCCAACGTGATCGAACTCAAGCACAGCTGCGATGGCCGATGCTCCAGAAGACGCGTTGCAACGGCTCCTTGCCCGCGCAAGGCCCAGCTCACGGTGTCCGTGTCGAGCATGTACTCGAGTGTCACAGCGGATTCCGCACGTCGAGGATCGCACGTTGCCCGGGCCGCGGGATGTCTTCCGGCCATGCGCCCAGGCACGCGCGGAATTCATCCGACCACTCGTCGGCAGGTTCGAGAATGACGCGACGGCCTTCGCGATGGACCAACACTTCTTGCTGAGCAGGGAAACGGCACTCCTTGGGAAGACGAACCGCCTGACTGCCCCCGTTCTGGAACACCTTCGCGCGAGAACTTTTCATTGACTAAGTATATATGTGCGTCTATACACAGTCAACGGCTCGCTTTGTCCGCCGAACGCCTGCCGATAACCTGCGGGCGCCGAAGGCGACCGTCAGGTTCATCGGCTTGTTAGCGGCCCACGCGATCTGATCACGATTCGTCACGCGAGAAACTGGGTGCTCAGTCGCGCGTATCATCACGAGACCTCCAGGAGCCGAGGCC
>MELC01000067.1 GCA_001767455.1 Acidobacteria bacterium RIFCSPLOWO2_12_FULL_66_21
CTCGGCGACAAGAACGCGCTCGAGATCACCGAGGGCGGGGCCCCCTCGGCCATTCCGCATGGCGAGGGCTATTACACGCAGCGGTTCAGCGCGACGGGTGAGGCGCGCGGCGGTATTGTCTTTGCCGGCTTCGGGATCGCGGCCCCGGATCTCGACTACGACGACTACCGCGCGGCCGATCTGATGAAAGGAAAACTCGTGCTCGTCATCGATCACGAGCCCGGCGAGCGCGACCCGGCCAGCCCGTTCGACGGCGTCGTGACGTCTGACGCCGGTGGGGCCCTCCGCAAGGCGCGGGCAGCGCAGGCAAAAGACGCCGCGGGGATCCTGTTCGTGTCCGACGTCCACAATCATCCGGGTGGCGGCGCGAACCTGACCGCACGGGGCGCGTGGCCGGCACAGCCCTCGCGCCTCGGCAGCTACTCGCTCGAGGCCTGGATGTCGAGCATCCGGATTCCGGCGGCGCAAATCTCCGCCGAACTGGCGGCGCGCCTCGTCAAGGGATCGGGGCGCACGCTCGAGGAACTCGCGAAGGCGTCCGAGACGGCGCACGGGATTACGGCCATCCCCCTCCCCGGCGTGGACGTGCATCTGACGACCGCGGTCAATCGGCAGCCAGTCCCTGACCGCAACGTGCTGGCCCGGATCGAAGGGACGGATCCGCGCCTCAAGGACGAGTGCGTGGTCGTGTCGGCGCATTTCGATCACGACGGGGTCAACGGCACGCAGATTCTCAATGGCGCCGACGACGACGGGTCGGGGATTGTCGCGCTGCTGGAGATCGCCGAGGCGTATGCGACGGCCGCCCGCGGCGGTCAGCGGCCGCGACGCTCGGTCGTGTTCGCCGCCTTCAACTCGGAGGAGCGCGGCCTGCTCGGCGCGTGGGCGTACACCGGGCAGCCGGCCTGCCCGCTGGATGCCACCGTCGCCGTACTGAACATGGACATGGTCGGCCGCAACGAGGAAGTGCCGGCCCCCGATCCGGTCGCCGCCGCGGCCGGGCGCGGCGGCCGCGGCGGCCGCTTCAACGGCCTCGACCCGCAGACGGCCGAGTCGAATGCGAACGCGCTGAACATCATCGGCACCGTGCGCAGTCCGGATCTGAAGGCAGAGGCGGACGCGGCGAACCGTGCCACGCACCTGGACATCCGCTATCGGTACGACAACAACGTGTCGCAATTGATGCGCCGCAGCGATCACTGGCCGTTCATCCAGCACGGCGTGCCCGGTGTGTGGATCTTCACCGGCCTGCACCCCGACTATCACCAGGCGGGCGATCGCCCCGAGCGGATCAACTACGACAAGATGGAGCGAATCGCGCGGATGGTCTACCAGATGAGCTGGGATCTCGCCCAGCAGAAGGCGCGGCCGGCGCTGCTGCCGCGGCGGTAGGGTCATGCGTTGCCGTCTCGTATCGGCGCTCGTCGGGGTGGCCCTCGCGGTTCCCCTTCACGGACCGTCGCGTGCGCAGGAGCCGCTGGACGTCAGGGCGAAGTACACGAAGCAGGACGTGATGATCCCGATGCGCGACGGGACGCGGCTGTTCACGATCGTCTACAGCCCGCGCGACATCGGCGAGCGGTATCCGTTCATGTTGACGCGGACGGCCTATGGCATCCCGCCGTATGGCCCTGACGAGTACCGCACAGTCGTCGGCCCCAGCGCGGAGTTCACCCGCGAGGGCTTCATCTTTGTCTACCAGGACGCGCGCGGCCGCTTCCGGTCGGAAGGCACCTTCATCCATCACCTGCCGTTCGATCGATCGGGACGCCCGAACGAGAGCACCGACACGTACGACACGATCGAGTGGCTGTTGAAGAACGTGCCGAACAACAACGGCCGCGCCGGCCAGTGGGGCATCTCGTGGGACGGCTGGGAGACGTCCATGGGAATGATCGACGCGCACCCGGCCTTGAAGGCCTCCTCACCGCAGGCGCCGCCGCAGGACCAGTTCTTCGGCGACGATTACCATTCCGGCGGCGCATATCAGTTGTCGTACGGCTTCGCGTGGATGTCGTCGAACGCCCGCGCGCGCAGCGCGCCGACCGAACAGCGGACCACGCGGTTCAATTACGGGACGCCGGATGGCTACCGCTTCTTCCTCGACCTGGGCGCCGCGGCGAACGCCATCAAGTTCTTCGGCGACACGGTGCCGACGTGGAACGACCACATGCAGCACGGCACCTACGACGAGTACTGGAAGGCACGCAACGTGCCGAAGGACCTCGGCGGCGTCCGTCATCCGGTGCTCGTCGTGGCGGGCTGGTTCGACGCGGAGGACTTCCACGGGCCCTTCAGAATGCACCGCGTCCTGCAGGAGAAGAACGCGGGCAACACCGTGCTCGTGGTGGGTCCCTGGTCGCATGGCGGATGGGCGCGCGGCGACGGCGATCGCCTGGGCGCAATCGCGTTCGGATCGAAGACGAGCGCCTACTATCGAACGAACGTCGAACTGCCCTTCTTCAATTACTACCTGAAAGACAAGGGACGGTTGGATCTGCCACGCGCGCTCGTGTTCGAGACGGGACGAAACGAGTGGCGGCGGCTCGACCGCTGGCCGCCGGAGCCTGTCACCGCGACAAAGCTGTACCTGAATGCGGGCGGACGGCTGACCTTCGATGCTCCGGCGCCGGGTCCCGGCGGTGTCGATACATACGTGAGCGACCCCGCCAGGCCCGTTCCTCATACCGCGGAGGTGAGGACGACTGAAGGGCAACTCTTCGCGATCGAGGATCAGCGGTTCGCGTGGAGCCGGCCGGACGTCCTGTCCTACGAAACCGATCCGCTGGCACAGGACATGACGATCGGAGGACCGATCGCCGCGACGCTGTACGTGTCAACGAGCGGTACGGATTCAGACTGGGTCGTGAAACTGATTGACGTGTACCCCGGCGATACGCCCGACCCGCAGCCGAATCCCGCGAACGTGCGGATGGGCGGCTACCAGATGCTGCTCGCGGGCGACCTCCTGCGCGCGAAATTCAGGGACAGCTTCTCGAATCCGCGGCCGATGGTGCCAAACCAGCGGACGCGCATCGAAGTACCCCTGGGCGACCGGTATCACACTTTTCTGAAGGGACACCGGGTGATGGTGCAGATCCAGGGTTCGTGGTTCCCGATGTTCGATCGCAACCCGCACACGTTCACCGACATCTACCACGCGAAGCCGTCCGACTACGTGAAGGCGACGGAACGGATCTACCGTACGAGCGTGGCCCCCTCGCACGTGACGCTCGCCGTCATGGCGGGGGCACGATAGTATTTCCCGGAGCCCATGACCGAACACGATCGAATCGCTGTTGTCGATTTCGGCGGCCAGTACGCCCACTTGATTGCCACGAAGGTGCGCCGCCAGCGCGTGCTGGCCGAGATCCGCCAGCCGGAGGATCCGGTCGATGCGTTTCACGGGATGAAAGGGATCATCCTCTCGGGGAGCCCGTCGCTGGCCTCGGGCGACGAGGGTGGATTCAATACCGCGATACTCGACCTGCCGGTGCCTATCCTGGGTTTCTGTTTCGGCCATCAGGAAATCGCGAAGCGCTACGGCGGTGCAGTCGAGCACTGCCGGAGCGAGTACGGGCCGGCGCGCCTCGAAGTGATCGGCGACACGCCGGTGTTCGCGGGACTGCCGCGCGAGCAGACGGTGTGGATGAGCCACCAAGACACGGTCGTGGCCGTGGGAGAGGGGTTCCGCGAGGTCGGCGTCTCGTACGATCATGACGGCACCGCGCACCGGTTCGCGGCGATTGCCGACGAGGAGCGGCGACGGTACGGATTCCAGTACCACCCGGAGGTCGACGACACCGAGCACGGCGAGGCGATGCTCCGAAACTTCGTCGTGGACGTCTGCGGCTGCCGGGGCGACTGGACGATGGCGCGGCATCTTGCAGAGCAGATCGACGCGATTCGATCGTCGGTCGGCACACGCAAGGTGTTCCTGCTGGCGTCAGGCGGCGTAGACTCCACCGTATGCGCGCGCCTGCTGGGCGAGGCGCTGGGGCCCGATCAGCTCCACCTGCTCCACATCGACAATGGCCTCATGCGCCAGGACGAATCGCGGCAGGTCCTCGACGAGTTCGAGCGCGCCGGCCTCGGCCGCCACCTGCACTTCGTGGACGCCTCGGACCGGTTTCTCTCCGCGCTCGCCGGCGTGATCGGGCCCGAACAGAAGCGCCACGTCATCGGCACCACGTTCATTCAGGTGTTCGACGACGAGGTGCGGCGGCTGGATCTGGGCGACATGCTGCTCGCGCAGGGGACGATCTATCCCGACACGATTGAGACCGGCGGCACGCGCCGCGCCGACACGATCAAGACGCATCACAATCGCGTGCCAATCATCGAGGAGATGATTCTGGCCGGTCGTGTCGTGGAACCCTTGCGCGATCTGTACAAGGTCGAAGTGCGGGAGATGGCCGGAGCGCTGGGAATCGACCCGTCGCTCGTCTGGAGGCAACCGTTCCCCGGTCCGGGCCTCGGCGTTCGCCTGCTCTGTTCGGACGGAAGCGTGCCCTCAGGGCACGATCCCGAGCGGACGCAGCCGCTCATCGACGAGCAGTTACGGGGAACGGGCCTGCACGGCCAGCTCCTGCCCGTGCGCTCCGTGGGCGTCAAGGCGGACCTGCGGACCTACGAGCAGCCGGTCATGCTGACCGGACACGCGCCGCACGAGACGCTGCTGTCGATCGCGGCGCAGATCTACGGCCGCATCCCGGGTGTGAATCGCTGCGTGCTCGATCTGTCGGAGCATGGCATCCGGACGGCGGAGCCGCGCGCCGCGGGTGTGACCCGCGCCCGTCTCGATCTCCTCCGCGAAGCGGACGCGATCGTGATGCGGGCGGTCGAACGCCACGGCCTCATGCGCGCGATCTGGCAGTTTCCCACCGTGATGCTGCCGCTCACCATCGACGGCCGCGGCGAGGAGCTGGTCATCCTTCGCCCGGTGCTCTCCGAGCGCGGAATGACCGCGCGCCCGGCCGTTCTTCCGCCGGCGCTCGTCGACGAGATCCGCGAGCCGATCCTGTCGCTGCCCGGCGTGTCGGGCCTCGTGCTCGACCTGACTACGAAACCGCCGGGCACGATCGAGTGGGAGTAGCGGCTTCGACGCCGCGCCCCTGAGAACGACTCCACTATGGCTCGTACGCAGAGTCATGATCGGGGTGAAGCGAGACGAGACGCAGGAAGTCGCCTTCCCGAAACGCCACGGCACGAATGCGCTGACTCAGCCGAAGGGAATATACCCTGGCGCCATTGGGCGCCCTCAGGTGCTCGATGGCCTCCCAGCGAAAACCCGTGTGGCGGTACAGACTGTTCCAGTCCAATTCGCGCAGCCGGCGCAAGCCAGTGACGGCTTGTCGCAACTCGTCGCCCTGGAGAGTCAGGAACACGTCCTGGAACTCCGGGCTGTTCAAGTCGAGACGAATACGGCTAGGGGCGGCGGCCACGCGCGCGGCTCGTCCGATTCGGCCGGTCCTTCACGAGATCCCCGACGTCGGTCTCACGCGGCTTGTTCGCGGCGGCCCACGTGAGTCCCCGTTCGATTCGCGAACGGTGCGGTTCCTCCAGCGTCCAGAGCTGAGTCTCGGGCACCATCGCCACGGCTGTCAGGAGTACCGTGCCGTCCGCGCGCCGCTCGAGCCGGAGCATCTTTCCCGCGTAACGCTTGCCCAGTGAGATCTGTCCGCTCTTCCCGACGACCTTGATCTCGACCTCCTGAACCGGCGATTCCGCGACCTCACTCATGTGATCATAATATCATGCAATCATGCAATCGTGCGGCATGATCGGCCGGCGTGGAACGCCAGAGGTCCGAGACGGAAGGGCTTGGGGTGCGGCGGAAGCCGTCGAGCTGCGGTGGCTCGGTCCTTGCCACTCGATCAGGGGTGCGGGCCGGAAAGCCGCACAAATCGAGGTGTGTGATGCGCAAGACCGGACGGTTTCTCGCTGCCATCGTAGTGTTTTCCGCTTTCTCGCTCGCGCTGCCATCCTCGGATGCGATGGCCGGCCAGGGGCGCGGCCGCGGACCTGCCGGGAAGCCCGCCAAGGTCGAGAAGGCCGAAAAGCGGGAGAAGGCAAAGAAGAACGACAGCAGGCCCGAAGCGTTCGTCGTCGACCGCAACGGATACGTCAGGGTCATCCACGAGTACGGCCGCGGAGGATCGCTTCCGCCCGGCCTGGCGAAGCGCGAAGCGCTCCCGCCCGGGCTCGCAAAGCAGTTGCGCGAGCGCGGCGAGCTGCCGCCGGGGCTGCAGAAGCGTCTGGTGCCGGTGCCCGCGCCGCTCATCCTGCGGCTCCCGCCCGTTCCGGCGTACTACCAGCGCTATTTCGGGGGAGACGACCTGATCGTCGTCGACACACGGACCAACCGGGTCGTGGCGATCATCCGGGACGTCTGGCGATAGGCCCGCTCGTGGCCGTCAGCGGCCGGCGCTGACGGTCTCCACTTCCGCCCGGCGGAAGCGCACTTTGTGGATGCGGCGGCGCTCGGCCTCGAGCACCTGGACCATCAGGCCGTCGAACTCGAAGGTCTCCCCCACCGCGGGGACGCGCCCGACGCGCGTCAGCACGTAGCCGCCGACGGTTTCGAAGCCCTCGGGTTCGATGTGCACGTCGAGCCGCTCGCGCACCTCGTCGATGTTCACCTTCGCGCTGAACACGAACGAGCCGTTGCCTTCGTCGATCACCGGCTCGGTCTCGACGTCGTACTCGTCGCGGATCTCGCCGACAATCTCCTCGAGCAGATCCTCGATCGTCACGAGCCCCGCGGTGCCGCCGTACTCGTCAACGACGATCGCAATCTGGACCTGCCGCCGCTGGAACTCCTTCAACAGCTCGGGCACCCGCTTGGTCTCGGGCACGAAGGTCGCCGGACGGACGAGCGACGCGATCGGGTGATCGCGGGCCTCCGTCCCCGTCAGCCGGATCAGATCCTTCACGAAGACGATCCCGAGGATGTTGTCGAGGTTCTCCCTGTAGACGGGGATCCGCGAATACTCCTGCTCGCGAAAGAGCGCGCGCAGCTCGTCGAGCGTGGCGTCCTCGCGGATGGCGACCATGTCGGGGCGCGGGGTCATCACCTCGCGGACCAGCATGTCGGCGAAATCGACGATGGACTGGAGGAGGCGGCGCTGGTCGCCCTCCATCAGCCCGGGTTCCTCCTGCTGTTCCGGCGCCCCCGGCGGCGCACCGGCCGCCGCGCCATCCGGCTGCCCGTTGGTGGCCGTGGCCTCGCCCCGGTCGCGCCGCTCGACGGCGAGCAGCCGCACGAGCGATCCCGTCAGCGGGTGAAGAAACCGTGCCGCGACGTCGAAAGGCGGCAGCAGCACCTCGAGCGTTCGCTCCGGGTTCCTGCGGACGATCAGCAGCGGGAGCACGTGCTCGCAGAGCAGGATGAACACGGCGACGAAGACGAGCAGCATCCCGACGGATCGGAATCCCGTCCGCCCCGTCAGGATCGCGATGGAGATGGTCGCCAGCGCGAAGATGAGCCCCAGCAGCAGCCGCGCCGGCACGAACAACTGGATCGGGTCGTCCAGATAGAAGCCGAGGCGATCGTCGCGGTCGCCGCGCTCCGCCATCAGGCGCAGCGACAGCCGCATCAGCGCGCTGAACGCCGTCTCGATGGTGCCGACATAGACCGCGGCAATCGCGAGCAGGAAGAGGATGAGCGGAATCATTTTCCGGCGCTCGTCCGTCGCCGCGCGGCGCGGCCCTGAGCTCGTCGAAGGGTCGCGCGGGCTGAAGGCTCCTGGCGCGCGATCAGCCCCGCCTCGAGCCCTCCCTTGCGCCGCAGGCGCGCCTCCGCGCGTGCCATGCGGCCTTTATCCGCCGGATGCTCGTGGTCGTACCCGAGGAGATGCAGCAGACCGTGCAGCGCCAGGACGCGCAGCTCCGACTGATACGAATGCCCCGCGTCGCGCGCCTGCCGCCGCGCCACGCCGGTCGCGATCACGATGTCGCCGAGCTGGAGGTTGGGAGTTGGGAGTTGGGAGTTGGGAGTTGAAAACGACAGTACGTCTGTGGCGTAGTCCTTCCGCCGGTAGCTGCGGTTGAGCACGCGCATGCGCGCGTCGGAGACGAGGGCGATGGCCAGCTCGCCGCGGGCGGAGGCGGGCGCGATGCGGGCGAGCCACCGCCCCAGGCCACCATCGGGGACGCGGTGACCGCGGCCGTCGGTCACGGACACCGACAGATCACGACCAGCGCGACGCGGCGAACTTGCCGCGCCGAAGCGCCTCCGGCGCGAAGGCGGAGCCTGCCGCGCCGAAGCGCGTGAGCGCGAAGGCGGAGCCTGCCGCGCCGAAGCGCGTGAGCGCGAAGGCGGGTTACTGTCGGGATCCACCGTATGCTTCGTACGCCTTCACGATCTGCTGGACGAGCGGGTGGCGGACGACATCCTTTTCGTCGAAGTAGATGAAGTCGATCCCTTCCACGTTGCCGACGACTTTCATCGCCTCGACGAGGCCGGAGGTCCGCGCCGTCGGAAGATCGATCTGCGTCACGTCCCCGGTAATGACCGCTTTCGATCCGAAGCCGAGCCGCGTCAGGAACATCTTCATCTGCTCTGACGTGGTGTTCTGCGCTTCGTCGAGGATGACGAACGCGTCGTTCAGCGTCCGGCCGCGCATGAACGCGATCGGCGCGACCTCGATCGTGCCGCGCTCGAGCAGCCGGTCCGCGCGCTCGATCTCCATCATGTCGTACAGCGCGTCGTAGAGCGGCCGCAGGTACGGATTGACTTTCTCCTGCAGGTCGCCGGGCAGAAACCCGAGCTTCTCGCCCGCTTCGACCGCGGGCCGGGCGAGGATGATGCGGCTGACGCGCTTGGCGATCAGGAAGGCGACCGCCTGCGCCATCGCGAGATACGTCTTCCCCGTCCCCGCCGGACCGATGCCGAACACGATGTCGCGCTGCTCGATCGCATCGAGGTACTTGCGCTGGTTGACGCTCTTCGGCATCACCTGGCGCTTGCCGGAAGTGCGCGCCGCGCCGCGCAGGAAATAGTCGGCGAGCTCGACGCTCTCGTCCTGCGAGACGAGTTGCGACGCGGTCCTTACATCCCCCTTCCCCAGGCGGTAGCCCCCCCGCATCAGTGCCGCGAGCTGATCGAGCACTTTCTCGGCGCGACCGACGTCGCCGGCCTCCCCTTCGACAATCAGCTCGCTGCCCGTCGTGCGAATCCGCACGCTGAACAGCGATTCGAGATGTTTGAGGTTCTCGTCATAGGTGCCGAACAGCGATTCGGCCCCTTCATCGGGCACCGCGATCTTGCGCGTGGTTTCGGGTGGGATTGGCGTAACTCCTTTGCTTCTAACAATTACCTCTGTGCGGATTGTAGCATGCCGGGCCCCGTCCCCTACTTCCCTTCTGTTGACCCGAAGACGAGCCTCCCCTACTTCCCTTCTTCTGTTAACCGAGAAGACAGGCCTTCCCCGCCTCCCTTCTTCTGTCAAGCGCCGGCCTACACAGGCTTGATCCGAAGCTCCCTGAGCTGCTTCTCGCTGACGGCGGATGGAGCGCCCGCCATCAGGTCCACCGCCTGCGTCGTCTTCGGAAACGCAATCACGTCGCGGATGGACGCCTCGCCGCACAGGATCGCGGCGATGCGGTCCAGGCCGAGCGCGATGCCGCCGTGCGGCGGCGTCCCATATACCAGCGCGTCGACGAAGAAGCCGAACCGGAGGCGTGCTTCCTCGTCGGAGATGCCCAGGAGCTTGAAGACGAGCTGCTGCAAGGACTGATCGTGGATACGGATGCTCCCTCCGCCGATCTCGCTGCCGTTCAGCACGAGGTCGTACGCCCGCGCGCGCGCGCGGCCCTGGTCCGTCTCGAGCAGATGACGATCGCTCTCGAGGGGGGCGGTGAAGGGATGGTGCATGAACTCGTAGCGCCCTTCCTCCTCCAGCCACTCGAACATCGGAAAGTCCACGACCCAGAGGAACGCAAACGCGTCGGGATCGAGCAGGTTCTCTTTCTTCGCGACGTTGAGGCGCAGCTGTCCGAGCATCCTGGACGTGGCCTCGGGCGCCCCCGCCGCCATCACGAGGAGATCGGACGGCGCCGCGCCGGCACGTTCGAGCGCCGTGCGGATGGCGCCCTCCCCCGCGGCTTTGAGCGCGGGACTTTGCACGCCCGCGTCCGACGCGCGCGCCCACACGAGGCCCGCCGCGCCAAGCTGTTTCGCCTGCTCGACGAGCTCGTCGAGCTCGCGCCGCGAGTACTTCGCCGCGCCGGGGACGACGAAGCCGCGCACGTCCCCGCCCGTCGCAATCGCAGTGCGAAAGACGGAGAAGTTCGATTCCGCGAAGGCATCGGACAGGTTGCGGATTTCCATTCCGCAGCGGAGGTCCGGCTTGTCCGTGCCGTACTTGGCGATCGCCTCCGCGTACGGCAGGCGCAGAAAGGGGCGCGGCGCCTGCGTGCCGACGATCGCCATCAGACGGTCCATCAGCGGTTCCAGAACCGAAAAGACGAGATCCTCGGTGGCGAACGAGATCTCGACGTCGACCTGCGTGAACTCCGGCTGGCGATCGGCGCGCAGATCCTCGTCGCGGAAGCACTTCACGATCTGGAAGTACCGATCCATGCCGGAAATCATCAGGATCTGCTTGAAGATCTGCGGCGACTGCGGCAGCGCGTAGAACTCGCCGGGGTGGACGCGGCTCGGGACGAGGTAGTCGCGCGCTCCCTCCGGCGTGGACTTCGTGAGCATCGGCGTCTCGATTTCGAGGAACCCCTGCTCGTCGAAGTATTTCCGGATCTCCATCGTGGCGCGGTGCCTCAGCGCCAGGTTGTGCTGCATGCGCGGGCGGCGGAGATCGAGGTAGCGGTACTTCAGCCGCATGTCCTCCGAGATCGGTGGGTCGTCCGCGATCCCGAACGGCGGCACCTTGGCCTCGTTCAGCAGCCGGATCGCGTTCGCGGTGACCTCGACCTCGCCCGTCTTCATCTTCGGGTTGACCGCGTCGGCCCCCCGCGCCTCGACACGGCCGCAGACGGCGATGACGAACTCCGACCGGAGCTGCTTCGCGTTGGCCACCAGGGTGTCGTTGTCGCGGGCGACCACCTGCGTCAGTCCGTGCCGATCGCGCAGGTCGACGAAGACGAGCGCGCCCAGGTCGCGGACGCGATGCACCCAGCCGAGCAGGACGACGTCCTTGCCGATGTCGGCGGCCGTCAGCTCGCCGCAGGTGTGCGTGCGGGCGAGGTTCTCAAGAGGTTCGACGATCATGGCTCTTCCCCGGGACTCGGGGCGCGGGACTCGGCTTGCCGCGCCGAAGCGCCGGAGGCGCGAAGGCGGGCGCTCGGCGCTCGACGCTCGAGCACGTGTGACGCGGCGGCCGCACGATCCAGCGTCACCTGCTCGCCGGTGCCCAGGTTCTTGATTGTCACCTGGCCGGCCGCGATTTCGTCCCCGCCGAGTATCGCGGCGAACGGAATCCCCTTGCCGGCCGCGTACTTCATCTGCTTCCCGAGCTTGTCGGGCTCCGGGTAGACCTCGACGCGCAGACCGGCCGCCCGCAGCTCGCCGGCCAGCCGCAGCGCCCCAGTGACCGTCTGCTCGTCGAACAGCGCGACGAGCACGTCGGCGGACGGCTTCTGCACGTCCGCCGGGAACATGCCGCGCTCGGCCATCACCACCAGGATGCGCTCGAGGCCGAGCGAGAATCCGCACGCCGGCACGTCCTCTCCCGAGAACATGCCGATCAGCCCGTCGTAGCGCCCGCCTCCCCCGAGGCTCCCCGGCAGATCGGCGACGGCAATCTCCATGATGGCGCCCGTGTAGTACGACAGGCCGCGCGCGAGGCTCGGATCGAAACGCAGATGCGCGCCCGCCGCCGTGGCCTGGCTCAGCTCGAATATCTGCCGCACGTCGTCCAGGCCCGCGAGCGCCTCGACGCGCCCGGTCAGCGCCCCGCGCACCTGTTCGATGGTCACGCCGTCCTTGAAGATGTCGAGGGCCGCGTCGGCGGCCGGCTCTCCGATGCCGCGCTCGACGAGCTCGCGCCGCACGCCGTCGCGCCCGATCTTGTCCAGCTTGTCGATCGCGACGAGCGCGGTCCCATGAAACGGCAGCGGGATACCCGTCGCACTGAGCAGGCCGGTCAGCACCGCGCGGTGATTGACCTTGATGTCGAAGGCGGCGAACCCCAGCGCGAGCAGCACGTCGCTGACGGCGGCGCAGAGTTCCGCCTCGACGACCATCGATTTCGATCCGATCGCGTCGACGTCGCACTGGTAGAACTCGCGGAAGCGGCCGCGCGCCGGGCGATCCGCGCGCCACACCGCCTGGATTTGGTACCGCTTGAAGAATCTCGGCAGCTTCCCGCGGTATTCGGCGACCACGCGCGCCAGCGGCACGGTCAGGTCGTAGCGGAGCGCCAGGTCCGTCTCGCCGGACGACTCATGCTCCCCCCGGCGCAGCACCTTGAAGATCAGCTTGTTGCCTTCTTCGCCGTACTTGCCCGTGAGGGTCTCGATGTTCTCCAGCGCCGGCGTCTCGAGCGGCTCGAACCCGTACCGCTGATACACGGCGGCGACGACGCCGATGACGTAGTCGCGGCGTCGCACGTCCTCGGGAAGAAAGTCCCGCATGCCGCGGGCGGGGCGCGTCTGCTGCGATGCCATCTACGTCGAGGGTCCGGAGCCGGCGGAGATCGGCATGTAGTCCAGCCGGTAGGCGACGTAGCGCTCCGCGTAGTCCCGGATCGAGTCGATTTCCTCTCGGGTCAGATCGCGGCGCACTTTTCCTGGACTGCCCATGACGAGCGAGCGCGGCGGGATGCGCGCGCCTTCCGGCATGAGCGTGCCCGCGGCGACAATCGAGTCCGCGCCCACCTCGACGCCGTTCAGCAGGATCGCCCCCATCCCGATGAGCACGCGATCGTGCAGCGTGCAGCCGTGCACGACCGCCGCATGGCCGATCGTCACCTCGTCGCCGATCGTCGTCGGATGCGTCCCGCGCATGACGTGCACGATCGTCCCGTCCTGGAGATTCGTGCGGCTGCCGATCCGGATCCGGTGCACGTCGCCGCGCACGACGACGTTCATCCAGACGCTGCTCGCCTCGCCGATCTCGACGTCACCAATCACCTGCGCCGTCTCGTCGACATAAGCCGATGGGTGGATTCGAGGCAGGACGCCTTTGTATGCACGAAGCATCTGTACATGATACATGGCCGCAGCTCGCAGCTCGCGGCTCGCAGCTCGGGGCTGGCGTTTTGAGGTTCGGGCCGGACTGCGAGCGAACGAGCCGCGATCTGCGGTCTACTTCTTTACAGTCGGATACTGAATTCCCAACTGTTCCAGATACGTTTTGAACTTCGTCGGGTCGTAGTAGTACTTGCGCATCTCGGGGCGGTAGCGCTCCATGATGCCCTTGTTCAAGTCGATCGCCGGCGTGTCCGTCGGGCGGATGAGCGGCTCGTACTTCACGACCTTCGTCTGGACGTCGCGGAAGTAGTCCCACGCCATCTTCACGAGATCCGGCTTGGTGAGCAGGTCGATGATGGTCATGGCCTGCACCTTCGCGCCCGCGGTCACGCCCTTGTGGGCAATCGGCGTGGCCATTGCAATCGCGTTCGCCCAGTTGTGGCCCGGCAGCCCGGGAATGTTCGCGGGATAGCGCAGCGTGATCGTCGGCACCGTCCACGACACGTCGCCGATGTCGTCCGATCCGCCGCCGCGGTTGTCGCGCACCGGCCCCTGCAGCTCCTGCGGCACGCGCGCGGACAGGCCGGCCTCGCGCGAGCCGAGCTCCTTCTGCAGCGCCTTGGCGAGCGTCTGATCCGCGTCGCTCCACTGCGGCATGCCGACCTTCTGGATGTTCTGGAAGGCGGCCTCCGCGACGGCGCGGTTGAAGTGCTGCGGCCACGCGGAGCCGAGAACCCGCGTCGGCAAGAGCTGGGTCCCGGTCATCATCGCGGCGCCTTTGGCGACCGAGTCCCCCGCCTCCCACAACTCCTTGATCTTCGGGTACGTCGTCTGGCGGAAGTAGTACCAGACCGAGGCCGTCGTCGGCACCACGTTCGGCTGATCGCCGCCGTCGGTGATGACGTAGTGCGAGCGGTGCTCGAGGGGCAGGTGTTCGCGGCGGTAGTTCCAGCCGATGTCCATCAGTTCCACCGCGTCGAGCGCCGAGCGGCCGCGCCAGGGCGCGCCGGCCGCGTGCGCCGACTCCCCCTTGAAGCTGTATTGCACCGACACGAGGCCGGTGCCGTCGCGGTCTCCCCAGGAGACGCCGAAGCCGCTGTCGACGTGCGTGAAGAGCGCGACGTCGACGTCCTTGAACAGCCCTTCGCGCACGAAGTACGCCTTCGTGGCCACGAGCTCCTCCGCCGTACCCGGCCACACGCGGATCGTGCCGGGAAGCTTATCCCGTTCCATGATCTTCTTCACCGCGAGTGCGGCGGTGATGTTGAGCGGCACCCCGGAGTTATGTCCCTCGCCGTGGCCGGGCGCACCCGCGATCAACGGATCGTGGTAGGCGACGCCGGGTTTCTGCGAGGCCTGGGGAATGCCGTCGATGTCGGACCCGAGCGCGATCACCGGCTTTCCCGACCCCCAGCTCGCGACGAACGCGGTCGGAATGCCCGCGTAGCCTTCCTGCACCGTGAAGCCGTTCTTCTTGAGGATGCCGATGAGGTACCGGTTCGTTTCGAATTCCTGGAAGCCGAGCTCCCCGAAGCTGAAGACGGAATCCACCATCTGCTGCGTGAACTCCTTCATCGAGTCCACCTCGGCGACGGCGTCGTTCTTCATCTTCTCGACGCGCGCGTCGTCCTTCGGGATCTGCATGGGCGGCGGAGGCGGCTGCTGCCCGCCGCGCCCCTGGGCGATCGGGGTGGCCGCAAACGCCGCTGCCAGCGCGAAGGTCATCACTGTCCGGTGTGCCATGTATCAATGCCTCCATCGGGCCTCGGCCCGGTGCCGGAAGCATAGCAAAACGGTGGCATAATGAAAGATTCATGTCGCTGCTCGACAGGTTTTCCCGTCCCCTGCGGTCGCTGCGTCTCTCGGTGACCGACCGGTGCAATCTCCGGTGCCAGTACTGCATGCCGGAGCCGGATTACGTGTGGCTGCCGCGCGAGAGCCTCCTCACGTTCGAGGAACTGGCGACGCTCGTCGACGCCTTCACGCCGCTCGGAGTCGATCGCGTGCGGCTGACCGGCGGCGAGCCGCTGCTGCGGCGCGACCTGCACGTCCTGGTCAGTCAGCTCGCCGGGCGGCGCGCCATTCTCGATCTCGCGCTGACCACCAACGGTGTCCTGCTCGCCGAGCACGCCGCTCGGCTCCGGGCCGCGGGACTCCACCGCATCACCGTCAGCCTGGACACGCTGTCCCCGGATCGATTCCGCGCGCTCACCCGCTCGGACGAGCTCCATCGCGTCCTCGCCGGCATCGACGCGGCGGCCGCCGCCGGCTTTGCCGCCTTGAAGATCGACACGGTCGTCATGCGCGGCGTCAACGACGACGAGATGGTGGCGATCCTGGAGTACGGGCGCATCGTCGGTGCGGAGGTGCGGTTCATCGAATACATGGATGTCGGCGGCGCGACGCACTGGAAACCGTCCGCGGTCGTCTCGAGGCGGGAGATGCTGGCGGCGCTGGCGGCGCACTACGGACGCATCGAGGCCATCGTCGAGCAATCCTCCGCCCCGGCTGACCGCTTTCGTTTACCCGACGGCACCGTCTTCGGCATCATCTCGTCGACCACCGAACCCTTCTGTGCCTCGTGCGATCGCAGCCGGCTGACGGCCGACGGCATCTGGCTGCTGTGTCTTTACGCGACGGCGGGCACCGACCTGCGCCGTCCTCTGCGGGCTGGGGCGACACGCGAGGAGCTGCAGCGGCTGATCCAGGCCGTCTGGTCGGTCCGCGCCGACCGCGGCGCCGAGGAGCGGCTCGGCATGGATCGCGAGACCACCCTCATCCCCATCCGGACGCTCAGGAAAGACGCGCATCTGGAGATGCACACGCGCGGGGGCTGACGCCTCCGTGGCTCGTGGCTCGGCGCTCGGGGCTCGGGCTGGCAACTGGAAGCTGGCAACTGGAAGCTGTCACAATCCCACCGTCCATTGCGTTGTATAAGTGATGCGGACGCTGGGGCTCGTGTTACCCACTTCACTCGACTCGGCGACGGCTGAGGCGCGCGGCTCCGATCGAGTGGCCTCGGAGCTGTTCGATCTTCACGCTCCCGGCCTGTACCGGCTCGCAGCCGCCATGCTGCGCGATTCGGCTGCCGCCGAAGACGTGGTCCAGGATACGTTCGTGCGGCTCGTCGCGCATCTGGCGTCGGGCGGTGCGCTGTCCAACGCTCGCGGCTGGCTGTACACCGTGGCCGCGCACTGCTGCCGCGACCGGCAGAGGCGGTCCGGGCGATGGCTGCCGTGGCGGTCCGAACTGGATTCGCGGCAGTCGTGCGACGCCCCTGACGCGCGCGACGGCAGCGACGCGGTGCTGCACGCGATTGGCGCGCTCCCTTCCCGCGACCGCCTCCTGATCGTGCTTCGCGCGCACGGGCTTTCTTACAGCGAGATCGCCGCGGCCGCTCAGGTGCGGGCCTCGTCGGTCGGGCGGCTGCTCGCCCGTGCGCTCGACCGTCTCTCACGTCAACTCAATAGTCCACCGGAGAATGCCGTATGAACCGCTGTCTGTCCGACGCTGATATCCAGGCGCTGATCGATGGCGAGCTGGCTCCCGATCGGGCCGGGCATCTCGCGGAATGCGCGGGGTGCGCGAACCGGACGGATGCACGGCGGCGCGCGATCGAACCGCTCCTGTCGCTGACCCGCCAGGCCGGCGTGCCTCCCGCCCGGCTCGACGCCATGCGGACCCGCGCGCTGAATCGCGGGGGCGGTACGACGCTTCGGCCGGCCCGTGCTTCGAGGACGCCGTGGCTGCTGGCCGTGGGGGCGGCGGCCGCGGCCGCTCTCGTCTTCTTCGTGGCGCTGCCTGCGGTCGATCGCCAGACGGCGGTGTCCGCCGCGGAGATCCTCGGGCGATCGCAGACGGCGCTCGCGACACCTGTCTCGGGGATCGAGTCGCTGACCTACGAGCTCGCCGTCGATGGGGTGCTAGGTGACCTGCTGCCGGACGAGCAGACCGGCCGGCTGACCGTGCGCGAAACGATCGACCACGACCGCCCCGGACGGTTCCGGCTGATCAAGGTCGCCTCCGACGGCACGATCGTCGGCGGCATCGCCGACGATCCGTCGACGGGAAGCCGCGTGCGGTACATCCGGGCGAACGGACGCGGGTTCCTGCTGCGATTCTCCACGGGTGACGCCGCGGCGTTCTCGTTTCCCGCGATGCGGCGCGTGGCGCTGCAGGCGTTCATCACCCTCATGCAGACCAGCCGCGACAACGCGGTGTCCGAGATCCACCGCGACGGCGAGGCGTGCTATCTCGTCGAGACGACCGAGGAGGGAGCGGGTGTCGGGGCGTTCCTCCGGCTCGAGCGCAGCAGGGCGATCGTGACGGCCCGCGACGCGCGCATCGTGGAATTCTCGGCGTCCGGCAGCGTGGCCGGCCGGCCCTTTTCGATCGACTTCGTGCTGCGCAGCCGCGCGGTGCGCCCTCCTGGCGCGGTGAACGAGAACGAGTTCGTGATCCCGTCGCAGCCAGGCGACGTCATCCTGGAGGGAAACGGATCCGCCAATCCGGCATGGGACGTGGTGACGCGCGCGCTCGCCGAGATTCACGCCGGCGGCAAATGAGCGCCGCCATCCTTGCCGAATCGCTGACGAAGTACTACGGCGCCGTGGTCGGCGTCGAGCATCTCAACCTCTCCGTCGCGCGCGGCGAGGTGTACGGCTTTCTGGGCCCGAACGGCGCGGGGAAGACCACCACGATCCGGCTCCTGCTCGATCTGGTGCGTCCGACCCGCGGCCGCATCCTGGTCAACGGCCGGGACTGCCGCACGTCGAGCCGCGCGGTTCGCGAGCAGATTGGCTACCTGCCCTCCGAAATGCCCCTGTACCCGGAGATGAGCGGCGCGGCGTACCTGAAGTTCCTCGGCGCGCTGCAGCAGCGCGTGGACGACGGCTGGCTGCGCCGGCTCCTGGGACGTTTCGACGTCAGCGACGTCGATCTGGAGCGCCGGCTGGGCGATCTGTCGCACGGCATGCGCCGCAAGTTCGGCATCCTCCAGGCGCTCATGGGCCGCGCCCCGATTCTCGTGCTCGACGAGCCGACTTCCGGACTCGACCCGTTGATGATCGAGGCGTTTGCCGAAACGGTCCTGGAGCTGAAAGCGGCGGGCACCACGATCTTTCTGTCCTCACACGTGCTGTCCGAAGTCGAGCGGCTGTGCGACCGCGTCGGCATCATCAAGCGTGGAACGCTCGCGCGGCAGACGTCCATCGCCGAGCTGCGCGCGGAGATGCCGCGGCGCGTGCGCGTGGCTTTCGCGGGAGCCGCCCCCGCCATCCCCCCATCCCTTCGCGCCGGGGTGAAGCAGGCGGGCACTGATTACTGGAAGCTCGAATGGCAGGGTGCGCTCGGACCGATGCTCGACGCGCTGCACGGGCTGCAGGTGGCCGACATCGAGATCGACCCGTTCAGGCTCGAAGAATACGTCCTGGACGTGTACTCGCGAGAGGAGCGGGCGGCCCGATGAGGATGTTCACCGCGCTCGTCGGCCGATCGCTCGCGCGGCATCGCGCGCTCATCGCCGGCCTGACCGTGGTGCTGTCGGTCATGCAGATCCTCGTGGTCCTCGCCGCGAGAAACCTCCAGCAGGACAGGATGTTCGCGCAGATCGCGGCGCTCATTCCGCCGTTCGTGCAGGAGGCGCTCGGCGGCTCGATGGTGCTTTCGTTCGGCGGTCTCGTGGCCTTCGGATTCTTTCATCCCGTCGTCATGATCGCGCTCGCCGTCGGCGCCATCTACATGGCCAGCGAACCGGCCGGGGAGGTCGAACACGGGCTCGTCGACTTGATCGCGGCGCGGCCCGTGCCGCGCGCGTGGTTCATCACCAGGTCCGGCCTCGTCTCCGCGCTGACGACGACCTTCGTGGTGGCGATGATGCTGGCCGCCAACCGGGCCGCGACCGCATGGCTGGCGCCGGCCGGCCTCCCGCTTCCCGGCTTCTCGCGCATGCTCCGCCTTGCCCTCAATCTGCTGGTCCTGTCCTGGACTTTTGGCGCCGCGTCGCTCGCCTTCGCCGCCCACGCGCGCAGGCGATTGCTGATCGTCGGCAGCCTTGGCCTCGCGTACGTTTTCCTGTTCCTGCTTCACTTCACCGCGGGGTTGTGGGCCCCGGCGCGCGCGTTCGACCGCCTCTCGCCGTTTCACTACTATGCGGGCCTGCCGATCGCCCTCGGGATGAAGGACCCGCGCGCCGACGTCCTGATCCTGCTCGGCACGAGCGCGGTGCTCACGGTCTGCGCGTATATCATGTACGCGAGGCGGGATTTGTAGGAGGTAGCTTTGCGCGCCTTGCCCGCGACGTACCCGCGCGTGCCCTTCTGGACCGCGACGTTCATGTACGTCCTGCTGCTCGCGCTGGGCGTTCACACGCAGCTGGCGCAGCCCGCCGGAACGCTGTCGGCGGTGTCGTGGATGCTCACGAGCACCACGTTTCTGCTGTATGCGGGGCTCAGCCTGGTTGCGCTCTGGCAGCTGGGAACTGACCGCCGCGTCATTCTGTTCGCCGCCACCAGCCTCGTCGTCTCGCTCTCGCTGGTCTTGCCGGACCTCAACCGGGTCGGCGCGCCGTGGCTCGTCGCATCCGGTTTTCTCGGCTGGGCGGTTGCCTACGTGGGGTCGCTGCCGGTCATCGTCCACCTCGCCTCGGAGATTCCGGGCGACCACCCGTTTGTCGCGCGCCATCCGCGATTCGTTCCACTGCATTACCTGGCCACCGCGGTGATGGCTGCCCTCGTGTTCGGTTCGCTCACCGCGACCTCCACCGGGCCACTCGCCTCGCCGGGTGGGTTCCATCTGGCCGCCCGCGCCGTGACGACGCTGCAGCCATTCGTGTATCTGTATGCCGGCATCGTCTCGCTGTGTCTGCTGACGACGGCCGCGCGGCACGCAACGCAGGCGCACAGGCGGCGGCAGGCGTTTGTCGTCGTGGCCGCCATGCTCGTGTGGACGTTGAATGTCAGCGTCCAGGCACTAATGCCGGCGCTTCGCCACCAGGCCGTCTTCGTCTATCTCGTCGAGCCGGGCGCGGTGCTGGTCGTGCCGATCGCGTTGTCCGTCGCGATTCTGGGATTTCACCTGTTCGAGATCAGCCCCATGGTGCGCAAGACGCTCGTGTTCGGCACGAGCGGCCTGCTTCTCCTGACCCTGCTCTATCTTTCCGTGGCGGTCGTCGTGCCCGGGGCCCTCGCGGCTCAGCCCTGGCTCATCGCGGCCGCGTTCGTCACGCTGGCGGCGGCTTTCCATCCCCTCGCCCGCTGGTTTGGCGGGGCGGTGGATCGCGCGTTTTTTCCGGAGAAAGTGGCGCTCGGTGCGCTGCAGCACTCAATCATCTCCGACCTCGCCGTCGAGACGAACATCGAGGCCATCGCCCGGCGGCTGGTCGATCGGCTTGTCTCAGGGCTGGACTTGACCCGCGCGGCGCTGCTCATCGCCGACGAAGACCTGCAGGTGCTGCGCGTGCGAGCGTACTCGGGCCAGTATGCCGACGCCGGGGCCGCCGAGCGGGTGGTCGTGGCGTTGTCCAATCTCACCGCCGTTCCCCCGGCGCTCGAGGCGACGACCGTGATGCCGATTACCTTTCGCGAGCGCGCGCTCGGCGCCCTCTGTGCCGGGCCGCTCGCGTCGGGCGCCCAGCTCGACGCCGACGATCGCGCCGCGCTGGGACATATCCTCAATCAGGCGTCGGCCATGCTGGAGAACGCCCGGCTGTTCGAGCTGGCCCACATCGATCCGCTCACGCGTCTGCCGCGCCGGCATGTCTTCGAGGAGCGCCTGCGGTCGGAACTGGCGCGCGTCGCGCGCAGCGGCGGTCAGTTCGCGGTCATCATCGCGGACATCGACCATTTCAAGCGTCTGAACGACCGGTACGGGCACAGCGCGGGCGATCGCGTGCTGGCGGACGTCGCGGGCGCCCTGGCCTCGACGGCGCGGACGGCGGACCTCGTCGCACGTTACGGCGGGGAGGAGTTCGCGATTTTGCTCCCGGACACTACGCCCGACGCGGCGTACGCGGCCGCCGAACGCCTGCGAGGGGCGGTGGCGGACGTACGGAGCGTCTTTCCCGCCGGCCGCGCGTCGGTCACGCTGAGCGCAGGCATCTCGGCGGTGACGGGCGGCGCGGTGCCGGAGGACAGCAGCCGCGTCATTGCCGCGGCGGATGGGGCGCTGTATGAAGCGAAGCGGGCAGGCAGGAATCAGACGCGACTCAGCGATCCATTCGAAACGCAAGATACATGAGAGTGCTGTCGCGCTCGAGCTGCAGGACCACGGCCGTCCCTGGCTTCAGCTTCGCCAGCGCTGATTTCAGGCTCTCGACGCCGTCCACGGGCCTGCCGTTCAATGCGTAGATGACTGCGTCCGACTCTGCATTCTACATTCGTCTTCGTCTGGCATGTCGCCATGTCCGGCGGGTCGTGTCCCGCTGCACGCGCGGACGGCAGTCATCGCACGAAGACCACGAAGCGCACGAAGTGCACGAAGACTGTCACGCTGCGGCGGGACCGTCGAGCCGCGCACAGCGCGGCAAGGGCAGCCGCGACTGGAAAAACGCAAGCAGCATCTGATCAAGGGCTGTTTGCGTTTTCCCAGTTGCGACTGCCCTGCAACGCCGGCCTGCATGATCTTACGGGCCGGCGCTCGGCGGTCCCGCCGCTTCCACGACGGCGTCTCCAGAAGTCTTCGCTTGACTGTCTTCGTGTCCTTTGTGTCCTTCGTGCACTTCGTGCCTGATCGTGGTCCGTGACCGCGTGCAGCGGGACCGCTTACAGTCCCCCCACCTCCGCAAGGATCGGGTGGTGATCGGAGGCGTCCTTGACCTGCGCGTGCGTGACCACCTTGCACGTCCGCAGGCGGTCGGCGAAGCCCGTGGGCACGAAGGCGTAATCGAGCCTGACGTGTGGAGCCCAGGAGGGAAACGTCAAGCCTGGCACGTTCGGGTGCCGCAGGCGGAAGCCGTCCACGTATCCGGCGTCGAGCACGATCTTGATGGTGCGCCAGCGGACGCGTCCGCCGCTCAACCACACGAGCGCGCGGAGGCGGTGCGGCAGCGTGCGGAGGTCGAGCAGTTCACCCGGCGCGAGCGTGTTGAAGTCACCCATCAGCACGTGAAACCCCGCCTGGTGGTGCGCGATCGCGCCGAGGAGCGCGCGCAGCTCCATGGTCCGTCGCTGCTCCGTCCATGCCGCATACACGGCGGCGAGGTGGACGCCGAACACGCGCAGGGGATCGCCCGCGGGAACGATCTCGAGGAACGCGTGCCGCGAGAGGCGCGGGCGGTGCCACTCGTAATGCGCGACGCGCTCCCGGCTCATGAACGCAAGCGACTCGCCGGGCCGGGATGCCCACTGCGCCATGCCACAGTCGGAGGCAAGCCGTTCGATGACGCCGGGCTTCGTCGCCTCCTGGAAGATGACGACGTCGGGCCGGCAGGCCCCGACGACGGCCGCCAGCGGCGCCTCCCTGCCGCTCCCGCCGTGCCGGATGTTGTAGCTGAGGAGCCGCATCACTGACCGTCGGGCTTGTCGATCAGCACGAGGTACGGCTGGCCCATCAGTTCCCCGCGCAAGTAAATCACCGCGTCGCGCGATCCCTGGATGTTCACCGGCCGGCGGACCATGGCCATCAGCCGCTCCCGGAGCGGCACGAGCGACGGGGCGATCTCCGGATCCTCCTCGCTCAGCGGACGCGAGTGCAGGCCGGGCACGAAGAATCCGGTGAGCTTGAAGAGCGCCATGACCTCGTCGCCGCCGACCAGTGTGAGATCGAGGTCGCTCGTGCCGGGGCCGTCGACATCGAACGCCGCATCGTCCTTCCAGCGGCGGCCTGTGACGGCGCTGCCCCGCAGGATGACGCCGGTGCCACGGGGAACCGCCTCGCGGATCGCCCGGACGAACTCGTCGAACGCCTTGCGATCGCCGTTGAACGCGAGCCGGATGACGTTCTCGCGCTTCTCATCCATCGTCAGCTCGTCTTCGGCCGAGCTGGTCCGTTCAGTCGCCATCCCTCCTCCACGCTGCCCGCAGTGCAACTGACGCGCCGTTTGCGCTACGCTTGCGGGCAGGGCCGTCATGAAAACGCTTACACTGACGGGTCGGCCCGCGATCGCACCCGACACATTGGAGTACCATCCTACGGAGTGCGCACTATTCAATAACGCCATGTAGGCTGGGCCGCTCAGGCTCGGCGCGCCGACGAGGAGAGCTATGACGACGCAGGCAACGCAGAGAATTACGTACGCGACGATGAGCGCGGACCCGAATCTTCATACCGACATCGACGCGGCCGTCGAGCGGGTCAAGGGCATGCTCGGCAAGACGCACCCGATGTACATCGACGGCAAGGCAGTCACGGCCGGCGCGCAGTTCGAGGACCGCAGCCCGATCGACACGCGCATCGTGCTCGGCACGTTCCAGCAGGGGGGCCGCGAGCACGTGCAGCAGGCCGTGGCCGCCGCGCGCGCGGCGTTTCCCGCGTGGAGCGGCCTGCCGTGGCAGGAGCGCGTGCGGCTCCTGAAGAAGGTCGCCGACACGATCCGCGCGCATCGCTTCGATCTCGCCGTCCTCATGATTCACGAGGTCGGCAAGAACCGCCTGGAGTGCCTCGGGGACGTCATCGAGACCGCGGATCTCATCGAGTACTACTGCGACGAGTTCGCGAACCACGGCGGCTACGAGCTGAAGATGGACGTGCTCGGCCCGAACGAGCAGAACATGAGCGTGATGCGCCCCTACGGCGTGTTCGGCGTCATCTCGCCGTTCAACTTCCCCATGGCGCTGGCCGGAGGCCCTGCCGGAGGCGCGCTCGTCGCCGGGAACACCGTGGTCTTCAAGCCCGCGACGGACACCCCGCTGATGGGCGCCGAGGTGTACGAGATGATGGCGGAGGCGGGCCTGCCGCACGGCGTCTTCAACTTCATCACGGGTCCCGGACGCACCGCCGGCCAGGAGATCATCGACAACGAGGGGATCGACGGGATCGTCTTCACCGGCTCGATGGAAGTCGGGATGAAGCTCCTGCGCGACAACGGCGCGCGGCGGATCCCGCGGCCGGTCATCATCGAGATGGGCGGCAAGAACCCGGCGATCATCACGAGCAAGGCCGACATCGACAAGGCGACCGACGGCGTGTACCGCTCGGCGTTCGGCGCGCAGGGGCAGAAGTGCTCCGCGTGCTCGCGCGTATACGTGTCGACAGAGGTCCGCGCGAAGTTCATCGAGCTCCTCGTCGAAAAGACGAAGAAGATCAAGATCGGCAACCCGCTCGAGCGCGATGTGTGGATGGGCCCTGTCGTCAACGAGGGCGCGCTGAAGACGTACGAAGAGGCGGTCGCGCGCGCGCGCCGCGACGGCGGGCGCATCCTCGCCGGCGGCAACCGCATCACGGCCGAACCCTACAACCACGGCTACTTCGTCGAGCCGACGCTCATCGACGGCCTGCCGAAGGATCACTCGCTGTTCAAGGAGGAGCTGTTCGTCCCGATCACCGTCATCGGCGAGGTGACGACGCTCGACGAAGCGATCGATCTCGCCAACGCGACCGAGTACGGACTGACGGCCGGCATCTTCTCGGAGGACGACGCGGAGATCGAGAAGTTCTTCAACCGGATCCAGGCGGGGACGACGTACGCGAACCGGCGGTCCGGCGCCACGACCGGCGCGTGGCCGGGCATCAACCCGTTCGGCGGCTGGAAGGCGAGCGGCTCGACCGGCCGCGGCACCGGCGGCCCGTGGTACGTGCAGCAGTTCATGCACGAGCAGAGCCGGGTCAGGATCCGGTAGCGCAGCCTGCCCCGCCATGTTGCGCAGCCCTTTAGGGCTGCCTCGTCCGTCGCGGCTGCCTCGTCCGTCGCAGCGGGGCGATTCTTCGCCCCGCTGCACAATCTTCGATCAGCCTTGTGTTCCGGAATGCGAGTGTCAGTGCTTCGCCGATCGTCTCCTCGTCGACGGCGCCAAGCGTCACCCGCGTGCATCCCTGGCGTCCCCAGGCGCCGCTCTCCGGCTCGAACGCCTTCGGACGCCGCGCGATGAACTCGTGCTGCTGCTCCGGCGTCAGCTTCACCATGCCGTGGCGGTTGTCGCCATGCAGGGTGGCGAAGATCCTGCCGTTCGCGCGGAAATCCGGATGGTCCATGTGCGCGCTCTCAATCGCGCCGGTCAGGCCGAGCGCAATCCTCCGGAAGTCATCGGGCTTCAGCATGAGAAGAGGATCTCACAGGAGGAGGAGAGGAACGAAGGCACTCCATGCGACGGACAGCCGCATTCAGCGCTGTTCCAGAACCACGGCTCGCTTGATGTAGTCCAGCTTCGGAAATTCCCGCAGGAGGTACGCATTGCCTCCCTCGAACACGGGATCCTGCCTGCCGGCCCTGATGCCGCCTCCCGCCCGCTCGCCGTACTCGGCGTACCACGCGTCGGCGACCTCCATGCCTTCGATGACGCGCGCGAACGGGACGAACGGCTCCGCATCGTGGGTCGCGCTGTTGTCTTTCAGGTTGATGAACACCTGCGCCGACCGCCCGTTCGGGTCCTTGAAGGCGAAGGCAACCGTGCCGCGCACGTTGGAGAGGACACGCGGGTCGTCCGGCATCGTCCGATCGCGCCAGCGCTTGGCGACCGCCGGATCGCCGTTGATCCCGAACTGCGCCCAGTCACCCGCCCGAATCCGGAAGACGCGCGCGGCGTCGTAAAATCCCGCGCGCACGAGATTGTAGAAACGATCGACGCCGTGGGGCGCCCACTCCCGGCGCATCTCGAGCGTGATCGGTCCCTGGCTCGTCTCGAGGAGAACGCGGCAGGCGTCAGGCGCCCGCTGCTGGAAGTCCGGCGCGTCCGGGTTCAGCAGGCGTTGACGACCCGATTGCGCGCCCGTCGCTTCGATCGACAGGACGAGTACGGCGGCGATCGCGTGGCACAGCCGGGCCGTTGTTGGACGTATCATGCAGCACCCACCATGACGGCTGCTGTGTATTCCGTTTCGACGTTCTCGAAGAACACGCCCTGCAACCGACCCGGCTCGAGCTGCGGCAGGTCGAGCTCGAAGCGGTGCTCCCGATCGGCGGAGAGCGTCGAGAGGTCGGCATAGAACCCGACGAAGGTGCGCGGCGCGGTGCGGACGGCGCTGTAGGCCTTCTTCAGCTCCACTGTGCGGCCATCGATCTTCAGCCGCGCCTCCCAGCGGGCGTCCGGCTCCGCGATCTGCACGAACAGCAGCAGCCGCTCCGGCACGAGCCACGTCGTGCGGAAATCCTCAGCGGTCCACGGGATTGGCCATGCCTTCTGCCTCCGGGCGAGCTGGTCGACGATCCGCTGCGGGATCGTGAAGCGTCCTTCGATGTGCCCGCCGGCGGAGGCGGGATCGTATTCGACAATCGGTTCGTACTGGCGGAAGCGCGCGTCGGCGAACTGCAACGGAACGGTCGCTACCCGCCCGCCAATCCGCGCGGATGCGACTGCAATCCCGTTGACGGTGACGGTCGCCGCGGACGCGCCCAGCGGCAGTACCACAAGCCCGTCGATCGACGTGCCCGCCTCGCCGCGCACGCCGGTCAAGGCAATCGCGCCGTTGGCCAGCGACGCTCTTCCAGTCACGTTGAAGAGCATCGGCTCGCGCACCTCCGGCGCCGGCCGCAGTCTGAGGACGAGCGCGGATCCGCCGTCCATCGGGAGCGACACGCGATCGCGCGCACTCCAGAAGCCGGCTGCCGGCTTTCCCCGCAGCCGCCCCTCGACGGGATACATCTCCTCCAGCGCGAACGAGGCGCCCGCGGACGCCTTCAGCCCGATGGTGTCGTCGAGCACGAACGCCGCGTCGAGCTGCCGGCCGTTCGGATTGAACAGGAAGATGTAGCCGCTGTCGCCGACGATTGCGGACGTGCCATCGACTTTCCCGATCGCCGGCTGCCCCAGGATCATGCGTGTGTGGCGCAGGTACTCCTTGTTCGCGGCGGTCCAGTCGATCCACCCACGGAACCACGTCCGATCGGCTTCACTGAAGCTCTTGTACTCCTCCGGGTCGCGGGCGGGAATCATGTTGAGCACGTTGTTCCAGCCGGCCGTGGCAATCGACGAGAGGAGCGAGTACTTCCAGCCCAGGTAGTCCCAGTCGCGCTCGCGCAGGGGCAGCAGCACGGCGCCGCGATCGTCCGTGCGCCGCTGGGGCATGTCACCGGTGTCGTCCGCGCGCGACGTCTGGTGGTTGGCGAAGCCGGGAACAATCTCGTTCGGCGCGAACTCGTACTTCCGATAGCGATACGCGGTGTAGCGCTCGCGATCCGCCGATACCCGGTCGAAGTGCAGATCGGGAAACGGCACGAAGCTCTCGGGCTGTTCGTCGTTTGCGGTCGGATGCGGATAGCTGCCGGCCAGCCACGTCCACGGGCCGTAGAGGTGATACGCCTGCCGGCCGTCGATCGCGATATCGGGCAGCCGCCGGCGCAACTCCTCCATCACCCGCCGCCAGCCCGCCCACTGCGCGTAGCGGCTCGTGCCTGGATAGCCGAGGAACGTGTGGTCGAATGCGTACCCGCCGATGCCCGTCTTGTCGTGGAACGCGACCAGCTCGTCGATCAGCCAGTCCTGCAGGCTGCGAACGCCGAGGCTCGCATACTTGCGGCTGGGATTGTCCGCCGGCGAGACCAGCCATTCGGCGTTCTGCGAAAACGGCAGCACGGGATACACATACGCGACCAGCCTGACGTTTCTCGTCTTCGCGTAATCCAGCATCTCCTGCACGGACGGAGGAATCGCGCTGGTCCTGGGGTCCCACTCACCTTTCCGGATCTTCTGCCCGAGACCGAGCCACAGGGTGTGCTCCCAGCTCCAGTCGTCCTTGCTCTCTTCGCGGCGCGACAGCGCGGAATTCGACGGCGCGAACAACAGATGATCCGCGCCCAGCTCCGCGGCGCGGTCGATGACCCGCTTGTACTCGGCACGTCCCTCCGGCAGCGCGATGTCGATCTGGTAATCGTTGACGCACCACCCGACCATGAGGTTCAGCGGCTTCTCGGGTCGGTACAGCAGGAAGCTGTGCACCAGGCTGGTGAACGCGGCAATCTCTCCTTCGTCCATCCCCGGCGCGAGCGGCTGCGGCGGCTTCAGCCGCCATTCGGGGATCATGCGATCGGGCTCCATGCGGCCAGTCAGCGCGTAAGGAGCGATGAGCCCGCGATCGGCGGCGAACCGACCGCGCTCGGCGGTCCAGTCCATGTCCGGCTTGTAATGAATGGAGAAGGCGTTCCCGTCGCGTGTGAACTCGAGGAACGGGTTCTGCACGACCGCGAGGAGCCCGCGGCCGCCGTCAAGCCTTATTGCCGCGCCGTAATCCCCGGTGCCCAGGTTCGTGCGGGCGCTCTTCGGCACGTACACGTCTTTGATGGGCTCGCCCAGCGACGATCGGAAGACCCGCACGTCGTCCACGTGGTACGTCGATGGCGAGGCAGCCCTGAAGGGCTGCGCAACAACGCCGTCCCGCGAGGGGTTGCCGTCTCGCGAGGGGTTGCCGTCTCGCGAGGGGTTGCCGTCTCGCGGGGGGTTGCCGTCTCGCGAGGGGTTGCCGTCTCGCGAGGGGTTGCGCAGCCCTTCAGGGCTGCCGGCGACGTCAATGGAGATCTGCTTGCTGATGAAGCGCCAGTCAGGCTGGAGCTCGTAGACGACCTCGACGCGGTACGCCCCCGCGGCCCACGCGTAGGTCACGCGATCTTTGGCGACGGTGCGTGACGGGGCCGGCAAAGACCGGCTGTCGAAGGTCTGTCCGCCTACCGTGACGCTGAAATCATCGCTCGTGAATTGAAACGTGTGCGCGAGCGCGGTGTCGGTCAGCGCCGAGAGTCCTCGCGCGCCAAACTCCGCTCGGATGCGCACGTTGCGCAGCGATGGCGCGGGCGCATAGCCAGACCCCGCCAACGCAGCCGAGAGTCCGAGCAACATGAGGAGGAGGAAGCAACGGATTGATCGCATGGGTGAGATTCTGGCCGCGGCGCGAGGGGGATGCAACTAGTTGGTGAGTTGGTGAATTGGTGAGTTGGTGAATTGGTGGCGGGGCGTTATCAAGGAATGCGCCCGAGCGAGGCGGAGCCTCTCGACGGTCTGAGGCGGAGCCTCGCTAGAGCTGGGAGGCGAAAACCGTTGAGTCCAGACGGATCGCCGAATAATGATAGCGGCAATGAAACGGCGACTCTCTGCCGGTGGACTGGCTGCCGTGCTTGTGCTGGGGACGCTCGGGTCCCGCACGCTCGACGCGCAGTCCTTCGTGCCGGCGACCGATATCGTTGTCCCCGGCGGCACCGCCGGAGTCGCCGAGGCCATGGGAATGCCGCCTCCCGATCTGGCGGTGTTCATCCCGGAGCTGGTGCGGCGTATCTACGCGGTGCCCCAGGGCAGGAACGCGCGGGTCGATCGTCTACAGGACGTGTTCCGCTCGTACCTGGACGCGGTCGACCAGTTCGACCAGGCGCTCTCCGGGGTGCAGACGCGGGGCGGCGCGGTATCGTTGACGCTCGCCGCCAAGAAGGGGGGGCGCGAGCATTTGAAGGACGTCCTCGACGGCCTGGGGCTCACGCTTCGGGAGCATTCGCAGAAGTATTCCGTCGAGGCCGGAGGAGACAAGCCCGCCGTACTGTCGCCGCTCTTCCACCGTCTCGGTGTGGATCCCGTGCAGATCGCGCGTCGCCTGAACGAGGGCGATTCCATTCGCATCGAGGTCACGTCGGACGTCGTCCCGCTGCCGCTGGACGCCGCGACATGGAGCCACGTCATTCTTCAGGAGAAGGTCCCCCCCTCGCGCCTGTTCGCACGGGTGATGAGCGAGCGGCGAGCCGCGTTGCTCGCACACGGGCTGGCGTGGCTGGACGACGAGACGTTGCTCTACCTCGCGCACAATCCCGACCTGCTGCGGAAGCTGTACGAAGATCACGCCCCGGTGTTCGCCGGGTTCGGCCGCAGCGTGCGCGTCCGCGAAAACAGGATCGCGGTCCCCGGCGGGAGCGCCGCCGAGCCGCTGTGGGAAACAGTCGTGGACGAGAAGGTCGACCGCCCGGATCGGTTCATCCGGAGCCTTCTCGAGAAACAGGATGGCCGTCTTGCCTATTTCTATGATGCCATCGCGAGTCTGGATGCGCCCCATGCTCGCTTCGCGCTCGGCCTCTGGATCCCGGACTCCACGCTGCGCGCCGAGCGTTTCAGAGCCCTGACGGCGACGAGCAGGGATGGCTTGGTTGCGCTGCAGCCGAAGACGTTTCCGTTCGTACGCCTGCCCCTGGATCTGGCGATCGTGCTCGCGCGGATCCGCGTGCAACCCGACGGTGTGCCGGCGGCGCCGAGCACCCGCGCCCTTTGGGACATGGTGTTCGCCAGCGCGGACATCCCCGACGATCCGGCGAAGGAACTCAAGAATCTCCGGCCGGACGGCGTCATGGACGCCGCGTGGCTGGCCGACAAGACGATGACGGTGGTGCGCACGACGGAACGGGCGGAACGACTCGACACGATCGCGTTCGGCCAGCGTGTAATGGGCGGCGCGCCCGATGCCGCCCTTCCGGACGTGCTCATGGCCTTGCGCGGGTTCATGCAGTTCCGCATGCTGATGTTGACGCTGGATCGCATGGGCGTCGCGGACCCGGCCCTTTTTGCGGCGGCCGCCCGGCGCGCCCGCTCCATCGGGGCATTCGGGCCGGATCGCGCGTTCTTCGTGCTGGCGCAGTTCCAGCCCTCGCTCGCGCTGGTGGCGCGCATGCACGCGGCGCGATCGCTCGACGGTCCCCGCGCGCATCAACTCGTGCGCGACCTGGTCGCGATCGAGCCGGCGCACGAGGGGTACCGGGGCGCCGTCGCCCGATGGCTCGACCAGTCCCTGCTGGCGGCGCTGCCCGCGGCGACGGACGTCTCCGACGAGATGCGCCTGCTGCAGGCGCTTGCCGGCCGGCACGAGCACCCCGGGCCGGCGCGCACGATCGAATTCGAGGACCGCACATATCGGGTCGATCTACCCGGCGCGGAACTGCGCCGGCTGACCGAAGTCAGGCGCAGGCAGGGAGGCCACGACCTCTCCGACGTCCTCGCCTTTGCGCGCGCCGTGCGGCATCTGGCCCTGCTCAATCCCACGACGGCCACGGTGGCTGACGTGCGCGGGGCGGCCGAGATGCTCCAACGGACGGGTGCCGTGTTCAAGCCGGACAAGATCGCTCCGCCGGGTGTCGAGCGAACCCGCGATCCGCGGGCAGTGCTCGCGAAGACGCTCAAGGATCTCGGCAGGATCGCGAAGCCGCAGGACGTGCAGAAGGCGCCGGAGGCCGCCGGGCCCCTGTACGAACTCAGCGATGCCCTGTTGGCACGGACGCTGATGGCGTGCACCTATGCGCTGGCGATTGGCGATGCGGGAGGGACGGTGCTGCTCGCCGCGGACCCGTCCCGGCGCCACGACTTCGGCCTCCTCGATGCCGACGAGGAGCGGCGCCGGCGCACGCCCTGGCTGCTCCCGGCCGAACAGCTCGACGCCGGCGTCCCGTGGCACGTGCTTGGCTCCGCGCTGGCGCTGGACGTCGGGTTGTCGCGCCTGGCGCTGCGGCGCGTGTCCGGCGACAAGGCGGTCGAGCACCCCGAGGCGGTGAACGCGACCGACCAGCGGACCTTCATGCGAAGCCTGGCGCTGCTGGATCCCACCGCGCTCGTCGACGCGGAGCGCGACGAAATAGCGGCGGCCATCGCCCGCGGGCGGGCTCGAGTCGCCGCCGCCGACGCGGCCGCGCTCGAGACGATCGCGCGCGAGATTCATCCGCTCGCGGTTGACGGGCTGCGCCGGCGCGCCCTCCGGTGGACGCTCGCGAACGCGCCCGCGCACCTCGGGCAGTGGCTGTCCATGGCGGAACTGGCCGCGCTCGGCACGCCGTCGGCGCCGCTCCACCCATGGGGCATGTCGGGGCTCGTCGTCGGCGCCTGTTTGTGCACGACGCTGCACACGGACATGCCGTGGCACATCCTCGCCGGGCAGACGTCGCTCGGCATGCTGCCGGCGAACGTCGCCGATCTCAATCTGCGCGTGCTCGAGATCTCCGCCGGGATGAAGATCCCGGCCGCACTCGGCAAGCCGATTCTCGCCGCCGCGCTGCAGGCCTTCCTGGACGAAGCGAACCCATCGGATGGCGACGACTGGATGACGCTCGTGCGCACGGCGCAGCGGCTCACGCGGGAAGATATCGAGGACTACATGGCCGCATTGACCGCAAACGGCACCCTCGTGCCCACCGGCGCAATCACCGCGGCCATCACGGCAGGGCGCCGATGACGCTGCGGCTGCTCGTCCTCGCCGTGTGTGCCATTGGCGCCGGCGCCGCGCAGACGCCGCCGCCCGGGAGCGCACCATCGGTGTCGATCGTCTCGCCGGCCGAGGGCACCTATCTCAGCGGCCCGGTGCTCCTGCGCGCGATAATCAATCCCTCCCGAGCCGTCGCCAACGCCGTCTTCTACGCCGACGGCGAGCAGGTCTGCTCGATCTCCCGTCCCCCGTTCGAGTGCGACTGGGACGCCGGCGGCCCCGTGATCGAGCACCACATTCGGCTGGTCGCCACGTTGAGGGCCGGGGGGCGGATCGTCCGGACGGTGCGGACCAAGGGTGTCGGGTACGCCGAAAACGTGGACGTGGACGTGGTGCAGGTCACGGCCACGGTGTCGAAGGACGGGCACTTCGTGCACGGCCTGCCGGCCTCGGCCTTTCACGTGTGGGAGGATGGGGTCCCGCAGACAATCACGAGCTTCTCGGACTCCAGCGTCCCGCTCGATCTCGTGGTCGCCGTGGACATCAGCGGCAGCATGGCCGCCGCGATGCCCCGGCTCAGGACGGCGGCTCGCGAGTTCCTCACCGCGATCCCGGAGAAGGACACGGTCACGCTGCTGGCGTTCAACGACAATATCTTCCCGCTCGCCCGCAAGGCGACGAGCACCGCCGACCGGGCGGGCGCCGTCGAGCGGCTCGCCCCCTGGGGCATGACCGCGCTCTACGACGTGGTCATCAAGTCGATCGAGCTCCTCGGCACCCGCAGGGGCCGAAAGGCGATGGTCGTCTTCACCGACGGCGAGGACCAGGGGAGCCACGCGACCCTGGACGACGCGCTGGCACGCGTGCAGGAGACGGACGCCGCGATCTTCATGATCGGGCAGGGGCGGGGAACGTCTCTCGAGAATCTCCAGAAAGTGATGCACCGGCTCGCCGAGCCGACCGGCGGGCGCGCGGTGTTCACCCAGAAGGTCGATGACCTGCAGAAGGTGTTCCGGGAACTGCTCGACGAGCTGTCCAACCAGTACCTGATCGCGTATGCCCCGACGAACACGAAGCGCGACGGCACGTCGCGCACGATCAAGGTGCAGGTGGACGGCTACCGCCACGTTCGCGCACGGCAGGGATACCGCGCTCCAAGCAGGTAGTTACCGATCGCCCTTGGGTTTCCCCGTCATCGGCACGAAGAGGACTGGAACCGTGCGAAGCGTCTCGGTGCCGGTGGTCGTCCGGCGCAGGATGCGGAGCTCCTGGATGACGGATCCGACGGGGATGGCCATCAGCCCGCCGGCCCGCAGTTGATCGACCAGCGCCTGCGGCACTTCCTCGGGCGCCGCCGTCACCATGATCCGATCGTACGGGGCGTGTTCGGGCCAGCCGAAATACCCGTTGCCGGTGCGCACGTGCACGTTGCGATGTCCGAGCCGTGCCAGCGTCTCCCGCGCGCGGTCGGCCAGGGGCGCAACGATCTCGATGGTGTACACGTCCCTGACGAGGACGCTCAGAATCGCGGCCTGGTAGCCCGAACCCGTGCCGATCTCGAGCACACGATGCCCTGGCTCGAGTTCCAGCGCCTCGGTCATCAAGGCCACGATGTACGGTTGTGAGATGGTCTGGTCGTAGCCGATGGGCAACGGCCCGTCTTGATAGGCGTGGCCGCGCGAACGCTCGGGGATGAACAGGTGCCGCGGCACCTTCAGCATGGCGTCGAGGACGCGCGGGCTGCGGATGCCGCGCGCCTTGATCTGCCGGTCCACCATCCGCTGGCGCTCGGCGTCCCTGTCCGGCGACGTACGCTGCAGCGCAATCGTTGTCATCGTGCAGGCGACAGCCGCGACGAATACCGCGAGGCGGGTAATTCGTGTCCTTGCCACGACGCCACCACTTTCCATTGTCGCGCCGCAGCGCGGGCGGGGGCAAATAATTCGTGAATTGGTGAATTGGTGAGTTGGTGAGTTGGTGAATTGGTGAATTGCCGGCGGATTCCGAAGCGTGGCCGGATCGTGGCGCATGAATCAGCATTAACTGAGGTGGTCACAGAAGCGCGACCGGACCTGATTCTCATTGACCGCACCAGACCTGCCGGGTATTCTCCCCCGTCGCACACTGCGTCTCGGAGGGCGCCAATGCTCTTTCGGCTGACGGTATTCCTTGTCGCGAGTGTCGTCCTCGCCTCGCCGCTTCAGCAGCCTCTAGTAACGACGCGAGATACACGCGCGATTACCAAAGACGGGGCTTTGGCAGTCGAGACGTTCCTCGTGAATAACACCAACGAAATGATATCAGCCTGGAAGATCTCTCTTGAGTTCAGGCTGTCGAACGGAAGAGAGAGCGGACGAGCCATCACCCGAGAGTCGTTGGGCACTCTTGCCGGATTCGACAAAACCGGAATCGCGGCTCCCCCTCAAGGCACCGCGCGAGAGGTGATTCTAATCGGCGGCCCTCCCGATGTCACTATCGACTCTGCCACATGCACTGTCGAATGGGCCGTCTTCGCCGACGGAACGTGGATCGGTTCTTCGGAGGGTGTGGACGAGTTGTTCAAGCAGCGGGAACGCGAGGTTGCGGCGTGGGCGGTCGTGGCGGATGCGATGCGAATCGGCAGTCGTGCGGGCGGCACGGGAGGATTGCGCGCGGCCCTCGACTATCTCGATCGTAATGACCAGGAGGATCGGGACCACCCGACCAAGAACGTTATGCGAGCGAACCTGCGACGTGCGCTCGCCCAGGACCGCGCGATTCGGGCAACGCCGGATGAGTTCATGCGAATTTGGACATCGAAAGCGGACGCACGGGTCAAGGCGACATCGCAGTACCTAGTCCGGAGAGCTATGAGGACGGCACGATGAACGTCCCTTTCGTGCAGTCCTTACCAAGGCCATCGCCACGAATATGACCCAGAGAGCACCGCACGCCGCCATCGACGACATTGGCGTCCGGTTACATCTCATGGAAAGCGCACCTGCACCGGCTTCCCCTCGAAACTGATTCGCTTCGTCCCCTTCTCTCCCGCGACGCGCACCTCAATCGCGCGCTTCAGCGGCGGCCGCATCTTCGATCCGCGTGCGAGCGAGAGAGTCAGGCGCCGGTCGGCATCGCGCCACGCCATCTCGATCCGCATGAACTCGCCCTTGCGGTAGTCGAACGTCTTCCCGTCATCCTCGTACAGCGAGAACGCGCCGTCGGCGCCTGGATAGACGACGAGCGCGAGGGGCGCATCGACCGGTTGATCGACGTACTGCTTCACCGGGCCGAGCGGCAGGATCGCGCCGGCGCGCACGTGCAGGGGCATCGTCTCGAGATCGACCATGCGCTCGATCTCGCGGCCGCCTTCCAGCTTCTCCTCCGTCCAGAAGTCGAACCAGGTGCCGCGCGGCAGGTACAGGCGGCGTACGGTCGCGCCCTTCTCGACGACGGGTGACACAAGAATGTCGCGGCCCCACAGGAACTGGTCCCCTCGCGCCGTGGCCACCGGATCGTCCGGATAGTGGAGCCAGAGCGCGCGCATCATCGGCACGCCGGTCGCGCAGCACTCGCGCGCCGCGCTGTAGGTGTACGGCAGCATGCGATACCGCAGCTCGAGGTACTTCTTGACGATCGGCTCGACCGCCGCATTGTGCAGCTCGCTGGCGTCGGGCTCCGCCGCTCCCCCGGTATAGCCGCGCACCTCCGAGTGTCCCAGCTCGCCCGTGTTCCAGCCCCACGGCAGCCGCAGGTGCCACGTGCGGCCGTGCGCGCGGAAGAGCGGACAGAACGTGCCGAACTGGAACCACCGCACGTGCAGCTCGCCGGTGTATTCCGGCGTCGGCACGAAGCCGCCGATGTCGGTCCCCCAGAACGGAATGCCCGACAGACTCGTGTTGATCGCGACCGGCACGTGCGTCTTCAGCGTCTCCCACGTGGAGTACACGTCACCGGACCAGAGGAACGCGCCGTAGCGCTGCATGCCGGGCGCGCCGTTGCGGTGGAGCGCGAACGGGCGCTCGTTCGGGCGCCAGAGCTGCGGCCCTTCCCAGTACATGCGGATCCGCGCCAGACGCGACGGCGCGTCGAGTCCGTCACCCTGATCCGGCCACCAGCCGTCGACGCCGAGGTCGTACACCGGCTTGTGGTACGGCCAGTAGCAGGGCACCGCGCGATCCTCCGGCCACTTGCCGTCGGGCGTGCGGCCGCTCGGCACCGCCTTCTCAGGCGTGCACGCGTCGTGCACGGTGCCGCTCATCCGCCGCCCTTCGATGACGGAGTGGAGGACGATGCGATAGTGCGCGGCGTGGAGGTCATCGATCATCTGCTTCGGGTCGGGGAAGTTCTCCTTCTTCCACGTGAACTCGCCGTTGCGCGTGTTCCAGCCTGACGGCGTGAACTCCGTGCCCAGATAGATGAGCGCGTCGCACGGCAGTTGCTTCTCGCGGAAGGTCCGCGCGACCCACATGACTTCGTCGGGACCGCCGAGCGTCCGGTGTGACTGCATGTAGCCGAAGGTCCACAGCGCCGGCAGCTCCGCAAATCCCGTGACGCGCGCGTACTCGCCGACAATCTGCTTCGGATCGCGCGAGGCGGTGACGAAGACGTCGAGCGCCGCCGCGTTTGCGCTGAATGGAGTGAGCTTGCCATCGGCGCCGGTCAGATCGAAGGTGCCGAGGGGCTGATGGATGAAGAGCCCCCAGCCCTCCGTCCCAATCAGCCACTGAATCGGCGCGCGTCCACCGTGCGTCCGAAGCTGATAGCCTCCCTGTCCGTTGCGCATGCGATCGACGACGCCCTTGCGATCGAACTGCGCCCCTCCCTCGCCGAATCCGAGCAGCGGTCCTTTCCCGAGGAGGAACGACAGGCCGCCGGACCCGGCGTCCAGCGTAAGCTTCTGCACCGGCTGGCCCTCGGCCGTTTCGACGTGGATCGTCGGCGGACCAGGCGTGAAGCGGACCGACAGGTTCCCGGCGCGGATCGGACCGAACGCGCCGCCGGCCGCGCGCCGAGCGGCGGATCGTCCGGACGCCGCCGCCACGAGCGCCCCATCGTCGGCGACAACGGTCGTGCCGGCGGGGAGAACCGTCAGGCGGACGGTCAATGGACTGACCGACGCCACGGCAATCTCAACCGGCTTGCCGCCAATCAGAATCGGCGCCGACTGGCCGCGGAGGACGCCGCCTGAGAAGAAAACACCGGCGCTTCCCGCGCCAAGCTGTTTCAATAGAGCACGACGGGAGATCGGAAGCATGCGTGTGTCCTCTCCGTGTGATTCCGTGTTTTTCCGTGGTTTGATTGCCGTGGTCCTCCCTGCTCTTCCGTGTCCTTCCGTGTTGCATGGTAATGCAAACGCTTCCACAGGCGTATACAATGCCGCAAACGCCTTCCGGGAGCTTCCATGAAATCTGTGCGTCACTTCTCGTTCCGTTCCGGCGTCATCGTGGTGGCGCTGCTCGGTGTTTCGTCGCTGGCCTTCGCCCAGGGCACGGTCGCCGACTACAAGCGCGCGATGGGGCTGCGCGACAAGTACCAGAACACAGTCCTCAACGTCACCGACCAGGCGCGGTGGCTCGCGAACACCAACCGACTCATCTATCGGAAGACCGTGAAGGGCGGGCACGAGTTCGTGCTCGTCGATGCGGACGCGCAGACGAAGAAGGCGCCGTTCGATCACGAGAAGCTCGCGGCCGCGCTGAAGACGGCGCTGCCCGGCCGTCCGATTACGGCGGTGACGCTGCCGTTCACGACGTTCAACCTCATCGACAACGACCGCGCGATTCAGTTCACGGTCGGCCCGGCTGTCGCGCCGGGCGGCGGCCGCGGTGGACGCGGCGGCCTCATCCCGGACGCCGATGCCTGGCGCTGCTCGCTGGAGACCTACACGTGCCGGCCCCCGCAGGGCCCCGGCCGCGGCGGGCGCGGCGGTCGCGGCGCCGGCGGTGGACTGGCCGGCCCCGTGCGGCCGCCCTTCGACATCAACGGCGCGGAGCCGAAGAAGTCGCCCGACGGCACCCTCGAAGCCCTGGTCAACAACTACAACGTGGCGATCCGCAAGCCGGGCGAGCGTACGGTGACCCTGCTCGGCACCGACGGATCCGAGGGCGGATACTACGACCCCGATTCGCTCGCGTGGTCGCCCGACTCGAAGAAGATCGCCATCTACCGGGTCAAACCAGGTTATCGCCGGTACGTGCACTACGTCGAATCGTCGCCGGAGGATCAGCTCCAGCCCAAGGACTCCGTGATGCAGTATGCGAAGCCGGGGGACGTGCTGGACAACGAGCAGCCGGTGTTGTTCACGGTCGAGACGAAGAAGCAGACGTTCATCGACAACGGGCTCTTCCCCAACGCGTACGACGTCACGCGCCTCGAATGGAGGAAGGACAGCTCGGCGGTTACCTTCGAGTACAACCAGCGCGGCCACCAGCTCTATCGCGTGATCGAAATCGACGCGGCGACGGCGAAGGCGCGCACGGTCATCAGCGAGGAGCCGAAGACGTTCTTCTGCTACTCGGGCAAGAAGTATCGCTACGACGTCGACGACGGGAAGGAAATCATCTGGATGTCGGAGCGGGACGGCTGGAACCACCTGTACCTGTACGACGGCACGACCGGGCAGGTGAAGAACCAGATCACGAAGGGCGCGTGGCCCGTGCGAAGCGTGGTGGCCACCGACGCGAAGAACCGGCAGATCTACTTCAGCGCGAGCGGCATGCACCCGGGCAAGGATCCCTATTTCGTCGAATACTTCCGCATCAACTTCGACGGGACCGGGCTCACCCCGTTGACCACGGCGGACGCGAACCACACCGCCACGTTCTCGCCGGGGTTCCCGAACAACGTGCCGAAGTACTACATCGACGCCTACTCGCGCGTGGACACCCCGCCCGTCACCGAGCTGCGGCGCGTGGCGGATGGCGGTCTCGTCATGGAGCTCGAGCGCGCGGACGCCGCGGAATTGACCAAGGCGGGCTGGAAAGCGCCAGAAGTGTTCGTCGCGAAGGGGCGCGACAACGTCACCGACATCTGGGGGTTGATCTTCCGGCCGTCGAGCTTCACGCCCGCGAAGAAGTACCCGGTGATCGAGAACATCTACGCGGGACCGCAGGGGTCATTCGTCCCCAAGGGCTTCGGCGCGTACAACCAGATGCAGGCCCAGGCGGAGCTCGGCTTCATCGTCGTCCAGATCGACGGCATGGGCACGAACAACCGCTCGAAGGCGTTCCACGACATCGCGTGGAAGGACCTGAAGGACGCGGGGTTCCCCGATCGGCTCCTCTGGCACAAGGCGGTCGCGGCGAAGTACCCGTACTACGACATCACGCGCGTGGGACTCTACGGAACATCAGCAGGCGGCCAGAACGCCCTCGGCGGACTGCTCTTCTTCCCCGAGTTCTACAAGGCGGCGTTCTCCGCGGCGGGCTGCCACGACAACCGCATGGACAAGATCTGGTGGAACGAGCAGTGGATGGGATGGCCGATCGGGGCCGAGTACGCGGAGTCCTCCAACGTCGACAACGCGTACCGCCTCCAGGGCAAGGTGCTGCTCGTCGTCGGCGAGATGGACCACAACGTGGACCCCTCGTCCACGATGCAGGTCGTCAATCGGCTGATCAAGCACAACAAGGATTTCGAGCTGCTGGTCGTGCCTGGCATGGACCACGGGTCGGGCGGCGCGTTCGGCGATCACAAGCGGTACGACTTCTTCGTGCGCAACCTGCTGGGCGTCACCCCGCCCGAATGGAAGCTGCTCGAGGATGCCGCGAAGCCCACGACGACGACGGCAGGGGGGGTTGACTAGGTTCTCCAGGGTTCTACGGGGTTCTACGGTAGAACCTCGTAGAACCTACTCGAGCCCCCTTCTGACCCGATCGAGCGCCGCAACGGCTTCGTCCGTGAGGCGCGCGTAGGTCTCGATCCACTCCGCCTGCGCGGCAGTCGGCCGGCCGCTGTAGTTGCCGACCTGGATCGTGAGCCAGTTGATCCGTCCCGGCAGGTTCACGTGGCCGGGATCGCGCGGGTCGCCGCGCAGCGCGAGAACGACCGGGCGCAGGTCGCCGCGCAGACGCGCCGCCTGCGCCCGTTTTGCCGGATCCGCCTCGAGCGACGCGACCTGGCGCTCGATCGCCGCAAGCTCCCCGTTCGCGCGCGCCAGCGTGCACTGCGTGCGCTCGATCTTCTGCGCGGCGCTGAGCCACGCGCGCATGTCGTCCGCGGTCGCTGTCACGCGTGGATCGAGCCGCACGTCCACCGGTTGTTCAGCACGCGCTCCGCCCGCCGTCACCGTCGCCGTGTACCGCCCGGGAATGGCGCGCACCCAGCTTCCGCCACCGCGCCCGCCGCGTCCGCCCCTTCCCTGCCCCGCCGGCGACGGACCGCACGAAGACGAGCGCGACAGGTTCCACACGGCGCGGTTCACACCGGCTGCGCCGGGACCGTCGAACGTCTGCACCACGCCGCCCGATGCATCTGTAATCGTGATGGTCACCGACGGCACTGACGCCGGCAGGTAGTACGACAGGATGGCACCGTACGGCTGGTTGCGCGCGACCCACACGCGATTGCCGAGGGAACTCACGTCGCTCGCCGGGATATACCGCACCGCCGGCGTCGGCTTGAACAGCGTCAACGCTGACGGGCGCACCCGCGCGATCTCCTGGAGCGGCGTCACGTCGTCGAGCACGTAGAACCCGCGCGCGTGCGTCGCGATGACGAGGTCGTTGTCACGCGGATGGACGACGAGATCCACGGTGGCGAGATGCGGCAGACCGAGGCGCAGATCGGCCCACCTGGTGCCGCGGTCGAACGACGCGAAGACGCCGAGCTCGGTGCCCGCGTAGAGCAGGTTCGGCTGCCTTGGATCCTCTCGCACGACGTGCGCATACCCCGTCAGACCGCCGGTGATCTTCTTCCACGTCTCCCCGAAGTCGGTCGTGACGAAGACGTACGGCGAGAAGTCATCGAGCCGGTGCTGGTCGATCGTGAGGTAGGCCGTGCCGGCCTCGGCGGCGGAGGCGGAGATCGACGACACCCATGAGAACTTCGGCGCGCCGGCGATCCTCGGCCCGACGTTCCGCCACGTCCTCCCGCCGTCGCGCGTGATCTGCACGTTTCCGTCGTCGGTTCCTGCCCAGACAACGTGCGGATCGCGCGGGCTCTCGGCGATTGAAATGACGGTGCAGTGGTATTCGGCGCGCGTGTTGTCGGTCGAAATCGGACCGCCGCTCGACTTCTGCTTCTCCGGATCGTCGGTCGTCAGGTCCGGGCTGATCGCCTGCCAGGTCTCTCCATGGTCGGTGGTCTTGAAGAGCACGTTGCCGCCGTAATAGAGGACGTCCGGGTTCGTGGGCGACATGTGGACCGGGGAGTTCCAGTTGAAGCGGTACTTCTCCAGGTTCGCGCCGCCCCCGGCCGGGCCGGGCGGATACGGCTGGATGTAGCGCTCCTCGCGGTTCCGCATGTCGAGGCGCGTGATGTCGCCGAAGTGGCCGTTGTAGTAGATGAGATTCGGATCGCGCGGGTCCGCGATCGCGTGCATGCCGTCGGCCATGTAGCGCAGCCGCGTCCAGTCTCCCTCCCGCACGCCGGCCTGGTTCCACTTCTCGTTGGGGCCGCGCCAGATTTCGTGATCCTGGAAGCCGCCAAGGATGTTGTACGGCTCGGCCATGTCCACGCTTACGTGGTACGGCTGCGCCATCGGCATGTTGTTCACGAAGTCCCAGTTGCGCCCGTAATCGTTCGTGATGAAGAAGCCGCCGTCCGTGCCGCACAGCATCCGCTTCGGGTTGCCGGGATCGATCCAGAGCGCGTGGTGATCGCCGAACATCCGGCCGCCGCCCGACGCGAACGTGCGTCCTCCGTCGGTCGAGACGTTGAACGAGCCGGAGAGCGTGTACACCCGCTCCGGATCGACGGGATCCGCGCGGACCTGCGTGTAGTAGAACGGCCGGTTGTTGATGCGCCGCTCGTTGTTCACCATCTTCCAGGTCGCGCCGCGATCGTTCGACCGCCAGAGGACGCCGTCCTCCTGCGCTTCGATGAGCGCGTAGACGATGTCCGGGTTGTTCCGGTGGATGCTGACGCCGATCCGCCCGAGCAGCTTCGCGCCCGGAAGGCCGTTCTTCAACCCCGGATCGGTCAGCTTCTTCCACGTCACGCCACCGTCGGCGGATCGATACAAGCCGCCGCCCGCGCCGCCGCTCCTGAACGCCCACGGCTGCCGCAGGTAGTCGTACATCCCCGCGTAGACGATGTTGGGATCCCTGGGGTCGATCGCGACGTCGCTCGCGCCGGTGGTCTCGTTGACGAAGAGCGTGCGCTGCCACGTCGTCCCGCCGTCAATCGACCTGAAGATCCCGCGCTCGGTGTTCGGACCGAAGGCATGCCCCATGGCGGCCGCAAGGACGACCCGCGGGTTGGCCGGGTGGATCGCGATGCGCGAAAACCGCTCCGTGCGCTCGAGGCCGAGACGCTTCCAGGAGCGGCCGCCGTCGATCGACTTGTAGATGCCGTCGCCGAACGAGATGCTGTTGCGCACCGCCCCCTCACCGGTCCCGACATACACGACGTCGGGATTGTCCGGTTGGACCGCGATCGCGCCAATCGAGAGGGTGTTCCCGGTTTCGAACACCGGGTCAAAAGTGATCCCGCCATTCGTCGACTTGTACAAGCCGGCGGACGATGCCCCTGCGTAAAGGACGTCCGGATTGCCGGGAACGCCGGCCACGTCCGCGACGCGCCCGGCGAACATCGCCGGGCCGACCGCACGCCAGGACATCCCGCCAAGCTGGATGCGGGGCGGGGGTTCCTGAAGGACCGCGTGCACGGCGGCGCCAGCGAGCAGAGAGCAGGCGAGGATCGCAGCGTGGAATGGGGTGCGCATGCGCGCCATTCTGGGGCAGCGCCCCGGACGGGCGCAACCGATTTCGGCGGGGGATGAAATCGCTTACATTTGTGTTATCGTGTGCGTCCAGATTCCGGGTTGTTCGCGTGTTTGTTTCGCATCTGGGAGGAAGCGATGCGGCATGTCACCCTCAGGACGATCGTCCCAGCTCTGGCCATGGCGGTTCTGCTGTGGCCACCACCGTGCGCGCGCAGGTGCGCACCACCGGACAAATCGTGGGCACGGTCAAGGACGCCTCGAGCGCCGTCGTGCCCAAGGCGAGCCTGATCCTGATCGACCTCGGCACCGGCGCGACCGCCGAGACGAAGAGCGGACCGGACGGCGGGTTCGTGTTCCCGAACCTCCAGCCGGGCCGCTATCAGATCACCGCGACCTTCACCGGCTTCCAGCCCGTCACGCTCCAGGAAGTCATGGTCCAGACCGGCCGCGCCTCCGACGTCATCGTGCAGTTCCAGGTCGCCGGCGTGAGCGAGCAGGTGCAGGTCGAGGGGCACGCCGCCGTGATCGAGACCACGTCCACGACGGTCGCCAACACGGTGCAGAACGCCGAGATCGCGAAGCTGCCGCTCGCGGGGCGGAACATTCTCGAGTTCGCGCTGCTCGTGCCGGGGAGCCAGACCAGCTCCGGTGCGCGCGACAGCCACTACAACGGCCTGCCGGGGGGCGCGATCAACATCACCCTCGACGGCGTCAACAACAACTCGGCACGCTTCCGGAGCGGGGGCACGAGCATGTTCGTGTTCGCGCCGGTGCGGCTGGGCGCCATCGAGGAGGTCACGATCTCGACCGCGGGCCTCACGGCGGAGGCGGGCGCCGAAGGCGCCGTCCAGATTGGGTTCGTCACCAAACGTGGCACGAACACCCTCCGCGGTCAGGGATTCGATACCATTCAGAGCAACAAGCTGAACGCGCAGAGCCCCGTCAACAAGGCTCGGAACCTCCCGCAGCCGAAGCTGCGCCAGCACGAGTTCGGCGCCAACATCGGCGGCCCGATCGTCCGAAACAAGCTGTTCTTCTTCGCCAACTACGAGCAGATCTACCAGCCCAGCGAAGCAACGCAGACGCGAACGGTGCTCAGCCCGGAAGCGCAGCAGGGCATCTTCCGCTACACGGCGGCCGACGGCTCCGTACGCACCGCGAACGTGCTCGACATCGCCCGCAACGCCGGTTTCGCGAGCGCGATCGATCCGTACGTCGCCGCGCAGCTCCAGATCGTGAACGCGGCGCTCGGCCAGGGGACGGCTCAGCCTGCCAACCTGTTCCAGAACAATTTCTCGTTCATCATCCCCCGGACCCCGAACTCGAACATCTACCCGACCGGGCGCGTGGACTATCAAGCGTCCCCATCGCTCGCCCTGCGCGGCGTGCTGAACCTGCACTGGCGCGATCTCCCGCGTAACCCGCAGTTCCCGGGACTCGATTTCGTCAACGCCGGGTTCACGTCCACGTACTACATCCTCTCGACGGGCGCGGACTGGACGGTGCGTCCGAACATGTTCTACCAGATGAGCTTTGGCGGACAGAGCAACTACGAGGAGTTCAACCCCGGCAACACGCTCGCCGTCTACGACGCGCCGGGGGGATTCATCGTGAACCTGCCGTTGATGACGTCGCCGAAGCCGACCGGCAACGTCCTGCCCATTCCGCGCAACAACCCCGTCTGGAACTTCTCGAACACGCTCACGTGGCTGAAAGGCCGCCACACGGTGACCGCCGGCGGGACGTACCGGCGCACGACGATGTACGAGTCGATTGGGGGTCAGCCGCCCTCCATCAATCTCGGTGTCGGAACGGGCGATCCCGTGTCCGGCGTCTTCAGCAGCACGACGCTGCCGGGGATCCAGTCGTCGGATCTGGGAACCGTTCGCTCGCTGTACGCGCTGTTGACCGGCCGCGTCAGCAGCGCCGGCGGTACGTATTTCCTCGACGAGGGCACGAAGCAGTACCGGCTCGGTCCGGCGTTCCGTCGCGAAGCCCAGAACGTCGGCGGCGTCTTCGCGCAGGATCAGTGGCGCGTCACTCCTCAACTGACCTTCAACTACGGCCTGCGTTGGGAACTGAGCGGCGCCGCGACCAACCCGAACGAAGTCTACAGCAGCCCGACACCCGCGGATCTGTTCGGACCCTCGACAGCGCCGTTCCAGCCGGGCGTGCTCGGCGGCGTGGCGAATCCGCAGGTCATCCTGCAGCCGAAGCCGTACAAGGGCGACTTCGTCAACCCCGCGCCGAACGTGGGAGTCGCGTGGAATCCGGACAGGCCGCAGGGCGCGCTCGGACGGCTGCTCGGCAAGGCCGTCTACCGCGGCAGCGTCGGCATGAACTACTACGACGAAGGGCTCATCAACTTCCAGACCGCGGCCGGCAACGGCCCGGGCCTCAGCCAGACGCTCACGCTGAACCCCGGCATGCCGGGGTTCGCCCCGGGCGGGCTCACCCTGCAGTCGGCGCTCCCGCCGTTCGCGGTCAATCCGACCGAGTTCGCGTTCCCGATCGCGCAATCGCTGTTCACGTTTTCGCGCGGCCACTCCTCCATCGACCCGGACATCAGGACGCCGTACGTGCTGAACTGGTCGGTTGGCTACCAGCGCGAGCTCTGGAATGCCGCGGCGATCGAGATCCGCTACGTCGGGAACCGCGGCCACAATCTGTGGCGCAGCTACAACATCAACGAGACGAATATCTTTGAAAACAACTTCCTGCAGGACTTCAAGAACGCGCAGCGCAACCTCGAGATCAATCTGGCCAACGCCCGTACGGGTTTCGCGAACAACGGGCTGCCGGGCCAGGTCGCCTTGCCGATCTTCGAGGCGGCCTTCGGTCCGCGCGGATCGCAGGGCGCGCTCGCCACTGGCAGCGGGTTCACGAACGGCACGTTCCTGACGCAGCTTCAGCAGGGGCAGGCCGGCCGCCTCGCGAACTCGCTCTCCGGCAACGCCATCTATCTGTGCCGGATGGTCGGAAGCGCGCTGCCGGCGTGCAACAACCTCGGGTACAACGTGGCCGGTGCGTATCCGATTAACGTCTTCCAGGCCAACCCGTTCGCGGCCGGCAGCGCAAACCGCCTCCTGACCGACGAGGCGAAATCGAAGTACGACTCGCTGCAGATCCAGTTCCGGCAGCGCTACAGCCGCGGACTCAGCCTGACCGCGAACTACACCTACGCGAAGTCCCGCACCGATCGCTATGCGGATTCGGCGTCCGGCGTGGTGGACTACATCACGCTGCGCGACAAGTCGCTCGACTGGGGCCCGGACGTCTACGATCTGCGCCACAACTTCCAAAGCTACTGGACCTACGAGCTCCCGTTCGGCAAGGGCCGTCACTTCAACATCGACAACTCCGTCCTCGACCAGATAGCGGGCGGATGGGCGCTGTCGAGCATCATCAGGATCCAGACAGGCCGGCCGTTCCGGTTGACGAGCGGACGGCAGACGTTCAACCAGCAGGACGCCGGGGTCGTGCTGAACGGCATCACGGTGAAGGACCTGCAGAACCTGTTGAACGTCCGGCCGGGTCCCGCCGGGAACGTCTTCTTCGTGGACGAGCGTCTGATCGGCCCGGATGGCCGCGCCAACCCGCAGTTGCTCGCGCGGCCGACGACCCCTGGCGAGCTCGGACAGTTCGTGTATCTCTACGGGCCCGGTTTGTGGACGGCCGACATCGGCCTGGCCAAGACGTTCCGCACCGGCGGTCACACGAGGTTCAACTTCGAAGGGTTGTTCATCAACGCGTTCAACCATCGGAACCCGATCGTGGGCGGCACCGGCGGCGCGAGCACCAGCATCGACTCGACGACGTTCGGCCAGTCGGCGGGGAACGCGATCGGGTCCCGGCAGGTGCAATTCCGGTTGACGTTCAGCTATTGAGAATTGTCAGCAAGCAGCTCCCAGCTCTCAGCCGTCAGCTTTCAGCTGTGCGAGCTGCGAACTGATAGCTGAGAGCTGATAGCTGATAGGTCTCTCTTTAGCGTGTCGAGAGGTCCAGCGGTCGTGTCCCGCTGCCCGTGCCGACGGCTTTCAACGCACGAAGACCACGAAGCTCACGAAGTTCACGAAGGCTGCACGCAACGGGACACAGCAGGCGCGAGTCCTGATACGGCTGGAATCGTCGAGCGCCGGCCGCATCGTGTCTGAGGCCGGCGGTGCAGGGCAGGTGGAACCCGGCCCACGCAAACAGCCCGAGCGCACGCGCTGCTTGCGTGGGCCGGTTCCGCCTGTCCCTGCCGCGCTGCGCGCGGCTCGACGGTTCAGCCCGCTGCGTAAGGGGTCTTCGTGTCCTTGGTGTCCTTCGTGATCTTCCTGAAAAGCCGTGGCCCGTTTCAGCGTGGTCCCGGGAGAACCTCGCTGAACAAAGGCGCTGATAGCTGATAAAGTGTCGCCCATGCAGATCTCGAGACGTTCGTTCGTGCAGACATCCGCGGTTGCGGCCGGGGCGTATGCCGTTCCCGCCGCCGCGCAGCGCGCGGGCGCTCCCCGGAGCGTTCCGCCCGCGGTCGCTGCCTTGAAGCCGTTTCCGGGAAAGGCGACACCAATCTCCGACGACGAGCGGCGCGCGCGCATCGGGAAGGCGCGCCGGCTAATGGTCGAGCACGGTATGGGGGCGATCGTCCTCGAGCCGGGCACGAGCATGAACTACTTCGTCAACGTTCGGTGGGGTACGAGTGAACGGCCGTTCCTGCTGGTCATTCCCCTGAAAGGCGAGCTCGCGTACGTCGCGCCCGGGTTCGAGGAGGCGCGCGCCCGGGAGGTGACGAAATTCACCAACGACATCCGCGTCTGGCAGGAGGACGAGGACTGGGGCAAAGTCGTCGCCGGGATCCTCAAGGATCGCGGCGTCGCCACGGGCAAGGTCGGTGTCGAGGAGCGCGTGCGGTTCTTCATCCCCGAAGGACTGCGCGCCGCGGCGCCGCAGGTGCAGTTCGTGCTCGCCACGCCGGTCACCGCCGGGTGCCGGATGATCAAATCACCGTCGGAAATCGCGCTGATGCAGCGCGCCAACGACATCACGATCGAGGCATACCGGGCGGCATTCGCGTCGCTGACGGACGGTATGACCCAGTTCGAGTTCGGCGCCGTCATCCGCGCGGCGTTCGACGCGCTTGGCGCGCCGGCCGGATCGGCCGGCGCGCAGTTCGGCCGGTACTCCGCCTTCCCGCACGGCAGCATCACCCCCCAGAAGCTGAAGGAGGGAGATGTCGTGCTCGTCGACGGGGGCTGCACGATCGAGGGCTATCAGTCGGACATCACGCGCACGACGGTCTTCGGCAAGCCGTCGCAGCGGCAGATCGACGTGTGGAATCTGGAAAAGGCCGCACAGACCGAGGCGTTCAAGGCCGCGCAGGTCGGCGCCACGTGCGAGTCGGTCGACGCGGCCGCGCGCCAGGTGATCACCGACGCCGGGTTCGGACCCGATTACAAGGTGCCGGGCCTTCCGCATCGCACGGGACACGGCATCGGCATGGACGGCCACGAGTGGACGAACTTCGTCCGCGGCAACAAGACGCGGCTCGCACCGGGCATGTGCTTCAGCGACGAGCCGATGATCGCCATCTACGGCGAATTCGGGGTTCGATTGGAGGACTGTTTGTACATTACAGACAGCGGCCCGAAGTTCTTCACTTTGCAGAGCCCCTCTATCGACCGCCCCTGCTGATCTCCCCTTCTTCTGTCAGATCCTGGGCTCTGACATCAAGGCCATCGTATTTCCCTCGGTATCGTCGAAATCCGCCAGCCACACTTCGCGATCCGGCAGCCGCGTGATGAGGTGCGGCTCGCCCCGGAACTCCACGCCGCGCGAGACGAGCAGCTCGTACATCTGGCGGATGTCCTCCACCATGAAGTAGAGAATCGACCCGGGATGATCGAACTTCTTGTCTTCCACCCCTCCGAGCATCAGGCGGACGCCGCCGCAGTCGAAGAAGCTGAGCCCCGGCGCGGCGAAGAGGAACTGGAGTCCCAGCGTGTCCCGGTAGAATCCGGTCGCGCGGTCGAGGTCCTTCGTGACGACGGCGATCTGGGCGATGCGTGAAATCCCGGCGACGGCGGTCATGGCGTCCTCCCCTGCCCGGCCATTTACTTAGCTAGGCTAACTAACATATACTCCGGACGTGGCCAGGACGGCAACCGGAAAAGATCCCGCGGGGGTGGCCGATCGCCTGCATTCGGCGGCCATCCACGTCCTGCGCGGGGTCCGGAAGGCAGATGCGCGGACGGGCGTGAGCCCGGCGCGGCTCTCCGCCCTGTCGGTGCTCGTCTTCGGCGGGCCCATGCGGATGACGGACCTCGCGCGCGCCGAGCAGGTCTCGGTCCCGACGATGAGCCGGCTCGTCGCGGCCCTCGAGAGCGGGGGCCTCGTTCGCCGGCGGGACGTGTCCGGGGACGCGCGGGCCTCGACGCTGGAAGCGACCTCGCGCGGCGTGAAGGTGATGCAGGACGGCCGGCGCCGCCGCGTCGAACGCCTGGCGACGGCACTCGCGCGGCTCTCCGCGAGCGAGCTGGCGGTGCTCGAGCGCGGCGCGGCACTCATGGAGAACGTCGCTACGACGATCTGACGTCGCTTGCCCCGCCGAAGCGTTCGCTACAATGGACGCCCGCGGACGCGAAGGCGGGTGGCTCGTGACTCGGGGCTCGCTTGCCTCGCCGAAGCGCCTGGGCGCGAAGGCGGGCAGCTCGCAGCTCGGCTGCCCCGCCGAAGCGTTCGCTAAGACGGAAGCTGGCGGACGCGAAGGCGGGTGGCTCGGCGCCAGGCCGCGCGCAGCGGCCAGAGCAGGAGAATCCCGAACAGGAGGAGCGTCGGCGCGAGGCGCAGGACCAGGAGCAGGAAACCCGTGACGACGCTCACCGCCGCCTGGTAACCGTCCACGGCGGCGTTCGCCAGTTCGCGGGTGAACGGCGGCCGCGAGGGCGCCAGCCCCGCGCGGCGCTCCTCCTCGATGCGCAGATCGACGGCCGCGAAATCGACGCGGCCCGTGAGGCGCGTGCGCTCGGCTTCCATCTGCTCGATCTCGCCGCGCACGCGGGCGATCTCGCGCTCGACCTCGAGGATGTCGGCAACCCGTCCCTGGCGGCCGTCGAGGACGGCGGCGAGCCGCTGCTCCGTGCGACGCGCGTTTGACAGCCGCGCGTCGAGGTCCACCGACTGCGCGGTCACGTCCTCGCTGCCTTGCGTCTCGTTGACGACGCGCCCGAAACCACGCAGAGCGGTGAGCGTCGCCTCGAGCTCGGCGGACGGGACCTTCACGGTCACCGTGAGGACGCGGCTGGCCGGAGGCTCGCCGCTCAGGTCGAGATGGCTGATGTAGCCGCGATGCGCCGCGAGGAACCGCGTCAGGTCGGCGCGCGCGAGATCGACGTTCGCGACCACGACGTGGATGGCGGCGGTCCTGGCGACGAGGAGCCCGCCGGATGCATCCGCCGGTTGCCGGCCGCCGAGAAACGCCCTCGGACGCTCATTCCCCTTTTCCGCGATTGTCAACGCGTCAACGGCCGCCGGTCTGCCGGCAACGGTGCGCGGCACGGCGGCCGCATCCATCCTCGGGACGCGCGCGGGCGATCGGCGAACCTGCGGCAGCGCGATCGCAAGCGCCAACCCGACCAGCGCCGCCGCGCCGACGAAGGTCCACGATCGCCGCGGAACGTACCACCGCCAGGACTGCCAGGGTCGCGAACGGGGCGCGCGCTGGCGCAGGGCCGCGGCGATCGCGCCGGCCATGCCCCTGTCGAGACTCACCGGCGCGGGCTCGACGCGCCACGCCGCGAGGTTCCGCGACACGCTCCCCAGCTCGTCGGCAAACGCGCGGCACGTTTCGCACGCCTTCAGATGCGCGTGGACCTCCGCCTCGAGCGGCGCCGCAAGTTCGCCGTCGAGCAACGCCATAACCCGCTCGCGGTCGGGATGTTCGGCCATCATGGGTGTGATCCTCGGCTCTCGGCTTCGGGCAACAAAAGGCGGCGCAGCTCGCCTCGCGCACGGAACAGCCGCGAGCGCACCGTGTTCAGCGGCAGGCCGAGCACGCCGGCGATCTCGGCATACGACAGCTGCTCGTACTCCCGGAGCAGCACGATTTCCCGGTCCTGTGGATCGAGCCCACCGAGGGCGCGCTTCACCCAGAGCCCGTTGTCGGCGCTGGCGGCCGGCACCACGGCCAGTTCCTCGTCGAGCGGCTCGGTGCCCCGGCGCCGCCGTTGTCGTCGCTCGGCCGACAGCAGGTTGAACGCGATTCCATACAGGTACGATCGGAACAACGCCCGCCGCTCGTACCGCGAGGCGCCCTCCAGCACGGCGACGAAGGCTTCCTGCGCCAGCTCCTCGGCGCGCCCGCGATCGTTCAGGCGGCGGCGGAAGTATCCCCAGACCCGTTCGCGGTACCGTCCGAACAGCTCCTCGAAGGCTTCGGCCGACCCGCCCCTGCACGCAAGCATGAGATCTTCGTCTGTCGTCACTGGTACGCTGCTGATCTGGTAATGTCCCGGGCGGCCGGAAAGTTCCCGTCCGCCGCCTGTGGCTATGCGTCGATTATGAGGGGGTGATACCATTTCCCACCCACAGATGAACATCTCGGAAATCGCCCGCAGGGCCAACGTCTCGACTGCCACCGTCTCGCGGACGCTGAACCAGAGCGGCCCCGTGAAGGCCACGACCGCGCGCAAGGTCTGGCGCGCCGTCAACGCGCTCAACTACTACCCGAACAGCCACGCGCGTGCGCTCGTCTCCGGCCGCAGCCGCATGATCGGCCTCATCGTCTCCGACATCACGAACCCCTTCTTCCCGGAGCTGATTCGAAGCTTCCAGTCGATGGCCACCGAGCAGGAGTACGACCTGCTCGTCACGAGCACGGATTACCAGATCGCGCGGATGACCGCGTGCCTCCGCCGGATGCTCGAGCGGAGGGTGGACGGCGTCGCGATGATGACCTCCGAGATGGACGTGGGCCTGATCAAGGAGCTGTCGCGCCGCGGCGTGCCGATGGTGTTCATGGACGTCGGCCAGGTCGGCCCGAAGATGAGCCACGTGGCGATGGACTACGGCAACGGCATCCACCAGGCAGTGGACCATCTCGCGTCGCTCGGACACAAGCGGATCGCGTTCATCAGCGGCCCGCTGGAGCTGCATTCCGCGCGCACGCGGCGCCAGGCCTATGTCGAAGGGATGCACGCCCACGGCCTGCGCACGGAATCCAGCCTGATCCGGGAAGGCACGCACACGGCGGAAGGCGGCCACCGCGCGATGAACGCGCTGCTCCGCCTCACGCGGCTGCCCACGGCGGTGGTCGCATCGAACGACTGGACGGCCATCGGCGCGCTGCACGCGATCGACGCCGCCGGACTGCGCGTGCCGCAGGACATGTCGCTCGTCGGGTTCGACGACATCCCGCTCGTCAGCTACACCAACCCGCCGCTGACGACCGTGCGGATGTCGGCCGCGGAGGTCGGCGCCACGGCGTTCGAGGCGCTCTTCGGATTGATCGGCGGCGAGCGCCTGGAGGGATCGGTCTACCAGGTGGCCACGAAGCTGATCGTGCGCGAGTCGAGCGGGGCGCCCGCGCGAACACTCTGAGCCAGAGGCTTGCTACACCGCGGCCTCTGGTAGCGCAGGCCTTCAGGCCTGCCGAACGGCCGCGGGCAGCCCTAAAGGGCTGCACTACAAGGACGGCGGCAGGAGCGAGTCGAAGGCGTCCGGCGGAAGGTCGGCGAGCGACTTCACGAACAGGTCCGCGTCGAGACGCGCGGTTCGGCTGACGCCGATCGAGCGCATGCCGGCCCTTCGCGCCGCCTCGATCCCAGCCGCGGCATCTTCCACCACGATGCAGTGCGACGGCTGCACGTGCAGCCGGAAGGCTGCCGCCAGGAACACGTCGGGATCCGGCTTGCCTTTCGTCACGTCTTCCGCGGCCACCGTCGCCTCGAACGCGGCATCGAGATTGAGGGCGCGGAGCATCACGTCCACGTTGGCGCGCGGGGCTGATGACGCGACCGCCTGTTTCCAGCCCGCCTCGTGCAGCCGCCTCACGCACCCGGCCGCGCCGGGCAAGGGCTCCAGCCCTTCCTCCCGCGCCAGCCGCCGGTATTCCTCCTCCTTGGCATCGCCGATCCGCTGAATCCTCTCCATGCGCGCGGTATCGCCCAGCCAGTCGCGAAGAATGCGATCGTTGCGCTGCCCGAAGCGCGCGAGGAACCGTTCGTAGGTGAGCGGGACCCCTTCGCGCTCCAGCGTCGACTTCCACGCGCGCCAGTGGTAGTCCCCTGAGTCGACCAGCGTGCCGTCCAGGTCCCAGAGAACGGCGCGCTGGCGCCCCCCGTTACGCGCGCGCTCTTTCAGGCCGCTCACTGTCCGTAGTACGCCTTGGGACCGTGCTTGCGGAGATAGTGCTTCTCGACCAGCCACGGGTCGGGCGCGGACGCGTCCGGCGCCATCACGCGCGCGCGCCAGTCGAGCCGCGCGACGTATTCGAGCACGCGGGCGTTTTCGATCGCCTTGAAGGCGTCCGGCCCCCAGGCGAACGGTCCGTGGTTGGCGACCAGCACCGCCGGGATGTCGTCGGGCGAGAGGCCGCTGTCGCGAAAGCGCTCGACGATAACGTGCCCGGTGTTCGCTTCGTAGCGGGTCTGGACTTCGTTGCGCGTCATCGGCCTGGTGACCGGGACGTCCCCGCGGAAGTAATCCGCGTGCGTCGTCCCCATGCACCGAATCGGCGTGCGCGTCTGCGCGAACATCGTGGCGAACTCCGAATGCGTGTGGACGATCGCGCCACATCCGAACGCCCGATAGAGCTCGAGATGCGTCGGGGTGTCGGACGATGGGCGGAGATCGCTGTCGAGGACCTCGCCCGTCGCGAGCGAGACGGCGACCATGTGCGCCGGCGTCAGCTGGTTGTAGGGCACGCCGCTCGGCTTGATGACGAACAGGCCCGCGTCGCGATCGACGGCCGACAGGTTGCCGAACGTGCCCATGACGAGCCCGCTCGAGGCCAGCTCCATGTTGGCGCGGTGGACGAGGTCGTGCAGGGTGGATGGCATATGCGGTACTTGTGGTGGAGACTCACAGAAGGAGAGAAGGAGGGGAGGCTTCCCTTCTTCTGTTAACCAAGGGACAAGCCTTCCTTCCTTCCCTCCTTCTGTTCGTTTTCGAAGACCCGCTCCCTGATTGCGAGCAGGCGCTTCATCAGCGTGCCCAGGTCGCTTTTCGCGCCGGCGACGCCGCCGAACTCGTCGTGCAGCTCACGATAAATCGCGAACAGCTCATTGTAGACGCGGTGCGCGCCGGCGTGGGGCGCGAAGCGCTTCTCCTTGATCGTGGTCATCCGCTCCTGCGCCTCGGTCCAGTCGTCGTAGCCTCCCACCGTCGAGCCCGCCGTGACCGCGGCGGACACCGCCGCGCCGAGCGCCGGCGTCTGGGGGGAGCCGGCGATGAGCATCGGCTGGCCGATGACGTCGGCGTAGATCTGCATGAACAGATCGTTCTTTTCAACGATGCCGCCGCAGCAGACCACGCGCTCGATCGGCACGCCGTATTCCTGGATGCGCTCGATGATCACCCGCGCGCCGAATGCGGTGGCTTCGATGAGCGCGCGGTAGATCTCGCCGGGAGTGGTGTGCAGAGTCTGCCCGACGATGAGGCCGGTCAGCCGCGTGTCGACGAGCACCGTCCGGTTGCCGTTGTTCCAGTCGAGGGCGACGAGCCCCGACTCCCCCGGCTGGAGGCGTGCGGCCCGGGCGGAGAGCAGCTCGTGCAGCGACTCATCCCCCTGGCAGACCCGGACCCACCAGTTGAGGATGTCCCCCACCGCGGACTGCCCCGCCTCGATCCCGAAGTAGCCGGGCATGATCGAGCCGTTGACGATCCCGCAGATGCCCGGGATGTCCTTGATGGCGCCGCCCGACGGCGCGATGGCGCAGTCGCACGTGGACGTGCCGATGATCTTGACGAACGTGCCGGTGCGGATGCCGGATCCGACCGCGCCGTAATGCGCGTCGAAGCCGCCCATCGCAATCACGATGCCGGCGGGCAGCCCCAGGTCCGCCGCCCACTGGTCCGACAGGTGGCCCGCGGGACGATCCGCCGCATAGGCCTTCTCGTAGAGGCGATCTCGAAGCGCCGCGAGCCTCGGATCGAGCCGCGCCAGGAACGGCTTCGACGGCAATCCGCCCCACGTCTCGGAATACATCGCCTTGTGCCCCGCCGCGCAGACCGAGCGGACGATGCGGCGCGGGTCGTCGATGCCGGCGAGGAATGCGGGGACGAAATCGGCCAGCTCCACCCAGCTCGCCCCGGCGTCGAACACGTCCGGCGCGACCTTGAGGCAGTGCCAGATCTTCGACCACCACCACTCGGACGAATACGTGCCGCCGATCGGGTCGAGATACTGCGGCGCATGACGGCGGGCCGTCTCGGTGATCGCGGCGGCCTCCTCCGTCGAGGTGTGATCTTTCCAGAGCCACGCGTGGGCGGCGAGATTGTTCTTCCAGCGCGGATCGAGCGCCAGCGGCCGCGCGCGGGCGTCCACCGGCAACGGCGTCGAGCCGGTGGTGTCCACGCCAATCCCGATCACGCGATCGGCCGAGAAGCCCCGCTCGTTCGAGGCCTGCGCGAGCGCGCCGCGGATCGACGCGCGCGCCCCCTCGATGTAGTCGGCCGGGTTCTGCCGCGCCAGGTGCGGCTGCTTCGGCTCGACGAGCACGCCGTGGTCGCCGCTCGGATACTCGAAGACGCTCGTGCCGATCACGCGCCCATCCGCGCAATCCACGACAATCGCACGGACGGAGTTCGTTCCGTAATCGAGACCGATGGTGTAGGACATGACAGTGAACAGATATGCAAAGACAGTGTGGGTCAGCCCTTCATGGGCTGACCTCTGAGGTCAGGGCATAAAGCCCTGACCCACACTGTCCTGTCAAGGCTGCTGCTTACCACAATCACCCCACCAGAATCGGAGACACCACGTCGAGCACGTCCGGGCCCGTGCCGGCCCGCCGCGCCTTGTCGAGCGCGCACTGCGCGCCCATGACGCGCACGGCCTTCAGCGACAGGTTCGCGAAGTTGATCATGCTCCGCTCCATGGCGCGCGTCGGATCCTCGCGATACGTGAACTGATCCTGGCTGTAGTAGCCGCGATAATTGCGAATGAAGGTCGTATACAGGTATTCGACCGATTCCGGGATCGACAGCGTGCCGAACATCAGGTCCTGATCGTTCCTGCCCTGCCGCGCGTCGTTGATGTCGAACTTGTGCACCGGCACGCCGGCGAACTCCGCCAGGTCGCACGAGGTCGAGGCGGTCGTGGCTTCCATCTTCTGGTGGCCGTAGTCGATCGTGAGCCCGCAGTTGCTGCCGCTCGTGCGCCTGTTGACGGCCTCGGCGACCAGAATCGCCGACGCCGCGGTCGGGATGATCATGTACAGCTCGCGCGGCTCGTACGGCTTCGGCTCGATCGCGAGCTTCACGCCGTACTCGAGGCACTTGCGGTTGACCGCGACCAGCGCGTCGGTGAACCACTCGAGCGACTGCCTGTAGTCGATCTGGAAGTGATAGTCGGCGCCGTCGGAGCCGGGCCAGACGCTCAGCACCGGGATCTTCAGCAGCCGGCACAGCTCGACGCCTTTGAGGATCTCGTCGAGCGCCTCACGGCGCAGAGCGGGGTCGGGGTTGCACGGCCCGCCAAGGCGGAACCTCGGGTTCGTCCACGTGTTGATGTTGCACGCGGCGATCGTCAGCCCGAGCTCGGGAAGAAACCCGTCGCGCGCGCGCGCGATGGCGGCCTGATCGAGCTCGCCGTTCATCGACGCCTCGAACACGCTCTGGTGGATCTCAATCGCGTCGACGCCCGCCGCCTTCGTGCGCCGGCACTGCCCCTCGAAATCGCTGCGGAAGGCCGGGTCGTCCGAATGATAGCCGGGTGGCGCGAAGCGGTCGCAGAAATCTCCCGCCGACCAGTGCCCGACGCTCATCCTGATGTCCATCGCCTTCAGAAACTCGATGGATTCCGCGCGATCCATGTAGCCCTTTTTCGACGCGGCGAAGGCGGCCTGGTCCGCCGTGAAACGTGTCATCGCATGCCTCCGTGTGCCCCTCTCCCCGGCGCAATCGTACACTACCGCAGCGACAGCTGCAGGATCGTGAGCGAGTGCGCGGGGAACGTGTAGGTGAAGCGCTGCCCCCGCGGGACGGTCGCAGTGCGCGTCACAGGACGCACCTTGCGGTCGTCGCCGAAGGTGTGGGTGGCCTTCAGATCCGGGTGGTTCATCTCCCACACCGACACCTGCTCGCCGAGCGTCCCCTCCTGGTTGTCGATCGTGGTCTCGATGGATTTGTCTCGGCTGCGGTTCAGGACGTTGAGAAAAATCTGGCGCGCGTCCCGGTTGTACGTCGCGGACACGTCGAGGTACTTGATCTCGGGGCCGGTGGCCTGGCCGCGCCCGCCCTGCACGCGGTAGGTCGGCGACGCGACGAACGCGTTGAGCGCCGTGTTGCCCCGCTGCTTCGCGTACTCGGCGAGCGGGAAGTACGTGGGCTGGAGGAACAGCCCCTTCTCGTTCGTCATGATCGGCGCGATGACGTTGACCATCTGCGCCAGGTTCGCCATCTTGACGACGTCGGCGTGGCGGAAGAAGGAGTTGAAGAACATGCCCATCGCCAGCGCGTCCTCGAAGTTGTAGACCTCTTCGAGCCGCTCGCGCTCGCCGGTGCGGTACCAGACGTTCCACTCGTCGTAGGCGACGTAGATCGGCCGCGCGTTCCCACCCGTCTGCACCTGTTTGATCAGCCCGGCCGTGGTTTCGATATACCGGTCGACGGTCAGCTGCCACTGCCCCAGATACCGCTCGAGATCGCCGGGCGGCGGATTGTTGTTGATGTAGGTGTGGATCGCGATGTAATCGGCCGTGTTGCGCAGCGTCTGGAGGACGGTGCGGTTCCAGGCGATCCAGTCCGCGCCGTAGTTGCTCGAACCGCTGGCGACGAGCTTGATCGTCGGATCGACTGCGCGCATCGCCTTCGCCGCTTCGAGCGCGAACTTCGCGTACTCCTCGGCGTCCTTGTGCCCGAGCTGCCAGGGGCCGTCGATCTCGTTGCCGAGCGCCCAGTACTTGACCTTCCAGGGCTGGTCGCGGCCGTTCTTGCGGCGCTGGTCCGCCCAGTAGGTGTGCTGGGCGCTGTTCGTGTACTCGACCCAGTCGCGGGCGTCGGCAATCGAGCCGAGCCCCAGGTTGACGCAGATGTACGGCTCCGTCTCGATCAGCTCGGCATACCGGAGGAACTCGTCGGTGCCGAAGCGGTTCGTCTCGATGTCGTGCCACGCCAGCTCGGGACGGACCGGCCGCTGGTCTTTCGGCCCGATGCCGTCCTTCCAGTTGTAGCCGGAGGCGAAGTTGCCGCCGGGCCAGCGGAGGATCGAGACGTTGAGGCCTTTGACCGCCTCCATGACGTCCTTCCGATAGCCGTTGGCGTCGGACAGCGGGTTCTTCTCGTCGTAGATGCCGCCGTAAATCATCCGGCCGAGGTGCTCGCTGAAGTTTCCGAAGAGCAGCGGATCCACCGTGCCGATCGTCCGATCCACGTCGATTTTGATGCGGGCTGATGGCGCGGCCGAGACGGTCGCGGGCGCCTGGGCTCGGAGCGGCTGGCCGAGCCCGGCGGCCAGCAGGGCGGCGGCGGCGACGGGCAGGGGACGCGGATATCTCACGGCTGAAAACCTCCTGTTGCGCGAGCGTAGTGTAAGCGCTATTATCTGCGGCGCCGGCGTGTAAGCGTTTACAGGGTGCCACGGTAAATGCCACACGCGCGCTCTCCTGTCAAGGGACCCTGGTCCCCCCCGCTCGCCGCCGGCTGCATTCGACCGTCACGAAGGAGCCTGCCGAACATGAGAGCAGTCCGCTTCGGCCTGCCTGGATGCGCCGCGCTCGTCGCAGTGACGTCCGCGTGGGCGCAGGTGCGCACTACCGGCGCTATCACCGGGACCGTCAAGGAGACGTCCGACGCGGTCGTCCCGGGCGCCACCGTGGTGCTGAAGGACGAGGGCACCAACGCGACCCAGGGAGCGGTCACCAACACCTCGGGGTTGTTCCGCTTCCCGGGCCGAACCACGGGAGCTTTCAGATCACCGTCAAGCTCGAAGGCTTCCAGTCGGCCCAGATCAACAAGATCATCGTCGAGGCATCAGCAACTCCTCGAATGGGGACGACGCTGGAGCATGAATCCTCCGTCGAGAAAAGATGCCAACTGTCGGGTTCACCTGAATGCGGAGTTTTCCGTCTTGTTTCACCTCGCTCGTGCCGACAAGGCAGGAGATGCACAGAAAGAGGAGGCGGTGTGGTTATGAAACAGCGACAGATGGGCGCGCGACTGTGGGGCAGCCTGTTCGGATGTCTTTTACTCTGTCTGTGCCTGGTCCCCACAGCCTCGGCACAGCAGACGATGGGTACGGTCAGCGTCACCGTCCTGGATACCAGCCGCGCGGTGGTTCCCGGGGCGACGTTGAAACTGACGGACCTCGCCACGAACGACGAGCGCACGGCGACCACGCAAGAGGCGGGCAACTACACCTTTGTGAACCTCAACTTCGGCCAGTATAAACTGACCGTTTCCCTCGAAGGCTTCAAGACCCAGATCTTCGATGTGCTGGTGCAGTCCGCCCGCACCACGGACGTGAAGGCCACGTTGACGGTCGGAGGCGTGGAAACCGTCGTCGAGGTGGCGGGCGGCGTGGCGCCGCTGGTGGAGAGCACGACCAACGCGATCAACACCACCATTGACGTGAAACAGATCGAAGACCTGCCACTGGCAGGCCGCAACATCGCGCAGTTGTCGCAGTTGGCGGCCGGCTACAACGGCACCTGGAACGGGTTGCCGTCGGCGGCGCAGGGCAACACGGTGGACGGGATTATCGGCAACACCACCCGCTGGCGCTATCAGACCGTCAACAGCGCCCAGAACACCGCCATCACGCCGCGTCTGGAGAACATCGCGGAAATGGTGGTCAGTACCGATCAGATTGACATGAACCAGGGCTTCGGCAATTCGAGCATGCAAATCACGTACGTCACCCGCCGTGGCACCAACGCATACCATGGCCGGCTGTACGAGGGCTTCCGCGCTCAATTCCTGAATGCCAAGAACTGGGGCAGCACCGTCAAGCCCAAGTATCACCAGAACGAGGCCGGCGCCACTCTCGGTGGCCCCATTTTCAGGGACAAGCTGTTCTTCTTTGGCAGCTACTCCCTCCTGGATGTGCCCGGCGGCAGCCGTACCACCCGCAGCTTCCTGGCCGACGACGCGAAGCAGGGCGTATTCACTTACGGCAACGGCGTACGGGCGAACCTGTTCAACATCTATGCGGCCTACAACGCGGCGAACGGCACCACGTTCCCAGGCGCCGTCTCACAGATCAATCCGATGGTGCAGGCGCGCATCGCGGAAGTGGACCGCTATCGGCAGAATGCCGGCGTCCTGTCTGCTCCGGAGCTGCAGCCGACCGATCCGAACCTGCGCCAGTGGGAGTGGCAGTACGCGAATTCGCAGCGGACCTACTTCCCGACGTTCCGGGTGGACTACAACATGTCGAACCGTTGGCGCCTGAACCTGGCTTACAACCAGTCCAAGTTCAATGCGCCCACCTCCTACTCTGACCACTGGCCAGGGGACGGCCGCGGCGCGGCGCGCAGCAGCAACAATGCGAGCGTTGCACTCGGGTTGGACACCACCATTTCGCCCACCCTGTTAAACCAGTTCAAGGGCGGGTGGCTGTACACGGCCGCGTGGTTCGGGACTGGCGGTTCCCAGGGCTTTTTCACCAACCCGACCATCCAATACGGCTACGGCAATTACAACGACAACTACGAGATGCCGAACTCGCGTATGCAGCCCATCTTCAGCGTGTCAGACACCATGACCTGGATGAAGGGTTCTCATGTATTGAGCTTCGGCGGCAACGCCTACCGCGAGGTGAACAAGTACTGGGATCCGCCGGAAGGGTTCACGCTGATGTCTCTCGGTCTCGTCGAAGGCGATCCGGCGCGGGACGTACTGACCAAAGAGGCGATCCGGGCGGCGGCAGGTCCGGGAGCTCCCTTGCCGACCGACGCCGAATGGGCCAACGCCCGGCAGTTATTCGCGACTCTGGCGGGACGGATTTCCAACTTCTGGGGGCGCCACGCCTACGTTCCCTCCACCGGCACGTACGCGACTGGAAGCACGCCGAACCCGGGCGGGGTCGCGTACTCCACGTTGAACGAACTGCTGACGTCCTGGGGTCTGTTCGCCCAGGACTCCTGGAAGATGAAACGTAACCTGACGGTCAACCTGGGCCTGCGCTGGGACTTCGTCTCGCCCGACAGGGACCTCACCGGGAAGTATCACTCTCTGACGCCCCAGGATCTCTACGGCCCGACCGGCGTCGGCGACCTCTTCAACCCCGGACCGCAGTCTCTGACCGGAACCAACGATCCGGTGTACACCGCCCGGGAAGCTCCGTACGGACACTGGAGGCTCACCCCCCAGCCGGCGATCGGCATCGCGTGGACGCCGCGCTCCGAAGGCAACTTCTTCGAGCGATTGCTGGGTGGGGACACGTCGGTGGTGCGCGCCGGCTACTCGTTGCGGCGGTTCACCATGCCGCAGCAGTTCGTGTGGGACATGGGCTCCTCCTTTGGCCTCGCGTTCTACCAGAACTTCCGGTCAAGTCCCAGTACCTCGGGTGACCCCGGAACCTTCATGCCGGGCAGCATTCAGCTCGGCGGCCCGGGCTGGCTGCCACAATCGTGTGCCACGACTGGGTCCGCTCCGGCGTGCTTCGTGTACAGCCCGCAGCAGTACGATCGAGTCATTCACATGAAGGACTCGACCTTCATCGGGGGCGCTGCCGCAGCCATCCGCAACGACATTCGCCAGCCCTACAGTCAGTCCTGGACCCTGGGCATTCAGCGCCAGCTCGGCGGAGGACGGGCGATTGAGGTGCGCTACAACGGGAATCGCACGATACACCAGTGGCTCGCGATGGATATCAACGAGGTCAACATCTTCGAAAATGGCTTCCTGGATGAATTCAAGAAGGCCCAGAACAACTTGAGCATCAACCAGGGGGCCGGTGTGAATTCGTTCGCCAACCGCGGCCTGGCGGGTCAAGTGAACCTTCCTATCATGAGCGCGGCGGGCATCAGCTTCACGAACTCAACCTTCGTCAACCAGCTGCGGAACGGCCAGGCCGGCAGCTTTGCCAACACCTTGGCGACCAACCGCGACTACTATTGCCGGATGGTGGGCACGTCGTTCCAGCCGTGCGGCAGCAGCTACGGCGCGGGCGCGGGCTATCCCATCAACTTCTGGATGGCCAACCCGTTCGCCATCGGCTCATGGACGGGCGCCTCGTACATGAGCGACACGGGCTACTCCAACTACAACGGCTTGCAGGTGGAGTTCCGGCAGCGCCAGTGGCGCGGCGCGACCATGACCGCGAACTACACCTTGAGCAAGACCATGGGCGTGTCCACCGCCGGCGACTGGACGGGGTCCTATACCCAGTTCACGGTACGCGACCTCAAATCCAGCTACATGCCAGCCAGCACCGACCGAAACCACGTGATCCACGTGAACGGCACCTACGACCTGCCCTTCGGCAAGGGCAGGCGGTGGCTGGCGAACAGTGGCGCACTCAACAAGGTGGTCGGCGGCTGGACGGTCTCGACGATCGTCACGTTCCAGAGCGGCACGCCGTTCCGGATTACGGGCAACAACAACACGTTCAACAACAAGCGCGACGGCGGCGTGATTCTGAACGGCATCACTCCGAAGCAGGTTCAGGACCGCGTCGGCCTGTACTTCAATGCTGCCGGACAGGCGTACTTCCTGCCTCCGGACTGGATCGCCCAGATCAAGACCGATGGAACCATCACCTCCAACAGTGCGCCGGGAACCTGGGGCCAGATCTTCTATCTGCATGGGCCGACACAGACCTACACCGATATCGGGATCTCGAAGTCGGTGGCCATCACGGAACGGATTCGGTTCAAGTTCCAGACGGAACTGCTGAACGCCTTCAATCACCCGACGTTCGGACAGGGCACAACCGGCCTGACCTCGACCGGGTTCGGCCGCGCCAACCAGAACGCCACTTCGCGCCGCATCGAGTTCCGGGGGAACATCGAATTCTGATACGGCTGGGTAAGACAGGAATGCGTTCACTGGGACCCCGAACGCGGGGTCCCCAGTGAACGCATTCTTCGGTCCGCGCGGACAAACCGGTATCGGCGGCGGCACGCCAGAATTCCACGCCTAAAATCAACTGCGCCTTTTCAACAGGAGCAGCCCTTCGTCGCGCACACCGCGCGCGCGCCGCTGGCGGCTCGTCGGCGCCGACGGCGGGGCCGAGCGTGACGGCTACGGCCGAGGCGGCGGCACACGCCACGGACGCAACGAGCGGCCGGGGCACTCGCACGGGTCAAACCTCCTGTTGCAAGCCGGGAATGTAAGCGCTATCATCGCCGCCGCCGGCATGTAAACGCTTACAGGGGCCACGGTAAATGCCCGGCGGCCCCTCTGTCCAGGAAGGCCCACACTTCCCCGACCGCACTGGCGTCATGGCGGGCCGTAGCATACGCCGTCTGTCAGCTGAACCAAGGAGTCGCGGAAATGAGAACACTTCGTCTCGGCGTGATCCTCTGCGCGGCGCTCCTCGCCGCCACGCCCGCCGCCTGGGCGCAGGTCCGCATCACCGGCGCCATCGCAGGAACCGTCAAGGACTCGTCGGGCGCCGTCGTCCCGGGCGCCGCCGTGGTGCTGAAGGATGAAGGCACCAACGCCACCCAGGAGGCCGTGACGAACAACTCCGGCCTGTTCCTCTTTCCGGACCTGAACCACGGCACCTTCCAGATCACCGTGAGGCTCGAAGGCTTCCAGACCGCCGTCGTCAACAAGGTCATCGTCGAGGCGGGCCGCAACACCGACCTCGTCGTGAAGCTCGCGATCGGCAGCATCGGGGAGACGATCACCGTCGAAGGCGCGTCTCCGGTGCTGGAACAGACGTCGAACCTGATTGCCGGCACGGTGAACAACCGGTCCATCAACAACCTGCCCTACGCGAGCCGCGATGCGTTCGGATTCGCGCGGCTGGTCCCGGGTTCGGCGGCGCCGCAAGGCGGCAGCCCGCACTACAACGGCATGCCCGGAGGCACGATCAACCCGACGATCGACGGGATCAACAACTCGTCGAACGGCTGGAAGAGCGGCGGCACGAGCTTCTTCGGCACGGTGCCCGCACGGCTGGGCGCGATCGAGGAAGTGACGGTCGAGACGCTCGGCGCGGGAGCGGAGTCGGCGGGCACCGGCGGCGTCAGCCTCAAGTTCGTCACCAAGCGCGGCACGAGCCAGTACCGCGGATCGGGCTTCTGGCAGGGACGCAACGAGTTCTTCAACGCGAACAGCTTCAGCAACAACCGGCAGGGGCTCGCCAAGAACAAGCTGCGGCGCCACGACTTCGGCGGCAACTTCGGCGGACCGCTGATCCCGACCGGCAAGCTGCGCGACAAGGTGTTCCTCTTCATCAACTACGAAGAGGAGTACATCCCGCAGACCGCCACCCGGACGCAGACGATGCTCCAGGCGGAGGCCCAGTCAGGCGTCTTCCGGTATCAGACGTCCAGCGGCGAAGTCCGGACGGCCAACCTCCTGGATATCGCCGCCAAGAACGGCTTCCCCTCTGCGAAGGATCCGCTCATTGCGTCGATCCTGGCGAAGCAGAACGACGCGCGGGGCTACGGGGTTGTCGACAACACGAGTAACAACCTGCGCACCGAAAGGCTGTCGTGGCGCGAGCCGCAGAAGACGCTCAACTACTACCCGACGGCGCGGCTGGACGTCCAGATAAAGCCGAACCTCGCCGTGATGGGCAGCTGGAACTTCTACCGGCAGTGGACGTCCGGCCGGCGCATCTGGCCGCTGCCCGGATACCCGCCGCAGGCGGACACGCAGATCCGCGCCTGGTGGGTCGCCTCGACCGGCGTGAACTGGGCGATCAATCCGCGGACGCACAACGAGTTCCGCTACGGCGTGCAGCACAGCGGTGACGTCATCCCGTACCGCGAAGCGAAGTACTACGAGCAGCTGAACGGCGTCGTCAACGGCTTGCCCGCGCGATTGTCGATGCCGTTCGTCTCGGGCATGGCGAACGATGCGGCGCCGATCACCGGACGGCACTACATCACGACCATCTACGACACGTTGACGATGATCCGCGGCAATCACTCCTTCAAGTTCGGCGGTTCCTTCCGCGCGACCAACTGGCGTGACACGTCGCTCGATGCGCCGGGCTCGAACGGGTTCCTCGGCCTGCCGCAGTATGCGATCGGATCGCCGACGGGCGATCCGGTGCAGTCGATCTTCAATTCGACGTCGATGCCCGGCATCTCGAGCAGCGACCTGAACACCGTGTACCAGCTGTACTCGCTGCTGACCGGGCGCGTCTCGTCGGTCTCCACGGGCCGGATCCTCGACCCGGCCACGCTTCAGTATTCCGACAAGGTCTACCGCGAGAACTGGACGGCGTCGAACTTCGGCGGCCTGTTCGCCGAGGACTCGTGGCGGATGAACTCGAACTTCACGCTGAACTACGGCCTGCGCTATGAGATTCCAGGCGCGCAGTTCAGCAAGCTGCAGAACGCCAACTTCCCCGACCTGGCGAACCTCTACGGGCCGTCCACGGCGCTCTTCCACCCAGGGGAGCTGAACGGCGTACAGGACCCGACCATCAGGCGGGGCCGGACGCCCTACAAGACCGACTGGAACAACTTCGCGCCGAACGCCGGCTTCGCCTGGACGCCGATGGCCAACGGCGGACTGCTGGCGCGGCTGCTCGGCAAGGGGCGGGACAGCGTCGTCCGCGGGAGCTACTCGCTCTCGTACTATGACGAAGGCACGAACATGTTTGCCTTCAATGCCGGCAGCAATCCCGGTCTCGGACAGACGCTCAGGCTCCAGCCGGGGATCGGCTTCCAGCCTGGACAGTTGACGCTCCAGACGCCGCTGCCTCCCTTCGTGATGTTCCCGACCGAGTACAAGGAAGTCTTCCCGCAGTCCGACTTCACGTTCGCCAACAACTTCAGGACCATGGACAGCGACCTGAAGTCGCCGTACGTGCACTCGTATAACATCGGGTTCCAGCGGCAGATCATGAAGGACACCGTGGTCGAAGTCCGCTACGTCGGCACGCGCGGCAACAACATCTGGCGTACCAACAACATCAACGAAGTGAACATCTTCGAGAACGGCTTCCTCGACGAGTTCAAGAAGGCGCAGAACAACCTGGCCATCAGCTCGGCGGCGGGCGTGAACAGCTTCGCCAACCGCGGGCTCCCCGGCCAGGTGCCGCTCCCGATCTTCGAGACGGCGTTCGGCCCGCGGGGATCGGCGCCGGCGCTGTCAGGCTCGCAGGGATTCACGAACGGCGGATTCATCACGGCCCTGCAGCAGGGGACGGCGGGCTCGCTCGCCAACAGCATCGCGGGCAACGCGAACTACGTCTGCCGCCTGTACGGCAACACGTTCGCCCCCTGCACGCGCCTGGGCTACAACGCGCCCGGCACGTATCCGATCAACATGTTCTACGCGAACCCGTTCGCCGGCAGCCAGGGCGCGTGGCTCGTGGACGACGAGTCCCGCACGCGGTACAACGCGCTGCAGCTCGAGCTGCGGCGCCGCTACTCGAAGGGTGTCCAGCTGAACGCCAACTACACGCTCGGCAGGAGCACCGGCGACATCTGGGGCGAGGATTCGATCCAGGCGGTCAACTACCGCACGCTGCGCGACAAGTCGCTCGACAACATGACGGCCCACTACGACGTGCGGCACCAGTACCAGACGTATGGCACCTACGATCTGCCGTTCGGCAAGACGCGGCACTTCAAGATCGCGAACCCCGTCCTGGACGCGATCGTCGGCGGCTGGACGATCGGCGGCACGTTGACGGCACAGTCCGGCTCCCCGTTCCGGCTCACGAGCGGCCGCGCCACGTTCAATCAGTACGACTCGGGCGTCGTCCTGGTCAACGGCACGACGGTCAAGGACCTCCAGAAGGCGATTCACTGGAGCAAGGGCCCGGGCGTGTCGCTGCTCTGGATCGACCCGAAGTACATCGGACCGGACGGCCGCGCGAACCCGGAGTTCATCCAGGTCCCCTCGACCCCGGGTGAGCTGGGACAGTTCGTAATCCTGCGGGGCAAGGCGAACTGGTCGCTCGACGCGTCGCTGAACAAGGACGTCGACCTGCCCGGGCGGACGGCGCTCAGGATTCACGTGACGATGCAGAACGTGCTGAATCACCCGATTTTCGGCACTCCGAACTGGAACGGCAACCCGAGCATCAACAGCTCGACGTTTGGCCAGACGACGAACCCGATCAACGGCGCACGGCAGATGTACATCCGCGGGGAGATCAGGTTCTGAAACACTGAGGAACACGGAACGACACGGAAGGACACGGTATGGTTTTCTGTGTTCTTCTGTGTTCTTCCGTGGTTTTTGTATTCTGTGTTCTTCTGCGGTAGAAGAGGTCCAGGATGAAACTCCCGGTCAGAACCTCCGTGGCGGTGTCAGCGGTCGCGATCGCAGTGGCTGCAACAACGGCGGGGCACGGGCAGTCGGCGGTGCACGATTACCCGGTCCAGCCGGTCCCCTTCACGAGCGTCCACCTGGCCGACGTGTTCTGGGCGCCGCGGATCGAGACGAACCGCACGGCGACGATCCCGGCCGCGTTCCAGCAGTGCGAGCTGACCGGACGCGTGGATCTGTTCGTCCGCGCGGCCAAGGCGCTGCGCGGCGAAGAGCACGACCTGAAGGCGCCGGGCTATCCCTTCGACGACACCGATGTCTACAAGGTGATCGAAGGCGCGTCGTACGCGCTGGCCGTGGATCCCGATCCGAAACTCGACGCGTACGTCGATGGTCTGATTGCGAAGGTCGTCGCCGCGCAGGAGCCTGACGGCTACATCTATACGACGCGCACGATCAACCCGAAGGAGCCGCACCCCTGGTCCCGCCCGGGACGCTGGGCCGGCGAGCGCGACGACAGCCACGAGCTGTACAACATGGGGCACCTGATCGAGGCGGCCGTCGCCCACAACATCTCCACCGGCAAGACGAATCTCCTGACGGTCGCGACGAAGGCCGCGGACCTGCTCGTGGCGACGTTCGGGCCGGGCAAGCGATCCATCTGGCCGGGACACCAGATCACCGAGATGGCGCTCGTCCGCCTCTACCGTCTCACCGGCAAGGAAGAGTACCTGAGCCTCGCGAAGTTCATGCTCGACGAGCGCGGCCCGACTACCCCGCCGTCCGGCGAGCGCGTGAACCCGCGCGGCCTCGACTACAACCAGGCCCAGGCGAAGGTGATCGAGCAGAGCGAACCGGTCGGACATGCCGTCCGTGCGATGTACATGTATTCCGGCATGGCCGACGTCGCGGCGCTGACCGGCGACCAGAAGATGCGTGCGGCCGGCCTCCGCATCTGGGACAACCTGATCAAGTCGAAGATGTACCTGACCGGCGGCATCGGCGCGGCGGGCGGCCACGAGGGGTTTGGCGACCCGTACGAGCTGCCGAACATGCAGGCGTACAACGAGACGTGCGCGTCGGTCGGCATGGACTACTGGAACCAGCGGCTGTTCCTGCTCGAAGGGGACGCGAAGTTCGTGGACGTGCTGGAGCGCACGCTCTTCAACGGATTGATTTCGGGCGTGTCGCTCGACGGCAAGACGTTCTTCTATCCCAACCCCCTCGAGTCGATCGGCCAGCACGCGCGGCAGGAGTGGTTCGGCGTCGCGTGCTGCCCGGGCAACATCACCCGGTTCATGGCGTCCGTCCCCGGCTACATCTACGCGGTCAGACCCGGACCCGGCGGCGGCGCACTCTACGTGAACCTGTACGCCGGCGGCACGGCGGACATCGACATGCCAGGCGGCAAAGTGAAGGTCGTGCAGGACACGCGGTATCCGTGGGACGGCGCGGTGAAACTGACGGTCACCCCCGCGACACCTCGCGAGTTCACGATCAACTTGCGCATTCCCGGATGGGCGCGCAACGAACCGGTGCCGAGCGATTTGTATCGATTCATGGACAAGGTGACAACGCCCGCAACGCTGAAGGTCAACGGCCGTCAGGTGATCGACCAGCTCATGTCGAAGGGCTACGTCGGGGCGACCCGCACGTGGAAGGCGGGGGACGTCATCGAGCTGAACCTTCCGATGCCGGTGCGGCGCGTCGTCGCGAACCCGCAGGTCGTGGCGGATCGGGACCGCGTAGCGCTGCAGCGGGGTCCGATCCTCTACGCGGCCGAGTGGCCCGATAACCCGAACGGCAAGGTGCGCAATGTCGTCCTGCCCGACACCGCCACGCTGACCTCCGAGTTCCGGCCGGACCTGCTGCGCGGCGTGCAGGTCGTCAGGGGAACAGCGTTCGGCCTGTCCCTGGACGCGCAGGGCAAGATCGTCAAGGCGCAGCAACCGTTCATGGCCATCCCATACGCGACGTGGGCGAATCGCGGCCGCGGACAGATGGCCGTGTGGCTCGCGCGCACGGACGCCGCCGCGTATCCGACGCCGTATCCGACCGTCGCCACGACCAGCAAGGTCACCACGTCGCGCTCGTCGAAGACCCCGCAGAACATCGTGGACGGCGAGGAGCCGCGGTCGTCGAGCGACTCGACGTCGTACTTCGACTGGTGGCCGCGCAACGGCTGCAAGCCCGGCGAAACCGCGGGGCCGCCGGCCCCCGCGCAGCCGGGGGCCGCCCAGCGCCGGGGCTGCAGCGACGGGGAGTGGGTCGAGATGACGTTTGCGCAGCCGGCCCGCGTCTCGCAGGCGGAGGTCTACTGGTTCGACGACACCGGCCGTGGAGGCGTACGCGTGCCCACATCGTGGCGTCTGTTGTATAAGGAGGGGGACGCATGGAAACCGGTCGAGACCGCTGCCCCCTTCGGCACGGCGAAGGACGCCTGGAACAAGGTGACCTTCAGCCCCGTCACGGCCGCCGCGCTTCGCATCGAGCTGAAGATGCAGCCGGGGGTGTCCGCCGGCGTGCAGGAGTGGAAGGTGAAATGAAGGCTGGTCTCACCCGGAAGGCAGCAGCCATCACGGCCGCGGGGATTCTCGCGGCCGTTGGCTTTTCTGGGGTCCTCTCGGCGCAGCTTCCCGACCGCCTCGACGATCAGCTGCGCGCCATCTTCGAGCGTGGAGAGTACACGGCGGAAACCGTGGGCCAGACGGCGTGGCTGGACGACGGGAGACGCTACACGGCGCTGACGCGCGGCCAGCAGCGCGATCTCGTCGCCTACGATACCGAGACCGGTCGATCCGAGCTGCTGGTCGCCGCGAAGTCCCTGGCGCTGAAAGGGACCGACAAGCCGCTCCCGATCGCCGGGTACTCGTGGTCGCCCGACAGGAGCAGACTGCTGATTTTCACGAACACCCGCAAGGTGTGGCGGCAGAACACCCGCGGGGATTACTACGTCCTCACGCGCGCGAGCGGCGCGCTGAAGAAGCTCGGCGCCGGCGCCCCGGAAGCGTCGCTCATGTTCGCGAAGTTCTCCCCCGACGGCCGGCGCGTCGCGTACGTCCGCGCCGAGAACATCTACGTCGAGGATCTCTCGACCGGCCGGATCACGCCGCTGACGAAGGACGGCGGCGGCGACGTGATCAACGGCACGTCCGACTGGGTCAACGAAGAGGAATTCAGCATTCGGGACGGTTTCCGGTGGAGCCCCGACGGGCGCGCGATCGCCTACTGGCAGTTCAACACGTCTGGCGTCAGCCGCTTCACGCTCATCAACGACACCGACGCGCTGTACCCGAAGACGACGGTGTATCCGTATCCGAAGCCCGGCACCACGAATTCGGCGGTGCGCGTCGGCATCGTGCCGTCGGCGGGCGGCGCCACGACGTGGGTGAAGACGCCGGGAGCGCCGCGCGACTTCTACATCCCGCGCATCGACTGGGTCGACGTCGGCACGCTCGTCCTCCAGCACATGAACCGCCTGCAGAACACCAACGACGTCCTGCTCGCCGACCGCGCGACCGGCAACGTGCGCCGCGTACTCCGCGATCAGTCGCGGGCGTGGGTCGAGGAGATGGACGAGGTCGTGTGGCTGCGTCCAAAGGGGACTCCGGCCGGGCGCGCGACCGAGTTCGTGTGGCTCTCCGAGAAGGACGGCTGGCGCCACGCGTATGCGGTTCCGCGCGACGGCGGGCGCGAGCGCCTGCTCACGAAGTTCGACGGGGACGTCGCGGCCATCGACGCCGTCGACACGGCCGGCGGTCGCTTGTACTTCACGGCCTCTCCCGGAAAGTCCACCGAGCGCTATCTCCACATGGCGCGCCTCGACGGCGACGGCGCCAGCCAGCGCGTGACGCCGCAGGATCAGCCCGGCACCCACACCTACAACATCTCCCCGGATGGACGATGGGCGATGCATACGTGGTCGCGGTTCGATGTGGTGCCGCGCACGGATATCGTCAGCCTGCCGGATCACCGGAGCGTGCGGACCCTGGTCGACAACGCGGCGCTCGCGAAGAAGATCGCCGCCATCGTGTCGCCGCCGGTCGAGTTCCTGAAGGTCGATGTCGGCGGGGGCGTGACGCTCGACGGCTACATGCTGAAGCCCAGGCGATTCGACGCGTCGCGCAAGCACCCCGTGCTCGTCCACGTTTACGGCGAGCCGGCAGGCACGACGGTGAACGACCGCTGGGGATCGTCGGGGATGCTCTTCCACCGCGCCCTCACGGACGAAGGCTTCATCGTCGTCTCGTTCGACAATCGCGGGACGCCCGCGCTGAAGGGAGCGGACTGGCGCAAGGTCGTTTACGGTGCGGTCGGTGAGCTGTCGGCGAAGGAACAGGCCGCGGCGATTCGCGCGCTCGGCGCCGAGCGGCCGTACGTCGATCTGTCGCGCGTGGCGGTCTGGGGGTGGAGCGGCGGCGGGTCCAACACGCTGAACGCGATGTTCCGGTATCCCGACGTTTACAAGGCCGGCATCTCGGTCGCGCCGGTTCCGGATCAGCGGCTCTACGACACGATCTACCAGGAACGCTACATGGGGCTCCCGGACCAGAACGCCAAAGGGTACCTCGCGGGGTCGCCGATCAACTTCGCCGAAGGGCTGAAGGGACGGCTGCTCGTCGTGCACGGCAGCGGCGACGACAACGTGCATTACCAGGGCACGGAGCGGCTGATCAACAGGCTGGTCGCACTCGGGAAGACATTCGATGTGATGGTCTATCCGAATCGCACGCACGGCATCTCGGAAGGCTCTGGAACGCTGCTGCACGTGTATCGGCTCGTCGCCCGTTATCTGTTGGAACACGTACCCCATGACGGGCAGCCCTGAAGGGCAGCGCTACAGGAAGCACGCCATGACGGGCAGCCCTGTTTACGCGTGATCCGGTAGCGCAGCCCTTTAGGGCTGCCACGGCGCCGGACCAACGCCCTGTTGCCGCATACATCGTCCTCATTAGTACCGTCGCTTTCGCACAAACGCCGCCCGTCCAGACGCGGCCCGGCATGGCTCGCATTAAACTAAGGCCGTGTCGCGAGGGCCAGGTGACGGAAGATCCCTTATCGGACGGCGCTCGCCGTCTCCGACAGCGGCACATCCTCGGGGGCATCCAGTCCGTCGTCCGCAACGCGCCGCTCGACCACACGCGGGCGTACGCCACCAGCCCGACCGACGGGCCGCGCAAGCGTTGAGGCTGCTTCACGCGGCGGATCTCACACAAATCTGACACAGCCGCGGCTGGAGCGGCAGCATAATCGGGTCTGAAGGCCTCCAGAGCAGACTGCCGTGCTCGAACCCGGACGCTGGTTCCGCGCGCCGCGTCACGTGCTGACGCTGTTCCTCGGCGTCACCGGATCGCTGTCGCTCGCCATGGGCGGGCTCGCGTGGCAGTTGATCGCGCAGGATCGCGCCCTTGCCGCCCGGCGCACGCAGGAGCGCCTCGATAACGCCGCGGACGCAGCCGTCGCGGCGGTCCGGCACGCCGTCGACGACCTCGCGCTCCCGCTCGAGTCGCTCGCCGCGCTCGCATCCGGCGCCACCGAGGCGCGCGTCGCCCGGCTGGCGGCGGCGTTCGACGACGACGCCGTCGTCGTGCTGGCCACGGAGCGCGGCGTCGACGCGTTTCCCCCCGGCCGCCTCGTGTTCTATCCCGCCGCGGCGCTCCAGCGAGAGAGAGCCGCCACGACCGGTCGCGCGTTCGCGCCGGGCGAGGAGCTCGAGTTCCAGCGCCGGGATCTCGCGGGGGCTCTCCGCGCCTTCGAGCCGCTCGCAGCGTCGGCCAATCCACAACTCAGGGCGGGCGCGCTCCTCCGCATGGCGCGTATCCACGCGCAGCTGCGCCGGCCGGACCGCGCGCTTCACGCGTACGACGCGCTCGCCGCGCTCGGCTCGACAACGTCGGACGAGCTCCCCGCCGGTGTCCTTGCCCGATACGGCCGGTGCGTCCTCCTCGACGACCTCGGCCGCCGGGCGGACCTGGATCGCGAAGCTGGCCTGCTGGCACGGGAGCTCGATCGAGGTACATGGCGGCTGACGCGCGCCGAGTACGAGTTCTACGCCGAACGGGCGCGCGAGTGGCTGCGTGGGACGACCCCGAGCGTGAGCGGCGCAGCGGCCCATCGCGAGCGCCTGTCCGCTGCCGTCGAGGGGGCATGGATGGCGTGGAGCGCGACGGCCGACGGTGTCGCGCCGCCGGCGGGGACGCGGCTGGTGCGGGTCGACGGCGTCGAGGCCTTTGCCACGTGGCGCAGCGCGGGTGGACGGATCGCGGCGCTCGTCGGCGGACCGCGGTTCATCGAGGCGCGCGTCGCCGCCCCCGCCCATGCGGTGCTCGCGCGCTATCGCGCCGGCGTGGTGCTCGCGGCTCCCGATCGTCGTGCGGGCGGCGACGCGCGCGCGAATCGCGATCGCCTGGTGCAGCGAGCGGCTGCCGAGACCCGACTGCCGTGGTCGCTCGAGGTCGTCGACACGGCCCCGGGGACGGAGCTGATGGCGGCCAGGGCGCGCAGCCGTATCGTGATCGCGGGGCTCGTCGTCGTGGGGCTCTTCGTCCTGGCCGGCAGCGCGCTCATCGTCCGCGCCGTCAACCGCGAAATGGAGGTGTCGCGGCTGCAGGCGGATTTCGTTGCCGCCGTGTCCCACGATTTCCGCACGCCCCTCACGTCGATCCGCCAGGTGAGCGAGCTGCTGCTCGACGGACGCGTCCCGGAGGACCGCCGTCAGGAGTACTACCGAATGCAGCACCGCGACAGCGCGCGCCTGCAGCGGCTGGTGGAATCGCTGCTGGATTTCCGCCGGATGGAGTCGGGCGCGCGCGAGTACCGCTTCGAGCCCGTGGAGATCACGCAACTCGTCGCAGCCGTGGTCGACGAGTTCTCCGTCGACGCGGTTGCATCCGGCTACCATGTCGAGACGGCGCTCGAATCCAATGGCGTCGTCGTCTCGGCGGATCGCGAGGCGCTCGGCCGCGCCATCTGGAACCTCCTCGATAACGCGGCCAAGTACTCGCCTCACTACAAGACCGTGTGGCTCACGACGGCCGCGCGCGAGGGGCGCGTGGAGATCGCCGTGCGCGACCGCGGCGTCGGCGTGCCGGCGCAGGATCGCGAACGGATCTTCGACAAGTTCGCCCGCGGGACGAACGCCGCGGCCATCGGCGCGAGGGGCACGGGCCTCGGCCTCGCGATGGTCCGGCACACGGTTTCCGCCCACCGCGGCTCGATCCGGCTCGACGGTGCGCCCGGCGGGGGCAGCACCTTCACGATCACGCTTCCCGTCACCGGCAGGAGCTCCCGATGCCCCGCATCCTGATCGTCGAGGACGAGCCGGATATCGCACGCGTGCTCCGCGACGACCTCGCGCTCGAGGGCTACGATGCCGTCGTGGTGGGCGACGGCGAGGCGGCCCACGCGGCGACGACGTCGAGCCCGTTCGATCTCGTGCTCCTGGACGTCATGCTGCCGGGCCGGGACGGGTTCGACGTCTGCCGCGACCTGCGGCGCGCCGGCCTCACGATGCCGATCATCATGCTGACGGCGAAGACACAGGAATCCGACAAGGTCATGGGACTCGAGATCGGGGCCGACGATTACGTCACCAAGCCGTTCAGCCCGCGCGAACTGCGGGCGCGCGTGAAGGCGGCGCTTCGCCGGGCGGCGGCGGACGCTCCGGAGGTCTATCGCTTCGGACAGATCGAGGTCGATTTCGGCCGGCGTGAGCTGCGCGCCGGCGGCGCGCCGGTCGACGTCACGGCGATCGAGTTCAAGCTGCTCGCCGCCTTCATCCGCCACCGCGGCCGCGTCCTTTCGCGCGAGCAACTGCTCGACGAGGCGTGGGGCCGCGACGTGTACGTCACGGATCGCGCCGTCGATACCCACATCGTCAACGTCCGCCGCAAGATCGAGCCGGATCCCGCCGTCCCACGCTACCTGGTGAGCGTGCGCGGCGCGGGGTACCGGTTCGAGGGGTGACGGGCGCACTTCACACGAAGCTGACATGAACGCCATCATCACTGCACGTTCGAGCGGGAGCATGGCCGCGGAGGTCACGAGGATGTGGAAGAACACAGGACGGCTCGTGCTGATCGCGTTCGCGGCGGCTTCCGCGGCCGTATCCGCCGGCCAGCCCGGCCAGGCGGAGTCGCTGTTGCAGGCGGCGCGGAACAAGGCGATCGTCGAGGGCAAACTCGCGGAGGCCATCGAGCTGTACCGCGACGTGCTCGCGAAGTACGAACAGGACCGGCCCGTCGCCGCCCGCGCGCTCGCGGCGCTCGGGCAGTGCTACGAGAAGCTGGGCGCCGCGCAGACCGCGGAGGCGCGGAAAGCGTACGAACGCATCATCCGGGACTACCCGGAACAGAAGGATCTGGTTGGGGAGGCTCACGCGCGGCTCGCGGCTCTCGCCGCTAGGTCCGGCGAGGCGGGAACATCCATGCTGTCGGTGCGCAAGCTCTGGCCGAGCATGGAACCCTCGGGCAAGGTGTCGCCCGACGGCCGGTTCGTCTCGTTCGCCGACTGGTCGGCCGGCGGCCATCTCGCCATCCGGGACGTCGCCACGGGCGAGCAAAGGAGACTGACCGACATCGGCGGCCAGGCGCGACCGGACGGGTACGCGGAATACTCCGTGCCGTCTCCCGACAGCAGGCTGATCGCATTCGCCTGGGTCGGAAATGCGGGCCGGACGTACGACCTCTCCGTCATCGGCATCGACGGCACGAAGCCGCGCGTCCTGCGATCGGCCGGCAACGGCGTCAACCGTCAGTTCCCGCTCGCGTGGACGCCCGACGGCAGGCACCTGCTCGTCGAGTCGGTGAAGACCGACGGAACGCGGGACATGATGCTCGTCGCCCTCGCCGACGGCTCGGCGAAGCTGCTGAAGGCGGTCGGCAAGGACCCATCGCCGGGCGGCGCCTTCTCGCCGGATGGACGCTTCATCGCGTGGTCCACGCCCGAAGGGATCGCCCTGTTCGATGTGCAGTCGGCGACGGAAACTCCGCTCATCCCCGATCGGTCGCCGCACAGCGTCCTGGGCTGGAGCCCGGACGGGCGGCACATCCTGTTCTCCAGCGAGCGCTCGGGATCAGGCGACGCGTGGATCGTCGCCGTCGCCGGCGGAAAGGCCGTGGCCGAACCGGCGTTCGTCAAGAAGAACTGGGGCTTCCTGCCGCTCGGGATCACGCGATCGGGCGCGTTCTTCTACGCGGTGAACGCCACCGTCGGCAGCGTGCGGATCGCCGAGCTCGATCCCGCGACCGGCACCGTCGTCTCGCCGCCGCAGCCTGCCTCCACGCGCGCCAATACGTGGGCCCCGGCATGGTCTCCCGATGGACGATCGCTCGCGTACATCGCGGCGCGCGAGCCGAACTGGTTCGTCGTCGTGCGCTCGCTCGCGACGGGCGATGAGCGGGAGTTCCCCCTCGGGGAGCGGAGCCTCGAGCTGGGCGCCTCCCTTCGGTGGTTTCCCGATGGCAAGTCCATCGCCCTTCCCGCCTTCGAGCCGGGCAAGGGCGACAGCCTCGTGCGCCTCGACGTCGAGACGGGCCGGATCAGCCACCTGATGTCCCTGCCGTCTGGGGTCGGCTTTCCGCGCTTCGGCATCTCGCGCGACGGCGACGCGATTCTCCGCCAGGTCGGCTCGCGGACGATCGCGCGCGACCTGAAGACGGGACAGGAGCGCGTCGTGTTCGAGAAGGAAGGCTTCTACTCGCGCGTCCTGTCGCCGGATGGGCGCCGGGTCGTCGTGGCGGTCAGGGAAGGCAAGACGCAGGTTCTGCTCGTCATGCGCGCCGACGGCACAGAATCCCGTGAGCTGGTCAGGATCGACCCGGAGAAAGACCTTCAGTTCGGCGGCGGGCCCTGGTGGACGCCGGATGGCCGCTACATCTTCTTCATCAAAGGCGTGAAGGGGGCTCCGATGCAGTGGCAACTGTGGCGAATCGCGCCCGAGGGCGGCGAGCCGCAGCGGCTCGGATTGACGATCCCCGGCCGTCTCATGGGGTCGCCACAGCCGCACCCCGACGGCCGCCGACTCGCGATGAGCAGCGTCGAGCCGCGAATCGAGGTGTGGGTGATGGAGAACTTCCTCCCGAAGCCGGCTCCGAAATCCTGACGCGCGCCGGAAATCCTGACATTATCCGTAGGGCGCAACTTAAGTTGCGCCCTACCGGTTCCGGATCAGCGGCTCTACGACACGATCTACCAGGAACGCTACATGGGGCTCCCGGACCAGAACGCCAAGGGGTACCTCGCCGGTTCACCGATCAATTTCGCGGAAGGCCTGAAGGGCCGCCTCCTCGTCGTGCACGGCAGCGGCGACGACAACGTGCATTACCAGGGCACGGAGCGGCTGATCAACAGGCTGGTCGCACTCGGGAAGACATTCGATGTGATTGTCTATCCGAATCGCACGCACGGCATCTCGGAAGGCTCTGGAACGCTGCTGCACGTGTATCGGCTCGTCGCCCGTTATCTGTTGGAACACGTACCCCATGACGGGCAGCCCTGAAGGGCAGCGCTACAGGAAGCACGCCATGACGGGCAGCCCTGTTTACGCGTGATCCGGTAGCGCAGCCCTTTAGGGCTGCCACGGCGCCGGACCAACGCCCTGTGCCCGTGGATGTAAAATATGATTGACATCATGTCAACTATTGTTTACTATCTGGCCGGGGAAGAAACGTGCGACTTGGCAACCACCTCAGGCGATGTCGTTTCGAGAGAGGCGAGATGTCTCAGGAGGCGCTCGCCGACGCTGTGGGCGTCTCCAGGCAGACGATCATCTCAATTGAAAAGGGCGGCTACGCGCCTTCGACCTTTCTCGCGCTGAAGCTGGCCCGGACGCTCGGCAAGACCGTCGAGGAGCTGTTCTACCTCGATTCGGAGCCATGATCGAGAACGGAGCGTTGTGAAATGCACGCGAATTTCGAGTCGCTCATCAAGGTCGTCCTGCTGCTCTTCGTTGTACTTGCGGGCCTCGCCGTCCTGCTGGCGCGCCGGCCTTGGATTGCCGGCCGGGTGCGCTTCAGCGACCGGGTCTTTGCCGGAACCTTTGTCGTCGCCGCTTCGTCCGGGGCTCTCGGAATCACCGCGATGTTTCTGTGGCCCGAGACCATGAGCAGGCTTCACCTGTGGGAGATGCTCCTGATACCGGTGTTCCTCGCTTACGCGTATTGGCTCGCCGTCGCGCGCGCGCGGGGCGCCGATCCGATCGACGAGAAACAGGAGCTCGACATGGGCCGGGCGGGCGGCTGGGCGTTTGGCGGCAGCACGATCGGCATGCTCGTGTTGTGGAAACTTCTCGAAGGCAATCTGATTCCGGTCTCGAGTCTCTTCCCGCTGTACCTTTTCATCGGGCAATGCACGTTCTCGCTCGGCGCCCTCTACCACGCGCGGCGATAGGGCGCTGGCGGTACAATGCGGGAATAACCCCGCGAATTCCTGGAGTGCCAGCCATGCGCCGACCCTTTGCGCTTGTTGCCGCATACATCGTCCTCATTAGTACCGTCGCTTTCGCACAAACGCCGCCCGTCCAGACGCGGCCGGGCATGGCTCCTCCGCCGGCGAGCCAGACGCCGCAACGCGACAAGCCGGGCGCGGTTCCGGGCGCAAAGACCGGTACCGCAGGCATCAAAGGCCGCATCCTCGCGGACACCAACACGGCGATCCGCCGCGCGAGGGTGTCGCTGCTGACGTCGAACCCGCTCGACTCGCACATGACGACGACCGATCTCGATGGCCGGTACGAATTCACGGAGCTCCCCGCCGGTCAGTACCGGGTCACCGCGTCGAAAGGCATCTTCGTTCCGCTCGAGTACGGGCAGCAGAAGCCGTTCGATCGGGGCAAGCCAGTCGACCTCGCCGACGGACAGGTCGTCGAGAAGATCGACATCACGCTGCCGCGTGGCGGGGTCGTCAGCGGGACGCTGCTGGACGACGTCGGAGACGCGGCCGCTGGTGTGCGCATGACCGCCATGCGCCAGCAGTTCAGCGACGGCAAGCGCAGGCTGGTCAGCATCGGCCACCCCGTGGAGACCAATGATGTCGGGCAGTACCGGCTGTACGGACTGCCGTCGGGCACCTACTTCATCGGAGCGATGCCATCCGCGGCAAATCCTCTCATTCCCATGCTCACCACGCCGTCGGGCGCGCCCACGTACTATCCAGGGACGCTCAACGAGATGGAAGCACAGCGGGTGACGGTTCGACCCGGGCAGGACAAGATCCTCTCCGATTTCACGTTGGTCCCGGCGCGCCTGGTGAAGATCAGCGGGACGGCGACCAACGCCGCCGGTGCGCCCGTGCAGATGGTCATGCTGATGGCGACAGCGCAGGTGTCGTCAGGCAACGCGATGCCGGGGATGAACACGGCCACCGTCAGGCCGGACGGCACCTTCCAACTGAGCAACGTACCGCCCGGCGAGTACGCGATCATGGCGATGTCGATGAACATCGGCACCGGCGAGCAGGAGATCACGGCCCAGCCGCTGACGGTGGCGGGCGAGGACATCACGGATTTCGTGCTGTCCACGACGAAGGGATTTCGCGCGACCGGTCAGATCCTCTTCGATCAGCCGCCTCCGCCGGCTACCCTGCTGCCGTCGAGCCTGACGTTGATGGCCGCGCCGGCGACACAGTTCTCGATATCGGGCGGGATGGCGCGCGGCACGATCCACGACGACTGGACGTTCGAAGTCAAAGGACTTGCTGGCCCGCGCCAGTTCCAGGTCGCGCAGGGGCTTCCGGCCGGGTGGATGGTCCAGTCGGTGTTCTACGGCCAGACGGACATCACGGACAAGCCGCTCGAGGTCAAGGAGGACATCGACGGCGTCGTCATCACCCTGACAAAGCGTCCGGCGCGTATCAGCGGCGGCGTCGTCGACGACAGCGGAAAACCGGTCACCGAGTACTCGGTGGTGATCTTCCCGGACGATACGGCGCTCGGCCCACCGGCCTCAACGCGCTACCTTCGCGCGCTGCGGCCGGGCGAGGGCGGGAAGTTCAGCGCGGAGCGGCTGCCCGCGGCCGCGTACCTCGTCGTGGCGATCCCATCGCTGGAGTCCGGCGACGAGAACGACCCCGAGCTGCTCGAGCAACTCCGCCCGCTGGCGACCAGGGCGATTCTCAGTTGGGGTGACGCGAAGGAGCTGTCGCTGAAGCTCGAGAAGTTCGACCGCCGGTAAATCTGGCCAGCCCAACCGTAGGCGCCCGCTTGCTCGTGTAGCATGGGCGAATGCCGCGCGAGAAGTCTCTATGATCGCAATCATGTGGCAATTCGACGTCAAGAGCGGACAGGAGACCGAGTTCGAGCAACTGTACGGCGTCGACGGAGAATGGGCCGCGATGAATCGCCAGACGCGGTCGTATCTCGGGAGTTCCTTTCTTCGTGACCAGAACCGTCCGTCCCGGTACATCGTCATCGAATACTGGAGCGAGATGCTCGTGTACGAGCAGCACCGGGCGTATCGCTCCGACACGATGGCCTCCCTTGAAGGACGCAGTACCGCCCTTGTCGAATCGGTCCAGCCCCTGGGAATCTTCACCGCGCTCGATGTGCCCGATCGTACCGGGCCGACCTGGTCACAGCGAAGCCGCTAATCAGGGAAAGACCACCGTTTCCTGCCGCGCGTGCGGCAGCCCTGCTGGGGGTAGTCGAACGCCACGGCTGCGACGTTCCGGGTGTCGCCGCCATGTTCGGTCGTCTCCGCAGGTCCTGCCACGTGACGATCTGTTGCGCAGCCCTTCAGGGCTGCCCGACGGCTGCGCTCGCTGTCTGGCCCAGGCAGCCCTGAAGGGCTGCGCAACGCGCGTGGTCGGTCCACCCCGTGACATGATAGGGGTTCGTACAACGACTGAGGGGACCATGCCGTTTACGCAGTTCAAGCTTCATCCGGATTTGCTTCGGGGTCTGAAGGACCTCGGATTCACCCGGCCGACACCAATCCAGGCGGACGCGATTCCGCCCGCGCTGGAGGGCAAGGACGTACTCGCCTGCGCGATGACCGGCAGCGGCAAGACCGTCGCGTTCCTGCTGCCCATCCTCAACCAGTTGATCCGCAAGCCGCGCGGGACGACGCGGGCGCTGATCCTGACGCCGACGCGCGAGCTCGCGGCGCAGATCCTCGAGGACCTGACCGACCTGGCGATCCACACGCCGATCAACGCCGCCGCGGTGTTCGGCGGCGTCGGCATGGGCCCCCAGGAGCACGCCTTCCGCAGCGGCGTCGACGTCATCGTCGGCACGCCGGGGCGTTTACTCGATCATTTCCGCGCGCCGTACGCGAAACTGACCGGCATCGAGTTCCTCGTCCTCGACGAAGCGGACCGGATGCTGGACATGGGGTTCCTTCCGGACATCCGCCGCGTCCTGCGGCACGTGCCCCGGAAACGGCAGACGCTGTTCTTCAGCGCGACGATGCCGCCGCCCATTGCGCAGCTGACGAAGGAGATGCTGCACGACCCGGTGACGATCAATCTCGAGCGGCGATCCGCCCCCGCGATCGGGATCACGCAGGCTGTCTATCCGGTGCTTCAACCGTTGAAAGCGCCGCTGCTCGTCCGGCTGCTCCAGAGCAACGAGATCGAAGACGCGCTGGTCTTCACGCGGACGAAGCATCGCGCGGACCGGCTGGCGAAGTATCTCGCGGCGCACAAGATCAGCGTCGAGCGCATCCATGGCAATCGGTCGCAGGCACAGCGGACACAGGCGCTGGAGGGGTTCAAGAAGGGGCGCTACAAGGTGCTCGTCGCGACCGATATCGCGGCGCGCGGGATCGACGTCGTGGCGCTCGGCCACGTGATCAACTTCGACGTGCCGACGCAACCCGATGACTACATCCACCGGGTGGGCCGCACGGCGCGCGCGGAGTTGACGGGCTCAGCCTTCACCCTCGTGTCGTCGGAAGAAGAAGGGGATCTGCGCGCCATCGAGAGCGCGATCGGCCGGCGGCTGCCGCGCGTGACGGTGCCGGATTTCGATTACAACCGGGCGCCATCCGAGCGGCTCGAAGTGCCGCACGCGCAGCGCATCGCCGAGATTCGCGCGCGCAAGGCCGAGGAGCGCGCCCGCGCGCGGGCCAACGTGGCGCGCCGCGCGGCGCACGCCGGCGGCAGGCCGCCGCAGGGGCCGGGTGCGGAGCCACGGCCGCCTCAGCCGCATCGCGGTGGAAGGCCGCAAGGACACGGCGGGCACGGACATGCCGGCGGAGGCCGGCCCGGCGGCGGGTACGGGCGTCCCGGCGGCGGTCCTCGCGGATCGCGCCGTCCAGGTTCTCGTTAAGAGATGGCAGCCCTAAAGGGCTGCCCCACACCCCGGCGCTAACGCGGGCGGTTAGGCTTCATGTCGCGGCTGTAGTAGATGTCCGCGGGGATGTGATGCCCCGCGTAGACCTTCTCGAAGATCGCGTACAGCCGCGGGTCGTGCGCCTTGAGATCGTCGGGCGTCTGCAGCCGCGTCTCGCCGTCGAACCACTCGTAGTTCGACCAGAACCACCTTGTAGAACGGATCGAGGCCAAGCGCTGCCGGCGGCGCGGTGACCATCGTACTGACGTAGTCTTCGACGAGCGGCTTCGCCGCGGGCGTCGCCGCGGGCGTCGCCGCGGGCACGGCCGCCTGGGCGACCGCTGAAATGGTGAGCGTCAGCAAGATGAGTGTCATGGGGACCAGCGACTCATGAGCACCGACGACTTCGCCTTTGACTATCGACTATCGACTATCGACTTCTGAGCGCGATGACCACCTGCGCGCTCGGGGCGACGCCCACGGCCAGCGCGACTTTCGTCTCTTTGTCGCCGCCAGTCACCTGCGCGACGTGCTTGCCATCGATCGACACCGCGTACTGTCCGGCCGGCAGGCCCGCTATCGATAGTCCGGTCGTGTGCGCGCCGCCCGTGCGGTTCTCCAGCGTGAACTGCACCCGGGAGAGATCGTCCGCCACGAGAATCGGCCGCTCCTTTGCGTACCCGTCGTGATCGAGCAGCATGTGCAGCCGCTGGCCGTCCCGCACGACATGGAAGCGCACCCGCAGCCCGTCCCGCGGGACGACGCTGACGCTCCTGCCGGCGCGCATCAGCACGCCGCCATAGGCGATCTCGCCGAAGACCGGGTCGTTCGCAACGATGGTCGCGTGCGTGCGAATCGCGGCGCAGTAGCCCACGTCCTCCTCCGCGCTGTAGTACCAGGCGCCGCGCGTCATCTCCTTGCCGATCCAGCCGCGGCCGCTCGCGTCCGGCATGAAGCCGCCGCCGGCCGCGCCCTCGTTGTTCGCGCTCGGGAACCAGTAGCCGCCGCCCGGTCCGGAGTTCATCAGCGCCCACGAGCTGAGCGACGACGCGTAGCCGAGCCGCAGGTAGTCGGTGGGATCGGCCGCGAAGTGCAGGCCGTAGTCGAGAATCGACCAGCCTCCCATCTGCGACATGTAGCTGAGGAGGTACGACAGCGTTCCCCGGTAGTCGCTCCCCAGCTGGAAATACGTCGTCTCGAGCCACCCGCGATCCGACATGTTCAACAGCAGCTGGAAGTTCATGAACTTCAGGGCGGCGTCGTCGGTGACGCGGCGGCGGAACTCCTCGTCGCGCGCGCGATCCATCGCGTACTTCGCAAAGGCGCCCGTCGATTCGAATCCTGTCGAGTCGAACGCGAACTCCGACCCGTACAGGTTCGGCGTGCGGTTCACGAAGCGGTCGACCTTGCCTTCCCAGTGCCCGCGGAGCGTCCGCGCCCAGTCGCGCTTCCCTTCCTCTTCGAGTGATTGAATCAGCTCGGGGATGAACGCTTCGTTCATCGTGCCGACCGCGTCCGCCGACCACTTTTCAATCGCCATCGGGACGGTCCAGTAGGCGACCGCGGTCCGAAACGCGCGTTCCAAGTACTGCTCCGCGTTCAGGTACTTCACCTTCGCCGGATAGAACTTCGCGATGTGATACATCCGGTAGTACAGCATCACGATGTGCGGGTAGTCGTAGATGCGCCAGAGATGCGCGCGGCCGTTCCGTCCCTCGTCGGCGCTCAGGCGATTGGCCTTCCAGTTCGGGATCCCGTAAATGCCGTACGGATGCTTTTCCGTGTCGGTCATCTGCATGCCGCCCCAGAGATATTTACTGATGTACAGCTCGAGGCTGTCGATCTCCGCCTGCTCCGGGAAGAACACGTTCTTCGAGGCCAGGAACGCCGGCCGCGCGTTCCCCGCGTCGTCGTTCGCGTCGGTGAGCCACGCCGACAGTCCGTCGCGATCCTCGGGGCTCCGCAGGATCTCGTTCTTCTGATCCCAGTCGCTGTACACGCCGACGTACCACTTCGCCGGATCCTTGTGCTGGTGATGACTGACGAGAAACGCCGCGCGCTTCTTGATCACGGTTTCGAGCGGCTCGGTGACGAAGAACTCGAGCGTCGTCCACAGCCCGTCGCCGTACTTCACGCGCAGCATGTTTTCGCCGGGTTTCGCGAAGCGAATCGTGTAGACCTGCGCGCCGTTGTCTCTCGCGGCCCTGAACCGCACGGCGGTCTGGCCGGGATGCTCGGCCTCGATCGACGCGATCCGGTTCTTCGTGCGCAGCGAGACGACTGCCGGCACGTCGGTCGGAACGACCATGCCCGGCGCAATCGCGGTATCGAACTTGCGCTCGTGATAGAGAACATCGCGCACGCCCGCGAAATCCTTCGCCCACTGAAAGCGGAACGAGTACGTCATCGTCGCGCGGGGCGATCCCTTCGGCGCGAGCGTCAGGCTCGAAATCGGGAGCCGCCAGTTGCCTCCGGCCGCGACGGCGGACGTGCTGGCCACGCGCGCGTGCACGTACGGCGTGTACGCGCCGGCGGAATTGTCGTAGTACTCGAACTTGGTGTCGCCCATCGGCGTCATGACCAGGTACGGTCCGTCTCCGCCGCTTCGCTGCCAGTACACCCACGACCCGTGCCCGGCCACCAGCGCGTGACGGAGCAGCTTGCGCGTGTAGATGTCGCCGCGGGCACCGGTCCGCTCGGCAAAGTTGAGCGGGATCGCAAGATCACCGATTTCGACTGGACGGTTCACCAGGTTGGAGAGGGTGATCGTCCATTCGAGCACGTCCCCGCTCAGATCGAACTTTTCCCTGACCGAAAGATCGGAGGATTCAACCAGCGAGGGGGGCTGACCGACGCGCCACTCCGCCACGCCGGGCGTGCCCTGCGGCGGCAATGTCACCTCGATGCGAAGCGCATTGGTCTTCACGGGCGCGAACTCGACGGTCGCGAAGGCGTTCGGCTCGACGCCGTAGGCGCCGCGCGCGTCGACCTCCTTCCACTGCATGCCGTCCTGGTACAACAGGCGCCATGTCGCGGGAGGCCCCGCCCAGAAGACTTCCGTGCGTGAGATCTCCTCGGGCGTGGGAAACGTGTATTGCACCCACCGTATCTGTCCGCCCGGAGCCGTCCCGCCGGATCCCGGTTCCGGCGCGTCGCGCGTCCACGTGAACACGGGGACCTGCGCGGCGGGCTGAAGCTGCGCGCCGGGGCCCGCACCGCGTCCGCCGCGGCCGCCCGCCCCCGGTGGCACCGGCACGAGCCCGTCGTTCAGTCCTCTCAGCGTCCCAACTCCGCGCACGGCGCTCGGGCTCGCTTTCGACGCCAGCGTCGGGAGCAGCGTCCCGAGCGCGTACTCGATCGCCTGCGGGCCGCCGGTGGTGGAGCTTGGTGCCCGGAGCAGCAGTTCCCGCAGCTCGCGCCAATGACCGTTCGGAGTCGATCGAAACCGGATCAGCAGGCGCCCGAGCGCGCCGTTCGCCGCGATGTAATCCGTGTCGTGGACGTCCGCGGTCCGCCTGAGGCTGCGGATGCCTGACGCGTCGAATTGCAGTTGGAAGGCGCGGTTGGCCAGATCGTCGGCGACGGCGGCCGAACCGGTTCCCGCGATGAGTAACGACGCGGCCAGCGCGCGCGCCCAGGCAAATCGAGACATCCGAGCCTCCTGCAGGAGCCTACGGGTTATGGAATCAGTTCTTCTTCTCGTCGCGATCGATGGACCTGATGAAGCCGCTCCGGCGCGGCGGCGGCATGACCGAGCCGGCGCCGTGGATGGACTGCCACAGGATCTGATTGAGCTCGATCTCCGGCGTCTCGTCGGCCTCCTCGAAGTTCATCGCGAGTGACGCCTGCGCGCCGGGCGCCCGCAGGCCGTTCCTCTCGTCGAGCGGAACCCGCGCCTTGCGGCCGGTGTAGGCGGACGTGTCGGCGGCCGGCTGAAACGCGGCGTACATGGGCGTCGCCGCCGCGTCGTACTGGCTCATCGGCGGAAGCCCGAGAATCAACTCCATCGTCCGCAGCATCCCCGACGTGGTGTAGAGCGTGCTGTCCACCGCGTGGCGCTTGATGAAGGGACTGATCGCGAAGGCCACCGACCGGTGCGAGTCCACGTGATCCGGGCCGTTCTGCGCATCGTCTTCCAGCACGAAAATCGCGGACTCGTTCCAGAACCGGCTGCGCGAGATCGCCTCGACGATGCGGCCGAGCGCCTGGTCGTTGTCGGCGACCATCGCGCGTGGAGTGGGCTTGCCAGGTGACGTGCCGTTCGTGTGGTCGTTGGGCAGCCGCACGATCGACAGGCGCGGAAGGCCGCCGTCGCGCTCGAACCGCTTGAACTCGGTCAGCCACACGTCCACGCGCTTGTTGTCGGTGACGTCGAGGTCCCACGGCGGATAGGTCGGGTGGACGAGGCCTTCGAGCCCCGGCACCGTCGCCCTCACGGACTCTCCCCGGCGCGCCCAGGCCGTGAACTCGCCGTAGCTGCGGACGGTGACCCCCGCGCGCCTGGCGAAGTCCCACAGATACCCGGCCGGCGGCGCGGAGAAGTTGCCGTACTGATCGCGGATCTTGTAGCCGCCTTCGCTCAGGTACGGACCGCCGCGGCTGCCATAATTGGTCGGCCAGAGCTTTTCGACGACGTCGGTCGCATAGGCGCCGGTCGAGAAGGCGTGACCGTCGTAGCTGACTTCCGCGTCGACGTAGAAGTTGTCCAGCAGCACGAACTCGCGCGCGAGCGCGTGCGCGTTCGGCGTCACCTCCTCGTCGAAGAGCGCCAGCGACTTGTCGCCGTTTCCCTGCGGCAGATCCCCGAGCACCTGGTCGTAGGTCCGGTTCTCGCGAATGACGTAGAACACGTATTTGATCGGCGACGGATCGCCGACGCGGCGCGGAATGGGACCGCCGGAGGGCGCCTCGGGCGGCGCCAGCTTGCGCGCGTCCGTATACGGCGTCAGCTCGTACACGCGCTTCGTCATCCGCGCGAGCGCGTCGGCGTCGGGCATCGGGATCGTGGAGAGCGCGCCGAGAAACATGCTGCCCGTGTACTGCGACTCGATGCGCGGCGTCCCCGGCCGCCAGCCGCGCGGGTTGGCCGCGCTCGAGAGTCCCTTGCCGTTGAGGACGAAAAACCGCGCGCCGTCGCGGTCGAACAGCACCGACGTCGGATACCAGCCGACCGGCACCCAGCCCTTCACCTCGCTGCGCGCCGGATCCTCCACGCCGGCGATTGCTACGGTGTTGTTGTCGGCGTTGGCCACCAGCAGCGTCTTGCCGTCAGGCGACAGCGCCAGGCTGTTCGGCGTCGTCCCGGGCGGCGCGTCGGGATACAGGCTGACCGAAATCTGTTCCGCCGCCGTGCGGCTCGCGACGTCGATGACCCAGACCGCGTTCGTGCTCGCGCACGCGACGAACAGGCGTTTCCCGTCCTTCGAGAGCAGCAGCGAATTCGGGTGCGGTCCGACCGCGACCGCGCCGGCGGGCGCGAGCGTCTGCGCGTCGAACATCATCACGCGGGCGCCGCCCCACACCGACACGAACAGCGTGCGGCCGTCGGCCGACAGCACGCACATGTAGGGCTCCGCGGGCAGCGTCGCGGTCGCGACGACCTTGTGCCCGCGAAGGTCGAAGGCCGTCACCATCTCGCCGAAGACGTGCGTCGCGTAGATGCGCGTCCCGTCCGGACTCATCGCCAGTCCGCCGATGAAACCTGGATTGATCAGCGTGCCGCCCTTGCTCTTCTGCGGCGCGGCCAGCGCGAAGTGTCCCGACTGCTTCAGCTTGCCGTTGTCCCATTCGAACTCGTAGATCGCGTTGTCGGCGGCCCCGGCCGAATAGAGATGCTTGCCGTCGGGGCTCCAGACGAGGCCCAGCCAGGCGTTGTCGACAGCCGCCCGGCTCACGACCGTCTGCCCCGTCGTGTCGAACACCGTCAGCGTCGGTTTCGCCCACCCGTTGTTGGTCGCGATCAGGTAGCGTCCGTCTGGCGACAGCACCATGTTCAGCGGCAGGTCGCCGACTTGTGTGTGGTGCCCTTCGGGCGCGATCCGCCAGCCATTGGGCAGCAGCGTCGCGCCGTCAGAGTCGCGGCCCGGCACACGTCGTTGGAGCGCGGATCGCGCGAGCGGCGCGACTGCGGCGCTGACCACGAGCGCGAACAACATGAGGAGCAAAGCGGCGCGCGAACGTCCGCGTGGCATGTGGGATGTTGTCCGTATCATCGTGATCTCGTCATCTCTGGGGTCAGACCGGGGTCAGACCGGGGTCCCACCGGGGTCAGACCGGGGTCAGAGCATGGTCTGACCCCTTGAGGGTGCTGATGGCATCACCGCAATGGCTTGGGCCGTCCGATTTTGAGGAACACGGCGCCGTGACGCGGCACCGTCAAGGACACCTGATCGCGCATGCCGCCGAGATCCCTGTGCTGCCACAGATCGCGCACCGGCTGCGTCCCTGAGATGCCCAACTCCTTCCAGGTGACGGCAATCGTCATCGGTCCCGCTGCACGATTGAACAGCCCGACGGCCGTCGTCCCATCGGAAAGCGGACGCGCCCACACGTCCGTGCGTCCGTCGCCTCGCAGCCGTCCCGCCGCCTTGCCGAGCACGTCCTGGTTGACCGCCAGCACTTCCGGGTTGCCGAGCAGGTCGATCGTGAACGTGTCGAGCTGCGACATGTCGGCGCCGATGAGGAGCGGCGCCGCCTGAAGGCTCCACAACGTGATGTGCGTGATCTGCTCGTTCTGGCTCAGGCCGGTGTCGCGCAGCCTGCTGCCCCAGCCGACCTTACCGACGACGAGCATGTCGGTGTCGTTCCAGTGTCCCGGTCCGGCGTGCTTTTCATGGCCGGTCTGCGCGAAGCCGATGCTGGACATGCTCGCCCACGTGTCGGTGATGTCGCCGGTCACGCGCCACAGGTTGCCGCCCACTTGGTCACCCCATTCCCAGACGTTCCCCCAGCCGTACTGGCACAGCGAATACACGACGTCGCGATCGAGTTTGTCGAGGACTCCACGCATCAGGATGTACGGCTTCTGCAGCAGCTCGAGCGGGCTGTTCGTGTTCGCCTGGACCGGGTAGCCGCACCAGTCGTACTTGAGATAATCGACGCCCCACTTCGCCCACGTGCGCGCATCCTGCTCTTCGTGCCCGTAACTTGCGGCGAGTCCCTGACAGGTGGTGTTGCCCGGACCCGAATAGATACCCGCCTTCAGGCCTTTGCTGTGGATGTAATCCACGAGTCCCTTCATGTCGGGGAATTTCTCGTTCGTGAGGATCTCGCCATTCGCGTCGCGGCCGGCGGCGGGATCGTTGCGGCCGTTCGGTCCTTTGCGCCAGCCGGCTTCCCACGCGTCGTCGATGTTGACGTAGGTGTAGCCCTGCGCGGCGAGGCCGCTCGACACGAGCGCGTCCGCCGCGGCGCGCACATGGTCGGCGGTGACGCTGCCGCCCCACACGTTCCACGAGTTCCACCCGAGCGGCGGCGTCAGCGCGAGCGCGTCGGGTCCGCCGACGATCGTGAGCTGTCCCGTGGCCTTGCCCTTTGGTCCCGTGACCGTCAGATCGACAACGGTCTTCCCCGCTGCCTTCAGCGATCCCCTGATGATGCCGGTCTTTGGATCGAGCGTCAGGCCGGCCGGAAGATTCTTCGCCGCATAGGTCAGCGGGCCTTCGCCGCTTGCCGGAATGAGAAACTGGAACCAGCGTCCAGGTGTCGCGCCGGTGATCCGCGGATAGTTGATCCGCGGTTCAACGGTGCGGCTCGACGCGATCGTCGCGGGTTCGAGCGGCGGCGGGACGACTTCCGGTTTCTGATCGCCGGCTGCCATCGCGATCATCGCGCCGCCCCACGTGGCGGTGTCGTCGCGCGTCCCGTCGCCAGCGTCGCCGACCGCGAGAATGAGCTGCTTCGCTCCGGTGAGATCGACGGACACGAGCTTCGGCGCGTCGCCGCTCTTCATGACCCCCGACGTCCACGCCTGTTTTCCGTCCATCCACACGTCGAAGGTCACGCTGCCCTGACCTGACTTGCGCATATCGTCGATGCCGGCCATCGACGCGAACCGCGTGGCGGCTCCCTTCAGGTCGATGATGAGGTCGGCGTTCACCAGCAGCGGCAACCCGTGCGCGTACTCGACGCCGCCGAGCGTGAGCTTCAACGGCTGCGGCTGCTGCCCTTGCGGCGGCCGCCCCGGGCGCCGCAGCGATCGCGGCGGGACCTTGAGGCTGTCAACCCACACAGCGTTTGGCGGCGCCTCGGCCGCCGAAAGCGCCTGCGCGTCCTGCGCGCGCGGGTGCACGGCCGTCGCCGGCGCTGCCAGGGCAACCGCCACGAATACCGCCGTCGTCAGCTCCTTGGTCATCTCAGGCCTCGTCAGTTGGATCAACAGCCGCCGGCGCGCTCGACGCGGCGGCGCCGCTATTGTAGCTGACGATGGGACGCGGCGGGGAACCCTGCTTACTCACCTCAGACAGACGTCGTCACGGACATCACGCTTCGGTGCCGTAGGAGAACTGCATGCGCCGGACGGCGAGACCGGCGATCCACAGGACGAACGCGGTCAGGAGCAGCAACCCGAGAATCGCTCCTGGACGCGAGGCGGGAGCGGCGGGCGCCGCCAGCAACCGGATCAGCGTCGGCGTATCGCCGTCCATCGGTGCAGGGACGGGACACAGGGACTGCAGGTAATAGAGGATGCTCATCCTCTGCAGGACGTGCGGAAAGATGCCGTTGGCTCCCTCCCAGGCGAGCGACACGGCCGCCGGGACAATGGGATTGCGGAGGTACACGCCGACCGCAATCGCCTCCCGCACTGGCGTGCTTCACGATGAAGCGCGTCACCGGACGAACCGCTCCCAGATCCACCTGCACGAACAGGGGCCAGTCGTCAGCGCACCACCGGTCGGCCTGACCTCCCGCCACGCTGGCGTTCACGGAGTTGCGAGCCGCCGAGGCCGTGGGCCACCGGCCGAAGGCGGCCCGCAAGTCACAGCCGAAGCGCCACTTCTCAGGCCAGTCGACGAGAGTCGGTGCGACCATGTGCGCAACTCCGTCCGAGGCTGACGAACTTGGAAGACCGGCTGGTCAACCCGGCTCATCTGGCGTAGGCTCTTGGCCATTCCGCTCCGGTCCCTGTGACTGAGAGGGCGGAGAGGTAAAGGGACCGCTCCCGGGAGGAGATCTTCAGGCCACTGTCCTGAGAATGTGGGGAGAAACTCGACGGTCGTAGCGACGTCTTGATCTATCCGCCGCAGGCGGATTTAGTCCAACAGAGATTTGCAGCCGACGACGGCTGGTGCGATCATGAGCCGTCGCGGCTGAAATCTGACGTTAGACAGCTCGAAAGAAAAATATTCCGTGGAATGGAACCTTCGCTCGGCCTCGAAATCGGATCGCGATTTCCTATATATGCTTCATCGCACGACCATGCGCGAGGTGATCAAGAAAACATGGGGCTGGGACGAAGCATGGCAGCTAACTGATTTCGACAGGCGTCTAGCTGCGTACGTCGTGTCGATCATCGAAGCCGAACATCGTGCGGCCGGTAGCCTCTGGCTCGAATGGAAACCGGATTCACTGTACATCCACGAAGTACAGGTCCTGCCGGAATTCCAGGGCAAAGGGCTTGGGACAGAAGTGGTGCAACACGTCATCAAGCAGGGGGCTCACCGCCGACTTCCGGTCACGCTCTCGGTGGTCCCAGCCAATCCCAGGGCCAAGCGTCTCTATGAGCGGCTTGGGTTCGAGGTGACCGGTGTCGAACCACCATTTATTCGCATGCGCCACAGCGCCTCAGTCAAAGGAGCTGTCTAACGAATAAAGGATTCGTGTCGCGCGAAGCCGCGACACAATCCTGGGTTGGACGAAATCCGGGCACGAGCGTTGCGATTGGGGTTCTTATCGCGTGTGAGCGAGTGAGACGGGTGCGGTGAGCCGTCGGGGTGGACGATCACACGAGGCCAGTCGGTGCGGTGGGCGTGAATGTGAGCGGCGAGCTGGAGGTTCCCCGGCGTCAGGAACGTGAGGGCACGGGCGATCGGCGACACGACGCCACGCACGGCCGATCGGCGTGTTGAAAGAGGTGGCAGCGCGCGGCGTCAGCATGGCGTGCTCAGGGCGGCCGGCTCCACGACGGTCGGAGCACGGCGATGACGATCAGCGTCCCCACGCGGCAGTGCGGACACTGCAGGAGGTCGCCGAGGGATGATGGGCGTGCGGGCTCGGGGACCGGCGGCGCGGCGATCACGGGGAGGGCCGTGAGCAGCGCCCGCGCGCGGGTGCGATCGGCGCGCTGCGCGGTGCTCCAGAGCCCGTAGTAGCGGACCTTGGCGCAGCCGCGTGGCAGGACGTGCTGGAGAAAGCGCTCGAGAAATTCCACGCCAGACAGCGTGACGTGGCGCGTCTCATGCGTCCGATTGTCCTGATAGCGAAACGTCACGTCGTCATCGGTCATCTCCTCCAATCGGCTGTTCGCGATCGCGATGCGGAACACATACCGACCCAGATAGTCGAGGACTCGCTGACCGCGGCCGGCGTGCTGGGCGTGGACCACCCACGGCGTCGTCCAGATCCCGGCCGGTCCCTGGTCGAGTAGCCCCGCGCGGCGAAGCCCGGCGCACACTTTCGCACGGAAGATGACCGACAACGCCTGTACGGGGACGAGGAACGCGGGGTTCTTCGGGGCGATCCACTGCGTGCCGTCGGACGAGAGGCCGCCCGCCGTCACGAGGAGATGGACGTGGGGATGATAGAGCATCGCGCGCGTCCAGGTGTGGAGGACGGCGAGGCAGCCAAGGCGCGCGCCGACGTAGCGCGGGTCGGCGGCCAGGCGTTGGAGGGCCGCGGCCGCGCTGCGCATCAGCACGCCGTAGACGAGGCGCTGGTGCGCGAACGCGAGCGCGCGCAACGGCTGGGGCAGCGTGAACGTGACCAGATAGTACGGGCACGGGAGGAGCTGTCCGCGCTGCGTTTCGAGCCAGCGCTCGGTGTGAGGGCCGTGACACGTCGGACAGTGCCGGTTGCCGCACGAGTGATAGCGAAAGACCTGGCGCTCACAGTGATCGCACTGCGTGAGCTGGCCGCCGAAGTACGCAGTCCGGCACGCTCCGAGATCCCGGAGGACTCGCGCCTGACTCGGGAGCAGACGGTTCCCGACGTGGGCGCGGTATGCCGCGCTGTGGAGGCGGATGATCTCCGCCACCGCGAGCATGTCGGCCTCGACGGGCTCAGAGGCCGGACATCAGGTCGTTGAGCGGGTCGGTCAGCGTGGCCCGCACGGCCGAGGTCAGGTGCGTGTAGATCTGCGTGGTGCGCACGCTCCGGTGGCCGAGGATGTCCTGAATGACCCGCAGACTCACCCCGGCTTCATGGAGGTGGGTGCCGTACGAATGCCGCCTATGCCGCATCCGGCATAGGCGGCACTATGCCGCGTCCCGGACTATGCCGCGTCATCCTGGAGAATTGGACGGGGACCACGTGATCGTGTGGCTCCGGAATAACGCTGGGAGCAAGTACGCGGCATAGTCCGACGCGCCTACAGCCCCTTGAGGAACGCCAGCAGGCGATCATCGGGCCGGTAGCGACCCGGCGAGGGTGCGTTGGCCGGGGCAGTCTTGGCCAAGGCCTGTTCCTTGAGCACGAGGTTGGCATCGAGGTACATCTGTGTCGTTTCGATGGATTCGTGCCCCAGCCAGAGTGCGATGACGGATCGGTCGACTCCCGCTTGCAACAGTTCCATCGCCGCCGAATGTCGCAGTACATGCGGTGAAACCTGCTTCTGCGTGAGCGACGGACAGTGCCGTTGGGCCGCGGCGACATGTTTCCTCACCAGATACTGCACGCCATCCGCGCTGAGCTGGCTTCCTCGCACGTTTGGAAACACCATGTCGCCGCTGCCGCGCCCGGGCTCCTGCAACCACGTCTTGAGCGCCTGCGCGGCCTGCTTGGTGAGCGGCGTGCATCGCTCCTTGCGCCCTTTCCCGACGCAGCGTACATGCGCGCCGGTGCCGAGCGCGACATCCTCGCGGCGGAGACTGGTCATCTCCGACAGCCGCAAGCCCGTTTGCACCGCGACCAGGAGGAAGACGTGGTCGCGACGGCCCATCCACGTGTGTCGGTCAGGTGCCGCCAACACGGCGTTGATTTCCGGTCTCGTCGGGAAGCCCACCAGCTTCTTCTCGTACCGCTTGCTCGGCATCGCCAGCACGCGTTGGATGAGCCCAGACTGGGCGGGGTCTTCGAACGCCGCGTAGCGGAAGAACGACCGGATGGCGGTCAGACGCAGATTGCGGCTTCGGGCGCTATTTCCACGGCGTGTCTCCAGCCCGTCGAGGAATGCGCCGATCAACGCGGGATCCAGATCCGCGAGCGCCAGCGCGGACGGCGATTTGTGCAGCCGCTGGCCGGCAAACTGCAGCAGCAACCGAAACGTGTCCCGGTAGGACGCGATTGTATGCGGACTGGCTTGGCGCTGCGCCGTCAGCCGTTGCGTAAAGAACCGCTCCAACAAGGTCGAGAAGCTAAGGTCAGTCTTCATGTGTGAGCCCCCATCGTCGTTCCAGCCGGCTGGTGGCCAGTCGCATCAGCTCCGGATGCATCGACAAATACCAGTAGGTATCGGCGACATGCGCATGGCCGAGAAAGGTGGACAACACGGGCAATCGCCGTTCGATGTCTTCATGGGCGCGATACCACTGAATCAGTGTGTTGACGGCGAATCGATGCCGAAAATCATGAATCCGCGGACCCGTGTGGTCGGCGGGTCCGCGCAGGCCAATCCGACGCGACAGGTCGTAGAAGGTACGGTGCACCGCGGAGATCTCCAGACGGCGCCCATGATCGGTGAGGAGAAAGGCCGGTGATGGTGGGTGCGGCACCAATCGGTCCCGCCGTCCGGCATACGCGATGAAGACGTCCCGCGTGGACGCATGGAGCGGAATCAGCCGCGTCTTGTTGAATTTGGTCGTGCGGATCGTGAGCAGGCCTTCGTGAAGATCGACATCGCGGCGCTCCAAGGCGATCGCCTCGCTGATGCGGATCCCACTCACCACCAACAACCCGAAGAGACAGTGGTACGTCCACGGGCGAAGGCCGTTAGTGGACGACAGCGTGTGCGTCGCCGCCAATAATTGCCGAATCTCCGCGTCGGTATAGAGGTACGGCCGGGCTCGTCGCGGTCGAAACGGGAGCAGACCGCCCGCCGGAATTTCGGTGCGCGGATCGGTCGCGCTCCAGTGGCGCGCGAATACGCGCACGAATCCGAGGCGTTGCGCCCAATCGCTGGGTTGGTGATCCACCGGCTGCATCGCCCACGCCACCGCCAGCGCCGTGGTGATGAAGGGCGCGGCGTGCTGCTCCAAGAACGCCGCGAAATCTGTCAGGTCGGTGGCCATGTCGCGCAGCTTGAATCCCAAGCTACGACGGAGCGCGATGTACTCGTCCACGGCGTCTCGGAGCGGTTTCATTGGTTACCTCCGGGCCACGAGAGAGCGATAGAACGAAGGGCGGCCAAGTCGACCTTCGCGTAGATGGCGGTGGTATCTGGATGCCGATGCCGCAGCACGTCACCGATCTCGGGCAAGGAGGCTCCCTGCGTGAGCATCTGCGTGGCCAGACTGTGACGGAACAGGTGGGCGCCGCGGCAGGCCGACTCCACGCCTGCCGTCTCGAGAGCCCGGTCCACGAGGGAGCAGATCGCGATCGAGTTGGCGAATCCGTTCAACGGTGCCTTCGCCCGGATGAACACGCGGCGACTGGCACACGCTGGGCGGGCGTGGCGAAGGTAGTCAGTCAACGCGGCACCGACGTCGACCGGTACGGGCATGTGTGCCACGCGCTTGCCTTTACCCCGGACTGTGATCAGGCCCGCTTCCCAGTCGACGTCGTCCAGTGTCAACGCCACGACCTCGCCGGCGCGAAGCCCCAACCGTGCCAACAGCAGCAGGATGGTGTAGTTGCGTTTCCCGACGGCGGTGTCCCGATCGCAGGCGTCCAAGATCCGTTGGATCTGCGCGGCGGGAAGGAACTTCGGCACCGTCGAGAGCTTCCACGTGGCGATCGTCGGCACGCACGCCGCCAAGTTGGTGGCGATTGCGCCGCGATCGAGCAAGTGCCGGAGAAAGGAGCGGAGCGCCGTCACCACGGTCGAGGCGTGTTTCGTGGTAATGCGTTCCGCCTGGTGGCGGACGAACCCGGCGATGTCGCTGGCAGAGATCTGCTGGAGGTCTGGGGCACCAGTGGGAAAGCACTCCGCGAGAAACGCGGCCACGATGGGTGTGTAGTGGGTAATTGTCGCCTCGGCCAAGCTGCGTTCCTGCCGGAGGTAGTGCTGAAACTGCCGCAAGACGACCTGGGTGGCGGTGAGCGGCGCTGAAGGAGACTCCGTGTGGGAGCATCGAAGAATCCCCAACAGGCGAGACAGGGCCGCGGGATCGCCGCGGCGCAGCTTCCCGGCCTTTCGTCGGGAACGGACATATCGTTCCAGCGTCGACGAAGTGACCGCCGGGGCGGTGATGCGCTGGCGCTCCAACCACTGGCTGAAGTGCGCCAGCATCCGGAGTTGCAACTGGCCCGACTGGGTCGCATACCCGTCGTCGTGCAAGCGTTGTGCGTAGGCCTGCAGGTGGGAAGCCAACGGGCCACGCGTGAGGACATCGAGCGTCCTGGGATCAGTACGACGATTGAAAAAATGGTGAAGTGGGAGTGGGATGTCCATATCCCAGCATCGTGCCGGGACATCGTCCTTGACTATGCCGAGTCTTCACGATGAGACCCCTTGGCAACAGCACTTGTCAGGAATGACGCGGCATAGTCCGGGACTCGGCATAGTGGCGCAGCGTGTGCACGCTGGCGCGTTTGGCCATCCCGCTCCTCCGCCACGCGCGACGAAAGGCACTCTGGAGACTGCTGCGCGTGACGGGTCCGCGATGATGCGCCAGACTGTGCGGAAGACCGCGGCGTGTCGGGGCTGGGAAGAGCCACTCGCGCGACTGATGGGTGCGCCAATAGTCGCGCAGTCGCGGGAGGAGCGGCGCGGGCAGCGGCACATAGCGGTCGCGGCCGCCCTTGCCGTGAATGTGGAGCAGCATCCGGCCACTGTCGATATCGGCAATCTGGATGCGGGCGCCTTCGAGCAGACGCAGGCCACCGGCGTAGATCGTCGTCAAGCACTCGCGGTAGACGCGAATGCGCACCAGTCCGAGGATCTGCCGCACCTCGTCGCGGCTGAGCACGGTGGGCAACCGCGTCGACGGCGCGGGCCGCACGAAGCGGAGCGTCGGCCACGGCTGGTGCAGCGTCTGCTCGTACAGGAACCGGATCGCGCACAACGCGATGGTGGCAGTCGTGCGAGCGACCTGCTTCTCGTTCGCCAAGTACAGGAAGTACTGGCGCAATTGCTCCTCGGTGAGCTGCGCCGGGCTGGTGTGGAAATGGTCGGCGAGTTGGCGGACGGCGGCGACATAGCACCCCTGGGTCCTTGCGGACAACCCCCGGAGTTGCATATCCTCCAGCATCCGTTGACGTAACGGCGTCATGCGGCCTCTCCTTCTGGGAGCGGGAGGTAAAGGGACCGCTCCCGGGAGGAGATCTTCAGGCCACTGTCCTGAGAATGTGGGGAGAAACTCGACGGTCGTAGCGACGTCTTGATCTATC
>MELC01000068.1:0-87808 GCA_001767455.1 Acidobacteria bacterium RIFCSPLOWO2_12_FULL_66_21
TCTGTAGCGCAGCTCCAAAGCCCTGCGCTACCCCTTTCTGTAGCGCAGCCCCAAAGCCCTGCGCCACCGGTTTCTGTAGCGCAGCCCTTCAGGGCTGCCTAGTCCGTGACATATGGGATGAGCGCGAGTTGACGCGCGCGCTTGATCGCCACCTGCAGCTTGCGCTGGTGCAGCGCGCACGTGCCCGAGATCCGCCGCGGCTGGATCTTGCCGCGCTCGGGCAGGAACGGCGCGAGCAGGCGCACGTCCTTGTAGTTGATGTAATCGATCTTTTCCGCGCAGAACTTGCACACGCGCCGGCGCCGGAAGAACCCGCGGCGCGGGGCGTCCGCGCCCTTGCCGTCCTTCTTGTCCTTGTCGCGGCCGCGCCCGCCGCCGCCTCGTTCTTCTCTCATCGCTGGACCTCCGACCCTTCCATGTCGTCCTGCATGTCGCCGTCGCCGCGGCCTTCACCCGGCTGCCGCTCCGGCGGCAGGCCCCGCGCGACGCGGCGCCGCGCCACGAACGTCCGGCGCGCCTCGCGCGTCCGCTCGGCCACGCGCAGCTCCTCGTCCACCCGGACGACGAGATGGCGGATGACCTGGTCGAGCACCCGCAGCCGCCGATCGATTTCCTTCATCAGCTCACCCGAGCCGGTGATGGTCTCGACGACGTAGATCCCCTCGCGGTGATGGCCGATGTCGTAGGCCAGCTTCTTCCGGCCCCAGTTCTCGGTCTTGTCGAAGGTGCCGCTGTACCGCTGGACGATCTGCTCGATCTGCGTATGCAGATCCGCGATCTCCTGCTCGGTGGCTTCAGGCGTGACGATGTAGACGAGCTCGTACTGTCGTGCTGTGCTCACATGACTCTCCTTATGGACTAAGCGGTTACCATTCAGCTTCCAGTGCCCAGCTCCCAGCTCCCAGCGTCGAATTGCTGGAAACTGGAAGCTGGAAACTGGCAGCTTCGGTAACAAGGAGAAGATTCGGTTGGTTAGTCCGCGTCTTCTTTCCTATTGTACCTGTTCATGACCGGCGCGATCCCGTCGGTGACGAACAGTTCGGCGGCGTCGGCGGCGCGCCCCACCGCTTCGGCGACGATTGGCCGCTCCTCCGGCTCGAACCGCGCCAGCACGTGATCCGCGAGATCGCAACGCGCATCCCCGCGCCCGACGCCGATCCGCAGCCGTGCGAACTCTTCCGTGCCCGTGAGCTCGACGATCGACTTCAGGCCGTTGTGCCCGCCCGCCGACCCGTTCGGCCGCACCCGCAGCCGTCCGATCTCCAGGTTCACGTCGTCGACCATCACGAGGAGATCGACGAACGCGATCTTGTAGAACCGCAGCAGGTCGCCCACCGCCTGGCCGCTGAGGTTCACGAACGTCAGCGGCTTGGCCAGCACGACTCCGGCGCCGCGCCATTTCGCGATCACCGCCTCGGCCGGCGCCGACTCCCAGTCGAGATGGTGCCGCCCGGCCAGCAAATCGGCGACCGCGAAACCGGCGTTGTGCCGCGTGCCCTCGTACTTGCGGCCGGGATTGCCCAATCCGACAAGGAGCTTCATCACCAGCTCGTGGGGGGCGGCGACGCCGCTACTTCTTCTTCTCGGGCTTCTCGGGCGCCGCTTCCTCTTCCTTCTCGGCCTTGCCCTTCTTGATGACCTCGGGCTCCGCCCCCGCCACCGGCGCCGCCACCGCTTCCGCGGCCGCCGGCTCCTCCTCCGCCTTCAGCGCGACGACGTGGACGATCATCATGTCGGCGTCCGACACCGGCTTCCACTTCGTGTCCGCCGTCTGCAGGTCGCGCATGCGAACGCCCTGGTTCAGCATCAGCTCGGAGATGTCGACCGTCACGCTCTCGGGAATGTCGCCCGGCAGGCACTCGATCTCGATGTCGCGGTGCACGAAGTCGACGATGCCGCCCTGCTGCTTGACCCCCCTCGCCTCCCCCTTGAGCACGATCGGGACGGTGACCGTGATCGCCTGGTCCATCGCGACCGCGTAGAAGTCGGCGTGCAGCAGTTTGTGGCCGATCGGCTCGAGCTGATACTCCTTGACGAGCACGCGCGTGTCGATGCCGTCGAGGGTCAGGCCGATCAGCGTATTCACGCCCGACTCCGAGTGAAGGATGCGGAGGAGCGACTTGGGATCGACGGCGATCTCCACGGCCTTGTCCCTGCCGGCTCCGTAGACCACGGCCGGGATCCGCCCGCGCGCGCGCAGCCGGCGCGCCTCGTTCTTGCCCCTGCCTTCGCGTTTCTCCGCCTGAAGTGTTGCATCCATAAAAAGTTTCCAGTTACCAGTTACCAGTTTCCAGCTCGTTCTCGTTTCCAGCTCGCTCCTCAGCGGCTCCCAGCTGGAAGCTGGAAGCTGGAAGCTGGAGACTCACACGAATAACGAAGACACCGACGTCTCTTCATGAATGCTCCGGATCGCCTGGCCGAGCAGCCGCGCGACCGAGAGCACCTTGATCTTCCGGCACTGCGCCTTCTCGCCGCCGAGCGGGATCGTGTTGGTGATGATCACCTGGTCGATCGGCGCCGCATCGAGCCGCTCGATCGCCGGACCCGACAGCACGCCGTGCACCGCGCAGGCGAGGACCCGATCGGCCCCGTTCTGCTTGAGCGCGTTGGCCGCCTTCACGATCGTTCCCGCCGTGTCGATGATGTCGTCCTGGATGATGCAGGTCCGGCCCTTCACGTCGCCGACCACGTTCATCACCTCGGCCGTCCCGTCGTCGGTGCGGCGCTTGTCGATAATCGCCAGCTCGGCGTCGAGGCGCTTCGCATACGCGCGGGCGCGTTCCGCGCCGCCGGCATCCGGCGACACGATCGTCAGATCCGGAAACGCCAGACGCGAGCAGTAATCGATGATCACCGGCGCCGCGAACAGGTGATCGACCGGGATGTCGAAGAACCCCTGGATCTGCGCCTTGTGCAGGTCCATCGTCAGCACGCGGTTCGTTCCGGCCGCGCTCAGCAGGTTCGCCACGAGCTTGGCCGAGATCGGCACCCGCGGCTTGTCCTTGCGATCCTGGCGCGCATACCCGTAATACGGGATGACGGCGGTGATGCGCGAGGCCGACGAGCGGCGGAACGCATCGATCATCACGCACAGCTCCATGATGTGCCGGTCGACGTCGGTACACGTGGGCTGAATGACGAAGACGTCCGTGCCGCGGATGTTCTCGTCGATCTGGAACGAACACTCCGAATCCGGAAAACGCTGCAGCCGCGCGTGCCCCGTCGCGACGCCCAGGAATTCGGCAATCTCCTGGGCGAGCGCGGGGTGCGCGCTGCCGGAAAACAGTTTGAGCTGGCCACGACTCATACGGGTCGCCGTTTCGATGCCGAAAAGACTGGAAACAACCGGGTCTGCCACTGGTTTTGGTTGGGGCGGGAGGATTCGAACCTCCGAATACGGGATCCAAAGTCCCGCGCCTTACCGCTTGGCCACGCCCCAATCACCGACTGCGGGGGACGGGCCGGGCGCGGGAGCATTACTGGGCCGGGGCTCCGCCCCGGACCCCGGCTCGGTCGCTCGCGTGCTTCGACCGCGCTCAGCACGCCCTGAGCATCGTCGAAGGGCGGGGCCCCGTCGCCCCGCTCCGCTCCCTCGCGCAGGAGCGCGCCGCGCGCTTCGTGTTGCGGGGTGCTCCGCTCCGACCGACCGGCCTGTCCGCAAAGGGTTTAGTTTATCCGTTCTTACCGGTTTTTGGCAACGGGGCGGGCGCGGCGCTCGTGTTCGGCGCGGGTCAGCGTCCTGGTGAGCAGCGCCCGGCCCCCCGCGCCCGCGAGCGGTTTCAGCGTGCGTTCGGCCCCGGAACGCGTCCGGAACAGACCGAAAACAGCGGACCCGCTGCCCGACATCGCGACGGCAACGGCGCCCCCCTCGCGCAGCGTGGTCTTGAGCGCCGTGATCTCAGGATGGCGCCGGACGACCGGTGGCTCGAGATCGTTGATCATCTGCGCGGCACGCGTCGGCCAGGGGACGGGCAGCATCTGGAGTTCGCGGTTCTCCTTGAGTCCCGCGGCGCGATCCTCGTCGTACCAGGCATACGCCTCTGCCGTCGAGACCCCGAAGGGTGGGCGCGCGACAACGATCCAGTGGGGCGGCAGATCGACGAGCGGGTAGATCTCCTCGCCACGGCCGAGGCCGAGGGCGGTGCCGCCCGCGAGAAAGAACGCCACGTCGGCTCCGATAGCCGTCGCGACCTCGCGCAGCAGCGAAAACGGGACACCTCCCCACAGCCGGCCCAGCGAGACCAGCGTGGCGGCCGCATCGGCGCTGCCGCCGCCGAGTCCCGCCTGCATCGGGATGGCCTTCTCGATGCGCACGACGGTGTCCTGGGGATCCCCGGCGCGCCCGACCGCTTTCCACAGGGCCGCCGCCGCGCGCCAGACGAGATTCGTTTCGTCGAGTGGAACACCCGGGGTGCGGCACTTCACGACGAAGGCCCCCGGACGCTCGTCGCACACGATCGTGTCGTGCAGCTCGATCGACTGGAAGACGGTGCGGAGCTCGTGATAACCGTCCGCGCGGGTTCCGAGCACGCGGAGATCGAGATTCACCTTCGCATGCGCGCGGGCCGCGAGTCGCTTCTTGGAGGTCATGACATCAACAGGAGGAGGGGAGGCCCTCACAACTCTCCTTCTCCCCTTCTCCTGTCTGCATCACTCGCCGCCGCCGAGCGGTCCCGCCCGGCGCAATTCGTCCAGGGTGAGCGGCACGGCGTCGCGTGGAACCTCCACGTCGAATGCCGCCTTGTCGAGCGGCACGTTCAACTCGAGCTGCGACACGCGCAGCTTCAGGTCAGCGGCGGCGGCGCCGCCGGGCGGGGCCGTACGAATACGCACCGTCGACGCGCGGCCGGATTCGAAATCCGCGTAGTCGATGGCGACGCTGCCGCGCCGGGAGGCGGCGACGCGCCAGCGTCCCTCGAGCTGCCGCAGGAACACCGTGGCGTCGCCGGTCTCGGCCGCCGCCCAGCCGTTCTGATACGCGCGGGGGTTCGACGGCGCGGAAAGGTCGAGGCCACAGCCGGCAATCACGAGGCGGAGCCGGGCCGGCGTCAGGGGAACACCCGCGAGCGCTTCGACAATCGCTTCCGGGGCCGCCCCGCGGAGCACGCGATTGTCGCGCGGCAGGACGAGCGTCGCGTCGCCCCCCTTCGAGACGAGCGTGAAGACGGGTTTCCCGAACGGCGCGACCCCTTCCAGGCGAAGGCTGGCGGGCGCGGCAAACCCCGCGTCGATCCGGCCGCGCAGTTTCGTCCGGCCGGCGCGTCCGGAAAGAGCCAGGGCCGCAGTGAGGGTGGACACCGCGCGACAGTCGCCCGTGGCCTGCTCGTAAGCGGCGTCAAAGCCTGGAAACGGGGCACCCGGCCCGGATGGCACCGGCACGACATGCGTGGCGCATGCGGAACCAAGAAGTGCCGCGGCGAACACGGCCGCCGCCCAAACGCTCTTCATTTGCGGATGCGCGCGCGCACGTCGTGAAGCTTCTTCTCGACGGCCGCGCGATCGAACGAGCGGCCGTCGCCCGAGACGGCGCGCTCCCAGGCCGCGGCGGCGTCGGCATAACGCTGCTGCTTGAACCGCAGATCGCCGAGATGCGCCTGCACGGCCGAACTCTGCGGCAGCTCGGCGGCCGCCTTCGCCAGCGGCGCTTCGGCGAGATCGAGCCGCCCCTGCCGGTAGTACGCCCACCCGAGGCTGTCGAGGTAGGACGGATTCGCGGGATCCACCTTCAGCGCGCGTTTGAGGAGCTCCACGGCCTCGTCCAGGCGCTCGCCACGAACGGCCAGCATGTACCCGAGCGAGTTCAAGGCGTCGGCATCTTCCGGATCGCGGACGATCAGGTCGCGCAGCGCGCGCTCCGCTTCGGCAGGGTGTCCGGTCTCGTCGAGCAGGTTCGCATACTCGTACACGAACGACGTCTCATCCGGCGCCGCCGCCATCAACTTCTTGAAGGCGGCCAGCGCCTCGACCTTGGCGCCCTTGTCCTGGAGGACCTGCGCCTGCAAGTACAAGCTGCGCGGATCGCCGGGGAACGCGGAAGCGAGCTTCTGCGCCGTGGCCGCCGCACCCGGCAGGTCCCGCAGTTGACGCTGGGCCTGTCCGAGAAGATACAGCAGCGCGGGATCGCCCGACGGCGTGCGCGCGAGCGCCGCCTGCAGCAGGACGCGCGCTTCATCCGGTTTGCCCGCGTTGATGAGCGCGGCCGCCCGCCCGGTCGTCGTGTCCGCGCGGGGATCCGCGGCCTGCGCCTGGGCGTAGGCGCCGGCGGCCTCGGCGTAACGATGCTGCTTCTCGTAGAGCTCCGCAAGGCGCACGCGCCCTCGCGAGAATCCCGGATTGGCCTGCAGGAATCCTTCGAGCGTCCGCACCGCCTGGTCGAGCTGGCCGGCCTGTTCCAGCGCGGCCGAGAGCTGCATCGCCGCTTCGGGATAGCCCGGCTGGTCTTCGACGACTCTCTTGAGCGCCGGGATGGCCGCCGCGGTGTTCCCCGAGTGCAGATACAGGCGGCCGAGCATCAGATCGAGACCGATGTCGAACACGCCGTCGCGGCGCGCCTTCTCGAGCGCCGCGATCGCCCGCGACGCGTACGTGGCGGGGTCGTCGCCGGCAACGATCGCCCGCGATTGCTCGGCGAAGGCCGCATACACCGACCCGAGGATCCGGTTCCCTTCCCTGTTCGAGGGGTCGATGCGGAGCGCGTCCTCCGCGGTCCGCACGGCCTCGCGGGCGCGATCCTGCCTCGCGTAGAGCCCGGCAAGCTCCGCGCGCACTTCCGCCGAATCGGGGGCCAGCTCGATCGCGCGCTTGTGCGCGGCGATCGCCCCCTCGATGTCGCCGGTCGTCTCCAGATGGCGCCCCAACATGAAGTAGTAGCCCGCCGTCAGCTCGGACTGCGCGGACGTCCGCACGGGCTGGGCGTTGGCCATCGACACGAGCAGGAATGCCCACAGGAAGAAACAGGAAGCGCGCGCCTGGCGGGGTGCCCCCGCCGGGTAAAGAGGGAATCGCCGCATCTGACTGACTATAATGACCTCAGCGTTCGCAGGACGCAATCCGCGAATGGTATAGTGGCCTCACAAAGACCAAAGAAGGACCGCGATGCCTGTCGATCCCGAACTGCTGGAAATCCTGGCGTGTCCGAACTGCAAGACGAAAGTCGAGCTCGTCAAGAACGGCACGGCGCTGAAGTGCGCGCAGTGCAAGCGGGTGTATCCGATCAAGGACGACATCCCGGTGATGCTCATCGACGAGGCCACGATCGAGGAATAGGCCGTCATGCGGCGACTCACGAGTGTTCCGGGCTCGCTTACCGCATGACGGCGGCGCGCACGGCGCGCCCGCGAGCCGGGGCCCCCGACGCGCGTTCTTTGCGCGTTGGGGTGGGACGGAGCGGCGCGGGGCGGCGGGGTCCCCGCGAGCGACCGAGCCGGGGTCCGGGGCAGAGCCCCGGGCGGGAAGAGTGAAGATCCTGCTGATTCGCCTGCGCCTGATCGGCGACGTGGTGTTCACGACGCCGATCCCGCGGGCGCTGAAGCGCGCGTACCCCGGGGCGCACCTCACGTACGTCGTCGAAGAGGCCGCCTTGCCGGTCGTCGCGGGCAATCCGCACCTCGACGCCGTGATCGTCGCCGCACGGCCGGGGGGACTGCGCCGGCTCGCCGCGGACCTCGCGCTGGCGCGGCGGCTGCGGCGTGAACGGTTCGACATCGCGATCGATTTCCATGGCGGGCCGCGCTCCTCGTGGCTGACGCTGGCGACTGGCGCGCGGCAGCGGATCGGGCGGTCGACCGGCCGCGCGCGCTCAGGCCCCGCCACTCCGTCGACAACCAATGGGACCTGCTCGAGGCGATTGACGGATGGTCCACCGGCCGGCCGGATCCGCTGCGCGACGGCGTCGAGATGCCGCTCGATCCCGCGGCCGATGCGCGGATCGCGCGGCGGCTGTCCGAGGCCGGTGTCGGCGATCGACACGAGATCGTCGTCGTCCACGTGAGCGCGGGCAATCCGTTCCGCCGCTGGCCTGAGGCGTCGTTCGCGACGGTGGTCGCCGGACTGGCGGCCGGGTCGCCGCTGCGGCGGATCGTGCTGAGCTCCGGCCCGTCGGATCGGGCCGCGGCCGAACGCATCGCCCGCCTGGCCCGATCGGAGCTGGCGGACGCGGCAGGGCGCGTCGTGGACTTCGGCGAATTCGATCTGCGGGAGCTGCGCGCACTCGTCGCGCGCGCCCGGCTGTTCGTCGGCGGCGACACCGGGCCGCTTCACGTGGCGGCGACCACGGCCACGCCGATCGTGGGGATTTACGGCCCGACCGAGCCGGTGCGGTCGGCGCCGTGGCGCGATCCGCGGGTGCCGACCGAAGCGGTGGAAGTCAACGGCTTGCCGTGCCGGCCGTGCGATCAGCGGGTGTGTGAACCGGGCGATTTTCGATGTCTGACTACGTTGAGGCCGGAAGCAGTCCTTTCGGCGGCGGAACGCGCGCTCGGGCGCGCATGACGCCGGCCGTCGGGACCGACGACAATCGAGGCTGGCTGGAGAAGGCGGCGTACTTCACCTTTCTCGCCTTCGCCGCCGTGCTGCAGTTGTCGATCGCCGTCTCGGAAGTGCTCCTCACGATCGCCGGCATCCTCTGGCTCGTGCTGGTGCTGCGGGAGCGGAAGCCGCTCCACGTGCCGCGCATGTTCTGGCCGCTTGCGGCGTACGCGGCGGCCACGCTCGTGGCCGCGGCACTCTCGATCGACCCGAACGTCAGCCTTCCCGACTGCAAGCAACTGCTGCTGTTCTTCATCGTGCCGATCGCGTACCGGCTGCTGCCGGGGAAACGCGCGCTGACGGCGGTCGATGTGATCATCACGTTCGGGGCCATCAGCGCGGTCGTGGGCGTGATGCAGTTCGGCATCCTGAAGTACGACGACCTCGGGCGCAGGCCCCAGGGGCTGCTCGGGATGTACATGACGTACTCGGGCCAGTTGATGCTGGTCGCGTGCCTGGCGGCGGCGCGCATCCTGTTCCGCAAGACCGATCGGGCGTGGTCGTTGCTCGTCATGCCGGCGCTCGTCGTGGCGCTGGCCGCGACCTTCAGCCGCAACGCGTGGGTCGGCGCGTGCGCGGGGATCGGCGTCCTGTTCCTCATCCGCGATTTCCGGCTCCTCGGGATCCTGCCGGTGTTCGCCGCGCTGTTCATCGCGTTCGCGCCCACGCGCCTCACCGATCGGCTCTGGTCGACGTTCGAGATGCGCCAGCGTGCGAACGAAAGCGAAACGGTCGCGGCGAGCGTGCAATCGACCCGGGACCGCATCGCGATGATCAAGTCGGGGCTGCACATCATCAGGGACCATCCCTGGACCGGCGTCGGCCCCGACATGGTCAAGGTGGTGTATGCCGGCTACCGCGACCCGTCGGCGGTCAAACAGCTCAACTCGCACCTCCACAACGTGCCGATTCAGATTGCGGCCGAGCGAGGCGTTCCCGCGCTGCTCGTCTGGCTCGTCTTCATGGGCATGCTGCTGCGCGACTTCTGGCGCGCGCGGGTGACCTCTCCGCTGTCCTCGCTCGCCACGGGCGCGCTGGCATCCGTGGTTGCGCTGGCCGCCGCCGGGATGTTCGAGTACAACTTCGGCGACTCCGAGGTGCTGATGCTGTTCCTCCTCGTCGTGACGCTGCCCTACGCCGGGGCCGCCGGCCGTGCGGCCGCCAGTGCTCCCCGTGCCTGACACTCCCAGGAGCGCCGGCGATGTGCTCGCGCGGCTGTCCGGGCGGACGGTCCTGATCGTCGGTGACGTGATGCTCGATCATTTCGTGATCGGGCGCGTCGAACGGATCTCCCCGGAGGCCCCCGTCCCCGTCGTCCAGTTCGACCACGAGGAGTACCGCCTCGGCGGCGCCGCGAACGTCGCGCACAACGTCGTGGCCCTCGGCGGGCGCGTGGAGATGGTGGGGCTGGTCGGCGACGACCAGGATGCTGGACGCCTGCGCGCCGATCTCGAGAAGCGGTCGATCGGCGCCGCCGGCCTCGTGACGGATCCCGGCCGGTGCACGACGCGCAAGCTGCGCGTCGTCACGACGCGCAACCAGCAGGTCGCGCGCATCGACTATGAGAGCGAGCGGGACGTGACGGGTGCCGTCGAATCGAGGGTTCTCGAGCGGCTCCTCGACCTCGCGGAACGCGCCGACGCGATTCTGGTGTCGGACTATCTGAAGGGCCTCGTCTCGCGACGCGTCGCCGAAACCGCCGTGTCCGCCGGACGGCGGCGCGGGATCGCCGTGCTCGTGGATCCGAAGGTCCCGCACATCGACTATTACGCCGGCGCGACCGTCATCACTCCGAACCACCACGAGGCGGAAGCGGTGACGCACCTGCGCGTCCGCACCGACGAGGAGGCGCGCGCGGCGGCCCGGCGCTTCCGCGAGCGCGCCGGCTGCGACAGCGTCCTCATCACTCGCGGCGAACAGGGCATGTCACTGCTCGGCCCCGACGGCCACGCGGAGCTCCCCGCCGAAGCGCGCGAAGTGTCGGACGTCACCGGCGCGGGCGACACCGTCATCGCGACGATGACCCTCGCCATCGCCGCAGGCGCCTCGCTCCTCGACGCCGCCCGCCTCGCCAACCAGGCCGCCGGGATTGTCGTCGGGAAATTCGGGCCGGCTACGGTGACGGTGGAAGAGTTGAAGCAGTAGGCAGTCTGCCTACTGCCTACTGACACCGATTCGTTATCAACAACACCTCCGGCAGCGGCTTTCGCGCGAGGACGGCGTTCAGCTTCACGTTGACTGTCGGCCGCCGGGCGAGGACGCAGGTGCCCGCGGCCGCCGCGCCGAGGTCCGCGTAGTCGGCGGCGGACAGGACCGCGTAGACGGTGCGACTGCCCTCGATCGTCCGCAGGAACTCGTCGCGATCGAGCATCACCTCGATGTGCCGGCCCAGGTAGAACACCATGCTCGGCAGCGCGACCCGGTAGTGCGCGACCACGTCATCCGGCGCCACGCGCTGCCGAATCACTTCGCTCAGTGCCGGAACGGGCTTGTATCGCTCGAAGCTGGGGAGCACGCTCAGCACGAACGTCCAGTTCACGACCACGAGCGACAGGACGACGGCGACGAGCGCCGCGCGCGGCTTGCGGAGCAGGACCAGGATCAGCGTCGACAGTCCGCCGGCCGCGCCCACCATGCCGACAAACGCGGCGCCGTCGAGCGCGTAGATCTTGCCGGCGGTCTCGAACACATACAGCACGCCGGCGCCGGCGATCGCCAGCACGAGCCCCATCGCGAGCGTTGTCCAGCCCAGCGCGCGCGCGGGGGCCGGGCCGCCGGCCCCGGCGATGAACAAGCCGCCGAGCGCAGCCACCGCGGGGACGACCGGGAAGACGTAGAGGTCCTGCTTCGCCGCCGACAGCGAAAAGAACACCACGATGACCCCGACCCAGAGCCAGAGCAGCGTGCGCACGCGGAAGGCGCGGTGCTCCGTCGAGCGCTCCTCCGCCGGCGCGTCACGCGGCGCGAGGCGGGCCTGGCGGCGGTCGGCAAACCACGCGGCGGCCCCGCCGAACAGGCACAACGACCACGGGAACGGATCGCTGAGGAGCACCGGCAGGTAGTACCACGGCGGACGGCTGACCTGAACGCCGACGCCGGCCGCGTAGCGGGCGACGTTCTCGTCAAGCAGAAAGGACCGGATATACATCCATCCGTACTGGTGGTAGAGCGCCGCGTACCACGGCACGACGATCGCGAGCACGATCACGATGCCCGCGGGCAGGAGCATCCCGCGCACGCGCTTCAGCTCGCCGTGCAGCAGCAGGTACGCACCGAACACCAGCCCCGGCAGCGCGAGCGCGACCGGGCCCTTCGTGAGCACTCCCAGCCCCGCGGCCCCGTACATGAGCGGCAGGTACAGGCGCCGCCGCTCGGGGTAGCGCTCCGCCAGCGCGAAGAACAGCAGCGTCAGCCCCATGAACATCGAGATGGAGATGTCGATGAAGATGCGGCGCGAGAACATGAGGAGGCGGGGCGCCACGGCGAGGCCGAGCGCCGCCCAGGTCGCGGCGCCGCGCGCGTGTGGCGGCTGCGCCGCGCGCGCGAGGAAGAACGCGGTCAGGATCAGCACGACGGCGCCGATCGCGATCGGCAGCCGCTGCACGCCGACAGACACGCCGAACACCTTGTAGAACGCCGCGACCACCCAGTAGCTGAGGACCGGCTTGTTGAACCGCGGCTCGTGGTTGAAGGTGGGGCTGATGTAGTCGCCGCGCTGCATCATTTCGCGCGGCGTCTCGACGTAATACGCCTCGTTCGCGTCCCAGATCGACGACCCGTTCAGGTCGATGAAATAGGGGACGACGGCCGCCACGAGCAGCACGAATACGATCAACCGATAACGAGACACCGCCGACGGCATGCCAGCAGTCAGTTTCCAGTCTCCAGTTTCCAGTTTCCAGCTCCCATGTTTTCAGCTTCGAATCGCCGTCCTCAGCGTGCACAGCTGGAAGCTGGCAACTGGAAGCTGTTTCGTTAGTGCCGAAAGTGTCTCCGCCCCGTGAACACCATCGTCAGCCCGCGTTCGTCCGCGGCGGCGATGACCTCGGGATCGCGGACCGATCCGCCGGGCTGCACGACCGCGGTCGCGCCCGCGTCCGCCACCGCGTCGAGCCCGTCGCGGAACGGGAAGAACGCGTCGGAGGCGGCCACCGATCCCTTCAGCGATCCGGCGGCGGCTTTCATCACCGCCACCTTGACCGCATCGACCCGGCTCATCTGCCCGGCGCCAACCGCCAGCGTCCGATCGGCTGACGTGAAGATCACCGTATTCGACTTCACGTGCGCGCACACCCGCCACGCAAAGCGCAGCGCCGTCCACTCCTCCGCCGTCGGCTGCCGTCTTGTGACGACACGAATCTCCGGCATGCCTTGTCCCGCCGAAGCCGCGGGGGTGTCGCCCGCACCGGCAGGACCTTGTCCCGCCGAAGCTGCTGCGTGTTCGAGCCGCGAAGGCGGAGGCCACGGGTCCCGCGCCTCGGTCACGCGGTCGGGCGCCTGCACCAGCATGCCGCCGAGAAACCCGCGCATCTCCTGGGGCTCGTGCCCCATGAACGGCTCGTAGACCCGCGCGAAGTCGGTCGTGACCACGCGCATGTTGCGCTTGGCCGCGAGGATCGCGCGCGCGTCCTCGTCGATCGACGGCGCCATGACGGCCTCGATGAAGGTCGACGTCAGCGCCGTGGCCGTCGCCGCATCGATCCCGCGGTTCAGGCCGACGATGCCGCCGAAGGCGGAGAGCGGGTCCGCTTCGCGCGCGCGCACGTACGCGTCCTCCATTGAGGCGCCCGTCGCGACGCCGCACGGATTCGTGTGCTTGACGACGACCGCCGCGGGCTCCGCGAATTCCAGCGCGATGCGCAGCGCCGCGTCCAGGTCGAGCAGGTTCGTGTAGGACAGCTCCTTCCCCTGGTGCACTTCCCATCCGTGGCCCGCCACCTCGGGCAGGGGCATCCACGAGGCCTTCTGATGGGGATTCTCGCCGTAGCGCAGCGGGCGCGGCTGCGGGTGCTGCGGCACCTTGAACGCCGCGCGCGTCATCGCGCCATCCGCCACATGGACCTGCGCCATCGCCATCGCTATGGTGCCGTCGTACTGCGCGGTGTGCGCGAACGCCTTCTGCATCAGGCTGAAGCGGAACTCGAGCGACGGCCCTCCCGGGCGCGAGAGCTCGTCCAGGACCCTTGGATAATCGGCCGGGTCGACGACCACGAGCACGTCACGGAAGTTCTTGGCCGCCGCGCGCACCAGACTGGGGCCGCCGATGTCGATCTCCTCGACGAGGCTGTCGAACGGCGTGTCGGGATTCTCGGCCGCCTTTCGGAAGGGATACAGATTGACGACGACGAGGTCGATGGGGGCGATCTGCTGGCTGCCGATCGCGTCGAGGTCGTCGGGGCGGCTGCGCCGGGCGAGAATCCCGGCAAACACCGCCGGGTGCAGGGTTTTGACCCGCCCGTCCATCATCTCGGGGAATCCGGTCACGTCCGAGACGCTGGCGACGGGCAGGCCGGCGGCCGCGATCGCACGGGCCGTACCACCGGTAGAGATGAGCTCGGCCCCCCGGTCCAGCAGCCCCCTGGCGAGCTCGACCAGGCCGGTTTTGTCGGAAACGCTCAAAATGGCTCGCATATGCGTTGAATTCCTTGACAGGCCGGAGTGCGGGCCGCTACTATGGCGCGGTCGTTGGACCCGCATCCGCACGCGCGAATCAATCGCGCGACGGCGGGCAAGCCTGAGCGCCCGTGCGCCAGGCGGGCGGGCCAGCGTCGAAAGCCGAGGCCGCGCACTCGCGGTCTTTTTTTGTGTCCGCCCCCTTCCGTCCTGACGGACGGGCCTGCGGCGGGCAGGTTCCAAGCGGCGCGCGAGCGCCGCGGTTTGCAAGGCAGGGAAAGTACGATGCGTATCACAGGCAAGGTCAAGTGGTTCAACAACGCCAAGGGTTACGGATTCATTGAACGCGAGGGTGGCAGCGACGTCTTCGTCCACTTCTCGGCCGTCCAGGGAAACGGGTTCCGGACGCTCGAGGAGGGCCAGGCGGTCGAGTTCGAGATTGTTGACGGTCCGAAAGGCCCCCAGGCCGGCAACGTCACCAAACCAAACTAAGACCTTATAGAGGTGCTCAAGGGTGCTGAGGGGTGCGGCACCCCTGAGCACCCTTCAGCACCCTTCAGCACCTTTCAGCACCCTTCAGCACCTTTCAGCACCCTTCAGCACCCTTCAGCACCCTTCAGCACCTCAACCCGCCACCCCCTTCAGTCCCCGCACCGTAAAGTTTACTTTTCCGTCCTTCAGCGCCACGCGGAACGCCACCTCGGGGCTGCCCGCCTCACGCAGCTTGGTCACCTGATCCTTCACGAGCGCGGCGAAACGATGGAACGGGACGACCTCGTCGCCGGTCTGACGCCTCGCGTCCATCAACGAGTCGTACAGCCCGTGGAGCTTGTCCATCTCCCGCATCGGATCGTGGAAGGCGGTGACGTGGAGGATGCGGGTCTCCACTTCCTCCGGCTTCTTCTTTCCGGCCTTCGGCGGCGGCGCGGAAAAGGGACCCGGCCGCCCTTCCTCACGCGCGCGCTGGCCGCGATCCCAGAGATCGATGAACGTCTGGAACCGGGCCTGGAGCGTCTGGAACCGGAACCGATCGACCGAGGTGTCGATGTTCCCGCGATCCCAGCGCTTGATGAGCGCCTCGACGCGGCCGCGCGTCTCCCATGGCGGGCGCGGCAGGCGCCCGGCGAAGAACCCGTTGTACTCGGCCTCGAGCCGCTTCAATTCCGTCGCGAGCGTCGCGAGGTCGCGCTGGACGTCAGAGTCCTCGGCCATGAGAGAAAGCTTCCAGTTCCCAGTTCCCAGCTCCCAGCTGGAAGCCGGAAGCTGGAGACTGGAAACTTGTCTCAGTCAATCAGAAACCACATGAGCGGCAGCCACAGCTCCCGCGCGTACGGCACGGGACGATCGTCGACGAGCACGTCGGTCGCGTCGTAGCGACCGACCAGCTCGAACAGCTCGCGCAGGCGGGCGGCCGCATCCGGAAAGAAGCGCGCGCGGTGGCGCAGGGCCGCGCCCGATCCGATCTCGCGGTACTCGGCCGACTGTCGCGCGAGAGCGACCGCCTGTTCGTACCCCGGCCCGTCGAAACGGGGAAACTCCAGCGACACGGAAAACGGAATCTTCGGCCGGCCGAACAGCGCTTCGGCGAGCTCGGGATTGAGGGCGGCAAGCTCCTCGTCGGTGGGCTGCTCCGGCAGATCGACGTAGGGCCAGAAACGTTCGACAGGACGGTACTCCCGCGCCGGCGCTTCAGGCGGCGTGTTGTCGTTCTCGGCCGGGGACGGGGGCGTCACTGGGCTCATTTCTGCCGGGAAAACGTGATGATATCCTGAAAGAACTGCGAAATGCGATCCATCCCCTCGATCGAGCAGCTCCGACAGCGGCCCGCGATGCTCGCGCTCGAGACGCGATACGGCCGTGCCGCCGTGGTCGCTGCGTTGCGCGCTGAAGCGGCGGCCCTCAGGAACCGCATGACCGGCGGCGCGACGACGGCCGACGCCGCCGGCGCAATCGAACAGGGAGCGGCCGTCCGGCTGGCGCGGGCCCTGAGCCCGTCGCTGCGGACGGTCATCAACGCGACGGGCGTGATCGTCCACACGAACCTCGGACGCGCGCCGCTGTCGCGCCGGGCGGCGGAGCGCGCCGCGGCGCTGGCCGCACGCTACACGAACCTCGAGTACGACCTGGCGGAAGGCGCGCGCGGGCGCCGCGACGTGCACGCCAACCACCTGATCTGCCGCCTCACCGGCGCGGCGTCCTCCGTCGTCGTCAACAACAACGCGGCGGCGGCGCTGATCGTGCTGGCCGCGCTCGCCCACGGGCGGGAGGTGATCGTCTCGCGCGGCGAGCTGGTGGAAATCGGCGGGGGCTTCCGCGTGCCGGACGTGATGGCGCAGTCGGGTGCGATTCTGCGCGAGGTCGGCACGACCAACCGGACGCGCGCCGCGGATTACGCGGCCGCGATCGGCGAGCGGACGGCGCTCATCCTGCGCGTCCATCCGTCGAACTTCCGCATCACGGGATTCACCGAGCGGCCGTCGCTCGATGAGCTGGTCGCGCTCGGACGGCGGTTTCATCTGCCCGTTGCGGAGGACCTGGGGAGCGGCTGGCTCGGGACGGGCAGCGACCGGCCGGCCGCGCCCGGCGACGAACCCGTCGTGTCTCGCAGCATCGAGGCAGGCGCTGACGTGGTGATGTTCAGCGGAGACAAACTGCTCGGCGGCCCGCAGGCGGGAATCATCGCGGGCAGCGAATCAGCGGTGTCCGCGATACGCACGCACCCGCTCATGCGGGCGCTGCGCGTCGACAAGCTGACGTACGCCGCGCTCGAGGCGACGCTGGAAGACCACGTGACCGGGCACGCTGGCGCGACGGTCCCGGTCGCGCGCATGATGGCGTTGACGCCTGACGAGATCGAGCCGCGCGCGAACGCGCTGGCGGACGCGGCCGGCGCCGCGGGATTCGACGCGTCAGTCATCGACGGCGCGTCGACGATCGGCGGCGGCAGCGCCCCCGGGTCCGCGCTGCCGACCCGCCTCGTGGCCTTGTCGCACCCGTCACTCACCGCCGCGGCAATCGCAGCGCGCCTTCGCGCCGGCGAGCCTCCCGTCATCGTCCGCATCGAGAACGACCGCGTGCTCCTCGATCTCCGCGCCGTTTTCGAAGATGAGGACGATCTGCTGATCGCAGCCCTCCGAAACCTGGAAGGAAGAACGTAGAAGGCCCTGCGAAAAAAAATCGGCCGCCAACCAGTCCCGAAGGACCAGCTGGCGGCCGGACTATCGACTTTGACTTCGACTTTGACTAACGACTATCGACTCCCTTACCAGTTGATGCGGCCCACCAGTTGGATGATGCGCGCCGTGTTGGTTCCGTTCAGACCCGTGACCAGGTAGTTGTTCAGCGTAGTGCTGGACGCCTGGCCATTCGGGTTGTAGTTGACCGTGTTGAACACGTTCAGCGTCTCGGCCGAGATCTCGAGGTTCACATGCCCGAGCACCTGCGTCCGCTTGCCGATGCGCAGGTCGGTCTGCTGAAGCGTGGGTCCCGTGACGACGAGCGCGCCAACGCCGCCGCACTCGCCGGATCCCTGCACGATCTCGATGCAGTCCGGAAGGTTGGCGGGCGCGAAGTACCGGCCGGTCGGCGCCGCGCCGGAATAGCCGGTCGCCGACGTCGGGCTGACGCTGAAGGCCAGGATCGTGTTCGTGATGACGTCTTCCGGCCACATGAAGATCTGCTTCGCGTCGTTCACGAAGCGGAGCTTGAAGGCCTTCTGCACGTCCTGCTCCGTCCAGCCGACCAGGCGCACGTTGCCGAGATTCGCGAGCACGCCGCTCTGGATCCGGCTGTTCACGCCGATCTGCCAGCCGCCGATGATCCGCTCCACGACGGGGTTCGCGTCGGAGGCGAAGCGCCGGCCGCGGCCGAACGGCAGGTCGTACACCACGTTCAGCTTGAACTGGTGCGTGATATCGCCAGGCGATCCGGTGTCGCGGCGCGACACCGGGTCGACGCGGAGCGACAGGAAGTTGGACTGCATGGCTCGTCCGAAGACGTAGCTGGTGTTGAACTGCAGCCCCTGGGCGAGACTGCGCCGCAGCTCGACCTGTGCCGAGTGATAGTCGGAGAATCCCTCGTTGCGCGTCAGGATCGCGCCGCCCTGTTTGTCGGGGTTGGCGACGAAGAAGTTCGGCACGATGCCGACGAGGGCGCCGTTGGCCCGGAACGTGGCATTGCCCAGCAGGTCGTTGGCCAGGCCGTAGGGATTCGGGTTCTGGATCGCCAGCCGGTTGAGCTGTGCCGCCGTCGTCCACACCGTGCCGGTATAGCTCGCCGGGTCGCCGGCCGCGGACCGTCCGTTGATGAACGCCACGAGCGTCGGCAGCGGCGCGGTCCCCGCGGCGCCGGTGTAGGCGAAGGTGCTCCCCCTGCCGGCGGCGATGTTCGCCATCAGGTTGGCCTGGGCCAGCTTGAACTCGTTGAGGAAGCCGTTCTCGACGATGTTCGTCTCGTTGAAGTTGCGGGCCTGCCACAGTTCACGCGAGAGCGTGCCGACGTAGCGCACCTCGAGCGCCATGTTCCTCGACACCTTCCGCTGCACGCCGAAGCTCCACGAATCCGCATAAGGGATCTGGATGTCCGGGGCGAACATGCGTACGTCCTGCGTCACCAGGTCCGTGAGCGGATACTGCGGCGTGGCGGTGAAGTCGGCGGGCCCCAGCCGCGCGTCCTCACGGAACAGCACGGGAGCCGACTGGCCGGGCGGGATGATGTTGCCGATGTTCTGCGACCGCGACACCGCGATCACGACGCCGGGGTTCGAGTTGTACTGCCCCGTGAAGTCGTTCATGCCGTTGCGGCTGAAAGCGCGCGCCCAGCCGCCCCGCACGACGAACTCGTCGCTCATCAGCGCGCCGAGGATGCCACCGCGCGTGTGCGGCGTCCAGGCGAACCCGACGTTCGGCGCGAAGTTGTTGAGGTCGGTGTTGTAGGCGTGCTTGCCCTTTTCGAGCTGGAAGTACTGCGCGGTGCCCGTCTGCCCCGGCATCACGCCCGGCTGGAACAGGTTGCAGCCGTTGCCCGTGCTGTCGACACCCGACACGCCGCAGACGTCCTCGACCTTCGGCGTCGTGTAGCTGTTGTTCTGCGCCGTGAACGGGAACTGCAGCGAGTAGCGGAGGCCGGCGTTGATCGTCAGGTTCGGCTTCCAGCGCCATGAATCCTGCACGAAGAAGCCGGTTTCCTGCATCTGCGAGCGCTGGAGCCCGACGCCGACGTACTCGTACTGGCCGGTCGCCTCGTTGATGCGCGCGTCGGCCGTGATCGAGTTCACGCGCCCGGTCAGGAACGCATAGAGGCTCTGCGCCTGCCCCAGTTGCGCCGAGGACGGCAGGACGCCGGTCGCGGCCTGCAGCGCCGCGGCGGTGATCACCTGCTGCGCCGGATCAGCCGTCAGCAGCCCGAAGCCGATGCGCGGCACGAGCGAGGAGTTCTTCAACCAGACGTTGAAGTTCGTCCACGACACGCCCGACGTGATGTTGTGGTTGCCCTTCAACCACGTCAGCGTGTCTTCGATCGCCAGGTCGGTGGCGTTGCGCGACTGCGGCGACGGATTCGCACCCGCGGCGGTCAACTGCGACCCGATGTTGGGGAAGCCGATCTGGAAGCCCTTCTGGTTCGCGAGCTGACCCGTGTACATGCCCACGTTCATCTCGTCGAAGAACTTGACGGGGGCGCCGCTGTAGCCGACGCGCGCCTCGTTGACCAGGCTGCGCCCGAAGGTCGACCGCACGGAGTTGCTCCAGCTCAGACGGACCGACGTCTGGCCGCCGAACGCGGGGAAGCCGGGCCACTGCGGGTCGAAGCCGTTCAGCGTGTCCGGCGTGTCGGTGAACCAGTTGTAGTTGATCGCGCTGGTGAAGCGGTGGCTGGCGGCGATGTTGTAGTCAACGCGGGCCGTCGGGAAGCGGCGCATCGACTGCACGCTGACGTTGTAGCGCAACTGGTCGATGTTGGCGTCGAGGTTCTCGATCTGGCCGCCGCCGGTGGCCGCCGAGCGGATGTCGGCCAGCAGCGTGCCGATCGTCGGGTCCAGGCTGGAATTCGCGGCCGTTGCGGCGCTGGCCGCGCCGAGCGCCAGCACGTTGACCGTCTTCCCGCCGTACGCGTAGGTGCCCGCCTGGGCCGCCGTCGTCAGCAGGTTCCTCGTCCGCGTCACGTCGGACGGCTGGCGCAGCTCCTCATAGTTGAAGAAGAAGAACGCCTTGCCCTTGTCGAGGAGTCCCGGCACCTGGAGCGGACCGCCGAAGCGGGCGCCGACCTGGTTCTGGAGCAGCTTCGCCTTTGGCGTGCCAGCGCGGTTGTTGAACCAGGTGTTCGCATTCAGCTTGTCGTTCCGGTAGTACCAATAGCCGCTGCCGCTGTAGGTGTTGCCGCCGGACCGCGTGACGAACTTGATCTGCACGGCCCCCTGGCCGGCCTCGGCGCCCTGTCCCGCGGTCGTGACCGAGACCTCCTCGATCGCGTCGAGGCGCGGGCTGACGATCGAGAAGAACCCGTCGGTGGTGCGCAGCGTGTTGTCCTGGATGTTGACGCCGTCGAGCGTGATGTTGATGACGCCCTGGGGCAGGCCGTTGATGGTCGCCTGGCGGTTGCCGCCCGGGGTCGACACGCCCGGCAGGAAGTTCACGAAGTCCATCGCGCTGCGCGAGGTCAACGGGAGCTTCGTGATCTGGTTCGTGTTGATGGTCGATGAGATCGTCGTCGACTGTGTCTGGATGATTTCCGAGCTGGAGGCCACGGTGACCGTTTCGGTGAGCCCGCCGACTTCGAGCACGGCCTTCACGCCCGCTCCCTGCACGGCCGTGAGCACGACGTCCTGCACGACATACGTCTTGAAGCCCTCGAGCGCGACGGAGACCTCATAGGTCCCGATCGGCAGGCTCGGGAGCGTGAAGGCGCCGTCCTTGTTGCTGACGGCCGTCGTGACGACGTTGCTGCCAAGGTGCTTCGCCGTGACGGTCGCCCCCGGCAGGACGCCTCCTGAGCTGTCGAGAACCGTGCCGCTGATGGTGGACGTGGTGCTTCCTTGCGCGTGCGCAAGGGGAGCGATCGCAAGTGTCAGGAGAGACACCGCGAGAACACGCAGGACATACCTCATTCCAATCCTCCTTCGAACGTGGTGCAGTCTTACAATCGCGAACCGCGTGGAGAGGGTTCCAGCGCAGCATGCGGTTCGCTCAGACCGTCCACGTTACGGACGCACCGGAATTCCGTCAACAACAAAGAATTCGCACGGAATGACGCACTTCCGACGAGTGGGGGCCGCCGCGACCGATTCACGTGGTTGGTTTCCGTCGTGAGTCCGGCAGGAGGAATTGTCCGGCATTAACGAAAATGGGACGGCGAATCCAACAAGGGCGAACGACAAATCCGGAGGTTTGGATTGAATCCGACGACCGCGCTTACGCTCGGTCGGGACGGAACTACACTACATACTCAGTAGGGGGTATTGTTCGAGACCACGCTGGATTCACCTCGCGCGCTCATGGCCGTGACCTGTCGTGCCGGTACCCTTTGACTGAGGGAGTACGCACGCGTTAGCGTACCGTTCGCCCCGAACGATTCCCATGCGAAAACTGCGTCCCGTCTTGCTGACGTTTCTCGCCGCGGTGGCCTCGAGCGCGCCCCCCGCGGTATCCGCGCGGGGCGGCCAGCAGCCGCCACAGGCGCGCCCCCCCGTCTTTCGCAGCGCCATCACGCTGGTGCCTGTGGATGTCCGCGTCGTCGACGGGTTGGGCAAGCCGGTGATCGACTTGAGGCAGGAGGAGTTCGCGCTCTTCGAGGACGGCGCGAAGCAGGACATCCGCCACTTCGCGCTGCAGACGTTCACGGCCGTGGAACCCGCGCCTGGCGCGCAGCTCGAGTTGCGCCGGGACGCGGTCTCGTTCGATCCCCAGACCAACCGCATCTTCCTGATCGTGCTCGGCCGCGGGAAGCTGCAGGAGCCGTCGAAGTCGGTTGACGCGCTGGGGCGCTTCGTGCGCGAGCGGCTGCTCCCCCGGGACCAGGTCGCCGTCTTCGCCTACAACCGCGCCACGACCTTCACGACCGACCACCAGATGGTCGCGCGGCTGCTCGATCGGTTCAAGGCGATGCACGAGCAGGTGGACTACGAGATCGGGCTCGAGATGAGCGGCCTTGCGGCGATCTACGGGAGCAAGCTGCTCCCGCGATCGTTGCAGGGAAAGATCGACAGGATGTTCGAGGGAACGGGCCTGCTGGCCAGCGAGCGGGTCGATCCCCGCGCAACGGCGGACAAGCGGATCGAGGCGGACGTCAAGCGGCAGACCGACGCGCTGATCCAGAAGGAGACCGAAGCCGCGAAGGCCGAGGCCGCGGCGGCCGCGGGCGTGGCCAATCTCACCGCGTGGTCCGACCTGGACGAGATTCAGACGGACATGTTCGCCGACCTGTCGCTGGAGGCGTTCGTGTCCACGACGGCTCAGACGCTCCAGGATCTCGGCAACATCTACGCCGCCATCAACTACCTCCGGCACTACGAGGGTGAGAAGCACCTCGTCTTCCTGACCGAGCGCGGGCTGACGCTGCCCCGGGTCGACGAAGACGAGCGGCTGGCGGCGATCGCCAACGACGCGCGCGTGGTCATCGATACGATTGAGACCGGCGGGCTGTATGTCGCGCAGTCGGGCGGCGTCATGCCCGAGGGGCGCTGGAATCAGACGTTCGCCTTCAAGACGCTGCGCACCATCGCCGACCTGACCGGCGGCGTCTCGTCGATCGCGGAGCCGGGCATGACGGCCATGAACCGTCTCAACGACGTCACCACGGCGACCTACCAGCTCGGCTTCTACCCCGCCAATCCGCGATGGGACGGGCAATATCGGAAGATCTCCGTCAAGGTCACGCGGCCCGGTATCACGGTGTACTATCGCCACGGGTACTACGGCCGCAAGGATCTCGATTCCTTCAACCGGCGCGAGTTCATCACCGCCGACCGCATCCAGGCCGCGGCGTCGTTCCGCCGGGAGATCAAGGACATCCGCCTCAAGGTCGGCGCCGGGCTGTCGAAGGCCAGGGACACCGGGCGGTACGAGCTGAGCGTCGACGTCAGCATCGATCCGACCAAGCTCGCCTTCACATTCGTCGAGGGCGTCCACATCGGCCGGGTCGCCATCGCGGTGTTCTGCTTCGACGAAAAGGGCAACGGCCTCGGCGGCAACATGGAAACCGCGGACCTCAAACTGATGGACGACGTGTACAAGAAGGTGCTCGACTCGGGTGTCCCGTACAAGGTGACCTTCCCGATCGATCCAGGTGTTCGAAAAGTACGAGTCGTGGTGTACGACTTCAAGGCGGACCTGATCGGGAGCGCTGACAAGTCAGTGGTGTAGGGTGCCGCGCGCCCCTACCTCGAGCGTTTTCTGCGGACCGCGCCGCCGGAAGCCCATGCGAACGAGCTGCGAGAGGTCTCACGCCTGCTGCCATCGGGCCGGTGATTGATCCCGCACACAAAAAAACGGCCAGGGCCTGTTGAAGGCCCTGGCCGTTCACGACTTTGACTACGACCGTCGACTATCGACTATCGACTACCTTACCAGGTGATTCTGAGTCCGAAGCTCGTGATCCGGCCGCCCGGATCCTGCGACGCGTTCACGTCGGTCGCCGCGGACGTCACCTGCCAGTTGGTCATGCTGCTGCCGGTGCTGGTGGTGGCGTTGAAGTTGATCGTGTCGAGGACGTTGAACAGGTCCATGCGGGCTTCGAACCGCATGCTCTTGACCACCGCGATCCGCTTCACGATGCTGAGGTCGAACTTCGCGTACATCGGCCCCGTGATGATCCTTCTGAGCGCCGTGCCCGGACACTGGCCCGCGTAGTACTGGACGCAGTCCGGACCGCTCGCCGGCGCCAGGTAGCGGCCGGTCGGGAGCGCTCCGGAGTACCCGGTCGCCGTCGTGGCCGACGCGGTGCTGAGCGCCAGGATCGAGTTCTCGATCACGTCCTGCGGGAACATGTAGATGCGTTCGACGCCGTTCGCATCCTTGACGTGATAGAACTTGAACATCTTCTGGAGATCCTTGTCGGTCATCCCAACCAGGCGATAGCCGCCGTAATTGTATTTCCCGCCGCTCTGGACGCGGCCGACGCCGTCGATTTCCCAGCCTCCGATGATCCCGTCCACCAGACGCGAGGCGCTCCTGCCGAAGGTCTTTCCGCGGCCAAACGGCATCTCATACAGCCAGTTGATCTTGAAGGAGTGGTCCGGCCCGCCGGTGCTGGGCACGTAGAACCAGTCCTCGCGCAGCGACCGCTGCAGCCAGGTCTTGCGCCCGAACGAGTACTGGTAGCTGCCCTGGACGAGGAACCCGGCGCTCATCCGCCGCCGCAGCTCGAACTGGACGGCGTTGAACCGCGTGTTGCCGGCCGTCGTCTCGAGGTAGGCGCTCCCCTGCGCGACCGCCGGATTGGCGACGAAGAAGTTGATCGGCAGGCCCGCGTTGATGCGGTTGAGGTCGCGGCCGGTTCCGGTGCCGATCCCGTTCTGCAGCCCGCTCGTGCCCCAGCCCGCAATGCCGCTCGAACCGGAGCCGTTCGTGATGTTCGGATTGTACATGCTCAGCGAGTTGTACCAGCTCGAGGTGCTGTAGACCGACGACGTGTAGGTCGCCGAATTCTGGTTCCGCGGATCCGACAACGGGATCCCCGCCAGGTAAGCCTGGAAGATCGGAAGCGGCGAGGTCCCGGCAGCCCCGGTGTAGGCGAAGGTGTTCCCCTTGCCGGCGATGATGTTCGCACGGAGGTTGGCCTGGGCCTTCCGGAACTCGTCCAGGAACCCGTTCTCGTTCGACAGCATGCTCCACTGAGCGCTGTTACTCATGTTCCAGCTCGTCCACCCGCCGGTATTCGTGTTGCCCACGTAGCGGATGTCCATCGCCATCGACTTGCCCAGCTCGCGCTGGAAGCCGAAGCTGTACTGGTGGGTCGAGGGGACCGGCCAATCCGGATAGTGAATGTCGAGCGACTCGTTGATGGCCGGGGTCAGCGTCCAGTTGCCAGTCAGAGGCGCGGGCGTCGTTGACGGGTACAACCGGGCCGTATCACGAAGCAGCACGGGCCAGCCGTCGTAGCCCAGCAGCGGTGTGCCGGAGGTGGCAGAGCGCGTCCCCGCCCGGCTGCGGCCGGGGTTGCCGCTGTAGTTCGAGTCGAAGAAGCTCGTGCCCAGCTTGGTGAAGCTGATGGAGTACCCGCCGCGGAACACCGGGTCGGTGCTCAGCAGCTTCGTCAGTAAACCTGAGTTCAGGTTGGGCCGCCACGCCACGCCAAGGCTCGGCGCGACGTTGTTCCAGTCGGTGTTGTATGCGGGCCTGTTGTTCTCGTACGGCACGACGACCGGAACGGTGCCGGTCATCGTTCCCGGCTTGTAGAGATTGCCCTGCCCCAGGTTGCCCGACCCCGCACCGGTGATTCCATAGACCATCTGCCACGACTCGGGCCGCGAGTAGAAGCCGTCTGTCGTCATCGGGAGCTGCATCTGGTAGCGGACGCCGAGGGTCAGCGTCAGGTTCGGCCTGAACCGGAACGAATCGCTGGCGAAGAAGCCCAGGTCATCCGATGTCGTCTGGTTTCTCCGGTCGCCGTAGAGCTTGTACGAGCCGTCCGGCTGCGCGTAATACGTGCCGGCGTAGTTCGTCACGCGCCCGGTGAGGAAGCCATACAGGTTTCGCGCGTAGCCGGCGAACGTCGTGCTGATCCCTCCGGGGTAATTCCCCGACGTGGCGTCCAGCATGTTGTACGCCGTGGTGTCGAGCGACGAGGTCCCGAACGTCAGGGTCGTTTCATAGGGCGTCGATGCGAAGTTGCGCATCGAGGTTCTGGAGAACGATCCGCCCATGCTGATGCTGTGCCGGCCCTTGAGCCACGTCAGGGTGTCTTCGAACGACGTCTGCGCCGCGACGCCGCCGCTCTGGCCGCCGTACGCCGTCGCGCCCGTCAGGTCGACGCCCAGGCTCGGGAATCCGAAGTTGAAGCCCCTGCCGCCGGCGCTCTGGCAGCCGAGGCCGGTGCAATTGAACTGCGACGCGTCGACACCCTTGCCGAAATAGGTCCCGAGGCCGGTCGAGTTCTGCGCGCCCGCCCGTGCCTCGTTGACCATGTTCCTGCCGAGGGTCGATCGCAGGTTGGCCTGCCACATATAGCGGCCGGACACCTGGCCTGCGAAGTTCGGGAATCCCGGGAACCGATTGTCCGCGCTGTTCAGGAAGTCCGGCGTCGAGTTGAAGTCGTTGTACCGGCCGGTGCCGGACACGCGGTGCGACTTCGTCAGGTTGTAGTCGAGCCGCAGCGTCGGGAACTTGCGGAGCTGCGTGGCCGAAGGAGAGAAGCTGTACTGGTCGACGTTGTCGTTGTACTTGCTGACCGCACCAGCCGTCCCGGTAGCGGTCCGGATGTCGACAAGCAACTTGGCGATCGAGGGATCGGGCGTCGACGTCTGGTTCTTCGCCGCGGCCAGGGTGAACAGGTTGATCGTCTTGACGCCGCTCCCGTCGGAGGCGGGGTACGAGAAGTTGCCCGCCTGCGCGTCGGTGTTCAGGATGTACCGGGTGCGGCTGCGCGACTCCGGCAGCCTGAATTCCTCGTAGTTGAAGAAGTAGAACGCCTTGTCCTTGAGAATCGGGCCGCCCACGCGGAAGCCCGGGGTCTGCAGCCGGACGTCGTTGATGAAGTAGCCGCCGGCCGCCGTCTTGGGCTGGTCCCGCTTGTTGAACCAGTACGGCGTGTTGAGCCGCCACAGGAATCCCGGTTTCTTGGTCCGCGCGAGCGCGTCCTCTTCCGTGGTGCCCGCCTGGTTGCGCCAGGTGTTGTACACCGATCCGGACATCTTGTTCGACCCGGAGCGGGTCTCCATCTTGATGTTCGCCCCTCCAGACCCGCTGGCCTCGGCTCCCGGCGTCGAGGTGGAGACGGTGATCTCTTCGACCGAATCCATCATCGGCCGGATGTACATGAAGAAGCCCTCGTTGCCTCTTTTGTCCTGCACGTTGATGCCGTCGAGCGTGATGTTGATCGCGGTCGTCGGCAGACCGTTGACCGTGGACCCGCGAGTGTTGCTACCGGCCGTCTCGACGCCCGGCAGGCTCACCACGTAGTCGAGCGCGGTGTGCGTGATGACCGGCAACTGCTGGATCTGGTTGACGGCCAGGGTCGTGGAGACGTTCGCGCTCTGGGTCTGCATGATCTCGGTCGCGCCCGTCACGACAACCGTTTCCGCGATCGCGCCAATCTCCAGCTTCATCTTGACGTTCGCCGGTGTCGCCGACAGCACGACCACGTCCGGAGCGACGGCGGTCTTGAACCCCATGAGCGAGACCGTCACCGTGTAGGTGCCAGGGGGCACGGCAGGCAGCAGGAAGCGGCCGGTGTCATCGGTCACGCCCTGAATCGTCATTCCGGTGGCGTTGTTCTTTGCCACGACGTCGGCGCCGGGGATCACGGCTCCCTGGGTGTCCACAACCACCCCGCCAAGCGTCGTCGTGCCTCCGCCGCTCTGGGCGTAGGCGAGCGTTGCAGCGAACGCCATCATTATCAGTGGCGTTATCACCCGTAACAGCCGTCGCTTCATAGGATCCTCCGTGGATAACACGTCGTACAAAGAGCTTCAAGGGCGGCCGGCACCTGCGGCCGTCGAGACCGAAGGTGCATGCGCCGATGAATTGTTTCGAGGTTGCTGGGTGACCCTACTCCGCCGATACTGGGGGTCGTCAACAACAAAGGCGGCGATCCGGTAGAGAATCTCGTGCGATTGAAGTGACGGAAATCCGGCAGTACGGAAAATGGGGCCGGATCTCAGTTTCGGTAGGGGCGAACCGAGATCCGGCCCGGACGACGACGTCAATACTCAAGGCGGGCACCAGCCCGCGCGCGATCGCTTACCAGCTGATCCTGAATGCGATCTGTCCGGTGCGGGCCTGATCCACGGCGCCCGTCACCTGATAGCTGTCGTTCACGTTGCCCGCGTAGCTGTTCGGGTTGAAGTTCACCCGCTTGAACACGTTGAACACCTGCACCTGGAATTCCAGGTTGACGCCGGCGATCGCCGGGATCTGCTTCACCAGGTTCATGTCGAACCGGATCACCTTCGGTCCGGTGATGGCGACGCTGCCGGCGCCGCAGTCGCCGAAGCCGTTGGCCAGCTCCAGACAGTCGGGGCCGTTGGCCGGCTTGAAGTAGCGGCCCGTCGGCGCGTCACCACTGTAGCCCGTCGCGCTGAAGCTGTAGGCCTTGATGGTGTTGTCGATGATGTCCTGCGGCAGGATGTACACCAGCGTCCGGAACTGGTTGTTCGGATCCGTCGTCAGCCGCAGCTTGAACATCTTCTGGAGGTCCTTCTGCGTGAAGCCGACGAGATTGACGTTGCCGAAGTCGACGATGCGGCCGCTCTGGAACCGGCCGACGCCCTGGAAGTTCCAGTTGCCGATGATGCGGTGCAGCAGCGGGCCGGCGTTGCCGCCGAACCGCTTGCCGCGGCCGAACGGCAGCTCGTACACCCAGTTGGTCGCGAACACGTGGGTGACGTTGCCGGTGCCCGCGGTCGAGTTCGTGTAGGTCTGCAGGCGCTCCACGTACGGCTTCCGCAGCGAGTAGAAGTCGTACTGGTACCCCTTGCCGAACGCGTAGTTCGCCTGGACCAGGAGGCCCTGGGCGAACCGGCGGTTCAGCACGAGCTGGACGCCGTTGTACCGCGTGTCGGGACCGTTGGTCGCCATGTAGGCGTTGTTGACGTCGGGATTGACGACCCAGAAGTTCGTCGGCAGGCCCCCGGCCAGCATGGTGGTCCTGTAGTTCGAGCGCAGCCGGCCGGCCGCGCTGTACGGATTCGGATTGAGCCGGTACATCGACTGGACGAGTGTCGAGTCGGTCCAGCCGCTCGCCTTGTATGCGGTCGGATCGGTGTTCGTACCCGCGCCCTGGATGTGCGCGAACAGAATCGGAAGCGGGCTGGTTCCCGGGATTCCCGTATATTTGAAGGTCTCACCATTGCCCGCCGCAACGTTGGCGAACAGGTTCGCCTGTGCGATGCGGAACTCGTCGATGAACTTGTTCTCGACGATGTTCAGTTCGTTGTAGTTTCGCTGGTTCAGATCGCCGAGCGTCCACCGGTCGTGGCTGTCGGTGTGCACGAGCCGCGCCTCGATGGACATCGTCTTCGAGAGCGCCCGCTGGATGCCGACCGTGTAGGAGGACGACCACGGCAGCTTGATGTTCGGATCGAACACGCGAACGTTCGAGCTCGCGCTCGGCACCGCCATCGGGAACACCCGCGTCGTCGGGATGTTGGTCGGCGCGCTGAGATCGCTGCTGCGGAAGAGCACCGGCACCGTGCCCAGGTTGGTGTTCGTCTGGTTGCGCGAGGCGTCGATCTGGATGCCCGGGTTGCCGCCGAAGATCTCCGTGAAGTCGTTCATGCCCCCGCGCTGGTAGGCGACGTTATAGCCCCCGCGCAGGACCGAGTCGCCAGGGTTGCCAAGGATCTTGTGCCAGATGCCGGCGTCGGCGCCCAGCGTCCACGCGACGCCGATGCTCGGCGCGAAGTTGTTCTTGTCCGTGTTGTACGCCTTCGCGCCCTTTGACAACTGCTTGTACGTCGTCGGCGAGCCCTCGAGCACGCCAGGCTTGTACAGGTTGCCGAGACCCGTGACGTTGGATCCAGGGACGAAGCCGGCGCCCGGCCCGGTGACGCCGAACAGGTCGGCCACGGTGGCCATCGAGTAGCTGTTGTTCAGCGCGTAGAACGGCTGCTCGACGTCGTAGCGAAGGCCGGCGTTGATCGTCAGGTTCGGCTTCCACCGCCAGGAGTCCTGGATGAAGACGCCGCTGTGCCAGATGCGTCCCTGCTGGAAGCTCTGGCCGAGGATGTTGAACGTCGATCCGTCGGTGCCGATACGAGCCTCGCGGCCGATGTTCGTGATCCGGCCGGTCAGGAGCGCGTAGAGGCGGCCGGCGTTGTTGCGGTCCGTGCTCGACGACCCGGGGAAGTTGGCCGTCGTGAACATCGCGTCGGCGGGATCGCCGGAGGCCAGGCCGGTGCCCGAGTTCGAGGCGAGAGTTACCGTCGGAACGAGCTGCTGGTTCTTGAGCCACACGTCGGCGCGCGTGAACGACGCGCCCATCGAGATGCCGTGGCTGCCGTGCATCCAGCTCAGCGTGTCCTCGAAGACCTTCGTCGAGCCTTCGCGCGCGCTGAACGACGCGGTCCCATAGGCGTTGCTGAGACTCCTGAAGTTGCTCCAGGAGATCCCGTAGCCGTTCATGTTGCCCACCGACGCGCTCCACATGTCCTTGTTCATGTCCGGCGAGAACAGCGTGGCGCCGCCGGTGGCGCCGACACGCGCCTCGTTGACGAGGTTCTTCGTCAGCGTCGATCTGAACGACCCCTGCTCGGTATAGCGCTTCGAATCCTGGAGGCCGTGCCAGGCGAACCCGGGGAACACCGTCTGGCGGCTGTTCGTCGTGTCGGGGTCCGACAGCAGGTTGTTGCGCGTCATCGAGAACGTGGCGCGGTGCTTCGACGTGATGTTGTAGTCCAGCTTGACCGTCGGGTACTTCGTCGTGTTGTGGGTCGGCTGCTGCCAGAAGTACGACTGCACCAGCGGATCGTTCGTGTCCGAGACCGTGCCTTTCGTCCCCGTCGCGGCGCGGATGTCGGCGATCAGCTTCCCGACGACCGGATCGATCGTTGATGCCTGCCCGTACTTCGTGGCGAGCGCGTACAGGTCGACCGGCGTGCCGCCGCTGTACTTGAACAGCCCCTGCTCGGACGAGGGGCTCAGAATGGTCCGCGTGGATCCGTTCGTGCCCGGCGTCCGCGATTCTTCATAATTGACGAAGAAGAACGCCCTGTCCTTGACAATCGGCCCGCCGACGCGGCCGCCCGGCTGGTACTGCGCCACGGTCGGCTTGGGCGACGCCTTGCCCGTGAGGTCCACGGCACGATGCGTATTGAACCAGGTGTTCGTGTTCATCCAGTCGCGGCGGAAGTAGTAGTAGCCGCTCCCCTGGAACTTGTTCGTCCCCGAGCGCGTGACGAACTTGATCTGCACCGCGCCCTGGCCGGCCATGTCGGCCCCCTGCGCCGCCGTCGACACGGTGACTTCCTCGACCGCGTCCAGCCGCGGGTTGACGCGGGTGAACATCCCGTCCCACGTCTTTGCATAGTTGTCCTGGATGTTCATGCCGTCGAGCGTGATGTTGACCGCGCTCTGCGGCAGGCCGTTGACCTGCGAGTCGCGGAGGCTGCCGGTGCTCGACGCGACGCCGGGAACGTAGTTCACCAGGTCGAACGCCGCGCGTCCGGCCAGCGGAATATTCGCAATCTGTCTGGCGGTCAGGGTCGTCGTCACCGACGTCTGCTGCGTCTGCACGACTTCGGTCGCGCCGCCGACGACAACGGTTTCAGCCACTCCGCCGAGCTCCAGCTTCGCGTTGATGTGGGCGGGAACGCCGACGCTGACGACGATGTCCTTCAGGACGACTGTCTTGAACCCTTCGAGGTGCACCGTCGCGGTATACGTGCCGGAGGAAATCGCCGGGATCGTGAACGTGCCATTCGTGCCGCTCACCGCGGTGAACAGCGTGCCCGTCGCGTCGTTCTTGACGGTGATGTCGGCACCAGGCACGACGGCGCCGGTGGTATCGGTGACCGTCCCGGACAGGGACGATGTCGAGCCGCCCTGCGCGGAGGCGATCCCGCTGCCGACGAGCAGCAGCGCCGCCGCGATGACCATGAGTCCAGCCAGTTTGTGCTTCATGAAACGCTCCCTAGAATGCCGTCACGTGTCACATCCAAGCCCTGTAGGCGCGAACCCCAGATCAGCCGCGGACGCGCTCCGGTGTGGACGGGTCGGCGGCAGCGAACCAATCGTGTGCGTGGCCGAAGGCGCGAAGCGATCGGCGTGGAGTGAATCGAGTGGCCGGAGGCGTAGCCGAGGGACACCTCCTCCGGCCCAGCACCGACTGCGCGGCGCAACTAGACCACGAAAGGGGGCGAAATTGTAATACTGGGAGAGGAGTATGGAAGGTGAGCGTCCGGGGCGGAGCCGCCCCGGACGTAGCCGATCGCCGAAAGCGGTTACCAGCTGATGCGCGAAATCAACTGCACGATACGCCCCGAATCCGCGCTGGTGACCCGGAATGCGTCCGGGTTGTTCCCGGTGCCGGTCACCGGGCTGAACCACGGCGTGTTGAACGCGTTGAGGAACTCCGCGCGGAACGACGCCTCGACGTGTCCCGCGATCGGGATGCGCTTGGTCGTACTCAGATCGAACCGCACCAGCGTGGGCCCGGTCACCACGAGCGAGTTGAGTCCGCAGTGACCGGAGCCGATCGCGACCTCGATGCAGTCCAGGCTGTTGGCGGGCGCAACATATCGGCCGGACGGCGCGCCGAGCGAGCCGTAGCCGGTCGGCGACGTCGCGTCCACGCTGAACGCCTTCACCGTGTTGTCGATGATGTCCTGCGGCAGCATGAAGATGACCTTGTTGGCGTCGTCGAACCGCAGCTTGAACGCCTTCTGCAGTTCCTTCTTCGTCATGCCGACCAGCCGCACGTCCCCGAAGTCGAGCAGCCGGCCGCTCTGGATGCGCGCGATGCCGTCGAGCGACCAGCCGCCGATCAGCCGATTCAACAGCGGACCCGCACTCCCGCCGAACCGCCGTCCCTGGCCGAACGGCAACTCGTACACCCAGTTGGCCTTGAGCGCATGCGTGACGCCCCCTTCCGTGCCGGTCTGCATCACGGATCGCCGCGGCGTGCGGAACGAGTAGCGCTCGGATGAGTACGCGCGCCCGAAGACGTAGCTGGTCTGGAACTGCAGCCCGCGCGAAAGTCGCTTCCGCAGCTCGACCTGCAGGCTGTTGTATTTCGTGTACCCGCCGTTGCCGGTCACGCCGACACCGCCCAGCAGGTCCGGGTTCGCGCGGAAGAAGTTGCGCGGCAGTCCGGCGGCGAGCGCGTTGGCGCGCCGCGTCGCGCTACCTTCAAGCGCCTGATTCGAGACGGAGGAGCTGCTCGTCGGATTGTTCGGCGCCGCGGCGAACGGGTTGGGATTGTAGATCGCGAGCGGATTGATGAAGTTCGAGCTGCTCCAGGAGCTGCCCGAATACGCCGCCGCGTTCGACGCGTCCGCCCGTCCGTTCAGATACGCGAGATAGATCGGCAGCGGCGACGTGCCGGTGCCCGCGCCGCGGTACGCGAACGAGCAGGCCGCGTGACCCGGCGTCCCGCAGCCGGCCAGCACGTCCGCCCGGAGGTTCTGCTGCGCGAGCTCGAACTCGTCGAGGAAGCCGTTCTCGACGATGTTCGGCTCGTTGTACTGGTACTCCGTCCAGCCCTGGAGGTGCCGTGTGCCGACGTAACGGATCTCGAGCGCGGTCTCGCGCGTCAGCTTGCGCTGCCAGCCGGCGCTCCAGCTCTGGGCGTAGGGCACCTGGAGGTTCCGATCGAAGATGCTCATGTCGCCGGTGATGACCTCCGACATCGGGTAGCTCCGAGTGGAGGGGAACGGCGGCGGCCCGAGCCGGTCGCCCTGGCGCAGCAGCACCGGCAGGCCTCCGCCATCGTCCAGATTGCCGAGGCTCGCGTCGCGGTTCACCGTGACGGCCACGCCCGGGTTCGCGCCGAACTGGCCCGAAAAGTCCGAGGTGCCGTTGCGGCTGTACGCGAGCGAATACCCCGCGCGGAACACGCTGTCACCCTCGCTCCTGCCGAACAGCGGCCCGAAGAGGCCGCGGGCGCCCGGCAGGGTCCACGCGAAGCCGAGACTCGGCGCGAGGTTGTTCCAGTCGGTGTTGTAGGCGGGCTCGCCCTTCTTGAACAGTGCGAACTGCGGGACGCGATCGGAACGGGCGCCCGGCTGGAACAGGTTGCAGCTGCCGTTGGGCGCGACGCCAGAGGTGCCGCAGATGTCGGCCATCGTCGCCGTCGAGTAGCTGTTGTTCAGGGGCCCGAACGGGAGCTGCAGCTCGTAGCGAAGCCCCATGTTGAGCGTCAGGTTCGGCTTCCAGCGCCACGAATCCGACGCGAAGAACGCGAACTCGTTCATGCGCGCCCGCTGCATGCCGTTGCCCAGGTACTCGTACTCGTCGGTCGTCTCGTTGAGGCGCGCGTTGCCCTGGATCGCGCTCACGCGGCCCGTGAGCACCGCGTAGAGATCGCCCGCGTCGCTGCGCTGCGTCGAGGAGGAGCCGGGAAAATTCGAGGCGCTGAACATCGGGTTGGCGGGATCGCCGCTGACGATGTCGAACGAGATCGACGGGACGGTGGTGTCGTTCTGGAGCCAGAGATCGACCTGCGTGAACGCGCCGCCGAACGCCAGCGTGTGGGAGCCTTTCAACCAGTTGAGGCTGTTCTCGACGACGTTGGTCGACGCTTCGCGCGCCGAGTAGCCGGTGCCGGAGCTTGCGTTGCTGATGCCGGCCGCGCTGATCCCGAGCAGGAACCCACCTTGATCGGCCACCGCGGAGCCGCCCCACGGCTCGGACAGGATCTCGGGTGAGAACAGGGTCGCCCCGCCCGTGAAGCCGACCTTGAACTCGTTGACGACGTTCGACCCGAATGTCGAGCGCAGGTTCGTCTGGAAGGCGTAGCGCTTCGAGTGCTGCGCGCCGAATATCGGGAAGCCGGGAAAAATGGGATCGCGGCCGTTGAGCGTGTCCGGATCGGACAGCAGGTTCGTGAAGTTCCACGACCCGGACAGGCGGTGCTGGGCCGTCATATTGTAGTCGAGCCGCGCCGTCGGGTACCGCGTGACGCCTTTCCGATCGACCTGCCACGTGTACCGCTGCAGGCTCGGGTCGCTCAGGTCGGATACCTGCCCGGTGGTCCCGGTGGCGGCGTGGATGTCCCCCAGCAGCTTCACGACCGTGGGATCGAAGGTCGCGGTTTGCCCGTTGCGGGCCGCGAGCGCCATCAGGTCGATTTCCTGCACGCCGCTGCTCGTGTTGTACCGGAAGATGCCCGCCTGCGCGCGCGGATGCAGGACGGTACGATTCCGCGTGAGCTGCGCCGGCGACCGCGACTCCTCGTAGTTGACGAAGAAGAACGCACGGTTGCGGAGGTTCGCGAGACCAGGGATCACGATGGGGCCGCCGAAACGCGCGCCGGGCTGATGCAGGACGTCCTGCGGCTTCGGGGCCTTGCCCGTCCGCGGGTCCGGCGGCAGATCGCGGTTGTTGAACCACGTGTTCGCGTTGAGCTTGTAATGCTGCAGATAGTAGTAGCCGCTGCCCGTGAACTGGTTGCTGCCAGACCGCGTGACGAACTGGATCTGCACCGCGCCCTGGCCGGTCGCCGCCGCGTCCTGCGCCGCAGAGCTCACCGTGACCTCGTCGATCGCGTCGATCCGCGGGCTCACGCGCGCGAAGAAGCCGTCGCCGGTCTTCAGGTGGTTGTCCTGCACGCTCATGCCGTCGATCGTGATGTTGATGGTGCTCTGCGGCAGGCCGTTGATCGTGGAGTTGCGGCTCCCGCCCGGGGTGTTGACGCCCGGCAGGTTCACGACGAAATCGAGCACGCTGCGGCTGCCGACCGGCAGCTTCGCAATCTGGTTGACGTCGAGCGTGGTCGCCACGGCGGCCGTCTGCGTCTGGACGACCTCGCTGCCGCCGGCCACGACGACGGTCTCCTCGAGCGCGCCGAGCTCCAGCGCGACGCGCACCGCGGCGGGCACGCCGGCGTTCACGACGACCGGCTTCACGACGGCCGTCTTGAATCCCATGAGCGAGATGGTGACGGTATAGGTGCCGGGCTGCACGCCCGGAATGGCGAACGTGCCGTTCTCGGCCGTCACGGTGGTGAACTGCGCGGTGGTGCCGTCGTTCTTGACCTTGACGTCGGCGCCGGGCAGCACGGCGCCCGACGAATCGACCACCGTTCCGGAGATGGACGCGGCCGTGCCCCCGCCCTGGGCGAAGGCCGGTCCGACGGACCGCACCACGAACGCAAGTGCGAGGACGCCGATGAACCGGCGCCAGGAGGCTCCTCCCATGATCCCTCCACGCCCCGACGGGGGCTCAATACGTTACTGGTAGAGGGAGTGAGTATATTGGCCGGCGCAGGACCGGTCAAAGGAAAAGAGCCGGAGCGAAGGCCGTCCAACCTCCGCCCCGGCTCAGCACCCCCTGAAGGAGTTAGGGGGAAGCTATACACGGTACCAGTATCTTAGAACAGTAGCCGGGCTCTGTCAACAAAAAAAGGCGGGGCGTCTCCGCCCCGCCTTCGGATGCCGTCGCGTCGGGCTACCGCTCGTTCAGCCAGATGTCCTGCAGCACGGTCACCGGTTTCGACATCGTCTTTCCGTTGACGGTCAGCGTGACGATGTAGGTACCGGGATCGACGCCGCCGCCGCCGCCCCGCCCGCCACCGCCCGCGCGGCCGCCGCCCTGCCCGGCCGCAGGCGCGGGCGCGAGGTTCCAGTTGACGCGGTTGATGCCCGCCTCCTTCGTCCCGTCCAGCGTCCGGATGACCCGCCCGGTCGCGTCGGCGATCGTGATCTTCACGTCGCCGCTCGCGGCCGACTTCAGGTAGTAGCTGATCGCCGCGCCGCGCTGCGGGTTCTCGCCGATGAACACCTTCTGGCCGCCGATCTGCTGGCCGCCCTGCTGATCGGGCAGGTACGCCACGGCCGGACGGATGTCGAAGAGCGCCGCATCCTGCGACGCCGCCGCCGGCAACTGCTGCAGCGGCGTGATGTCGTCCGCGATCCACAGGCTCCGCGCGTGCGTCGCGACGATGAGGTCGCCGTCACGCGGATGAATGAGGATGTCGTCGACGCGCGCGGTCGGCAGGTTGTTCATGAACTTCTGCCACTGCTTGCCGCCGTCGGTCGAGATGTACAACCCGAACTCGCTGCCCACATACAGCAGGTCCTTGTTCTTCGGATCCTCGCGCACGACCTGGATGTTGCCGGCCGGCAGGTTGTTGGCGATGCTCTGCCAGCTCTTGCCGTAGTCGCGCGTCACGAAGAGATACGGCTTCAGGTCGTCGCTGCGATGCCCGTCGACCGACACGTACGCGGTGCCCGCGTCGAAGTGCGACGCCTCGATGCGCGAGATCCAATAGAGATGGTTCGGTGGAAGCCCGGGCATGCTCTTCCCGACCTCGGTGAAGGTCTGCCCGCCATCGCGGCTCACCTGCACGTTTCCGTCATCGGTCCCCGCCCAGACCACCCCGGGCATCACGGGAGACTCGTTGACCGAGATGATCGTGCTGTAGGACCCCACGCCGTCGTTCTTCGACAACTGCGTCAGGTTGCCCGCGACGCCCATCATCGCGACCGTGTTGCGATCGATGCTCTTCGTCAGGTCCGGACTTGCCGTCCACGTGTCGCCGCGGTTGTACGACTTGAACACCCGGTTGCCGCCAAGCCACACGATGCTCGGGTTGTGCGGCGAGAGCATGAAGGGCGTGTTCCAGTTGAAGCGATACGCGTCGGTCGGGCCGGCATTCAGCACGTTCGGGAGGCCACCACGTCCTCCGGCCGCGCCCGCCGCCTGCGCCTGCGGGGTCACGGCCTGCTGCGCTCCGGCCGCGCCCGTCTGAGGCGCCCCCCGACCGGTGCCGCGACCCGCGGCACCGGGGGCGGCCGTCTCCGCCGGCGTCCCGCCGCCGAATCCGCCTCTGCCCCGCTCGCCCGGTCCACGAGGCCGGATGCTCTGCCCTCGACCGGCCCTGAGGTCGTACCGGTTGGTGTTGCCGTCCTGCGACTCGGAATAGACGATGGTGTGGTCGGTGGGATCGACGGCCGTCTGGAAGCCGTCGCCGCCGCCGATGCCGAACCAGTCGGAGTTCAGGATGCCGCGGGTGCGCGTGGCGCTCGGACCACCCCAGCTCCCGTTGTCCTGCAACCCGGTATACACGTAATACGGATGGCGCATGTCGGCGCTCACCCAGTACGCCAGGGCCGTCGCCATCGTGTTCACGAAATCCCAGGTCTTCCCCTGGTCCCAACTGATGTCGAGACCGCCGTCGTTCCCGATGATGAGGTGCTTCGGGTTCTTCGGGTCGATCCAGATCGCGTGCTGATCGACATGGCCAGGCGATCCGTTGCCGCCCGCGTTGTCGAGCGTGACGAATGTCTTGCCGCCGTCGAGCGACTTGGCGACCGGGAGTCCCGCGACGTAAATCGTCTTGTCGTTCGACGGATCGACGCGAAGCTGGCTGAAGTACATCGGCCGCGCGTTGCAGTGGCTCACCAGCGTCCACGTCTTGCCGGCGTCGTCCGAGCGCAGCACCCCGCCGCGCGCGGGATCCAGCGGGGGCGCGACCTGCGGCACGGCCGGCGTCTGCTCGCCGCCGCCGCGGCCGCCGCCGAATCCCCTGCCCGGTCCGCCGTTGTTGCACCAGTTGTAGCCGCCGCGGCCGCCGCCTGGCTGTGCGGCCGCGGGCGGCTGCGCACCGGCTGCGCCGCGGGCGCCGGCCGGCGCTCCGGGCGGCGTCACCGCCGCCGCTCCCGGCGGGGTCGCTTCAGTCGCCGCAGTCGGACCCGCGCCGCGCGCCGGCTGCGGCTGCCCCGTCGGCCCCGCCTCAATCTGCGCGTACACGACCTTCGGGTTCGACCGCGACACGTCGAGCGCAATCCGGCCGTACGTTCCGGGCGGGAGCCCGGCGCCCGTCATCTTCGTCCAGGTCTTGCCGGCGTCGGTCGTCTTCCAGAGCGCGCTGCCCGGCCCGCCGCCGTTGAAGCAGCAGCCGCTTCGTCGCCGCTGATAGCTCGCGGCATACAATGTCTTCGAATTCGACGGATCGATCGCGATGTCCGTGAACCCGGTGTCGTCGTCGATGAACTTGATCTTCGTCCAGTTCTTGCCGCCGTCGGTCGTCTTGTAGACGCCGCGCTCGGGATTGGGCCCGAACAGGTGCCCGGGCGACGCGACGTAGACGGTTTCCGGATTCCTGGGGTCGATGACGATGCGCGCGATCGACTGCGTGTCCTTCAGCCCCATGTGCGTGAAGGTCTTGCCGCCATCCGTCGTCTTGTAAATGCCGTCGCCGAAGGTCGTGGTCTGCCGGTTGTTGGCCTCACCGGTCCCGACGTACACGATGTTCGGGTTGCTCGGATGGATGGCGATGTCGCCGATGGACGCCGAGCCGAACGTCTCGAACACGGGCTGGAACGTCGTGCCGTTGTTCTCGGACTTGAACACGCCGCCGGCGGCGTAGCCGATGTAAATGACGCTGGGGTCCGACTCCGAGACCTCGAGGTCGTCGATGCGCCCGCCCATGCTCGCCGGGCCGATGGAGCGGAACCGGAACGCCTTCAGGAGCGGGTCGGCCGATGCGTTGATCATGCGCGGCTGTTCCGCCGGCTGTTGCGCGCCCTGCGGAAAGACGGTCGTGACCAGGACGGGAGCGACGACGAGCGGAAGCGCGAGGCGAATGAGTCTGTGTACTGTCAGCATAGGCAGCTTCCTTTTTATAACGGGTCGGCAGTCTCGGCAGGGATGAACGAGGGCAAGACCGGACGGCAGTGTTTCACCGCGTCCGGCGCCCTGTCAAGGGAGATCGCAATCCCACGTTTGTGGTGACGGTGAGAGGAAAAACGGGCATCATATTTTCGTCCCCCCCAGCGGGGCGGAGCCTTGCACGATGACAAGACGCCGCGTTGCCGTTGCCGCCGCCACGATCGCCGTTCTCGCCTGCCTCGGCGGACCCGCCCGCCTGAGCGGGCTGCGCAGTGCCGACACGCTGCCCTCGCGGCTTTCCGATCAGGAGTTCTGGAAGCTCAGCGTTGACGCGTCGGAAACCGACGGTTTCTTCCGATCGGACAACCTGCTCTCCAACGAGCTCGGACTTCAATACGTCATCCCGGAGCTCGTCCGGACGGCGCACGCCGGCGCCGTGTACATGGGGGTCGGACCCGAGCAGAACTTCACGTATATCGCGGCGCTCAAGCCGAAGATGGCCTTCATCGTGGACGTGCGCCGCGGGAACCTGCAACTGCACCTTCTTTACAAGGCGCTGTTCGAGCTGTCGCCGGACCGCGCCGCCTTCGTCTCGCGCCTGTTCTCGCGCAAGCGTCCCGACGGCCTGAAGACGTCATCCACCGCCAGCGAGATCTTCACGGCGTATTCGAAGGTCGAAGGCAGCGAGGCGCTGTACAAGGAGAACCTGAAGGCCGTCGGCGATCACCTCGTGAAGAAGCACGGGTTCGCTCTGTCAGCGGAAGATCTGGAAGGCATCGACTACGTGTATCACTCGTTCTTCTGGTACGGGCCCGACATCCAGTACTGGTCCACGGGCGGCCGCTTCGGCCGGGGATTCAGGGCGACCTACGCCGACCTGATGGTCGCCACGGACATGGACGGCGCGCCGCGCGGCTTTCTCGCCGACGAGGATCGGTTTGCGTTCCTCAAGGACCTCGAGAGCCGGAACCTGCTCGTGCCGGTCGTCGGGAACTTCGCGGGACCGAAAGCGATCCGCGCCGTCGGCGCCTGGGTGCGCGCGCACGGCGGCATCGTCTCGGCGTTCTACCTGTCGAACGTCGAGCAGTACCTCAGCCAGGAGGGAACCTGGAGCGCGTTCTGCGGCAACGTCGCCACGCTGCCGCTCGACGGGACGAGCACGTTCATCCGCTCTGTCCGGACGGGTTACAACGGGCGCGGCATGGGCTTGACCTCGGAGCTGGGGAACATCAGCTCCGAGGTCAAGGGATGCGCGGCGGCAGCCAGTCGCTAGCCGCCGCGCCCCTGTTGCGCAGGCCTTCAGGCCTGCCACGCCGGCGGAAGCAGCCCTAACCGCCTCCGCCAAGGCTACGGCGAGTCTCGCCGAAGCGCTTCGCGCGAAGGCGGAAGGGCTGCGCAACAACGGCGGAAGCAGCCCTGAAGGGCTGCGCAACAACGGTGGCGCCGGCGGAAGCAGCCCTGAAGGGCTGCGCAACAACGGTGGTGTTACTGCGGTATTTGGACCAGGGTAAACGTCTGCGGCGCGCCAATCGCGGTGACCTTGTCGCCGACCAGCCGTCCGAGCGTGGCGCGGTAGCGGCCGGGCGTGGCGAGCGGCGCCTGGCTGCCGCCGCGTCCGCCGAATCCGCCGCCGCGACCCGCCGCGCCGCCGCGACCGGGCGCCTGCCCTGAGGGAACCGGGGGCGGATCGCCGCGCAGGTTCCACGCCACGCGCCGCAAACCCGCCGTCTGGTCCACGTCCATCCGCCTGATCTGCTTCCCCGCATCGTCGGTAATCGTGATGACCAGCTTCGCATCGGCCGGCAGATCCTGCTTCACGTTGTAGGTGAACACGGCGCCGAACGGAGGATTCGGCGCGGTCCAGTTCCCGGCCATCGGCCCGAGACCGGCCGTCCCCGGGGGCGCCATGCCCGTCGGGCTGAACAGGTACGCGTCGCGCAGCGGGAAGAGCCGCGCCTCCTCGCCGAGCGCCTGCGCGGTGATCTCGCGCAACGGGCTGTAGTCGTCGAGGACGAAGAAGCCTCGGCCGAACGTGCCGAGCACGAGATCGTTCTCGCGCTTCTGCACGGTCATGTCGCGCACCTGTGCCACCGGCATGCCCCCCTTGAGCTGGACCCAGTGGCCGCCGCCGTCCACGCTCGTGAACAGCCCGAACTCGGTGCCGGCGAAGAGGAGATTGCCGTTGACGTGATCCTGGATGACGGACCAGACGTCGTGGCGGTCCGGCAGATCGCTGGCGATGTTCGTCCAGGTCCTGCCGCGATCGGCGCTCTTCACCAGGTACGGCTTGTAGTCGCCGCGCTGCCAGTTGTTCAGCGCGACGAACACCGTGTTGACGTCGCGCGGCGACGCGAACACGTCGGAGACGTACGTCCACTTCGGCACGCCCGGGAAGTCCTCGATCTTCCGCCAGGTCTTTCCGCCGTCGTCGGTCACCTGGACGAGGCCGTCGTCGGTCCCGACGTACAGCAGGCCTTCGCCCAGCGGCGACTCGTCGATCGACACCACGTTGCTCAACGCGGTCGTCGATTCATTCCGGGCGACGGAGTCGGCCGGCCAGAGCTTGCCCATGATCGGGATCTCGTCGCGGTTCAGGTTGCGCGAGAGGTCCGGGCTGATGCGCGACCACGTATCGCCGCGATCGTCCGAGCGGTACACGTAATTGCTCGCCCAGTACAGCCGGCGTGGCGAGTGCGGCGAGATGATGTAGGGCGCGTCCCAGTTGGCGCGGTCGGCGTTCGCGCCGCCGCGTCCGGCGCCGCCCTGACGCCCCGCCTGTTGCGCGGCGGCCGGCGCCGCCGGACCGCCTTCGCCGCCGCCGGCCTGCTGCGCGACGGTCACGCGCGGGCGAATCGACCGCGACGTGCCCGTGCGCAGATCGAGCCGCATGACGTTGCCGTCCTGCGACGTGGCGTAGACGATGCTCGGGTCGTCGGGATCGTTGCGCGTCTGGAACCCGTCGCCGCCGCCGACGATGTACCAATCGCTCATGCGCACGCCCCACCGGTTCAACGAGCGCGAGGGGCCGCAGTGTGACCAGTTGTCCTGCGCGCCGCCGCACACGTTGTAGAACGGCTTCGCGTTGTCGGTCGAGACGCGGTAGTACTGCGTCACCGGCAGATTCCCGAAGAAGCGCCACGAGCCGCCGCTGTCGTACGACTCGTACAGCCCGCCGTCGTTGCCGAGCAGCAGGTGGTTCTGGTCCATCGGGTCGAACGCGATCTCGTGATGGTCGACGTGCACGCCCTGGTTCTCCCAGTTCACGTTCGACCAGGTCTTGCCGCCGTCGGTGCTGCGGTCGAGGTTCGTGTTGACGGACCAGATCGTGTCGGGACGATAGGGATCGACGAAGATCTCCTGGTAGTACGCCGCGCCACCGCCGCGATACCAGCTCTCCTGCGGCACGGCCGGCGCGGCCGGCGCCGCAGGCGCGCCTCCTCGTCCACCTCGTCCCGCGGGCACGATGACCTTGCCGATGCGCGCCCATGTCTTGCCGCTGTCGTCGGAGCGGTAGAACCCGGCTTCGTCGACGACCGGACCGGACGCCACCGGCGCGGCCGCGGCCGCCGGCGGCCCGAACCCGCCGCGCCCGCGCGGCGCCTTCGCGCTGATCAAGGCAAACACCGTCGACGGCTTTCGCGGATCGACGCCGAGCCCGATCCGGCCGACGTCGTCCTTCGGCAGCCCGTCCTTCAGCTTCGTCCACGTCTTGCCCGCGTCGGTCGTCTTGTAGATGCCTCCCTCAGGGCCGCCGCCAATCATCTGCCCGACCGCGCGGCGCCGCTGATACGACGACGCATAAATCGTGTCCGGCTTTTTCGGAGCGAAAACGATGTCGCTGATGCCCGTGTCGTCGCTCACGTGGAGGACGCGCGTCCAGGTGGCGCCGCCGTCGGTCGTCCTGTAAAGCCCGCGCTCTCCGCCAGCCGACCAGAGCGGCCCCTGCGCGGCGACGTACACGGTGCTCGAGTTGCGCGGATCGATCAGGATCTTGCCGATGTGCTCCGAGGCGGCCAGCCCCATCCGCTTCCACGTCCTGCCCGCGTCGGTGGACTTGTACACGCCGTCGCCGAAATGCGCGCTGCGCTGGCTGGCATTCTCGCCCGTGCCGACCCAGACGACATTCGAGTCCTTCGGATCGATGACGACGCAGCAGAGCGTGAACGAGCCCTGGTCGTCGAACACCGGCGTGAAGGTGATGCCGCGGTTCGTCGTTTTCCACAATCCGCCGAACGCGCTGGCGACGTACCACACGCTCGGGTTCTTCGGATCGATGTCCACGTCGGCGATGCGGCCGGTGGACACCGTGGGTCCGATACCACGCAGCTCGAGGCCTTTCAGCGCCTGCGGCGTGAGTCCGCCGCCGCCCTGCCCCGAGACGCCCGCCGCGCCCGCAAGCGCAGCCGCGGCGGCTATGACAAGCAATCGGTATTTCATGATGTGTGCACTCCGGGTTGCAGTTGGAGGAAGTGGGGCAATTATATGCGGGTTTCGCTGTCTTACAGGAGGGCAGGAGAAGCGGAGGCTTGTCACGGAAATTTCACACGGAGACGCGGAGGCACGGAGACGCACGGGGGCGACGGGCCGGTCTGGCCGCACTACGCGCGGGATTGTGATCTGAGATCCACAGATACGAGCACGCCAGAGATCGTTGCGTGTTTGTATCTGCGGATCTCAGATCACATCAGACGCCGGCCGAAATGGCCATGGGCCGGCGCCAGACCGGCCCATGGTCGTGCGGCACGCCCGACCGGTCCGTGCGTCTCCGTGATCTCCGTGCCTCCGTGTTTTGTTTCGCTCCGCGCGCCCCGCACGCGTCAGAAGATCGTCGAGATCGAGTCGAGCGCCACGTCGAGCACTCGTGTCGGAAGGACCCCGAGGTAGAAGGTCGCCACCGTGGCGAGGCCCAGACCGGTCATCGCCATGCGGGAGATGCGTGGGCGGACCACGTCGGCCCCCTCCGTCATGTACATCATGACCACGATCCGGAGGTAGAAGAAGACGGAGATGACGCTCGTCAGCACGCCGATGATCGCGAGGGCGTAGTGCCCTTCCTGCACGGCGGCGGTGAAGATGTACCACTTGCCGATGAACCCCGCGGTCGGCGGGATCCCCCCGAGCGACAGCAGGAAGATCGTCATCAATCCCGCGAGCCCGGGACGCGTCCGCCACAACCCCGAGAAGTCGCGCAGCTCGTCGTGCTGGTGCTTCGCGGTGCCGAGCAGCGCGACGATGCCGAGCGCGCCGATGTTGGTCACGGCGTACGAGAGCAGGTAGAAGAGGATGGCCGCCTTGCCCGCGCTGTTGGCCGAGACGATGCCGAGCAGCATGTAGCCGGCGTGCGCGATGCTCGAATACGCGAGCATCCGCTTGATGTTGCTCTGCACGACGCCGACGACGGTCCCGAGAATCATCGTCGCGGCGGCCACCACGGCGAGAATGGGAATCCAGTGGACCTGGAGCGGCTCGAGCGCCGACAGGAACACGCGCACGAACGCGGCGAAGGCCGCGGCCTTGACGCCCGTCGACATGAACGCCGTGACGATCGTCGGCGCTCCCTCGTACGCGTCGGGCGTCCACATGTGGAACGGCACGGCCGAGATCTTGAACGCGAAGCCCACCGCGAGCAGCCCGACGGCCAGCAGCGCGAGCATCGGCGGCGCGCCGGTGGCCTGCGCGGACAGCGCCCGGCCGATGTCCTCGATGCGCGTCGAGCCGTTCGAGACCGCGAAGGCGAACGCAATCCCGTAGAGGAAGAACGCGCTCGAGAACGCACCGAGCAGGAAGTACTTGAACGCCCCTTCCGAACCCGCCGGGCTCTCGCGGCGAATCCCCGTCAGCACGTACACCGCGAGCGAGAGGATCTCGAGCGCGATGAAGATCACGAGCAGGTCGGTCGCCGCGGCCATCATCATCATGCCGCTGATGGCAAAGAGCGTCAGCGCGTAATACTCGCCCGCGGGGATGTGCTCGCGCTCCACCACGTCGTTCGAGAACATCATCGTCAGGATGCCGATGACGCAGAGAACGAGGTTGATGAACAGCGCGAAATTGTCGGATCGGATGACGAAGAAGCTGTGCGCGTCGGTGTTCCACAGGAACAGCGAGGCCACCGCGGCCCCCACCAGCCCGATCAGGCCGAACCCGTAGATCGGCATGCGCTCGCCCGGCAGGCGGATCGCTTCGGCCAGCATGGCCGCGACCGCCGAGAGCACGACGATGACGATGGGGATGATGGCGGCGTAGTCAGTCATATTTTCTTGTCGCTTGCCGCAGCCCGTCGCTCGCAGCTCGTGGCTCGTGGCTCGCTGGTCGCAGCTCGTGGCTCGTGGCTCGTGGCTCGTGGCTCGTCGCTCGTCGCTCGTGGTTCGCGGCTCGCTGGTCGTCCCCGAGCCCCGAGCCCCGGCTGCGAAGCGCGTGCGGTCGCCGGCATGCGCCCCTCGATGCGGGCGATCGTGCGGACGATCGAGGGCTCCATCGGGCGCAGGAAGAGCGCGGGCGCGACCCCCATGAAGATGGCGACGGCGGCCGACGGGATCATCATCCCCCACTCGCGCGCGTTCAGGTCCGGCAGTCCCCGGTTCTTCTCGTTCGTGACGCGCCCGTAGTTCACACGCTGGAACATCCACAGCATGTAGACGGCCGACAGGATCACGCCGGTCGCCGCACACGCGGTCAGCCGCGGGTCCCACCGGAACGCGCCGATCAGGATCAGGAACTCGCCGACGAACCCGTTCGTGCCCGGGAGCGCGATCGACGAGAGCGTGATGAGCAGGAACGCGGCCACCAGGCGCGGCATCACCGCCTTGAGGCCGCCGAACTCGGAGATGAGCCGCGTGTGCCGGCGGTCCGAGAGCATGCCGACGATCATGAACAGCGCGCCGGTGCTGACCCCGTGGTTCACCATCTGGTACACCGCGCCCTGGACCCCCTGGACGTTCACCGCGCACAGTCCCAGGACGACGAAGCCGAGATGGCTGACGCTCGAGTAGGCCACGAGCTTCTTCAGATCCGGCTGCACCATCGCGACGAGCGCGCCGTAGATGATCCCGATGACGGCGAGGAGCGCGATCCACGGCGCGAACACGTGCGCCGCGTCCGGGAACAGCGGGAACGCGAACCGCAGCAGGCCGTAGGTGCCCATCTTCAGCATCACGCCCGCGAGGATCACCGAGCCGGCCGTCGGCGCCTCGACGTGCGCGTCGGGCAGCCACGTGTGGAACGGGAAGAGCGGCACCTTGATCAGGAACGCGAGCGCGAAGGCGAGGAAGAACCACTTCTGCATCGCCCACGGCAGCGTGACGGTGTGGAGCTCCCGGAGATCGAAGCTCGGCGCGCCGTTGGCGGCCGAGTACGCCCACGCCAGGCCGATGATGGCGATGAGCATGAGGACGCTGCCCGCCATCGTGTAGAGGATGAACTTCACCGCCGCGTAGATGCGGCGCTCGTAGCCCCAGATCCCGATGAGGAAGTACATCGGAATCAGCACGGCGTCCCAGAACAGATAGAAGAGGAACAGATCGATGGCGACGAACACGCCGAGCAGCGCCGTCTCGAGCGCGAGCAGGAAGAAGCAGAAGACCTTCACGCTCTTGTGGACCGCCGCCCACGACGACAGCAGCGCCAGCGGCGTCAGGAAACCGGTGAGCACGACGAGGAAGAGGCTGATCCCGTCGACGCCGAGGAGATACTGGATGCCGAAGGCCGGGAGCCACGCGCGCTGCTCCACGAACTGGTAGTCCGCCGACGCCGGATCGAAGCGCCACCACAGGTAGAGCGTGGCGGCAAAAGTGACGAGCGACACGGCCAGCGACAGCCCCCGCACGAGCGGCTCGCGATCGTGACGGTCGCCGCGCCCGCCCGCGGCGAGGACGAGCAGCGCCCCCGCCAGCGGCAGGAACACGATTACTGACAGCATATCGACTCGCGCATCATCGCCACAGGTACCAGCCGAGAATGAGGACCACGCCGAGGAACAGCGACGCCGCGTAGGTCCGGACCGAGCCGGTCTGCGCGCGGCGGAGCCCGCGGCTCCCGGCGCCCACGCTCAGCCCGACCCCGTTGACCGCGCCATCGATGATCCCGACGTCGACCCCCTTCCAGAGGCCGCTCGTCGAGAGCAGCCGGATCGGCTGCACCACCGCCGCGTCGTAGATCTCGTCCACGTAGTACTTGTTGAGGAGCAGCCGGTGCAGCGCGGCGAACCGCCGCGCCATCCTATCGGAGGCCGCGCGGTTGCGCAGCCAGAAGTACATCGCGATGCCGATGCCGGCGAAGGCGATTCCCGTCGACACCGCCATCAGCGTCAGCTCGCGTCCCGTGTCCTCGTGGGGCTCGGCAGCCGGCGGCACGTCCACCAGCGGGGCGCCCGGCTCCGTCGCGGCCGCTTCACGGCTCACTTCGAAACTCGGATCGAGGAACGTCTCGATGCGGTTGCTTCCCCAGATCGCATGGGGAACGCCGATGAACCCGGCGACGATCGAACCAATCGCAAGGACGATCAGCGGGATCGCCATCGACGGCGGCGCATCGTGAAGATGGGCACCCTCATGCGCGTGGGACGCGTGCGTCGCGCCGTGCGTGCGGTCCACCGCCGGCAGATCCGAATAGACCGGCCCCGGAAGCGGCGGAACCGGTGCGCCCGGCTCCTCTTCCTCCGGACGGACGGGCGCGGCCGGCGCGTCGTGCCGGCGCTCGCCGTGGAAGGCCATGAACACGAGGCGGAACATGTAGGTCGCGGTCAGCAGCGACGTGACGATGCCGATGAGCCAGAGCAGCGGCCGGCCGTTCCACCCGTTGACGGCGGTGCCCGTGAACGTGCGAAACAGAATCTCGTCCTTGCTGAAGAAGCCGGAGAGCGGCGGCACCCCGGCAATCGCGATGGCGCCGGTCAGGAACGTCCAGTACGTGACGGGCAGCGCCTTCTTCAGGCCGCCCATGTTGCGAAGGTCCTGTTCGCCCGCCAGCGCGTGAATCACCGCGCCCGATCCGAGGAACAGCAGCGCCTTGAAGAACGCGTGCGTGTAGAGATGGAAGATGCCCGCCGCATACGCGCCCATCCCCATCGCCAGGAACATGTACCCGAGCTGCGACACGGTCGAGTACGCGAGCACCCGTTTGATGTCGTTCTGAACGAGACCGATCGTGCCGGCCATCAGCGCCGTCGCCACGCCAATCCCGGCGACCACCGCCAGCGTCGTCGGCGCATGGCTGAAGAGCACGGCATTGCGCGCGATCATGTACACGCCCGCCGTCACCATCGTCGCCGCGTGGATCAGCGCGGAGACCGGGGTCGGGCCTTCCATGGCGTCGGGCAGCCAGACGTAGAGAGGAATCTGGGCGGATTTGCCCGTGGCGCCGAGGAAGAGCAGCAGCGTCGCCGCGGTCATCAACCCGAACGTCGCGGTCTCGGGCGCGCGCGCGGCCGCCGCGAGGGCGACGCCCTGGAAGTCGAGCGTGTGGAAGCTGGCGAAGAGCAGCAGCATCCCCAGGATGAACCCGAAGTCGCCGATGCGGTTGACGACGAACGCCTTCTTGCCGGCGTCAGCCGCCGGTTTCTTGCGGAACCAGAACCCAATCAGCAGGTAGGAGCAGAGCCCGACCCCCTCCCAGCCGATGAACATGACCGGAAAGTTCGCTCCGAGCACCAGCACCAGCATGAACGACGCGAAGAGGTTCAGATACGAGAAGTACCGCGCGTACTCGCCGTCGGTCTCCTCGTGCATGTAGCCGATCGAGTAGACGTGGATCAGCGCGCCGATGCCGGTCACGACGAGGATCATCACCGTCGCGAGCGGATCCACGCGCAGCGCGAACGGAATCTGCAGGTCGCCGGAGGGCAGCCACGTGAACAGCGTCTGCTCGATCGCGTGCCCGCCGGAGATCACCGTCCACCCCGTGATCGCCGCCACGAGGAACGCGGCGACCATCACCAGGCACGCCAGCCCGCCGGAGACGGTTTTCGAGAGGCGTCGTCCCACGAACGCGTTGATCACGAACCCCGCGAAGGGCAGTAACGGAATCAGTACCAACATCAATGTCTCTGTAGGGGCCGTTCGCGAACGGCCCCTACCATTTGAGCGCCGTGAACGCGTCCGGGTTCAGCGTCTCCCTGTGGCGGAACAGCGAGATGACGAGCGCGAGACCGACGGCGGCTTCGGCGGCGGCCACGGTCATGACGAAGAAGGTGATGATCTGGCCGTCGACCGTGCCGAGGTACCGGCCGACGGCGACGAAGGTCAGGTTCACCGCGTTCAGCATGATCTCGATCGACAGCAGCACCGTGATCAGGTTGCGCCGCAGGAACACGCCGGCGGTGCCGATGGCGAACAGGACCCCCGACAGCACGAGGTAGTAGTTCAGCGGAACCATCTCAGTGTTCCCTCCGCGCGAGGACGACCGCGCCAATCATCGCGACGAGGATGAGCACCGACGTGGCCTCGAACGCGAAGGCGTGGCGCGTGAAGAGCGAGGCGCCGATGAGCGCGACCGAACTGACCGAGGCCGCGGCGGGGTCCTGCGGGAACCACCCCAGGCCGATGCGCGAGAGCGCCCAGACGATCTCGGCGCCCAGCAGCAGCGACAGGATCACGCCGATCCGGATCCCCGTCGGGCCGAGCAGCGCGGACACGGCCGGCGGCGCCGGCTCCTCGCGCGGCACGTTCAGCAGCATGACCACGAAGAGGAAGAGCACCATGATCGCGCCGGCGTAGATGATGATCTGCGTCACGGCCGTGAACGGCGCGTCGAGCAGGACGTACAGCCCCGCCAGCGCGCCGAACGACGTGATGAGCAGCATCACGCTGTGCATCGGGTTCTTCTGTCCGACGACAAGCACCGACGCGACGACGGCGATGGCGGCAAAAATGTAGAAAGCGATTACGTCCATTACCCAATCCACAAAATCAATGCCGCGGTCGCCAGCAGGTTCAGCACGGCGACCGGCAGCAGGTACTTCCAGCCGAACTCCATCAGTTGGTCGTAGCGGTAGCGCGGCAGCGTCCACCGCATCCACACGTAAAAGAACAGGATCAGGAACACCTTGACGAGGAACCAGACCCACGCGAGCCAGTCGGGCAGGAAGGGTCCCAGCCATCCTCCGAGGAAGAGGCTCGTCGCGACCGCCGAGACGGTGACCATGTTCACGTATTCCGCCAGGAAGAACATGGCGAAGCTCATCGAGCTGTATTCGGTGTGGTACCCCGCCACCAGCTCCTGTTCCGCCTCGGGAAAGTCGAACGGCGCGCGGTTGGTCTCGGCCACGCCGGCGGTCATGAAAATGAGGAACCCGATCGGCTGGAGGAAGACATACCAGCGCGGGATGAACCCCCACCACGTGCCCGCCTGGTTCAGCACGATCTCGCGCAGCGAGAGCGACCCGGCCAGCATGATGACCGCGGCGAGCGCCAGGCCGTAGGACAGCTCGTAGCTGATCATCTGCGCGGACGAACGCAGCCCCCCGAGCAGCGAGTACTTGCTGTTCGAGCTCCAGCCGGCGAGCACGATGCCGTAGATGCCCATCGAGGTGATCGCGAAGATCACGAGTACCGCGACGTTGACGTCGGTCACCTGGAGCGGGATGGGCTGATCGAGCAGGCCCCAGAGCGTCGTGCTGGTGCCGAACGGAATCACCGCAAACGCCGCGAACGCCGCCGCCGCCGAGATGACCGGCGCGATCGCGAACAGCAGCGCGTCGGCCGCCTTCGGCCGGAGCTCCTCCTTGAAGAGCAGCTTGATGACGTCGGCAAACGGCTGCAGGACCCCTTCGAAGCCGACACGGTTCGGCCCGTTCCGATCCTGGATGTACGCGCAGACCTTGCGCTCCATCCAGACCATGAACGCCGCCGACAGCACGAGCATGTTGAAGACGACGAGAATCAGCCCGAGGTGGGCGAGAACGGCCGGGGGAGGCAGCCAGGCGGGCATCAGTGCGCTCCCGCCGCCACCCGCCATCCGCGCCAGTCGGACGGCACGGTGCACCGCCCCTCACGCACGTGGTCCTCGAACTCCGACCTGAAGTTCTTGACCGTGGTGAGCGCGGGCGCCGCCGCGGCATCGCCAAACGGGCACAGCGTCTTGCCGGCGATGTTGCCCGCGACGCTCGCGATCAGATCGATGTCGCGCATCGACCCTTCGCCGTTCTCGAGGCGCGTGAGGATCTTGTACAGCCAGTCGCCGCCTTCGCGGCACGGTGTGCACTTCCCGCACGATTCGTGCCTGTAGAAGTACATCAGGTTCTTCGCGACCCAGACCATGCAGGTCGTCTCGTCCATGACGATGATCGCCGCCGATCCCAGCATCGATCCCGCCTTCGCCACGTCGTCGAAGCTCGCCGGAATATCGAGCTGGTCGGGCAGCAGCATCGGCACCGACGATCCGCCGGGAATGACCGCCTTGAGCCGATGGCCGTCGCGCACGCCTCCCGCATAGTCGAAAATCAGCTCGCGCAGCGTCGTCTTCATCGTGGCTTCGTAGACGCCGGGCTTCTTGACATGGCCGCTGACGCAGTACAGCTTCGGGCCGAAGTTCTTGTCCGGGCCGAGCGACGTGTACCACTCGACGCCGTTCAGCACGATGCCCGGGACGTTGCAGAGCGTCTCGACGTTGTTCACGGCCGTCGGGCAGTTGTAGATGCCGGACACGGCCGGGAACGGCGGCTTGATGCGCGGCTGCGCGCGCTTGCCCTCGAACGACTCGATGAGGGCGGTTTCCTCGCCCGCTTCGTACGCGCCGGCGCCGCGATGGATGACGATGTCGCAATCGAAGCCGGTGCCCAGGATGTTCTTGCCGACGTAGCCCTTGTCGTAGGCCTTCGCCAGCTCGGCCTCGAGCACCTTCTGCACGTGATAGAACTCGCCGCGGATGTAGATGTAGGCGACCTTCGCGCCGATGGCCCAGCACCCGATGAGACACCCCTCGAAGACGAGGTGCGGGTTGCGCTCCATGAGCACGTGGTCCTTGAACGTGCCGGGCTCGCTCTCGTCGGCGTTGCAGGCGATGTACTTCGGCAGCGGCGTGTCCTTCAGGACGAACTGCCACTTCAGCCCGGTGGGAAAACCGGCGCCGCCGCGCCCGCGCAGCCCCGAGGCCTTCACCATCTCGATGACGTCGCCGGGCTTCATGGCGAGCGCCTTCTTCAGCCCCTCGTATCCCTGGTGCTGAAGGAAGAAATCCAGGGTGTGGCCGTTGGGCTCTCTAACGTACCGTGTCAGGACTGGATCCATGCTCCTGCTTGTCTCTGTCAACGCCAAACTTCAAACTTCAAACGCCAAAGCCAAGACCAACTTCAAATTTCAAACCTCAAACTTTGGAGTTTGTAATTTGTAGTGGCTTTGGAGTTTGAAGTTTGAAGTTTGGAGTTGTCATTTCTCAACCTTCAAATGGCACCCGCTCAGCGCGGCTTCGCCCTTGGCTTTGATGTCATCGATCAGTTTCGAACAGCTCTCCGGCGTCGCGTGTTCGTGCCAGTGCTCGTTGTTGACCATCACGACGGGCGCGCGGTCGCACGCGCCGAGGCACTCGAATTCGAGCAGCGTGAACATCCCCGACGGGTCTGTTTCGCCGACCTTGATGCCGAGCTTCTCGGAGAGCGACTCGGTCACCCGCTCGGCGCCGTTCAACGCGCACGACAGCGTGCGGCACACCTGGAGCACGTACTTGCCGACCTTCTCCTTGAAGAACATCACGTAGTAGGTCGCGACGTCTTCGACTTCGGCGGGCGTCAGGTCCAGGATGCCCGCGACGTGCCGCATGCCGTTCGCCGTGAGGTACCCCTCCTGCTCCTGCACCAGGTACAGCGCGGCGAGCACCGCGGACCGCTTCCGCTCCGGCGGATACTCCGTCAGGATCTCGTCCAGCTTCGCGCGGCGCTCCGGCGTGAAGACGAACGGCGCCCCTTCGTCGGCGATCTTGCGCTCCGAGTGGTGGAACCGCCCGGGGTCGTACTCCATCAGCGGATGGAAGCTCATCGATCCACGTCTCCCATGACCACGTCGGTCGAGCCGATGACGGCGATGACGTCGGCGATGAGGCCCCCGACGATCGCCCGGGGCAGCGCCTGGCAGGCATAAAACGACGGCGGTCGCAGCTTGATCCGGTACGGCCGGTTCGTGCCGTCCGAGACAATGCTGAAGCCGTGCTCGCCGCGCGGCCCCTCGACCGGCACGTAGGACTCCCCCGCCGGCACGGTGAATCCCTGTGAATAGATCAGGAAGTGCTGGATGAGCGCTTCCATCTCCGAGTAGACCTTGTCCTTCGGCGGCGGGACGATGCGGTAGTCCTGGATGTCGTAGACACCGCGCGGCGTGATGCGGGCGAGCGCCTGGCGCGCGAGCCTCGTGCTCTGGCGCATCTCCTCGATGCGCACGAGGTACCGGTCGTACACGTCGCCGATCGTACCGGTCGGAACCATGAAATCGTAGGTCTCGTACCCGAGGTAGGGGAACGCCTTGCGCACGTCGTACGGCACGCCGGCGGCGCGCGCGATCGGTCCGACGAGCCCGTAGGCGACCGCATCCTCTTTACCGATAATCCCGACGTTGCGGGTGCGTTTCAGCCAGATCTGGTTCCTGGTCAGCAGCGCCTCGTATTCGTCGAGCTTCGACGGGAACGCGTCGAGGAAGCTCGAGACCGCCTCGTGGAAGCCGGGCGGCAGGTCCTCGCGCAGCCCGCCGATGCGGATGTAGCTGGGGAACATGCGGAAGCCGGCGATCATCTCGTTGATGTTGAGCAGCTGCTCGCGCTCGCGGAAGCAGTACATCATCACCGAGACCGCGCCAATCTCGAGGCCGTGCGTGGCGAGCCAGACCAGGTGGGAGTTGAGCCGCTGCAGCTCCGCGAGCAGGACGCGGATGTTCTGCACGCGCTCCGGCATCTCGACGCCGAGCAGGCGCTCGACCGAGAGGCAGAACGCCAGGCTGTTGGACTGCGCGGCGAGGTAATCCATCCGCTCGACGAGCGGGATCACCTGCTGCCACTTCTTCTGTTCGGCCGTCTTCTCGATGCCGGTGTGGAGGTAGCCGATCGTGGTGTCGGCGCCGACGACCGATTCCCCCGCGAGCTGCAGCACGAGCCGCAGCACGCCGTGGGTGCTGGGATGCTGCGGCCCCATGTTGACGGTCATTATCTCGGAGCGAAGCTCGGGCATCTCACATTACCTGTAGCGCAGCCCTTCAGGGCTGCACGCGGCCGGTCGGCAGGCCTGACGGCCTGCGCTACGAAAGGCCGCGTTCCACCAGTTCACAGATGGCGTGTATCACCGTCCGGTGCACCTCTTGCACGCGCGCTGTTGACTCCTCCGGCACGTTGACGTGGATATCGGCCGCCGCGCCGATCGGACCGCCGTCGCCGCCGGTCAGCGCCAAGGTCCGCAGTCCACGGGCCCGCGCCGCCTCGAGCCCCTTCAGCACGTTGGGCGAGCGGCCGCTCGTCGAGATCCCGCACGCCACATCGCCGGCCCGGCCGAGCGCCTCGATCTGGCGGGCGAAGACCCGGTCGAAGGCGTAGTCGTTGGCCAGGCTGGTCAGCACGCTCGTGTCGGTCGTCAGCGCGAGCGCGGCGAGCGCCCGGCGCTCGCGCGCGAAACGGCCGACCAGCTCCGCCGCCATGTGCTGGGCGTCGGCGGCGCTGCCGCCGTTGCCGAAGACCAGCAGCTTGCCTCCCGCCTGGCACGTGGTGCCGATGGCGTCGGCCGCGGCCACAATCGCGCCCGCATCCATCGCGCGCATTCGCGTGTGCAGCGCGATGGTGCTGTCGAAGATCGCCGCCACGACCTCCGCCGATCCGCTGCGCGCCGCCATCAGTCCTTCCGCGCCCGATCGCGGTTCGCCTCGATATTCGCGACGAACTGCTCGGCGGAGACCTGCAGCGCCTCGTACGTCTTGACCTTCTGCCTGATCTGTACCGGGTAGTCCTTGCGCAGCGGGAACCCCTCCCAGTCTTCCGGCATCAGCACGCGCCGCAGATCGGGATGGTTGTCGAAATGCACGCCGAACAGGTCGTAGACCTCGCGCTCGGCCCAGTTCGCCGCGGGCCAGACGTCGGACACCGTCGGCACGTGCGAGGGCTCGCCGGAGACGCGCACTTTCATGCGCAGCCGTCTGGGTGTCTCGCCGAAGCCCGGGATCCCGAGACTGGCGAGGAGGTAGATGACCTCGAAGCGCGGCTCCCGCGGGTGGTAGTCCACCGCGGTGACGTCCGCGAGCAGCGCGAAGCCGAGCACGTCGCGCAGCGCGAGCGCGGTCGCCGGAAGGTGCTCGGGCGCGACGTAGATGGTCGGCATCCCGTCGCGCGACGGCACTTCTTCGAACGCACCCTCTCCCACGGCCTGTTTCAGGGAGTCGAACATATTCTGTTTCTGCAGCGGGACCCCAATCGGCCAATCAACAATTCGCAATACGAGCAGTCAACAATTCGCAATCCGCAATTATCCGAATGCCCTCTGCTGGTCGATCTTCTTCTGCAACTGCACGATTCCGTAGATCAGCGACTCCGGACGCGGCGGGCAGCCGGGCACGAAGACATCCACCGGCACCACCTGGTCGACCCCCTGCACGATCGCGTAGTTGTCGAACACGCCGCCGACCGACGCGCACGCGCCCATGGAGATGACGTATTTCGGCTCGGGCATCTGGTCGTAGATGCGCCGGAGCACGGGGGCCATCTTGCGCGACAGCCGCCCGGCCACGATCATCAGGTCCGACTGGCGGGGCGATCCGCGGAAAACCTCCGCGCCGAAACGGGCGATGTCGTAGCGCGAGGCGCTCATCGACATCATCTCGATCGCGCAGCAGGCGAGCCCGAACGTCACCGGCCAGATGGAGGATCGGCGCGCCCACTGCACCATCTTCTCGACGGTCGTGGTCAGAATCGGGATTTCAAGGTGGTCCGGCATGCGTACGGTTCCTATGGTTTCTCGTGGCCCCAATCGAGTACGCCTTTGCGCCACACGTAAATGTAGCCGGTGAGCAGCAGCGCGAAGAACGCGAGGAGCTGGATGAACCCCGTCCAGCGCAGCTCGCGCAGCGCCATCGCGAACGGGTAGAGGAACGCCACCTCGATGTCGAACAGCAGGAAGATCATCGCCACCAGGTAGAACTTGACGGGGTGGCGCTCGCGGGCGTCGCCGACCGGGGGCATCCCGCATTCGTACGGGGCGAGTTTCTCGGCGGTCGGCTTTTTCGGCCCCAGGAAGTGCGACAGGAGCACGCTGCCGCCCCCGAAGCCCGCTCCGAGGCCGATCATGATCAGGATGGGAACCCAGCCGTGCATGCGCCTACCGAACCCTTGGCTCGCCGAAGCCTCGGCGAAGGCGGCGGCCGCGCTTGTGAATGTTTTCTCAAGGCGCCGCCAAAAAAAGCGCGTGCCGCCTCCGCCGAGGCTCCGGCGAGCCAGGCTCGGGTGGACGCGACATGAATGATCAGGCCGGCCGCAAGCGGCGCCGCCGATCACGGAATGCTATCACGCCTCTCGCTGAAATGGCAGAATGTGCCGATGCGCCTCGCGTGGTTCAGTCCGATGCCGCCGGTGCCGACGGGCGTGGCGGCATGCAGCGCCGAGGTGGTCGCCGCGCTGCGCGCCGCACACGACATCGACGTGTTCGTCGACGAGCCTGTCGCACATGCGTGCGCGACCGCCGAGGAAGGTTCCGCCCTGGCCGCCGGAGCTTCAGCGAAGGCGGCCGGAGCCTCGGCGAAGGCGGCGCATGATTTCGTGTGGCTCCACCGCCGCGCGCCGTACGACCTGGTCGTGTACCAGCTCGGCAACTCCTCGCACCACGACTATGAGTGGCCGTACGTCTTCAGGTATCCGGGTCTCGCGGTCCTGCACGACGCGCACCTGCACCATGCGCGAGCGGCCGCGCTCCTGCGGACGAAGCGCGCCGCGGACTACCGCGCCGAGTTCAAGGCGAACCATCCGGACGCGAGTGCCGATCTGGCCGAGCTGGCGATCGCCGGCTTCGACACCCACCTTCATTACTACTGGCCCATGACCCGGCTCGTCGTGGGTGTCTCGCGGCTGACCGCGGTGCACGCCGCCGCGAGCGCCGCGGGCCTCGCGGACGAGAACCCGTCGGCGGCGATCGAGACCATCCGGCTGGGGCACGGCGTCGAGGTCGGCGACGACGAGGCGCGCGCCGCGCGCGCGCGCGTGCGAGCGAGCTACGGCATCGGCGAGGACCGGCTCGTCTTCGGCGTGTTCGGCGGCCTCGCCCCGGAGAAGCGCCTGCCGCAGGTGCTCGAGGCCTTCGCGGCGGTCCTGCCCTACGCGCCGGCGGCGCACCTGCTCCTGGCGGGGGCGTCCGCGGCTCACTACGACGTCAAGGCAGATATCGCCCGCCGCGGACTCGATGCGCGCGTGACGCTCACGGGGTATCTCGACACCGACGAGGCGCTCACCGCCGCGATCGCGGCATCCGACGTGGCGCTGAACCTCCGCTGGCCCACCGCGCGTGAAGTGTCCGGCCCGTGGCTGCGATCCCTCGCCGCGGGCAAGCCGACCGTCATCATCGATCTCGCGCACCTTGCTGATGTACCGTCGGTCGATCCCCGGACGTGGCGACCAAACATGTCGGGCCACGAGCCAGTCACTGTCGCTGTCGACATCATGGATGAAGACCATTCGTTGCGGCTGGCGATGCGCCGGCTTGCCACCGACGCGGCGCTGCGCGGCTCGCTCGGGCGGGCCGGGCGCGAATACTGGCGCCGCGAACATTCGCCGGCGATGATGCTGGAGGATTACCGCCGCGTCATCGGGCGTGCCGCGAGCCTCCCTGCTCCGGCGGTCACGCTGCCGCCGCACCTCCGTAACCGTGGAGACGGCACGCTCCGCGCGATCCTCGACGAAATGGGGTGCAGCTCCGCGTGTGAGCTGTGATTTTGCAGTAGGCAGTATGCAGTATGTGGTAGGCAGTGAATCGAGCCGTCGAGCTGACTCTCGACAGCGTGACAGCGTGATCCGCTGCCTACTGCCTACTGCCTGCTATTTCAGACACGCCAATGGGGTAAGATTTGACCATACGCCTGAACGGCGAGCCGTTCGAGATCGCCGGACCCGTCAGCATCAGCACGCTGCTCGCCGAACTGAAGATCGACCCCCGGCAGGTTGCGGTCGAGCGCAACCTCGCTGTCATCAAGAGAGACAGGTACGAGACGACCATGATTGGCGAGGGTGACGAAATCGAGGTCGTCAAGTTTGTCGGCGGGGGGTCGCGCGATTGCTGAATGCGAATTGGCGATTGCGGATCCTACTGGCGATTGCCGATTGGGGATTGGCGCGCAATCGACGATCATCAATCCGCGATACGATCTGCAATCCGAAACAGGGAATCCGCGATGACGATTGACTCGTTGGTGATCGCAGACAAGGCCTTCCGTTCGCGTCTCATTGTCGGTACAGGCAAGTACCCCTCGCACACCATCATGCGGGACGCGCATCGGGCGGCGGGAACCGAGATGGTGACCGTCGCGGTGCGGCGGGTGAACCTGACGGACAAGACGAAGGAATCGCTGATCGACTACATCGATCGCCAGTCCATCTTCATCCTCCCGAACACCGCCGGGTGTTACACAGCCGACGAGGCGATCCGGACGGCGCGGCTCGGGCGCGAGGTGGGCTTGTCGAACTGGGTCAAGCTCGAGGTGATTGGCGACGAGCGGACCCTGTTTCCCGACAACGTGGCGCTGCTCGAGGCGACGCGCGCGCTCGTGAAGGAAGGCTTCGTCGTGCTTCCGTACACGAACGACGATCCGGTCATCTGCCGGAAGCTCGAGGAGGCGGGGGCCGCGGCCGTGATGCCGCTTGGCGCGCCGATCGGCTCGGGGCTCGGCATCCAGAATCCCGAGAACATCCGCATCATCAAGGACCAGGCGCGCGTGCCGGTCATCGTGGACGCCGGCGTCGGCACCGCGTCGGACGCGGCGATCGCCATGGAGCTGGGGGCCGACGGCGTGCTGATGAACACCGCGATCGCGCTCGCCCGGGATCCGGTCGCCATGGCGGAAGCCATGAAGCTGGCGGTCGAAGCGGGCCGGCTCGCCTTCCGCGCGGGACGCATCCCGAGGCGCAGCCTCGCGTCGCCGAGCAGCCCCGTCGAGGGGCTGATCGGGGCGGGAGCGCCCGCGCGCTCCTAGCGCCACATGGCAGACCCTGCGCACGAGAGCCTGGAGGCCACCCTCGAACGCCTGAAACAGGAGCGCGACGAGGCGGACCGCCGCTACAACGAGGCGCTGACCGCGCTCGATCGCGCGATGACGCCCGTGGTCGATCTCCCCGGTGTCCCTCCCGGGTTCGATGAACATCAGGTGACGCCGCTCAACGAGGCGTGGAACATCCTCCCCGCGCCGCCGCCGGCGGCGGCCGGCCTCACGGGACGGCTCGCCGGCTTCATCTGGCGCACCATCGGCCCCCACCTCCAGCGGCAGCTCAGGTTCAACTCGCTGCTCGTGGATCACGTCAACCGGAACACGGCCGCCGCGCGTGACGCGCATCGCGCGATGGAAGCGGGCGTCCGCTCGCTGCGGGCCCAATCCGCCGCGCTGGCGGAGTTCCACGGGCGCCTGCTGCTGTACCTGCAGCAGATCACCGCTTACGTGGATACCAAGGACCGCGACACCGCCGGCGGACAGCTCGTCCTGAACGGGGCCCTCAGCGGACTTGCCGAGGATCTCGCGAAGCGATGGGAATCCCTCACCGCGCGCGAGCGGCGCTACGAGACGCACGCGGCGGCGCTCGGTGCCGGGCATGACGAGCTGCGCGGCATGATCGGCATTGCGCAGCAGGCGATCCTGACGCTGAAGCGCGAGCTCGAATCGGTGCGGCCGTCCGGCTCCGCTCCATCAGCCGCGCCACGCGTCGGGCAGGCCGGCGCGCCGGAACCGCCGCGCGATGCCTTCGCACCGGCGCTCGACGCGTACAAGTACGTGGGGTTCGAGGATCGCTTCCGCGGCTCTCCTGAGGCGATCCGGGAGCGGTTCGAGTCCTACTTGCCGCTCTTCGACGCGCGCGCTGATGTGCTGGACGTCGGCTGCGGGCGCGGGGAGTTCCTCGACCTCCTCAACGCCCGCGGCATCGCGTGCCGCGGCATCGACCTGAACCACGAGATGGCGGAGGTGTGCCGCGCCCGCGGTCTCGACGTCACCGAGGCGGACGCGGTCGGCTACCTGTCGTCGATCCCCGATGGCTCTCTCGGCGGACTGTTCGCGGCGCAGGTCGTCGAACACCTCGAGCCCGGCTACCTGCTTCGTTTCCTGGAGCTCGCGTTCCACACGCTGCGCCCCGGCGGCCGCCTCGTGCTCGAGACGTTGAACCCGGCGTGCTGGGTCGCGTTCTTCGAGAGCTACATCCGCGACATCACGCACGCCTGGCCGCTCCATCCCGAGACGCTCAAGTACCTGGTCGTCGCCAGCGGCTTCACCCGCGCGGACATTGAATTCCGATCGCCGGTGCCGCCCGAAGACCGACTCCAGCCGATCGGGCTGCCGCCGGGAACCGGCGCGGCGCTGGCCGGCCTGACCGAGGCGTTCAACAGCAACGTGGAAAAGCTGAACGCCCGCATGTTCACCTACATGGACTACGCGGTCGTCGCCGAGAAAGGCTCGATCCAGCCATGATGCGCACCCGTCGGTTCATTTCCGGCTTCACCGTTTTCGTGGTTCTTGTCGGCGGGGTGTTGCCGATCTTCGCGCAACGCGCCGTCAAACGGCCGCCCGCGAAGACCGCGCCCGCCAAGCCGCCTGCGGCCAAGCCGCCGTCCGCACCACGACGCCCGCAGGCCGTCCCTTTCGCGCCCGGCGAGACGCTGACCTACGACATCTCCTGGGCCTCGTACGTCACCGCCGGGACCGCGACCCTCACGGTGAAGGAGAAGAAGGCCTCCTACAGCTCCGACGCGTACTACATCGTGGCCGAAGGCCAGCCGACCGCGCTGCTCTCGAAGCTGTACGAGCTCTACTACAAGGTCGACACGCTGCTCGACGTGTACACCCTCCTGCCTCAGCGCGGCTCGGTCTTCAGCAAGGAGGGCAAACGTCAGCGGATGAAAACGACCATGTTCGACCACAGGACGAACACGGCGCACTACGAGGTGCAGACGCGGACCCTCGTGAAGAAGGACCTGCGCATGCCGGCCTACTCGCAGGATCCCCTCGGGGCCGTATACGTGCTCCGCGCCCTGGCGCTGAAGGTGGGCGATCGCTTCTCGGTGCCGATCTGCGACGCCGGGGAGACCTACACGATCGACGTGGCTGTTGCGTCGCCGGAACCGGTGAAGACCGGACTGGGCGAGATTCGAGCCTGGCGCATTACGCCCACGCTGCCCAGGGACCAGACGGCCGGAGCCCGGCGGCTGACGCTATGGTTGTCGGACGATGCGCGGCGACTGCCGGTGCGGATGCAGGCACAGCTCGCCGTGGGCTCGTTCGATTTGACGCTCCGCAGCGTCAAGTGATCAGGGTACTGGGGGTGTCTTGAGGGCCGCGAGACGTCTACGCACGGGGCGACGGTGATTGGGACGCGGACCCGAGTCCAGCACGTCGCGGCGGTCGCCGGGTGGGTCACCCTCCTGGTGCCACTTGTGGTCGTGCTGCTGTCGCTGGCTATCTCGTCCGACAGCAACTGGACCGTGCGAGCGGCTCTGGCCGGATTCGGCATCCTCGCGGTCGCCCGACCGGCTGCGGCTCTCCTCGTGGCGACCGCGCTGATCGGCTTCGGGGGCATCCTGTCTCACCTCGCCGGGGTTCCGTCCCTGCGTCTCACCGAAGCCCTCGTCGTCACTTGTGTCGCGGGGTGTGTCCTCCGAGCGCTCCCGCCCGGCGGCCGGTTTCGACGTGCGCTGACCGGCCAGATCTCAGCGCCGATCGCGCTGTTCGCGATTGCGGCCGTGGCCTCCATGACGGTGTGGCTGCGCGTTCAGCAAGTCGAGACCGGATTCGCGCCGGCGTTCGTCAAGTCGCTGCTCCGGTTCGCGACCCGCGGCTATTTCGGCGAGCCCGGCGACTTCGGGCTGATGGTCTCGACCGCCGTCATTCTCGAAGGTCTGGCCTTGTACGTCGCCGTCGGCGTGCTCTGTCGAGTGAACGCCACCTTCTTCAAGCAAGCGCTGCGCATGTTCGCACTGGGCGGCGCCGGCCTCGCGGTGATGAGCGTCGTTCGCCTGGCGGAAATCCACCTTCGCAATCCGAACGCGATCGCGTTCCTGCGGACGACCCCCGACGGGCTCCGGATCTCGCCCCAGATACCGGACTACATCGCTGCCGGCTCGTACTTCTCGCTGTGCTGGCTGATCGCGCTGGGCGTCGCCGTCGCGGCGCCCGGGCGCCGGCTCCTGTGGCTGGCGGCGGGTGCGCCTCTGGTGGCCGCGCTCTACTTGACAGGCTCACGCTCGGTCATCGCCGCCGCGCTCGTGGGAATCATCGTGCTGGGGCCCGTCATCGTGCGCCTCGGGACCTCCTCGGCTCGCGCTGTCCTTGCGGTCGCGCTCCTCGCCGTCACCCTCATGGTCGCGTGTTACCCCCAGTTGACCGGTCGTGACGTCGCGGGCGACATGGCGCAGCGGTCGCTTCAGGTACGAGTCGAGCTGGCCCAAACGAGCCTTCGCATCATCGCGGTACGGCCGCTGTTCGGCGTTGGCATCGCCCGGTACCACCTTTTCTCCGAGCGCCTCGCTTCGCCGGAGCTGAAGGCCATGTTTCCAGCCCGCAAGACCGCGCACAACGATTTCCTGCGCGTGGGTGCGGAGCTGGGCCTCGTGGGTCTGGCCTGCTTTCTCTGGATCCTTGCCGCCGCGGTCCGATCGATCTGGCGGGCTCTTCGGGCGACACGCGACGCGCGCCTCGCCGGTCTCGCCGGCGGGCTCGTCGCCTTCCTCGTGACGAGCCTGGTCAGCAACCCTCTCATCGTCCGCGACGTGTCTTACGCGTTCTGGATTGCCCTCGGTCTTGCCGTCGCGCATTCCAACGCGCGACTGCAGCCGCCGCCTGACGTGCCCGAAAGGACGACACCTGGTTTCGTCCAGCCACACGGGCCCGTCCGCACATCGCCGTGGCTGTCGAGGATCGCGGTGCTGGTGGCGGCCCTGCTGGTCCTCTCGATTCCGTTCCGCGCCAGGCAGGAGCTTGCGGCCATCGACATGACGCACCTGAGCTACGGCCTCTTCGAGTGGGAGACGGACCAGACTGGGACGCCATTTCGTTGGTCTGGTCCTCACGCAACGCTCTTCGTCGACGGCAAGGCCCAACTCGTCGAGATCGCGTTGGGTTGCGTGGCGTTCCCTTCGGGCTCACAATCTCAGGTCGAAATCCGGGTCGACGGTCAGCTGGCCAATCGCGTCGTTGTCGGCCCCGACTGGCAACGGCTGCACACGCTCCTTCCGGCCGGCCGATCGGCACATCCTCACCGCATCGATCTTCATGTCTCACCGACCTGGGTACCGGCTGAGGTGTTTCCCGGCAGTTCGGACCCGCGCGTGATCGGAGTGAAAGTCGGCGAGCTCAAGGTGATCATGTAGTGACCGTGACGACTCTCCGCTAACGTGCGCGCTTCTCGCGGCGCTTGAGCGTGAGCCAGGCGCGGTGCATCAGCGGTGCGAGCTGGCGGTCGGAGACCTTGCGGGCAGCCTGGATGCGGCGGCGGGCGCGCAGCGCTTCCGGCAGGCCCCTGAGGGCGGCGATCTTCCCGCGGACGGCCGGGCCGGCGAGGCCCGATCGCGCGTAGTGCGCCAGGCCCGCGAGCGAGTAGACGACGTGCGCCGGAGCGGTGGTGATGATCGCCGGCCACGGGGTGTTTTGGATCCAGGTCCACTCCAGGTTGCGCTGGCCGTGGAAGACCGCGCTCGGGCTGCGGACGCCGAGCGTCGCGCCGCCCGCATGCCGGACGATCGCGTCGGCGGCGTACCAGCAGCCGTAGCCGCGCAGCCGCGCGCGGTACGAGAGGTCGACGTCTTCGTAGACGGCAAAGAACGATTCGTCGAACCCCTCCAGCTCCTCGAACACCGCGCGCCGAATCATGAACGCGGCGCCGCACGCGCCGAACACCTCCTGCGACTGCTCGAACTCGATCGCCGGCGCCCCGTGTCCGCGCTTGAAGGCGCCGCCGGCGCGCAAGTAACCATCGCCGGCACTGTCGAGCGTCTGGGGAGCGTCCATGAGCACGATGCGCGACGTGATCAGCGCATGTCCGGGATGCGCGAGGGCCGCCGCATGCAGGCGCCCCAGCCAGTCCGGTGCGGCGCCGGTGTCGTTGTTGAGGAACGCCAGCCACCCGCCGCGCGCCGCGCGGGCCCCTTCGTTGTTACCGCCGGTGTAGCCGAGATTCCTGCCGGTTTCGATGAGGAGCACGTCAGGGTACTGCGCGCGCACGAGCGCCGGGGAGCCATCGCTCGACCCGTTGTCGACGACGATGGTCTCGAAGGGGGGCGCGCCGCGCTGAGCGGCAACGGCAGCGAGACATCGCGGCAGCCACTCGCGGCCGTTGTGATTGAGGATGATGACGGAGATAGCGGGAACGGTCATGCGGTGAGCCCGTGCCGAGTGTATTACGATCGGGGGTCGCAGCAGGGCACTCGGACTAAAATGGGCCGCGCCCGCTTGGGCGTGTGCGCCGCCGTCCTGAACGACACCAGCCCTGATGACGCTGAAACCGCCCTCCGTGCGCCCCCGTCCAGCGTGGTCCGACATTCTGAGCGGCCTGCAGTCGCTGAGGCTCGAACGCACGCCTTTGCGGTTTCTGCCAGCCGATTCGGTCAGCGGTGTCTGGACCGGTCTGTCGCTCCACGGACAGGCGCGCGAATCACTTCGAGGCGCGACCCCGCTGCGGGCCGCATGGCACGCGTATGCGCTGCCAGGCTCGAGGGTGCGCGCCTGGTGCGCGCGGCTGGATTCCGAGGGACCGTCGGATCTCATCCGCGCCGTCATCGACGTTCGACAGACCGACAGAACATGGCAGGCGATTGCAGAGGTGCGCACGGCGGGCCGCTGGCACGAAGTTCGACTCGATCTTCCCGGTGGCGTGCGCGGGGAGATCGAGATCGATCTCTCCGCGGCGTCGACCGCGAGTGCGTCCGCCGCCTGGGGGGATCCGGCACTCGAGCGGCGGCGGACGCTCGCAGAACTTCTGAGAGCCGCGCTGGCGGCGGTCCGCGGTCTCGGCATTCGCGGGCTCGCCAGGCGTGCGGCGTCGATTGCGCGCGAGGCCGAAGACACCGAACGGTACCGCCGTCACCTCTGCGCGTCGCGCGAGCGGCCTGAAGCGCGGGACACCGCCTCTGGCGCGGACGCGGCAGGGGGCCCGGCGCCGCTCGTCAGCATCATCACTCCCGTCTTCAATACCGACGCGATCCTGCTCCGCCGCGCGATTGAGTCCGTGCGGCAGCAGACATGCCCGCGATGGGAGTTGTGCCTGTCCGACGACGGGTCCACGAGCCCGGAGACGCGGGCGGTGCTGGACTCCGCGCGCGCGGACCCGCGGGTTCGGGTCGTGCGGTCCGACACCAACCGCGGAATCGTGGACGCCTCGAACGCGGCGCTCGCGTGCGCGACCGGCGAGTTCGTCGGGTTGATGGATCACGATGACGAGCTGTACCCCGAGGCGCTCGCGGAAGTGCTCGCGCGGCTTCGCGCGCAGCCGTCGCCCGACATCGTCTACACGGACGAGGACAAGATCGATCTCTCGGGTCTGCGCGGCCAGCCGCACTTCAAGCCGGACTGGTCGCCCGAATTGCTGCGCTCCTGCATGTACACGTCGCACTTCACCGTCATGCGGCGTTCGCTCGTCGAGGGTCTCGGCGGATTCCGGCCGGGCTATGAGGGGGCCCAGGATTACGACCTGATGCTGCGAGCCGTCGAGCGCACCGATCGCATTGCGCACGTCCCCCGGGTGCTGTACGGGTGGCGCACGACGCCGCAATCGGCCGCCAGCTCGCAGCTGGCAAAGCCGTGGGCCGTGCGGGCGGCACGCCGAGCGCTGGAGGATGCGATCCGGCGCGAGGGAGTCGCGGCGGCGGTTGTGTCCGCCGGCGCAGCCGGGCACTTCCGCGTCAAGTACGCCATTGCCGGCGCACCGCTGGTGTCGGTTCTCGTCGTCCGATCCCGCGAGGCGCACGACACGTCACCGGCCGACAGCCTCGTTCAGTGCGTGAGGGCGATCGCCCGGCACACCCCTTCGCCCGCGTACGAAATCATCGTCGCCGGCGGAGACGGGCTTTCCGCGGCGTCGGACGTGGCGCTGGCCCGCACGCGCCACACGGTGCTGCCGCCCGGAGGGACCGCAGCGGAATGGACCAACCGTGCGGTTCGCAGCGCCGCCGGCGATCACCTCCTGATCCTCCACGGCGAGGTCGAGCCATTCGAACCGGACTGGCTCGATGCAATGCTGGAGTTCTCCCAGCGGGAAGAGGTGGGAGCCGTCGGCGCATTTCTGTGGACGGCGGACGGCCGCATCGCGCACGGCGGGATCATTCTGGGCGCCGAGCGGCTGGGCGCAAACGCCTTCGAAGGGGAACCGGTCTGGACGCGGGGCCACATGTCGAACGCGCTGGACATCCGCGACGTTGCGGCCGTGAGCGGAGCCTGCCTGATGACACGCCGCTCGGTGTTCGATCGCGTGGGGGGACTGGACGAGGCGCTCGGCCGCGATCTCTACGATGTCGACTACAGCCTGCGCGTCCGGCAGGCGGGCTACCGCGTCGTGGTCACGCCCCACGCGCGGCTGCGGCACCTCGCGGCGCGGACCGCGCCCGGGGGATGGTGGCCTGAGGACGTGGCGCGGCTGCGCACCAGGTGGGGCGCCGCGCTCGAGACCGATCCGTACTACAACCCGAACTTCGATCGGAGCGAAGCCGGTTACCGGCTGCCGCCTGTCGCCCCTACTTGTCGATCGATGTGATCGCGAGCGTTCCGATATCGCGCGTCGCGCCGTCAGTATCGACAGCCTGTGCGATCAACGTGTGCGGTCCGGGGACATAGAAGACTACCGAGGTGGTCCAGCCGTGGAGGTGCGTGCCGCGCGCGTACTGAGGGTAGGCCTTGCTGACGTCCGGCCGGGCGGTGTTCAGTTGCACGACCTCGGCGATGTGCGCATCCACGTAAAGACGAACTTCGCGAATGCCACGGTCGTCGAGCGCCCACCCGGCGAACATCACCTGCGTCGGCACCTGCGCCCCCTGGGTCGGCGTGTCGATGAGACCGAACGGCAGTTCGTTCGCCGGATCGAGGACGTGTTCCGCCTTTGTGCGGCCACCGCACGCCGCCGCGAGCGCGCCGGCGAGGCCGACACAGGCAAGTCGGATGGCCACCCGGTTGAATCGTGCCCAGTCACGTCGCATCACGGCAAATCTCTCATCCGGCGAAACGCTCGCTGCCGTTGGCCGGACGCGCGGCCATGGTACAATTGGCGCTCGCCAAGCCCACTGTCAATGCCGAATTCCCCCACAGTATCGATCCTGGTCCTGAACTGCAACGGGCGGGCACACCTCGAGACCTGCCTGCCGACGGTCGATGCGCAAGTGTATCCGAAAGAGCGCGTTCGTATCGAGGTGATCGACAACGGTTCGACGGACGGGTCGTTGGAATTGCTGCGCGACCGCTTTCCGCGGGTCGTCGTCCACGCCTTCGATCGCAACCGCGGATTTGCCCCTGCGTACGACGACGTCGCGCGAGGCAGCGACAGCGACTTCCTCGTGTTCCTGAATAACGACACGAAGGTGGAACCGACCTGGCTCGCCGAGCTGATCGCCGCGTCCGAGCGTACCGGCGCCCACGCCGTGGCCTCGCGCATCCTCGATTGGAACGGCGAACGGATCGACTTCGTCGGCGGGCTCGTTTCGTTCATCGGCCATTCGTGGCAGCGGTGCACCGGGGAGCCAGCGGCCGCGTCAGGAACGGAGGACGAGCGGCTGCTCTTCGCGTGTGGCGGGTCGATGTTGATTTCACGCGAGGCGTACATGGACGCCGGGGGGTTCGACCGCGACTTCTTCGCGTACTTCGAGGACGTGGACCTCGGCTGGCGGCTGGCGCTGCTCGGCTACGACACGGTCCTGGCGTCACGTGCCGTGACGTATCACCGCCTGCACGGCACGGCCGGCCGCGTCGCCTTCGCCCAGAGGCTCCGGCTGTACGAGCGCAACGCGCTGGCGATGCTCTACAAGAACTACGAGGACGAGACGCTCAGACGTGTGCTGCCGTCGGCCATCGCGCTGTCGCTCCTGCGGGGACTGGCGCACAGCGGGATCGATCCGCGCACGTTCGCCGTCGGAGCGCCGCAGGTGCCGGTGCTCGACGTCACCGCGCGCACGCTCGTGCATCTGTTTGCGCTCGAAGACTTCGGCCAGCAACTGCCCGAATTGAACCGGAAGCGGCGGGAGATCCAGCAGCGCCGCCGGCGCTCCGACCGAGATCTCTTTCCGCTCTTTGGCGATCCCTTCCGTCTTCACGAGGGCGGCGCTTACGAAGCGGTCGCGCGCGCGTTCATCCGGGATTTCGATCTGGAGCCGCTCTTCGCGGGCGAGGCGCCGACGCCCGCGACGAGCGGGGCCATCGGCGGTGCATCTCCCGACGAGCCCGTCACGATCTCGGTCCGTCCATCGACGGTATCCGTGATCGTGCTGACCGTGCTGGGCCAGCCGCACCTGGCCGACTGTCTCTCATCGCTGCGCGCGCAGACGTATCCGGGCGAGCAGATCGAGATCCTGGTCGTCGACAACGAGTCGCCGGTCGATCCCGCGCCGCTCGTGGAGCAGTACTATCCGGGCGCACGGGTCGTGAGGGTCGGGAAGAACGCGGGGTTCTCCGGTGGCAACAACGTCGGCGCGCGCGCCGCCACCGGTGAATACCTGGTCTTCCTGAACGACGACACCCGCGTGCACCCGGACTGGCTGCGGGAGCTCGTCGAGACGGCCCAGCGCCGGCGGGCGGCAAGCGTCGGCAGCCGGATCCTGAGCTGGGACGGCTCGCTCATCGACTTCGTCGGCGGCTCCGTGAACTGCGAGGGCAAAGGGTTTCAAATCGACATCGGACAGCCCGAAGCGGGACGGCATGGCGAGGAGCGTCCGCTCCTGTTCGCGTGCGGCGGAGCCATGCTCGTGCGCCGCGACGTGTTCCTCGAGTCGGGCGGCTGGGACGAGGGTGCGTTCGCGTACTACGAGGACGTGGAACTCGGCTGGCGGCTGTGGCTGCTCGGCCACGAAGTCTGGTTCTCGCCCAGGTCCATCGTCTATCACAAGCACCACGGTACGTGGGGCAAGTGGCCGGAGCCGCCCAGGCTGCGGCTGTACGAGCGGAACTCCCTGCGCATTTTGTACACGCACCTCGAACGGGAGACGCTGGAGCGTCTGCTGCCGACGGCGCTCCTCCTGGCGACCGATCGGGTGCTTCTGGCCACCGATCTGAGCCGCGCGTCGCTGGGTGTGCTCGAACAACCCGCCTCGGAGCGCCGGGAGGGGCGTCCGCGCGCGTCGCTTCGCCGGCTCGCGCATCGTGCGAAGTCCGCCCTCGCGGGACGCGGCGTGACGAGGACGCGCACCATTCTGCAGAATCTCGGTCACCTCGGGATCCGCGGCCTGGCTGGCGCGGCGCGGGACGTCGCGCACGAGGCGGCGGCCATCCCGTTCGTATCGGGACGGGCGGTGTACCAGATCGAGCGCGGAGCCGTGACGACCTCGCTCGACGGCCGCACGGAGCCGATTCCGACCGGGGCCGCGGCCGCGCTCTGCGGCATCCACGATTTTCTGCTCGATGTGCCGCGCCTCAGCGAGCGCCGCCGTTTGCTGCAGTCGCGGAGACGCCGTACGGATCGCGACATCATCAGCCGGTTCGACGTGCACTGGCTGTCCCCGTGTGGCGCCCCCCGACAGATCGAGCATGAGGAACTGAACCGCGCCATCATCGACTCGTTCGGCGTGGCGGAGCTCTCCCGCGCATGGCACGCACCCCGGTCTTGACCTCGCCGGCCGCGGTGCGCCTCGTACGGTTCGCCTCGCGCGCGTTGCCGATCCTGCTCGCGGCAGTCCCGCTCCTTTATCTCATCTGGTTCGCGCGAACGTTCTATGTGGACGTGCCCTTCTGGGATCAATGGGAGCTCGTGCCGAAACTCGACAAACTCGCCGCCGGCACACTCGGTGTGCAGGACCTCTGGTTTCAGCACAACGAGCACCGCCCGCTCTTTCCTGTCGTCCTGATGCTCGTGCTCGCCAGGCTCTCCGGCTGGAACATCGCCTGGGAGATCGCCGCGAACGTGATCTTCGGCCTCGGCATATTCATCGTCTTCGCGCGCGCGCTGGAAACGGCGCCCGGCGGCAGCCCGCGGTGGCTGCTGCCGTTCTTCGCCGCGCTGATATTCTCCCCGGCGCAGTGGGAGAACTGGCTGTGGGGCTGGCAGATCTCCGTGCTGATGGGCGTCTGTTCGGCGCTCCTCGGTCTGTACCTGACGGCGACGCTCGCGCGGGACCGCTGGCGATTTGTCGGAGCGCTGGGCTGCGGGGTGTGGAGCACGTTCTCGTTTGCCGCCGGGCTCGTCTACTGGCCGGTTGGCCTGTCGGCGATTCTTGCCGGTACGCGCGATGGGCGCGTGCGGCGTGCGGCAGCATGGGCGCTCGTCGCAGCGCTGACGATTGCCGCCTACTTCCACGGCTACGTGCAGCCCGCGCAGCCGTCGCTGCTGTCGAGCTTCTCGTCGTGGGATCGGTTCCGCACGCTGCTGGTGTATACGGCCTCTTACCTTGGGGCGCCGGTCGCCGCTTACAGCGAGCCGGCGGCGGCGGTGGTGGGCGCCGCGGGCGCGCTGGCGTTCGGACTCCTCGTCGCGGGACTCTGGCGATCGAAGCCGGTGCCCGCCGTGCTCTTCCCGATGCTCGTGGCCCTCCAGGCGGTCGGGATCGCCTCCCTGTCCGCGCTCGGGCGAGCGTGGGTCGGGAGCGGCCAGGCGCTCGCCCCGCGATACATGACGGTGACGGCCCCCTTCTGGTGCGCTCTGGCGGCCATGGCCGTCCTGCTGGTCCGCACCCGGCCGTCTGCCGTTGGTCGGCGTGCGAGGATGGCGGTCGTCACCGTGACGTTGCTCGCGGTGCTCGCGTCATCGGCCCGGACCGAGTACGTTGGGCGGCCTTACGCGGCCGCGCGGAGCGGTTACCTGCGCATAGCGCGGCTCGGTCTCATCATCGGGCGGAGCGAAACGCTGCTGGCGTGGCTGTACCCCGACCCGCGGATCGTCCGCCAGCGCCGTGCTATTCTTCGCATGCTTCATCTGTCCGTGTTCAGAGATTCATCTGATTCATCCATCCGCCCGGGCGTCATATGACCACAGCAATCGTGACTGGTTCGGCCGGTCTGATCGGCTCGGAAACCGTGCGCGTCCTCGCGGACCGCGGCGTGGCCATCGTCGGAATCGACAACGACATGCGGCGGCACTTCTTCGGCGACGAGGCGTCCACGCGATCGACGCGGGACAGCCTCGAGGAACTTCCCTCCTACACGCACTTCGATCTGGACGTGCGCGACCAGGCGGCGCTCGAGCGCATCTTCGCCGAGCGCGGCAAGGACATCGCGCTGGTGGTCCACACGGCGGCGCAGCCCTCGCACGACTGGGCGGCGCGCGACCCGCAGCTCGATTTCAGCATCAACGCCGGCGCGACGCTCACGCTGCTGGATCTGACGCGACGGCATTGCCCCGAGGCGGTCTTCATCTTCACCTCCACCAACAAGGTCTACGGCGACACGCCGAACGCTCTTCCCCTGACCGAACAGGAGAGCCGGTGGGAGATAGATCCGTCGCACCCGTTCGCCGCGGGCATCGACGAAACGATGTCGATCGACCATTCGCTGCATTCGCTGTTCGGCGCGTCAAAAGTGGCCGCCGACGTCCTGGTGCAGGAGTTCGGCCGGTACTTCGGGATGCGCACGGCGGCGTTTCGCTGCGGCTGCCTCACGGGGCCGCAGCACTCGGGAGCCGAGCTCCACGGGTTCCTCGCTTACCTGATGAAGTGCGTCGCGATCGGGCGCCGGTACTCGGTCTTCGGCTACAAGGGCAAGCAGGTGCGCGACAACATCCACAGCGCGGACGTCATTGGCGCGTTCCTGGAGTTCTGGAAAGCGCCGCGCGGCGGCGGCCAGGTGTACAACATGGGCGGGGGCCGCTTCAGCAACTGCTCGATGCTCGAGGCGATCGAGAAGTGCGAGCGGATCGCCGGGCGGAAGCTGGACTGGGTCTATCAGCCGGCCAACCGGATCGGCGACCACATCTGGTACATCAGCGACCTCCGCAGATTCCAGACGGACTACCCGGGCTGGCGGCAGCAGTACGACCTCGACGCGCTGCTCCGGGACATCTACGACCACAACATCGAGCGTTGGGACCGCGAGCGCCACTGATGGCGCGCACGATTCTCGTCACCGGCGGCGCGGGTTTCATCGGCTCCAGCCTCGCGATCGAATTCAAGGGGCGGTACCCGGACCGCCGCGTGGTCGCCTTCGACAACCTGCGCCGGCGCGGCGCGGAGCTGAACGTGATTCGGCTCCGCGCCGCGCAGGTGGACTTCCGGCACGGCGACGTGCGACTCGACGCGGACCTCGCGCCGTTCCGCGACGATCTCGACCTCATCATCGAGTGCTCCGCGGAACCCTCCGTCCTGGCCGGCCGCGACGGCCAGGTGCGCTACGTGGTGGACACGAACCTCGGCGGCTGTGTGAACTGCCTCGAGCTGGCCCGGTCGGCCGGCGCCGCCTTCGTCTTTCTCTCCACCAGCCGGGTGTATCCGACAGCCACCCTGTGCGGGCTCCGGTACGAGGACCGCGGCGATCGGTTCGAGCTGCTCGACGATCAGTCCGTGCCCGGCGCCAGCTCGCGAGGGATCGCGGAGACGTTTCCACTCGACGGTGCCCGGACGCTGTACGGGACGACGAAGCTCGCCTCGGAGCTGCTCATCGCCGAATACGTGGACATGTTCAACCTGCGGGCCATCGTGAACCGCTGCGGTGTCGTGTCGGGGCCGTGGCAGATGGGGCACGCCGAACAGGGAGTGTTCGCCCACTGGATGGTCGCCCACATGTTCGAGCGGCCACTGGCCTACATCGGCTTCGGGGGGCAGGGACACCAGGTGCGCGACGTCCTTCACGTCGCGGATCTCGCGGACCTGATCGACCTCCAGCTCGCGCAGCGTGAGACGCTGCGCGGAGAGGTCCTCAACGCGGGCGGCGGACCGGCCAACAGCGTCTCGCTCCTCGAATTCACCCGAAAATGCGAGACGCTCACCGGCACGCGGCTCGCGATCGCGTCGCGGCCGGACACGAGACCTGGCGACGTCCCGGTCTACATCACGGACAACTCGAGAATCCACGCGCGCTTCGGCTGGGCCCCCAAGCGGTCGGTTGACGCGATCGCCGCGGACCTGCACCGCTGGATCCGCGACCACGAAGGCGCGCTCCGCGCGGCGCTGACCTGACACGACACATGACAGACGCTCCGCTCACGCTGTCGATCGTCATGCCCGCGCACAACGAGGAGGACTCGATCCGGCCGGTGCTCCGGTCGCTCTGCGACACGCTCGAGGGCGAAGCGGTGCCCTACGAAATCGTGGTGGTCAACGATCACAGCGCCGACCGGACGGCGGACGCCGTCGCCGAAGTCGCGCGCGAGCGCGCGACCGTGCGATGCGTCGATAACGAGGGCCCGGGCGGGTTCGGCCTGGCGGTGCGCCGCGGCCTGGAGGCCTTCACCGGCGATTGCGTCGCCATCGTCATGGCCGACGGCTCCGACCCGCCCGAGGACGTGGTCCGCTGCTACCGCGAGATCTTGAAAGGCTACGACTGCGTGTTCGGCTCGCGGTTCATGCGGGGGAGCACCGTCATCGACTATCCCGCCTTCAAGCTGGCCATCAACCGGCTCGCCAACCTGTTCATCAAGCTGCTCTTCCGGATTCCACTGAACGACACGACCAACGCGTTCAAGCTGTACCGGCGGGAGACGATTGACGGGTTGCGGCCGCTGCTCTCCCACCATTTCAATCTGACGGTCGAATTGCCTCTGAAGGCCGTCGTGCGCGGCTTCAGCTTCAGCGTGATTCCGATCGGCTGGCGGAATCGAACCGAGGGTGTGTCGAAGCTCAAGCTGCAGGAAATGGGAAGCCGTTACCTGTTCATCGTGCTGTACGTCTGGCTGGAGAAGCACCTGGCCAAGGGCGACTACCGGCGGCCGGCGGCGCGCACCGGCGCGTAACGGCGGGTCAGGGCGTCCGGCGAAGCACGAGGATGGTCTCGGGACCGTTGCGCATGAACACTTCGAGCTGGAGCTGCACGAACCGCGGCCACGTGGTGATGAACTCCAGCAGCTCGGACGCGCCCCACACATGAAAGTGGATGCTGAAGTTGATGTTCATGAGATGCCGCGTCTGTTCTTCGGCGAGCGCCTCGTCGGTGCACTTGTTCACGAGGCGGGTCCACTCGTCGAAATGCGCGCGGCGCGACGAGGCGGGTCCCTCCACGTGATCGCGAATGATGTGTTCGATCGCGGTGCACGGCCGGTCCACGTCGAAGCTGAAACGCTTGTCCGGCACCACCATGTACAACACGCCGCCCGGCTTCAGCACGCGGAAGAACGTCTGCAGCGCGCCGATCGGGTCCTCGCAGTGCTCGAGGAAGTGGTTGGCGATGACGAAATCCTGGCTGGTGTCGGCGAAGGTGACGAGTGTCTCGCCGTCGTCGATCACGTCCGCCTCCACGAGCGGGACGTTCACGAGGTCCCCGTATTGACTCCGGAGATCGGCGACCGACATGCGATCGACGTACGTGACGACGGCCTCGGGCGGCACGCGGAGCGGTTGGTGGAGCGCCCCGACCTCGATGCCCGCGCCGCGCAGATAAACGGCGCCGATCGCTTCACGCGTCCGATACATCGTGTCGAGGGTGCCGCCAGGGCAGCACCCGGCAAGCGTCGCGGCACGAGTCCCGGCCTGCGCGCCGGCCGACCTGATGCGCCGGGCGAGCGACCGCGCGGCGCGCCCCGGCAGCGCGGCGAGCCTGTGCAGGAACACCCGCTACACCCTCCGCAACACGCAGATCGACTGGCCCAGATTGCCGAGCCCAGACACGACGGTGTCATCGTCGAGGGTGACAGGTTCGCGCAACGGTACGTGTGGCTTGTCGCCGCCGTGGATGGCCACAACGGTGACCGGCAGGTGCTCGGCCCACGCGTGAATCGCGTCGCGGCCGATGAACACGTTGAGAGGATGCTGGCCGCCAATGTCCGCGACCGTCGCGGTGAACACCGACCAGTGGCTTGGAATCGCGAACTCGAGAAACGAGAAGACGATGAGCCCGCCGGGCTTCAGCACGCGGCACGCCTCCTGTAGGTACACGAACGACTGCTCGTGCAGGAGATGCGTGAAGACCGAGTAGAAGCACACGACGTCCGCGGCATTCGGGCGCTCGGGGATCTGGAGCCCCGGCGCGACCTCGAATCGCCAGTCCGGCCGTCCGACGATTTCCCGCGCATAGTCGAGCAGGTCCGGCACGATGTCGATCCCCAGGTACGGCCCGCGCAAGTACTCCGCGAGGGCCTTGGCCAGACGTCCCGATCCGCAGCCGACGTCGATGACGAAATCGTCGGGGCGGAGGCCGTATTGCACCAGGATCTCGCGCTCGATGATGCCGAAGGCCGTGAACTGGCCGCCGATGGCCAGCTCCATCGCGCGAGCACGCTCGTGACGATCGCCCAGCGTTTTCACGTGGCGCTCGTAGGTGGCCTTCATGTCCCGTTTGTCCATGACCAGATCACCAGCGCGGAAGAAGCGGGATGTCGCCGGGCAGCCCCCACTGGCGGATCTCAGGCACCGGGGAATCTACGCTCGATTTCAGCAGGTACCAGATCGCGGTGGGGGGCCGGAAAACGGCGATGTCTGTCCGGCCGTCTCCGTCGTAGTCGGCAGGCACGGGGACGTCGCCGTCGATGCCAAACTGCGTTTCGACGTTCTTGGTGTAACCGCTGCTCGACTGGAGGATGTACCACCGCCCAATCACATGACGATAGACAGCGAAATCGACCTGACGATCGCCGTCGTAATCACCAGGCACCGGAATATCGCCGTTGAGGCCCCACTGCCTCGGGGTCATCGCTTTGCCGGTACTCGAAAACTGGACGTGCCACGTGCCCGATATCGGCCGATAGACCGCAATGTCGGCCTTGCCGTCGAGGTCGTAGTCGGCCGGCACCGGAATGTCCGTGCTGAGCCCGAAGGCGATCGTCGCGGGCTTCGAATCGTTGCCGCCGGAATGGAGGAGGAACCACACGCCAGTGGACGGCCGGTACACGGCGATGTCTGTCCTGCCGTCGCCGTCGTAATCGGCCGGCACGGGAACATCGCTGCTCGCGCCCAGCACGCTGGACACGAGACTGCCGTTACTCGAGCGCAGCACCTGCCAGGTTGCGGACCCGGAGGTGGCACGATACACGGCCATGTCGGTCCTGCCGTCGCCGTCGTAGTCTCCCGACAGGGGCACGTCGCCGCTCGCGCCGAACGTCTCCGGCGATCCCTTCGTGAAGTTGTTGCCGGAAGGGAGAGTGAACCACTGCGCGGTTGACGGCCGAAAGACGATCAGATCGGCCTTGCCGTCCCCGTCGCGGTCGGCCGGGCGTTTTGGTGCCGGGACTGCGGCGCTCTTCGATCGTCCACACCCCCAATCACAGCCGGCCGCAGATGCCATCACGGCCAGCACCAGGCCGGCGTAGATCGGAAACCGCCATGATGATGAGGTGCGCATCGCGGGGAGCATATCACGCGGCTCCCCACCCCGAAAGCCGATCACTTGCGCTGGAGGATCGGGATGTCGCCGCTCAGCCCCCACTGCAGCGCCATGGACGTCGTGAGGTCGGTGCTCGAATGTACGAAGTACCACACGGCGGTGGAGGGTCGAAACACGGCAAGGTCGGTCCTGCCGTCACGGTCGTAATCCCCAGGGACGGGAACGTCGCCGTTGAGCCCCCACTGAACGATGACGTTCGTCGTGAAGTTGCTGGACGACTGCCTGACGTACCAGATGCCGCTCGACGGGCGCCACACGGCGAGGTCGGTCCTGCCATCGCCATCGAAGTCACCCGGCACCGGGATGTCAGCACTCAGGCCCCACTGATACGACGCCGACGCCGAGAAGTTGGTGCTCGACTTCAAGAGATACCAGACGCCGGTGGACGGTCGATACACGGCGAGATCCATCACGCCATCGCCATCGTAGTCGCCCGGCACCGGTTTGTCGCTGCTCAAACCCCACTGGAACGCCGCCGAGGTCGTGAAGTTGGTGCTCGATTTGCGGATGTACCACACTCCGCTGGCGGGGCGCCACACCGCCAGGTCGGCGCGACCGTCGCCATCGAAGTCCCCCGGCACCGGCACGTCGCCGGTGAGGCCCCACTGATAGACGACCGTGCCGCCGCTGGATCGACGGATGGACCAGATGCCGCCGGAGCCCGTGTAGACGGCGATGTCCGTGAGGCCGTCGCCATCGTAATCGCCTGACACCGGAACGTCGGAGCTCACACCGAACGTGGTCGCCCCCGACGTGGTGTAGCCGGCGCCCGACTTGCGCGTGTACCACGTGGCGTTCGACGGCCGATACACCGTCAGGTCTGTCTGCCCGTCGCCGTCGAAATCACTCTCCCGCACATGATTGGCGAGCGGCGACACCTTCGGCCTCGTCGCGGCTCCCGCGAAGGCATTGGCGACCTGAGTGTTGGGCATCGGGACATCGTCGCTCAGCCCCCACTGGTATGACGCGAATGTGCTGCTGCTCGACTGCAACACATACCACACGCCGTTCGAGGGCCGATAGACCGCCGTATCGACCTTGCCGTCGCCATCGTAATCGTTCGGCACCGGGATATCGGCGCTGACTCCCCATTGGCGTGACGTGAACGTCGTGAAGTTGGTGCTCGACTGCCGCACGTACCACACGCCCGTGGACGGCCGGTAGACGGCGATGTCGGTCACGCCGTCGCCATCGTAGTCGCCCGGCACGGGAACATCTCCGTTCAGGCCCCATTGGATCGTCAGGCTCGTCGAGCCGGTACTCGACTGGCGCACGTACCACATGCCGGTGGACGGCCGATAGACGGCGATGTCGGCGTGGCCGTCGCCGTCATAGTCGGCGGGCACCGGAATGTCCGTGCCAAGTCCGAGAGCACCCGTGGTCGTCGACGTGTAGTTGCTGCTCGACAAGGCCACATACCAGACGCCCGTGGACGGCCGAAACACCGCGAGATCGAACTTGCCATCGCCGTCGTAGTCGGCCGCCGCCGGAACGTCTCCGGCGATCCCGAACGTGAAAGTCCCGGTCAACGTGTAGTTCGGGAACGAATACTTGATCACCCAGCGATTGTTCGATGGCCGATAGACGGCGAGGTCGGTGCGACCGTCGTTGTCGTAGTCCCCGGGCACGGGGATGTCGGTCGACAGGCCCCATTGGTAGACGGCGCTCGACCCGAAGCTCGTGCTGGAGTTCGCGATGTACCACGTCCCGGTGGACGGCCGGAAGACCGCGAGATCGGCCCTCGCGTCGCCATCGAAGTTGGCGACGACGTCGCGAACCGTCAACGTGGCTGGGTTGCTCGTCACGGTTCCGACGGCATTGGTGAGGCGCACGCGGAACCGCAGCCGGTTCAGGCTCGGCGTGGTGGCCGCAATGGACAAGGTCGACGAGAGAGCGCCGCTGTATGGAGACACGTCGGTCAGATCCGTGTACGTGGTTCCTGCGTCGTTCGAGACCTGCCACCGGTAGGTCGGGCTTCCGCTTGCCGCCACCGTGAACTGCGCGTTCTGTCCCGCGGCGACGCTCAGGTTGGCCGGCTGGGTCGTGACGGACGGTGCCGCCGCCACGACGACGGGCGCATCGGAATAGCTGCCGACGGTATTGAACCCGCTCCCGCTGCCGTCGCTCGCCTCGGCGTAGATGTAGTACGTGCCCGCCGGCACCGCCGTCGTGTTCCACACGTACTGACCGGCGCTCGCCGCAATGCCGGATGCGATGAGCGTCTTGCTCGCCGGATCCTGGTCGGTATCGCGGTACAGGTCGACCGTGACACTGTCGCCGTCCGCGTCGGCCCCCGTGAACTTGATCGTGAACGTGCCGCTCGATGCAGGATTCGCCGTCAGCTTGACGTCGTCCACGTGGAACGGGCATACGGTCGTGAACTCGTGCGGGGTGAAGCGCAGGTGCTGCTTGTTGGTGGCCGTCCAGAGCTCCCTCCCGGGGCTTGCGGCAAGATCCTCCAACCCCCCGCTGCCCCCGAACGTCAACGGCGTCAGGTCGACGCTGTAGCTGTTCCAGCCGGGCCAGACAATCCAGGCGGAGCTGGTCGTCGCGGTTGCGGTGTCGATGAACTGCTGCGAGGCCCAGTAGAGGCGCCCCACCGAGCCCTGGGCAAGATCGTAGGCGCAGTCCAGTTTCAGGCGCAGGGTGAAATACCGGTACTTCGACGGGTCGATCGGCGTCTGGTTGTTCGTGTTGAACAGCAGCGAGATGTATGCGCCGAGGCCGGTGTTCGTGCCGTTCAGCGTGCCGCCGGTGAAGTCCGCCGGGTTGGTCGGGGTGTAGTTGTCGCCGCCGGTGTACTGAACGTCGCCTTCCGCGCTCATGTCCCACGGGTTGCCCAGGACCGTCGTCGCGAAGTCTTCGCCCGTCGTCATGGACGGATCCGTCACGCGAATCGTCGGGGGCGTGTTGATCGTGAACGCCTTGGTCGCGGGGCTGAACCCGGTGCAGTTCGCGTGGCTGCCGCCGCAGATCCGAAGCGTATACGCACCGGGCGGCAGCACGCCGTAGTTCCAATTCCGCGGGCTGCTGACGTTGCTCGCGATCGTGAGGACCGTTCCACCGGCGTCGACGACGTCGATGGTCGCCGGCGACGTGCCCGTCCATGTGATCTGTTGCATGGCGGCGCCGGGCGCATTGTCGGGAAGCGTGAGACGGACCCAGTCGAAGAAGATCGTCTGGGTAGTCGCAGTACTGGTGGGGATGATGCGGAATCCGCGAACGACATTCGCGTTGACGGCGCCGGCCTCGCCCACCCACGGATGACCCACGTTGGCCGCGGTCATGTCGTCGACCCAGATCTTGAACCCGTTCACCGTCGTCTCGGCGCCGCGCGAACCGTGGTTGCGTATGCTATCGCACGCCGGGTCGGACCACACGCAGTGGAACCACTGGAGGTTGGGCGTCTGTCCGGCCAGCGTCGAACTCATCCGAAACGACAGTTTCCGGTACTTGGTCGTGTCGATGGGGGAGGTCCTGCCGGTCCGGCCAGGGTTGAGCGTGTCGTAGAACCCGCTGTACAGGAAGGAGACCTCTGAAAACCCCGCAGCGGGATCCATGGTCCCACCGGCCAGTCCGTTCACCGTAAAGGTCGTCCCCCATCCTGACGTTTCGCTCGGTTCCTGGCCGATGTCCTCGGGATTGCTCATGTCCCACGGATCGCCGAACACGTCGGTGGCATAGTCGGGACCCGCCGTCAGACGACTCGGGAAAGAACCGATGGTGATTCCCCCCTGTGCCTGGAGCGCTGGAAGCGCTGCCAGAGCGGCCATTCCGATCGCGGTGAGACAGCCTGCGACTGTTTTGCGCATGTGTGCCGTCCGTGTGGTGTAACGTCTTCTGATCCGAAGGACGTTTAGGAATTCGCAACTTGCGTGCCGCGCTGTCCTGACGGATTTCGGCTGTGTTGACAAGGTTGTGGGGCGTGTGGACGCCTGGAAGCACGAAGAATGTAATCGAAGCGACAAAGTTCGCATGGCGCAGAGCGGTTGGCCGCAGCATCACCCGGCACGTGCGGCGCGGCGACTCATCGTCGCGCCGGCGGCGGCTGTGCGTTGTCCCGGTAATCGGCGGCGACCTCCGCCGCGGTCAGTGTCCGCCTGACGGCGCTGAACGCGGCGATGTCGCCGCTGAACGCCGTCCACCCGTCGGTGCCCCGCGGCCACGCCTTGACGAACGCGAGGCCGAGCTGGCAGTGCCGCATGTGCAGGTCCACGACGCCGGACGCGAGCGACCCCGCCTCGCGGCCGTCCACGAACAGCGTCTGCCGGCCGCCGCCGCGCATCAGCACCACGCGATGCCAGCGGCCGTCGTTGATCGGCTCGCGCGTGGTGATCGTCTCGACGCGGCCGGGATAGAACTGTCCGGACAGCCGCCCGTCCAGATCCACGTATAGCAGCGGCACCCACTCGCTCGCCGGTTCCTGCGCCGGCGCCGACTGGCACCCGAGCACGCCGCCGTGGTCGCTCGTGCGGATCGACACCGCCAGCGAAGCGGCCGGTTGGCCGAAGAAGTCGTCCGGGGCGAGCGACACCGGTCTCCCCTGCACGAACCCCGGTGAGACGCGCGCCGGCTGCGGCGCACTCCACGCCCTGTCGTTGCGGACCATGAGCTGATAGTCCCCGAACGTCTGGACCGTCCGGAACGACTCGCGGATGTATCGAACAAGCGGCCCGCCGCTGACGTCCCGTCCGACCTTCCAGATCTGGCTGCCGGGTTCGTCGTAGATTACGCACCCGTTCGGGTGCTGCGAGAGCCGATCGACGATCTGCTGCTGCATCCGATCGTCGAAGAGGATCATCCACGCGCCGGCGTTGTAGCCGGTGAGTGGCTTGATCCGGGTCCAGAAATGCAGGCTGTTGTAGCCGGGCATCGTGACGAGCGCATCGCAGTCCCGGCGGATCGTCGCGGTCAGGTGCTGATAGATCGTGGCCTGTTCCCTGCTGAGGCGTATGCGATCTGCCCCAGGCAGAGACAGCGGCATCAATGATTGATACTGACGCAGCTGGGCCGCGACGTCGAAATGCGGATAGTACACATAAATGACCAACGCGAGCGCGGCCGCCTCAGCGAGCCGGCCGAGCGTGCGGGGCATCCTCCGGTCGATCGCCGCGGTCACGTCAGCCAGGCACAGGACCGCCACCGGGACCAGGAGCAGCGTGGCCCACGATCTCTGGGTACCGGCAACCGGATAGGCGATGAGCAACTGGAGCAGCGCCAGGAAGCACAACACCGTCGCCGGGAAGAGCCGTTCGATCCGCCACGGAGCCGCCGACGAGGGGAGCAGCACGACCCACAGGAACGGGGCGACCCAGGCCAGCGCCCCAGCCGGCTGGTACATGAGGGCCCACGCAGCCACCAGGCCGAACGCCAGTTTTGCCAGCAGGCCTGCCGCACCGAGGCGGGCGCCGGACACTCGGTTCGTGAGCCGGAGCCACGCAACCGCCGCCGCCAGCAGCACGGACGCGACGCCGCAGACGATGGACGTGGAGTCGAGCGATAACGGGATGGCAAAGACGGTCGCAAACCTGAGCGGCCTGAGAAGGACCCCGTCCAGGAGCGCGTATGGGGTCGTGCCCAGCAGGATCGTGATGCCGATCACCAGGGCCGCGCTTCCCGAGAATGCGATGGCCGCAACACCGGCACGGCCAATCGCCAGGGGCTCGGCCAACGCCGGGCGCCAGGCCGTGAGGCAGCACGCCGCCGACGCAAACGACACGAGGAGCGCGTAGTTCAGCGCCCACGCGTCGAGATGAGCGCGCATGACGAGCAGCGGCAGCAGTACGGCCGCGACCGAGCCGAGCAGGTAGGCGACCACGGTGCCCTTACCGGCGCGCGACACCGACAGGAACGCAAGAGCGAGCGATAACGTGACGTACACACCGGAATTGATCTTCGTGAGGAGGATGAAGGCGGAGAGCGCTCCCAGGAGCGCCAGGCCAGCGGTGCGCCCCGGCAGCAGCGAGGCGATGGCGATCATCGCCGCCATGAGGAACAGCAGCACTTCCTGCGGATGGCCCGGCTCGGCCACGAGCCACCAGCAGTGAAGGACAACCTGGAGGAATGCGACGATCGCCCAGTTCACGGATTTCGTCTGCCGGCGGACGAACAGTGCCGTCAGCAGCGCCGTGGCCATCCAGAAGACGACCGTCGTCAATCGGGTGATGTCGTGCGTGACGGGCCCGCCCGTCACCCCGAACAGGAGCTTCTTCAGCAGGTAGTAGAACGGGCCGTATTGGGAGTACGTCTGGTCGTACAGCGGCAGCCCGCCGAGAAACGTCCTGACCGACACCATGACGGTGCCTTCATCGTCATAGGGCATGAACCGGGAGAAGATGGCCAAGTAGGCGAAAATCGCCGAGATGGCCAGCGCCCCGCACGCGACGAGCCCCTGCACCGCTCGGATGGCGTAGTGCAGCGCGCTCGGGCGCCTCTCGGTCGCGTCGAGGCCCATTCCTTTCCAGCGTTCAACGGTCAAGTGACGGGTGTTCCGCTTGCTTCTTCGCGAGGACGATGACGGAGGAACCGAACGGCAGCGACATGCGCGGCAGCAGGGCGGCCTCGATCTTCTCCAACCCGATGAGCAGGCTGTTCAGCCACCGCGGGAGGTCCATGGCGTATTCCTTCAACGTCGCGGTCTTCCCCGAACGCGCCTGGAGCCATCGCACCATGATGAACGGCGCGGCGACAAACATGTTGAAATACGACGCCACACACACGGTGTAGCCGGCATCCTCGAACCGGCGGACGAGGTCCGGCCGGCTGTAGCGCCGCACGTGGCCGAGCAGGCGGTCCAGGTCCGACCACAGGAACTGGTACGCGGGCACGGTCACCAGGACGTGGCCGCCGTCCTTCAGGCAAGGCCTCAGGTCACGCAGGAACCCGGCGTCGTCCTCGATGTGTTCCAGCACGTCGAACGTGGTGACGAGGTCGTACGGATCCCCCGGCGGGAAGTCCTGCAGCCTGTCCGCCTTCACGACATCCGGAACGCCGCGCTCGCGGCAGAATGCCAGTGAGGCGTCGGACGCATCGACCGCCGTCACGTGGCCGAACTGGGAAAGCATCTGGTAGTTCCCGCCCGGACCGCATCCCCAGTCGAGGACGCGCAGACCGCCCGGCAGTTTCGCCGCCATGAGCCGGCGGATGATCTCGCGGCGGCCGACGAACCACCAGTAGGAATCCTCCAGCGCCGCATACGTTCGTATGGCGCCGGGATCCATCAGCGCCTTTTCCAATAACGAATTCGGTACTCGATCATGTAGCGAACCATTTCGATCGCCGTCCTCCAGCTCACGAAGCTGGCCCGCCATTCGTTGCGGTGGAACACCGTCGGCACTTCCGCGAACGAGAGGTCGAGCCGGCTGACCTCCAGCATGATCTCGCCGTCCGAAAACCAGCCCGGGCAACAGAGGTGCATCCGGTCGAGGGCCTTGTGCGTGATCAGCTTCGGCTTTGAGTTGATGTCGCGGAAAGGACGCCCCGGAAACAGCGCGTGGAACATCAGGTTGTACCAGCGCGACACAACTATCCGGCGCGGGCCGTCGAGCCGCTTCGAGCGGAAGGTCTTCACGAAATCGAACTCGCCGCTCTTCAGGACGTGCCAGAGCCGGACGATGTCCCGGGCCGGCATCTGGCCATCCCCATCGATCAGGGCGACGGCATCGCCCGTGGCCGCGCGGAACCCGGAGATCACGTCCCACCCCATCATGCCCTGCTTCTCCAGCGTCACGGGAACGATCTTGGGATTCTCGGCGGCCATTCGCCGCACGATCTCAGGGGTCTTGTCGCTGCGGCCCGGAAAAAAATTCGCGACCAGAACGAGTTCGTAGTTTTCCAGCCCGTCCTGGCGAAGTTCGTCCTCCATCTGCTGAATGAACTCGACAATGCCCTCTTCGCTTCGGTAACAGAGAACGACGACGGAGAGATCGGATTTCCGCGTTTCCTGGGTCATCGGCGCATGCCCCGCACAAGCCGGTCGAAGAAGCGATCTGGAATCCACAGCATGGCACGATAGACAGACGAGAGCAATCGGGGGAAGTAGAACTCGGCCCTCGACGAGGCGAGTGCGCGGGCGATCGCCTGTGCGGCCTGTTCCGCCGAAACAACGTGCGGCGGATGCTTCGCCCCGCGGTAGCGGGGAATGACATCCGTCGCCACGGGACCAAGATAGACGGTCTTGAAAAGCAGTCCGCTGTCTTCGAATTGCAGACGCAGGCTGCGGAACGTCATGGCGAGGGCGGCCTTGGATGCCGGGTATGCGCTGCTGCACGGGTCCGGCCGGAACGCGGCCAGGGACGAAACGGCCACCCACTGGCCCGCGCCGCGCGCGCACATCCCGGGAAGCAGAACCGCGAGCACGCTGAGCGAGCCCGTGAGGTTGGTCTGCCAGACCTGTGCGGCCGCATCGGGCAGGTACACGCCTTCCTTCACGTCGGGTTCGTAGCAGCCCGCGTTCAAGACCACGGCGTCCGGCGCGAAACCGTCGTCGCGCATGGTGACCGCGACGCGGCGGATTTCGTGCTCGTTGCGCATATCCGCGACCGAGAAACGCAAGAGTGGGCTCTTCAACCGCGCGGCCAGCTGCTGCATGGGCGCCTCGCGCCGTGCGATGCCCCAGACGGCGTGACCGCGCACGACGAGCACTTCAGCAAGTGCTGCGCCGATGCCGGAAGATATGCCGGTAATGAAAACGTTCATGCTCGTGTCACCGCAGCCCTTCATCAAGGTGCGCTTGCAGGTCGACCGGGTCCACGCGGTCATCCGTTCGGAAGATCCGTGCGCACGAGAGAATACCCCGCGCGGGCGCCAATTCCGCTGTCCGCACCGTTCGGTTGACCCCGCACACGGCGCACGGTACACTGCTGCACGTTATCTCATTGGGCCCATTGGCGTTGCGCGCCTGCGCCTGACGGGGCCCGTCCCGTTTCGAGGAACTTGATGGACGACACGTCATCCGGCGCCGGAGCTCCGGAGGCTCCGACGGACGGGTCTTTTGACGCGCACTATTTCGCGCACTGCTGCGGCCACCCCTATCTCCGCGACGAGCACTGGCTGAGCTTCTTTGGCGCCATCGCCGAGCGGATTGCCACCCAAATGCAGCCGCGCCGGGCGCTCGATGCAGGCTGCGCGCTGGGGATCCTGGTCGAGGCGCTGCGGGCGCGCGGCATCGAGGCCGACGGGATTGATCTTTCTTCCTATGCGATCGACCGCGTTCACGACTCGGTGCGGCCGTTCTGCCGGCGCGGCTCGATCGCTGACGAGTTTTCCGATCGCTACGATCTGATCGTGTGCATCGAGGTGCTGGAGCACATGACGGCACGTGAGGGCGAGGCCGCGATCGCCAATATTTGCCGTCACACGGATGACGTGCTCTTCTCCTCGTCCCCCTCGGATCATCGCGAGCCGTCGCACGTGAACGTGCAGCCACCCGAGTACTGGGCCGAGCAGTTCGCGCGACACGGTTTCTATCGCGACGTCGATTTCGACGCGTCCTTCCTCACGGCGTGGGCCGTACGTTTCCGGAGAAGCCGCGAGCCGCTGCCCCGGATCATCCGGAACTACGAGCGGCAGTTCGCCGCGCTGGCCGCGGCGCGCAACGAGGCGCGCAGCTTCTCGGTGGAGGGGCAGCGGGAGCTCGCGCGCGTCGAGCAGCGCGCCGCCGCGCTCGAGGCCGAGCGGAACGAAGCGCGCGCCACGATCGAGGCCGGCACCGGCCCGGCGAGGGCCGCGCTGTTCGAAGCGACCCAGCAGATCGTTGATCTGGTGAAGGCGCTCGATGAGCAGCGCGCCGCCGTGGCGCAAGCCCGCGTAGAGATCGAGCGCGAGCGCACGGAGCTGCCGTCGGTGCGTGCGGCGCTGGAGGAAACTCACGCGCATCTCACGCGGAAGATCGCGGCCGTGGAGGCGCTCGAGGCCGGCCTCGCCGCATCGCGGGTCGAGTTCGACCGTATCGAGCACGAGCTGCAACATGCGCGCGAGACGATCGCGCGGATGGAGACGAGCGTGTTCTGGCGCGCCCGTCGAGTGTGGGCCGGCTTGAGCCGGGCGCTGGGGCGGCCGACCTAATCGGGCAACGACCCATGGAACACGTGAACCTCCATCTCGCTGCGGTCTTTGGGACCGCTCTTGCAGCCTCCGTCGTACTGACGCCCGTGGTGCGCGCACTGGCCACCCGCGCCGGACTCCTGGCCGCTCCCGTCGACAACCGCTGGCACCGGCGCCCCGTCGCGCTGCTCGGCGGGCTCGCCATCGCGGGCGCCTTCGCGGCGGGGCTGCTCGCGAGCGGCACGACCTCGCACCTGGGTGCGCTGCTCGTCTACTGCGGGCTGATGTTCACCCTCGGAACAGTCGATGACCTGTGGCACATGCGGCCGTTGGCGAAGCTCGGCAGCCAGGCGGTCATCACAGCGGTGTTCCTGGCGATCGGCCCGCCGATCAGGTTCACCGGGATTGCGTTGATCGATGTCCCGC
>MELC01000068.1:87815-95520 GCA_001767455.1 Acidobacteria bacterium RIFCSPLOWO2_12_FULL_66_21
GGTTCACCGGGATTGCGTTGATCGATGTCCCGCTCGTCTTCGTGTGGCTGGTGGGGATCACGAACGCGCTGAACCTGCTCGACAACATCGACGGTCTCTGCGCGGGCATCGCCGGAATCGCCGGCCTGTTCTCGGCAATCATCCTCGCGGCGGCGGGAGAAACCGCACTGGCCCTCACCATGGCGGCCTTCGTGGGAGCCGTCGGCGGCTTTCTGATCTACAACTTTCAGCCGGCCTCGATTTTCATGGGAGATGGAGGCAGTTTCTTCATCGGGTCCTTTCTGGCGGGCGCGAGCGTCCTGGCGGCGCCGTCCCTGGACACCGACCTCGCACCCCTGGCGGCCGTGCCCGTGCTGCTCCTGTTGATTCCCATCTTCGACACGACCTTCGTCACCATCACGCGCGGCATGGCCGGGCGAAGCGCCCTCGTCGGCGGGCGCGACCACACCTCGCACCGGCTCGTCGCCCTGGGCGTCAGCGAACGCGGCGCAGTGCTGGCGCTCTACGCGCTTGCCGCCATCGGCGGCACCGTCGCCGTCGCGGTGCAGCAGGTGGGACTGACCTACGCGGTCGCCTTCATCGGCCTGTACGTCACGATCATCACCGCGGCGGCCGTCGTCCTCGGTCACGTGGATTCGCCGCGCGGGGCCGAGGCGAGCACGGCCGCGCCGCTGGTGTCCGACCTGACGTACCGGTATCGCATCTACGAGATCCTGCTGGATGGGGCGCTGGCCGCGGTGGCGTATTACTTCGCCTTTCGCATCCGGTTCCAGGAGCCGCAGTTCAGCGCGTTCCTGCCTCCCTTTCTCGCGTCGTTTCCGTTCGTGCTGGCCTGCCAGATCGGCGGGCTGTGGATCGGTGGAAAGTACCGCCAGGTGTGGCGCTCGGTCGGATCGGCCGAGCTCGTGTCCATCCTGCGCGGTGTGACGTTCGGCATCGCGGCGACGGTGTTCCTGGTGACCTATCTGTATCGGTTCGAGGGATTCTCGCGCGGCGTGTTCCTGCTCGACGGCGTGGTTCTCCTGTTCCTGCTCGTCGGCTCGCGCCTGACGATCACCTCGATCGACGAGCTGCTCCGGCGCGGGCGGACGCGCGGACGTCGCGTTCTGATCTACGGTGCCGGCCGGGGCGGCGCGCTGATGCTGCGCGAGCTCCAGCAGAACCGCGAGCTGGGACTGCATCCGGTCGGCTTCATCGACGACGACCGTGCGAAGCAGCGGATCAGGCTCGAGGGCCTCCCGGTTCTCGGCGGACTCATGGATCTGCAGGCGATTCTCGCGCGGCTGGACGTCGAGGAGCTCCTCGTGAGCGTCCGGGACCTGCCGCCCTCGCAGCTCACCAGCCTGCTGGGCGTCTGCCGCGATCGCGGCATTGTCGTGCGGCGCATGCGCTTCACGCTCGACGTCGTCGATCCGTCCGGGCGGCCGGCGATGCGTGTCATCACCCATGGACGTTGACACGACACCGCAGGCCGAAGCCGAAGCCGTCCCGGCGTCCGACGCTCCGCTCCTCGATCGCGCCGGGGAGCGCGATTCGTTCGCGCGGACCGTCGCCGCGATGTACGGGTATCGCGAGCTCCTGAAGAACCTCGTCGCGAAGGACCTCAAGCTCAAGTATCGCGGGTCCGTGCTGGGATTCCTGTGGTCGCTGCTCAACCCGCTGCTGATGATCGCCGTCTACACCGTGGCCTTCACCTACATCCTGCGGGTCCACGTCGAGAGCTTCGTCTTCTATCTGATGATCGGCATTCTCGCGTGGACGTTCTTCGCCAATTCGCTCGCCATGGCGACCGGCGCCATCATCGACAACGCCGGCCTCGTCAAGAGCGTCTTCTTTCCGCGGGCGATCCTGCCGATCGCCGTCGTGCTGTTCAATTTCGCCCAGTACCTGCTGACCACGCTCGTCTTCCTTCCGCTGATGCTCGTCATCTATCACGTGCCGCTGTCGGCGCCGATGCTGCTGTTTCCGGTGTTCCTGGCCCTGCAGCTCGTCTTCACGATCGGCATCGCGTTGATGCTCTCCACGGCGACGGCGTTCTTCCGCGACGTCCGGCACTTCCTCGAGATCGGCCTGGCGGCGCTCTTCTGGCTCACGCCGATCGTCTACCAGTTCGATCAGATTTCGCCGCGCCTGCGCACGGCGATTCTCATGAGTCCGATGTCGCCCTACATCGTGTCCTATCAGGAGATGTTCTTCTACGGACAATGGCCCGGCCCGGCCGTGTGGATGCTCGCGGCAGGCTATGCCCTCTTCGCGCTGGCCGGCGGCATGGCGCTGATGCTCAGGCACGAAGAGCAGTTCTCGGAGCAGATTTAGTGGCCGCGCTGGTCCCGGCGATCGAAGCGCAGGCGCTGTCGAAGCGGTTCGTGCTGCGCCACAACCGCGGCGCATCGCTGAAGGTCTTGTTTCTCGGACTCCTCGACAAGGGGCACCGCGAAGTCCTTGAGGAGTTCTGGGCGCTCCGTGATGTCTCGCTGTCGATCGCGCGGGGCGACTCGATCGCGCTCGTGGGCCGCAACGGCTCCGGCAAGAGCACGTTCCTCAAACTCATCGCCGGGATCCACCGCCCGACCGGCGGGCGCCTGCTCGTGGCGCGGCAGGCGCGGGTCGGCACGATGATCGAGCTCGGAGTGGGGTTTCACCCGGACCTGAACGGCACCGAGAACGTGTTCCTCAACGCCGCCATCCACGGCCTGTCGAGGGAGGCCATCGACGCCATCTACCCCGCCATCGTGGAGTACTCCGGGCTGCGCCACTTCATGGATGTGCCGCTGAAGAACTACTCCTCCGGCATGCACATGCGGCTCGGATTCGCGATTGCGGCCAACATGAATCCGGACATCCTCCTGCTCGACGAGATCTTCGCGGTGGGCGACGAGGACTTCCAGAAGCAGTGCATGAAGACGATGGCGCAGTTCACGGCCGAAGGGCGGACGCTCGTGTTCGTCTCGCATTCGGCCGCGTCGGTCCGGGCCATGTGCCGCCGCGTCTGCCTGCTCGATCACGGCCGCCTGCTCTTCGACGGCGGCGTGGAGGAAGGGCTGGCCGAATACCAGCGTCTGATCGCCGGATCGTCCGACAGCCCGGCCGAGCCGCCGGCGATCGCCCCCCACTCGCCGGAGGCCGCCGCGGCGGTCGTGGACTGGGACGCCCGTACGGGAGAATGGGCGCTGGCGTTCCTGAAGCGCCAGGGCCTCCAGCCGCACCATCGCGTGCTCGAGATCACGTGCGGGGCCTCGGGCAGCGAGGAGCTCGCGCGGTACGCCGGCCCGTCGCGGTACCAACATTGGGAAATCAACTCGCCCGCGTTCTCTCCGCTGCACCCGTTCGACATCGCCCTGGCCTCTCCGTTGCTCTCGCGGATCTCGTTGAACGTCGTCGCACGCTCTCTGGCCACGGCGGTCCGCGCGATGGACCCGGCGGGTCGCATCTATGCCGCGTGGATTGATCACGCCGACGCGAGCGATATCACGGACGTGCCGCCGTTTGCCTATCCCTTCGAGCTCGTGGCAGGGATCGCCGGGGCGCTCGACCTCGGCGCGAGCCGCGTGGAGGATGCGGCGCATCCGGCGGGAGAGTCCGTCCTGCTGCTCGAGCGCGCGTGATGCGGCCGCTCGCCCGCCGCGGCCGGGAGTATTGGAAGCGCCTCGCTCAGGCCGGCCGGCGGCTGCGCCGCGAGCACCGGCCGCTCCGCACGCGGGCGATGCGGTCGGTCACGAGCGATCAGAGGTCGGCCGCTGAAGCGGTTCGGTGGCTCGGCGAGATCGAGCTCGGCGCCGACAGGCGACACGCGCTCCTCTGCCATCCGTCCTCGGCGGTCACTTATGCTCTCCGCGTGCGGCCGGGCGACGTCGTCGGCGCCGGGTGCGCGCTGCTGCCCGATGCGTGGTCGAAGAACGCCGGCGGCGCCGAATTCAGCCTGACGATCGGGGACGCGGCCGGCGAGTCGTCGATCGCGCGCGCGCGCGTCGTGGATCCCGGACGCCGGCGGCGCGATCGGCGGTGGCGGCGCCTGGCGGTCCGGGTCCCGTTCTCGAGCGAGACAGCGGCGATCGTGTCGCTCGCCACCCGCCTGCGGCCCGGCGCGCGGCCGGACTTCGCGTGGGCGGTCTGGGGTGAACCCGCAATCGAGCGCCCGCGTCCGATTGGGGAAGTACTTGCCGCGCTCGGCGTGGCGATGCGGGCGCTCCCGCGCGGCCCGCGTGCGGCGTTTCGTGCGTTCGTCTCCGCGACGCTCGCCGACTATCCGACGGCGGCGTACCGGCGCTGGGCGTCCGATCGAGCACCCGATCCCGCCGCGCTGGCGCACATGCGCGCCGAGTCCGGCCGCTGGCCGAACGGTCCGCTCATCAGCGTCATCACCCCCGTCTACAACACCGATCCGCGATGGCTTCGCGCCTGCGTCGAATCGGTGCGTGCGCAGGCGTACGTGAACTGGGAGCTGTGCCTTGCCGACGATGGATCGACGGCTGAAGGCACGCGGGCGGTGCTCGGGGAACAGACCGATCCGCGCATCCGCATCGTGCGGCTCGAGCGCAACGCGGGGATCTCCGCGGCCTCCAACGCCGCGCTCGCCATGGCACGCGGCGAATTCGTCGCGCTGCTGGATCACGACGACGAGCTGACGCCGGACGCGCTCTATCAGGCGGTGCGCCACCTCATCGCCGTGCCCGACGCCGACGTCCTCTACTCCGACGAGGACAAGCGCGACGCCGATGGGGGGCTGTCGGAGCCGTTCTTCAAGCCGTGCTGGTCGCCCGAGCACCTGTTGAGCGCGATGTACACGTGCCATCTCACGGTGGCGCGCCGAACGCTCGTCGAGCGGGCCGGAGGATTTCGCGTCGGGTACGAGGGAGCGCAGGATCACGATCTGATGCTGCGCCTGAGCGAGCTGACGACGCGGATCGACCACATTCCACGGGTGCTCTACCACTGGCGGCGCACGCCTGAGTCGACGGCCAGCGCCGGCAGCACCAAGCCGTGGGCACACGACTCGGGGAAGCGCGCGCTCGAGGACTACGCGAGACGCAACGGCATCCAGGCGGAGGTCCTGTCCGGCGGCGTGCCGGGTCTGTACCGCATGAAATTCGCAATTGCCGGACAGCCGCTGGTGACGCTCGTCCTTGTTGCGGAGAATGAATCGAGTGCGGACCCCGATCGCGCCGCCGCCGCGCTGCGCGCTCGGACGGCATACCCGTACGTCAGCATCGTCGCGGCGGTCGCTCCTGCGGCATCCCTGACCTCTCGCGTGAATGCGGCGATTCGCGCGGCGGACGGCGCGCAGGTCGTCGTGGTCGACGCGGCGCTCGAGCCCGTCGACGAAGAGTGGCTCACGGCGCTGCTCGAGTACTCGCAGCAGCAGGCCATCGGGGCGGTCGGCGCGAAGATTCAATACCCGGACGGGCGCTTGCGGCACATCGGCATGGTGACGTGTGCCGCCGGAGGTCCCGCGCCGATTCTGCACGGGTACCCCGCCGACAGCTATGGGTACTTCTCGAGTGCGATCGGCGTGCGCAACTACTCGGCGGTGTCGGGTGAATGCCTCATGACGCGCCGCGACGTCTTCGACAGGCTGCGGGGGTTCGACGAAGGGCTGCCGTGGCGTGGCGCCGACGTGGACTACTGCATCCGCGCGCGGCAGCTTGGACTCCGCATCGTCTTCACGCCGTACGCGCGGCTGGTGTGCGCCAGCAGGATGCCGCCACGGCCGGCGGCCGCCGCCTGCGACGATCCGTACTACAACCTGAATCTGAGCCGCGCCTCTGCGGACTATCTGCTGGATGAGTGAGCGGGGCGCCGTAATCTCACCGCCCGCACACCCCGTCAGAAGAATTCCGCGTGCTGGTTCGAGGCGGCGGATTCGTGTCGCCTTCGCGTTCGACAGCCACTTCGCCACAGCGGGCTTCCGGATGGTCGGATGATGATCGCGTGGTTGGAATTGCGCCCCGGCTCGACAGCGGGCTTCGGGGTCAATGCGGGCTATACTCGTCACGTGGCGGCCAACCGCGAGAGCCTGATGGAAACGTTGCAACGCACCGCCGAGGCGCTGCCCGCCGTGGATGTGCTCGTCCTGTTCGGGTCGTGCGCAGGAGGATCGCCCCGCGCCAACAGCGACGTTGACGTCGCGATTGGGCTCAGCGGCCGGAGCGCCGGGATCAGACGTGCCGTCGAAGTCGCTTTCGCACGCGCCGTGGACCAGCCGGTGGACGTCTCGTTCCTGGACACCGCTCCGTCGCAGCTCCGTTTTGAGATGGCTCGATCGGGCGTGCTCCTCTTCGAGCGCACCCGCGGTGCATGGGCGCGCGAGCGGGCGAGGGCGATGGTGGATTGGTGGGACTGGGCGCCGCTGGCGCGGCGGATCCACGACCGCGCCGTCGCGCGCCTGCGCGCCGAGGCCTGACCGATGGTCAACCGCGACATCGTCGCTCGAAAGGTGGCGCGCGCGCGAAGCTGGCTTGCCGACGCCGCAGGCCGACTCGACCAGCCGCGCGACGCGTTTCTCGCCAACGCGGATTCGAGAGATCTGGCGACCTTTCACCTGTTCCTCGCGATGCAGGACGTGATCGATCTCGCGGTGCACTGGGTCGCCGACGCCGGCTGGGATCCGCCCGATGATGCCGGCGGCGCGTTCGACGTGCTGGCCAACCGGGGCGTCATCCCGCTGGCGTCGGCCACGGACCTTCGCGCGATGGTCGGCCTCCGCAATCGCATCGCGCACGGCTACGCCACGCTCGATCATGAGCGCCTGCACGAGGAAGCGAACGCTGGATTGGCCGCGATGCGGGCGTTTCTCCTCGCGATCGCCGACGCCGCGGGGCTCTGACGCGCCTAATGACGCTGCTACCAGGCCTATCGCGCTTCGGGTTCCACCACAGCGGCTCGAAATGGCGATTGCCGGCGGCTACAAGTATTAGAGACGGTTTCAAAACCTCTTGTAGCGCAGCCCTTCAGGGCTGCTTTCGCGGTTTTGAAACCATCTCTAGCGCTTCAAGATCGGCACGTCCGTGCCCAATCCCCACTGCCGCGTGAAGAACGTGGTGTAGCCGCTGCTGGATGTGAGCACGTACCACACGCCCGTCGCCGGCCGGAACACGGCCAGGTCCGTCTTGCCGTCGCCGTCGTAGTCGCCCGGCACGACGACGTCGCTCGGCAGGCCCCACTGCACGACCTGGCTGGTCGTGAAGTTGGCGCGCGACAAGCGCAGATACCACAGTCCCGACGCGGGCCGGTAAACGGCGAAGTCGGTCAGGCCGTCCCCGTCGTAATCGCCCGGCACCGGCGTGTCCGTGCTCAGCCCCCACTGCGTCGCCGTAGACGTCGTGTAGTTGCTGCTCGACGTGCGGACGTGCCAGGTCCCCGTCGCCGGCCGATAGACCGCCAGGTCCGTCTTGCCGTCCCCGTCGTAATCGCTCGGCACGGGCGTGTCGCTCGAGAGCCCCCACTGATAGACCTGGAATGTCGTATATCCGGAACTCGACGTCCGGAGGTACCAGAGGCCCGACGCGGGCCGATAGACCGCCAGGTCGGTCTTGCCGTCGCCATCGTAATCGCCCGGCACGGGCACGTCGGTGCTCAGGCCCCACTGCGTCACGGTGAACGCCGTGTAGGCGCTGCGCGAGGTCAGGACGTACCACACGCCCAACGCCGGCCGGTACACGGCCCGATCGGCCTTGCCGTCGCCGTCATAATCGCCTGGCACCGGCGT
>MELC01000069.1:0-836 GCA_001767455.1 Acidobacteria bacterium RIFCSPLOWO2_12_FULL_66_21
AGTGGGGATCGCGGGGTCCCCGCGAGCGAGCGCGCAGGGGGGTCTGGCGGGGCGAAGCCCCCCAGAGAGAAAGGACGGCATGCGCCTGATAGACGAGCTTCGGGCCGAGCACGAGGTGATCGACGCGGTCGTCGGTTCGCTTCGCACGTACGTCGACCTGAGGATCGCCGGCGCCGGCGATCCCGGTGACGGTCCAGGACTGATTCGCTTCCTGCGGCTCTACGCCGGCCACTTTCACCACGCGCGCGAGGAAGACACGCTCTTCGAGGCGCTGCTTCACCGCGCGCAACTGCCCGAAGAAGGGCCGATCGCCACGCTGCGCGACGACCACCGCGCGACGCTCGCCCTGCTGGATCGGATCGAGGCGGTGATCGGTCTCGATCCGCTGGGCGAGGACGCCGGCCGCGAGCTGAAGCGCCTCGCCGTCGAGTACTCGCGCGCGCTCTGGCATCACATCGACGCCGAGAACTCCGTGCTGTTCCCCGAAAGCGAGGCGCGGCTGCGCAGGCACGGTGTGCTCGAGCTGCCCTCGCGTGAGATGACCGACGATGAGCGCGACGCGATGGCGTCGGGCCAGGCCCTTGTCCTCCGCTATCCGCCCGTGGAGGACATCGATGCGATCCGCGGCGACGGCTGCGTCTGCTGTCCCGCCCTCGTCGAAGGATGTCCCGGCCTCGAGCGCTCGTGGTGGAACGAGTCGGAGTGGGACGAGTTCGAAGACCACATGGCGGCAGACTGACGCGCGTCGGCAGGGCTAAAGCCCTGCGCTACCCACCGCGCGGAGGTGTAGCGCAGCCCTCTAGGATCGCCCCGAGCTCCGAGCCCCGAGCCACGAG
>MELC01000069.1:976-15599 GCA_001767455.1 Acidobacteria bacterium RIFCSPLOWO2_12_FULL_66_21
CGAGCCCCGAGCCACGAGCACGAGCCACGAGCACGAGCCACGAGCCACGAGCCACGAGCCACGAGCCACGAGCCACGGCAGCGTTCGACCGCTATAATCCACGAGTGAAGATCCTGCGGCCGCTGCCGCTCGCGGTCACGAGACCCATCTCGTTGGGGCTTCTGCTCGCGTGGCTTGCCACGATGGCGGTGCTCGTCAACAAGTCCTACCTCGAGGCCTCCTCCACGAGCCTGGGCGCTGACCTTGCGCGGTACGGCACGAGCGCCGAGTGGCGCGGCGTGTACTACCGCGGCGAGAAGATCGGGTTCACCGTGAGCCAGACCGTGCCGGATGGCGACGGGTTCCAAATCCAGGAAGATGCCCGACTGCAGATGTCGCTGCTTGGCTCGATCAGCCACGCGCGCATCCGGACGTCCGCGCGTGTGGGCGGCGCGTTCGCGCTGCGCAGCTTCGAGTTCTCGCTCGATCCGGGTACCGGCGCCATCAACATCAACGGACGCGTCGACGGCAGCCGTCTGACGCTGACAACCACCACGTCATCGGGGACGCGCAGCGAGGAGCGCGTGCTGAGCGAACCGCCGATGCTGGCGCTGAACCTGCCGCGGCGCCTGGCGTCGGCCGGCCTCGTCACGGGCCGGCGGTACCAGTGGACGATCTTCGATCCCGCCACGCTCGGCGACGCGCCGATCCGGATCGGGGTCGGCAGCCGCGAGCTGCAGCGGTCGATGACCTACGGCCGCCCGATTCCCGCCTTCCGTGTCGAGATGGAGTTCGCTGGACTGCGCACGACCTCGTGGATCACGGACACCGGCGAAGTGCTGCGCGAAGAGAGCCCGATGGGGCTCATTTCCGTCGCCGAGTCGCCGCGCACCGCGCGCGTGATGGCCGTCAGCGACCGTGGCCGTACCGACCTGCTCGAGAGCGCCGCCATCGTGCCGACGATGAGGCAGCGGATCGATCAGCCGCGCGACGTCAGGCTCATGCGCATTCGTCTCGACGGCGCGGATCTGTCCAGTCCCGACCTGCAGGGGGTTGGCCAGCGGCTCGATGGCAACGTGCTCGAGATTGTCGATCCGCAGCAGTTGAAACCCGGACCGGCCGATCCCGACCGCACGCGGTACCTGCGGCCGGAGCCGCTCATCGAGAGCGACGCGCCGGAGATCGTCAAGGAAAGCGAAGCGGCGGTGCGGCATGTCGTGGGCAGCCGCGCGCGCGCCGAGGCGCTGACGCGCTACGTCAACGCGCTGCTCGAGAAGAAGCCGACGATCAGCCTGCCGTCCGCGCGAGAAGTGCTGCGAACGAAGGTCGGGGATTGCAACGAGCACACGGCGTTGTACGTCGCGATGGCACGGGCGGCGGGCATTCCGGCCCGCATCGCCGTCGGCCTCGTGCTCGTGCGCGGCGCCTTCTACTACCACGCGTGGCCCGAGGTGTACCTGGACGAACCCGACGGGCGCGGGTTGTGGCTGCCCGTCGATCCGACGCTGAACGAGTTCCCGGCGGACGGCACGCACCTGCGGCTCGCGCGGGGAGGGCTCGACAAGCAGGCGGCGATCCTGCCGCTCGTGGGGCGCCTCAAGATGACCGTGCTCGACGTGCAGCTCGCGCCGAACTCGATCCCGATCCTCGCGGGCAGGCCGGTGATGGACAGGACGCCGCTGTCGATCGCCTTGCCTGCACGCGCGGGAAACTGCTGGACGCTGACCGAGCCCTCGAGGCGCCGATGATTGCCACGCATCATCTGGTCAAGACATACGGCGCGTTCACCGCGGTGGACGACGTCAGCCTGGAGGTGGCGCCCGGCGAGATACACGGGTTCCTCGGCCCGAACGGCGCGGGGAAGACCACGACGATCAAGATCATCGCGGGACTGCTGAAGCCCACCTCCGGACGCGTCGTCGTCAACGGGCACGATCTCGCGACCGAGGCGGAGGCGGCCAAGGCATCGCTCGGGTTCATTCCGGACCGGCCGTTCATTTACGAGAAGCTCACTGCGGGCGAGTTCCTGCGGTTTCATGCGGGACTCTACGGCCTTGACGGCGACGGCGTCACCCAGCGGATACGCGAGATGCTGGAACTGTTCGAGCTGTCACGGTGGGAGGGGGAGCTCGTCGAGAGCTTCTCCCATGGCATGAAGCAGCGGCTCGTGATGAGCGCCGCGTTTCTGCACCGTCCGCGCGCGGTGGTCGTCGACGAGCCGATGATCGGCCTGGATCCGCGCGGCGCGCGGTTGATCAAGGACGTGTTCCGGCGAATGAGTCAGCACGGCGTGGCGATCCTCATGAGCACGCACACGCTGGAGGTCGCCGAGGAGATGTGCGACCGCATCAGCATCATTCTCAAGGGGCGCATCATCGCGCGAGGGACGGTTGACGAGCTGCGCGTGATGGCCGGCGGGGCCGACGAGCAGCTCACGCCGGTCTTCCTCAAGCTCACCGGCGGCAGCGCGCTCCAGGAAATCGACGAAATCGTTTAGTGGGCCGGGGCTCCGCCCTGGACCCCGGCTCGGTCGCTTGCGAGGCCCCTACGCCCCGCGCCGCTCCCTCGCAGGCGCGCCGTGCGCGCCCAGGTTGACGGATTTTCGGCAGTGCCCGGATTCCGTTGCTCGGATCCCCACGATTCTCATCGCCCGACCCCCGGATTCCGCCCCTCGGTCGCACCCCTCACCCGTGGCACGCCGGTTGCGGTCATCTCGACCGATCACCTGATTTCTCGCTTTCTGCGGCCTTCCCGACCGCGTACGGAGATCCATTTCATGGCACGCCGGTGGATAACGGTTGACGGCAACGAGGCGACCGCGTCGGTCGCGCATCGCACGAACGAAGTCATTGCGATCTATCCCATCACCCCTTCGTCGAACATGGGCGAGTTCGCCGACGAGTGGTCCGCGAAGGGGCGCCGCAATATCTGGGGCATCGTCCCGGAAGTCATCGAGATGCAGTCCGAGGGGGGCGCGTCTGGCGCCGTCCACGGCGCGCTCCAGGCCGGCGCGCTCGCGACGACATTCACGGCGAGCCAGGGGCTGCTCCTGATGATCCCGAATCTGTACAAGATTGCGGGGGAGCTGACCTCGTATGCGATGCACGTCTCGGCGCGCACGCTCGCGACGCACGCGCTCTCGATCTTCGGCGACCATTCCGACGTGATGGCGTGCCGACAGACCGGCGTCGCGCTGCTCTGCTCGGGCTCGGTGCAGGAGGCGCACGATCTCGCGCTCGTCGCGCAGGCCGCCACGCTCCGCGCCCGCGTGCCGTTCCTTCACTTCTTCGACGGCTTCCGCACGTCGCACGAGGTCAGCAAGATCGAGGAGCTGGCCGACGACGATCTGCACGACATGATTCCCGACGAGCTCGTCGCGGCGCACCGCGCCCGCGCGCTCTCGCCGGACCGCCCGGTGATTCGCGGCACCGCGCAGAACCCCGACGCCTTTTTCCAGGCGCGCGAGGCCTGCAACCAGTTCTACGACGTCTGCCCGGACATCGTGCAGGAGACTTTCGATCGGTTTGCCGCGCGCGTCGGCCGCCAGTATCACTTGTTCGATTACGTCGGACACCCGCAGGCGGAACGCGTCGTCGTGATGATGGGATCCGGCGCGGAAGCGGCCCACGAAACGGTGATCCGGCTCGTCGCGGAGGGGCAGAAGGTCGGCCTGATCAAGGTGCGGCTCTATCGTCCGTTCTCGATTGCCGCGTTTGCCGCCTCGCTTCCGCCGACGGTCCGCTCCATCGCGGTTCTGGACCGCACGAAGGAGCCGGGCGCGGTCGGCGAGCCGCTCTACGTCGACGTCGTCTCGGCGCTGGTGGAGGCGCGGGTGGCGGGCCTGGTCGCGCCGGCGTTCGCGCCGCTCGTGATCGGCGGCCGCTACGGGTTGTCCTCGAAGGAGTTCACGCCCGCGCAGGTCAACGCGGTGCTCGACGAGCTGTCGGCCAGCCGTCCGAAGCCGCATTTCACGGTCGGCATCATGGACGACGTGACGCACCTCTCGCTGAAGGTGGATCCGTCGTTCGAGATCGAATCGACGGCCAGGGGGCTGGTGCGCGCCGTGTTCTTCGGTCTCGGATCGGACGGGACCGTCGGGGCGAACAAGAACTCGATCAAGATCATCGGCGAGGAGACCGACAACTTCGCGCAGGGCTACTTCGTGTACGACTCGAAGAAGGCCGGCGCCATCACGATCTCGCACCTCCGCTTCGGCCCGAAGCCGATCCAGTCCTCCTATCTCGTGCAGCGCGCGAGCTTCGTCGCGTGTCACCAGTACGAGTTCATGGACAAGTACGACGTGCTCGGCTATGCCGAGCCGGGCGCCGTGTTCCTGCTGAACGCGCCGTTCAGCCCCGAGCAGGTGTGGGACGAGCTGTCGTCGGAGGTGCAGGAGCAGATCATCGAGAAGCGCGTGAAGTTCTACGTGATCGACGGCTACTCGGTCGCGCGCGACGCCGGGATGGGAACGCGCATCAACACGATCATGCAGACCTGCTTCTTCGCCATCTCCGGCGTGCTGCCGAAGGACGAGGCGATCAGGAAGATCAAGGAAGCGATCAAGAAGACGTACGGCAAGCGCGGCGAGCAGGTCGTGCAGGCCAACTACGCGGCGGTGGACCAGGCGCTCGCGCACCTGCACGAGGTCCCGGTGCCTGCGCGCGTGTCCGCCGGGCGCCGCATGCCGCCGGTCGTCAGCGACGACGCGCCGGACTTCGTCAAGCGCGTGACCGCGGTGATGATGGCCAACAAGGGAGACCTCCTCCCGGTGAGCGCGTTCCCGGTGGATGGCACGTGGCCGAGCGGAACGACCAAGTGGGAAAAGCGGAACATCGCCGCGGAGATCCCGCAGTGGGACGAGTCGATTTGCATCCAGTGCAACAAGTGCGCCCTCGTCTGCCCGCATGCCGCCATCCGCGCCAAGGTCTATCCGTCCGACACGCTGGAAGGCTCGCCGTCCACGTTCAAGTCGATGGACTTCAAGGGGAACGAGTTCAAGGGGCAGAAGTACACCATCCAGGTGGCGCCCGAGGATTGCACGGGCTGCACGCTGTGCGTCATGGTGTGCCCGGCCAAGGACAAGTCGAATCCGAAGCACAAGTCGCTCGACATGGTGCCGCAGCGTCCGCTGCGGGAGAGCGAAGCCGCCAACTACGAGTTCTTCCTGAACCTGCCCGAGGTCGATCGCACGGCGATCAAGTCGGACATCAAGGGCACGCAGTTCCTGCAGCCGCTGTTCGAGTACTCGGGCGCGTGCGCGGGATGCGGCGAGACCCCGTACATCAAGCTGGTCACGCAGCTCTTCGGCGATCGCACGATGATCGCCAACGCGACCGGCTGCTCGTCGATCTACGGCGCCAACCTGCCGACGACGCCCTACACCGTCAACTGCGAGGGACGCGGACCTGCCTGGTCGAACTCGCTGTTCGAGGACAACGCGGAGTTCGGGCTCGGACTGCGGCTCGCGGTCGACAAGCACGCCGACCAGGCGCGCGACCTGGTGAAGCGGCTGGCCGGCGGCGGAGTCATTGGCGACGCGCTGGCGTCTGGCCTTCTCGCGGCGGACCAGACCAGTGAGGCCGGCATCCAGGCGCAGCGCGCCCGTGTGGTCGAGCTGAAGAAAGCGATTGCGGGCCGCACCGACAACGACGCGACGCGGCTCCAGCAGCTCGCGGATTACCTGGTCGTCAAGAGCGTCTGGATCGTCGGCGGTGACGGCTGGGCGTACGACATCGGCTACGGCGGCCTCGATCACGTGCTCTCGACCGGACGCAACGTGAACGTCCTCGTGCTCGATACCGAGGTGTATTCGAACACCGGCGGCCAGCAGTCCAAGGCGACGCCGATGGGCGCGGCCGCGAAGTTCGCGACGGCGGGCAAGGCGACGCAGAAGAAGGACCTGGCGCTGATGGCGATGGCTTACGGCAACGTCTACGTCGCGCACGTGGCGTTCGGCGCGAAGGACGCGCAGACCGTCAGGGCGATTGTCGATGCCGAGTCGTATCCGGGCGCGTCGATCGTCATCGCGTATTCGCACTGCATCGCGCACGGCTACGACCTGGCGTTCGGGCTCGAGCAGCAGAAGCTGGCGGTCGACTCCGGCCACTGGCCGCTGTTCCGGTTCGATCCGCGCCGCAACTCGCTCGGGGAGAACCCGCTGGTGCTCGAATCGGGCGCCGCGAAGATCGACCTCAGGAAGTACGTCCGCAACGAGTCGCGGTACAGCATGGTCGAGCAGGCGACGCCGGAGCGGTTCAAGGAGCTTCTGGACGCGGCGCAGGAGGGTAACCGGCAGCGGTTCGCGATGTATGAGACCCTCGCCGCGAAGCGGGAAACCACCAAGTAGGCCGGCCCTCGTAGGGCCGGCGCAGGCAGGCCGGGCCCCTCGGGCCCGGCGTCGGGCGTCAATCGTTACCGGAGCGTTCAATGGACCTTTCGACCACGTATCTCGGGCTCAAGCTGAAACACCCGCTGATGCCGGGTGCCTCTCCGCTCGCCGACGATCTGGGCTCGGTCAGGCGTCTCGAGGACGCGGGCGCGTCGGCGATCGTCCTGCGGTCGCTGTTCGAGGAGCAGATCACACGCGAGCGTCTCGCCGACGAGATGCACGTGCGCGCGCACGAGCACGCGTTCGCCGAGGCGCTGACGTATCTCCCGAGCCCCGACGAGTTCGTGTTCGGGCCGGATCGCTATCTTGAACAGGTACGTCGGATCAAGGAGATGGTCGGCGTGCCGGTGATCGCGTCGCTGAACGGGACGACCCCGCTCGGCTGGACCAGCTACGCGGCGGAAATGCAGGCGGCCGGCGCCGACGCCCTGGAGCTGAATTTCTATCACGTGGCGACCGAGGAGCGCGAAAGCGGCGCCGATGTCGAGCGGCGGCTGCTCGAGACCGTCCGCCTCGTGAAGACATCGGTCAGCATCCCGGTTGCCGTGAAGCTCTCGCCGTTCTTTTCGTCGCTGCCGAACCTCGCGCACCGGCTGGACGAAGTCGGCGCCGACGGGCTGGTGCTGTTCAACCGCTTCTATCAGCCGGACATCGAGCCCGACACGCTGGAGACGGTGCCCCGGCTGGCGCTGTCGACGTCGAGCGACCTGTTGCTGCGGCTTCGCTGGCTCGCGATCCTGTCGGGCCGCGTCAGGGCGTCGCTCGCGGCGACCGGAGGCGTGCACACGGGCATCGACGCGTTGAAGGCCATCATGGCGGGGGCCGATGCCGTGCAGATCGTCGCGGCGCTGCTGGAACACGGCCCGGGGTATCTCGCGATCGTGCTGAGCGATCTCGAGCGCTGGCTCGACGCGCATGAGTACGCGTCGCTGCGCCAGGCGCAGGGCAGCATGAACCTGATGCGCAGCCCGGACCCGCAGGCGTTCGAGCGTGGCAACTACATGCGCATCCTGCAAAGCTGGCCCGCGTCGCCGCTCAGTTCGTAGTAGCATCACGGCGGCCCCGGCCGCCGTGGTTCCTTACCTTTACCTCCTGCTCCCGTCGCTGTGGTCGTCGCGTAACCGTGCCCGCCGGCGCGAGCGCGGCGACCTGCTGCGCGCGCTGATCTTCGGCGGCCTGGCGCTCGTCGTCGTCGGCGCGCTCGCCTTTGGCGCTTTCTGGATCACGCTGCGGCTTGCCGACTACGCGGAGTTCGGGGATTACCTGATCCGCCTCGGCTTCTCTTGGCTGTTCCTGACGTTCCTGTCCTTCCTCGCGTTCAGCGGCCTCGTCACCGCGCTCTCGACGTTCTTTCTCTCGGACGATCTCCGGCTGCTGCTCGCGGCGCCGATCGCGCCACGGCGCTTGTTCCACGCCCGGTTCATGCGGACGACAGGGCAGGCGTCGTGGATGGTGATCGTGTTTCTCGCGCCGATCGTCGCGGGTGTCGGCGTGGCGCGCTGTGCGGGCGCCGGCTTCTACCTGACGGCGGTGCTCGCGATTGTGCCGTTTGTCGTGATCCCGGTTGCCGTCGGCACGGCGGTCACGCTGCTGCTCGTCAACATCTTCCCGGCGCGCCGCGCCCGCGACATCCTGATGCTGATGGGCCTGCTCTTTGCCGCGAGTCTGATCGTCCTGCTGCGCGTCATCCGGCCCGAGTGGCTGCTCGACGTCCGCTCGCTGCCGGACGTCACGGACTTCTTTGCCAGCCTCCAGTCGCCGATCACGCCGATGCTCCCGTCGTTCTGGGCGGGTGAGGCGCTCTTTGCGAGCCTCCAGGGCGGGCGCGATCTGCTTCACCTCGCGGCGCTGTGGACGACGGCGTTGGCGCTGATGCTGCTGGTGCGCGCGGCGAGCGAGCGGTGGTACTTCGCCGGGTTCAGCAAGGCGCAGGAGGCGCGCAAGGCGCGGTTCACGCGGCTCCGCTGGCTGGAGTCCGCCGCGCGCGCCATCCCGATGTCCGTCATGCGCCGCAGCCTGTTCGTCAAGGACGTGAAGGTGTTCCTGCGCGACGTCAGCCAGTGGTCGCAGTTGCTGCTGCTGGTCGCGCTGATGCTCCTGTATCTGTACAACTTCCGCGTGCTGGATGTGTCGCGCATCCCGTACATGAGCGGCGTGGTGAAGAACGTGTACGGCCTGGTGAACCTGGCGATGGCCGGCTTCGTGATGGCGACGGTCGCGGTGCGGTTCGTGTTTCCAGCCGTGTCGTCAGAGGGGGGTGCGTTCTGGATCATTCAGAGCGCCCCGGTGACCTTCGCCGAGTTTCTCTGGTCGAAGTTCTGGACGGGGCTTCTGCCGGTGCTGCTGCTGACCGAGGTGCTGACGATCGTCGGGAACGAGTTCCTGGGCGTCGACCCGGTGATCAAGATCGTCGCGGCCGCGGCGATCTTCGTCATGAGCTTTGCCCTCGTCGGGCTGGCGGTCGGGCTCGGCGCGCGCTACCCGAGGTTTGCCGCGGACAACGCGAGCCAGGTCGCGGGATCGTACGGCGGCATCGCGTTCATGATTGCCGCCGCCTTGATTGTGCTGGCGACGATCGTCCTCGTCGGCTCCCCGTCGTCGACCTACCTGTGGTACCGCCTGCGCGGCATCCCGCTCCCGGCGTCCGAAGTCGGCCTGATGATGGCCTTCTTCGCCCTGGCCGCGCTCCTCAACGCCGGCACCTGGTGGGTGGGCATGCGCTCCGGCATCCACGCCCTCGAATCGCGCGACAATGCGTGACAAAAACGCTGCCGCAAGTATCTGCAGCCGCAGAACTTACGCGATTGGGGTCAGGCCCCTTAAGGGGCGTGACCCCCTCAGCGGCGGAGCTGGTAGGCGAGCTTCAGGAAGAAGCCGTCGTTGGTGCGGCGGAGATTACCAGAGCCGGACGAGGCCGGCGACTCCATCGCGCTGCCGTACCCGAAATACGCCGCGGTGCCGGGAGTCGGCTCAAACGACGCGAGCCAGTCGAGCCGCAGGTTGTTCTGTTCACGCTCGCCGACAACCGATCCCGCGACATACAGCGGCTCCCCCGTGCGCCCATGTTCGAGCGACGCCTGACGCTGGGCCCGGTACTCCGACACGACCCGGAAGAAGAGCGACCGCCGCGGCTGATACTCGATCTTCAGGCGCGGCAGGATCGTCCGCGCCAATTCGCTGCCGTCGCGATTGCGGAAGATCGCCGAGCGCACCACGGACAGATCGATCCGGATCGACGTGGGTGACGCTGTCGTCGCGGTCGAGGTTGTCGCGGTCGGCGACGGTGGCGCGAATCGACGGAGGTTGCGAATCGTGGGCGATGATCCCGAAGTAGATCGAGTCGGGCGAGCACCACACGAGCACGTCGGTCCGCTGTTCCGCCGGCCGGCTATCCGACGGCTGGTACTGAGAGAACCCACCGAGCCGGGTCGCTTCCTGCCATGGAGGCTCGTCCAGCGCGCCATCGACCTGTACGGCCGCCTCGACGCGCGGAATCGTGACTGCCGGCGATCCCCGACCGTCGATGGGCCGGCGCCCGTCGATCGGCCGGTCCGCGCCAGGCGCCTGCAGCAGCAATGACAACAACAGCGGAAGCACACGGAGATTCTATCGTGGGAGGTGAGAGCCGGCGCCGCGGCGGTCCTCAGACGCGAAGGGCGACCATCAATCCGTCGCGGATCGGAACGATCGTGCTGATCCAGTTCGGACTCCACGGCGGCTTGCCGATCCGGATCGCCGTGGATCCTGCCGCGCGATGCGCGGCGCGACCCGCCAGCCTCCTTTCCTCCCCTACTCCCGTCACAACGGCGTCGGCGGACGTCCTCCGCCCAGTGTAGCCGTGCACTCGGCCGGTATAATAGGGGTTTAATCTGTATGTCCGACATCACCAAAGAAGACCTCTCGCCCGGACCCGCGGCCGCGGTCGACTTCATCCGTGCCATCGTCGCCGACGATGTGAAGAACGGAAAGAACGGCGGGCGCGTGGCGACCCGGTTTCCGCCGGAGCCGAACGGGTACCTCCATATCGGCCACGCGAAATCGATCTGCCTGAACTTCGGCGTCTCGGCCGAGTTCGGGGGCACCTGCAATCTGCGGTTCGACGACACCAACCCCACGAAGGAGGACGTCGAATACGTCGACTCGATCGAGGAAGACGTCCGATGGCTCGGGTTCGAGTGGACCGACGAGCCGCTGTTCGCGTCCGACTACTTCGAGCAACTGTACGAATACGCCACCCATCTCATCCGGGCGGGAAAGGCCTATGTCGACAGCCTGTCCGGGGACGAGACTCGAGCGCACCGCGGCACGCTGACCGAGCCGGGCAAAGACAGCCCATATCGGGGACGGACGATCGAGGAGAACCTCGATCTGTTCGCCCGCATGCGCGCCGGAGAGTTCGAGGACGGCGCCCACGTGCTGCGCGCGAAGATCGACATGGCGTCGCCGAACATCAACCTGCGCGATCCGGTGCTGTATCGCATCCGCAGGGCGCACCATCATCGGACCGGCGACGCGTGGTGCATCTACCCGATGTACGACTTCGCCCATCCTCCGTCCGACGCGATCGAGCGCATTACGCACTCGCTCTGCACGCTGGAGTTCGAGGATCACCGCCCGCTGTACGACTGGCTGATTCAGAACCTGCCCGTCCCCGGCGAGCCGCGGCAGATCGAGTTCGCGCGGCTGAACCTGACGTACACCTTGATGAGCAAGCGGAAGCTGCTCGAACTCGTCGAGGAAGGGCATGTCACGGGCTGGGACGACCCGCGCATGCCGACGCTCGTGGGCATGCGGCGGCGGGGCTACACGCCCGAGGCCATCCGCACGTTCTGTGACCGCGTCGGCGTCGCCAAGCGCGAGAACACCGTCGATCTCGCGCTGCTCGAGCACGCCGTCCGCGAGGATCTCAACCGGCGGGCGCCGAGGGTGATGGGCGTGCTCGCTCCGCTGCGGCTCGTCATCGAGAACTACCCGGAAGGTCAGTCGGAGTCGTTCGATATCGTCAACAACCCGGAGGATGATTCGGCCGGCTCGCGCAAGGTGCCCTTTTCGCGCGAGGTCTTCATCGAGCGGGACGACTTCCGCGAAGATCCGCCGAGGAAATTCTTCCGTCTGGCGCCGGGGCGCGAAGTGCGCCTGCGCGGCGCCTATTTCGTGACCTGCACCGAGGTCGTGAAGGACGCCGGCGGTGAGGTCGTCGAGCTCCGCTGCCGCCACGATCCGGCCACCCGCGGCGGCGACGCGCCGGACGGACGGAAGGTCAAGGCCACGCTGCACTGGGTGTCCGCGGCGCACGCCATCGACGTCGAGGTGCGCCTGTACGATCGGCTGTTCACCGCGGAGACGCCTGGCGCGACCGGCGACTACCGGTCGGAACTCAATCCGAAATCGCTCGACGTCCTGCAGGACTGCAAGCTGGAACCAAGCGTCTCGGGCGCGGCTCCCGGCTCGCGGTACCAGTTCGAGCGGATCGGGTATTTTTGCGTCGATCCCGACTCGCGCGACCGCCGTCTCGTGTTCAACCGGACCGTGACCCTCAAGGACACCTGGGCGAAAATCGAGCGGCGCGGGTAGACAGGCCGGTCCCGCCGGGAGTATTCAACCAGTCATGGCGCCGGAGAGCGGCCAACCCTCTTCGGCGACCGGTCTTCAGGAACAGGAATGAGCATGAAGCTGTCGTGTGGGGCCGTCGTGACGGGCGCGGTCTTCGCGTTGACGCTCGGGGTGCGGGCGAGCGGTGGTGCCCCGCAGGTGGCGGGGCAGCAGCCGGCCGGGCAGCAGCCGGCGCCGGCCGTGCCGCAAGGGCCCCTGGCGCCGGAAAAATACAAGAACATCCAGGTCCTGAAGGACCTGCCAGCCGATCAGCTCGACGGCGTCATGCGCTTCGTGTCCGCGTCGCTCGGCGTGAATTGCGAGTTCTGCCACGTGTCGGTACCCCGGGGCGAGTGGCCGATGGAGAAGGACGACAAGCGCATGAAGCAGACCGCCCGCGAGATGATCGAGATGACGCGGGCGATCAACGCGAAGAGCTTCGAGGGACGGCAGACGGTCAATTGCGCGTCGTGCCACCACGGGCTGCAGGAACCCAGCCGCATTCCACCCCTGGCCGTGCCGTTCACCCCGGAGCAGATCGCCGCCGCCGCCGCTCGCGCCCGGGCGCAGGCGGCACAACGACCGGCACAGACGCCGGCCGCCGCCGGCCGCGCCGGCGGCCCGCCCGCGGGCGCCGAAGGACGTGGCGGCCCCGGTGGCCGCGGCCCGGCCCGGCCGGCCGAAACGCTCGATCAGATCGTGGACAAGTACATCCAGGCGCTTGGCGGCCGGCCCGCACTCGAGAAAGTGCGGTCCCGGGTGATGCGCGGCACGGTGACGAATCGCGCCGGACAGAGCCTGCCCGTCATTGTTGAAGAGAAGATGCCGGGCAAGTACCGGCTGACGATCGAGACGGCACGCGGCCCGGAGGTGCGTGCGTCGAACGGCAGCGCCGCCTGGGTGCAGAACGCCGGAGAGACTCACGAAGTGACGACCGTCTTCGAGCGGCAGGAGACCACGCGTCTCGTCGATTTGGGCCGTGCGCTCCGACTGAAGGAGCGATACCAGAATCTCGCGCCGACCAGGTACGGCAGGCTCGACGACAAGGACGTCATCATCGTCACCGGCCGGACCGCGCCTTCGGTCACCGAGCAGCTCCATTTCGACAGGACCTCGGGGCTCCTGCTGCGCCGCGCGATCTCCACGCGCACGGCCATGGGCACACTGCCGGAACAGATCGACTACAGCGATTTCCGCAACGTGAACGGGGTGAAGGTGCCCTTCCAGATCGTCCGCGCGAGCTGGGGCTACCACAACACGCAGAAGTTCACCGATGTGAAGGTGAACGTCCCGGTGGACGACGCTCGATTCGACCTGAAGTAGCGCAGCCCTTCAGGGCTGCCACGGCCGCGGCTGCTAATCGAACGCGCCGCGCGCGATCTCGTCGACGAGGCCGCTGAGCGATCGGACCCGCGGGCAATCGACCTCTTCGTACAGGCCCGCCTGATCGAGCAGCACGCCTCGCAACCCGGCGGAGCGCGCGCCGAGCACATCCACCTGGTACAAATCGCCGACGTGGATCGTGGTCTCCGGCCGCGCGCCGCTCCGCTCGAGCGCAATCTCGAAAAACCGCGGGTCCGGCTTCTCGACCCCCTCGTCGTGCGAGTCGAGCACGCAGTCGAAGCACGACGCCACCCTGAGACGGTCGAGCAGCGCGGACAGGCGGCCGTTGGCGTTCGAGACGACTGTCAGTTTCAGGCCGCGAGCGCGCAGCGCGGTGAGCGCGGGCAGGACGTCAGGCGGCAGCAGCTCCCAGAGGTTCGATTGCTGATGGTAGGCGTGCAGCTCCTCGAGCGCCGCATCGGTGGCGGCGGAGCGCGGGACGCCGGCCACGTTCAGGATCAAGTTGAAGTACAGCCATCCGCGGCCCGCGTCGTTGGTGGTCTGAATGGCCGGGGACAGGTCGAGCTGCCGCTTGGCGTGCGGGTCGGCCGCCGCGAGCGCCTCGGGTGAGACCGCCACGCCTCGCGATCCGAGCGCCGCGCTGATCCGGGACCAGTTCGGAAAAACGAGGACGCCACCGGCGTCCAGAAAAACCGTTTCGAGCACGCGGCTACCTGGCGACCACCCCGATGTTGGCGATCGTCTCTCCCTTGGTCATCGACGGCACCGCGCGGATGAACAGCACGACCCCGCTCTCCCCCGCGCGCGCGTCCTTCAGCGGCCGCCCGAGGTAGTCGGTGATGTACCCGACTTTCATCCCCTTCTGCACGTACATGCCGCGCTGCACGAGCGGCGTGAAGATGCCGTTCACGTCGCTGGCGATCGACGCGACGCGTTCGATCCAGACCGGAGCCTCCACGACCGCCGGCGCGCCGGACAGCATCTTGAGATAGCGCATCACCGACAGGGAGCCGTTGACGAGCGCGTCCACATCCTGCGGCTCCACCGTGCCGGCGTGTCCGGCCTCCGCCGTGAAGGACGGCTTCCCGCGCGTGCTGGCGGTGTTCTCCAGGTAGCGCGAGGCCGCCGGATCCTTCGGCCGATCGGCGGAAATGATGATGTGATCGAGCCCGAACGCGAGCAGCATCTCGCGCGACATCGCATCCTGTTTCTCGTTGCCGGTCTTCGTCCAGTTGTTGGCTCTCACGTTAATCCACTAATGGTTTCTCACGCTGCATCGAGACGCGCGGGCGCGTAATTCTCGGATTGCGCCGGTGTCGA
>MELC01000070.1 GCA_001767455.1 Acidobacteria bacterium RIFCSPLOWO2_12_FULL_66_21
CTGGTCGGCCGCTGTTTCGATCCACCAGAAGGTCCGTGCGGAATGGGCTTATTTTCCGGGGGGTCTCGAATGGGGGATCGAAACATTCAAGCGCCCCGTAAGTTGTTTGGAATTCTACCAGTTACCGGATCGCATTTCGGCCAGGGGGGAGTTAGTGGACCTGACCGGGATCGAACCGGTGACCTCCTGAATGCCATTCAGGCGCGCTCCCAACTGCGCTACAGGCCCATCTCCGAGGGAAACGACCCTCCATTGTAACAATCGCCACCGATCCGGTCAAAGACCGCGTGGTGCGTGCCTTGGCCGCGGCGAATATACTGCGCAGTTACATATGAACGATCTGATACTGCGTTCGGCCATCCTGCTTTCTCTGGTCCACGCCGCAGCCATCGAGGGACTCGCGCCCGCGTGGCAGGCTCCGGCCAGCAGCTCGATGCGCCTCGCCAGCGTCCAGGTCAAAGGTGCGAACCGCTACACGCCAGCCGATGTGACGAAACTGAGCGGACTCGTGATTGGAAATCCGGCGACGATCGCCGACCTCACGGCCGCGGCGGACCGGCTGGGAGCCACGGGTCTCTTCGACAGCGTCAAATACAGCTACACGACGTCGCCGCGGCAGATCACCGTCACGTTCGAGATCGAGGAAATCGCGTGGACCGTGCCCGTGATTCTCGACAACTTCGTCTGGATGACCGACGAGCAGATGGTGGCGGCCGTCAGCGAGGAAGTACCGTCCTTCAATGGGATGACCGCGCCGGCGAACGAGACCGCTGTTGCGTTCCTCGTGCGCGCGATGCAGAAAGTGCTGAGCGCGCGCGGACTCCCTGGACGCGTTGAATTCACGCCGCAGGTGGACATGAAGACGCGCCGGCAGGCGCATGTCTTCAGCGTCAAGGACCCGAGCCCGAAGGTGTGCGCGCTGAATGTGTCGGGAGCGTCCGCGCTCACGGAACGGGATCTGGTCGAGCCGCTTCGAACCGTCATCGGCGGTGACTACTGTTCACTGTCGCGGAGGGCCCGCAGTTCCGCATGGGGCCCCTGCAGTTTGCCGGGATCAAAGCGGCCGACGCCGACTACCTCGCGAAACAGTGGCGGCTCAAGCCGGGCGACGTCTTTGACGCATCGTATGTGGCGAAGTACCGGGCCGACGTGCTCCGGGACGTGCAGGCCCGCGCGCGCGTCGTCGCAAAAATCGAGCTGGGGCTCGATCGCGCAAGTGGCGTCGTCAACGTCAGGGTCGTCTTTCCCTGAATCGCCGGCGACGCCTCGCGTACGATTCCATCGCGCGCCTGGGGTAGAATCTCCGCCTCTTGGCTTGGGAGGGGCAATGAGCACGGATGAACTGGGCGGCGCCGCGCCTGACGACACCGGGTTCGGCGCGATCTGGTCAAGTATATTAATATCGCTATATGACTGGCCACTCGCTCCAGGCCTTCAAGGCCGACTTCTTCCGCGCGCTCGCGCACCCGGTCCGCATCCGGATCCTCGAGACGCTCGGGGCCGGCGGCCACTCGGTCCAGCAGCTCCAGCAGGCGCTCGGCCTCGAGCAGCCAATCGTGTCCCAGCAGCTCGCGCTGCTGCGCGCGAAGAACATCGTCGCGCCGCGCAAGGAAGGCACCACCGTCGTCTACACCCTCGCCGATCCGCTCGTCACCAGGCTCCTGGCGGTCGCCCGCGAGATCTTCAACAACACCCTTTCCGACACACGGACGATGTTGCGGGAACTCCAGCGCGAGCGGCGCAAGTAGTCCGCCGTCATGCTGTTGTTCTCGAAGATCTGGCGGACGGGCATCGCCACCGAGCCACTTGCCGGGGATCCGGCCGCGATCGAAGTCGCGCGGGCGCTCGAGGCGCGCATCAGGCGGCTCTTCGGCCGCGCGCTCGCAATCCGCGAGGTGGACGCCGGATCGTGCAACGGCTGTGAGATCGAGATCGCGGGCCTGAGCAGCCCGGCGTACGACATGGAGCGGTTCGGCATGCACTTTGTCGCCTCGCCGCGGCATGCCGACATGCTGCTCGTCACCGGCCCGGTGACGAGGAACATGGAAATCCCGCTGCGGCGCACCTACGACGCCACGCCGTCGCCGAAGTTCGTCGTGGCCGCCGGCGACTGCGCGCGCGATTGCGGCATCTTCGCCGGCAGCTACGCCGTCGCGGGCCCGGTCGATCGCGTCATCCCCGTCGACATCTACATCGCGGGCTGTCCGCCGGAGCCCGCTGACATCCTGCGCGGCATTCTGGAGGGGCTCGATCGGTACGTGGCGAAGCGCGCCGGCGCCTCCGCTGAGGCGGTTCGTCGATGAGCGCGGTCACGTCGGCATTGGAGCTGATGGCCGGCGGGTACGCCGCCGGCGCGCTGCTGCCACTCGCGATGCCATCGCCACGCGCCGCACGCCTGGCCACGGCCGCCGGGGCGGTCGCCGGCAGCGCGGGCGGCCTCCTGGCCGGCGCATTGGTTCTGGCCACCGGCACGCCGGTCGCCGCGGCATTTCCCGGCCTGGTTTCCGCGGCCGGCGGCATCGCCATCGGCCTCGATCGACTTGGCGCCCTGTTCCTGGCGTTGACCGCAGCGGTGAGCCTGCTCGCGGCGATTTACGGCGCGAGCTATACGGCGGAGTACGACGGGCGCCGATCGCTCGGGGCGTTCGGGTTCACGTTCAATCTGTTCCTGCTCGGCATGGCGCTCGTGCCCTGCGCCGCGAACGTCTTCACGTTCCTGCTGGCGTGGGAGCTGATGGCCCTCAGCTCGTACTTTCTCGTGATGACCGACAGCGCGCGCGTCGAGACGCGCGAGGCGGGCCTTTGGTACATCGCGATGACACACTTCGGCTTCGTGCTGCTGCTGCCGATGTTCCTGCTGATGGCCCCCTCGGCCGATCTCACGACGTTCGCGGATCTCAGGGCCGGCGCGGCGGCGCTGTCGCCCGGGGTGCGCAACGTCGTGTTCCTGCTCGCGCTGCTCGCGTTCGGGTCGAAGGCGGGCATCGTACCGCTGCACGTCTGGCTGCCGCGCGCGCATCCGGCGGCCCCCTCGCACGTGTCGGCGCTGATGTCGGGCGTGATGATCAAGCTCGGCATCTATGGCCTGATCCGCGTCGCGTTCGATTTCATGCCGGGCGGACCCGTGTGGTGGGGCGGGGTGCTCCTGGCGGCCGGCTGCATGTCGGCGCTCCTCGGCGTGCTGTATGCGCTGATGGAGCACGATCTGAAGCGTCTTCTGGCGTACCACTCCGTCGAGAACATCGGGATCATCCTGATTGGCCTCGGGGCCGGAGCCGTGCTGCAGCGGTTCGGTCTTGGCGCCCTGGCGGCCATCGGCTTTGCCGGCGCGCTGTTCCACACCGTGAACCACGCGTCGTTCAAGGCGTTGCTCTTCTTCGGCGCCGGCGGCGTGATCCAGCAGACCCACACCGCCAACATGGAGGAGCTCGGCGGCCTCATCAAGCGGATGCCCCACACGGCGTTGTACTTTCTCGTGGGCTCCGCCGCCATTGCCGCGCTGCCGCCGCTCAACGGCTTCGCGTCGGAGTGGCTGGTCTTTCAATCCCTCCTGGCCGGCACGCACATCCCCCGCCCGGAGATCGCGATCGGCTTTCCGCTCGCGGTCGGGATGCTCGCCCTCACCGGCGGACTGGCCGCTGCCTGTTTCGTCAAGGCGTTCGGCATCACGTTCCTCGCCATGCCGCGCTCCGAGCACGCCGCGCGGGCCGGCGAGCCGCCGTGGTCGATGCGCCTCCCGATGCTCGTGCTCGCGGCGGCGTGTCTCGTGCTCGGCGTCGCATCGCCGGTCGTCGTCAGGGGCCTGCTCGTGATCGGCGAGAGTGTCCCGGGCCTGTCCGCGCACGGCGCGGTGCAGGCGCCGCGCTTCTGGCTGACGGTGCCTGGCAGCCCGACGCAGGTCTCGCCGCTGATGATCGCCGCCTTGCTCGGCGCAATTGTCGTCGTCGCGGCCGTGGTCCTCAGAATGCGCGGACTCGCGCTCCGCCGGGCGGACACATGGGGCTGCGGCCGGATCGGCCAGACGCCGCGCATGGAATACACCGCCTCGGCGTTCGCGGAGCCGTTGAGGCGCGTGTTCTCAGAGTTGTACCGTCCCGCGGAGGATCTGAGCATCAGCGCGCATCCGGAATCGCGCTACTTCGTCCGCACGATCACCTACACGAGCCACGTGGTGCCCTGGTTCGAGCGTGCCTTCTACGATCCGCTGATCCGCGGCACGCGCGCGGTGGCCACGCGCGTCCGCCGGCTGCAGGCCGGGTCGATCCATCTGTATCTGCTCTATGTGGCGACGGCGCTCGTGCTGGCGCTCGTCTCCGCCTGGTGGCTCCAATGAGCCGGGTGGCCGCGGTCCTGCTGCAGACGCTCCTTGCGGTGGCGCTCGCGCCCGCCCTGACGGGCTTCATCCGGTGGCTGAAGGCGCGCCTGCAGGGGCGCCGCGGCGCGCCGCCCTGGCAGCCGTACTTCGAGCTGCGGAAACTGTTCGCGAAGGAAGCGGTGATGTCGCACACCGCCTCCTGGATCTTCACGGCCACCCCGTTCGTGGTGTTCGGGACGAGCGTCGCCGTCGCGTCGCTGGTGCCGCTGGTCCTCGCGCCGACCGACCGTTTCATCGTCGGCGATCTGTTCGCCGTCGTCTACCTGCTGCTGCTCGGCACGTTCTTCCTCGCGCTTGGCGGCCTCGACACGGGCTCGCCATTCGGGGGCATGGGCGCGTCGCGCGAGATGACGGTCGTCGCGCTGACCGAGCCGACCGTCGCGCTGTCGATCGTGGCGCTGGCGCTCAACGCCGGATCGACGAACTTCTCGCAGATTGTCGGCCGGACGATCGCCGATCCGGTCACGGCGCTCGGGCCGGGGCACCTGCTGGCCTTTGCCGCGCTGTTCGTCGTGACGCTCGCGGAAACCGGGCGGCTGCCGGTGGACAACCCCTCGACGCACCTCGAGCTGACGATGATCCACGAGGCGATGATCCTGGAGTATTCGGGCCCGTACCTCGCGCTGATCGAGTGGGGATCGTCGCTGAAGCTGCTGCTCTTCTTCGCGCTCGCCGCCAACCTCTTCATGCCCTGGGGCCTTGCGCTGTCGTTCGCGCCGGCGGCGCTCGCGGTCGGACTCCTGAGCGTCGTGCTCAAGCTCGCGATCCTCGCGACAGCCGTCGCGGTCTTCGAGACGCGGATCGCGAAGCTGCGGCTCTTCAGGGTCCCCGAGCTGCTCAGCGCGTCGTTCGTGCTCGCGCTGCTCGCGGTGGTCTCCACGTTCCTGGCGGGGCAGACGCCATGACCGGCCTGTTCTCACAGCTCGTGATGCTCGGCAGCAGCGGCATGCTGCTCACGGCCCTGATCGTGCTGTGGCGCCGGGGTCTCCCGGCCTACATCGCCGCGTATCGCTGGCAATCCTGGCTGCTCGCGGCCGTGGTCGCGACGATCGCGCACTTTGGCGACGACACCTCGCTCTACTGGGTGGCCGGCGCGCTTCTCGTGCTGAAGGGGATCGCCATCCCCGCGCTGCTCGGCGCGATGCGCCGGCGCGTCGGCGTCACGCCGCAGGTCACGCCGTTCGTCAACACGGAAACGTCGCTGCTCGTGGCGAGCCTGCTCGTGGTGTTCGCGTACCTGCTGGCGCGCCCCTGGATGGCGGTCAGTCATCTGCCTACGCGCGAAGGGCTGCCGCTCGCGATGGCGCTGCTGTTCGTCAGCCTGTTCATCATCGTGAGCCGCAAGAAGGCGGTTACCCAGGTGATCGGGTTCCTCATGCTCGAGAACGCCATCGCGCTGCTCGCGGCGGTCGGCACCTATGGCGTGCCGCTGCTCGTCGAGCTCGGGGTGTTCCTCGACGCGCTCATGGGGTTCCTGGTGATGCAGATTTTCGTCTACCACATCCACGAGACGTTCGACACGATCGACGTCGACGAGCTGACACGGCTGCGCCATTGAAAGGGCATCGATGCTGATCCTGGCCGGTGTCCTCGTCCCGCCGCTGCTGGCGCTGCTGCTCGCGCTGGCCGTCCGGCCGTACCGGCGCGCAGCCGGCTGGCTTGGCGTGGCGCTGGCGGGAGTGTCCCTGCTCTCCGCCGTCGCGCTCGCCGTCCGCGTCGTCGCCGGCCTGCCCATCGTCGACAGCGCGCCGTCCGGCGGCGCGTGGCGCGTCGACGCGCTGTCGGCTCTGCTGGCGGTCTCGATCGCGTTCGTCAGTCTGCTTGCCTCGCTGCTCGGTCCCGGACTCGCCGCGGACGGTGACGGCCCCCCGGCCCAGTCGCGGCGCTTCCGGATCTACATGAACGCGTTCGCGCTCACGATGCTGACGGCGGTGACGATCCAGAACGTCGCGCTCATGTGGGTCGCGATCGAGGCGACGACGATCGCCTCCGCGATGGCCATCTCCCTCAACCGCACGAAGGCCTCGGTCGAGGCGTCGTGGAAGTACCTGCTCGTCTGCTCGGTGGGCATCGCGCTCGCGTTCGCCGGGACGGTGCTCGCGTATTTCGATTTCGTCTCGACCGGCGGCCAGGGGCCGGGCTCGCTCAATTGGTCCGTCCTGCGCACGGCCGCCCCGTCGCTCCATCCCGAGCTGCTGCGGCTCGCCTTCGCGTTCATCGTCGTAGGCTACGGCACGAAGGCCGGGCTCGCGCCGATGCACACGTGGCTGCCGGATGCGCACTCGGAGGCGCCCTCACCGATCTCCGCGATGATGTCCGGCGTGCTGCTGGCCGTCGCGTTGTACGCCATCGCGCGCTGGAAGGCCGTGATCGACGCGTCGATAGGTCCGCTGTTCACGACGAGCGTCCTGATCGCGTTCGGCATCGCGTCGGCGGTCGTCGGGACGTTCAGCCTCGTCATCCAGCGCCACTACAAGCGGATGCTCGCCTATTCGAGCGTCGAGCACGTCGGGCTCGTCGCCATCGGCCTGGCGCTCGGGCCGCTCGGCATGTTCGCCGCCTGGCTCCACGTCGTCAATCATGCCCTCGCGAAGTCCACCGGGTTCCTGCTTGCCGGACGGATCCTCCACCGGTACGACACCACGCAGATCTCCGAGGTCACGGGTCTCCTCAAAGTCATGCCGTGGACCGGACCGTTGTTCGCCGCGTGCGTGCTGGCGCTGGTGGGGCTTCCGCCGTTCGGCCTGTTCGTTTCGGAGTTCCTCCTGATACGCGCGGCGGTGATGGGCGGCCGCATGTGGCTTGCCGCAATCGTGTTGCTGCTGCTGCTCACGGCCTTCATCGCGCTGCTGAGCCATTTGAATCGCATGTTGTACGGCGACGCGCCCGCCGGCGTGACGTCCGGCGAGCGTGGCGGGTGGCCGGCGATTGCGCTCGCCGTGCCCGTGCTGCTGCTGATCGTGCTTGGCGTGATTCTGCCGGGGCCCATTTCGACCCTGCTGCATCAATCGGTCGCGAGTCTCATGCCATGACCAGCGAATCGACAGCCCGCGCCCTTCTCGAAAGCTCGATCGCGGTGAGCGATCTGGCGGCGCCGCGTGGCAACGAGGTGCACTGCCGCGTGCGGCCGGACGCCATCGTGCCGCTGGCGGACTTTGTCTGCGGGGAGCTCGGCGCCGAACTCATCTTGATGGCCGCCGAGGATCGCAGGAGGTCGTCGGGTGCGTTCGTCGTCAACTACCTGTTCGCGCACCGGGCGAGCCACTGGTTGCTGCACGCGTCTGCGGCGCTCGACGGGGCCCGGCCCGAGCTGCCGTCGCTCGCCCGTTTCCACTACCCGGCGTCGCGGTTCGAACGCGAGATCCGCGATCTGTTCGGCATCGCCGTGCCCGAGCATCCGGATCCGCGTCCACTCGTGAGGCACGGCTTCTGGCCCGACGACTACTATCCGCTGCGGAAGGACGCCAACGGGCGCGAGTTCCACGATGACGGGCAGCCGTTTCCATTCACTCCCGTCGGCGGGGAAGGCGTGTACGAAATCCCGGTGGGTCCCGTGCACGCCGGCGTCATCGAGCCGGGGCATTTCCGCTTCAGCGTCATGGGCGAGACGATCATCGACATGAAGTCGCGGCTGTACTTCACGCACAAAGGCACGGAGAAGCTCTTCGAAGGCCGGCGGCCCGCGGATGGCACCGCGCTGGCTGAACGAGTCTCCGGCGATACGAGCGTCGGGCATGCGCTCGCCTATTGCCAGGCGATCGAATCGGCTGCCGGGGTAGAGGCGCCGCATCGCGCGCGCCTGCTGCGCGTGATCCTTCTCGAGCTGGAGCGCCTGTACAACCACGTGGCGGATTTCGGCGCCATCGCCAATGACACAGGGTTTGCCGTCGCGCACGCGCATTGCTTTCGCATCCGCGAGGGGCTGCTGCGGCTGAACAAGCAGTTGACGGGCGCGCGGCTGCTCCGCGGCGTGCTTTCCCCCGGCGGCCTGAACCGGGACCTGGCGGTGCCGGCCGATTTCACGACGGCGATTCAGGCCGCGCTCGTCGACTTCGACGAGGTCGTCGCCATCTGCTTCAACAACACCCTGTTGATGGACCGCCTCGAACAGACCGGTACGCTCGGCATGGAGGTCGCACGGGACCACGGCGTGCTTGGATTCGTGGCGCGCGCCTCCGGACTCGATCTCGACGCGCGGCGCGATCACCCATTTGCCGCATATGGTGAGCTCGATCTCAGGGTACCGGTGCTCGCCGGCGGCGACGTCAAGGCGAGGACGGAAATCCGCGTCGAGGAAGCCCGGGAATCGGCGCGGTTGATCGCGCGGGCGTGCGAGAGGCTGACGCCCGGCCCGGTGCAGGCGTCCATCGGTGAGGTGGCGCCGCGCGTGCCGGCATTCGGCATCGTGGAAGGATGGCGCGGCCGGATCGTGCACTGGATCGTCGCCGCGGATGACGGCACGCTCGACCGCGTGAAGATCGTGGATCCGTCGTTCTTCAACTGGCCCGCCCTGTCGTACGCGCTCGTCGGCAACATCGTTCCCGATTTCCCGCTCTGCAACAAGTCGTTCAACCAGTCGTATTCCGGCAACGACCTCTGAAGGCAGCCCTGAAGGGCTGCGCAACAGGGTCGTGGGCTCTCGCGCACGCTGTCGGGCTGCCTGAGCACGGGTTGCGCAGCCCTTCAGGGCTGCCTCATACTCGGAATCACGTGCCGCGCCTTCCCGCTCTCCGCGTTGCCAGCGTCCTGGCTGGACCATTCCTGCTGCTCTCTTTGGTGGCGTCGACCGCGCCGCCAGCCGTCCACCTGACCCCCACCGCGCTGCGCGCGGAGTATCTCGTCAATCCGCTCGCGATCCAGGAGACGCGACCGCGCCTGAGCTGGGAGTTCGTGGAGACGGAGGCGCGTGGCGCGCGGCAAACGGCCTACCAGATCGTGGCGGCCACCAGGCCGGAACTCCTTGCCGCCGGTAAAGGTGATCTCTGGGACACCGGCAAGGTCGTCTCGGACCAGTCCATCCAGGTGGCGTACGCGGGGCGCCCCTTGGGCTCGCGGCAACGGTGCTACTGGCGCGTGAAGGTCTGGGACGGGCGCGACCGCCCCTCGGCGTGGAGCGCCCGGGCGGAGTGGACCGTCGGCCTGCTCGAGCGGTCCGACTGGACGGCGCAGTGGATCGGCGATGCCGCGCCGTCGGTGGACGACGTTTCCGCCACGTACCTGCGCCGCGCATTCACACTGTCATCGCCGCCCTCGCGCGCCATCGCGTATGCGAGTGCGCTCGGCGTGTATGAACTTCGGATCAACGGGCGGCGGGTCGGCGACCACCACCTGGCGCCGGAGTGGACGGACTATGGAACCCGCGTTCAGTACCAGGCATACGACGTCACGTCATTTCTTCGATCGGGAGAGAACGTTGCCGCTGCAATCGTCAGCGACGGATGGTATGCAGGGGACATCACCTACGCCAGGGAGCTGACCAGCAAGCCGCGGAACATCTATGGTCTCAAGCCTTCCATGCTCGTCCAGATCGAGGCCGCCCTCCACGGCAGGACCACGCGGGTCGTGAGCGATGAAACGTGGCGGGCATCTCGGAACGGTCCGGTGCGGGCCGCGGACATTCTCAAGGGAGAGACCTACGACGCGCGCCGCGAAATGCCCGGCTGGGACGCGCCGGGGTTCGACGCCGCGGCGTGGCATCCCGCGGTGGCGGCCGGTCCGGAATCGGACGATCCGATCCTCGTCGCCCAACCGAACGAGCCAATCCGCGTGACCCGGGAGCTGAAGCCGGTCCGCCTGACCGAGCCGAAGCCGGGCACGTTCGTCTTCGATCTCGGGCAGAACATCGTGGGGTGGTGCCGGGTCTCGCTTCGCGGCCGTGCCGGAGCGACCGCCGTCATCCGGCACGCCGAAATGCTGGACGATGCAGGCATGGTCTACACGGGGAATCTGCGCGGGGTCCAGCAGACCGATCGGTTCATCCTGCGTGGCGGCAGCGCGGAGGTGTTCGAACCGCGTTTCACGTATCACGGGTTTCGTTACGTCGAGATTACCGGCAGCCTCGCCCGGCCGCGGCTTTCGGATCTCACGGCGCGAGTGGCGCATTCGGACGCCGGCGCTGCCGGCAGGTTCGAATCCTCGAATCGTCTGCTCAATCAGCTTTGGAACAACATCAACTGGACGCAGCGCGGAAACATGTACGGCCTTCCGACGGGCTGTCCGCAGCGCGACGAGCGCCTTGGCTGGATGGGGGACATCCAGGTGTTCGCCCAGACCGCCATCTTCAACTTCGACATGGCGGCGTTCTTCAAGAAGTGGACTGCCGACGTGAGTGACGCCAGAGCCGACGATGGCAGATTTCCCGATATCGCGCCGCATCCTTTTGGCAGGAACGAGCGGTTCACCGGGGCGCCTGGATGGGCCGATGCCGGCGTGGTAATTCCGTGGCGGGCGTACGAGAACTACGCCGACACCAGGCTTCTGGCCGAACAGTACACCGCGGCGACGCAATGGATCGATCTCATCAGCCGGGAGAACCCGGACGGCTTGTGGAAGAACAAGCGGGGAAACGACTACGGTGACTGGCTGAACGGCGACTCGCTCGTCGCGCAGGCCTGGCCGAAATCGGGTGGAGAAGTGCCGAAGGAGGTCTTTGCCACCGCCATGTTCGCGCAGTCCACGGATCTGGTCTCCCGCATGGCGCGTGTGCTGGGCAAAGGCGACGACCGAAAACAATACGCCGACCTGTTCGAGCGAATCGCGGCGGCTTTCAACCGGGCGTACGTCGGCGCGGACGGGCGGATCGCGGGTGACACGCAGGCCGGGTACGCGCTCGCGCTGGCGGGAAACCTGCTGCCGCCGGCGATGCGCGAAGCGGCCGTGCAGCGCCTGGTACGCGGTATCGGCGAGTACAACGGACACCTCTCCACCGGATTCCACGCGACCCCCGCTGCCATGCTCGAGCTCTCGCGGGGGGGGCGCGGCGATCTCGCGTACGCGCTGGCGCTCCAGCGGACGTTTCCATCCTGGGGCTACTCGATCGAGAACGGCGCGACCACCATCTGGGAGCGGTGGGACGGGTATGTGAAGGGCCGCGGCTTTCAGGACGAGGGGATGAACTCGTTCAACCACTACGCGCTTGGCGCTGTTGGCGAGTGGTTGTACCGCGTCGTTCTCGGCATCAACGGCGATCCTGCCGCCCCGGCGTACAAACACGTCGTCGTGCGGCCGCGACCCGGTGGCGGGCTGACCTGGGCTGCCGGGTCGTATCACTCGATCCGCGGAGCGATCGGCGTGTCGTGGCGGCAGGCCGGCGGCGCGCTCTCGATCGACGTGACCATTCCTCCGAACGTCACCGCGACCGTCTTCGTGCCGGCGGCGGATCCCGCCCGCGTCACCGAAGGGGGCCGGCGGGCGGCAAATGCCGATGGAGTGACGTTCGTGCGCATGGAGGATGGCGCGGCGGTCTTCGACGTCGGGTCCGGATCCTATCGGTTCGTGGCGCGTTGACGAGCGCCATCGCGGCCGGGGCGTGTTTGACACGGGTTCGGCCGAGCATCAGACTCCCGTCGTCTTCTTCCGAACTGAGGTCACCATGCGAATTTCTCTGAACGTCCTGTCGTCGTTCGCGCTCGTCGCGCTCACAATCGCCCCCGCCGCCGCGCAGGACGAGCAGCGGGCCGTTACGCGTCCGGCCCGCACGATGAGGCCGGTGATCACGGGACGGCAGTACGCCGCCAGCTCGATGAAGCCCCAGGCAACCGAGGCCGCGGTCCGTATGCTCGAAGCGGGCGGCAACGCGTTCGACGCCGCGGTCGCCGGACAGGCGGTGCTCGCGCTCGTGGATCCGTCGCTGAACGGGTACGGAAGCGACGCGGTGGTGCTCGTCTACGACGCGAAGACGAAGAAGGTGATCTCGATCAACGCGGAAGGGACGGCGCCGAAGCTCGCCACGATCCAGTGGTACAACGAGCACAACGGCGGCAAGCTGCCGGTGAGCGATGGCCTGCTCTCGGCCACCGTTCCCGGCGTCGTGGACGCCTGGTTCACGCTGCTCGATCGCTGGGGCACGATGAGCTTCGCGCAGGTGCTTCAGCCGGCGATCGAAGTCGCCGAGCAGGGCTTTCCGCTGCCGGCCGGCCTCGCGCGCTCGATGGGATCGGCGAAGCTGCGCAAGTACCCGTCGAGCGTGAAGCTGTATACGAAGGACGGCAAGGCGCCCGAAGCCGGCAGCATCTTCCGGAACCCCGACGCGGGGCGCACGCTGCGCAAGCTCGTGGAGGCCGAGAAGGGGGCCGCTTCGAAGGGGCGCCACGCCGCGCTGCTGGCCGCGCGCGACCGCTTCTACAAGGGCGACATCGCGCGCGCGCTCGCGGAATTCTCCGAACAGAACGGCGGCCTGTTCCGCTACGAGGATTTCGCGGCCTACACCGCCAAGGTGGAGACCCCCGTGTCCACGAACTACCGCGGCTACGACATCTACAAGAACGCGTCGGCCAGCCAGGGCCCGACCGAGTTGTTCGCGCTCAACATTCTCGAGGGGTTCGACCTGAAGAAGATGGGACTCAACAGCGCCGCGTTCATCCACGCGAGTGCCGAAGCCGTCAAGTTGGCCATGGCCGACCGCGAGAAGTTTCTCGGCGACATGGATTTCATCAAGATTCCGTACGAGGGCCTGCTCTCCAAGGCGTACGCCGCCGAACGGCGGGCGCTCATCGATCCGGATCACGCCTCGCTCGAGATGCGCTTCGGCGATCCGACGAAATACATGAAATCGACCGGGCCGATCGGCGATCGACCGGTGCACGTCACGACCGAAGGCGACGCGGATCACGTCGGCGACACGAGCTACATCGCGGTCGTGGACAAGGATCGCAACATGGTCAGCTTCGAGCCGAGCCTCCACAGCTCGTGGGGCACCGGCGTCGTGATGGGAGACACGGGCCTGATCTTCAATTGCCGCGGCGACTACTACTCGCTCGTCCCGGGCGAGGCGAACGCGCTCGTGCCGGGCAAGCGGCCGCGCAGCACCTTGCAGAGCACGCTCGTGATGAAGGACGGCCAGCCCCATATGATTCTCGGCAGCCCCGGCGGCGACGATCAGGTGATGCGCACGCTCCAGACGCTCGTCAACGTCATCGACTTCGGCATGAACGTGCAGCAGGCGATCGAGGCGCCGCGCTGGTCGACGCGCAGCTTCCCGGCCTCGCCGTTCCCGCACACGATGCGGCCGGGTGACCTCTCGGTCGAAGCGCGCATCGCCGAAGACGTACAGACAGCGCTCGCGGCGAAGGGACACAAGCTGAGCGTGGCCGGGGCCTGGTCGGCAGGGTCGAACGCCGCGATCGTCGTGGACGTGAAGAACGGCTTCCTTCTGGCGGGCGCGGACCCGCGCGTAGATGCGTACGCCTGGGCCCGTTAGCGCACTCGACTATCGACTATCGACTAATCGACTATCGTCCGTCGACTCTCTTAGTATTGCGTGAACATGCGCTGAATTTCAGCGCCGTCCTTCGTGCGCGTGAGCGCGAGCATCAGCAGGATGCGCGCCTTGACGGGGGCCAGATCCTCCGCGGCAATCCGTAATTGAGGCGTGGCTGACGCCATCGCCGACGGCCGCCGCGACGCGATTCGCCCGCTGCCGGTGCGTGTGCTCGTCACGACGAACACGCCCTTGGCGGCCGCATACTGCATTCCCTCGCCCTGCGTTCCGCTCGTCGCGCCGGCGCCGGCGGATGCGATCACGATGCCTTTCGCTCCCTGGTCGACCATCGCCTTGATGATGTCGCCGGTGGCGCCCTGATACACGAGGACCACGTCGACCCGCGGCAGCTCCTCGATTGACGACACGTCGAACTCGGACTCCTTCGTGTGACGCGTCACCGGCGCCCGGTAGTACACGACGCGGTCCGCGTCGACGACACCGAGGACGCCGTAGTCGCGCGACTGGAACGTGTGGAGCCGCAGCGCGTCTGTCTTGGTGACCTCGCGCGCGGAGTTGATCTCGTCGTTCAGGACGACGAGCACCCCCTTGCCGCGCGACGCCGGCTCGGCGGCCACACGGAAGCCGTCCAGCAGGTTCGCCGCGCCTTCATAGCCGAGCGTGCTCGGGTTGCGCATGGACCCGACGACCACGACGGGCTTGTCGGACTTGACCGTGAGATCCAGGAAGTACGCGGTTTCCTCGAGCGTGTCGGTCCCGCTCGTGACCACGATGCCGGACAGGTCCGGGTCGTCCTTGAAGAGCCCGTTGATACGGCGCGCCAGATCGAGCCACTGCTTGAGCGTCAGTTGACTGCTCGCGACATTCGCGAACTGCTCGAATTTGGGCCGCGCATAGCGTTCGAGGCCGGGCATCGAGCGAATCAGCTCCTCGGCGCTCAGCCGGCCCCCTGCGCGGTTCGAAATCGTCCCACCCGTGGCGAGCAGGCGGACCTTCGGCATGGGCGAGGCCGACTGGGCCGGCGCCGCCGTCTGCGGAGAGGCTTCCCCCAACCGCGGACAGAGGAGCGCTGTCAAAAGCAGGATGAGATGGACGGGTCGTGTGCGGCGCATGGCGCCGTCACTATACCTGAGACTGCCGCTGACCGTGCGCGATCGTCAGCCAGCGGCTCAATTGGCCCGCGGCTTCGATCGGTGTCTTGCCGTAGAACGGCATCAGGGCGGCGGATCCGCCGGGCACGCGCGCGATTTGCGCCCGCCATTTGTCGATGCCAACGCTGGAGACTTCGATGTGGTACTCGCGCCCGTTGATGACCTGTTCGAAACGATGAACGTTCACGGCTGTTTTGGATGAAAGGAAGTTGGGTTCGGGTCCGCGTGCATTCTAGCTCCCACGCCGGCGCGTTCAAGCGAAACGACTGCCGAAGGCGCATCAACAAAGTGCAGCATGGCGCTTTCCGGAGGATTCGGCGCCATAATATTTGCTGTTGTCGGAACGTCCACAGGACATCCACGTGTCTTCCACATGTTTTCCACAGCGGCGGCGGTCGATCGTCGTCGCGGCACTTGCGCTCACGCTCGTCGTGGCGTCGCCCGGCGTGTCGCGGTCGGCGGAGACGACCCTCTACCGCCTGTTCCTGCTCGACGGCAGCACGCTCGTCAGCTACGGAGAGTTCGCGCGCGTTGCCGACCGCGTGGTGTTTTCCGTTCCGATCGGCGAGACGTCCGACGCCAACCTTCAAGTCATCAGCATTGCCGAATCGGCGGTCGACTGGGAGCGCACGGACCGCTACACCGACGCCGTGCGCGCGAAACACTACGCCGAGACCCGGGGAGCCGACGACTTCGCCATGCTGAGCAACCGCGTCGTCGAGGCCCTGAATACGATCGCGGTGACCGAGAACCCCGCGCGGCGCCTCGCGATGGCACAGGAGGCGCGCGCGAATCTCGCGCGATGGCCGTCCGAGAATTTTGGCTATCGGGCGAAAGACGTCGCGCAAATGGTGGGCATGCTCGACGAGGTGGTGTCCGATTTGGGCCCCGCGGCGGGCAAGTCCCAATTCGAACTCAGCCTGGTCGGCATCACCGAGCCGCCCGCCGTGGAGCTGCTGCCCGACCCCGGTCTTCGCGAGCGCCTCGAACGGGGGCTCGCCGCCGCCGAGCTGGCGAGTGAACCCTCCGAGCGCCTGTCGCTCCTGCAGGCCATCGCCCTGAGCTTGCGCGAGCCGGCGAAGGCGGGGGGCTGGGCGGCCGCACTCGAGCGGCGCGCCTCGGCGGCGCTCGAGACGGAGCTCAAGCTCGCACGCTCGTACGCGGATCTGACCCGATCGATCGTGACGCTTGCGAAAGCACGGGCCGCGCGCGCGGACGTTCGCGGCGTACAGGCGGTCATCCAGCAGGCGCTTGCGGCCGACGACCGGCTGGGCCGCCGGCGGCCGGGCGAAATGGCCGGGCTGCTTGCCGTTCTGGATCTGCGGCTGGACGAGGCACGACGGCTCCGGCTTGCGCGCGACGCGTGGGCCGCGCGGCGCGTGCTGTTCGACCACTACCGCGGTGCCATCGATTCAATCCTTGCGACCGTCCGTCGCGGAAAGAAGCCGCTCGAGCAGATTCGGGAGCTGGCCGGTCCCGCGCCAGGCACGCTGGAGCGGCTGGAGCAGCGTTTCGTCATGGCCCGGCAGGCGCTGCAGCGCGTCGAGACGCCCGCGGAGCTGCAGTCATCCCGCGATCTGTTCGCCGCGGGGCTGCTGATGGCGGGGCGCGCCGCCTCCACGCGGCGGAACGCGGTATCATCGCGGAACATGAAACTCGCGTGGGATGCCGCCGCGGCCGCCTCGGGCGCGCTGATGCTCATCGACCGCGCTCGCGACGAACTCGACCGCCTGACAACGCGACCACCAGACCGGTGATTACCCCACGCCTCACCCGCCTCATGCGGGTGCCGGACCTCCACGCCATGCACGCGGCTGTCGCCGGGCTGGCGACGGCGGAGCCGCCGTCTGCCCGCAGCTGCGCCGTCATCGTCCCCACGCGAGGCGCCGCGGAGGAACTGCGCCGGACGATCGAGGACCGCCAGCTCTCCGCCGACGTTCCCGTTGTCGTATTGCCCGATCTGTTGACGCGGGCGGAGCTGTACGACCGGCTGGCGGAGGGCCGCGCGCGGCTGTCGCAGTTCGACCGGGAGGTCATCTTCCGGCGTGCCGCGCTCGACGCGAGCGCCAGCGGCAGTCCGGCGCCCTTCAAGCTGCGGGCCGGGTTGATCGTCGAGATCCTCGCCTTCTACGACGAGCTGCGGCGGCGCGACAGGACGATCGACGCGTTCGAACGGCTGATGGTCGGCGGTCTGGAACCGATCGCGGAGGTCGATCGCGGGGCCGAGCGCCTGCTGCGGCTGACACGATTCCTGTCGGCCGCCTTCCGGGAGTTCGAACGCCGGGTGGCAGCGACCGGCGGGGACGAACATTCGCTGCGCGCGGCGCTTCTCGCCGGCGACAGCGATCGCCGCGCATGTTACAGGCACATCGTCGTCACCGTGGCGGACCAGGCGGCTGACGCGTTTGGCCTGTGGCTCGCCGACTACGATCTGCTGGCACGTCTGCCCGGGCTCGAGCGGCTCGACGTCGTGGCGACGGAAAACGTCCTCGCGACCGGGTTCCATCAGCGGCTGCACGACGTGCTGCCGGGCATCGAGGAAGTGCGGAGCGGCGTTCCCTCAGCTCTGCCGGTCCTGTCGATCCCGGCGCCCGCTGCCGGCGAAGAGCCGGGGCGCTTCTTCAGATCGCGCGATCGCGAGGAGGAACTGGCCCGAATCGCGCAGATGGTGAAACACCACTCCGCCGACGCGGGCTCGACCGCGCCGGCGTCATCGCGCGTGGCCGCCGTCTTCCAGCGGCCACTGCCGTACTTGTACCTCGCGCGCCAGGTGTTCGCCGACGCGGGCGTTCCGTACCAGGCGCTCGACTCGCTGCCGCTGGCGGCCGAGCCGTTTGCCGCGGCGCTCGACGTGCTGTTCTCGTTCGCGGCCACGGAAGCGAGCCGGCCCGCCCTCGTCGAGCTGCTGTCGTCACCGCACTGGTCGTTCGAGGTGGACGGCCGGCGCCCCGGCCGCCGTGAAACAGCCGCGCTCGACAAGGCGCTGCGGAGCGTGAAGTATTTCGGCGGATGGGATCGGCTGTCGGCGCTTGCCGCGGAAGAAAGAGGTCCCGCGCTTCTCGCGGCCGAGCGGGCGGCGTCCGAGCTGCGCGAGGTGATTGACCGCCCGGCGGCCTCGGCGCAGTGCTCGGGACTCCTCGCGTTCATTGCCGCGCATGAAGTTCTGCCGGCGCCGGGCGACGAGTGGTACGCGCGCCATCTTCGCGCGCGCGCTGCCGTGCTGGGCGCGCTGCAGGGGCTGCGCGATGCGCACGCGCAATTCGACGATCGGCCGCTCTCCCTGTCCGAACTGGCGGGGACCGTCAGGCGATGGATCGAAGGACAGACCTTCGCGCCGCGCACCGGCGACACGGGCCTGCGCCTGCTCGATGCCCGCGCGGCTGCTTACGCCGAGGTCGACGAAATGCGTCTCGTCGGCCTGGTGGACAGCGACTGGCCGGACCGCGGCCGCCGCGGCATCTTCTATCCACCATCGCTGCTGGGGCAGCTTGGCTGGCCGTCGGATGCCGATCGCTACGGCGCGGCCCGCGCGCGTTTTCAGGATCTGCTGGCGCTCCCGCGCGTCCGCGTCTCTCTCTCCACGTTCACGCTCGAGGACGACGCGATCGTGGCGGGCTCACCCTTCCTCGAGGAGCTCGATGGCGCCGGGCTGCCTCTCGAGTACGCGGAGCCGCTCCCGTCCGAAGGCGTCTTCCGGCACGACGCGCTCATCGAAGCGCCGCACGCCCTTGCCGCGCTCGGGGGGCCCGACGCCGAGTCGCTGGCGCTTCGCCTCTCGCGCTCGTCGCCCTCCGATGCGGGGTACCACGGCGAGGCGGGCGCGCGCGGGCCGGCTGTCTACGCCGTCAGCCATGTCGAGCGGTACCTGGAGTGTCCCTTCAAGTATTTCGCGTCCTATGTGTTGCGGCTGCCGGAGGAGCGCGACGACGAGTCGGGGTTGACGCCGCAGGAGCGCGGCCGGTTCCTGCACGAGGTGTTCGAGAAGTTCTTCGCGGAGTGGCAGGCGTCAGGGCAGCGGACGATCACGACGGCGAACCTCGCGGACGCGCTCCGGCTGTTCGAGAGGGTGGCCGAGGAGCGGCTCGCGACGCTTGGCGAAGCGGACCGCGCGCTCGAGCGGACGTACCTGCTCGGGTCGGCGGTCGCGCCCGGGCTCGGCGAGCGCGCCTTCACATTCGAGATCGAGCAGGGAGGGGACGTCATCGAGCGGCTGCTCGAGCACTCGCTCGAAGGGGAATTCGTCTTTCGTGCCGGGGAAGGCGAGCGGCGCGTCACGCTGCGGGCGAAAGCGGATCGCATCGATCTCCTGGCCGATGGGACCCTGCGCGTGATCGATTACAAGCTCGGGAAGGCGCCGAAGCCGGCCCGCGCGCTGCAGCTCCCAGTCTACGGCGTGTGTGCCGAGCAGTCTCTCGAGGGACGCCACGGCCGATCGTGGACGTTCGCGCGCGGCGGGTACGTCGCGTTTCGCGAGAAGAACCCGTTTGTCGCGCTCGGCCAGTCCACATCCCTGGCCGAAGCGGTGACGCTCGGGCAGCAGCGGTTCCTGGCGGCGATCGACGGCATCGAGCGCGGCACGTTTCCGGTGAGGCCTGACGAGCCGTTCATGTGCACGCGCTGCGCGTACGGGTTGGTGTGCCGCAAGGACTACATCGGCGATGAGTGACCAGCTCCCCCTTTTCGAACCCGATTGGGGTCTGACCCCAAAAAGGACCGATCGGGGGCCCGATCGGGGTCAGACCCCGGAAACGCCCGATTTGGGTGCAGATCGGGGTCAGACCCCGGATCCGGACGCCGGGGCGCGGGCGTTTGCGGCCGATCCGGCCAACAATGTCGTGCTCGAGGCCTCGGCGGGGACGGGCAAGACCTCGGTGCTGGTGTCGCGGTACGTGAATCTGCTGAAGGCCGGCGTCGACCCGCAAAATATTCTTGCGATTACGTTTACGCGCAAGGCGGCGGCGGAAATGCGCGAGCGGATCGTGCGCGAGCTGCGCGAGTCCGCCGCCCGATCCGAGTTCGACAAGAGCCGCTGGAACGCTCTGCGCGATCGGCTCGGCGAGATCGCCATCAGCACGATCGACGCCTTCTGCCTGTCGCTCCTCCGCGAGTTTCCGCTCGAGGCGGACCTCGATCCCGGTTTCGACATGGCGGACGAGACCGAGGTGCCGCGCCTGGTCGACGAGGCGCTCGATCGCGCGGTGCGGATCTTCGGTGGCCTGGCCAAACGGGAGCCCGACGTCGCGCTCGTGCTCGCGCAACTCGGCGTGTCGCGCACGCGTGAGGGGCTCGCCGTGCTGCTCGATCGCCGGCTGGTCGCCTGGGACGCGCTGGACCGCTTCCTGGCCCGCGGTCCCGCCGATTTGGCCGCTGACATCGTCTGTCGCCGGGCGGCGACGGCGCTGCACGACGCCCTGCGCGGCGTTCCGGGCGGGCTGGCGCAGTTCCTGGCAGACGGGCCCGTCCACCTCCCGCGGTATCAACTGCTGCTTCGCGACATCCGCCGCTTCACGGAGTCGGGCGGCGGCGGCGACGCGGCGATCCGCGGGCTGGCGGACAAGCTGGCGGCGCACTTCCTCACGCAGGAGGGCAACGCGCGCCGCAGCGGCGCCCTGCATCCGTATCGGGCCGCCGACTATCCATCGGCCGACGCGGCCAGGCGGCACCGCGCGGCGGTCTTCCAGATCGCCCCGCACGTGGAGCGGATCATCTTCGCCTTCACGCGCGACCTCAACGTCGTCCTGGCGCGCGGCATCCGGCGCATGTTTGGCATCGCGCTCGCGCAGTACCGCGAGGCGCTCGACGAGCGATCGGTGCTCGATTTCTCCGACGTCCTCCAGCGCGCGCTCGATCTGCTGCGGCGCATGGACGAGTTCTCGCAGAGCCGCTTTCGCCTCGAGTCGCGGTACCACCACGTTCTGGTGGACGAATTCCAGGACACCAGCCGCGCACAGTGGGAGCTGGTGTCGCTGCTGATTCAGTCGTGGGGCGAAGGGCTGGGGCTCCCCGCCGAGCCCTCGATCTTCATCGTGGGCGATCGGAAGCAGTCGATCTATCGATTCCGGGATGCCGAGGTGGCCGTGCTGACCGAAGCGGCCCGCCGGATCGAGGCGCTGCGGCCCGCCGGCGACACCAGGCGATCGATCAGCCGCAGCTTCCGGGCGCTGCCCGAGCTCCTCGAGTTCGTCAACGAGCTGTTCTCCGAGATCTCGCAGCCCGCCGCGCGGCCGGATGATTTCACCTACGGGGACACGGATCGCTTCCCGATCACTCCCGCCGCGGATCCGCTTCGCGGGCCGGTGCTCGGCGTCGGCGCCGGCGACGATCCGATCGTGTGCGCCGCCGCGGTGGCGTCCGAGATCGCGCGCATCCTGCGCGAGGACACGATTCGCGACCGCAAGACCGGCGTGCCGAGACTCGCGCGACCGGGTGACATCGCGATCCTGTTCCGCTCGCGCGCGAGCCATCGCGAGTTCGAGCGCGAGCTCGCGCTGCGGCAGATTCCCTCCTACGTCTACAAGGGCCTGGGCTTCTTCGACGCTGACGAGATCAAGGACGTCTCCGCGTTTCTGCGCTATCTGGCGAACCCCGCGTCGGATTTGCGCGCGTCGGCGTTCCTGCGGTCCCGGTTCGTGCGTCTCTCCGACAGGGGACTCTCGCGGCTCGCTCCACGGCTGGCGGGCGCGATTCTCGATCCGCAGCCGCCCGGCGGCGTGGACCTCCTCGACGAGGAGGACCGCCGGGTCCTCGGACACCTTCGCCGTCATGCGCCGGGCTGGATCGAGCGCGTCGATCGCGTGGCCCCGGCCGATCTCCTCGAGCATCTCCTCACCACGACGGCGTACGCGTTCGAGCTTGCGGGCCCGCGCCACGCGCAGGCGTGGGAGAATCTCAAGAAGATGCGCGGGCTGATCCGCCGCATCCAGAACCGCGGTTACGCGACCATGGCACGCATTGCCGACCATATCGACTCGCTGACCGCGGGAGACGAGTCGAACGCGGTCGTCGAAGCGCTGGACGCGGTGAACCTGATGACGGTCCACGCCGCGAAAGGGCTCGAGTTCCCCGTGGTGTTCGTGGTGAACCTCGCGAAGGGGGCCAGCGGTCCGCCGCGGCCGGTGCGGATCGTGGTCGACGGCGGCGACGGCGAGCCGTCGGTCTCGGTCGGCCCGTTCGTCTCCGAAAGCGACGAGGCGGAGCGCGAGCGTGAAAAGCAGGAGACGAGGCGGCTGCTCTACGTCGCACTGACGCGCGCACGCGACCGTCTGTACCTCTCGTCCGGGCTGAAGGACGGCATCCTTCAGCCCGGGCGAGGCAGCCTGGCGGAGGTCCTGCCGGCATCGTTGCGGGATCTCTTTCCGCGCGCCGCCGGCGCGCCGGCCGAGGACGCGACGATCGCGTGGAGCGGCCGGTCGGGCCGCGCGTTCGAGTGGCGCGTGTGCCGGGCCGCCCCAGTGGAGGCGGCGGCCGCTCCGCCACCGGCCCAACACGCCGGTGACGTTCCCGTCGTTCGGCCGGATATCGAGCGTGCAGATCCCGCGCTGCCGCGCATGGCGGTCACGCGCTGGCTCGCGGCGGCCGTGCCGGCGGACGTCCCCCGCGCCGGCCAGGCGCACGATCCGATCGCGGGGGTCCTCGTTCATCGCCTGTTTCAGCGCGGCGATCGACTCAGCGCGGAGGCGGAAGCCGCCCCAGAATCCTTCGCGCTCGGGCTGCTGACGCCCGACGAGCGGGCGGTGCTGGTGGACCCCGCCGCGACGGTTCGCGAAGCGCTCGCGGCCTGGCGCGCCATGCGCAGCCGCCCTGACGTGGCCGCGCTCTTCGAACACGGCATTCGCCTCCACGAAGTGCCCTTCTCGCTCCGCGTTCCCGGGGACACGGGTGCCACAATCCTGCGCGGCACTATCGACTGCCTCGTGCGCCAGGACGACGGCAGCGTCATCGTCGTCGAGTTCAAGACCGGCGCTCCGCGGGCCTCCCACCAGGAGCAGCTCGATTTGTATGTCCGTGCCGCGCGGGAGCTGTATCCCGGAAGCGTCATTCGCGGGATGCTCGTGTACCCGGGCGCCATCGCGGCGAGCTGACGGCGGGGCCGCTATGTTAGGATCGCCGGCACTCTCGCCCGCCGCCCAATCCACTCATGAGGCTTGAACCGGGTCTACCTCGATCCCGGCGGCAGGATGATGTCCGTGAAGATGCCCGAGAGCGATCCGCGGAGGGCAGCCGCTCCCGAAGCCTTGTTTCTGACGGGCCTCGTTCCATCGGACGCCCTCGACCAATACGCGCCCACGTCGGCCGGCTTCGTCATTCGGGCCCCGGCGTCGGCCGGCGCCGATGCTTCGGCGGTCCAGGTGGTGGTCAACTGGACGTCGCTTGCCGCCTCCGCTCGCAAATAGCGGCTGCAACGCCCATCCCCGTTTCGCCGTAAGCTCGAAGGGAAGGTGGAACCATCCCAATCGATCTGGATACGGTAGCCGAGGCCCGCCTCGTGGCCGAGGCGCTGGCCGGCTCCCAGCCCGCGTACGAGCGCATCGTCCGCCGTTATCAGCGTCCAATCATCAGCCTCATCGCGCGCATGACCGGAGACCGCGCGCTGGCGGAGGATCTCGCCCAGGAGACGTTCGTCAAGGCCTTCCGTAATCTTGCCGCCTTCGATACCACCCGCCGGCTGTCGAGCTGGCTGCTGCGGATCGCGCACAACGCCGCCGTCGACGCGATGCGCCGCTCCCACATGCGGATGGTGCCACTCGAGAGTGACGACGGCCTGACAGCCGGATCGCACGCGGCCCCGGCGCCATCAATTGATTCGATCGAACGTGCCGCGCTCGGCAACGCGCTCGACGCCGCGCTCGCCGGGCTGCGGCCGGAACATCGCGCCGCGGTCGTCCTCCGGTACGAGCAGGGGCTCGCGTTCGACGAAATCGGCCACGTCCTCGGCGTCGCGGAGGCGACCGCGCGCAGCCACGTGCACCGGGCCCGCAAAGAGCTCGCCCGGCGGCTGACGGCCGCGGGCTGGGAGCCGGCCAGATGACCAGCCGCGCCCCGACTTCGCTCTTCGAGCTTCGTCGAGGGCTGCGCCGGTCCGCCGGAAGCGCTAGGCGCGAAGGCGGACCGGCTCCGCAACGCCGAGGGGCACACTTGCGTAAGCCTGGGTGAAGAGATGTACGAGGATCTGGACCACCGCTACCGGCAATGGCGCGCCGCCGACGAGGACGGACGCGACGAAGACGCGGATGCCGCCTTCGGGGTCGTGTTCGGCGCGGTGCCCGAGCCCGCCGTTTCTCAGGCATTCACCGCGGCGACGATGGCGCGCATCGCAGACGTGGCTGTCCGCGAGGCGCGGGCGGCGAAGCAACGGCGAAGGGCGGTGCTGGCCGGCGGTTTCGCGGCCGCGGTGGTGAGCGTGTATTTCGGGGCGGGGCTGCTCGTGTCGGGCCTGTCGGCGATCTTCGGCAAGCTGTTCGATGTGTTCGTGGCACTCACGGTGCGCACCGCCGACGGCGTGCAGGCCGGCGCGGGTGCCTGGAACGTCCTCGCGAGCCTCGGACGCGCGCTCGGGGCGTTTGTCGCGGATCCGGCGGTGACCTTCGGGCTGATTGCGATCCAAGGCGTCGCGATTGCCGCCCTCGTCACCCTGCAGCGTCTTCTCGGGTCTGAGGAGGACTCGTTCAAATGAGGCGATGGACAGCGTTGGTAATCGTTCTCGCGGTCGTCTGCACGGCTGGCGCGGCGGGGCAACCGGCGTCCGACGATCAGCGCCAACTGAGAACTCGCATCGAGCAACGGTACGACATCGTGCCGCTGACAGAGGGCCTTGCGCTCAGGCCGAAATCGCGCTCCGGCGACGTGCGGCTCATCGAGGTCGCTGCCGGCGTGATCGCGATCAACGGGGACGCGGTGACGGGCCGCGAGCTGCGCGAGCGCGTCGGCGCCGATGCCGACCTCATCCTGCGGCTGTCGTATCTCACGACGGACGAGCGGCGCGCCTTCCTGCGCTCGCAGGATGAAGCCGCCGAAGCGCCGGCAGCGATCGAACCGCCGGCGACGTCTCCCCCGCAGCCCCGCGCGGACGACGCGGCGGATCGCGCGAGACGGCGCTCGCGCGGCGATCGCGTCCGCATCTTCGGGTCCGTCGTGGTCCCCGAAGGCGAAGAAGTGACCGGCCAGGCGGTTGCGGTGATGGGCTCCGTCCACGTCGACGGCGAAGTGGACGACCAGGTCGTGGCGGTGCTCGGTTCCGTCACGCTGGGGCCGCACGCGATCGTGCGCGGCGACGTCGTGGCGGTCGGCGGCCGCGTGAACCGCGCGGAGGGCGCGCAGATCCGCGGAGGCGTCACCGAGGTCTCGATGGGTGACCTTGCCGTCCACTCGAACCACTACCGCTGGTTCAGTCCGCGGTCGACGTTGTGGTATCTCGTGGGATTCGGGGCGCTCCCGCGGCTCATTGGCAGTACGTTTCACTTCGTGCTGCTCGCGATGTTCGCCTGCATCGCGCTGGTCGTGGCGCGGGGCGCCGTCGAAGGCTCCGCCGAGCGTGTCAGCAGCAATCCGGTGAAGGCGACCGCCATCGGTCTGGCAGCCGAGGTCCTGCTCGCGCCCGCGTTCCTGCTGACCGCGATCGTGCTCGCGATCTCCATCATCGGGATTCCGCTGCTCCTGCTGATGCCCTTCGCGTTCTTCGCGCTCCTGCTCGTCGCGCTGGCGGGGTTCAGCGGGACGGCCTGTGCCATCGGACGATGGGCGCGTGGCCGGTTCGGCCTCGCGCACTCCGCGGCGTTTGTCGACATCATCATTGGCGTGTTCCTGATCCTGCTGCCGCTGCTGCTCGGCCGGTTGCTCGCGCTCGGCGGCTGGCCCCTGAGTCCGTTTGCCGGCCTGTTGCTGGCGACCGGCATCGGGCTGGAGTTCCTCGCGTGGACCAGCGGCTTCGGGGCCGTGCTGGAGAACGCGTTGTCGCGCTGGCAGGCGCGTCGCGCCGCCCGGGCGCCGATCGCCGCGCCGCCCCCGGTGATACCGTAAGATCGGACTTTTGACGGGGCCGGCCGTGGAATTTCTCGCGACGCGGGTCCGCAAGAGCATCCGCCGGTTGCCAGATACGCTTTTTGTGCGTGGTGTGGAAATCCGGCACATTGTCTCGGCCGCGACCCCTAAGCCCCATGAGCTGAGCGAGTTCGCGCGGGAATCTGAAGGCCGGGTCATCTATCCGGGGGTTTTGTAGCCTGCAGAGGTCAATTGGCGGGCCGCTCGAACGGCTCGGCGGGCATCAGTTCAACTCCAGTCTTTTCAGTGATTTTCCTGCCGGAAGGGAACCAAAGACCCCGGTCGTCGGTCTAAGACAATACCTGGCGCTGGGATTGCATTGAGGGCCAGCGACGGAGGTGCTGTGATGACAGGTCCTGCTGGTTCTCTGAACTACGTGAGGCCCACCCCCACGGTCTTCGAGCTCGAGGCCCTGGAGGGCCTGCCGTGTGGCTGCGTCACGGCGGCGTATCGCGCCCGGCCGTGGGACGTCTCCGTCGTTTCGGTCGAAGCGAAAGGGCCGCACTGCATTCTGGCGGGTCATACCAGCGGCCAGATCCTGCGTCTCGGCGATCCCGAAGAGTTCGACGACGAGGGGGAGTCCGACGAATAGCGTAAATCAGACGCCGCGCGCCGCGCGGCGTTCGCCCCACGCTGTCGCGCGCTTCTCCGCTTCCTCCCGCGTTTCCCCCACCAACACGATCGCATCCTGAGGCTTGCCGTTGCTGTCGGGCACCCAGGCGACCCAGTGCGCGCCGCTCGCCTCGCTGTGAATCCGCACACCCGTCTCGTTATCGGCCATGAAGTGAATCGTATACCCGCGCGCGGGTGGCCGGTGCCCCGAAGATCTTGATTGCGTATGGGAAAGCCGTTCTCGTACAATTCGAAGGTTTGGCATCGGCCGTATCGGCCGAGAGGAGCGCAATCTAGATGGCCCTGACTTGTCCGAGCTGCGGGAACGACCGAAACTTCCTGGTCAAGACCCTGCAGATGCACGTCGTACAGCTGCACGACTCACGCGTGGAGGCCAATGAAGAGGGGCGTCCGGCGGTGATCGAAGTGCTCTGCGACGAGTGCGAAATGGCGTTGAATTTCTCCGATTTCGAGGAAGACGTTCGCAACGAAATGCTGCTGACGCTCGGCGCCCGCTGAGCGTACGTCACCCTTCCGTCGCATCCGCCTCCTCGAAATAATCGCACTCGGGGCAGACCCACTCCCGGACCCGCCGTACCGACGGTTCACGCTGGCCTGCAGCCCGTTCCTCGACGTCGCGGACGCTCAGGCGCATCTGCTCCCCGCACATCGGGCATTCCTTCATGAGCGGATTCTAGCACCGCGGCTGAGGCCCGTTCTTGACTTCATGCCGGCCGGCTCCTATCGTTGTCGGCGAGCGGCACCTTTTCTGCACCGCTCGGAACCTGAGGAGATGCGCGACTACTACGACGTTCTGGGCGTATCGCCGGACGCGGGCGCCGACGAGATCAAGCGCGCGTACCGGCAGCTGGCCCGGCGCTATCATCCCGACATTTCCGGGGACGATCGCACCGCGGTGTTTCTCGAGGCGTCACGCGCCTACGAAGTGTTGCGCGACCCCGAGCGCCGCCGGTCGTACGACACCCGCCGCGCCGATGGGCCGCTCGAGCGCCCGGAGTGGCTATCCGACGAGATTTCCGTGGACTTTCCGTCTGTGTCGAGTCTGCTCGACCGCATGCGGGATTCCTTTTTCGGGGCGGTGCCTTCCGGGGCGCTTTCGGCTGAGGTGTGCCTGACGCCGCAGGAGGCGTTCTGGGGGGCGGTGGTGCCGCTTCACGTCCCCGTTCGGGGGACGTGCACGCGCTGCGGCGGCCGCGGCGAGGTCTGGTCGGACTGGTGCGCGGCGTGCGGGGGCGGCGGCGAAGTCACGCTGATGCACCCGGTGCAGTTGCGCGTGCCCGCCGGCGTGCGCGAAGCGACGCGTTTCCGTTTCAGCGTTCGGTCGCGCGGCGCGCCGCCGACACTCGTCGAAGTGCGCATCACTGTGCGGTAACACGGCAACACTGCAGCACGGAATCCACGGAAAGCACGGAAGTACACGGAATGCGGCCGCACCTCGATCTCCTCGGGATTCTCCAGATGGTCTGGGGTGCGATCGGGCTCCTGCTTGGCGTCACGATTCTGCTGCTGGCGATGGGCGCCGTGGCGATCGGGTTCACGTCGACCGACGATCGCCTGGCGGCCGGCATCACCGCGATCGGGTTCGTCGTGTTTGCCGTGGCGCTTCTTGCCGGGGGCGGCGCCAACGCCTGGGCGGGACGCGCCCTGCGCCGGGAGCAGCCCGCGGGCCGCACGGCGGTGCTCTGGCTCGCCGTGCTCAACCTCTTCGTGCTGCCATTCGGCACGGCGCTCGGGATCTATGCCTTCTGGGTGCTGCTCCACAACGAGACACGCGCCGTGTTCGTGAGCACCGGTGGCTGACGTGCAGGGCACGGAGAAGACCGCCAGCGGGCTCGACGAAAACGTGGCGGCGGCGCTCGCCTACTCGCTGGGCTGGATCACCGGCATCGTGTTCCTGATGAAAGAGCCCACGAACCGTTTCGTCCGCTTCCATGCCATGCAGTCCACGATTGCCTTTGGCGCCCTCAGTGTCGCGTTCGTGCTGCTGCAGTCAATCCCCATCCTCGGGATGCTCATCACGGTCTTCCTCGTCATCCCGCTCTCCGCCGTTCTGTGGCTCGTCCTCATGTTCAAGGCATATCAGGGCGAGAAGTTCAAGCTCCCGATCGCCGGCGACATGGCCGAACAGCGGATCCTGTAGGGGCCGTTCGCGAACGGCCCTACGGTACAATGTTCGGATGGTTTCCGAAGCCGCCGTGCTGGACGCGCTGAAGGCCGTCCGCGACCCCGACCTCAACCGCGACATCGTCAGCCTCAAGTTCATCAAGAACCTGCGGATCGAGGGTGGGCGCATTTCGTTCGCCATTGAGCTCACCACTCCTGCCTGTCCCATGAAGGACAAGATGAAGGAGCAGGCGCGCGCCGTTGTTGCCGCTCTTTCCGGCGTCGCCGCGGTGGACATCGAAATGACCGCGCAGGTCCGCGCGGCCGTCACGGGAGACCTCAGCAAGGCTCCCGTCCCGGGCGTCAAGAACATCATCGCCGTCGGCGCCGGCAAGGGGGGCGTGGGCAAGACGACGGTTGCCGTGAACCTGGCGATCGCGTTGAGCCAGTGCGGCGGGCGCGTCGCCATCATCGACGGCGATATCTACGGTCCGAACGTGCCGCTGATGCTTGGCATCCAGACGCAGCTCACGACCGACGGCAGCAAGATTGTGCCCGCGGAGCAGTACGGCATCAAGCTGGTTTCAATGGCGTTCCTGACCGGCGACGATGCGCCGGTGATCTGGCGCGGGCCGATGCTCCACGGCGTCATCCAGCAGTTCTTCAGGGAAGTGCGGTGGGAGAACATCGACTACCTGATCGTCGACATGCCGCCGGGGACCGGGGACATCGCGCTCAGCCTCAGCCAGACGGTGCCGGTGTCCGGCAGCGTCGTGGTGACGACGCCGCAGATCGTGTCGGTCGCCGACACGCGGCGCGCCGTCCGGATGTATCAGAAACTGAACGTGCCGCCGCTCGGACTCATCGAGAACATGAGCCACTTCGTGTGCACGGAGTGCCGCCACGAAAGCGACATCTTCGGCAAGGGAGGCGGCGAAGCGCTGGCCGAGGAGATGTCGATTCCGTTCCTCGGGCGCATCCCGATTTACGAGCCGATTCGGATTGGCGGCGACACCGGCGTGCCGATCGCCGTGGGCGACCCGGCGTCTCCTGCCGCCGAGGCGTTCAGGATGGCCGCCGAGCGGCTGGCCGCGCAGTTGTCGATCGCCAGCTACAAGAAGAGCGCGATCCCGCTGATGCCCGTAAGGTGACGCGGAAGAACACGGAAACACGGAAGAACACGGAAACACGGAAGCACACGGAAAGAACAGGGCGTCGGTTTGACAACCAGCCACCTGCGGATGCAGGATCTTGCAATCCTGAGGTGATCATGAAAAAAGTGGTCTGGACCGCGCTGATTGCCGGCGTGGTGCTCGTGGCCGGTCTGCGCGCGTCCGACGCCATGGAGGCGATCGTCCGCTCCTACCTGGATGTGCAGTCGCGGCTGGCCTCGGACAAGGTCGAGGGGATCGCGCCGGCGGCCCGTGCCATCGCCGCGCAGGCGGCTCGGATGGGCGAGGGTGGCGCGGCTATCGCGAAGTCGGCGCAGGCCCTGGAGCAGGCCGCCGACATCAAGGCTGCGCGCAAGGCGTTCGGCGATTTGAGCGATGCGGTGATTGCCGCGGCCAAGGCTGAGGGCTGGAAGGACCTGCCGGACGTGAAGGTCGCCTTCTGTCCGATGGCGAACCGATCCTGGATCCAGAAGGAAGATTCCATCCGCAATCCGTACTACGGCACGTCGATGTTGACGTGCGGCAGCTTCACGAAGAAGTAGTCCCTCTCCTCATCAGGCGCCGCATGGCCGCGGCGCCCGCCATCGGCCCCGGCACGAGCAGAAGAAACGCCCACCGCCACCCGGCGTGTGCCGCCACGGCCGGCAGCAGCCGCATGCTCACCATCGTCAAGAGGAACCCCGCGCAGGTCTGAAGCGTCAGCGCCGTGCCGACGTGCGTGCGCGGACTGAATTCCGACACGAGGGCCGAGAACTGCGCCGAGTCCGCGACGACCGAGAAACCCCACACCACGGCAAGCGCGAGCAGCAGCGGGATGGGGCCGCCATATACGGCGGACGCCGCCGCCGCGCAGGCGCCGCTCACAATCATCGCGAACCGGGCGACGCGCGCCTTCCCCCACTGATCCGCCCAGCGGCCTGCCATCACGCAGCCGATGGCGCCGCTGCCAATCGCGACGAAAGCGACGAGAGATCCTAAATGGCCAGGGTCGCCACGGCGTGCGGCAACAGACGCGGCGGCGTACGCCGCGATCCAGGTCCACATGGCGTACAGCTCCCACATGTGTCCGAGGTAGCCCAACGTCGACAGGCGAACGCCCCGGTTCCCAATCACCTGCCGCGCCGCGTGGGGATCGAACGGTGCGGAGGCCGTCACGTACGGTCCGTCCTTCACAGCCGCGATCACCACGATCCCACCCGCCAGCGCGAGGGCGGAGGAGACCCACATCAGCATGCGCCACGGGACGGCCGCGGCTCCCCATGCCAGCAGATGCGGGAACGCCGATCCGATCGTCAGCGCGCCGACGACGACGCCGAGCGCGGTGCCGCGGCGCTCGAGAAACCAGCCGGCCGCGATCTTGAGGCCGGGAGGATAGACGCAGGCCAGGGCGAAGCCTGTGGCGAGGCGCAGCGCGATGACGGTCGCGGCGTTGCCGGCGAATGGAATCATGCCGTTCGCGAGCGCGCCCGCGAGGCAGCCGGCCGCGAACAGCCGGCGCGGGTTGAGGACGTCCGCAAGGTTGAGGAGCGCGCTCGTGAGCGTGCCGGCGACGAATCCGGCCTGCACCGCCATCGTGAGCCACGCGGCACCGGGCCCGGAGAGCGACAGGTCGGCGGCGATCGCGGGAGCCGCGGCCGTCGCCGAGAACCAGAGGGTCATGCCAAGGAACTGGCCGACGGCAACGAGCAGCAGCATGCGGCGCGGCATTGGCGGTTATATTAGATGCAAACCACCGAAGTACACGGAAGAACACGGCAACTCGGAAGGACACCGGAGCAACACGGAAGTGTCAGGTCAGGCACGCATGGACATTCCTTATTCCCGGCACACACTGGACAACGGCCTCGACGTGCTCGTGCACGAGGACCATGACTGCCCGATCGTCGCCGTGAACATCTGGTATCACGTCGGGTCGAAGAACGAGAAGCCGGGGCGCACCGGGTTCGCGCACCTGTTCGAGCACCTCATGTTCGAGGGGTCGCAGCACTACGATCGCGGCTACTTCCAGCCGCTGCAGGAGGCCGGCGCGTCGCTGAACGGCTCGACCAACGCGGACCGCACGAACTACTGGGAGGTCGTGCCGCCCAACGCGCTCGAGCTGGCGCTCTGGATGGAATCGGATCGGATGGGCTTCCTGCTGCCGGCGCTCACCGATCACAAGTTCGAGAACCAGCGCGACGTCGTCCTCAACGAGCGGCGGCAGAATTACGAGAACCGGCCGTACGGCTTCGCGGGGATGGCGGTTGTCGGCGCCTTGTATGCTCCCGACCATCCGTACCACTGGCTGACGATCGGCGGTGCCCAGGACATCCAGGCGGCGCGGCTCGACGACGTGCGCGCGTTCTTTCAGACGTACTACCGGCCGAGGAACGCGTCGCTGGCGCTCGCCGGCGACGTGACCACCGAGCGGGCGCTCGCGATGGCGACGGAGTACTTCGGCCCGCTCGATGCCGGCGAGCCGCCGCCGCCGGTGGAGTACACCGCGCCGTCGCCGCTGGCGGCCGAGCAGCGGCTGCTGCTCGAGGATCGCGTCGAGCTGCCGCGGCTGTACATGGCGTGGCATTCTCCCGCGTTGTATGCGGAGGACGACGCGGAACTGGATCTCGTGGCCGACGTGCTCGCTGGAGGGAAGACCTCGCGCTTGTACCGGACGCTCGTGTTCGAGGAGCGGATCGCCACGGAGGTGGCCGCCTCGCAGAATTCGCGGGAGATCGGGGGGTTCTTTCAGATCGTCGCGACCGCGGCTCCCGGTCGCACGCTGGCCGAGCTGGAGCGCGCGATCGCGCGCGAGCTGAACGGCCTCATCGAGCAGGGCCCCAACGCGGGAGAAATCGAGCGGTGCCTGGCGCAGGCGGAGGCGCATTTCGTCTACAGGCTGCAGACGATCGGCGGGTTCGGCGGCAAGTCGGATCAGTTGAACGCCTACAATACATTCCTCGGCGATCCGGGGTTCTTCGATCGCGATCTGGCGCGCTATCGCCGCGTCATGCGATCCGATCTTCAGCGGGCGGCGGCGAGGTGGCTGCGCCCGGCCAGCCGCGTTCTGCTGAGCGTGATTCCGAAAGGACGCCTGGCGCTCGCGCTGCCCGACTCGCATCCGGTGGACGTGTCGTGACGGCGGATCGTTCGCGCCTGCCGCCGGTCGGAGACGACCCTGCGTTCACCTTCCCCGAGATTCGCCGGCGGACGCTCGCGAGCGGCCTGCGCGTCTGGACCGTGGAGCATCACGCCGTGCCGCTCGTCAGCTTTCTGGTGCTGCTGCCGGTGGGTGCGGCGGCCGATCCGCCGGAGCGTCCCGGGCTGGCCGCGATCACCAGCGACATGCTGGACGAGGGCTGCGGCGGCATGACAGCGCTCGATCTCCACGAGGCGCTCGGCCGTATCGGCGCGAACCTCGATACGGACATCGGCGCGGACGCGACGCTGCTGACGCTCTCCACGCTGTCCCGCTTTGCGGATCGCGGCGTGGCCCTGCTCGCCGACATCGTGATCCGCCCGCGCCTCGAGCAGCGCGACTTCGATCGGGTCCGCGAGCTGCGGCTGAACCGCCTCGTGCAGTTGCGGGACCTCCCCCCGGCGCTCGCCGACCGGGCCTTCGCGCAAATGCTCTATCCGGGCCACCCGTACGGCCATACGCCCATCGGCACCGAGGGGTCGCTGCGCGCCATGGCGTTGAGGGAAATCGGCGCCTTCCACCGGCAGACGTATTCCCCGGCCCGCACCACGATCATCGCGGCGGGCGATGCGCCGCACGGCCAGCTCGCCGATCTCGCGGAGCGCGCGTTCGGCGGCTGGGCGGCGCGTCCGGCCGAGTCCGGCGGACCGAAAGATCCCGCGACGTTGAAGCTGCCGCCCCCGCCGGCCGATCGCGTCGCGCTCGTGCACCGCGCGGGCTCGGCGCAGTCGGAGCTGCGGATCGGCCACGTGGGCCCCGCGCGCAGCACACCCGATTACCACGCGCTGATCGTGCTGAACATGGTCCTCGGCGGCCAGTTCGTCAGCCGCATCAACATGAACCTGAGGGAGGACAAGGGCTACACCTACGGCGCGCGCACGTCGTTCGAGTTCCGGCGCGGGGCCGGGCCGTTCACCTTGTCGGCGAGCGTGCAGTCGGAGGCGACCGCCGACGCGATTCGCGAGGCGTTGTCCGAGCTGCGGGCGATCAGGGGCGATCGCCCCGTCACGCCGGGGGAGCTCGAGACCGGCCGGGCCGCGCTGACGCGCGGATATCCGCGCAACTTCGAGACCGCCGATCAGATCGCCAGGGCCGCCGCCCAACTCGCGCTGTACGATTTGCCGGACGACTACTTCAGCACCTTCGTGCCGCGCGTCCGCGCCGTCGACGAGGCGGCCGTGACGCGCGTCGCCGCGGCGCACATCGATCCCGCAAAGCTGCTGACGGTCGTCGTCGGGGATCGCGAGAAGGTCGCGGCCAGCCTGCGCGGCCTCGATCTTGGACGTGTCGCGGAGATTGCCGCGGGGTAACGCATGAAGGCCGCCCGTTTTCACCAGCACGGACCTCCCGGCGTCATCGTGTACGAGGATGCGCCGGACCCGATCCCGAAGCCCGGGACCGCGATCGTGCGCGTGCGTGCGTGCGCGCTCAATCACCTCGATCTGTGGCAGCGGCGCGGCCTGGACCGCGTGCGCCTGCCCATGCCCCACATCTCCGGCAGCGACGTCGCGGGTGAGGTCGTCGACGGCGGTGGAGGCCGCGTGCCGGCCGGGACGCGCGTCCTGCTCCAGCCCGGGTTGAACTGCGGAACGTGCCCGCGATGCCGCGAAGGCCGCGACAGCCTCTGCCCGACGTACGATGTGCTGGGCCTGCTGTCTGACGGCGGCTACGCGGAGCTTGTCGCGGTGCCGACCGGTAACCTGGTGCCGATACCCGATCACATCGGGTTTGTGGAAGCGGCGGCCTTTCCTCTCACGTTTCTCACCGCGTGGCACATGCTCGTGACCCTGGCGCGCGTGGCCGAGGGGGATGTCGTGCTGGTGCTTGCCGGCGGAAGCGGCGTCGGCCAGGCCGCGATCCAGATTGCGCGGCTCAACGGCGCGCGGGTGTTCGCCACGTCGAGCCCGTCAAAGGCCGAACGGACGAAGGCGCTCGGGGCCGAAGCGGTGTTCGATCACTACTCCGGCGACTACGCACACGAGGTCAAGGGCTTGACCGAGGGGCGCGGCGCCGACATCGTCGTCGAACACGCCGGCGAGGCCACATGGGATCGGAGCGTCCGATCGCTCGCGCGCGGAGGCCGTCTCGTCACATGCGGCGCCACGACGGGGCATCGCGCGGCGATCGACTTGCGCCATCTGTTCGCGCGGCAACTCTCGCTGTTGGGGTCCTACATGGGCGACAAGGCAGAGCTGCTTGCCGCCGCGCCGCTGTTCTTCAGCGGGCGCCTGACGCCGGTCGTCGACGAGGTGTTGCCGCTCGCGGAGGCGCGCGCCGCCCACGAGCGGCTCGAGCGCAAGGAGCAGTTTGGGAAGATCGTTCTCGTCCCGTAAGCCCGACCCTCAGGTCGGGCGGATCAGATAGGACTCAGAGATACTTGAGCAGCCCCCGAAAAGCGCCGTAGAGTACGTCGGCCAGCGCGCGGACGACGGGCGACACCTCCCCTTTGGCCACCGAATCGGCAACCGTCACCGGCTGTGTCACGAGCAGCCAGATCGTGGCTCCTGCCAGCGCCGTCGCCAGCACGCCGATGACTCCCACGAGGCTGAGGCTTGCCCGAGCTAGGCTCATAGGATTGGGTACAGTTTATATCGCCCTTTGAAAACTGTCAGTTGGACGTCCCGGCCGGCGATATGGTTCCTCCCCGGGTATCCCCCTCCGGCGATTGGCGACCGCTGACCGGCGAACAGCGGAACAGGGGGGCAGCGCAAAGCGAAACGACCACCCCATATGTCACAAACGCGCGGGAGCGCGAGAAGTTACACGCCCTCCGCGAACGGCGAGCGGCGAGCGGCGAGCGGCGAACTGCGAACTGCGGTTAGAGATTCCTGTTCAGGAATCGTGACAGCGTCAGTCCATCCATCCACTTGAATGGCGTTACGCCGGTGCTGTAGTGGCCGCACGGGAGCACGGCCACCTCGTGGTCGACGGCGCGGCGGCGGAACTCGTTGACGAGCAGCTTCGACAAGGCGACGGGGAAGGTGAGATCGTAACGCGCGTAAACGAGCAGCACGCGCCTGCCTCGCACGCGCTCGAGAAACGGATACGGCGAGATCGGCATCCAGATGCGCCGCAGATCGTCGAGCGTGATGTGCCCGTCGAGGCCCGCGCGCACGTGCGCGGTCGACAGCCCCTCCCACACGACATCGGCGAAGTACGGCGAGATATGGTTGAGCGCCGCCGCGCGAACGAGCGGCTCGTGCGCCGCGGTCAGCATCGCCAGGCACGATCCCAGGCTCGTGCCGAGGATGCCGATCGACTCGTACCCGCGCGAGGCAAGCCAGGCGATCGCGCGCCGCGCGTCGAGGACCGCCTGCCTGCACACCTGCGCCGTGCGCCCCACGTTGGGGCTGACGATGTAATCGGCGCGCTCGAGGTCCGCGGGCTTGCGCGCGTCGTGGTAGGGGAGGCTCAGGCGCAGCGCCGTCAGATCGAACTTGTTGAGGAGCTGGCACAGGCCGACGTGCCCGTCCGCGCCCGCATTCCATTGGGGCAGCACGAGCACGGCGCGCCGGCGTCCCTTGAAGGACGTCGAGGGAAAGCAGCGCGCGTGGACCGTGTTGTTGACCGAATGCGGCGTGACGATCGCGCTTGGAAACGTCAGGCGATCGCCGGAGAGCTCGTACGTGTCACAGGGCGCGAGACGGTAGAACTCATCGCTTCTCTCGACTGCCGAATCGGCCCACGCACGCAGCCGGTCGACGACCGGCGAGTCGTCAGCGGCGATATTGTCGATCCACTCGACTCCCCATTCGAACGGCCGGACCACGCGGTTGTTGTCCGCCGAGGCGAGCCGCCGCTCCCAGTGATGAAAGACGCGGGCGAGTGGCATTTCTCTCCCGTTACTCCAGTTCGGTCTCGACGAGGGAAGCGATCGCGAGCAGGCGATCGGTGCGGTCCCGGTGTCCGACGAGCTGCATGCCGATCGGCCAGCCGTCCGGCGTCGTTCCGCAGGGAATGGAGATGGCGGGATGCCCGGACATGTTGAAGAGCTGCGTGAGCCGCAGCATCGCTGCGCGGACCGGCTCGCGCGTGCCGTCCACCTCGACGCTCGCGTCGCCGAGCGGCGGAGCGGGGATCGGCAGCGTCGGCAGCAGCAGCGCGTCGCAGCCGGCCATCGCGCGTTCGACCGCGGCGGTGAGGACCGCCCGGAGGCGCAACGCGCGGACGTAGTCTTCCGCGAGCACGTACCGGCCCATTTCGAGCCGCAGCCGCACGCCCGGCGCGTATCCTTCCGGATGGGCGGCCAGCGTCTCGGCGTGATACCAGGACGCCTCCGGGAGCACGATATGCAGATACACGTCCGGCGTCCACGCGGCGTGGTCGATCGTGACCGCCGTCACGATGTGGCCGCACTCGACGAGCGTGTCCCGCATGCCCTCGAGGGCCTGTCGCACGGCGGGCTCGAGCCGATCGCACGGGTAGCCTTCCGGCACCCCGAAGCGGAGTGGCCCGGTCATGGCCGCGCGGGCCCGCGGCGCGCGCCCCCTGAGCGCGTCGAACATCAACGCGGCATCGGTCACCGATCGCGTCATGGGCCCGACGTGATCGAGCGTGGTGCTCAGGGGGACGACACCGTCCAGCGGCAGCTCACCGGTTGTCGGTTTCAATCCGACCGTTCCGCACGCCGCCGACGGAATGCGGATGGAGCCGCCGGTGTCGGTGCCGATTGCGCCGAAGCACATGCCTTCCACGAGCGCGACGGCCGCCCCGCCGCTCGATCCCCCCGCCGATCGGGAGGGGTCTTTGGGATGATGGACGGCGCCGAAGGCGGTCTCGTCGCTCGTCGTCCCGAAGGCGAACTCGTGCAGGTTCGTCTTGCCGATGATGATGGCGCCCGCTTCGCGCAGCCGAGCGACCAGAGGCGCATCGACGGCGGGCCGGCGCGGCGGCACGGCCGAGCCGGACGTGGTCGGCGTGCCGGCGGCGTCGATCAGGTCTTTCAGCGAGACGGGAATGCCGTGCAGGGCGCCGCGATAGCGTCCCGAGGCAATCTCGCGCTCCGCGGTGCGTGCGTCCTCGGCGGCGCCGTCGGCCAGGACCGTGATGAACGCGTTCAGATCCCGCCGCGCGTCGATCCGCTCCAGGCAGCCGCGCACCAGGTCCACCGGCGAGATCGCTCCCGACGCGATGAGCGGCGCGACGTTCGCAATCGTCTGGAGCGAGGTGGGCGCGCTCATCGCTCCTCCCGCTCCCTGAATGAAGGTGGAGCGGCTTCGGCGGCGCGCGCGGCGCGATCCTCCTCGCGCAGCGCGGCGGTCGACCGGGCCAGGCTCTCGAGCAGCGGCTTCAGCTCCGTCAGTCCGCGGCGTTCGGCGTCCGCCACCGCCGCTGCCAGCCAGTCAGTCACGTTCATGATCAGAAACTCACTGTCGCGCGAAGGGTCACCGGAATGGTAATGAAGCGATGGTCCACCGGATCGACGAGATGGTTGACGGCGAACTTCACCGACAGTTCCACGCCGATGGGACCCGAGTTCATTCCGCCGCCGCCTTCCGCGAAGTAGCGATCGCCGGTGCGGGCGCCCGCCTTGATGCGGCCGATTCCACCGGCGATGAAGGCGTGGCTGCCGAGCCCCCAGCCGGTCGAGTGATCCATCATGTACAGCCCGGCCGACACATCGTACGCGCGCGCGCCGACGAGCTCGTAATCCGCCGGCGCCCCGTCGCCGCTGAACGCGATGCGGATCGACGGCAGGTCCCCGTAGCTGCCGCGGAGGCCGAGCGTCGCTCCGACGCTGGCGCCCAGCGGATAGAGCGTCACTCCGGCGCCGCGCGATCGCTTTGCGAACTCCAGCACGTCGATCAGGACGCCGCCGTCGGTCGTTCGATACTCGTAGGTTTCGAACTGTGCCGGCTCGACCTCACGCCCCACGAGGTCCGACAGCGGGTGCCGGGCGAAGCGCAGCGGCTCGGTGTTGAGCCAATCGTAACTGATCGTGATGAACTGCCGCCGCGCCTTCTTCGCCGAGTACGTCTGCGCGTCGGATGGGGCCGCGCACGCGACGGCAAGAGCGAGCACAACGGCAGTGACGGAGATCCGGTGGAACATGGTTTTTCGAGTAAGCTTTCCGAGAAGCTCGGGAGACGAACCTCAGCAGAGTAACGTACGTCGTGCACGATCGCATCCTCGCCGCCGTCATGCCCGGCCCGCGCCGGCCGATCGAGATCCGCGAATTCGCGCGCCCGGAGCTGCCGCCAGGCGGCGCGCTCCTGCGGACCGCGCGATCCGAGGTCTGCGGCACCGACGTCCACCTCTGGCACGGCCGGCTCGCCGGCGTGCCGTACCCCATCATTCCCGGGCACGTCTCGGCTGGCGTCCTCGAGGAGGTTCGCGGGCCCCTCCGGGGCATCGATGGATCCGACCTCGCCGAGGGGGACCGCGCGGTCTTCTTCGACGTGCACCGCACGTGCGGGCGCTGCCGCGCCTGCACCGTGCACCGCACGCCGACACGCTGCGGCGCGCGCCGCGTCTACGGCATCACCGACCCGGCGTCCGACGGACTCTTCGGCGGCTGGTCGCAGGCGATCTATCTGGAACCCGGCGTGGCCACCGCGCGCCTGCCTGACGCGGTCGGCTTCGACGACTACATCGGCGGCGGCTGCGGGTTGATCACCGCCGTGCACATCCTCGAGCGCGCGGACGTCGCTCCGGGCGACACCGTGCTCGTGCAGGGCGTCGGGGCCGTTGGCTTGAGTGCCATCGCCCTTGCCCGGTTGTGCGGTGCCGGGACCATCCTCGCCATCGGCGCGCCGGAATCGCGCCTCGACCTCGCGCGCGCCATGGGCGCGGACCGCGCGTACGATCTGTTCACGACGCCGCCGGCCGCGCGCCTGGAGGACGTCCGGTCGCTCACGCACGGCGAAGGTGTCGACGTGGTGATCGAGGCGGCCGGCTCGGCGCGCGCGGTCGAGGAGGGGCTGATGCTGGTGCGCGACGGCGGCCGCTACGTGATTGCGGGCCATTACACCGATGTGGGCCCCAGCCAGATCAACGCGCACCAGCACATCAACCGCAAGCACCTGGACATCCGCGGCTGCTGGGGGAGCGAGGTGCGCCACTTCCTGCGCGCCCTCGGCATCCTCGAGCGGCACGCGGCGGACGTGCCGTGGCGGCGGATCGGGGAACGCACCTACCCGCTCGGCGGGTTGAACGAGGCGTTGAAGGATGCCGACGCGATGCGCATCACCAAGGCGCTCGTCGATCCGTGGGCGGCCGCCGAGTGATGCGCCACACCAAGATTGTCGCAACGGTCGGCCCGGCGACGAGCGCTCAGGCCACCCTCGAGGCGCTGATGAGCGCGGGTGTCGACGTCTTCCGGCTCAATTTTTCGCACGGCACGCCTGACTCCCACCGCGAGGCGTGCCGCGCGATCCGCGACGCGTCGCGCCGCCTCGGGCGCCATGTGGCCATCATGCAGGACCTCAGCGGCCCGAAGATCCGCACCGGGGCGATCGCCGGCGGCGGCCCGCTGCTTCTTCACGAAGGCGAGCACCTGCGCATCGGCGCCGGTGAGACGCCCGGCGGGCCGGGCTCTATCTTCACGCCCTATGGAGCACTCGTGCGCGCCGCGCGCCCCGGCGATCGCCTGCTGCTCGACGACGGGCGAATCGAGCTGCGGGTCGTGGGCGCATCGCCGTCAGAGCTCACCGCGGTCGTCGTGAACGGCGGCCCGCTCGGCGAGCACAAGGGCATCAACGCACCGGGCGTGGCGCTGCCCGCGTCGGCCATCACCGACAAGGACGCGGCGGACCTGCGCTTCGGGCTGGAGATCGGCGTCGATCTCGTCGCGCTCAGCTTCGTGCAGACGCCGGAAGACGTGATGAGGGCGCGGGCCCTCGCGAAGGAGGCCGGCCGCAGCGTCCCGTTCATCGCAAAGATCGAACGGCCCGCGGCGGTCCATAACCTCGCCGCCATCCTCGACGCGGCGCAGGGCGTCATGGTGGCGCGGGGGGATCTGGGCCTCGAGATGCCGCTCGAACAGGTGCCGCGCGTCCAGAAGGAAATCATCCGCCTGGCGCGCGAGATGGGAAGGCCGGCCATCGTCGCCACGCAGGTATTCGAGTCGATGCGCGTGGAGCCGCGCCCGACCCGCGCGGAAGTGAGCGATGCCGCGAACGCGGTCGGCGAAGGGGCCGACGCCATCATGCTCGCGGGAGAGACGGCCGTCGGCGCTTACCCCGTGCTGGCCGTGCGGACGCTCGCCGCCGTCATCGAAGACGCCGAGACCATCCCGTCGCAGCGGGTGATGCCGAAGGTGGACCCGACCGGCAGCCAACACGGCCGCGCGTTGTGCGAAGCGGCCGTGACGCTGGCGACAGCGGGGCAGGCGGACGCCATCATCGCGGTCACGCGCCAGGGCGGGACGGCGCGGCTGCTGTCGTCGATGCGTCCGCCCGCGCCGATCTTTGCGGCCGTGCCGGAGGAGGGAGTCGCCGGCACGCTCGCCCTGCTGTGGGGCGTCGTGCCGTTCGTCACGGCGGAGCGCGACTGCGAGACACTGGAACGCTTCCTGATTGACCATCACATCATCCGCGCGGGAGCGGTCGTCGTCTTCGTCAACGTCAGTTCCGACCTCTCCCGGACCGACGCGAATTTCCTGAACGTCCAACGGATCGGCTGAGGATCGCTCCCATGTCCGCGCACAAGAGGACCGGCCTCTGGCCGTTTGTCATCGACAACTCGCTGCTGCTGGTCGTCGGGACCGTCGTCGCGCTCGTCTGGGCGAACGTGCACCTCGCCTCGTACGAACGCCTTACGCACCCGCTGCACTTCGCGGTCAACGACGTCGGGATGGTGTTCTTCTTCGCGCTCGCGATGAAGGAGATCGTCGAGGCGACGCTGCCGGGAGGTCCGCTCGCCACGCCGCGCGAAGCGGCCGTGCCGCTGCTCGCCGCGGCCGGCGGGATGTTCGCGCCGGCCACGCTGTACGCCGTCCAGGTTTCGCTTCAGGGGCGTCCCGAGCTGATGCCCGGCTGGGCCATCCCGTGCGCCACCGACATCGCGTTCTCGTACATGGCCGCCCGGATGATCTTTCCGCGCTCGCATCCGGGCATCCCGTTCCTGCTGCTCCTCGCGATTGCGGACGATGCGCTCGGGCTAATCCTGCTGGCCGTGTTTTATCCGGCAGCGCCGCTGTCGCTGCTCACTCTCGCGGCCTTCATGATCCCGGCGCTCGGCGTATCGTTCTGGCTGAAGCGGCGTGCCACGCTGAGTTTCTGGCCTTACGTGATCGCCGGAGGCGGGCTGTCGTGGGTGGCGCTCTATCTGAGCGGCATCCACCCGGCGCTCGCGCTCGTGCCGATCCTGCCGTTCATGCCCCACGAGAAGCGCGACATCGGGCTGTTCGATCCGCGCGAGGAGAACCTGCCGTACACCATGAACCGGTTCGAGCACTGGTGGAAGGTGCCGGTGCAGGTGATCCTGCTCGGGTTCGGACTCGTGAACGCCGGCGTCCCGCTGTCGAGCATCGGCGCCGGCACCTGGATGGTGCTGTCGGCGCTGCTCGTCGGGAAGCCGCTCGGCATCGTGGTCACGACGTTCCTGTCGATCAAGGCGGGCCTGCGCGCGCCGGGCGGTCTCACCATCCTGCACACCGCCGTCGTCGGGGTCACCGCCGGCATCGGCTTCACGGTCGCGCTCTTCTTCGCCACCGCCGCGTTCCCGGGCGGAGAGATCCTGGCGGAGGCGAAGATGGGGGCGCTTCTCAGTTTCGTGGCCGCGCCTCTGGCGATCGCGTTCGGGAGAGCTGTCGGCCTTCGGCCGAGTAGTCGATAGTCGATAGTCAAAGTCGCCGGAGTCAAAGCCGCCGGAGTCAAAGTCGTGGAGGTGCAGTCAAAGGCGCGTCCCGGCTCGGCTCATGACTTTGACTTTGACCTTTGACTGTGACTATCGACGATCGACTATCGACTGACACCCTCGAGGTACATCTTGAGCGCTCCGAGGGAGTTCCTCCACCCCGGCCCAATGACCCGGTAGTATCGCTCCCATCGCGCGCCCTGGTCGACGCCGCTCTGCCGGACCCTCAGGCGGCACGCCGGACCGTCCATCACGCAGTTGACCTGCAGCGACATCGGGCCGAGCGGCTCGCCGTCGGGCGGCAGCCACCATGCGTCGGCGACGAAGAGATCGCGGCCGGGACGATACTCCAGCACCTGGCCGTAGAACACCCCCCCGAGGCGTCCCAGCACGTCGTCCGGCTCGGGTGCGGGTTCCCATTCGACGGCATAGATGCCGAGCGGCCGCGGCGTGGTCACCGAGCGGACGGTCTGCCACCAGACGCTCAGCGCGGCGGGATCGAAGAAGGCGCCGAGCACGCGGGTCGGCGCGGCGGAGATCAGAATCGAATGATCGAACGCACCTGGCAGGGACGGATCGGGCGCGGCGCTCACGGCGGTCATGCTAGCCGCCGCCACCGTCAGAGTAAAGGGATATGCTGAGGCCATGGACGGGGACGCGAGCTGGGACGAACACTACGCCGACGAACGGGACGCGGCGTTTCTCTATCGCGCGCTGGCCGCCGTCGAGGCGGATCCGGAGCGGCGCCAGCTCTTCGAGAAGCTCGCCGACGTCGAGGACCGGCACGTGGGCCGGTGGGAAGAGCTGTTCCGCGAGAACGGGCGCGCGCTGCCGGCGTACAAGACGGCGTGGCGCTCGCGTCTTTTCGCGTGGGTGGCGCGCCGGTTCGGCACCGGCCTGATCCTCCCGCTGATGCTGGCTGAAGAAGGGCGTGAGGTGCAGGCGTACCTCGGCCTCGCGCGGCACTCGAGCAACAAGCAGACGCACGCGGCCGCGGTCGAGATCGCGGCGGACTCCGCCGTTCACGCGCGCGAGCTGTCGAGCGTCATGGGACGCGAAGGGGAGCCGTGGCACGTCGGTGGCGCCGGCGGGTACCTGCGCAGCGTGGTGTACGGCTTCAACGACGGCCTGACGGCGAACTTCGGGCTGGTCGCAGGAGTGGTCGGCGCGGATGTGGCGCCGCACATCGTGATCATCAGCGGCGTGGCCGGCGCCATCGCCGACGCGCTCTCGATGGGATCGAGCGGGTACCTCGCGGCGAAAAGCGAGGCGGAGATGCAGGCGCACCAGATCGACATGGAGCGCCACGAGATGCGGCTGATGCCGGACCTCGAGGAAGACGAGCTGGCGGTCATCTACGAGGCGAAAGGCCTCGCGCCCGAGCGGGCGCGCGAGACCGCGCAGGCGATGATGCGCGAGCCGGCGCAGGCGCTCGACGCGATGGTCCGCGAAGAGCTCAACATCCATCCAGCGGAGCTGGCCCCACTCAAAGACGGGCTGGTGACCGGGACGGCGACCGCCGTGGGCGCCTTCATTCCGATCGTGCCCTTCTTCGTGATGGATCACTGGCCCGCGGTGTGGACGTCGCTGACGATCAGCATGCTCGCGCACTTCGCGATCGGCGCCGCGCGCAGCCTCTTCACGGGCCGCGGCGTCTGGCCGAGCGGCCGCGACATGTTCATCGTGGGGTTCGGCGTCGCGGCGGTCGCCTACGCCATCGGAGAACTGGTGACCCGTATGCCGTAGGGTGGTGTCAACGCCAAACTTCAAACTCCAAACTTCAAACAAACTCCAAACTCCAAAGTTCAAATTTTGGAATTTGTAGTTAGGAATGGTTTGGAATTTGGAGTTTGAAGTTTGCAGTTTGGCGTGCAGCTACTTTTTTCGGAGCGTCTGCACGTAGGCGACAACCGCCCACGCCTGCTCTTTCGTCAGCTCTTCCCTGAAAGCGGGCATCTTGGGCTTGCGCCGGCCGTTCCACAGCTTGTAGAAGACGATCCCGTCGCTGTTGCGGGCCGCGCGCTGCGGAGCGGTCAGGTCCATGTCCCCCTGCGCGTCGGGGTCGGCGTCGGGCCCGTCGCCGAGGCCGCCGGGGCCGTGGCAGCGCTGGCACTTGTCCTTGAAGAGCGCCTTCCCGGTGGCGACCAGCTTCGCGTCGACCGCGAGCGGGTTCTTCGTATCGCCCGCATCCGGAGGCAGCGTCCAGCCGTTGCCCGGCGACTGCGCGGGGGCCGGCTGCTGTGCCCCGGCGGCCTGGCCGGACGGCTGGTGCGCCGCAAGCCCGGCGACTGAAAGAACGACGGCCGCGACCAGCGACCAAAGGCACCCACGCTTCATCTACTCCGCTCCTTTGTCTGAATCGTCGGGGCCCCCTGCCCCCCGACTGGCGGCCTTCATTGCGCCGGCGCTTGCGCCGCCGGCTCCATTCCGGCCGCTATTGAGGCTGAGCGCCGCCCGTTTGCGATAGGCAGCCGGGACCAGCGCAAACTACGATAATAGCGTCGATTGGCGGAACCATGAAACATCCCTTGCTCGCATACAACGATCCCGAGTTCCTCGAGAGCACCGACGCGCGGCCGATCCGTTTCCTGGCGGAGTACTTCGAGCCGAAGAAACGATTCCGGGAGCACGACATCCAGGACACGGTCGTGTTCTTCGGATCGGCGCGCGTGCTGAGCCGCACCCACGCGCAGCGCGCGCTGGCCAAGCTCAAGAACGGAGGCAAGGCCCGCAGCGCCGACTACAAGGCGATGTTGAAGCGCAGCCAGAAGGCGCTCGAGTGGTCCCGCTACTACGAGGACGCGCGCAAGCTCGCCGGCCTGCTGACGACCTGGAGCCTCTCGCTCGAAGCGCCGCTGCACCGGTTCGTCGTGTGTTCCGGCGGCGGCCCGGGCATCATGGAGGCGGCCAACCGCGGGGCGCAGGAAGCCGGCGGCGAGTCGATCGGCCTCAACATCGCGCTGCCGTTCGAGCAGGCGCCGAACCGCTACATCACGAAGGAGCTGCTGTTCAACTTCCACTACTTCTTCATGCGGAAGTTCTGGTTCGCGTACCTCGCCAAGGCGCTCATTGTCTTCCCTGGCGGGTTCGGCACGCTCGACGAGATGTTCGAGATCCTGACGCTCGCCCAGACGCGCAAGCTCTCCAAGAAGCTGCTCGTCGTCCTGTATGGCACCGACTACTGGAACGACGTGCTGAAGCTGGAGACCCTGGCCGAATGGGGCGCGATCAATGAGGAAGACCTGAAACTGCTCTGCCCGGTGGCGTCGGTTGACGACGCGTTCGAGCGGTTGAAGGCGCACCTGGAGAAGTACCACATGATTCCGCAGACGGCGCAGGAGAACAAGGCCCCCGGCATTGCGAAGACGCGG
>MELC01000071.1:0-4530 GCA_001767455.1 Acidobacteria bacterium RIFCSPLOWO2_12_FULL_66_21
AAGGCAGGATGTCATGCGGTATTAGCGTCCCTTTCGGGACGTTATCCCCCACTCGAAGGCAGGTCACCCACGTGTTACTCACCCGTTTGCCACTCTACTTACCCCTTGCGGGGCTTTCGCGTTCGACTTGCATGTGTTAGGCACGCCGCCAGCGTTGATTCTGAGCCAGGATCAAACTCTCAAGTTAAAGTGATCGGCCCGCATACGCCCGACCCGAGGGCCGGACCCACACGAGCGCAACCGTTTTAACGCTGAGCGCCTGTTGATTTGTGGCTCTCTAACGTTGTTCAGTTCGTCAAGTTTATGGGTGGTTCACGGCCCGCCTGCCCTGGTGAACTAAACCCGGGCCGACGGTTGATGCCGCGCCACCCGCTGATACTCGACGGGGCCGACTTCGCGCCTCCCAACTCCGCCTTTCGGCTTCGTCGGGCAAGCCGGCGCGTCGTCGAGCCAGGCTCGAGTCCGCGCCGACGACGGTCCGTCGACTAAAGTGCTTGCACGTTCTATCTAGTTTTCAAAGAACCGGACGCCTGCCCCGACGCAGCGCCGAAGGCGCGAAGTCGGGCTCCCCCTCCACGTCCATTTCCTTGGGGGGAACCTTACAATACTACCGAGAGCGCCTCCCCGCTGTCAACTCCTTTCCCGCTTCCTCCCGTCCTCCACACCCTCAGGTGTCGCACCATCGTTCCGACAATGTCGGATCCCGATGGTCGCTCAACCGGAAGCGGCGGGGATTCAGGCGATCCTGAAAGGAGTTCAGGAAAAAAAATTTGCTCCATTGGACCGGGAGCAAATCTTCCGGCCGCCTCGGCCGGGTCACGCTCGGTATCGACAACTATACGCAGCGCTGGCGGCCCTGTCAACCCTTCGACTCGGCGCTTCGCGCCTCGCTCAGGGCAGGCCCCGGATCGCCCCCGATCCAGCTTATAAATTACACGTGAACAACGACTTATACTGATGAGCTGCGATCAGATGACCCGAAGACGGTACGCTCTTCGGCCGACCTCGAGCACGTACTCCCGCCCGCGCTCGAGCGTGGTCTGCTGAATGACGAACGGGCCGTCGATTCTGACGCCGTTCACTTTCACGGCCCCCTGCTTCAGCTTCTGATCGGCATCGCGGCCGGAGTCCGCAAGCTTCAGTCCGATGACGAGTTGGCGCCACGCGCTCGGCTCGCCCGGCAGCTCCCACGTCAGCACGTCGAGTCCCTCGGCGACGATCTCTTTCCTGGCGAACCGCCGCTCGAACTCCTCCGCCGCGCGGTCCGCTTCCGCCGCGCCGTGGAAGTCCTTGACGATCGTCTTCGCCAGGTCCACCTTCGCCTGCTTCGGGTGGACATCCCCGGTGTCGACGCGCTTGCGAAGCGCCAGCACCTGGGTGGGCGTGAGATCCGTCAGGAGCGTGTAGTACCGCCACATCAAGTCGTCGCTGATCGACATCAGCTTCCCGAACATCTCGCCGGCCGGCTCGGTGACCCCGACGTAGTTCCCCATGCTCTTCGACATCTTCTCGACGCCGTCCAGCCCCTCGAGGAGCGGGGTCGTCATGACCACCTGCGGGTCGAGATCGTAGGCGGGCATGATGTCGCGGCCGACGTTCAGGTTGAAGAGCTGGTCGGTGCCTCCGAGCTCGACGTCTGCCTCAAGAAACACGGAGTCGTACGCCTGCGCGAGGGGGTACATGAATTCATGGACGGCGATCGGCTGCCCGGTCTCGTATCGCTTCTTGAAATCGCGCCGCTCCAGCATCCGCGCGACGTTGTACTTCGCCGCCAGCTTCACCCACCCGAAGCTGCCGAGCGGCTCCAGCCATTCGCTGTTGAAACGCACCCTGGTCTTCGACGGATCGAGGATCTTGAAGATCTGCGTCTTGTACGTTTCGGCATTCTCCGCGATCTCCTCGCGCGTCAGCGGCGGACGGGTCTTCGAGCGGCCGGTCGGATCGCCGATGAGCGCGGTGAACGCACCGACCACGTACACGACGGTATGTCCGAGATCCTGGAAGTGCTTCATCTTGTGAATGAGCACCGTGTGACCGAGGTGCAGATCGGGAGCGGTGGGGTCGAAGCCGACCTTGACGACCAGCGGCTTCCCCGTCCGCGCAAACCGCTCCAGCTTGGCGCGGAGCTCCGTGGGGCGGACGACGTCCACGCAGCCCTTCGTGAGGTACTCGAGTTGCTCGTCGATGGTCATGGCCTTGTGTCGCATTATAGGCCGCATCCCGGGGGGCCCCGGGCCGGCGGGCGCGCTAACATAGCGGAAGATGCCTTTCCGTTCCGGCGGCGTCGGCAGGCGGGACCTGCTGAAGGGGCTCGCGGCCGCGGGCATCGGCGCCTTCACGGGCACCGCCGCGCACGGCTATCTGTACGATCGGCAGCACCTGGAAGTCACGCGCGCGACGCTGCCCGTCTCGGGGCTTCCATCGGCGCTCGACGGCCTGCGTGTCGGTTTCCTCACGGATTTCCATCGCAGCCAGACGGTCTCCCACGAGCTCATCGAGCGCGCGGTGCGCCTGACGCTCGCCGAGCGTCCGGATCTGATCATTCTCGGGGGGGACTACGTCACGTGGGGTGACCGCCGGTATGTGTCAGCGGCGGCCGAAGCGGTCGCGCCGCTGTCGGCGCCCCACGGCGTCCACGCCATCCTGGGCAACCACGACGACGATCACGACATGCCCGCCGCGCTGAGCGCCCGGGGCATCGCGGTGCTGCGGGACGCGCGCACGCGGCTCACCATCAACGGCGAAGCCGTCGACCTCGCGGGGATTCGTTTCTGGACGCGGCGGGTGGTGGACATCGCGCACGTGCTGCGCGGAGCGTCGCCAACGGTCTTCCTGCTCGCGCACACGCCCATGCGGCTGGCCGAGGCGGCCGCGCTCGCGGTGCCGCTGATGCTGAGCGGCCACACGCACGGCGGCCAGATCGTGCTGCCCGGAATCGGCGCGGTCGCCGCGCGCAAGTTTCCCGTGATCGCGGGGATGGCGCGCCGCGAGAACACCACGGTGTTCGTCAGCCGGGGCATCGGCACCGTGTACGTGCCGGTCCGGCTCAATTGCCCGCCCGAAGTGGCCATCCTCACGCTGACGCCGGTCCGGCGCTGACGTCCGAAAAGGGCGAAGGCTGAAGGGCGAAGGAGGAGCAACAAGCGCAAACCGTCCCGCCGGACGATATCAGCCCAGTGCCTGTGATTCGCCCTTCGCTCTTCGCTCTTGGACGGGCTCACAAGGAACGCACCGTCGTCCGTCGATCCTCCACGCGCCGGTGAGGAGGAACGCCACCGCTTCGGGGTAGATGCGGTGTTCCTGCACGAGGATGCGCGCCGCGAGCGTCTCCGGCGTGTCTCCGTCCTCCACCGGCACCGCCGCCTGCATCACGATCGGGCCGCCATCGAGTTCGCCCGTCACCAGGTGCACCGTCGCGCCGCTCACTTTCACGCCATGCTCGATCGCCTGGCGCTGCGCGTCGAGCCCGGGAAACGATGGCAGCAGCGAGGGATGAATGTTGACGATGCGGTCCGGGAAGGCTTCGAGCAGCGGGATCCCGACCAGGCGCATGAACCCGGCGAGACAGACGAGCGCGACGCCGCGCGCCTGCAGCTCGCGCGCAAGCGTCCGGTCGTACTCGTCGCGGCTGCCGTACGCCTTGTGATCGAGGACGAGGGTCTCGATGAGGGCGGCGCGGGCGCGTTCGAGCCCGGGTGCCGCCGCGCGATTGGAGATGACGATCGCGATCCTCGCCGCAAGCCTGCCGTCAGCGATCGCGTCGATGAGCGCCTGCAGATTGCTGCCGCGGCCGGAGATGAGGACACCCAGACGGCGCTCGGCGCTCGGCGTCCGCTGCGTCCGCTGAGGGTCTGACCCCAACTGGGTCATTCATCTTCCTTTTCGGGGTCAGACCCCGAAGGATGCCTTCTCAAGCTGGCAGTTGGCAGCGTAGTTGCCGGGTCGTCCAGGCGATGGCTCGGCCAAGACGATTCACGCCTGGCGGATTCGTTTATCACGTCTTCAATCGAGGCTCGCGAAAAGGCGTCGTTTTCGACACTTACGAGGATTACAGCGGCTTCGTGGACCTCCTCGATCTCACCCGGGCAAAAAGTGCTATGCGGATTATTGCGTACTGCATGATGCCGACCCACTTTCATCTGTTGCTATGGCCGCCTGGTGACACCGACGTGCCGGCGTTCATGCATCGGCTGACAACCGCGCACGCAGGGAAGTGGCATCGCGTGAAGAATAACGTCGGTACCGGAGCGGTGTACCAAAGCCGCTATGTCTCGGTGGGTATCACCAGTGGACAGCACTACTTCACTGCGCTTCGCTACGTCGAACGGAATGCTCTGGAAGCGCATCTTGTTCAACGAGCCCAGGATTGGCCGTGGTGCAGCGCATCGCAACTGGTCTCGGAGTGCCCGACGTTCCGACTGGATGATGGACCGTGCCCACGTCCGAACAACTGGCTAGAGTGTCTGAACGACTAAAACGCCACACCATCGGGGTCAGACCCCGGTCGCCGTCACGACAGGCGCGGTCGGG
>MELC01000071.1:4540-32547 GCA_001767455.1 Acidobacteria bacterium RIFCSPLOWO2_12_FULL_66_21
GCCGTTGGCCTGCAGCCGCGACACCAGGCCGTCACCGTTCGCCTCCGCGCAGACCAGGATCAACCCGATCCCCATGTTGAACGTGCGCAGCATATCGCCGTCGGGCACGCCGCCGGTGCGCTGGAGCCACCGGAAGATCGCGGGGATCTCCCACTTGCGGCGATCGATGACCGCCGTCGTGCCTGCGGGGAGGATCCGCGGCAGGTTGTCCGTGATGCCGCCCCCCGTGATGTGCGCCATGGCCTTGACCAGGCCCGTCGACAGCAGCGGCCGGACGACAGGCAGATACGAGCGATGCGGCGCGAGCAGCGCGGCGCCGATCGTGCCGCCCAACTCCCCGACGAACGAGTCCACACCAAGGCCGGCGCGCTCGAACGCGATACGCCGGGCGAGGGAGTACCCGTTGGTGTGCAGCCCGGCCGACGGGAGGCCGATGAGCACGTCGCCCGGCACGATACCCCTGCCATCGATGACGCGGTCGCGCCGCACGGCACCCACGATGAACCCGGCGAGGTCGTACTCGCCGTCGGCGTAGAAGCCGGGCATCTCGGCGGTCTCGCCGCCGAGCAGCGCGCAGCCGTTCTCGCGGCATCCGGCCGCAAGCCCTTCGACCACCTGCACGGCCACCTCCGGGTCGAGCCGTCCCGTCGCGAGGTAATCGAGAAAGAACAGCGGCTCGGCGCCCTGCACGAGAATGTCGTTGACGCAGTGGTTGACGAGATCCGCGCCGATCGTGCGGTGGACGCCCGCCATGAACGCGACACGCAGCTTCGTGCCGACGCCATCGGCGCTGGCGACGAGGACCGTGTCCGAGCCGGAGAGCTGGAACACGCCGCCGAACGATCCGATGTCGGAGAGCACGCCGGGCGTGACGGTGCCGCGCGCGAGCGCGCGGATACGGCCGACGACCGCGTTGGCCGCGTCGATGTCGACCCCTGCCTGCTTGTAATCCATTCTCAACCGGGGGGCTTCGCCCCGCCGGACCCCCCAACACGCTCGCTCGCGAGGACCCCTCTGATCCCCGCTCCGCTCGCGTGGCTCAGTCGCTCGCGCTTCGTTCGCTCCGCACAAACTCTAAAACTCGAGCGCCTGAATCAGCGCGGCGGCAAGACGGCGGGCCGGCGACTTGTCGGGCGCCTCCCAGTACCCGCGGCGGACCGTGGCGAAGAAACGCTCCTCCTCGAAATCCTCCTCGAGCATGTCGAAGGCCTCACGCAGGAGATCCAGCGCGGGCTTCGGATCCTCCAACCGGCCGACGCCCGTCAGGAACGCCGCCGTGTTGCGCAGCGCGGCCGTCCCAATCGCGAGGGCCATCGCCGCGCGCGCCGGATCCCGCGACGGGGCGCCCTGCTCGATGAGCGCGTGGAGCGCATCGGTGTTTCCGACAGCCGCGATCGCGGCGAGCCCCGCGGCGGAATTGCGAACCAGCTCCTGGTAACCCGCCGTCTCGATCCCGAACTTGAGCGACTCCTCGAGATACCCCTCGTGCGACGAACAATTCACGCCGAGCAGGCAGATGGCGGCGGCGATCGCCGGCTGCACGGCGCGCGGCGCGGTGCGCTGGAGTCCCGCCAGCGTCGCGAGCGCCGTCGTGTCGCCCAATTTCCCAATCGCGATCGCCGCGTCGTCCTGCAGCGGCCCATCGAGCTTGACAATCTCCAGGAGCATCGGCAGCGCGTATGCCGCCTTGTAGTCGCCGAGCGCCTCGATGACGCCGCTCCGGAAGAAGTCCTGCCCTTTCATGACGTACGTCTTCATCGCTTCGCGCGCGCGCGGATCGGCGCCGTACGCGGCCACCGCGCGCAGCAGCGCGGGCCGCACGAACTCCGATTCCTCGCGCGAGAGCGGCTCGAGAAGGCGGGGCAGAATCGAGGGATCCGCGGCATGCTCGAAGTAGGCGTACGCGACCGTGCGGAGGCGATCGTTGGGCGAGGCGAGCGCCTCGATCATGACGTCGCGGCTGCGCGGATCGTTGAAGCCCGAGAGAAGCACGAGCGCGCGGAACCGCACGAATCCGTCGGCATGCTCGGTGACCGCCTGCATCAGCGCGGGGACGGCCACCGCGGCGGGCGCGCGCCGCACGGTCCGGGCGGCGGCTGTCCGGACGGGAAAGTCCACGGATCCGAGCTTGTCGATGGCGGCGCGGAGCTCGGGCAGCGTGACGGCGTCGCGCGCGGGCTCCTGTCCGGCCGCGATGCCCGGGCCGATGACACCAACGATGATTGCGAGCAGGAGCGCGCGCATAACTTCAGTCGACGACCTTCAGCGCGAGCTGGAGGTAGGCGTGCTCGTCTCGAGGGAACGCCACTGGATACACACCCGTGTAGCAGGACGTGCAGTAGGAGTTCTGCTGCGGGGCGATGGCGGCGCGCAGGCCGTCGAGGCTCAGGTACGCGAGACTGTCGGCCTCGACGTACTTCCGGACCTCGTCGATCGTGTGCGTGGCGGCGATGAGCTCTTTCCGGCTGGGCGTGTCCACGCCGTAGAAGCACGGCGAGATCGTCGGCGGACAACTGATGCGCAGGTGCACTTCCCGCGCGCCCGCCGCCTTCACCATCTTCACGATCTTCCGGCTCGTCGTGCCGCGCACAATCGAGTCATCGATCAGGATGACGCGCTTGCCCTCGAGAATGCTGCGAACCGGATTCAGCTTCACCTTGACGCCGAAATGGCGGATGGACTGCTGCGGCTGGATGAACGTGCGCCCGACGTAGTGATTGCGGATGAGGCCCATCTGCAGCGGCAGCTTCGCGACTTCCGCGAAGCCGATGGCCGCGCACACGCCGGAGTCCGGAATCGGCACGACCACGTCGGCGTCGGCCGGCGCCTCGCGCGCGAGCACGCGCCCGAGCTCGGTCCGGACGTCGTTGACGCTGCGGCCGAAGACGTAGCTGTCGGGACGCGCGAAATACACGTGCTCGAACACGCAGTGTGACAGCGGCGAGGCGGGGAACGCCTGGATTGAACGCACCCCGCCGTCGCTGATGATCACGAGCTCGCCAGGTTCGACGTCGCGGACGTAGGTGGCGCCAATCAGGTCGAGGGCGCACGTTTCCGAGCACACAATCCACGCGCCATCGAGCCGGCCGAGCGCGAGCGGCCGGAAGGCGTGCGGGTCGCGCGCCGCGATGAGGCGGTTCTTCGTCATCATCACGAGCGAGAACGCGCCGCGGATCTGCGAGATCGATTCGATCAGGGCCTCTTCGACCGTCGGGGCCTTGGATCGCGCATACAGGTGCAGGACGACCTCGGTGTCGCTGCTCGTCTGAAAGATCGACCCGTTCCGCACGAGCTCGTCGCGCAGTTCCCGGGCGTTGACCAGGTTGCCGTTGTGCGCGACGGCGATTTGCCCGTGCGCGCAGTCGATCAGGAACGGCTGCGCGTTCTCGATGCGGCTTTGCCCGGTCGTGGAGTACCGCGTGTGGCCGATCGCCAGGTGGCCCGGAAGCTTGGCGAGCGCCGCCTCGTCGAAAGCGTCGGCGACGTACCCCATGGCGCGCGCCGCATACATGTGCTCGCCGTCGGCGCTGACGATGCCAGCGCTCTCCTGCCCCCGGTGCTGCAGCGCGTAGAGTCCGAGATAGCTCAGGTTGGCCGCCTCGGGGTGTCCGAAGATGCCGAAGACGCCGCATTCGTCCTTGAATTTGTCCATGGCCTGATTACGCGGCATGCCTCGCGAAGTATCTTTCAATCGCCGTCGCCCAGACCTGCTCCATCTGCCCGACAGCCGCATCGACCACCACGTCACCGCCAACCCGGACGGTCAGTCGCGGGCCGCCGGTGCGACCTATCACCGCCGCGGGAACGCCCGCGTCCGCCGCCATCTGCAGCAGCGTCGCCCGGTCCTGCGGCCGCACGGAGACCACCACGCGGGACGCGGACTCGCCAAACAGCGTCGCGATGGCCGGGCTGAAGCCGCGTGAGACAGGGCCGGCCTCACGTGATGCGCGAAGATCGCGGTCGGGCGGCAGATCGACGTCCAGGCCGATGCCTCCGGTCTCGAACGCGCACTCGGCAAGCGTCACCGCAAGGCCGCCGTCCGAGGCGTCGTGCGCGGAACACAGCAGGCTGCCGCTCGCGGCACGACCGAGGAGCGCGATGAGCGCGCGTTCCCTGCCCAGATCCAGCGCGGGTGGCTCTCCGCGAACCAGGTCGTGCACGACCTTCAGATACTCGCTTCCGCCAAGCTCCCCGAATCCCGTGCCGAGCAGAACGATGTCGTCGCCGCCGGCGCGGAACACCCGCGACAGGACGTGCCTGGCATCCTCGATGACGCCCACCACGCCGACGACCGGCGTGGGATAAATCGCCGCGCCGTCCGTCTCGTTGTAGAGACTGACGTTGCCCCCGGTGATCGGGATGTCCAGCGCGCGGCACGCCTCGGCGAGCCCTTCCACGACTTCGACGAACTGCCACATGATCTCCGGGCGCTCGGGGTTGCCGAAGTTCAGGCAGTTGGTCGCCCCGACAGGCAGCGCGCCGGCGCACGCGACGTTCCGGGCCGCCTCGGCAAGCGCCAGCATGGCGCCGCGCCGCGGATCGAGATAACAGTAGCGGCCGTTGCCATCCACCGACAAGGCGAGCGCGCGCTTCGTCTCCTTGACGCGCACCGCGCCGGCCCCCATCCCCGCGAGCACGATCGTGTTCGTGCGGACCATGTGATCGTACTGACGGTAGACCCACCGCTTGCTGGCGATGGTCGGCGAGGCGAGCAGCGCGAGCAGCGCGTCGGAGGGAGACGGCGGCGTGAGCCGCGAGAGATCCAGCGCCCGCACCTCGTCGATGTACGCCGGTCTCGCCGTCGGCCGATTGTAGACGGGCGCCTCGTCCACGAGAGCCGAGTTCGGGATCTCCGCGACCACGATGCCATGATCCCGCACGCGCATGTAATTGTCGCCGGTCACCTCGCCGACGCGGGCGGCGTGCAGGTCCCACTTGTCGAAGATGCGCTCGACCTCCGCCTCGCGCCCCTTCTTGACGGCGAGGAGCATGCGCTCCTGCGACTCGGACAGCATGATCTCGTACGGCGTCATGCCGGACTCGCGCTGCGGCACGTGCATCACGTCGATCTCGATGCCGCTCCCGCCCCGCGCGCCCATCTCGCAGGTCGAGCAGGTCAGGCCCGCGGCCCCCATGTCCTGCACGCCGACGAGGGCGTCGGTCCGCATCAGTTCGAGGCAGGCCTCGAGGAGCAGCTTCTCCATGAACGGATCGCCGACCTGCACCGCCGGCCGTTTCTCCGCCGAGTTCTCGTCGAATTCCGCCGAGGCCATCGTCGCGCCGTGGATCCCGTCACGGCCGGTTTTCGAGCCGACGTAATACACCGGGTTGCCGACGCCGGAGGCCTGCCCCTTGACGAGCCCGTCGGCCGGCGCGATGCCGAGGCACAGCACGTTGACCAGGGGATTGCCCGCGTACGCCGGCTCGAACGCGATCTCGCCGCCGATGGTCGGAATGCCGATGCTGTTGCCGTAGCCCGCGATGCCGGCGACCACCCCCTCGACCGTGCGGCGCGTGCGGGCCCCCTCGGGTCCGTCCATCGCGCCGAACCGCAGCGAATTCATCAGCGCGATCGGCCGCGCGCCCATCGTGAAGATGTCGCGAATGATGCCGCCGACGCCCGTCGCGGCGCCCTGATACGGCTCGATGAAGGAGGGATGGTTGTGCGACTCGATCTTGAAGACCGCGGCCAGGCCGTCGCCGATGTCGACCGCGCCCGCGTTCTCGCCGGGCCCCTGCAGCACGCGCGGGCCGGTCGTCGGCAACTTCCGCAGATGGATGCGCGAGCTCTTGTAGCTGCAGTGCTCCGACCACATCACCGAGAAGATCCCCAGCTCCGTGATCGAAGGCGCGCGTCCCAGCGCCGCGACGATCCGCTCGTACTCGTCGGGGCTGAGGCCGTGGCGTTCAAGCAGCGCAGGGTCGATGTGGGTCATAGGCTAAGCCGTACGGAGCGCGCCATGACTGGCGAGCGAGCTGACGACGGATTCAAAGAGCACCAGGCCGTCCGCGCTGCCGAGCGGACGCTCGCAGGCGCGCTCGGGGTGCGGCATCAGCCCGACGACGTTCCGCCGCTCGTTGCAGATGCCGGCGATGCCGTGCAGCGATCCGTTGGGGTTCGCCGCCTCGGTGACCTGGCCGCGCGCGTCGCAGTAGCGGAAGACCACCCGGCCGGAGCTTTCGAGAGACGCAAGGACGTCCGGTTCGGCGTAATAGTTCCCCTCGCCGTGGGCGATGGGAATCCGCAGCACCTGGCCGCGGGAGGCGCGCGAGGTGAACGGCGTGTCGGTCTGCTCCACGCGGATCGAGACGTGCTCGCAGTGAAACTTCAGGTCGCGGTTGCGCAGCATCGCCCCGGGCAGCAGTCCCGCCTCGCAGAGGATCTGGAACCCGTTGCAGATGCCGAGCACCGGCCCGCCCGCTCGCGCGAATTCCGCGACCGCGCTCATCACCGGTGAGAAGCGCGCGATGGCGCCCGTGCGCAAATAGTCGCCGTGGCTGAACCCGCCCGGCAGCACGACGACGTCGGCGCCATGCAGGCTCGTCTCCTTGTGCCACACGAACTCCGCCTCCTGGCCGAGCACGTGCTTCGCGGCGTGATAGGCGTCGTGATCGCAGTTGGAGCCGGGGAAGACGACGATTGAGAATTTAATCATAGCTGCCAGTGACCAGCTTCCAGCTTCCAGCAGCTTCCAGCTGGGAGCTGGGAGCTGGAAACTGGGAGCTTCTATTCAACCTCGATCCGATAGCTTTCGATCACGGGGTTCGCGAGCAGCTTGTCGGCGACCTCGGACGCGAGCGCGCGGGCCTGCTCGGCGGACGTCGAGCTGACCTCGAGCTCGAAGTACTTGCCCTGCCGCACGTCGCCGACGCCGGCGTAGCCCATCGAGTGCAGTGCCTCGACGATGGTCTGCCCCTGCGGGTCGAACACCGAAGGTTTCAGCGTGACGAAGACTCTGGCTTTCATTCACCAGCTCCCAGTTTCCAGCTTCCGGCTTCGGCTTCAGCCTGCCGGAACCGCGCCGAACACGCGATCGAAGATGACGTCCACGTTGCGCAACTGATCGTCGAGGTCGAACGCCTTCTCGATCTCCTCGCGCGGCAGCACCTGCATCAGGTCCGCGTCGGCGAGTAGCAGCGACTTGAAGTCCCTGTGTTCGTGAAAGGCGCGCATGGCGTTGCGCTGCACCCACTCGTACGCCTGCTCGCGCGAGACGCCGCGGCGCGCCAGCTCGAGCAGCACGGTCCCCGAAAACACCACCCCGCGCGACCGTTCGAGATTCTCCTTCATTCGCTCCGGATACACGACCATGCCGGCGACGATGCGCGTGAAGCGGCGCAGCATGTGATCCAGGGCGATGAAGCTGTCGGGCAGGATCACGCGCTCGACCGACGAGTGGGAGATGTCCCGCTCGTGCCACAGCGCGACGTTCTCCAGCGCGGCCCCCGCGTTCGCGCGGACGAGCCGTGCCAGGCCGACGATCTGCTCGCACCCGACCGGGTTCCGCTTGTGCGGCATCGCCGACGAGCCCTTCTGGCCCTTTCCGAACGGCTCCTCGATTTCGCCGATCTCCGTCTTCTGCAATCCGCGGATCTCCAGCGCGAACTTCTCCAGCGACGCCGCCACGATCGCGAGCGTCGTCATCAGCTCCGCATGGCGATCGCGCTGGATGACCTGCGACGAGACGGCGGCGGGCTGGAGTCCCAGCCGCGCGCAGACGCTCGACTCGATCGACGGGTCGAGGTGGGCGAACGTGCCGACGGCACCGGAGATCTTCCCGACGGCCACCGTGTCGCGCGCGCGCATCACCCGGTCGAGATCCCGCCCGAGCTCGCTGTACCACAACGCGAGCTTCAGCCCGAGCGTCATCGGCTCGGCGTGCACGCCGTGCGTGCGCCCGATCATCGGCGTCCGGCGGTGCTCCTCCGCCCGGAGGCGGACCGCGTCCATCAGGCCGGCGACGTCCTTGACGACGAGCTCGCAGGCCTCGCGCATCTGGAGCGCCTGCGCGGTGTCGACGACATCCGAAGAGGTGAGGCCGAAATGCAGCCACCGCGCCGGCGGGCCGGCGTGTTCCGCGACCGCCGTCGTGAAGGCGATCACGTCGTGCTGCGTCGTCTGCTCGATGGCTTCGATGCGGTCGATGTCGAAGGCGGCCCTGGCGCGCAGCTCGCGCGCCGCGGCGGCGGGAACGATGCCGGCCTCGGCCATCGCGTCGGCGGCGGCCAGCTCCACCTCGAGCCACGTCTCGTAGCGGCGCTGCTCGCTCCAGATCGCGCCCATTTCGGGATGGGTGTAACGCCGGATCATGAGAGATCGAGCCTCACCCGCTCGAGCGGGGGCACGGACGGACCGAGCACCGTGGCCGCGAGCGATCCGTTCGAGAACAGGTCGCGGGCGACGCGCTGGACGTCCTCCTCGGTGACGCGCTCGACGCCGCTCAGGGTCTCGTCCAGGCCGAAGTGGCGATCGAAGTAGATCTCCTGCCGCGCCAGGTGCGACATGCGGCTGGCGGTGTTCTCCAGGCTCAGCATGAGGCTGCCCTTCAAGTGATCCTTCGCGCGACGCAGCTCGCTCTCCGGCACCGGCGCCAGCTTCAATCCACGCAGCTCCTCGACGCAGAGATCGATCACCTGCGCGACGGCGTCGTTGGCGCAGCCCGCGTAGATGGTGATGTTGCCGGCGTCGCGGTACGCGCTGAGGCCGCTGAAGACGGCGTATGCCAGGCCGCGCTTCTCGCGCACGTTCTGGAAGAGACGGGAGCTCATCGATCCGCCGAGCACCGTGTTCAGGATGTAGCTGACGTAGCGGTCGTCGTGCCGCTGGGGGTAGCTGTTGGTGCCAAGACAGAGGTGGCTCTGCTCGAGATCCTTCGTGCGCGTGATGACCTGCGGCACGACGCGCGGAGGGTCCGCGGTCAGCGGCTCTCCGTCGCTCGGGACGTCACGGAACGCCTGCTCGATCAGCTCGCGGACGCGGTCGTGAACGAGGTTGCCGGCGGCCGAGACGATCATGTTCCCGGCGACGTAGGCGCGCGCGAAATACTCGCGCAGCGACGGCTCGTCGAACGACTCGACCGTCTCCTTCGTGCCGAGGATCGGACGCCCGAGCGGGTGGCCTTCCCAGAAGTGCTGCGTGAACAGCTCGTGGACGAGATCGTCGGGGGTGTCCTCGACCATCTTGATCTCCTCGAGGATCACCTTCTTCTCGCGCTCGACCTCGTCGATCGGAAACGCCGGCCGCAGCACGATGTCCGCGAGCAGATCGACGGCAAGGGGCAGATGCTCGTCGAGCACCTTGATGTAATAGCTGGCGTATTCCTTCGCGGTGAACGCATCGAGCTGGCCGCCGATCGAATCAATCGCCTGGGCGATGTCCTCGGCGCTGCGCGTCGCGGTCCCCTTGAAGAGCATGTGCTCGACGAAGTGGGCGATGCCGCTCTGCGCGTCCACCTCGTGCCGCGACCCGCGCATCAGCCACACGCCGATGGTCACCGAGCGGACGTGCGGCATCGACTCGGTGATGAGACGGAGGCCGTTCGCCAGAACTTCGCGCTTGACCATGCGTTGTGAAGAGTCGTCTGCCACCGCGGGATCTCCGTGTCAGCCGGCCGAGTGATTGGCCGTTGCGACATTGGCCGTCGGAGGCCGCCGCAAGTGATTGCAGGATAAGGGATTACAAGACTTGCCCGGACACCGGATGATACCACGGCGGCTCCGCCCAGTTCAAGGCGCAAAGGAGCCCTGGGCCACAGGCCGGTACCTGCCGACGTAGTACAATGAAAATTCGCCTTTCCACCCGTCGCAGGCGCGACACACTCATGATCCCCGACCTCCGCACCGACGTCGCCGAAATGGATCTCCAGGAGCTCGAGCAGGCGCTGGAGGCCTCCGGATACCCCCGTTTCCGCGCACGGCAGGTCTTCCAGTGGGTGCACGGCCGCGCCGTGACGGACTTCGCGCTGATGAGCGACCTCGGCCGCGAGCTGCGCGTCGAGCTTTCCGCGACGATGTCGGTCGGCACGCCGAAGCTCGTGCGGCGGGACCAGTCCGAGGACGGGACGGCCAAATTCCTGCTGAAGCTCTCGGACGGCAAGCTCATCGAGTCGGTTTACATCCCCGAAACGCCGGGCCACACGTTCTGCATCTCGACGCAGGTGGGCTGCGCGATGAAGTGCGCCTTCTGCCTCACCGGCAAGATGGGGATCGATCGCAACCTGACGGCCGGGGAAATCGCCGGCCAGGTGCGCGTCCTCGCGCGCGAATTGGATCTCCTCGGCACGCGCTTCAACATCGTCCTCATGGGAATGGGCGAGCCGCTGCACAACTACGAGAACACGATGAAGGCGCTGCGCATCCTCGCCGACGAGCGGGGGATGGGCATCTCGCCGCGCCGCATCACGCTGTCGACCGTCGGCGTCCTGCCGGCGCTCGAGCGGCTGGCGAGCGAGCCGCTGATGCCGAACCTGGCGATCTCGCTGCACTCGACGACCGAGGACCAGCGCGACATGCTCGTGCCCATCAATCGCAAGTACGGATTGAAGGAGCTGCTCGACGCATGCCGGCGGTTCCCGCTGAAGCGCCGCGAGCGCATCACGTTCGAGTACGTGATGCTCAGGGGCGTCAACGACTCCGATGCCGACGCCCGGCGTCTCGTGCGGCTGCTCCACGGAATCAAAGGGAAGGTGAATCTGCTGCCGCTCAACGAGGCGGCCGGCATTCCCTTCGAGCGCCCCACCGACGAACGCGTGAATCAATTCGCGCGGATCCTGGCGGACCACGGCGTCACGGTGTCCGTGCGCAAGAGCCGCGGACGTGACATCCGCGCCGCCTGCGGTCAGCTCATCACCGAGTCCACCCGCAAGGCCCCCGGACAGCAGCTCGCCTCGCTCATGCGGGTCTGATCGCGCAACTCCCAACTCCAAACTCCAAACTCCAAAGTCGCGACCTTAACTCCCGCGCTTCGTCAAAGTGGTAGAATGATGCCATGCGCACTACCATTGACAAGGCAGGACGCGTGGTGATCCCGGCGGCCGTCCGCGAGCGGGCCGGGCTGTCACCCGGCACTGAGCTGGAAATCTCCATCGATGACACGGGCGTGCGCCTCGAGCGTGTGGCCCCGGGGCCGCGCCTCGTAAGGGTCGGCCGCCGGCTGGTCGCGCGGCCGACAGCGGCCGGTGACTCCCGTCCGCAGGTCGACGTCGCGGCGCTCGTCGAAGAGGAGAGGAACCGGTGGCCGTAAGCACGTTCCTCGACACCAGCGTCCTGCTCGCGGGCCTGATTGATTTCGGGCCGCAGAGCGCGCCCGCCCAGCACGTACTGCACGCGGTCGCCGAGAAGATCGTCACCTCGCCAGGCACCGCCTGGCACTGCTGCCTGGAGTTCTATTCGGTCGCGACGCGCCTTCCCCCCGAGTACCGGCTCACTCCGCCAGATGCGGTGCATCTGCTGGAGGACGAGGTCTTACGGCGAATGACCGTGCACGATCTTCCGGGGAGCGACCGGCTCCCCTTCCTGAAAAGCGCCGCCGCGGATCGGACGGCGGGCGGCCGCATCTACGACGCGCACATCGCGGAAGTCGCGCGCGCCGCCGGCGCGCAGGTGATCGTCACGGACAACCGCCGCCACTTCGTTGCAGCTTTGCGGCATGGGATCCGGGTCGACACCCCCGCCGAGTTCCTCGCGGGGCTGAAGCGAAAGGGATGAGGCGGCCGGTCCGCGCGGGGGATCGGATCGCGAGGCGGCCGACGCGCGAATGGCCGTTCAACGAAATCGCAGATAGCGCGCGCCCAGGCGATCGAACGCCGGACGGTCGGCACCAACGACATCTGCGTCGATGGCCTGCGCGGTCGCGACGAGCCAGGCGTCGTTCTCTCCCATCCGCCGTGCCGCACGGCGCTGCAACAGCGCGCATCGTCGAGCCTGCGCCAGATGCAACCCCTGGATCGTGAACCTCTGGAGCGACGCCAGGGCCGCCCGGTCATCGGCCGCACCCTCCAGAAGCTCCTCGACGCTGACGATCGACACGACCAGGCGGCGGCCGCGCAGGCGCGGCAGGAAGCTCCGGGCGGGTCCCCGTTCCCGGGCGACCGTCTCGCGTTCCAAGTCGACCAGGAAGGACGTGTCGAGCAGGATCGGCCGGGTCATCTACTGCCCGCTGCCATCAATCCGGCGACGCCCCCCGGGCCTGGCCTTCTGTTTCAGGCCGAGCCCTTTTCCCTCGGATGCGTCGACCCATTCGATCAGATCCTCGCCGGTATCGATCGGGCCTGCCCGATCGATGAGATCACGAATGACCTGGGACTTCGCGACTTTCCGGCGCCGCGCCCATCGGATCAAGCGGGCCGCCCGAGCCTTGTCGAGTTTCACGGTCACGGTAGCCATGGTAATACGATGATATTACCATCACTTGCAGTCCGCGGCTCAACGGCCGCGCGAGAGGGGACGCGGGGTACTGCGCATCCCGGCCCGACGAAAAGCAAGGTCCGCGCAAGTGTTATCATCCGCGACAGCCGCCAGCCATGTCAGAGTCGATTCGCCGTTCGGACAAGCCGCAGCGCCGGATGACCATGACGCGCTACGCGTCGGCCGCGGAAGCGGACCGTCACGACCTGGAGTTCTGGAGGCAGCCCGGACGTCGTCGATCTGTTGCGCGAGTTCATCACCGCTGAGGTCGGGTTTCGCAGAGAACGGGGAAATGAACCAGCGGGCGTTCTGGAACACCGTCGCTGCGAGCAAGACGTTTTCCCATCCGCTGGACCTGGGTCGTTTCTCGGCGCTTGTGCCCCGTGACCGACGCGTGCTGGATTTCGGCTGCGGGTACGGCCGTCTCTGTCGCGAGCTGCGCTCCGCGGGTTACCCGAACATCATCGGCGTCGATTCATCGCCCGGGATGATCGATCGGGCACGAGCCGAGAACCCCGGGATCACGTTCGAAGTCCTCGAGAGCGACACCCTGCCGTTCAAGGCCGCGTCCTTCGACGCGGTGCTGTTGTTCAGCGTCCTCACCTGCATCGTCGGCGACGCGGAACAGCGCTCGGTCGTGCGCGAGATCGAGCGAGTGGTGCGGCGGGGTGGAATCCTGTGCGCCAGCGACATCCTCCTGCAGAAGGATGACCGCAACCGCGAGCGGTACGACAAAGGGTTCCGTTCGTTCGGCCGCTACGGCGTGTTCGAGCTCGAACCGGGCGTGACGTTCCGGCACATGCCGCGTGCATGGATTGAGGAGTTGACGACCGGATTCACCCCCCTGGAGTTCCTCGAGATCGACGTGACGACGATGAACGGGCATACGGCGAACGGCTTTCAATACTGGGTCGCGAGGCGCTGACGCCTTTTCGTGCCCGTGCTGTCATCCTCCTATTCATCGCCTCGAGGAGGCCGGTTGGCTCACCTCCACGTGGCAGAGGTCGGAGAACAACCGGCGCGCGAAGTATTACACCGTGACACGGGCCGGCCGCCGGCAGTTGGGCGAGGAGGCTGCCCAGTGGAACCGGATTGCTCTCGCCATTGCCCGGGCCCTTGACGCGTAGACGACCGCCCTTGAGGGGGGCCTGGAGTGCAGCCGATCCGCCGCGTGTTCACCCTCTGGCGCAACCTCGTGCATCGCCGCCGTGTCGAACGCGACCTCGACGATGAGGTGCGCACCCTGTTCGATTTGCTGGTCGACGAGAAGATCGGCGCGGGCATGCGACCCCAGGATGCCCGTCGCGCCGCAACGATCGAACTGGGGCGCGTCGAGGTGGTCAAAGCGCAGGTTCGCGACGTGCGGGCGGGGGCCGCCGCACGCAAGGTCACCTGACTGCGAAGCGCGCGTTTTGCTCGGTCGTATTCCGCTCCGTTGACGCCGTCACGATGAGCAAGTATTGGCCCGGAGCCGCGACGGGAAGCGGCAGCTCGAACCGGCGGTCGATCGACGCCGGGCTTCCTGTGAAGTGGCCGGCGTCGAGCGTTTCTACGTGGAGGAAGACCTCCTCGTCACGCTCGTTGACGAACCGTGTCGTGAGCCTCACCGGCGTCGGTACACGTTCGCTGCGGTAGACGCGAAAGAAGACGGTGGCGGCGTCCCCAGCCACAAATTCGCGCCGCGCCGTGGGCAGCACCGGAACGATGCCGACCAGATCATCCGGCACGGCGGGTGCCTCGCCGGCCGTTGATGAGAAGACGAGGCCCGAAAGCGACACCGGACGGCGCACGAAGTCCGGAATGTCGATCGTGGCGTAGACGCTGCCAAGCTCCTTGGTCGACTCCCGCTGCGCCGACACACGCAGTTCGTAGCGGCCGGGCGGCAGATCCAGGCTCGAAAGGAACTCGTACCGTGCTGGACTGTCGCTGCGTGAGCGCGGCGGAAGCGTGCCCGTGTACTGCTTAACGACCTTTGGATGCCCCTCGACGGTGAATGCCCGTGTTTGCACTACCACCTTGTCATCTCTGATGGATCCAGCCGTGTGGCCCGTGCGGGAAAACTCCACGTTCAGGGCGAGCGCGACACGGCTCATCCGGGCGCCCGCCAGGGGAAACGGAACTGCAGTCAGGGCCATTGGAATGTCGGACCGCGGCAAGGTGCGGGCCACAGCCAGGTCGAGTGGTGACGCAGCTGTCGCCGGGTCGGGTCGAGGCGAAGCCGGCACGGCGTAGTAGCCTTTCGTGGCAACGACAGTGATGTCCGGGCGCGTCACCCGGACCTCGAGCCGGCGAAACCGTCCATCGGCGGCCGGCTTGGCGGGCTGGTAGCCGACCAAGTAGTAGTGAGCTGTCTCCGAGAAGATCTGATCGAGGCCGGTGGTGAACTCGTTCGTGTTGAGAACCGCTCGTCCGCCGGTGTTCTCAGCCATGACCTTGAGGAACTCCAGGTACGTGCGCGCTTCTTCGTAGACCGATTGCAGCCACAGCCTGTCCGACGCGACAGCACTCGTTGCACGAGAAGAACTCGGCCCCGAGTCCGCATGCGCCGTTGCAGAACAGCCACGCATCGTCACAGCCTGGGGAGCCAGAGCAAGTACCGGCGCAACCCAGCCCTCCCATCTCGTCGCTCTCGCAAGCAATGACATGGCACCCGGGCGTCCAGCCACAACTCACTGCCTCGACTGTCGCCGAACGACCGACTACAATCACCGCCACGACGAGCCAGAGAAACGCCAAGTTTCGAATCGCGCGGATAGACATTGTACGCCTCCTCTTGGTTTGCCTCCAGGTTTACGTCGTTCACGACCGGGCCAATCAGCGGCCCTTTGCGCCCGGGTTCAGAACTACATCGCGTCCAGGTTTGGTCCTCACTCCGCGGCCCTGGAAAATTGGCTCGGGTTTTGCCTCTTAGGCACGTACCCTGAGAACCGTGGGGTCCGCGCCGGCTAGCGCGGACAGCAAATGACCGGTGAGGATGGGGCGTTCTATTCCGACGACGTGACGGTGGTCGGTAGATGCGCGTCCGGCGACGAGCAAGCTGCCGTATCCTTCTTCGATCGTTTCGCGCCTTCCGTCCGGGCTTGGTTATACCTACGACGCGTCCCAAGAGGCGAGATCGATGATCTTCAGCGGACGCAGTGCGTCAGACCGTTCCCCGCACGGTCGGTTATGCGTTCGGCTCGGGCGCCGTGTGAGGGCATGACAGAGGCTCGGAGGATTGCGTGCCCATCCCCGCCACCACGGAACCGGCTGGCAACCCGGGGGCTGCCACTACCTCCCCGGCGAGCCCGTCGCCGTCGCGAGCGATGCGGACGTGGACCGACTCGTTTCGTCTGTGTCCCCTCGGGATTCTGACCTTCAGATAGTTGTCCGTCACGACGAGTGTCCCGTCTTCCAACGTCAGGCCCGGCCGCTGGGTGCCGACCTGCGACTCGCGGAAGCGTTGCGTCAACGCGGCCCCAATCGCGCGCAGCCGCGCGCTGCGCTCGCGAACAACGACACCGTCCACCTTGTCCTTCATCGCCGTCGCGGCGGTGCCGGGACGATCTGAGTAGGGAAACACGTGCAGGTGGGTCAGCGGCGACGACGGCAGGTACGCGAGGTTTGCCTCGAAGTCCTCGCCGGTCTCTCCGGGGAACCCGACAATCATGTCGCTGCCGGTCGAGGCGTGCGGCAGGCGTTCGATGATTCGGTCAAGCAGCCGGCGATAGTAGTCCAGCGTGTAAGGTCGCCGCATCAGCGCGAGCATGCGGTCGCTGGCGTGCTGAAGCGGCAGATGAAAATGCGGCGCGAACCGCCCGCCGCTCGAGGCGACGAGATCGACGACGTCGCCCGTGCAGTCCATCGGCTCGAGCGAGCTGATGCGGAAGATCACGTCGGCGCCGCAGCCGTCGATCGCGCGCAGCAGGTCGATCAGCGAGACGCGAGGCTCGAGGTCGCGGCCGTAGGATCCCAGGTGCACGCCCGTGAGCGCGATTTCCTTGAACCCCGCCGCCCCGATCCGCTCGACTTCCGCGACGACCTCCGCAAGCGGCAGGCTGCGGCCGGCGCCACGCGTGGATGGGATGATGCAATAGGCGCAGCGCTCCTCGCAGCCAGTCTGCACGCGCAGGGTGAACGCGGTCCGTCCCGCGACACCCGGCTCAATCGGCGCGCCGCACGCGCCGTCCCCGTCGCCGAACCGCGCGGCCGTCGTCAGTTCCCCCGCCGCCTCGAGGATCCGGATCGCCGATCGCTTGTCGTCGTTGCGCACGACGCGGAGAACACCCGGCAAATCGCCGACTTCGTCCGGCCGCCGCGTGGCGTAGCAGCCGGTGGCGACGATGCGCGCCGTGGGATTCTCGCGCGCGATACGCCGGATGGTCTGGCGTGCACCCTGATCCGCCGTCGCCGTCACCGAGCAGGTGTTGACGATGACGAGGTCGGCCTCCGACGAGGGCGCGTCAACGCCGCCGCGCGCGCGCAGTTGCTCCTCCAGGCACAGGGAGTCGGCCTGGTTCACGCGACAGCCGAACGTGACGATCGAGTACTTCACTGTCGTGGCTCGTGGCTCGTGGCTCGTGGCTCGTGGCTCGTGGCTCGTGGCTCGTGGCTCGTGGCTCGTGGCTCGTGGCTCGCGATTTACGATGGTTGATTGAGCCGCGCAGCTGCGGCTTCGACCTTTTCGGCGAGTTTCTTCTTGTATTGAACGAGCCGCGCCGCCAGCGCCGTGTCGGCGAGCGCGAGGATCTGCGCCGCGAGGACGCCGGCGTTGGTCGCGCCGGGGCTGCCGATCGACACCGTCGCGACCGGGACGCCCGGCGGCATCTGGACGGTCGAAAGCAGCGCGTCGAGTCCCTTGAGCGCCGACGAGTCAATCGGCACGCCGATGACGGGCCGCGTCGTGTATGCCGCGACCACGCCCGCGAGGTGCGCCGCCGCGCCGGCGCCGACGATGAAGACCTTCCCGCCGCGGCCCGGCGCCTCGGAGACGAGCCGCATCACGCGCTCGGGAGATCGATGCGCCGAGGCGACGGTCATCTCGCAGGACGCCTGCAGCTCCCGCAGGATGTCCACCGCGCCCTGCATGATCGGCGCATCGGAGTCGGAGCCCAGCAGGATGAGTACGTCTGGCATTTGGTGATTTGGTGAATTAGTGAATTAGTGAATTGGGAGTTGGGCGTTGGGAGTTGGGAGTTGCGCGTGGAGCGCCTTGAGTCCGATGTCGCGGCGGAAGTGCATGCCCTCGAAATGGATCCTCGAGACGCCGTCGTACGCGCGCGCGATCGCCTGTTCGTAGCTGGCGCCACGCCCCACCACCGTGAGCACGCGGCCGCCCGCCGTCACGATCTCGCCATCGCGGCGCGCGGTGCCGGCATGAAACACCAGCACGTCGTCGAGCCGCGCCGCCTCGTCGAGACCGGAGATCGGCAGCCCCGTCGGCCCGCTGCCCGGATAGCCGCGCGAGGCGAGCACGACGCCGACGTGCCGTTCGGGCGTGAACGCCGGCCGGCCCGGCGGCAGCGACCCTTCGGCCGCGGCGACGAGCCATGGCGCGAGCGGATCGGCCACCATGGGAATGACCACCTGCGCCTCCGGATCGCCGAACCGCACGTTGAACTCAATCACCTTCGGTCCATCGCACGTCAGCATCAGCCCGGCGTAGAGAAACCCGCGATACTCGTGCCCTTCCTCGTGCAGGCCCGCGACGACGGGATCCACGATCTCCCGCATGACCCGCGCCTCCAGGGCGGCATCCGCCAGGGGGCTCGGCGCGAACGCGCCCATGCCCCCGGTGTTCGGCCCTTCGTCGTTGTCGAAGACGCGCTTGTGATCCTGCGCCGTCATGAGCGGCGTCGCGCGCGTCCCGTCGCACAGGGCGAAGAACGAGACTTCGGGGCCAGCGAGACATTCTTCGAGCACCACGCGCGCGCCGGCCTCGCCGAATTGCCGCTGCTCCATCGCCGCGCTCACCGCCGCGTTGGCCTGGTCGCGCGTCGGCGCCACGACGACCCCCTTGCCCGCAGCCAGGCCATCGGCCTTGATCACGATCGGAAGCCCGAGCTCGCCGGATCGGATCACATCGCGCGCCTCGTCCGCGCGGTCGCACACGCGATATCGCGCGGTGGGAATGCCGTGGCGCGCCATGAAGGCTTTCGCGAACACCTTGCTGCACTCGAGCTGAGCGGCGGCGCGCGACGGGCCGAAAATCCGGAGGCCGCGGGAAAAGAACAGGTCGGCGATGCCACGGTCCAGCGGAATCTCCGGACCCACAACGGTCAGGTCGATGTGCTCCCGTTCGGCGAGCGACGCGAGCGCCTCCGGATCGGCGGCGCCGACCTCGGCCAGCCGCGCGACGGTCGCGATGCCGGCGTTGCCCGGCGCGCACAGCACGCGTGAGCCGCCGGCCTCGCCCGCCAGCTTCCAGGCCAGAGCGTGCTCCCGCCCGCCGCCGCCGACCACGAGGATGTTCATCGGGCTGCTGATAAATTCAACAGTGTCAGGAACTTGGCGAGGGCCTCTCAACAGCCCTGGGATGCAGGAGTTTCGTTGACGGCGGATGGGCCTTTCCGCCAGAATCCGCGGCTACCTGTGATAGCCTAGCATATTCCGTCGGACTCCAAGGGCCTCGAGAGGGCGCACGTACGGGTCCGTTTCCGCGCGAGCCGGATGCCGGCGCTTGCAGAGGCGGGCGTAAGGGGGGTGTTTTCAAGCTTGGCTGAAGTCAGAGTACAGGAAGGCGAATCGATCGAGAGCGCGCTTCGCCGCTTCAAGCGCAAGGTGCAGCAGGAAGATATCATCAAGGATATCAAGAAGCACTCCTTCTATTTGAAGCCCGGCGACCGCCGGCGCGCAAAGCAGGCGCTGGCTCGCAAACGCACGCGCAAGAAGCAGCGCCGCGAAGTCGAGTAACGGCGTGTGGTAAGAACCGTCCGGCCATCCTCGTGGCCGGGCGGTTTCCCTGCCCGCGAGCGGCGGGTACGAACGAGTCGGGAGAGGTAGGAAGATGGAGTTCCAGGACAAGACGCTCAATTGCGTGGACTGCGGCGCGGAGTTCATCTGGACGGCGGGCGAGCAGCTGTTCTTCGCCGACAAGAACTTCAAGAACGAACCCAAGCGGTGCAAGGCGTGCAAGGCAAAGCGTGCGTCCCGTCCCGCGTCAGGTGGCGGGGTCGCCAGGGAACGCGTCGAGACGACGACCAATTGTTCGGCGTGCGGCAAGGAAACCACCGTACCCTTCCGTCCGACGCAGGGGCGCCCGGTGTTCTGCCGCGAGTGCTTCCAGTCACGCAAGTTCGCTGGAGCCGGCGGCGTCTGATCCGTAGCTGCCTCATCCAGGCGACAGGAAAGGCCACACCTCGGCGTGGCCTTTTTTGTTGACAATCTCCGGAACCGCAATCCGTTCGAACGACGTCTGAGCATCTGATCGCCCGGCTTCAAGGTCGGGCCTACGCCTTCGGATCCATATGCCTGTCGCGCCATTGAAACCAGCCGCCCTGCCGTGCATCGTTCTGCTGCTCCTCGCCGCGCTTGCCTGCAAGGGCGCCGCGCCCGCGCCGGCCGGCGGCGGCGGCCCTGCGGGCCCGCCCGCCGCGGGAGTCAAGACGGTCACGCTCGAGACGCACCCCATCGAGCAGACCTCCGAATTCATCGCGACCATCCAGTCGCTGCGGTCGACGACCGTGCAGCCGGAAGTCGAGGGCACGCTCGCGCGCATCTTCGTCAAGGCCGGCGACCGCGTGCGGCAGGGCACGCCGCTCGTCCAGATCAATCCGGACAAGCAGCGCGCCGCCGTCACCAGCGCCGAGGCCAGCCGCGCGGGGACGGCGGCCGACGTCGTCTACTGGCGCCAGCAGGTCAAGCGGCTTCAGTCGCTCGTCGACGCCGGCGCGATCAGCCGGCAGGAGTTCGAGCAGGCGCAGAACTCGTTGAAGGCGGCCGAGGCCAAGCTGGGGGCGCTCGAGGCCCAGGTCCGCGAGCAGGAGGTGGAGCTGCGATATTACCGGGTCGTCGCGCCGCAGGCCGGCATGGTCGGCGACATCACGCTCCGCGCCGGCGACCGGGTGACGCGCTCCACCGTCATCACGACCATCGACTCGAACGAGGGACTCGAGGTCGACATCGAGGTGCCGCTCGACCGCTCGCCCGACCTTCGACCGGGGCTGCCGGTGCAGATCCTCGACGCGGATGGCCAGATCATCGTCACCAATCCGATCACGTTCGTCGCGCCGCGCGTCGACGAACGGACGCAGACCGTGCTCGTGAAGAGCCTGCTCCGCAACGCTCCGCCGAGCATGCGCGTCCAGCAGTTCGTGCGCGCGCGCATCGTGTGGCAGCGCGCGTCGGGCATCACGGTTCCGGTGACCGCCGTCACGCGGGTCAGCGGCAAGTTCTTCTGCTTCGTGGTCGAGCAGGGCGGCACGGGCACGGTCGCGCGGCAACGTCCGCTCGAGCTGGGCGACCTGGTCGGCGGCGAGTACATCGTGCGCGGCGGCCTGAAGCCCGGCGATCGCCTGATCGTCTCGGGCATCCAGAAGATCGGCGACGGGGCACCTGTACGGCCCGAATAATTGTGAATTCTGACTTGTGAGTTGAGTGCAACTTGCAGAAGTCGTCCGTACGGACGGCTTGGGCACAAGGCTGACAATTCAATAACTCGCAACTCGCAATTTCAAGTATCACGTTATGTTCGCAGACACCTTCATCCGCAGGCCGATCCTCGCGTCGGTCTGCTCGCTCGTCCTGATCCTCGCCGGCGCCCTGGCGATTCCGACGATGCCCGTGGCGCAGTACCCGGCGCTGGCGCCGCCGCAGGTGACCGTGTCCGCGTTCTACACCGGCGCGAACGCGCAGGAGGTGGAGACGGCCGTCACCACGCCGCTCGAGCAGGCCATCAACGGCGTCGAGGGCATGCTCTACATGACCTCGTCGAGCACCAACAGCGGCGGGGCCTCGATCACGGTGACCTTCGACATCACGCGGGATCAGGATCTCGCCGCGGTCGACGTGCAGAACCGGGTGAACCAGGCGCTCGGCCGCATGCCGACCGAGGTGCGCACGACCGGCATCACCGTCCAGAAACAGTCGACCGGTTTCGTGATGGCCGTCGGCGTCTACGGCGAGAACAACGCCTACGACTCGCTGTTCCTGAGCAACTACCTCGACGTCTACGTCAAGGACGCGCTCAAGCGCGTGCCCGGCGTGGGCGACGTGCTCATCTTCGGCGAGCGCAAGTACTCGATGCGCCTGTGGATCGATCCCGATCGCCTCGCGGCGCGCCAGCTCACGGCCGGGGACGTGGTCGGCGCGCTCCGCGAGCAGAACGTGCAGGTGGCCGCCGGCAGCCTCGGCCAGTCCCCCGCGCCCTCGACGCAGATGTACCAGCTCAGCGTCCGCGCCGTCGGACGGCTGCGCGAGCCGGCGGACTTCGACAACATCATCCTGAAGGGGGGAGCCGGCGGATCGCTCGTCCGGCTGAAGGACGTCGGGCGCGCGGAGCTCGGGGCCGAGACCTACGGTTCGCGCCTCCGCTTCCAGGGCGTCGAGGCGGTCGGCTTCGGCGTGATCCAGCTGTCCACCGCCAACGCCCTCGATGTCAGCGACGCGGTCGAGTCGGAAATGCACCGCCTTTCGGCGCAGTTCCCGCCGGGCATGCGGTACCAGGTCGCGTTCAACGCGACTGACGTCGTGCGCGAGTCGATTTCCGAGGTCCTCAAGACGCTGGCCGCGGCCATCGCGCTCGTCGTCCTCGTCATCTTCGTCTTCCTGCAGACCTGGCGCAGCACGATCATTCCCGCGGTGACGATTCCCGTCTCGCTCGTCGGCGCGTTCGCGTTCGTCAAGCTGATGGGATTCTCGATCAACACGCTGACGCTGTTCGCCATCATCCTCGCCACCGGCATCGTGGTGGACGACGCGATCGTGGTGATCGAGAACATCGAGCGGCACATCCAGGAATCGAAGAAGAAGGCGCGCCAGGCGGCGTCCGACGCGATGCGTGAGGTGCTCGGCGCCGTCATCGCGACGGGCCTCGTCCTGGTTGCGGTATTCGTCCCGGTCGCGTTCTTCCCGGGAACGACCGGGCGGCTCTACGCGCAGTTCTCGATGACGATCGCGTTCGCCGTGGCGCTGTCGGTGTTCAACGCCGTGACGCTGACGCCGGCGCTGTCGGCGCTGCTGCTCGACCGCGAGAGCCACGAAAAGGGGCGGTTCTTCTCGTTCTTCGAGCGGGTGATTTCCGGTGGCACCCGGACCTACGTCCGCGCGCTGCGGCGCGGCCTGAGGATGCGCTGGGTCCTGGTCGGGCTGTTCTTCGTGATCCTCGGCGCGACGTGGTGGGTGTACCGCAGCGTGCCGCAGGCGTTCGTGCCCGAGGAGGATCAGGGGTACTTCATCGTCCAGGTGCAGGCGCCTGCCGGGGCGTCGCTGGCGTACACGAGTGCGGCGGCGGAGCAGGCCGAGCAGATTCTGATGAAGGATCCGGACGTGCTGGCGCTGTTTTCCGTGATGGGGTTCAGCTTCAGCGGCGCCGCGCCCAACCAGGGCATCATGTTCGTGCGCCTGAAGGAATTCAAGGATCGCCCCGGCGACGCGCACGCGCTTCAGGCGGTGCTGCGCCGGGTGTCGGGGCCGCTCTTCGGCATCCCTGGGGCCATCGTGGTGGCGTTCACGCCTCCCTCGATCCCGGGGCTGAGCCGCTTCGGCGGGTTCGAGTTCCAGGTGCTCGACGAGACCGGCACGAACATCGCCGAGCTCGCGCAAGGCAGCCAGGCCATCGCCGCGGCCGGCAACCGGTCGCCCAAGCTGCGCGGGTTGTTCAGCCCGTTCACGGTGAACGATCCGCAGCTCCAGGTGACGATCGATCGGCAGCGGGCGCTGGCGCTCGGACTGCCGCTCAGCGAAGTGACCAACGCGCTGCAGGTGTTCCTCGGGTCGCAGTACGTGAACGACTTCGAGCTCAACAACCGCGCCTACCGGGTGTACGTCCAGGCCGATCAGCGGTTTCGCATGTCGCCGCAGGCGCTCCGGCAGCTGTATGGCCGATCGCGCTCGGGCGCGATGATCCCCCTGGAGCAGGTGGTGCGCATGGAGGAGGTCACCGCGCCGCAGGTGATCAGCCACTTCAACCTGTTCCGATCGGCGACGATCAACGGGGCGGCCGCCCCCGGCGTCAGCTCCGGAGAAGCGCTCGAGGAGATGGAGCGGATCGCGCACGAGTCGCTGCCCCAGGGAATGGGCTATGCGTGGTCGGGCATCTCGCTCGAGGAGACGAAGGCCGGCAGGCAGTCCTTCTACATCTTCGGCCTGGCGCTGCTGCTGGTGTACCTGACGCTCGCCGCACAGTACGAGAGCCTCGTGCTGCCGTTCATCATCCTGCTGGGGGTCCCGCTCGCCGTCCTCGGGGCGTTGTCGGCTCAATGGGCCCGCGGGCTGGCCAACGACGTCTACTGCCAGGTCGGGCTGGTCATGCTGATCGGGCTGGCTGCCAAGAATGCCATCCTTATTGTCGAGTTCGCGGAACAGCTTCGCGAGAAGGGGCTCTCGATCGTCGATGCCGCGGTAGAGGCGGCGCGGATACGGCTCCGGCCGATCCTGATGACCTCCCTGGCATTCATCCTGGGCGTGCTGCCGCTGGTGTTCGCCACGGGAGCCGGCCAGGAGGCGCGGCATTCCGTGGGCACCGCGGTGGCGGGAGGCATGCTGGTCTCCACGGTGCTCAACGTGGTGTTCATTCCAGTGCTCTACGTGGTGGTTCAGACGCTCAGGGGAGGCGGCCGGCAGGGGCGCCGCGTCGCGTAACCAGGTGCGGTAAATCGCCGCAATTCTTGACAGTACTGAAACTTACGTAGTACTCTGCCCGGTCTATTTTCTTTGAAACTGTAGGGCCTGAAGGAGGCGCTTCGGGCGGTTGAACTGCTGGCCACGGCGGGGGCCGGCGTCCCGCCGGCGCGGCCGGCCTACGGAGGAGAGCGGCGATGCAGATCGACGAACGGATCGTCAACGATGTGACGATCCTGGACCTCAAGGGCAAAATGACGCTCGGCGAAGGCGACGAGCTCCTGAAGGACAAGATCAATTCGCTCATCCAGCAGGGCCGCAAGCAGCTGGTGCTGAACCTCGCAGCCGTCCCCTACATCGACAGCGCGGGCCTGGGAGAGATCGTCCGTACGTATACGACCGTGAGCCGCCAGGGGGGGAAGCTGAAGCTCCTCCACCTGACCAAGCGCATCACGGATCTTCTCGCAATCACGAAGCTGCTGACGGTATTCGAGACCTACGAGTCCGAGCCGGATGCGCTGAAGAGTTTCAGCAGCTAGTCTGGCCGCGATCGCACCCGCCGCGCTCAGGATGGCGCGACACACAATTCGAGACACCATCGAGAGGGCCGCGCCGCGGCCGGAACCGACGACCGTTCCGGCCAGGCCGCTGGCCCTGAGCCTTGTCCTGTCGCTCAGGCCGTCGCAGTGGACGAAGAATCTCATCATCTTCCTCCCGCTGATGCTGGCCCTGCGGCTGACGGACCCGCACTCCGTGGCGCGCGCGCTCGCCGCCTTTGCGATCTTCTGCGCGCTCTCGGGCGCCGTCTATCTGCTCAACGACATCGTCGACCGCGAGGCGGACAGGAATCATCCCCTCAAACGGACCCGTCCGATCGCGTCCGGCGCGGTGCCGGTGCGCGCCGCCCTCACGACGGCGATTGTCCTTGGCATCGCCGCCCTGGCCGCGGGCTTCTGGCTGCGGCCGCTGTTCGCCGGATTCGGCGCCGCCTACCTCGCGCTCCTCGTGCTCTATTCGGGGCCGCTCAAGCACATTGTCATCATCGACGTCCTGACGATTGCGATCGGGTTCGTGCTGCGCGCGGCCGCCGGCGCCGTCGCCATCAACGTCGAGATCAGCCAGTGGCTGCTCATCCTGACGATTCTGCTGGCCCTCTTCCTGGCCTTGAGCAAACGGCGGCACGAACTGGTGCTGCTCGCGGACGGCGCGATGAGCCACCGGCCGATACTCCAGGAGTACAGCCCGTATCTGCTCGATCAGATGATCTCGGTGGTCACGGCGTCGACGATCCTGGCGTACGCCTTCTACACGGTCAGCCCCGAGACGATCGACAAGCTGCATACGGACCGGCTGGCTCTGACGCTGCCCTTCCCGTTGTACGGGATATTCCGATACCTTTATCTGGTGCATCAGAAGTCTGGCGGGGGGAGCCCGGCCGAGATGCTCCTGACCGATCGCCCGCTGCTCATCTGCGTTGCCGTATGGGCGATTTTCATGGCGGTGATCATCTACGCGCCCCGGTTGCTGACCCTCCACGGGCTTTTCGGACAGTAATGACCAAATCGAAAGTCGCGATTCTCCGGACCTCGCCCGCGACGGTGTTACGGGACTACCACGAGCTGATGAACCTGGTCGGCTACCAGTCGGTCGTGGCCAGAGAGGCCGACACCGCGCTGAAGGTGAACATCTCGTGGCACTTCTTCTTTCCCGGCAGCTCCACGACGCCGTGGCAGCTCGATGGCGTGATCCGCGCGATGAAGCGGGACGGTTACGACCCGTCGCTGATCCACGCCTGCCACAACCGCACCGTCGTCATCGACGCGCACCTCGGCGAGCGCGAGAACAAGCAGGTGAACGTCGTCGAGGCCCACGGGCTGCGGAACATCCACATCTACGAGACCGAGGAGTGGATCAACATCCGCGACGCGGTCGGCGACCTGGCGAAGAAGTTCACGGTGCTGAACGACGTGTACCCGAAGGGCTTCATGATCCCGAGGCGCTTCATCGGGGAGAACATCATCCACCTGCCGACGGTGAAGACGCACGTGTTCACGACGACGACCGGCGCGATGAAGAACGCGTTCGGCGGGCTGCTGAACGAGCGGCGGCACTGGACCCACCCGGTGATCAGCGAGACGCTGGTCGACCTGCTGATGATTCAGAAGAAGATTCACCGCGGCGTGTTCGCGGTGATGGACGGAACGTTCGCGGGCGACGGGCCGGGCCCGCGCTGCATGATGCCGTATGCGAAGAACGTGATCCTGGCGAGCGCCGACCAGGTCGCGATCGACGCCGTGGCGGCGAAGCTGATGGGCTTCGATCCGATGTCGATCAAGTTCATCCGGATGGCGCACGACCTCGGACTCGGGTGCGGCGATCCGCGCGACATCGAGATCGTCGGCGACGAGGAGGCGGCGGCGGAGAACTGGCATTTCGTAGGGCCGTTCACGAAGATGACGTTCGCCTCGCGCATGCAGCACCAGATCTACTGGGGCCCGATGAAGAAGCCGATCGAATGGTCGCTGAAGACCGTGCTCGCCCCGTGGGCCTACGTCGCGAGCGTCATCTATCACGACAGCTTCTGGTACCCGGTGAACGCGAAGCGGATGATGCGGGAGGCGCTGGCCAGTCCCTGGGGACGGCTGTTCCGCAATTGGGAGACGCTCGAGGCCGACGCGGACGGGTATCCGGACGTCGGCAGCGACGTGGCACAGATTCACAAGACCGGCGGACGCGCGCTCGTCGAGTCGATTGGCATCCTCGGCACGTGCATCAGGGAGGCGCCGGAGTTCGTGAGCCGCCGCCGTCGCGCGGCGCACAAGAAAGGTTAGGCGCGCCCAGGCGCGCCCGCCGGAGCGGAGCGGGGCGTCGGGGCCCCGCGAGCGACCGCGATAGGGGGTCCGGCGGGGCGAAGCCCCCCGGCGGTTTTCACTAGAAGAACGCGAACGAGCGCAGCGAAGTGAGCCTCACGAGCGGAGCGGGGCGCAGGGGTCCCCGCGAGCGAGTGAGTAGGGGGGTCCGGCGGGGCGAAGCCCCCCGGCGGTTTTCACTAGAAGAACGCGAACGAGCGCAGCGAAGTGAGCCTCACGAGCGGAGCGGGGCGCAGGGGTCCCCGCGAGCGAGTGAGTAGGGGGGTCCGGCGGGGCGAAGCCCCCCGGCCTTGGAAGAGAAGCTAGCTTATGGCAGATTTTTCCGTCCGTTCCGACAGCGTGGACGTCGAGCAGATCATGAAGCAGATCCGCGCGCGGATCCGCGAGAAGCGCGGGGTCGATTACACGGAGGAGGAGATCCGCGAGCTCGCGAGCGTGAAGCTCGAGAAGTTCCTCGATCCCCACGGCGTGCGGTCGGACCTGCTCGACGAGTTCCGCCGCAGCCGCGCGGCGATGCCGCCGCCGCCCAATTATGCGTTCGAGGACACGACGATCTTCGAGTCGCACCGCGCGATCCTGCGGTTCATCCGCCGGCTGCTGCGGCCCATTCTGAAGCTGTTCTTCAACCCGGGCCCGCTGATCGAGGCCCTCCACATCCAGTCCGCGCTGAACACGCGCAATGCGGAACGGGAAGGGCTGGACACGCTGCGCTACGAGGTGATGCACAACCTCGTGCTCGAGCTGACGCGGGTCGGCATCGAGGTCAAAAACCTCAGAATGCAGGTCGAATCGATGTCCAGCCGTCTGGACTTCGACGAGCGGCGCGCGCGCGCGCTCGAAGGCGTCGTCCAGTACAGGCCGGGATCGGTCGCTCCGCTCCAGCCTCCAACGGGCGCGACCGAGCCGGCCGCGACCGACAGCGAACAGGCCGATCGGCGGACCAGGCGGCGCCGCAGGCGCGGTCGCCGCCGTCCC
>MELC01000071.1:32554-128502 GCA_001767455.1 Acidobacteria bacterium RIFCSPLOWO2_12_FULL_66_21
GCGCGACTTCGCCCGCCGACGCGCGCACTGGCGCGAATGCGAGCCATGGCCCCGGCGGCGCGCGCAGCACGACGGAGGCGCGCCTTGGCGAGGCCGCTGACGCCAGTCCCGCTCCGAGTTCGGGCCCTGACACCCGCGAGTCGACCGCCGCGACAGTGAACGAGACGCTTGGCACGCCCGCCGAGCCGCGGGCGGACGAGCCGCTCGCGCCGAAGCCGCACGAGGAGCAGAGCGGCGAAGGCGAATGAAGCTTGCGATCGCCGTCCAGCGATACGGCGCCGAGATCAACGGCGGGGCCGAGCTGCACGCCCGGTACATCGCCGAGCGGCTCGCGCGGCACGCCGAGGTGGAAGTCGTCACGACCTGCGCGCGTGACTACGTGAGCTGGCGCAACGAGTGGCCTGCGGGAGTCGAGTCGATCAACGGCGTGCGGGTGCGCCGCTTTCCCGTCCGGCGCGAGCGCACGCCGGACGATTTCGGCCGCCATTCGCGCCGGGTGTTCGAGTGCCGCCATTCGATCGCCGACGAGATCGCCTGGGTCGACAGCGAGGGGCCGACGAGCCCCGCGCTCGTCGACTACCTCGTTCGCCGCGCACCGGACGTCGACTTCGTGATCCTGTTCAGCTACCGCTATTACCATGCGTGGCGGGGCGCGCGCGCGGTGAGCCGGAAGGCGGTCCTGGTGCCGACGGCCGAGCGCGACCCGGCGATCGGCTTGTCGATCTTCGGCCCGACCTTTCGGGGCGTACGCGCGGTCATGTACAACTCCCACGAAGAACGCGCGATGATTCACGCGGCCGCCCGGAACGACGACGTCCCCGGCGTCGTTGTCGGCGTCGGCTCCGAGGTGCCCGAGCGGACCGACCCCGAGCGATTCCGGCGGAAGCACGGGGTCCGGCGCCCGTTCGCTGTTTACGTCGGGCGCATCGATGAGAACAAGGGGTGCGGCGAGCTGTTCCGCTACTTCCACCAGTACGCCGCCACCTTCGTGCGTGGTCTCGACCTCGTGCTCGTCGGCAGCGCGATCATGCCCGTGCCGAAGCACCCGCGCATCCGCCATCTGGGATTCCTCGACGATCGGGACAAGTTCGACGCGATTGCGGCCGCCGACCTGCTGATCATGCCCTCGTACTTCGAGAGCCTGTCCATGGTGGCGCTCGAGGCGTGGGCGCTGGGACGGCCCGTCCTTGCCAACGGGCGCTGCGACGTGCTGAAGGGCCAGTGCATCCGCAGCGGCGCCGGGCTCTATTACGAGAGCTACGAGGAGTTCGCCGAGACGCTGTACGCGCTCGAGTCGAACGGTCCGCTGCACGCGAGGCTCGGCGCCAACGGACGCGAGTATTTCCGCACGCATTACGCGTGGCCGGTCGTCGAGCGCAAGTACCTCGACGTGCTGCAGCGCCTCGCGCGCGAAGGCGCCGGCAGGGACATCGAACCGCTGCCGGGCTGGTTCAACCGCCATCGCCGCATACTCGCGCCCGCGCAGGAGGTGCTCGCGGGAATCCCTGGCGGCGCCGTCAACTCCCAACTCCCAACCTCCCACTCCCAAGGAGATCGAAGCCGTGCGACCGGGATCAACTTGGGAGTTGGGAGTTGGGAATTGGGAGTTGATACGAAGAGGACCTGGAAATGACCCCCCGTCCACGTGTACACCAGGTCCTCGCAACGTTAGGGTATGGCGACGCGATCGGCCACGAGGTGCTCGGGATCCAGCGCGCGCTGCGCCAGGCGGGCTATCAGTCGGAGATCTTCGTAGAGACCGCCGACCCGAGACTCGAAGACCTCACGATCGACTACCGGGAGATGGTCGGGGCGGTCGGCGCGTCCGACATCCTGATCCATCACTTCTCCATCGGCTCGCGGGCATCGCGCACGGCGTACGCGCTGCCGGGCCGCATGGTGCTCGTGTACCACAACATCACGCCGCCGGAGTGCTTCATCGGGATCCACACGGATCTCGTCAAGCTGTGCTTCCGGGGCCGCCGGGAGCTGACGGCGTACGTCTCGCGCTGCACGCTGGCGCTCGGCGACTCGGAGTACAACCGGAAGGAGCTCGAGTCGCTCGGGTTCGGGCGCACGGGCGTCCTGCCGGTCGTTCCGGACTTCACGCACCTCCAGGGTCCGCCCGACCGGACGTTCGCCGCCGGGTTCGACGACCAGTGGACCAACGTCATGTTCGTCGGACGGGTGATTCCGAACAAGAAGTTCGAGCAGATCATCCGGGCCTTTCACGTCTATCGGACCCGGCACAACCCGCGGTCGCGTCTCCTGCTCGTCGGGTCCTACAGCGGGTTCGAGAAATACCGCGCGATGCTGCAGGGGCTCGTCGCACGGCTCGGCACGCCGGACGTCCATTTCCTGGGCCATGTCTCGAACGAGGAGCTGACCGCGCTCTACGACGTCGCCGACCTGTTTCTATGCGCCAGCGAGCACGAAGGCTTCTGCGTGCCAATCGTCGAGGCGTTCTACACCCGTGTCCCCGTGCTCGCGTATGCGGCGACGGCGGTGCCCTCGACGATGGACGGTGGAGGGGTGCTGTACGACACGCAGGACGCCGGGGAGATCGCGCGGCTGATGGACGCCGTCCTGGACGACCCGCGCATCGAGGAGGCCGTGCTGGCGTCCCAGGATTCCGCGCTGGCGCGGCTCCGCGCCCGCGATTTCGCCGGCACGCTGCGGCGCTTCGTGGAGGACGCCGCGGCCGCGCCCCCACGCGACGCGCCGGAGGTGCCGTGGGACTTCTGGCCGCAGTTCGACCAGTTCGAGCGTCTGGAGGAGCTGCGCCAGTTCCGGCCGGCGCTGTACAAGGCCCTGCCGGAGGATCCGGGGCTCGGCGCTGGGCGCTCGGCGCTGGAGCCACGAGCTGCGAGCTGCGAGCCGCGGGCTGCGAGCCGCGACGTGAAGTCATGATCGTCAATCAGTGGGTTCCAGCGGCGCACCGTGGCGACGCGATTGGCGACAGCGCACGCCGGGTGAGGGATCTGCTGCGGCAGTCGGGGCACCAGTCCGACCTGTTCGCGCTGACGATCGACGACGACCTTCGCGGGGACGTGCGGCCGTTCGCCGACCGCGAGGCGCGCGCCGGCGACATCACGATCTTTCATTTCGCCCTGCCCTCACCGATGACCGGGGCGTTCGCCACGCTTCCGGGCCGGCGCGTGCTCCAGTACCACAACATCACGCCGGCTTCCTTCTTCGCGCCGTACGACGCGGGATTGTTCCGGCTCGCGGCGCTCGGCCGACGGGAGCTGAAGACGCTCGCCGGCCGCGTCGACCTGGCGCTGGGCGATTCGGAGTTCAACCGGCAGGAGCTCGAGTCGCTGGGCTTCACGCCGACCGGCGTCATGCCCATCGCCGTCGATACGGACAGGATCACCACCGCGCCCCGCAGGCCCGCGCTGGAGGAGATTCTCGGCGACGGGTTGATCAACATTCTGTTTGTGGGGCGAATCGTGCCGAACAAGCGGATCGAAGACCATATCCGTCTCGCCGAGCTGTACAAACGCTACGTCGACAGCTACTACCGCTTCATCTTCGTGGGGCGCTACGATGGCCTGCCGCGGTATCACGCGCAGATCAGGGCGCTCATCGCCGAATTCAAGATGCTGCCCGACCGGTTCTGGTTCACGGGTCCGGTGCCCGGCGAGGACCTGGCGGCGTTCTACCGTTGGGCGGACGTGTACGTGTCGTTGAGCGAGCACGAAGGGTTCTGTGTGCCTCTGGTGGAGGCGATGGCGAGCGACGTCCCCGTGCTCGCGTACGCCGCGGGCGCGGTCCCCGAAACGCTCGGAGGCGCCGGCGTGCTCTTCGCGCCGAAGGACCTCGAGCTCGCGGCCGAGATGCTGGGTACGCTCGTGTACGACCGGCCCGTGCGCGAGCGCGTCCTCGAAGGACAGCGCCGCCGGCTCGCCGATTTCGCGCCGGCCCGCATCGAGGGCCGGCTGAGGGAGCTCGTGGCCGGCTTGAGTTGACGGAGGTGACGGAGGCCACGAGGACGATCACACGGAGGCACGGAGCTCACGGAGACGCACGGAGAAGGACACCGGTTGCGCAGCCGGCCTTCGGCCGGCGGCCGAGGTGATTTGCGCGAAGCGCGGCGCAACCGGTGTGCACCCGCGCGCACGCCGCTCTCGAGCCGCGAGCTGCGAGCCGCGAAACCCATCTTATGAGCTCCGTGCGTCTCCGTGATCTCCGTGCCTCCGTGTAAACGGTTTTCTCCGCGCACTCCGTCTCCTTCGTGCGCGGACAGAGGTCAAGTTGAGGATTGCATTCATCGTCCAGCGGTACGGTACCGAGATCCTGGGGGGGTCCGAGTACCACTGCCGGCTGATCGCGGAGCGGCTTGCGCCGCGGCACCAGGTCGACGTGCTGACGACCTGCGCGCAGGATTACATCACCTGGGACAACGAATACACCGAAGGAGCGGACCGCGTGCGCGGCGTCACCGTGCGGCGTTTCGCCAACGCGCGTTCGCGCGACATTCAGGCGTTCAACCGCTACTCCGAGTGGATCTTCAACCACGAGCACAGCAAGGACGACGAGCTGGAGTGGCTGCGGCAGCAGGGCCCGTGGTGCCCGTCGCTGCTGGAGTACGTCGAGCGCAACCACCATCAATACGACGTCCTGATCTTCTTCACGTACCTGTACGCCCCGACCGTGCTCGGCATGGCCATCGCGCCGCACAAGAGCGTGCTCGTGCCGACGGCCCACGACGAGCCGGCGATCCACCTCGACATCTACAAGGACTTCTTCAGCCTCCCCGCGGCCATCGCGTACAACACCGAGAGCGAGCGGCGGTTCCTCACGACGCGGTTCTCGATCAGGGCGATCGCCGAGGAGACCGTCGGCTGCGGTGTCGACCTGCCGCAGGCGCAGCCGTACCCGCGCGATCGAGGCGGGGCATCGGCGGCCGACCGTGGCGACGAGCAGGCCGACGACGAGCAGTCGCCGAGCTTCCGGCCGCACCTGGCCGCGCGGGGCGCGATGTTCCGCAGGCGTCATCGGCTGGATGGCCCGTTCGTGCTGTACGGCGGCCGGATCGACCCGGGAAAGGGCTGCGAGGAGCTGATCGAGTACTTCAGCACCTACGTCAAGCACGGGGGCGACGCGTCGCTCGTGCTGATGGGCGTGAAGCTGATGCCGCTCCCGGAGGATCCCTTCATTCGTTTCGCGGGGCGTCTGTCCGACCAGGAACGGCTCCAGGCGCTCGAAGCCGCGACGATCGTCGTCGTCCCCTCACCGTACGAGAGCCTGTCGCTGCTGGCCCTGGAATCGTTCGCCGTGGGCACGCCCGTGCTCGCGAACGCGCGCAGCGAGGTCCTGGTCGAGCACTGCCTCGAGAGCAACGCGGGATTGTTCTACGCGGATCGCGACGAGTTCTCGGAATGCCTTGCGCTGCTCGTCGCCGACCAGCGGCTGCGCGCCGCGCTTGGCGCGAACGGCCGCGACTACGTCCGACGCAACTATCGGTGGGACGTCATTCTCGCGAAGTACGAGCAGATGTTCGCCAGACTCAAGAGCCGGTAGATCGCGACTCGCGGTTCGCGGCTCGCAGATCGCCCGCCTCCACTGAAGCGGAGCGCTGTCGATATTCAGTCGATTCAGGATTCGTGCATCCAGCGAAGCACGCGCGGGTCGGGCCGCCGGCGCGGGAGCGGCGGCACATACATGGTCGCCATCACCGGGATGACCTCACGGGGAAGTTTCGCCAGGGTCGTTTCCCGGATGACGGCATCGCAGATCGAGAATTGCGACGCCTTGTAGAGGATGACCGGATGGCGAGCCGGGTAGGACTTGCGGAGCCTCGAGACGAGCAGCCGGAGGCGCTCGGGGCGGCATGTCATTCCCGGACGCACACTGGGCTCGCCGAGGGCGCCAACCTGCCACAGGATCAGGCTGCTGCTCGAATCGAACCGGCGCCCGAGCGCCAGGAAATCCGTCGCCTCGAAATGCTGGCATCCGTCGGCCCCCGGATCCACGCCCAGATCCGCGAATAGACAATCTTCGGTGGAGACCCCCGGCAGCATGCGCGCGGCATACCCCTCCGTTCGGGCCCGCCGGATGACTTCCTGTCCCGGCCACGCGAACACCCCGGGGTGCCCGTAGAATGCGGCGCACACGTCCTTCCCCTCGCGTACCGGCCCCAGCATGCGCTCGATCATCTCCTCGTACGTCTGGTGGCGCGGCTTGCCCTCGGCGTAACAGTCCTGCAGCGATGTGCCGGTCGGATTCAGCGTCCGGATCCAGTCTTCGGTGATCGCGTTCGTCACCAGATAGAACAGGCGTTCGGCGTGCTGCATGTGCCACAGCGCCTCGACGGTCGTGTGGACGACCAGGCTGATGCCGGTGCCCACAATGACCAGCGAGCCGCGGGAACGAGCCGGCGGCAGCGCGTTGCACGCGCCACCGCCGGCACGACTCGAACCCCCGGGTGGCATCAGCGCCGGCGTCCCGTCCCTTTGCGTGTGGATTTGCGGGCGGTCTTGCGGGCACCCCGCTTCGCGACGGCGGGTCGCTTCGCGCTCCCCTTCTTTGCAGGAGCCTTCTTTGCAGGGGCCTTCTTTGCAGGGGCCTTCTTTGCAGGGGCTTTCTTCGCCGGCGTGCGCTTCGCGGGCGGCCTCGTCGCAGGTTTCCGCGGTTTCCCCGGTGTCGCCGGTTTGGCCGGTGGCTTCTCGAAGAACAGCTCCAGGGACAGCGGGTCGTTCAACGGCATCCCGGCGGCCTCCCGAAGCACGTCTGGATCGCGCCGAAGAATGATGTCCCTTTCCTCGGGCGACAGATCCGTTTGGGCCAGCTCCGAGTGCGGATCCGCCGAGAATCGCTTGGCACGCTCGAGGTCCGTGGCCATGCCGAGTACGAACTGACGCAGGCGCTCACTCATCGTCTCTCCTTGGCGACATCGCAGTCGCCGAACGCCGGAATCCGGCGCCCAGTTTACTGGGGGAGGCCAACACTGGCCAGGAGAGGCGGGAAGCGCCGGTCTGCGCGGAGCCGGTCGAACCGTGGATCCACTTTCAGGTACTCGATCCAAGGATCGCGGAGGTCTCGCGCCCGCGCCAGCCACTCGAAGGCCCGGTCGGCATCACCCAGTCCGACGTAGATGATTGCGACGCCGCCCGCGGCCGTGCTCTCGTTTGCGTTCGCACGACGTACCAGGTCGTCTCGAACCTTGAGCGCGTCAGCTCGCCGGCCGGCGACTGCGCGAATGTATCCTAAATCAGCCTGAAGCTCCAGATCCCGCGGGTCCTGCGGCGCCGCGCGTTCGGCTTCGGCGAGGGCCCGGCCGTACTGCCCCTGCAGCGCGTAGATCTCGGCGAGCTGCATGCGCGTCCGGGGATAGCCCTTGTCCATCGACAGCGCTTTCTGCACTTCCGCGAGCGCCTCGCCGTACTTGCGCTGGTGCATGAGGATCAGGCCGCGCAAGGTGATGGCGCCGGCCGACAGCGGGTCCTGCTCCACCGCCGTCGTGACTTCGGCGAGCGCCTCCGGCAGCCTGCCTTGCTTTGACAGAAACGACCCGTACCACCGGTGCGCGGACGCATTCGACGGCTTGAGCGCCAGGGCGCGCCGGAATTCCGTTTCAGCGGCGCTCCATTCGAACCGCCGCATGCGGATGTACCCGATGGAGGCGTGGGCCTCGGCCACCGAGTCGTCCAGCGCCAGCGCCTGGGTCGCCGCCTTCAGCGCCGCCGCTTCCGCCTCGGCCCGCGGCATCATCTGGTACACGTGCAGAAGACTGTACGCGTCGGCGAGTCCGGCATACGCGCGCGCCGACTTCGGGTCGCGATCGATGGCCTCCTGGAAGTACTGGATACTCCGCTTGAGCCCTTCCTCCGTGCGCATGTTCCAGTAGTAGCGGCCGTGCAGGTAGAGATCGAATGCAGCGGGGTCCTGCGTCCCGCCACGGCCGGCGGCATCGGCGGCGAGCGCGCTCTGCTGCTGCTCGCTGAGGCGCAGGCTGATGCCCCGCGCCACCGCCTCCGCAATCCGGCTCTGAAGCGTCAGCACGTCGCCAAGCACGGCGTCGAAGGTCTGGTCCCAGATCTGCGTGTCGGTCCCGGCGTAGATCAGGCGCGCCTTGATGCGCACCTTTCTGCCAGCGATGTCGGCCTCGCCGCCCGGTCCGGGCTGCACGAACACCGACCCTTCGAGCACGGCATCGACGTTCAACGCCCGCGCGATGTCACGCAGCGGCTTCTTCGAGCCCTTGAACGAGGCCGCCGACGTGCGGGAGATGACGTTGACGCCATTGAGCCCGCCGAGCGTGCCGATCAGCTCGTCGGTCATGCCCTCGGCAAAATAATCCTGGGCCGCGTTGCCGGACACGTTGGCGAGCGGCAGCACCGCGATCGAGCGAACGGCGCCGGCCGGCGCCCCCGCCGCCGGCGGCGTGGGCGAGGGCCACAGCCAGGCGGTGCCGGCCACGACCGCGATGGCCGCGGCGGCCATGAGCCCCGCGCGCCAGCCCGTCGCGCGCCGGCGGGTCTCCGGCTGCGGCCGATCGACCAGACCGTCGTCGTGCAAGGCGCGCGCGAGATCGGCCTCGACTGCGCCGGCGCTTGCATACCGGCGGGCGGGATCGGCCGCGATCGCGCGGTCGATCACGCGTACGAACGCGGACGGCAGATCCGGCCGTGCATCGCGCAGCGGCACGAGCTGCCCCTCGCTGTGTCTGGCGTGCAGCTCCTCCATCGTGGCCGCCCGCACCGGGAACAATCCCGTGACGAGCCGATACAAGAGCACGCCGAGACTGTACAGATCTGTTCCCTGGCTTGCCGGCGCGCCGGCGAGCAGCTCGGGCGCCAGGTAAAGCGGCGTCCCCGCGACACCGGGGGCCGTGGTGCTCTCGACCTCCCGCCCCGTCCCGAAATCCATCAGGACGATGCGGCCGCCCTTTTCGCGCATGACGTTCTGCGCCTTCACGTCGCGGTGCACGAGGCCCGCTGCATGAAGCGCCGCCAGCGCCCGGCACAGCTCCATGCCGATGGCCGCGGCTTCGCTCGCCCCGAGCGGACCGTGCGTGCGCACGTGCGATTCGAGCGTTTCGCCGTGCACCATCTCCATCCAGAGGCCGACACGCTTCTGGTGCTTCGCCACGCCGTAGACGGTGACGACGTTGGGATGACGCACGCGCGCCAGCAGCCGTCCTTCGGCGGTGATGCGCGAGGTCGTCGGATCGGCATCGTCCGGCTCGGCCCGAAGCAGCTTGAGCGCGACCTCGCGCTCGAGCTCCCGGTCCCACGCGCGAAACACGTCGGCGAACGCGCCCCCGCCGAGCCGCTCCAGCACCGACAGATGCCCCCACTCGCCGAGTGTTGGTACCGACAGTGATGGCATCCGGTGTGGCATCCGTACCGGCGCTTCCGGAAGGCTGCGATGCAGTTGGGACAGCGTGGCGACGACGCGAAACTGGCGCACGACGTCGCGCTCGGCCGGCGTGGCTTGGGATTCCACGAGGTTCCAGTCGACCGGCACGCCGTCCGCGATCGATTCCGCCAGCGAGAGGAGAGATGTTTCAGACGCCACGGGACATCTCCTGCGCGAGCCGCACGAGTGCGCGGCTCACCGCCATGCGCGCCGCGTCGGGCGAGGGCTTGTCGAGCGCCTCCGCCACCTCGTCGTACCCGGCATCCATTTCGACGCGGGTGACGATGGCCGCCCGATCCTCGGGTCGCAGTCGTGCGAGCGCGGCCTCGTACCGTTCGACAGCCTCCCTGCCGATGGCCTCGTCGAGCGGTGAGGCGTCGCTGCCCTCCTGGTTCTCGTCGAGTTCTGTCGTCGTTGGCCCCCGCCGGCTGCGGCGAACCTCGTCGCGGATCCGGTTCATCACGGCCTGCCGCAGGTAGGCCTGCAGCGCCCCCTCGTGCCGCGGCTCAAAGTGGTCCAACCGGTTGACCGCGCGGACGACGGTTTCCTGGACGAGATCGTCGGTGTCCATCAGATCGCGGGTCCACCGGGGCAGACGGCCGCTCGCCCACCGGCGCAGCGCGGGCAGACATCGAGTAAACAGCCGGTCGAGCGCCGCGCGGTCGCCGCTTTTCGCGCGCTGCACGAGGTCGACCGTCGACTCGAGACCGGAAGGCCGGAGCTCATCCATGGGTGTTGCTGGTGCCCGCAGTGACGACAGGGCGTCCGTATCATAAAGGTTCGCCTGCTGGGTTTGAAGCGTGATGTTCAGGCCGGTCAGCGCGATAGCCGGCAGCCAGACGCTTCCCATGGTGATCGGCCCCATATCATCCCCTCACTACTCATAACGACGGAATCGGCCCGAAAGAACAGCCGCTGTTCGGACGGCAGACCGGCGGCGTTGTGGAGAGTAGATGGGAATATCTCCCGTTGAAGGTGCGAGCAAGGCTATGGCCCTGATAACCGGACGGCGCGGGGGCCCGTATGAGCTGGAGGCCCTCATCGGCAAGGGCGGGTTGGGCGAGGTCTATCGCGCCCGCGATACGCAGCTCAATCGGCGTGTGGCGTTGAAATTCCTGGCGCCGGGACCGCCAGGGAACGAAGAGACCCTGGCGCGGTTCGGCCGCGAAGCGCGCACCGGGGCCCTTCTCAATCACCCGAACATCGTCGCCGTGTACGACGTCGGCACCCACGACGGCGCACCATTCGTCGTCTCGGAACTGCTCGAGGGGCAGACGCTTCGCTCGGCCTTGAGCGCGGGAGCGCTTCCGGCCGACCTCGCCGTGCATTATGCGCGGCAGATGACGGAGGGACTCGTCGCCGCGCACGAGATCGGCGTCGTCCACCGCGACTTGAAGCCGGAGAACATCTTCATCACGGCCCTGAGCGTCGTCAAGATCCTCGACTTCGGCCTCGCCGGGCGCCGGCAGCAGGCGCTCGAGGAGTTGGAGGACACGTCGGTCGCGACCTGGCCGCACAACCTGCTGGGCACGGTGGGATACATGTCGCCCGAACAGATCCGCGGGCTGGCGCTCGACGAGCGGTCCGATCTGTTCAGCGTCGGCGTGATGCTGTTCGAGATGGTCTCGGGGGTGCCGCCGTTCTGGGCACGATCGCCGGTCGAGACGCTCAGCGCCATCCTGCAACAGGAGCCGCCGATGCTCCGGAGGTACTGCGACGCCGCGCCGGACCTGGAACGCATCATCCGCCACTGCCTCGTGAAGGATCGCGAGTACCGGTTCCAGTGCGCGCGCGATCTGCTCGTGAACCTGGAGCTCATCGCACCCGCCGGGTTGCAGGCGGGACGTAACCGGGATTTCGAAGTCAGTCCGATCCGGCCGGGCCTGGTGACGTCACTATTGAAGTTCATGTGAGGAGCGGCTGACGCCGATTCGCAGCTCGCAGCTCGCAGCTCGGGGCCGGGCGATCGGGGCTCACGTGGCCCCGTCTCTGGTCCGGCGACATTCGTTGTTGACCGCCCGGCGGCCACGATGGTTGACTCGGTCGCCAAGAGCTACCGTCTTCTTGCCTTCTTCTTTGACTTGTTCCTGTAGGGCGCGAGGATCTCCGGCACGGCAGGAATCGAGGGCTCTGTCCCGCCCGAGACGAACGAGAGCCGAAACGCGTTCTTGAGATCGACGCGCATGCTTCTGTGGTTTTCTAATCTCACGTGTTCATCGCCCGAAGCGCGTATCAACCTGGTTCGACATCTCGAAGAACATGGCTGCCAGCTGCTGCGCGAGGGTGGCAACCACACGATTCACGTGAATCGGGCCGCCAAGAAGACCTCCAGCGTCCCTCGCCGCAACGACATCAACAACGATCTCGCGAAGAAGATTTGCAAAGATCTTCTGGTGTCGCAGCCAGACGTCTAACGCGCCGGTTAACGCGCGGCCGGCGTGAGTCTTGTCGCGTTGGCCCACCGAACCGACATCATGCCGGCCGTCGCGTTCAACCGGATGTTGGACGTGCCCTCGGCGCCGCTCAGCCTCCCGCTGAAGGCGATGCGCCGCCCGCGGGGCGACCACCTGGGCAGCGACGCGCGGTCGTGCAGACGGCGCGGCTCGCCGCCGTTCACCGCGACCACCATCAGTTGGCCCCTCTGCTCCGCGTTCTGGGGTCGGAGCTCCGTGGGTACGGTCGTGTAGGCCAGCTCGGTGCCGTCGGGCGACCACACCGGATTGAACCCCTCGCGCGTCACGCGCCGGACGGCCTCGCCCGTCCGACCCATCACAAAGATCCCCCCACTCTCCCGGCTCGAACGGAACGCGATCCGTTCCCCGTCGGGTGAAAAGGCCGGTTGCTCGTCGTCGGCGGGCGAATCCGCCGTGAGATTGATCGGGGTCTGGCCGCTGACGCTCTGCAGGTAGATGTCACGATTCCCGGCGCCTTCTCCTGTGTAGACGACCCACCTCCCATCCGGCGACAGACTGGCGAACAACTCGCCTCCAGGCTGCGACGTGAGCTGGTCGAAGGTCGCACGCACGGGCGGGGCACTGGTGAGGTAATCGAATGGCCGCCACACGATCACCGATACAGCCGCTGCCAGCACGGAAAGACCGGCGACAACTCCAATTGCACGTCGGGGGCCCGGCCTCGGCCGCCGTTGAGGCGCAGGTGCCGGCACTGACACGAGTGCGTCGGACGCGATCTGTCGCTGCAGATCCTCAAGCTCGTTCCGCACGTCGAGAGCGGTCTGATAACGACGCATCGGCTCCTTGGCGAGGCAGCGGCGTACGATGCGGTCGAGGTCTGGCGGCAGGTCCGGCCTCAGCTGCGTGAGTGGCGTCGGCGCGTCCTTCAGGATCGACGAGATGATCGCGAATGCCGAATCCCCCTGAAACGGCCTGGTACCCGTCGCCATCTCGTAGAGCATGACCCCCAGCGAGAAAATGTCCGAGCGCGCGTCGACAGCCTTCCCTTCGGCCTGCTCGGGCGACATGTAGGCGGGCGTGCCCAAGACGCGCTGTTGCGCCGTCAACTGCTCGGTCGTGACTACGCTCGGGTCGGGGCTTGCCTGCGCCTCCTGCCTGAGCCTTGCGAGGCCAAAGTCAAGGACCTTGACCCGTCCGTCGGCGCCGACCATGATGTTGGCCGGCTTCAGATCGCGATGGACGATGACGCGCTGATGCGCCGCGCTCATCGCGTCGGCGAGCGGCAGCGCGAACGTCAGCAGTGCCTCGAGCCGCAGCCCGCCCGCGGGGATCAGGTCGACGAGCGTTTTCCCCTCGATCAGCTCCATCGTGAGGAAGTGGATGCCGCGCAACTCCTCGACCGAGTAGATGGTGACGACGTTGGGATGATTGAGGGCGGCGATGGCCTGGGCCTCGCGCTGGAAGCGGTGTAGACGCTCCGGATCGCTGGCGAAAATCTCCGGTAGGATCTTGAGGGCCACGTCACGCCGGAGCCTGGTGTCACGGGCGCGATACACGACACCCATCCCACCGGCACCGAGAGTGCTAACAATCTCGAAGTAGCCAAGCCGAGTACCAGCGCTCAGCGCCATTGGTGGTTCCGGAAACGGACTCCGACTTACTGTGGTCAACTTCTTACTGATTAGACCGCTGGGCCCTGCTTGCAGCCATCGCGGGCGGCCGTGCAGGCACCTGAATGGGCGAATGAATTGCCGGGTGGTGACCCCAACGTCGCTATTCCTGCCACGCCCAGAAGGGCATCGCAGGCAGGATCTTCCACGTTGATGGCGGCGTCAGCGCCAATCGAGAATCGCCAATCCGTCGATCGTCAATCGCTAATCGGCAATCCGTCAGTCGGCATTCGGCAATCGGCAATCGGCAATCGGCATTGCCGACTAGCTCTTCTCCACCACGATCTCTTCCGACTCGTCGTCGGCCTCCTCGATCTCGGCGGCGTCGGCGACTCTCGCGGCGCCGCGCTTTCGGCGCGGGCGGATGTCGTGGCGTTTGAGCATCTCGTTGAGCGTCGTCGGCTTGATGTGGAGCAGCTCCGCCGCGCGCTTCTGCACACCGCCGGCCGCCTCCAGCGTGGACTCGATCAGCCGCTTCTCGAAATCCGTGATGACGTCGCGGAACGAAATGCCTTCGGGCGGGACGATGAACTGCGGCATCTGGAAGCGCCGGCTGCCGCGGACGTGATCGGGGATGAGGTCGACGTCGACCCGCGCGCCCGTCGAGAGCACCACCGCGCGCTCGATGACGTTCTCCAGCTCGCGCACGTTCCCGGGCCAGTCGTACTCCATCAGGAGATCGAGCGCCGCCGGCGTCAGGTCGAGGTGCGCCTTCTGGTTCTCGGGGCCGTACTTCTCGAGGAAGTGCTGCACGAGAAGCGGGATGTCGTCGCGGCGCTCGCGCAGCGGCGGCAGCTGCACGGTGATGACGTGCAGCCGGTAGTACAGATCCTCCCGGAACTTCCCGTCCTCCATCATCCGGTGCAGGTCGACGTTGGTGGCGGCGATGATGCGCACGTCCACCTTGATCGTCTCGACGCCCCCGAGCCGCATGAACTCGCGCTCCTGGATGACGCGGAGCAGTTTGGCCTGCGTCTCGACCGGGATGTTGCCGATCTCGTCGAAGAAGATCGTCCCCTTGTCCGCGAGCTCGAACAGCCCCTTCTTGGGATACACCGCGCCGGTGAACGCGCCCTTGACGTGCCCGAACAGATTCGACTCGAGGAGATCCGGGGGGAGGTTGCCCGAGTTGACGGTGATGAACGCCCGGTCCGCGCGCGAGGAATTCTGGTGCAGCGACCGCGCCACGAGCTCCTTGCCCGTGCCGCTCTCGCCGTCGATCAGGATCGTCGTCCGGCTCGGCGCCGCCTGGATGATCAGGTCGAACACCTGGCGCATCCGCGAGCTGCGGCCGATGATTTCGCCGAAGCGGTTGGCGCGCGCCTGCAGGTTCTGCCTGAGCGCGCGGTTCTCCGCGACCAGCCTGTGCTGCGCCAGCGCGTTGCGCAGGACGACGAGGACCTCGTCGTTCTTGAACGGCTTGGTGATGTAGTCGAAGGCGCCGCGCTTCATCGCCGCGATCGCGTTCTCGACCGACGCGAACGCCGTGATCATCAGCACCGGCAGGTCGTCGTCGACCTTCTTCAGCTCGTCGAGCGCGGCGATGCCGTCCATGCCCGGCATCATCATGTCCACGATCGCGGCGTCGAACGGCATCGAGCGCGCGAGGTCGAGCCCCTCGGCCCCGTTGGCCGCGAGCCGCACGTCGTAACCCTCGGGCGTCAGCAGCGCCTCGAGGATCTCGCGCATGATCTCTTCGTCGTCGATGACGAGGATCGAGCCCTTGCCGTTCATGAGCGGTTCATCGCCCTGGGCGCCGAGGACATCCGGCCGCTCGCCCGCGGGAGGGTCAGCGAGAAGCGCGTCCCCTGGCCGACGGCGCTCTCGCAGCTCATCGTTCCGCCATGCTCCTGCACGATCCCGTAGGTAATCGACAGCCCGAGCCCCGTGCCCTTGCCGATGTCCTTCGTCGTGAAGAACGGGTCGTAGATGCGCGACAACTGCTCGGCCGGAATCCCCGACCCGGTATCCGCCACGTCGACCGACGCCTCGCGCTCGCCGCCGCGGGTCACGATCGTGAGCCACCCCCCCTTCGGCATCGCGTCGCGCGCGTTCAGGAACAGGTTCAGGAAGACCTGCTGCAGCTTGTACTCGATGCCCTGGACGATCGGCGCCTCGGCGCTCAGCTCCTTGCGCACCTGGATGCTGCCGGTGCGGAGCTGGTGCTCCAGCAGCGCGAGCACGTCGTTGATGACGGCGTTCAGGTCGACCGGACCGCTGTCGACCTGCGTCGGCCGCGCCAGGTTCAGGAGGCCGTTGACGATCTTCGCCGCGCGGAACGTCTGCCGCTCGATCTTCTCGAGCACCTTCGTCCGCGGATCGTCGGGCTCGGATCCCTGCAGCAGCATCTGCGTGAAGCTCGAGATGCCGGTGAGCGGCGTGTTCACCTCGTGCGCCACCCCCGCCGCCAGCAGGCCGATCGAGGCCATCTTCTCGGAAATCTGGAGCTGCTCTTCGAGCTGCACGCGCGCCGAGATGTCCTCGACGATCACGATCGTCCCGCCGATCGCGCCGTCCGACTCGCGCAGCGGCGTCGCCGCGAGGTTGACCAGAAGCCGCCGCGGGGGCTCGTGGCGGGTGGTCAGCGGAATCCGGTAGAACGCCGCGCCGTCCGGCGCGTCGCGGCGGCCCGAGCGCAACGCCTCGAGGAAGCTGTCGGGCAGGATCGCGTCGAGCGGCCGTCCGACGGCGTTTTCGTGGCGGACGCCGTACAGCTCCTCGAGCTGGCGGTTCCACCGGACGATGCGATCGTCGCGGTCCACGACCGCGAGGCCATCGTTCAGCGACTCGAGGATGTTCTCGCTGAACTCGCGCATCCGCTCGAGCTCGTCGGCTTTGACCCGCAGCTGGCGATACAGGCGGCCGTTCTCGAGCGCCGTCGCCGCCTGCGCCGCGACCGCGGAGAGCAGCGCCATGTCCTCGCTGCTCAGCGGCTCGGTGGTCGCCTTCCGGCCGAGCGCCATGACGGCGATCGTGCCTTCCTTCGACACGCACGGGATGAAATAGTGCACTCCGGCCTCGCGCCAGAACTCCCCCTCGCGCGCGTCGATGCGCCGCTGGCCGAGCGGATCGTCGAGCCTGAGCGTGTGGCCCGATATCAGCCGCGTGCCGACGTCGGAGTCGCGCGGCAGGACCGGCGGCTCGCCCGCGAAACCGGCGTGCGCGACGGTGACGAACCCGCCGTCGCCGCCGAGCGGCGCGAGCAGCAGCGCCATGCGATCGACCACGAGCGTCTCGGTGACGCGATGCACGAGCCGCTCGCTCAGCCGGAACAGATCGAGGTCGCTGTTCAGATCGCGCGCGAACCCGACGAGCGCGCGGCGGTAGTCGTAGCGATCGCGGTAATACACGCGGTCGAGCGCCGTCTGGATCGCGTTCTTCACCGGACGCGAGAGCAGCACGACCACGAGCGTCGCGAGCAGCGCGATCACCGGGTTGGCGTTGTCGTTGCCGCGGAAGATCACCTGGCTCGCGAGCCACAGCAGCACGGCGTAGATCGCGGCAATCGCCGCGATCGCGGCCGAATACACGAGCGTCCGCTTGATGATCACCTCGACGTCCATCAGGCGGTAGCGCACGATGGCCGAGGCGAACGCCAGCGGAACGAAACCGAGAAGCGCCGCCGTGAACTCCGCGCCCTTGAATGTCGCGAGCCCGAACGCCCACGGCAGCGCGTAGCCCAGGACAAACGGCAGCGCGCCCAGGGTGGTGCCGCCGACGATCCACCGAAGCTGGCGCCGCGCGGTCCCCGAGCGCACGCGGCCGAGCGCCCGGATCATGATCGCCAGCCCCGCGACGAGGCTCGCCGCAAGCACGACGTACTCGCTGCGCTCGATGAGCGTCAGGGACGTCGTCAACATCTGGCCGCGATCGGCGGCGCGGACCAGCACCGCGACGCGGGCGCCGCCCAGCAGGAGCGCCGGCAGATACAGCACCGGAATCAACGTGCGGCCGGAGTCGCTCCGCGCCCAGCTGTCGGTCCGTTCGGGAAACACGAGCGCGAAATGCAGGAACAGCGGCGGCAACAGCAGCATCGACGCGACGTCGCCCCAGTAGAAGACCTGGTCGAGCCGGTCGAGCCGCCCGCTGAAGGACAACGACAGCAGGCCGCACCAGGCGACCGTGAGCCACAGGAAATGCAGCGTCGCGGGATGGTCCGGGCGCCGCAGGCGCACGGCCGCGCCGACAAACAGCGTGAAGAGGCCGACACAGGCGAGGACGTAGTACAGGGCGTGCGCGCCGGACGGAATCGGCGCGACCGCGAGCGCGAACACCTCCGCCGACTTCATCCGCAGGACGTTATAGGTCAGCGTCTGCCCGCCCGACGAGGCGTGCAAGGCCTCGACGACATCGTCCGGCATCCGGATTTCCTGCCGATCGATCTGGAGGAGCACGTCGCCGGGCGCCACGCCCGCACGGGCGGCGGGAGTACCCGGGGCCACCTCGCGCGCGACGACTTCGCCTCCCTCGACGCCCCACAACACGCCGTCTTCCATCTCCGTCCAGGTCGCGCGGACGTAGATGTTGGCCGACGCCAGCGAGACAACGGCCACGACGATGGCGAGCTCCAGCACCAGCCGCAACAGGGCTCGACTTCGGTTTCCGGCGGTCAGCGTTGACTGGCGTGGTGACAAGAGTGAATGCCCGTGTGGTGAGGATAGCAAAGCCCGTTCCGAGATGGAACCGCTGTCGTGACAGTAAGTCCTTTGTTTATAAAGGCTTTTACCGCTACGACGGGCCTTGCCGACCCTGGTGGTCCAACGTGATGGACCCCCACTTCAATTTCCTGTATTCCTATGTTTCTTGTGGCTGTGCTGAATCAGAATCGGACCAGGACCCCGCCAACCACCCGCTTCGGCGGGCGTACGACGAGCAGTTCGTCGTAAAGCGATGCCGGGTCGTTCGGATCCCTGAACAGGTTTCTGAGCCCGATCAGAATCTCCCACTGCGTGCCACCGAGACCAAACGGCAGCGCCTGATTCACTTGCACGTCGAACCGTCCGTCGAGCCCCGGCTTCGATTGTTCGAGGTCGGCGCGCGTGAATCTCGAGTCGAGCTTGTAGAGCACGAACACGCGCGTAGCGGTCTCGGGGATCTTCGCCTCCACGGTCGTCGTGAGGTCGTGGATGTCCTCGAGCTCGGGCCGGATGGCGCCCGGGGCCCACACGGCGACACGCGCGAGGTCGCCACGGTCGCTCCACTGCCCGCGCGCCCTCCGGTAATCGACCGCCGCGGTCAGGCGCGTCGACGGCGTGGCACGGAGCCGCACGCCCCACCCTTCGGAGTCGACGGCGCCCGCGCTGGCCACGTAATAGTGCCCGATGGATCGCGGCCCGCTGGGCATCTGCACTCCGAACAGGGTGACGAGCTGATCGTCGACCGACTGGAAGAACCGGCTGAGCGCGATCGTGTAGGTCTGGTTGAAGTCGTGCTCGAGCATCACGTCGAGCGTGCGCGACCGCTCGACGCGCAGGCGATCGCCCAGCAGGGGCGCGAACGTGCGTTCGGGCGGCAGCCACGGCCCGAGCGACCCGGGCGCCAGGAACTCCTCGGCGCCCGGCGCGAGCATCCGTCGCGCGATCACCGTCTTGACGCGCGTGCCCTTGACGGGCTCCAGCGTCAACCCCACGCGCGGGCTGAACAGGCCGCGATCGATCAGATAGTCGTAATGCGCGTAGCGCCCGCCATACTCGATGGCCACGCCGGGGGAAACGGTCCACCGGTCGAGCGCGTGCAGCTCGCCGACGTTGCGGCTGCCGTCGGTGACCGCCGTGAGCGCCAGCGAGTTGCCACTCTGATATTCCTGTGTGCTGTACGACCACCCGAAATCGTACGAGTGGATCGAGCCGGGCCTGGAGACGAACGAGCCGGCGACAATCCACGACGAGAGGTCTCCTTCGCCCATCGCCGCCCGCACGACCCAGTCGCCCGCGCCGGTCGGCGCGCCGATCGACAGGTACGCGACGCCGCGCGGCAGCGCTGCGTTCGAGAACACATTGGCCGGCGCGACCGCCCCGGTGGTGAGCAGGTTGACCTCGCCGGTGAATGGAATATCGGAGAAGATGGCCGCCGCCAGGCCCGCCGCGGAGTCCGCCGCGCGGGCGAAGATGGAACCGGCGGCTGGCGGCTCCGCGTCCGCCACGGCTATCGTCGAGGCGGCGTCCTTGAGAATCGAGCGCGGCAGGTGGCGCAGGCGCCACGCGGTCTCGCCGTGCGGATGATCGCCTTTGCTCTCCTCGTCGGACGGCTCGACGCGCGGAAGCTCGAAGCCCGCGGCGAGGATCGGACGCGAGGCGAGCGGCGTGCTCGCGGTCGCCGTGCTGCTGCCGGCCGCCGCGTCGAGGCGGCGCAGCTGCAGGCGGCAGATTGCCGCCGCCGGGCCGACGAGCCGGACGGTTTCGCTGCGCGAGGCGGCGAAGCCGCTCATGTGCGCCCGAAGCACGTATTCGCCAACCGGCAGCCGCGCGAGGAAGAAACGTCCCTGCGCGTCGGTCACGTCGCTGGCCAGCGCGGCGCCGAGCACCGAGACGACGGCCCCGGGAACCGGCACCCCGCGCTCATCGCTCACGGTGCCGCTGATGACCCCCGTCAGGTTCGCGCGCGCGGTCTGAAAGACGGGCGCGCGCCCGCTTTGCGGACCGCGTGCCGCCGGGCCGGACTGTCCGGCCTGGACAGGCCACGCCGCGGCCGACACCAGGCCGGCAATCGCCGCCGCCGATCGCACGCGATTAAGGCGTCCCATAGCCCCCTCCGAAATCCAGGCTACGAACCGACGACCGTGAAGGTCACGTCCCGCGACAGCGTCTTGCGCGACAGCAGATCCGTGACGGTGATCCCGAGGCGATATTCCCCCTGGTGAAACGACGACAACGGAATACCCTGCCCCGCCAGGACGGGTCGATCCGCCGACCCGTCGTAGAGGCCCCCCATGGCATCCGGGTTGAACCGCTGCGGGTTCGTCCGCGACACGTATCGCTCGCCCGGCCGGGCCGGCGGGTGATCGCCCGTGTCCCTGGCCGCCCCGGGCGGCTCCCCGGGGCCTGCCCGCTCGAATAGATGGTAATCCACTTGGAGGTCAAAATGCTTGTCCGGCGTGACGGTGGGGTTATAGATGAGAAAAACCACGACCAGCTCGCCGGTCCGCCGGAACCGCCCGTCGAAATTGACCTCCGCCTCATGCTGCCCGATGACGTAGGGACGCTCGAGCAGTTCGTCGGGCGACACGCTGCCGGCGATGACGTCAAGACGGTTCGCCAGCATGATGCTGCTGGTCGCCAGCTCGCCGGTCCAGAAGTCGGGGACCGACAGCGGCTGCTTGAGGACCGCTGCTTTCAATTGACGCTGTCGGACCGCCAGCGGATCCCGCGGCCGCTCCCGGACGGCGACGTACACGTCGTAGTCACCCGGCGCGACGGCGAATCCGCGGGTGATGCGGATGGGCTGACCCGGATCCTCCTGGACGTCGACGGGGAAAATGGCATCGAACGCGGAGCGCTGCTCTGTTGAACGGCGCCGCACCGCGCGCACGTACATCAGGACCGTCGGTGCGCTCACCTTCGCACGATCGATCGTGATCGTGAAGGGAACGAACGTGCCAGGTTGCGCCTTGAGGAAGTCGTTGCGCCAGGCGAGCGGAAAGTCGGCGGACACCGGACGCCCGGCCATCGCGGCATCCGCGAGGCGCAGCAGCGCCTCCCCTTCCTTGCGATTGGCTTCGTCGAGGCGTTCCTGCTGCCGGCGGCCGGCCGGATCCTGTTCCGCGGCCACACCCGCGAGCGGGCACGCGCCCGCGAGCCAGGCGCACGCGACGAGCGCCGCGCCACGGGAAGTGCCGCGCGACGCGAATGGCCGGGGGTTCGGCAACATCGAGGGAGGTGGAACGAAATGATGATAGGGCCGCCGCTGACACAAGTCAAAATCGCAGCTCGTGGCTCGTGGCTCGTGGCTCGCAGCTCGTGGCTCGTGGCTCGTGGCTCGGGATTCGGGGCTCGGGGCCCGGGGCTCGTGACTCGTGCCTTGGGGCTGGGGGCCGGGGGCTGGAGATCCGATCGAGCAGCGAGCCACGAGCAACGAGCGACGAGTGTGGGTGATATCATCCGGATCTGATGGCTCGCATGCCGCGGTTCCTGGATGTCAGCGCCCCTCTCGTCGCGGGGATGCCCACCTATCCCGGCAACCCGGAGTTCGAGCTGCAGGCGGTCAAGCGCGTCGCGCAGGGAGGCAGCTCGAACGTCTCCCGTCTCGTCATGGGCACGCACACCGGCACCCACGTCGACGCGCCGAAGCATTTCTTCGACGACGGGGCGGGCGTCGACACGCTGGGACTCGATCTGCTGCTCGGACGGGCGCGCGTCGTCGAGATTACCCGGCGCGGCGGCATCGGCGCCGAGGAGCTCGTCGCGGCGGGGCTGCGCGAGGACATACGCGTGCTGTTCAAGACCTCCAACTCCGCGCTCTGGAACAGCAGCGGCTTCCATCAGGACTACACGTATCTGACCGAGGCCGCCGCGCGCTACCTCGTGGACCAGGGCGTCAAGGTCGTCGGGATCGATTATCTCTCGGTCGAGCAGTTCAAGAAGCCGGGCGCTCCCGCTCATCACGCCCTGCTCTCCCAGGGGGTCGTGATTATCGAGGGCCTGAATCTCGCGGACGCCGAACCCGGCATGTACGAGATGTACTGTCTGCCGCTGCGGATCGTGGGCGGGGACGGGGCGCCCGCCCGGGTCGTATTGAAGCGCTGAGGTCCACACGTGCTCGACGATGTGCTCGTCATGGTGCTGGCCGGAGGCGTGGGCGAGCGGCTCTATCCGCTCACGAAGGAGCGCGCGAAGCCGGCGGTCTACTTCGGCGGCCCCTACCGCATCATCGACTTCACCCTGAGCAACTGCATCAACTCGGGGCTGCGCCGGATCTTCATCGCGCTGCAGTACAAGTCGCTCTCGCTCAGCCGTCATCTGCGCATGGGATGGAGCGTCGTCGCCGACGAACTCGGTGAGTTCATCGAGATCCTGAGTCCGCAGAAACGGGTCGGCGAGCACTGGTATCTCGGGACCGCCGATGCCGTCTACCAGAATCTGTATTCCATCCTCCGCGAAAGCCCGAAAGACCTCATCCTCCTCTCGGGCGACCACGTGTACAAGATGGACTACGCGAAGATGCTGCGGTTCCATCGCGATCACGGCGCGGGCGCCACGCTGGCGGCGATCGAGGCGCCCTCGGAGGAGGCGGATCGGTACGGCGTGCTCCGGGTGAACGGCGAGGATCGGCTGACCGGCTTCCTCGAGAAGCCGGCCGACCTGCCGCGCGGCCAGCAGATCCTCGCCTCGATGGGCATCTACATCTTCGACATGGACGTGCTGGTGCCGGCCCTCGAGGCGGACGCCGGTCAGCCCACGACCCACGACTTCGGCAAGGACATCATTCCGGAGCTGATCGCGAAAGTGCCGGTGTACGCCTATCGCTTCTACGACGAGAACAAGAAGGCGGGCAAGTACTGGCGCGACATCGGGACGCTCGACGCCTACTACGACGCGAACATGGACCTGTGCCATGTGAACCCCGAGTTCAACCTGTACGATCCCGAATGGCCGCTGCGGACGTACCAGGTGCAGGCGCCGCCCGCCAAGTTCGTCTTCGCGGACGAGGGGCGGCGCTGCGGCCATGCGCTCGACTCGATCATCTCGGCCGGCTGCATCATCTCCGGCAGCAGGATTGAGGGCAGCGTGCTCGGCCCGAACGTCCGCGTCCACAGTTTCTGCGAGGTGGACGGCAGCATTCTGATGCCGGGCGTCCGCGTCGGACGGCACGCGCGCATCCGCCGCGCGATTATCGACCGCGACGTGTTCGTGCCGCGGGGCGCGCGGATCGGGTTCAACGAGGCCGAGGATCGCCGGCGGCACACCGTCAGCCAGAACGGCGTCGTCATCGTCACCACCGAGGACGAGCCGTTCATCGGCGAGATTCCGGAAGCGGCGCTGCGGCACGAGGCGGATTTCGACAGGCGCGGATCGGAGCGGTGATGTGAGCGTGGTCGTCGCAGCTCGCCGCTCGCCCCCCGACGAAGCTCGGGACGACCCTGAGGCTCTCGAAGGGTCGCGGCTCGCGGCTCGTCATCAGAAGAAAAGAGAGTGGTCGTGAGGATTCAATCGGTTCACGGGCGCGAGATTCTCGATTCGCGCGGCAATCCGACAGTCGAGGCGGAAGTCGTTCTCGAGGGGGGCGCCACCGGACGCGCGGCGGTGCCGTCGGGGGCCTCGACCGGCGAGCGCGAGGCGCTGGAGCTCCGGGACGGCGACAAGAAGCGGTACCTCGGCAAAGGGGTGCTCAACGCCGTCGGCCACATCAACGGGGAGATCGCCAAGCGCCTCGCCAAGCAGGACGCGACGCAGCGGTCGGTCGATCGCCTGCTGAACGATCTGGACGGCACGCCGAACAAGGGGAGACTCGGCGCGAACGCCATCCTCGGCGTGTCGATGGCGATCGCCCGCGCCAACGCGGCGGTCGCCGGCGTGCCGCTGTACAGACACCTGACGTCGCTGTACTCGAGCGAAAGCAGCGGCACGGTGCTGCCGGTGCCGATGCTGAACATCCTGAACGGCGGCGCGCACGCCGACAGCAGCGTCGACTTCCAGGAGTTCATGGTGATGCCGCTCGGCGTCCCGACGTTCTCGGAAGCGATCCGCGCCGGCTCGGAGATCTTCCACACGCTGCGCGGGATCCTGAAGAAGAAGGGCTATGCGACCGGCGTGGGCGACGAAGGCGGCTTTGCCCCCAGCCTCACCTCGAATCGCGAGGCCGTGGATGTCATCCTCGAGGCCGTCGTGCAGGCGGGGTATCAGCCCGGGCAGGACGTGTTCATCGCGATCGACGTCGCGGCCAGCGAGCTCTGGAACGCCGACGCGCAGCGCTACGAGTTCAGGAAATCCGGCGACGCGGCGCGCGGCGCCGACGACATGGTGACGCTCTACCAGGATTGGGTGCGTCAGTACCCGATCGTGTCGATCGAGGATGGACTCGCCGAAGGCGACTGGGAGGGCTGGAAGACGCTGACCCAGGCGCTGGGCAAGCGGATCCAGATCGTCGGCGACGACATTTTCGTCACCAACCCCTCGATCCTGCAGCGCGGCATCGCGGAGAAGGCCGCGAACGCGCTGCTCGTCAAGTTGAACCAGATCGGGACGGTCAGCGAGACGCTCGATGCGGTGATCATGGCGCGCAACGCCGGATACGGCACCGTCATCTCGCATCGTTCGGGAGAGACCGAAGACACGATTATCGCGGACCTCGCCGTCGCGACGAGCGCCGGCCAGATCAAGACCGGATCGGCCAGCCGCACGGATCGAATCGCGAAGTACAACCAGCTCCTGAGAATCGAGGAGGCGCTCGGGCCGGGTGGAAAATTCGCCGGCCGGGGGGCAATCAGACAACTGGCGAATTGGTGAGTTCGTGAGTTGGTGAATTGTCACACGGGCTCGCTTCACCAACGTCGTCAATTCACCAATTCACCAATTCACCAATTCACAAAATGTATAAGTTGGTTTTACTCCGACATGGGGAGAGCACGTGGAACCAGGAGAACCGGTTCACGGGATGGACCGACGTGGATCTGTCGGAGCGCGGGCGGCGGGAAGCCGAAGCGGCGGGACGCCTCCTGAAGGAGGGCGGGTACACGTTCGACATCGCCTACACGTCGGTGTTGAAGCGCGCCATCCGCACGCTGTGGATCGCGCTCGACGTGATGGACGAGATGTGGATCCCGGTCCTCAAGAGCTGGCGGCTCAACGAGCGCCACTACGGCGCGCTGCAGGGGCTCAACAAGGCGGAAACAGCGGCGAGGCACGGCGAGGCACAGGTGAAGATCTGGCGCCGCAGCTACGACATTCCGCCGCCGGAGCTCGAGGCGGACGATCCGCGCCACCCGTCCCACGATCCCCGGTATGCGGACCTGACGCCGGCCGACTTGCCCTTGACCGAGTCCTTGAAGGACACGGTCGCGCGCTTCCTGCCCTACTGGCACGAGACCATCGTGCCGTCGATCCAGGGAGGAAAGCGCGTGCTCATCGCCGCGCACGGCAACAGCCTCCGCGCGCTCGTGAAGTACCTCGACACGGTCAGCGAGGCCGACATCCTCCAGCTGAATATCCCCACCGGGATCCCGCTGGTGTACGAGCTCGACGCCGATCTGAGGCCGCTCGGTCATTACTATCTGGGCGACCAGGCGGCCGCGGAAGCCGCCGCCGCGCGGGTCGCGGCGCAGGGCACGAAGAAGTAGGCAGTAGGCAGTAGGCGGTAGGCAGAAAACGAAAAGGGCCGGCGCGCGATGCGTGCCGGCCCTTCAAGCCTTCTACGTTCTACATTCTACGTTCTACATTTCAGCGTCAGCTACTCGACTTCCTTCTCCTGCGTTTCGTCGGCGGCGATGCGCAGCGAGCGCAGGAACCGCTTGTCGTTGGCGCTTATCTCGAACTGACGGCGCTCGGTCGCACGCGCCGCTTTCTGGGTCTGGTTCGGAGGCGCCGCTGCGACCTTCGCGAGCGCGCCAGGAGCGGTCCGGTTCACGAAACCGATCACCGCCTCCATTGACAGCTTCAGCTCGAAACCGGCCGCGCGCGCACGCTCGCGACAGGCCTCGACCCGCGGATCTTCCGCGACAGCGGCGGCAATGGCGTCGGACAGCTCACGCGCCAGCCGGTTCACCACGTCATCCATTCGGACCTCCTCACCGCCGCCGGAGCTGGGAAACCGGGGGCGTTCTCCCAATCCACGTTGCCGCCCTTGGTCGGCGGCAGGAATCGGGCGCCATTTGTTCATAATGAAGGATTTGCAGCGCGGGAACGCATGGTCATTGTAAGCTCGCCCATACCGACTGTCAATGGTTTGCGCGGCATTTTGATGACATTTTCCGCCTCGCGAGCCCCGGTTGCTACAATGCGCGGGTTGGACACTCCCAGGATCCTGGACGACATCGGCTTTCCCGGCGTGTTCCCGTTCACGCGCGGGATCCAGCCGACCATGTACCGCGGCCGGCTCTGGACCATGCGGCAGTACGCCGGGTTCGGGACGGCGGCCGAAGCCAACCGGCGGTATCGGTACCTCCTGCAACGGGGCGTCAGTGGCCTGAGCGTCGCGTTCGATCTGCCCACCCAGATGGGATACGACTCCGATCACGACCTCGCGGCGGGAGAGGTCGGGCGCGTCGGCGTGGCCATCGACTCGATCGAGGACATGGCGGAGCTGTTCGACGCGATCCCGCTCGGCCGCGTGTCCACGTCGATGACGATCAACGCGACGGCCATCATCCTGCTGGCCTTGTACGTCGCGGTGGCGCGGCGGCAGGGCACGGCGCCGGGGGCGCTCGCCGGCACGATTCAGAACGACATCCTGAAGGAGTACATCGCGCGCGGCACCTACATCTATCCGCCGCGGGCCTCGCTGCGGATCGTCACCGACATCTTCGCCTACGCCGAGCGCGAGCTGCCGAACTGGAACACCATTTCGATCAGCGGGTATCACATCCGCGAAGCCGGCTCGACGGCGGTGCAGGAGGTCGCCTTCACCTTCGCGAACGCCATCGCGTACGTGCAGGCGGCCCTCGACGCCGGGCTCGACGTGAACCGCTTCGGCCAGCGCGTGTCGTTCTTCTTCAACGCGCACAACGATTTTCTCGAGGAAGTGGCGAAGTATCGGGCGGCACGCCGGTTGTGGGCGCGGATCATGGCCGAGCGGTTCGGCGCGACGAACCCGCGCGCCCGGCAGCTCCGGTTCCACACGCAAACGGCCGGCAGCACGCTGACCGCCCAGCAACCCGACAACAACATCGTCCGCGTCGCGTTGCAGGCGCTGGCGGCGGTCCTCGGCGGCACGCAGTCGCTGCACTGCAACGGCCGCGACGAAGCGCTGGCGCTCCCGACCGAGGACTCGGCGCGGACGGCGCTTCGGACGCAGCAGATCGTCGCGGCGGAAAGCGGGGTGGTGAATACCGTGGACCCGCTGGGCGGATCGTGGGCGCTCGAGGAGCTCACGGACAGGATCGAGCGCGACGCGCGCGCGCTTCTCGACTCGATCGACGCGGCCGGCGGGACGCTTGCGGCCATCGAGCGCGGCGTCATCCAGCGCGAGATCCAGGAGTCCGCCTACCGCGCGCAGCAGCAGATCGACAGCGGCGAGCGCGTCGTCGTCGGCATGAACCGGTTCGCCACGGAAGCCTCGGCTCCAATCGAGATGCTCGAGATCGATCCCGCGATCGAGCGCCGTCAGATCGAACGGGTGCGCGCCGTCCGGGCCTCGCGTGACGCGACGGCATGGCGTGGGGCACTGGACGGGGTGAGCCGGTCCGCCCGCGACGGCGGCAACCTCGTGCCGCCCGTCATCCAGGCCGTCGAGGCCCGCGCCACCGTCGGCGAGATCTCCGACGCGCTCCGCGCCGTCTTCGGCGAGCACAAGGAGATCGATGTCTGACGATCCGCGGATCGCAGCTCGCGGCTCGCAGATCGCAGCTCGAGGTCCGAACGAGCCACGAGCCACGAGCCACGAGGAACGGCTGCTTTCAGTCGACCACCTGACGACCGGCTTCGACATCGGCGGGCGGTTCGTGCCGGCGGTCATCGACGTGAGCTTTCACGTGGCGGCGGGGGAAACGCTCTGCCTCGTCGGGGAATCGGGCAGCGGCAAGTCGGTCACGGCGCTGTCGATCATGCGCCTCGTGCAGCCGCCCGGCCGCATCGCGCAGGGACGCGTCGCCTTCAACGGGCGCGACCTGCGCTCCCTCGGCGAGCGGGAGATGCAGCACGTGCGCGGCGCGGAAATCGGCCTGATCTTCCAGGAGCCGATGACCGCGCTCAACCCCGTGTTCACCATCGGCAACCAGATCGAGGAGACGCTGCGCGTGCACGGCCGCGCGACCCGTCGATCGGCGAAACAGAAGGCGGTGGAACTGCTCGACCTGGTCAGCATTCCGGAGCCGCAGAAGCGCGTGCGCGACTACCCGCACCAGCTCTCCGGCGGCCTGCGGCAGCGCGCGCTCATCGCGATGTCGCTGGCGTGCGAGCCGGCGCTCGTCATCGCCGACGAGCCCACGACCGCGCTCGACGTCACCATCCAGGCACAGATTCTCGAGCTGCTCAGGGATCTTCAGAGGCGGATGGGGCTCGCGCTGCTCCTCATCACGCACGACCTCGGCGTGGTTGCCGAAATGGCGGACCGCGTCGCGGTCATGTATGCCGGGCGCATCGTCGAACAGACCGACGCCCGGACGCTGTTCGCCGACCCGCGCCATCCGTACACGCGAGGGCTCCTGGCGTCGATCCCCGGAGGAGAGCCGGGCAGCCGCCTGCGCGCGATCCAGGGCACGGTGCCGCCGCTCGGGTCGCTGCCGCCCGGCTGTTCGTTCGAGCCGCGCTGCCCCGACCGATTCGAGCCCTGTCCGGCGGCGCACCCGGGAGACACGCTCGTCGGTGGCTCGGAGCGCCACACGACGAAATGTTATCTGTATAGCCGCGCCGTCGAGCCCGACGTGCGCCCCGAGGAAGGACGGGCGTGACGCCGCTGCTCGAAGTGTCGCGGCTGACCAAGGAGTTCACGCGCAAGCGCGGGCTGTTCGGCGAGGCGTCCACGATACGGGCGGTCGACGAGGTCAGCTTCGCGATCGTCGAAGGAGAGACGTTCGGACTCGTCGGCGAGTCGGGCAGCGGAAAGACCACGACGGGCCGGTGCATCCTCCGGCTGATCGAACCGACCTCCGGAGAAGTCCGATTCAAAGGCGACAACGTCCTGGCGTTCTCGCGGGCGCGGCTGCGGCAGGCTCGGCGGGAGATGCAGATCGTGTTTCAGGATCCCTACTCCTCGCTCAATCCCCGCATGCGCGTGAGGGCCATCGTCGAGGAGCCGCTCGTGATCCACAAGATCGGCACGCGGGTCGAGCGGCGCGCGCGCGTGGCGGAGCTGTTCGAGCTCGTGGGCCTCGACCCCTCCCATCTCTCGCGCTATCCGCACCAGTTCAGCGGAGGCCAGCGGCAGCGCATCGGCCTCGCCCGCGCGCTGGCGCTCAATCCGTCGCTCGTGATCGCCGACGAGCCCGTGTCCGCGCTCGACGTCTCGGTGCAGGCGCAGGTGATCAATCTGCTGATGGACCTGCAGGAGCGGCTGAAGCTGACCTACCTGTTCATCGCCCACGACCTCAGGCTCGTGCGCCACATCTGCAGCCGCGTGGCCGTGATGTATCTCGGGCGGATCGTCGAGACCGGACCGACCGAGGCGATCTTCGCGGCGCCGGCGCATCCGTACACGCGCGCGCTCCTCTCGGCGATTCCCGTGCCCGATCCCAGCGTGCCGCGGCAGCGCATCGTCCTGGACCCCGACTCATTCGACCGCCGCGCGCCCCTTAAAGAGCTGAAAGCCGGCCACTTCGCCGCCGTCTGACAGGGAAGAGGCAGCAAGGGGCTAACCTGATCACGGAAAGCTAGCTTTACATTTAGGCGCTATTGCTTTACATTTGTGGTGGAGCTTCTGATGACCACCACTCCCTGGCCGAGCGAGCGGATGTCCCGGGGCGGCCTCATCGCTTTTGGCGGGGCTGCCCTCGGTCTCCTTCTGGGAACGCACCTGCTTCGGCGCGCCATCAGCTTCTATCCCGCTCCCCTCGGCTCGCACTGGCCCATGGCCGCATTCGGTCTCGGCGCGCTGATCGCGTGCGGATGCTCGCTCTTCGTTATCGTTCGGCGCCGCGAGTACCCGTGGACCGTGGCGTTTGCCGCGATCGCGCTGCCGCTGTTCGAGCCAAGCCGCGCGCCGTACCACCTGGTGGATCGCGTGATCGCCGGGATCCGTGACCTCGTCCTCGTCGGAGCGTCGGTGGCGTTCGTGGTCAGGGGCGTCCGGAGCGCCGACGAGTTGGAGCGTCGCACGCACCTCGAGGCGCTTTCGTGGAGTTACGGGATCGTCGCCGTCGCGCTCGTCTGCAGCGCGCTCGTCGAAGACGCGTTACCGCCAATCCGCATGACATGGGTCGCCAGCGCAATGCTCGCGGCCTGGTTCGTCGCCTGGGTGGTGGCGTCCCTCCGGTATCAGCGATGAAGAACCGGCTGCACGTCCTCCGCGCCGAGCGGGGCTGGTCGCAGGCGGACCTGGCGGTGCGCCTCGGCGTCTCGCGGCAGACCGTGAACGCCATCGAGAACGAGCGGTACGATCCAAGCTTGCCGCTCGCATTTGCCATCGCGCGCCTTTTCGAGGCGACGATTGAGGCGATCTTCGATCCCGGCTCCGAGACCGTGGGAGGTTCGAATGTCGCGTGAGCTTCGACACGCCCTGCGCTCGCTCCGCTCGTGGCGGTTCGGCGCCGTCACCGCGACGCTGACGCTCGCCGTCGGCATCGGGACCGCGACGAGCATGTACGCGCTGGTGCGCACCGCCCTCAGCAGCACCATCCCCGACGTCGAGGACCTCCCCGCGCTCGGCCGCATCTACGCCTCGAGCCGGACGCTCGGCGTCGAGCGCTCGCAGTTGACCGTGAAGGACGTGGACGTGCTGGCGAAGGCGGCGTCGTTCGAATCGGTCGGCGCCTACCTGTCGGACGACAGCGAGCTGATCGCTGGTGACCAGCCGGTCTCGATCTCGCTCGGCCAGGTATCGGCCGGCTTCTTTCCGGCTATGCGCGCGCGCGCGGCCATGGGCCGGCTGCCGTCGACCACCGATTTCAGCGAAGGCGCGCCGGTCGTCGTCGTCAGCGATCGCACCTGGCGCGCGCATTTCGCGGGGCGCTCCCTCGACGACGCCGTACTGACCCTCGACGGCGTGCCCCGGACGGTTGTCGGCGTGCTGCCGCCGGAGTTCGGGTTCTCGTTCATCGGCATCGGCGGCGACGTCTGGGCGCCTCTCGCGCCGGGTCCGGATTCGGCAGAGCGCCGCGTGAACGTGCTCGCGCGGCTGAAGGCTGGCGTGACGTGGATCGCCGCGGGCGCGGAATTGGACGCGCTCGCGCGGCCGCAGAACCCGAACGGGCTGTGGACGTGGAGCGCGATCACGGTCGAGCAGGACGTGCGGAAGCGGACGACCGGCGGATTCGTGATGATGTTCGGTCCGGCGCTGGTCGTGCTGCTGATCGGTTGCACGAACGTCGCCTGTATGCTTCTCGCGCGGGGCGTCGATCGGGACATCGAGCTGAGCGTCAAGAGCGCCCTGGGCGCCACACGGTGGCGGATCGTCCGGCAGTTGCTCGGAGAGCACCTCGTGCTTGCGGCGGCCGGCGGCACGCTCGGTGTCGGCTTCGCCTATGTGCTGCTGAGAAGCGTGGCCGCCGCCATGGCGCAATTCCGCCCCGAGGCCGCCTCGCTCATGCGGCCGACCATGACGCTGCTGCCGATCGGGCTGGGTTTCAGCCTCGGCGCCTGCCTGCTCTTCGGCACGCTGCCCGCAATCCGCTTGTCGCGGCGGGACATCACCACGTCGCTGAAGGGGGGCACGACTCCAGCGGTCGCGCGGTTCGTCGGCTATCGCGCGCGTGACCTGGTCGTCTTCGTGGAACTCGGTCTTGCCGTCGCGCTGATTGTCACGACGGCGATGTTCATCCGGTTCTTCATCGAGCTGCAGCGCGTCACTCCGCTCTTCCCGTCGGATCGGATCGTGGCTGTCGACGTGCGCGCACCGGACGCGGCGGCGATCGCCGAGCGGATTTCCGGCTTGCCGGGCGTCAGTGCCGTGACGATCGCATCCGGGACGCCGGGAGGGCTGCATTCCTCCTCGGCCGCCAAGGTGCGGTCGGACAACGGCCGCATGGCCCGCGCCTCGCTGGTCCGCGCCGATCCGTCGTTCTTCCGGACGCTCGACATCGCGATCGTCCGGGGACGTGCGTTCGACCGCGCCGAAGCGGACGGCCATCAGAGCGTCGCGGTCGTCAGCGAGGCCGCGGCGAAGGCGCTCTGGCCCGGCGAGGAGCCGCTCGGCGCGCGCATCGTGATGGACGGCCGGACCGGCACGTCGACCGCCACCGTGGTCGGGGTCGCACGCGATGCCATCGACGGCGCGGGCCTGGCGAAACAGGGACTGCTGGCCCCCGACATCTACCTTCCGTTCGACATGAAGAGCGCTCCCGACGTGGCGGTGCTGGCACGGACCGCCGGCGATCCGCGCCTGCTGCTCAGGCCGATCGCGGCGGCTGCGCGCACGCGTCCGGCCGGCCGGGTCCCGCATGCGAGCCTCCTGGAGTCGTCCCTCGTCCACGAGGACAGCACGTTCGTCGTGCGCCTGTTGGGAGGGTTCGGCATCGTCGCGCTGCTGCTCGCGGGCAGCGGCATCTTCGGCGTCATCAGCCAGTCGGTCGCTCAGCGCACGACCGAGTTCGGCGTGCGCATGGCGTTGGGGGCGTCGTCAGGTCAGGTGCTGCGGATGGTGCTCGCGCGCGAGGTCAAGCTGATTGTCGCAGCGATCGCCACCGGTGTCGTCGGCACGGTGCTGGTGACGCGGTCCGCGTTCGTCGAGATGCTGGTGATGACGGGAAGCGATCCGCGCCTGTGGATCGTCGTCGCGGCGCTGTGCGGCGGCGTCGCCACCGCGGCCGTCACCTTCGCGACGTGGCGCATCGTCAGGCTGGACCCGTGGAAGGTCCTGCGACAAGGATAGACGTCGACGGATCATTGCCGACTGCCGATTGGCGAATGCCGATTGCCGGATTGTCGGGTTTCGATTGGCGATCGACGCAGTGCCGATTGTCGAGTGGCCTCGGCAGCGGTCATCACCCCCCAATCGACAATCGAAGATCCGTCGATCGACAATCGCCACTCGGCAATCCGTCAATCTGCAATCTGCACGCGCCACTCGGCAATGACAGGCGCCGTATTTACGCGGCGCGGGGCACGTCCTTCTCCACCTGTCCGTCGCGGAGGTGGACGACGCGGTGTGCGTAGGCCGCGATGTCCGCTTCGTGCGTGACGAGGATGATCGTGTTCCCGGCGTGGTACAGCCGGTCGAACACGCCCATGATCTCGTTGCCGGTCTTCGAGTCGAGGTTGCCGGTGGGTTCGTCGGCCAGCAGGATTGACGGGTTGTTGACGAGCGCGCGCGCGATCGCGACGCGCTGGCGCTGGCCGCCCGACAGTTCGTTGGGCCGGTGCAGCGCGCGCGACATCAGTTCCACCTTCTCCAGCGCGAGGTTCGCTTTCAGCAGCCGTTCCTTCTTCGAGATTCCGGCATAGACCAGCGGCAGCTCCACGTTGTGCAGCGCCGTGGCGCGCGGCAGCAGGTTGAACGTCTGGAAGACGAACCCGATCTCCTCGTTCCGGATGCGCGCGAGCTCGTCGTCGTTCATCATGGCCACCTCCTTCTCGTTCAGGAGATAGCTGCCCTTGCTCGGCGTGTCGAGGCACCCGATGAGGTTCATCAGCGTCGACTTGCCGGATCCGGAGGGCCCCATGATCGCGACGTACTCGCCGCGCTCTATTTCGATGGACACGCCGCGCAGGGCATGGATCTCTTCCTGCCCCATCACGTACGTCTTCCACAGATCCCGTGTTTCGATGAGTGCCATGACTACGTTACCTACGCCGCCCGGAGGCTCGGCGTTCCACTAGGTTTTTCCTTCTTTGAGCCGTTGCACGATGGCGCGGACCGCGGCCGGCGCATCGGGAGGGAACAGCGCCGACCAGTCCCGGACATCCACCGGCACCAGCACCGGACTGCCCTTGCGCGTCTTGCGGCGCAGCTCCGCGATCGTGGCCGCCAGGTCCTGGGAGGCCGCGATGCCGCTGCCCATGAGGAGCAGACACACGACGTCGTGCACGGACGCGGCGTTGACGGCGAGCGGCCACGCCTCCTCCACCGCGGCGCCATCGACGTGCGCGACGTACCTGGCCAGCAGCCGCACGGGCGGCTCGGCCTTCTTGAACAGGCCGCCCTTCGCCTTGATGCCGAATCCCGCGTCGATGCCGGCGACGCGAACCTCGGACGCGTTGTCCGACACGGCGGCGACCGCGTCGCGCAGCCGGGAAATGGCGGCCTTCCTGACGAACTCCACGGTGCTCGCGCGTTCTTTCTGGAACCGGCGATCCGCTTTCGGCTGCGCGGGGGGCTGGTCCGGCTCGCGCGGAGCGGCCGGCTCGGCGGGCCGCGGCGGCGCTTCGACCGGCCTGGCGCGCACGGGGGCTGGCGGAACGGTCCCGTCGGCCAGCTGCTCGTCGTACCGGCGGCGCCCCGCTTCGTCCATCAGGATGCGGTACGCCTCGGTCAGTTCCGCTGCGCGGGTCGCGGCGATTTCCTGGAACTCGGGCCCGAGATGCTGCACCTTGTCCGGGTGGTAGCGCGCGATCTCGCGCCGGAAGGCCCGTTTGATTTCGTCTGTGGGAGCCGCGCGGTCGACCCCGAGGATCTCGTAGTAGGTCTTCAACGATTCTGGTTCTTGAACTCAGTCACGTTCGATGCCGGAAGCTCCAGCGTCTTGCCCTGCTGGCGCAGTTTCTTCTTCGACTTCGCGGGCGCCGCGGTCGTCGTCGCGCAGAACGGGCAGAAACTCCAGCCCGGCTGCAGCGAGCGCCCGCACTTCGGACAGCCGCCGCTGAGGCGATTGCCGCAATGCGGGCACGCGAGGAAGTCCATGGCCACCGCGCCCCCGCACCCGGGACAGAGCGTGCGGATCTCGCGCACTTCCGTGACCACGCGCAACAGCTCCTCGGCGGTCGTGACGCCGGTCTTCACCTTGGCGAGGCCGTCCTCGCCGAGCGTGATCATGCCCGAGCTGACCGCCGCCTCCCTGATCATGTCCTCGCCGGCCTTCTGCGCGATGAGCCGCCGCACCTTGTCGCTGACGCGCATCACCTCGTAGATGGCGATGCGGCCGCGATACCCGGTGTGGTTGCACTCCTCGCATCCGACGGAACGATAGAACACGAACTGCGGGGCATCGGCTTCCGCGATGTTCAGGGCGCGGAGCGTGTCGGCCTCGGGCGTGTACTGCCGGCGGCACGCGCCGCACAGCCGCCGCACGAGCCGCTGCGCGATGACGCCGACCAGCGCCGAGCCGATCACGTACGGCTCCATGCCCATGTCCATCAGCCGCGTCACCGTCGACGGCGCGTCGTCGGTATGCAGCGTGGAGAGCACGAGGTGGCCGGTCTGCGCCGCCTGCATCCCGATCTTGGCCGTCTCCTGATCGCGGATCTCGCCGACGAGAATCACGTCGGGGTCCTGGCGCAGGATCGCGCGCAGGGCGCTCGCGAACGTGAGCTTCACCTTCTCGTTGATCTGCGTCTGGTTGACGCCGGGGATCTGGTACTCGATCGGATCCTCGATCGTGATGATGTTCGTGCGTCCCGATTTGAGCGACGTCAGCGCCGAGCAGAGCGAGGTCGTCTTGCCGCTGCCCGTCGGCCCGACGACGAGGATCATGCCGTGCTGGTGGCGCAGGAAGTGACGGACTTCATCCATCGCGGCGGCCGACAGCCCGAGTTCCTCGAGCGGCGGCGCCCCCTTGCGGTGGTCCAGCACGCGCAGAACGATCTTCTCGCCGAACAGCGTGCGCAGCGTCGACACGCGGAAATCGACGTCCTTGCCGTCCTCGGTCTTGACGCGAAGGCGGCCGTCCTGCGGCAGCCGCTTTTCCGCGATGTCCATGCCCGCCATGATCTTCATGCGGGCCACGAGCCCCTCGTGGACCCACTTGGGCAGGTCCATCACTTCCTTGAGCAGGCCGTCGAGGCGGTGACGGATGAGGACCCCTTTCTCCATCGGCTCGATGTGGACGTCGCTCGCGCGGCTCGTGATGGCGCTGTTCACGACGAGATCCACGAGGTCGATGATCGGGGCCGAGTCGCTGCCTTCCCGCGCCTGCGTGGTGATTCCCGCCTGCTCGAACACGTCCTCGTCGGGCCGGCGCATCAGGCCCGACTGCGGCATCAGTTCCGACGTCCCGCGCCCGCCGGTGCGCTGCCCGCCGCTGCTCGGCGGCTGGACGGCGAGCCCCCCGGCGACCCCCGTGAACTTCGCGAGCGCCTTGTCGGGATAGCCGTTCTCGATGGAGTCGAGAATGTCGGTGCGCGTCGCGACGACCTGCTTGATCCGATAGCCGGTCTGGAATTCGAGGTCCTGCACCAGGCTGAACAGCAGCGGGTCCGACATCGCGACGGTCAGCAGGTTCTTCTCGAGCCTGACCGCCACGCATACGCGCTTCAGCGCGACGTCCTTCGGGATGAGGATGATCGCCGCCGGATCGGGCGGCTCGTCGACGAGACTGATGTAGGGAAATCCGAGCTGGTAGGCGAGCGCCTTCGTGATCTGTTTTTCGGTCGCGAAATTCAGGCGGACCAGGACGGCGCCCACACGCTCGCCCGTGCGCTTGTGCTCGGCAAGCGCGATTTGCAGATCCTCATCCGTAATGAGGCCGGCCTGAATCAGGCACTCGCCGATCTTCTTGCGCACCTGCTATCCCCTCGGGCCCCCGCCCATGAACCGGAAGCTCTGATTCTACGGGCGAATCAGCTCAACCGCAATGACAACCGCCGCTGTCGTTCAATACTTGGCTCGCGACCAGTTACTGCGGCAGAATGCCGGACCCCGAACCGAGCGCGACCCGGATCGCGAGCCCCGACGGCTCGCGGAGAATTACAAATCTGGCTTCAATGCGGGCGACGATCCTCTGACCGACGGCATCGCCGACGCCCAGGATCCGCCCGTCGATGATCGCCAGGCGCCTGTCCTCATCGATCAGGATCGAATCCACGCGCGGCAGCCGATCCTTCAGCGGCGGCTGCGGGCGCGCGCGCGGCGCTGCCGGCGGCGCGACCTCGACGGCCCGATCGGCGGCTGGGCGGACGGGTTCGGCGGAAACCGCCGCCGGGGGCCGCATCGGGTCCGCCTGAGGTTTGGCGATGACTGGTGGAGGCTCGGACCTGGCCACCTGCACCGGCGGTTTCGACGTTGGCTCGGCCTTCGTCGCCTCGACAGGAGGTTTCACCACGGGCTCGGTCTTGGGAGCCTCCACGGGAGGCTTCGGTGGCGGTTCGGCCCTCGTTGTCTGCACGGGAGCCCTCGCTGCCGGTTCCGGAAGGGGGACAGGCGCACTTTTCGGGGCGGAAGTGGCAGGCGGCGGCGGGACCTTCACGACCGGCGGCGCGGAAAAGGGGACAGGCACACTTTTCCGCTCGGAAGTGTGGCTGTCCCCCTTTTCCGGCGGCTGCACCGGCGGCTGCGGCGCCGCGGCGGGAGGCATGCCGCCGCGGACACCCGCCCGCTGGGACACAGTCGGGCTGCGTTTCGGCTGCGACGACGCGGTCGATTTGTTCACCGGCATGGTCGCGGTCCTGGCGGTCGAATCGCCCAGCGCGCCCGACCAGTAGGCGTACCCCACCAGGCCGATGCCGACGCCACACGCGATGACGGCGGCCGCGCGGAGCAACGCGACGAGCGGGCGTTTGCGCTGTGTCGGCGCCGTGGCGGCGGCGCAAGCGAGCCTGATGGAGGGGACCAGCTCCGAGAATCGCGAGTCCTTCGCGCGGCCGCGGGGCCGGAGACCCGCGGGCGAGTCGAGCGTCTCGACCTCGATATCGAGCTCTTCGATGAGGGGCATGGTGAGCGACCGCAGATCGGGGAGATCGCCACAGGTGATTGCCGCTTCCACGATCGCGCCGTGCATCGATCGCACCGTGGCGATGGCCTGCCGGATTTCCGGCGCAAGGTGGGCGACCAGCGAGTACCGTTGGAGCAATTCCGCCTTGGTTCCCACCTCCAGGCTGCGGTAGGTCCAGTCCACCGTTCTCGAGAACAGCGCGCAATCGTCGCGAACGACAGCAATGGCGGCGCCGTGCGTGTTGATGGCGAGCCAGAGGAAGGTGCTGCCCTTGGGGGTCCGCGGTCGCGTGGCGGCGAGCCGCACCAGGGCCTGCGCGGGCGACAGCACGGCGTCGATCCGGAACCCCGCAGCGGTCAGCGGCCGCAGGGCGGCCCGCACCACGAAATCGTCAGGAGAGAGCGGCTCCGGCATGCCCCAGACGATGACGCGCGCGGACCGTGGAAAGCGCTTCCCTCGGCGCGCGGCCTTCAGCGTCTCGGCAAGCGCGACGTCGTGCGAGGGCCAGCCGGCCGGCTCGATGACGTGCACCGCCGACACGTCGAGCACGGGCCCGGCGGGCCGTACGCCCACGAGGACACACGAATCCGGGCCCAGATCGATACCGGTGGTGGCGGCCATGGTAACCCTTACTACTTTCGGCTGCGCGACGCGTTGACGGTAGGCCCGGCCTTTCGTCCAACGCGACTCTTGAACGGGGAACCTATAATTAGAGACCACCAGCGGCAAACGAGCAAGCTGGGCCATAATCAGGCCGATGATCGGACGATTGAGAGACCTGCCGCGCGACGTGCGCGAGCAGACGGCTGCGGCCGTCCTCGACCGGCAGACGGGGCTCGCGCAGGATATCGCCAGCATGCTCGCCGAGGAGCCCGGCCTCGACGCGGCGGCGTGGCGGGACTGCGGCATCGTGCTCCTCGATCTCCTGACTCTGGCGATCGAGGAAGGGGAAATCGACAGCCGCCGCGGCGCCATCCACGACTTGTCGCTGTTCGCTCCTCCCCTCTCGATCCGCGACATCATTCACGCCGCGCACCGGGTTGAGCGCGTCGTCCTCGACGAGCTGGCGCTCAACGAGCAGCTTGGGGCGACGTCGGAGCCATGGCCGGTCGTGGCGCACTCGGTGCGCGCGGCGACCCTGGAGGTGATCGGCGCGTTTGCCGAACGGGAGGGCGCCCATCCGCCGCTGCGCGATCCGCTGACCACGCTGGTGTCGCGCGCCGTGTTCGACATGGTGCTCGCGCAGGAGACCTACCGGGCGCACCGGCACGAGCACGGCGTCGCGATGCTGCTCTTCGACATCGACAACCTGTCGCAGCTGAACGCGTCGCATGGCTACGGCGCCGGCGATCGCCTGCTCGAGCGGCTCGGCATCATGGCGCGGCGCTTCTTCCGCACGCATGACTGGGTGGCGCGCCACGGCGACGATTCGATCGGCGTGATCCTGCCGGAGGCGACGCTCGACCAGGCGGACGCGCTGGCCAGCAAGTTCCGCGAGATGGTGCAGCAGCGGCTCGTCCTGATCGATCACAAGACGGACAAGGTGACCAACGTCACGGTGAGCGCCGCGGCCGTCGGCACGGATCTCGTGCAGGCCGACATCGATCCCGGGTACATCCTGGCGGAGGCGGAAGCGGCCGTGCTGCGGGCAAAGATGAACGGAGGCAACCGGGTCGAGCGCGTGGCACTGCTGCCGACCTCGGTGACGTTTATCGGCGCCGCGACGCTCCTGGGTGTGACGGTGCGCGAGGTGGTCCGGCTCGTGCGGGGCGGCGCGCTCCGCGCCAGCCGGCGCGGCCGTCATTTTCACATCGACCGGGCGACTATCGAAGAGTACCGCTCGCGGCGCACGTGACCGCCGCGCTCATCCCTCTTTCTCTTCGTACTGCGTCTTCAGCCGCGCGACGACCGCGGGATCCGCAAGCGTGCTCGTGTCGCCGAGCGCCTTGCCCTCGGCGATGTCGCGAAGCAGCCGCCGCATGATCTTCCCCGAGCGCGTCTTCGGCAGGTCGGCGCTGAACAGGATCTGATCGGGCCTGGCGATCGCGCCGATCTTGCGGACCACGTGCTCCTTGAGCGCCTCGGCGAGCGCGTCGGACGGCTTGAAGCCTTCCTTCAAGGTCACGAATGCCGCGACCGCCTGCCCTTTGATCTCGTGGGAACGTCCGACGACCGCCGCCTCGGCGACCGTGGGGTGGTCGACGAGCGCGCTCTCGACTTCCATCGTTCCCAAACGGTGGCCCGCCACGTTCAGCACGTCGTCGACGCGGCCGAGCAGCCAGAAGAAGCCGTCCTCGTCGCGGCGCGCGCCGTCTCCGGTGAAATAGGCGCCGTCGGTCCAGCGGCTCCAGTACTGCGTGAGGTAGCGATCGGGATCGCCGTAGATGCCGCGGAGCATCGCGGGCCAGGGCTTCGTGAGCGCGAGCAGTCCGCCGCCCGTCTCGATCCGTTCCCCTTTGGCGTTGCGGATCTCGGCGGCGACGCCCGGAAACGCACGGGTGGCCGAACCCGGCTTCGTGCTGGTGACGCCCGGCAGCGGCGTGATCATGATCATGCCTGTCTCGGTCTGCCACCACGTGTCGACGATCGGGCAACGCTCGCGGCCGATATTGAGGTGATACCAGATCCACGCTTCCGGGTTGATCGGCTCGCCGACCGACCCGAGCAGGCGCAGCGTGTCGAGCCGGCGTTTCGCGGGCCACTCGGTGCCCCACCGCATGAACGCGCGAATGGCGGTCGGCGCGGTGTAGAAGACGGTGACGCCGTGTCGATCGATCATCTCCCAGAAGCGGTCCTTGTGCGGCCAGTCCGGCGCCCCTTCGTACATCAGGACGGTCGCGCCATTGGCGAGCGGCCCGTACACGACGTAGCTGTGCCCGGTCACCCATCCGATATCCGCCGTGCACCAGTACACGTCGTCTTCCTTCAGATCGAATACCCATTTGGTCGTGGCGTACGTGCCCACGAGGTACCCGCCCGTCGTGTGGACGATGCCCTTGGGTTTCCCGGTCGTGCCGGATGTATAGAGGATGTACAGCATGTCTTCGGCGTCCATCGCTTCCGGCTCGCACGAGGACCCGGCATGCTGCATGAGACGGTGGTACCAGTGGTCGCGTCCTTCCGTGATGTCGACCGGTATCGGCGCTCCCGCGTGCCGCTGCACGACAATCACGTTCTTGATCGAAGGCGCACCCGCGAGCGCCTCGTCCGCCGTCTGCTTGAGCGGAACGACCTGGCCGCGGCGGTATCCGCCATCGGCGGTCACGAGCAGCACCGCCTGCGCATCGTTGATGCGGTCGCGCAGCGACTCGGCGCTGAACCCGCCGAAGACGACGCTGTGGACCGCGCCGATGCGCGCGCAGGCGAGCATCGCGACGGCAAGCTCGGGAACGAGCGGCAGGTAGAGCGCGACGCGCTCTCCGCGTTTCACGCCAAGCGACTTCAGGACGTTCGCAAACGCGGAGACTTCGCGGAACAGATCCCAGTAGGTCAGCGTGCGGCGATCGCCGGGCTCGCCCTCCCAGACAATGGCGGCCTTGTTGCGCCGCGCCGTGCGCACGTGACGATCGAGGCAGTTCGCGCTGACGTTCAGCTTGCCCCCGACAAACCACCGCGCGTGCGGCGGATTCCACTCGAGCACCGCGTCCCAGGGCGCGATCCACTCGAGCTCCCGCGCGAACCGATCCCAGAAGCCTTCCGGGTCCGCAAGCGCCCGATCGTAGATCCCCGGGTCCGTGATGTTGGCCGTCGTCCTCCACCGTTCGGATGGCGGGAACCGGCGGTCTTCCTGGAGCAGCGCGCTGATTTCAGTCATGGGTGTTCATTGGTACAGCGTGAAGGCGTTCCACATTCTACGTTTCTACGTTCTGCCTTGTACGGTTTGTTACTTCGCGAGCGCGGCGAGACGCGCCCTGACCGCCGGCGCCCGACTGGCGTACTCGGCTCCGGCGTTCTCGAGAAACGCGCGGTAGTGATCCACGGCGCGCGCGGTCTCTCCGCTCTCGTCGTAGAGCACGGCGAGATTGTAATGCGCGGAAGAGCTCTTGGGGGCTATCGCGAGCGCCCGGAGGAGGGATTCCTTGGCGCGCTCCGGCTCTCCCCCCTGCTTCTGCGCGAGCGCCCGGTTCACCATGGCGTCGACATTGCGCGGGTCCAGGCTGAGCACCGTGCGGAACTCGGCCGCCGCGGCGTCGACTTTCTGCTGCCGCAGCAGCGTCACCCCATAGTTGTTGTGCGCCTGCGTGTACCGCGGATCGATGATGATGGCCCGCTGCAGCTCGCGCGCCGAGTCATCGAGCAGGTTCTTGTCCTGGTACAGCAGACCGAGATTGTTGTGCGCCTGCGCGTTGAGCTCGTTCTTCTGGAGCAGCGCGCGGTAGTGCTGCAGCGCCGCCTCGAACTCGCCGGCGCGATGGTAGTAAAGCGCCAGCTCCATGTCCTTGTCCGGCGCGGGCGCCGCGCTCGGAGCGGGCGCTTCCGACGAGACGACGGGAGCGACCACGGGCGAGGTCGCGGGGCGCGCGGCCGGCGGACCTCTGCGCTCGCCCGACCTGACGGCCGGCCCTTCCGCGCGCGGCGACGCTGGTTTGGGCGCCGGGGGCTTCGCAGCCGAAGTGGCCGGGGAGGCCGGCTCCGTCGCAGGCGGCCTCGCCGGTGGGGGCGTGGACGGCAACGGCTTTGCGCCGGGCGCCGTTGCGACCGGCGGTGCCGTCATCGGGGGCGCGGGAGGCGATGCCACGGGAGGCAACGTCACCGGATTCGGCGTCACCGCAGGAGGTGCGACGGGCGGAGAGGCACCTGCGGGAGGCGCGCTCGCGGGAGAAGGCGACGCCGCGTCAGTCTTCGGTGGCGTCCCGGGAGCCTCCTGACGCGCGGCAGTGCCGCCCGGCTGCGCCTGTGGCACCGGTCGAGGTGACCTCAGAGCGGTCGAACGTGGTGTGACTGGCGTTGAGGGCGCGGACCCGTAGGTCTGCCACGCGGCCCACGCCAGCGCGAGCAGCACTGCCAGGAGCACTCCGCGGATCAGCGTCAGGCCGGAGGGGGACGTGCGGCGGGCTGGCCGGTACCCAAGGGTCGCGAGAACGGCGTCCCCGTGCGCGGTCTGACGCGCTGCCCTCGCGCCTGGCTGCAGCGGCGGCTTGCTCGATTCGTGCAGCGCGTCGAAGATCTGGCTCACCTTTGTATGATACCCGGGTCCGCGGACCCGGGCGCCTGCATCGCCTGCTGGCCCGCCGGGTCGGCGGCGGTCGAATCGGCGAGCGCCGGCTGCAGCGGCACCGGTCGCGGCACGGCGACCTGTATGACCGCGGGCGGCGCCGGCTCGGACACGGTGCCACGCGCCTGCAGCGCCACGACGCCATACATGAGGCCGGCGCCGATCGTCGCCATGGCCGCGGCCCCCGCCGCGAACGCCGCGGCGCGACGGCGCATCCAGCCGAACAGCGTCGGCCGGCGCTTCGCCATGTCGAGCCCGGCGGCCGCCACCGCGACGATCTCCGGCGTGATGCGATTCGTGCGTGCCGAGAAGCCGCCGAGCAGCGCGCGGTCGCAGAGCAGGTTGATCAGCCGGGGGATGCCCCCGGTGTACCTGTAAACGAGATCGAGCGCCTTCGCGGTGAAACTGACCGACGCGCCGCCGCCGGCAATGGTCAGACGGTGTGCCACGTAGGCCGCCGACTCCTCGTGGTTCAGCGGCTTCAGCTCGTAGCGGATCGAAATGCGCTGATCGAGCTGCCGCAGCTCCGGGGACCGCAGGATGTCCTGCAGGTTGAGCTGGCCGACGAGCACGATCTGCAGCAGCTTCTCCTTGTTCGTTTCGAGGTTCGACAGGATCCGGATCTGCTCCAGCACCTGGCGCGGAAGATTCTGGGCCTCGTCGATGATGAGCAGCGCGCCGGCCCGCAGGGGCAGCAGCGAGAGCAGGAACTCGTTGAGCGTGTCGATCAGCTCCTGCTTGCTGACGCCCGCGAGGCGCCCGCGCTTGATCTCGTCGCGCGACACGACGCCGAAATCCTGCAGGATCAACCGGAGCAGATCGTCCTCCGAGATGAACGGGTTCAGCACGAGGGCCGTGAACGTCTTGCGATCGAGCTGTTCGAGGATCGCGCGGCACAACGTCGTCTTGCCGGTGCCGATGTCCCCCGTCACGACGACGAATCCCTCGCGGCGGCGGATGGCGTACTGAAGCAGATCGAACGCGTTGGCGTGCGATTCGCTCTTGTACAGGTATTTGGGATCGGGCGTCAGGCTGAACGGCTTCTCGACGAACCCGTAGTATTCCTCGTGCATCGGGAGGTCCTCTCCAGCAAGGTGTCTCGACATGCCGATCTCCAGTGTGCGGTTCATCGTGTTCCGCCGGTGGCGCCGACGCCCGGGGTCACGACCGTGGGCGTCAGCAGAATCACGAGCTCCGAATTGACGATGGCGCGCGACTGCGCTCCGAACAGCCCCGCGACGCCGGTGCCAGCCGTGACCTTCGTGCGGTGCTGGAGGAAGCCGGACAGCACGACCGTCTCGCCGTCCTGCACCCGCACGAGCGTGTCGGCCTCGCTCACGTTCAACGCCGGGATCGATCCCGGGCGGGCCGAGCCCTGCTGCTCCGCCTTGCGCGTGTAGGTCGGCGCGACCTGCAGCTGCACGATGCCGTCCGACGCGACCTGCGGCGTGACCACGAGCGTCAGCCCTTCGAGCACGCTCGCTGGGGCGGGAGGCCGGACGTCCTTGCCCTGCCGCTCCATCTCCGACGCCGTCACGAAGTAGACGCTTTGCGTACCGACCCGCATCAGCGCCGGCTCGTTGTTCATCGCGACAATCTGCGGGGCGGCAATCGTCGTGACGCTGCCCTGCTCGGCGATCGCTCTCATCAGCGCGTCAAGATCCTCGATGCGGATTCCTGAGGCCCCGCGCCCCGACGCCGGCCTGAGCGCCGCGCCCGCGCGGGCGGCGACCGCCTTCCAGTCAACCGAGCTGGACGCGGGATCCGTGAGCGCCACCTCGAACACGCGCGCCTCGATTCGCACCTGCCGGTTGGCGCGCAGTTGTACGGCCTCCACGTAGAGGCCAACCTGGTCGAGCCGCTCGGAAAAGTCCGTGACCTGCACCACGCCGGCCGTCCGGTCCACGTGCATCCGCCCCGACGACGAGAGCAGCGCGGTGACGCCGTGTGCCAGATCGTCCAGCAGATCCGCGTCCGTCGTGGTGACGGCTCTTGCGGACGGCGGCGCGTCCGGCGCGATCGCGCTCTGCACGCCGCGTTCCCACCGGCGCCGCGCGTTCACGTAATCGATGTTGAAGAGCCGCGTCTCGGGCTTGCGGGGAAACACGCGGATCAGATTTCCGCGCACGTCGTAGTCCAGATCGCGCGGAAACAGCACCGCCTCCAGCGCCTGCCGCATCGTCAGACCCTTGAGATCGCCGACAAAGGTCCCGCCCACCTGTTCGTCGGTGACGATGCTGAACGGCGTGCCTCGCACGAGCAGCAGCAGAATGTCCCGAAGCGCCATCGGCTGGGAGATGGCGAGCGCGATCGTGCGCGGGCCATCCAGATTCGCTCCGCGGTCGTCGATCTGCGTGACCGGCAGGTCGCCCGGGACACCGGGCCTGGGCGCTTGCGGCGGCGGCTGCGCGGCCTCGGTCGCCCGTCCCTCGAGCCGCGTGACCGGCAGATCGGGCGGCCGCTGGGTCCCGGCCTGCCCGGCAAGACGTGGCACGGACGCCAGCGGCGCGACAAGCGCGGCCGCCACGGCCAGACGTCTCCAGCGCGGGTGCCAAATCAAGGGTTAATCCTTTAGTGTTCAACAGCTTACTGGGATCGGGCAGATTGGCCTGTAACCGCCCGGAGTTGCACACTTTTTCTGGAAGGTATTTCGGTTACGCGGGGGGAGTTCTGTAGGGGCTAGTGTCCCGTCCCAGTGGTTCGCGACACAATTCCCGGGCGGGGCATCCCGCGTCGCGGCGTTGCTCCTCGCTCACATACGGCCTGTATGCTCGCTCGTCGCGCCTTGCGATCCGGGCGCCGCGCCCGGGACTTATGCCACGATCCACTGGGACGGGACACTAGCTGGCAGCGGGCAGCTGGCAGCGGATCACGCTGTCACACTGAACTCACCTGAGTATGACAGCGGGACTCACTGCCAGCTGCCTGCTGCCGGCTGCCAGCTACTGTGCGGGACTCACTGCCAGCTGCCCGCCGCCTGCTGCCAGCTACTGTGCGGGACTCACTGCCCGCTGCCTGCTGCCCGCTGCCAGCTACTGCGCCGGTGCCGAAGGCACGTCGATCGTGCCGGGGGGCGGCGGAGGCGGCAGGTCCTTCTTCTTGAAGATCGCCACGCCGAGCAGGCCGCCGAGAAGTCCGAACACAGTGGAAATCACGATGTTGAACAGCGCGCTGATGACCAGCCCGGCGCCGCTCGCCATGCCGAACCGCTCCAGCGCGTCGCGCGCCTCGGGCGGAAAGTCGGGATTGTTCGCGATGATGCGCTCCATTATCTGCCGCATGAACCCGGCGGTCACCGCATGCAGCGGAATGGAGAGGATCCCCGCGACGACGCCGCCGATCAATCCCGCGAGCAGCCCGACGAGCGCGCCATCGGCCGCCGTGACCTGGTAGGGCGTGTTCTGTTGCAGGAGGTACGTCGCCAGCGCGCCGCCTGCAATCACCCACAGACAGCAGCAGCAGTTCCCCGCGTTCACGATGGGCAGCGCGGAGAGAACGCCGATGACGAGTCCGCCGTAAAGCGCCGGCTGCAGTCTGCTCTTGTCCATTAGTCGTAGTACTCCAGGCCAAGATGGGTGATGAGTTCCTCGCCGCGCATGAAGCGCAGCGTGTTCTTCAGCTTCATCAACTGGATGAACAGATCGTGCTCGGGATAGAGGCCGGGCGCGTGCACCGGGCTCTTGAAGTAGAACGACAGCCACTCCTGGATGCCGCTCATCCCGGACCGCTTCGCCAGGTCCATGAAGAGCGCCACGTCCAGCACGATCGGCGCCGCGAGAATGCTGTCGCGGCAGAGGAAGTTGATCTTCAACTGCATCGGGTAGCCGAGCCAGCCGAAGATGTCGATGTTGTCCCAGCCTTCCTTGTTGTCGCCGCGCGGCGGATAGTAGTTGATGCGGACGACGTGACACAGATCCTTGTAGAGGTCCGGGTACAGCGTCGGCTGGAGGATGTAGTCGAGGACGGACTTCTTGCTCTCTTCCTTCGTCTTGAACGACTCGGGGTCGTCGAGCACCTCGCCGTCGCGGTTGCCGAGGATGTTGGTCGAGTACCAGCCGTTGACGCCGATCAGGCGCGCCTTCAGCCCGGGCGCGATGATCGTCTTCATCAGCGTCTGCCCGGTCTTCAGATCCTTGCCCGCGAGCGGCGAGCCGGTCTGCGCGGCCAGCTCCATCAGGGCGGGCACGTCGGCGCTCAGATTCGGCGCCGCGTTCGTGTACGGCAGCCCCTCCTTGATCGCCGCGTACGCGTAGATCATGCTCGAAGGGATCGAATCATCGTTGGCTTCGAGCGCCTTCTCGAACGCCGCGAGGCTGGCGTGCGCGGGGGTCTCAGTGAGGTACACCTCGGTGCTGCCGCACCACACCAGCACGAGCCGATCGCAGTTGTTGGCCTGCTTGAACGCGCGGATGTCGGCGATGAGCTGCTCGGCGAGATCGCGCTTGTTCTTCCCCTTCTTGACGTTCGGTCCGTCCAGCCGTTTCACGTATCGGCGATCGAACACCGCCGACATCGGCTTGATGCCTTCGAGCTCCGGCCTGATCTGTTCGAGCAGATCTTTCTCGAGCACGCCGGCCGTCGTGGCCGCCTCGAAGGAGTTCTCCTCGAAGATGTCCCAACCGCCGAACACGATGTCGTCGAGCGACGCGAGTGGAACGAAATCCTTGATGAGGGGAGACCGGCCTTCGGTGCGCTTGCCGAGCCGCACGGTGCCCATCTGCGTCAGCGAGCCAATCGGCTTGGCGAGGCTGCGACGGACGGCCATGACACCGGCGATGGTGGTCGTGCTGACGGCGCCCATGCCGACCAGCAGAACGCCCAGTTTTCCTTTAGGTTCTATGATTTTCAAGGGATTTTTCACAACCGGGGACTATATCATTAGTCGTCCCTCGACGAGGCTCGGGACGACCCTGAGCTTTGTCGAAGGGTCGATAGTCGATGGTCGTTAGTCCAAGTCACAGTCCACGTCCAAGTCACAGTCACGAGTCGTTCGTTGTTGAACTGGCTGAACACGTTTCTCACCCCGAAAGAGCCGCTGGCCGTGTCGATGGCGGGCGTGAAGATGGGCGATCGCCTGCTGATGCTGGGCTGCGGCGATCCGCTGCTGCTCGCGCGCCTCGCCGTCAAGACCGGGCTCACGGGGCGCGCCTGCGCGGTGGACGAGTCCGAGGAGCGCGCAAGCAAGGCCGGAGAGGCGGCGACGGGTGAGGGCGCGCTGGTCGAGACGATCGCCGCGCCGCTGACGTCGCTGCCGCTCGACAGCGACACGTTCGATCTCGCCGTGGTTCGCGACGTCCTCGGGACGCTGCCACCGGAGCGTCGCGTCAGTTGTCTCGTCGAGATCCGGCGCGTGCTGCGCGCCGGCGGCCGTTGCCTGGTGATTGAACCCAGCCCGCGCGGTGGATTCGGGGCGCTGCTGACACGCGGCGCGATCGATCCGTACTATCGCGCGAACGGCGGCGCGCCCCGCGCGCTCGAAGCCGAAGGATTCCGCGCCGTGCGCACGATCGCCGAGCGCGACGGCCTCATGTACACCGAAGGCGTCAAGCCGGGGACCTAAACTCCCAACTCCCGCCTTCGCGCTTCGCGCTTCGGCGCGGCAGGCCGAGCCCCGAGCCCCGAGCCCCGAGCCCCGAGCCCCGAGCCCCGAGCCCCGAGCCACGAGCCACGAGCCACGAGCTGCGAGCTGCGAGCTGCGAGCTGCGAGCTGCGAGCTGCGACAAGGATCTACCTCGCACACGTCAGGTGTCGGCCCCCGTCGATCGCGATCGTTTCTCCCGTGATCCATCCCGCGTTCGGTGACGCCAGGAAGAAGATCAACTCTGCAATCTCAGCCGGGTCTCCCGGCCGTCCGAGCGGGTGCGTCGTCTTCGAGTGTTCGAGGAACGCGGCGTATCTGCCTTCGTCCATGCCGCCCCGCCGGTGCAGGTTGGTGACGACGACGCCGGGGTTCACGGCGTTGACGCGAATCCCTTTCGGCGCGAGCTCGAGCGACGTGCACCGCGTGAGCTGATCGACCCCGGATTTGCTCACGCAGTAGGCGAGCACACCCGGAAACGATCGCAGCCCCGTCACGCTCGACACGTTCACGATCGATCCCCTGGCGTCGCTGAGCGCCGGGATCGCGGCGCGCATCAGGCGGAACGGCGTGCGGACGTTGATGTCCATCATCAGGTCCCACTGCTCGTCGGTCGTCGATTCGACGGTGCCCGAACCGATGATGCCGGCGGCGTTGACGAGCGTCGTCAGCCGGCCAAAACGCTCGAGCGCGGCGGAGACGATCCGCGCGGGGGCATCGGACGCGGTGACGTCGACGGCAAGCGCCGCGCCGCGTCCGCCTTCGCGATCCACCGCGGCAGCGGTCTCGGCCAGTGCCGGTTCGTTGCGGCCCACGGCAAGCACCGACGCGCCGCCGCGGGCGAACCGGATCGCCGCCGCGCGGCCGATGCCGCTCGACGCGCCGGTCACAATCACATGTTGCAGGTGTGGCATGAGCAGGATTGTAAGTCGACTGTCACCCGCCGACCGCACCGCTGTCTCTGGCCGAGCACAACTCTGGCGTGACCCACCCAACAGGTTGTCGCGATAACGGCCGAAATACGGGTGGGGGCGTCCTGTACATCACGGGCGGGATGCGGCAAGGCTTTTGCCCCGTAGCGACCGAAATCGAAACGCCGCGGCCGAGGAGCCCCGGCCTCCACATGACCCACATCACGCGGCCGGCGCCGGAAGTGTTCACCCAGCGGGAGATTGCCCGGGCGGCCGGGGTGTCGCTGCGCGAGGTCCGCGACCTGGCGGAAACCGGCGCGATCGCGCCTGGCGTTGACGGGTTCATCACCTCGCGGGAGGCCATCCGGGTCGTGCGTATGTTGCGCGGCCGGCTGGTGACGCCGGCCCAGCGCCAGTTGTTCAGGCCCCCCGCAGCCGCCCGCCGGTCTCCGGGCCGCGCGCTTGCCGCGTCCGGCGCCCTCCACGCGGCCATGCTGGGACTCATCGCGCTCGTGACGTCCATGGGCCTGTCGAGCGCGCCGAAGGAGCTGCCGCCCTCGCTGAAGGCCATGCGCCTGGTCTTCGTGCCGCTTCCCGGCCCCGGCGGTGGGGGCGGAGGGGGCGGGTTGAAACAGCCGGCTCCTCCGCCGCGCGCGGAGTTGAAGGGGAAGAGCGCGCTCCGAAGCCCGGTCCCGCCGGCGCGTCCGACCACGACCCGGCGTCCGGATCCGGAACCGAAGCGGACGCGGCTCCCGCCCCCACCCCGGCCGCAGCCGGTGGAGCGTCCTGTCGAGCCGCCGCCGCCTGCCCCGCGGCCGGAAACGGCACCGCAGGTGGTCGCGCCCGTAGCGACGATCGCGGCGGATGCACGCGACCGCGTCGGCGTGCTGGCCGACGCCACTCCCGGCCCGGACAGCAATGGGCCCGGATCCGGCGGAGGCGTGGGGACCGGCCAGGGCACAGGAATCGGGGAGGGCGACGGCTCCGGCATCGGACCGGGCTCCGGAGGCGGAACCGGTGGAGGCCCGTACCGTCCGGGCAGCGGGGTGACGCCGCCCACGGTCCTTCGCGAGGTGAAGCCGGATTACACCGAGGAGGCCCGGCGCCGCGGGCTCGAGGGAGACGTGGTGCTCGAGATCGTCGTGCGGCGCGACGGCAGCGTCGGCGAGGTGACACTCCTGCAGGGTCTCGGCAGCGGCCTGGACCAGCGGGCGACCGAGGCGGTGCGGCAGTGGCGCTTCTCCCCCGCACGGCGCCTGGGATCTGCGGTCGACGTCGTCGTGGAAGTCGCGGTCGAGTTCAAGCTGCGCTGACGGACGGGAATCCATGGACACGGTGCTGACAACAGTCACGGTGCTGTCGCTCGCGATGGCGATGGGAATGGGGATCGTGCTCGCGCGTCTGCTGCGCGAGGAGCGGCGGCGTTCGGACGCCCGCGTGGCCGCGTTGACGGAGATGGCCGAGGAGCCGGCTTCGATGCCCGCGCCACGCGTTGTCGGGCGCCGCGAGAGTGACGAAGACGCGCCGGTGCCGGCGCCGCGCGCGATCCGGCGTCCGGCGCCGGTCGGCGACGTGGGCGATCTGCCGCTGAGGGTGTCGTCATCACCCGCGGCTGTCACCGGCGTCGCCGAACTGTTCGCGCAGCCGGAGCGCAGCTCGCCCTGGGGCCGCCGCTTTGCCGTCATTGGAGGGCTCGCCGTCGGGGTCACGCTTGTCTGGGCATTGACGCTGCGATCTCCGATGGACACACCGGAGAGGGTGCCGCAGCCGTCGCCCGCGGCGTCCACAGAGGCGACGCCGGCCACGGGCCCGCTCGAGCTGTTGTCGTTGCGCTACGCGCAGGACGAGCACGGGCTGACGGTCTCGGGAGTCGTACGGAATCCACGCGGAGGCGCGACAATCAGGCATGCGGTCGCCTCGGCCTTCGTATTCGGCGCCGATGGCGGGTTCCTGTCCAGCGGTCGCGCGCCGCTCGATTACACGACGCTCGAGCCCGGACGCGAGTCGCCGTTTGTCGTGGCTGTCCCCGTGACGGGCGCGGTCGCGCGGTACCGGGTCGGATTCCGTGATGAGGAGGGGGGCGTGCTCGCGCACGTAGACAAGCGCGGCCCGGACACGGTCGCGCTCAGATAGCTCAGTGGGTTCTAGGGTTCTAAGGTTCAGGGTTCGATCATGCACTCATCAAAACTCGTCGTCCTCGCCGCGTGCGCCGCCGCGTTCCTGGTCGCCGGCGCGCGTCCTCAGGGGCAATCGCAGAATGACGCGCAGTCGTTCCGCTTCCGCACGGGCGTCGAGCTCATCAACGTGACCGCCACCGTGACCGACGAGAACGGCCGCTTCGTCTCCGGGCTGAAGCAGGACGATTTCCGCATCTACCAGGACGAGGAGCGACAGCCCATCACGCATTTCAACAGCGAGCGCGTGCCGGTGAGCCTCGGCATCGTGCTCGACACGAGCGGCAGCATGGACGGCGAGAAGATGCGCGCCGCGCGGCAGGCGCTCGATCGCTTCCTCTATCAACTGCTGGACCCGAGCGACGAAGTGTTTCTCTACCGGTTCGACAGCACGCCCGTGCTCGTCGAGGGCTGGACGACCGATCGCCGGCGCATCACCGACGAGCTCGCGCGCCTTCAGCCGCGCGGCGGCACGGCACTGTTCGACGCCGTGGCCGAGGCGGTGCCGCTCGCGCAGGCGGGCACGCACCGCAAGAAGGCGGTGCTCGTCATCTCCGACGGCAACGACACGAGCAGCAACATCGACGTGCCGTCGTTGAAGCAGATGATCCGCGAGACCGAGGTGCTCGTGTACGCGATCGGGATCGACAGCCAGAGCACGTACCAGGAGAGCTGGCCCATCTGGCGATCGCCGCTGGCGCAGATCGCCGCGGCAATCCAGGGGAAACCGACCCGTCCCGTTCCGCGGCCCTTTCCGATACCGGGGAGGAAGAATCCGTTGCCGCCGCCACCGTCGGTGCCGCCTCCATCGAAGCCCAAGTACCCGCAACCGCAACCGCGGTCGATCGGCCGCGACAACGACCGCGTGAACGTCGCCGCCCTCCGCGACATCACGGACGACAGCGGCGGGAGGACCGAGATCATCCGCGGCGCCCGCGATCTCGATCCGGCGACCGCGGGGATTGCCGACGAGTTGAGCAAGCAGTACTACCTCGGCTACGCATCGACGGGCGTCAAGGACGGGCGCTGGCACACGATCCGGGTGGAAGTGCGTAATTCGAACTACCACGTGCGCGCGCGCAGGGGGTTTGTGGCGACACCGTAGCTGGCAGCAGGCAGTAGGCAGTAGGCAGTGAGTCCGACACCGTAGCTGGCAGCAGGCAGTAGGCAGTGAGTCGAACTGTCACGCTGTCAGCTTGACAGCGTGATCCACTGCCAGCGGCCAGCTGCGTGCTGCCAGCTACCTGCTGTCTGCTGCGTGCTACGTGGCGCTGCACTATGATTCACTTGTGAATCTGTACGGTGCAGCGATTGGGCTGAGCGTCGTTGGGAGCCTTGGCGGCCTCGTCGCGGCGTCTTCCTTTCTGCTGCTTGGCGACAGCCTGCGCGTCAGGGTGTTGCCGTGGGCGATCAGCTACGCGGTGGGCACGCTGCTCGGCGTTGCGCTCCTCGCGCTGCTGCCGCAGGCGCTCGGATCGCTCGCGCCGCAGGCGGCCCTGGGCACCTTGCTCGCCGGCGTGCTCGCCTTCTTCGTTCTCGAGAAACTGGTCATCTGGCGCCACTGCCACGACGCGCAGGAGTGCGAGGTGCACGGGAGCAGCGCCGCCTCGCTCGTGATCGTCGGCGACGCCTTCCACACCTTCGTCGACGGCGCGGTGATCGCCGCCGCGGTGATCACGTCGGTGCCGCTCGGGATCACGACCGCGCTGGCCGTCGCCACGCACGAAATCCCGCAGGAGGTCGGCGACGTCGCGATCCTGCTGCGCGCGGGCTATTCGCGGTGGCGCGCCTTCACGCTCAATCTGCTGTCGGGCATCGGCGGCATTCTCGGCGCGGCCGGCATGCTGGCCGCCACCAAGTCGATGCCTCAACTGCTGCCGTACGTGCTGGCGTTCGCCGCCGGCAACTTCCTGTACGTCGCGATGGCGGACCTCATTCCCGACCTCCATCGGGGCGGCCTCGAGGGCGGGCCCGTCCGCCAGTTGCTCCTCATTGGCGCAGGGGTCCTCACGATCGTGCTCCTGTAGTTGGTGAATTCCCTTCCTTACCGTCCTGCCCCGCGCCGCCGGAGGACAGCAGAAGCATCGGAAGCCGCTCGATTTCCTCGAAATCCGTGAGTTTCCTGGGGCAGCCGCTGGCACTGCCTTTGCGCCTGGCCAGGGTGATGCACCCACCGCCTTGCCTGCCGGAGGTCTGCGGTATGTACGGCAGGATTTCTCTCTTCGTCTCTTCACTCGCGCTGGTCGCGCTGATGCTGCCGTCCGCGGCGCTCGCACAGGATCCGCGGGACGTCCGGATCGCCGACGGCGTGTCGCGCACGCTCGCCGCGTTCACCCAGCTCACGATATTCGACGACGTCACGGCCCGCGTGGAGGAGCGCACGGTCACGCTGACGGGCAAAGTGACGATGCCCTACAAGCGGAAGGACCTCGAGGCGCGTGTCGCGCGTCTCGAGGGCGTGCGACAGGTGCGCAACGACATCGCCGTCCTGCCCGTGTCCGCGTTCGACGACGACCTGCGGATCCGCGTGGCGCGCGCGATCTACGGCAACCCGTCGTTCTGGAACTACGCCGCGATGGCCGACCCGCCCATCCACATCCTGGTGGAGCGCGGCCACGTCACGCTGACCGGGGTGGTCAACAGCAACGTCGACAGGATGCTCGCACGATCGCTGGCGACGGGGCTTGGCGGGCTGTCGGTGACCAACGCGCTGCGGACGGACCAGGAGGTCGCAGCGCGCAAAGCGACGAACTGACGGGTGCTGGGTGCTGGGTGCGCCCGGCACTTGAACACGATCATTTCACTCCGCCGGCCGCATCGATGCGTCGCAGCGCCGGCTCGGTCCTCTTCGCGGACGGGAGGCGCCCTGCGCGCCAACCTTGAAGATTCGCCGGAGAAGGTGCCGGCCCGCAAGCGCCCGTTCGAATAAAAGTGCCGGCCAGGTGTAAGAGGATATGAGAACGTGGCCACACGGGTCGGGCAGAAGTGACATGGAGCAGCAGGCCGGCGTCGCCGTCGCGCGGGATGTGACCGTCGAGGACGGCGTGCTGATTCGTCGCGCGCAGGGCGGAGACGCCGCGGCGTTCGGCCGCCTGGTGGAGCGGTACATGCGCCGCGCATACTTCGCCGCGCTGTCGCTCGTGGGCACGCGCGAAGACGCCCTGGATCTGTCGCAGGAGGCGTTCGTCCGCGCCTTCCGCGCCCGCCGAACGATCGATCCAGAGCGCCCGTTCTACGCGTGGCTGTATCAGATCCTGCGGCGCCTCTGCTTCAATTTCCTCCGCGACCGCCGGAACCGGCGCCGGCAGCTCGAGTCAGCCGGCAACTGGCTCGCCGAGGAAGCCGCGCAGCGGCTCGAGGCGGGGCCCGAGCGGGCGCTCGAACGCGCTGAAGCGAAACGCCGCGTGGCGGCCGCGATCGAGCGGCTGCCCGCACGGGAGCGCGAGGTGCTCGCACTCAAGGAGTTCGAAGGGTTGACCTACCGCGAGATCGCGGTGCTGGCGGGAATTCCGCTTGGCACGGTCATGTCGCGGCTGTACTCGGCGCGGCAGCGGCTGGCCGACGCCCTGGAGGAGCGGTGACGAAGAACGACTCGTCCGACCGGGAGCGTATCCGTGCCTTGATGATGGCCGCCCTGGACGGCGAAATCTCGCCGTTGGAAGAGCGTGAGCTGGACGCCGCGACCTCCGGCTCGCCGGAGCTGGGCGCCGAGTGGCGGCGGCTTGCGCGTGTGAAGGAGATCACGAGCGAAATGACGCTGAAGAACCCGCCCGAAGAGCTCTGGGAACGCTACTGGGTGTCCGTTTACAGCCGGGCGGAACGCGGGATCGCCTGGACCCTGCTGTCCGCGGGTGCGATCGTGCTCATCGCCTACGGCCTCTGGCATGCCGTCGGCGAACTGCTCGCCGACGTGACGGTGCCGGCGCTCGTCCGCGTCGCGATCGTCGCCGTGCTCACGGGCGGCGCGATCCTGCTGCTGTCGGTGGCGAGGGAGCGGCTCGTGATGTGGAGGCGCGACCCGTACAGCAAGGAGATCGTCCGATGATGATGAGCGCGACGTCCACGATCGCGGGCCAGCGCATCACGCGCAACCTGGGGCTGGTCTACGGCAACACCATCCGCGCCCGCCACGTCGGCAAGGACATCCTGGCCTTCCTTAAGAACGTCGTGGGCGGCGAGATCCAGGAGTACACGAAGCTGATGGGAGAAGCGCGAGAGCAGGCATTGGACCGCATGGTCGCGCACGCGAAATCACGGGGCGCCAACGCGGTGGTCAACGTCCGCTTCTCGACGTCCTACATCATGTCGAGCGCGTCGGAGATCCTCGCGTATGGCGAGGCGGTGATCATGGAGACGGACCGCTAGAGTCCATCTCCGACGCTGTATGTCAGCGTCCGTTCTGTGGCGGTCAAGAACGTGCCTGCCATTCACGCGCGTACGAACGGCGACGCATCCTTTCCTCCACTGCAAGGCCGAGGGCAAAGAGCGCGAAGGCCTCGAGCAGCGCGATGAAGCCGTACAGGCAGAATCGCGTGAACGGCTCCGGCCGGAACGAGCAGACGCGTTCGGCCTGAATGCACGCGTCGGTGACGCGCTGCACGTGGATGTATTCCCGGCCCATCATCGCGAGGCCGGCGGCAAAGACGACCGCCCCACCGAGGATGCTCCCGATGGAATCCGTCGCCCCCTTCAGCCAGAACGGGAAGGCCAGCGCCAGGGCCACGGCGGTCGGCACCGTGAGGGCAACGACGATCCACGACCAGTGCATGACATCAGTCATGGCCCACCCGAATGATCCTACTCGCATTGCGTGTCAGCCGTTAAACTGACCTGAGGCCGATCGGGTCTAACGTTGGGATCGGACTTCGAGGAGCTCCCCATGCGTCCAGGACCCAAGCGATCACTCCTGCTTGCCGCGCTGACCCTGCTCGTCCCGTGCCTCGCGCTGGCCCAGCAGCCGCCTGTGGGCCGGGGGGGCCAGGGCGGACGCGGCGGAGGGCGCGGGCGCGGCGGCGCGGCCGTGCAGCGCGATACCGCGCGGCAGGCGCCCACCGGAACCGGCGTGATCGCGGGACGGGTGCTGGCGGCGGATACCGGCCGTCCGATCAAGCGCGCGCGCGTGATTGTGAGCGGCGGCGGCCGCCCGCACGCGGCCACCACGGACGAGCAGGGACGTTACAAGATCACCGGTCTCGCGCCGGCGCGGTACAACATCACCGCCACCAAGACGGGCTTCGTCGACGGCACCTTCGGTCAACGGCGCGCACTGCGCGCCGGAACGCCCATCGATCTGGCGGACGCCCAGCAGATCGCGGACGCGGACCTGAAGCTGTCGCGCGGCGGAGTCATCACGGGGCACGTGCTCGACGAGGACGGCGAGCCGCTGGCGCACGCCGTCGTCACCGTGCTGCGCGGCCAGTACGTGCGCGGCGAAAAGCAGCTCGCGGCCGCCGGCGTGGATCAGACGGACGATCGCGGCCAGTTCCGAATCTTCGGCCTGCCTCCTGGCGAGTACGCCGTGAGCGCCGCCGCGGGCGGACTCGAGCGCCTCATCACACAGGTCACGCAACTGCTCGCGCCCGGCGCGGCACCGGAACAGGGAGCCGAGACGACGGGCTACGCGCCCACCTATTACCCCGGCGTGACGGCGTCCACCGACGCGTCGCGCGTCAACCTGGCCGCGGCACAGGAAGTCGGCGGCATCGATTTCCAGATCCTGGTCGTGCCGCTCGCGACCGTACGCGGCATGGTCACAGGCGGACCCGCGGTCGTCATGCTGATGGCGGATACGGGAGTCGTGGGCGCAGCGGGCGGCGGCGGACGCGGCGGCGGCGGACGCGGCGGGCTGGCCGGAGCGCTCGGCGGCGGCGGGCTCGGCGCGGTGGGCAACGCCATCGGCGGCATGCTCGCGGGCGGCCAGAACCTCCGCGCGACGACGCAGGCGGACGGCACGTTCTCGATTTCGAACGTCGTCCCCGGCAAGTACACGATCGTGGCGCGTACCGACGGAGGTCCAAATGGCGACGCGCGGACCGCGATCCAGTCACTCGTGGTGACCGGCCAGGAAGTCATGGTGGCCCTGACGCCCACCGCCGGCGCCGATGTCAGCGGGACGATCACGCTCGAGGCGGGCAGCACCCCTGTGCCGAGGAATTTCGCGGGCTTCCGCATCAACGCCGTTCCGCTGGATGCGGCGGCGGCTGTCGGGCGTGCGGCGCGGCCGGCGGAGGTCACCGCCGCCGGACAGTTCAGCATGAGCGGCATGTTCGCAGGCCGGTATCTGCTGCGCGGCGTGGCGCCGCGCGGGTGGACGCTGAAGTCGGTGTACGCGGACGGCCGCGACGTCACGGATCAGCCGATCGAGATCAAGGGAGACAGCGTCACCGGGATCAACGTCATCTTCACCGATCGCATCAGCTCGCTGTCGGGCGCGGTTCGCGACGCGCGCGGCACGCCGTTCGAGGGGGTGACGGTGATCGCCTTCCCCACCGACGACAGGCTGTGGTTGCCGCAGTCGAGGCAGATCGTCACGGCGCGCACGGACAAGACCGGCGCGTACCGGTTCGCGGCGATCCCGCCCGGCGATTATCTGGTGATCGCGGTCGACGACGTCGAGCAGGGCGAATGGTTCGATCCGGCGTTCCTCGAGCAGATCAAGGACGGCGCGACGAAGGTGAGCGTCGGCGAGGGCGAGCAGCGCACGGAGGATCTCAAGGCGCCGAAGTCGTAGTTTCTTCGTCCGCGCCCTTGCGGATCGTCATCCAGATCAGGAACGCCAGGAGGGCGACCGCGGCGAGAAACGCCCCCGCGAACAGCCACAGCGTGCGATAGAGAATCGACTGGCTCTCGAGCTCCACCAGGACGTCCACCGGCTTGCCGTCGAGGCGATCGGCCAGGTGCTGTTCCCACCGCAGAATGTTCCCGCGCCCGGTCTTCAGCGTCTGGTCCGTGTCGACGTCCCGGGAGTTGTGCGAGATGATCTTGCTCGGCAGGTGCAGCCGGAACGCCACGAGCTCGCCGCCGTACCATCCCACGTTCTGCAGCGTTCCCGGACGAAGCGCCGACGGCCCGACGACCTGGTGAAAGACGTGATGCCCGTTCGCCGCGCCGAGGCTGTACCGCGACCACGAGAACGGCGCGGCCTCGGGCAACCGCCGGATGTCGGTTGTCGACACGCGAATCTGCACGAACTGCCGCCCGGCCCGGCGCCACGGCGGGCTGACGCGGAGCACGGTCGTCACCGGCGACTGGTAGGCCGCGCGAATCCGGTCGCGGACCGCCAGATCGACGCGCGCGGCCGGTGAGATGTCGAGACCGCGCAGCGCGCTCAGCGACGCGACCGACGCGTTGACGATGAGCGTCGCGGAGCCGTCGAGGCTCAGCGTGACGTCTTCCTCGTACTCGTACTGTTTCGCCAGGATGCGGCCGCCGGACATCCGGAACACCACGGCTCCGACGATCACCGCCGCCACCAGCAGGGCCCACGCGCGTCGCGACATTCCCCGAATGATATACTCGACGTTCGGCCGAGTGCACGCGCGGACTGCAACTGCCGCGTGCGTCAGCGCGTTATGTCCAGCCCTCCCCGCATTTTCCTCATTGACGGCAGCTCGCAGATGTACCGCGCGTATCACGCGATGCGCGGCTCCGGCCTCACGGGGCCCGGCGGCAGGTCCACCCACGCGGTCTACATCTTCGTGACGATGCTGCGGAAGCTGATCCAGGATCACCAGCCGCAGTACCTTGCCGCGTCGTTCGACCTGGCCGGCCCGACGTTCCGCGACGAGATGGTCGCCGACTACAAGGCGAACCGCGCGCCGATGCCCGCCGACCTCGCGGAGCAGATCCCCTGGGTGCACGAGGCATGCGAAGCGATGGGGGTCCCGATCCTCACCTACGAGCGTTTCGAGGCCGACGACGTGATCGGGACGCTGGCGACGAAGGCGACAGCCGAGGGCTTCGAGGTCGCCATCGTCACCGGCGACAAGGATTTCTTCCAGCTCGTTCACGACGGCCTGAAGGTGTACAACCCGCGCGACGAGGGCACGTGGTACGACGCGGCCGGGGTGAAGGAGAAGTTCGGCGTCGCGCCGGAACAGGTCGTCGACGTCCTCGCGCTCATGGGGGACTCGATCGACAACATCAAGGGCGTGCCCGGCATCGGTGACAAGGGCGCACGCGACCTCATCGCGACCTACGGATCGCTCGACAACCTGCTGGCGCACGCCGCGGAGATCTCGAACAAGCGCTATCGCGAGGGCCTGCTGACCGGCGCCGAGGACGCGAGGCAGAGCCGGGAGCTCGCGCGCATCCGCACGGATGTGCCGGTCGAGTTCGTCGCCGAGACGCTTCGCTATCGCGGCGTCTCGCGCGAGCGGTGCTTCGAGCTGTTCGGCAAGCTCGGCTTCCGGTCGCTCGTGATGGAGTACGCGCCCACCGCCGACACCATCGGGAACGACTACGCCGTCGTGGACACCGTCGAGGGCGTGCGCGCGCTCGCGGCGGAGCTGCGCGAGGCGGGACGGTTCGGCTTCCGCCTGCTGCCCGATGCGCCCTCGGCGATGCGGTCGGGCATCGCCGGGCTGGCCTTTTCGATGCGCCCGCGCCACGCGCGCTACGTGCCCACCTCGCGGCGCGCCGGCGAAAGCGACCTCTTCGGCGACGGCGGCGGGACCGCGGACGCGCGGCCCGGCGTGGGCGTGCAGGACGCGCTGGCGGAGCTGAAGGGGATCCTCGAGGATGCGCGGCTGCGAAAAGCCGGCCACGACCTCAAGTTCGACGCCATCGTCCTCGAGCGCCATGGCGTGGCGCTCGCCGGCATCGAAACCGACACCATGCTCGCCAGCTACCTGCTCGATGCGACGCGATCGGCGCACCCCCTCGAGGAGCTGGCGATCGAACATGCCGGCTACAAGGCGCTGCGCGAGGAGGACGTGTGCGGCCGCGGCGCCAGGGCGATTCCGTTCGCGGACCTCCCGCTCGAGACGGCGCTCGATTACGCCGGCGAACGATCGGATCTCGCGCTGCAGTTGTCGGGAACGCTGAGGGCGCTCGTCCGCAGGGAATCGCTCGAGACGCTGTACGACGAACTGGAGCTGCCCCTGATACCCGTGCTCGTGGCCATCGAGCGCGCAGGCGTGCGCATAGACGGACCGGCGCTCGCCGGCCAGTCGCAGCACGTCGATCAGGAGCTCGCCTCGCGCAGCGCGCAGATCTTCGAGCTGGCCGGCGAGCAGTTCAACATCAACTCGCCGCAACAGCTCTCGAAGATTCTCTTCGACAAGCTGCAGCTCCCGACCTTGAAGCGGAACGTGAAGACGAAGACCGCGTCGACCTCCGTGGAGGTCCTCGAGGAGCTGGCGCTCGCCCACGACCTGCCGCGCCTGATTCTCGAGTGGCGCGCGCTGCAGAAGCTGAAGGGGACCTACATCGACGCCCTGCCGCAGCTCGTGAACCCGGACACCGGGCGCGTGCACACCTGCTTCAACCAGGCCGTCGCCGCGACCGGACGCTTGAGCAGCAGCGACCCGAACCTCCAGAACATCCCGATCCGCACCGAGCTGGGCCGCGAGATCCGCCGGGCCTTCGTCGCCGAGCGCGACCACGTGCTGATCTCGGCGGACTACTCCCAGATCGAGCTGCGCGTGCTCGCGCACCTTTCCGGTGACGAGGCGCTCGTCGAGGCCTTCCGGCGCGGCGAGGACATCCACGACCGTACGGCGCGCAAGGTGTTCGGCGCCGACAGCGGCCTCGGCGCGCACGAGCTGCGCCGGCGCGCGAAGATCATCAACTACGCCCTGCTGTACGGAAAGACCGCGTACACGCTCGCGAAGGACATCGGCGTCACGCAGCAGGCCGCGCAGGAGTTCATCAACGCGTACTTCGCGGGCTTCCCCGGCGTCCGCGCCTTCATCGACAATCTCCTCGCCGAAGCTCGCGAGACGGGCGTCGTCAAGACGATGTTCGGGCGGCGGCGGCTGGTGCCGGAACTGGCGTCGCGCAACGGCCAGATACGGAACGCGGCCGAGCGTGTCGCGGTCAACCTGCCAATCCAGGGGACCGCCGCCGACATCCTGAAGAAAGCCATGATCGACGTCCATGCGGCGCTGCCGGCGCTCGCCGGCGGCCGGGTGCGCATGATCCTCACCGTGCACGACGAACTGCTCTTCGAGGCGCCGCGGGACGCGGCTGAGGACGCCGCGGCGCGCGTGCGCGATCTGATGGAAGCCGCCGTCGAACTCAAGGTCCCGCTCACCGTGGACGTGGGTATCGGAGAGAACTGGAAGGAGGCGAAGGCGTGAATATGATTCAGCGTGCCTTGAAATCCGACGGTCGGTGCGGCCGGGTAGTAGATCGTCGGGTGCCCTTCTTCACTCAACGCCGTCGTTGGAGGGGTCCGCGGTCCGCTCGCAGGAAGGGCGATGAGATAGCGGCCCGGAATCAGATCCGCAATCCGGTACATCCCTCGATCGTCGGTCTTTGCGTTCCTGGCGGCGCGAAGACGGTTTCTGCCCGCGATCGCCTCGAGGCGCAGCGAACGAATCAGTGCGTTCACAATCGGCTCGCCCGCCTCGTCGCGTACGACACCTGACACCACCGCGCTCCTCCAGAGGGACAGCGTGATGCCTGTAACCGATTGTCCTTCTGCGACCTCGAGATCCTGATGCGGGCCAAGCGGAAACTTCTGGCCGTGGTACCCACCGGAGTAGCCGGCCTTGGACGCGGCCAGCATCATCGTCCCCCGCGGCCCATTGAAGACGAACCCTCCCTGGGGATCCGTCACGACGGTCTAGAGCCGGTGACAGGGAGGGCGCGGACGCGCCCCTCTCCCGTCCGTTCGAACACGATCCGATCGGACAGGCACGCGTCGAGGCCCACAACCTCGGGTTACGAAGCCGTTTGTTCGGCGCGTTGCCCTTTGCGCAGGTGCGTCCGACCAGGCTGGACGTCATTGCGCGTCCCGCGCCGCGCGGCCGTCACTCTCCAACCGGTACGCCGCGACGCTGCAACTGCTGGTCGGCCGGTCGGCGTAGGGACAATTCCGGCAGAAGCTGAACTGCGGCGGATCGTCACGGATGATCCTGCGGATGCGTGCCGCTCTCGGGCTGAACCAGAGGTCGCGGAACGAGTCCGCCGACGAGAGGCGGCCATAGGGCTGCGTGCCGTTGTAGTCCTGCTCGCACGCGACCAGCGTCCCGTCGGCCAGCACGGTCGGGTACGAGAACGCATGCTGGCAGACGAAGTCCTGTCGCGACACGCGCGCGCCGTTCTCGTACGTGTACGCGCGCAGCGCGTCGTCCGACGGAAGAAGCGCGCGATGCGTGTCGTCGGACGAGTCGATGATCGACAGCGCACGAATCGACAGCATGTCGAACCCGGCGGCGGCGGCAAACGCGCGGACGTCCGGCAACTCGTGCTCGTTGTGCCGCATCGCCATGAACCGGCCATGCAGCACCGGGAACCGCGACCCGCTGCGGCGCTTCCAGTCTGCCAGCGCCCGAACTCCCTCCAGCGCCGGTTGCAGCCTCGCCCCTTTGCGGTACTGCGCGTTCGTCTCGTCGCACAGTCCGTCGATCGCGACGATCAGATAGGCAGGAGGCTGGTTGCGAAGCGCGTCCTGCACCCGGTCGCGGTTCAGGGTCTGGCCATTGGTCGACAGCAGTGTGGCCGCGCGCGAAGAGTCCCCACGCGATGGAGGGAGCGCGCCGCAGGTATTCCCAGCGTTCGACGCTTCTCACGACGTGTGCTCTCGGTCGGCGTCGGCGTCCGCGGCAGCGCCGGCGCGCTCGGACGCGCTCGCCGCGCCGAGCGGTGGCGGGGGCAGCGCCGGCGACACGAACTTCAGCCGATTGACCATCTGCAGGCCGAGCGGAAGCCGGACGGGTTCGGTGCGGTCGATCGCCCACTGCGTGAACCACCACCGCCGCGAGTGATACCGATACAACAGGTGATCGATGAAGTGCTCGCGCTGCAGCGCCCCGTCGCGCGAGATCCGGAGCGCGCACTCCGTGTCCTCGTTCCGCCAGATCCCCATGAACGGATAGCGCGCCGCGATCCGGCGTCGCATCGGGTTCAGGTGATGCGGCGGGCGCAGGTACACGCCCTTCACCGTCCGATACTCGCGATGTGCGATGGAATACACGAAGCCGCGCCGGTAACGGCCCCGATAGGTCACCTCGCCACGGATTCCGATGCAGTCGATCGTGGGGTTGGCCACCAGCGCTCCGCCAATCAGTTCGACGTAGCACTCACTGACGTCGTCATCGTCATCCACGCCGACGATGAACTCGCCGCGCGCCCGCGCCATGAGCGCATTGCGCTTGGTCCCCGTGGGCACCTCCCCGCGATCGGCGAGCGACAGGATCTCGATGCGATGCTCCCACCCGCACGCGCGGATCTGGTCCATCAGTTTTGCGTGAATCCACTCAAACCGGGCGCGACGACTCGTGAGAGTCGGAATGAGGATGCTGAGTAACATGCCCTATCGGACGCGCTCCGCTCCCCTCCGTTCGAAGACGATCCGCCCGTCCACCATCGTCAGGTCGATGTTCATCCGCAGGATGTCCTTGGGGTCCATCGTCAGCAGGTTGCGATCGGCCACGACGAGATCCGCGAGCTTCCCGGCGCGGATCGACCCGCGGGTGTCGCCATCGAAGGCGGCGATCGCGTTGTTGATGGTGTAGGCGCGCAGCGCCTCGGCCACCGAAATCTTCTGTTCGGGAAACCATCCGCCGGCGGGTGTGCCGGTCACCGTGGTGCGGTTGACCGCGGCGTGGATCAGGTACTTCGGGTGCATGTGGTACTGGGCCGCCGAGGTCCCGGGCCAGTCCGACCCGAACGACAGCATCGCGCCGTTGTCGAGCAGCGACCTGAACGCGTACGCGCCCTTGCACCGCTCGTGGCCGATCCGTTCTTCCATCCAGCGCATGTCGTCGGAGATGTGGTACGGGTTCACCTCGGCGATCACGTGGAGCTTCTTGAACCGCGGGAAGTCCTGCGGCCGGATGACCTGGGCGTGAATGACGCGGAATCCCTCGAGGTCGCGGCCAAGGTCCGCCATCAGTCGCTCGTAGGTGTCGAGCATCAGGGCCGTGCCCTTGTCGCCGATGGCGTGCACGTTGGCGACGAAGCCGGCGGCCTGTCCGGCCTTGATGAGGCCGTACATCTTCTCCATGTTGGGCACGAGCAGCTTCGGGTCGTCGCTCGTATGCGTGCGGTACCGGCCGTAGTTCGACGGCTGGTCGTCGTAGGGCGCGAAGAACAGGGCGCTGTGCGTGCCCATGATCCCGTCGATGTATCCCTTGAGCGCGCCGTACCGCAGGTAGCGGTCGCGCTGGCGCGACACGGGGTGCGTGCCCATCGTGTGGCCCCCGGCGCCGAGCTCCGCGCCGCGCGACAGGTCCGCCCGCATCCAGACGCGGCTCGTCAGCACGCCTTCCTGCTGAAGGCGCACAAACCGGTCGGTCTGCGCGGCGTCGGTAATGTCGTGGATTTCGACGATCCCCGACTCGGTGAGGCGGGCCAGCGCCGCGCGGTTCTCGTTCAATCGACGAGCGTCCGATTTCGGCTTCACCACCGCGCGCAGGCGCGCGAGCGCAGGTGTGTCGGGGTACACGAGCCCGGTCGCGCGACCCGCCGGGTCGCGTTTGAGCCCATCGATGGGCTCGGTGGCGAGGCCCGCGGCGTTGAGGGCCGCCGTGTTCGCCAGATAGAGCCGGCTGTCGAAGCTGTTGAGGAGGCACGGATTGTTCGCGGTCAGCGGATCGATGGTCCGGCGATCGGGCTCCCACCGCGCGGTCCTTGGGACGCCGGCCTTGTCGGCCCCGAGCGCCCACTGCTCGTACGCGCCCCACAACCCGCCGGTGATCCACTCCCCGGGACCCACGATCCGGGTGACGCGGGACACCTCCTTCTTCAATCCCTCATCGTCGGCCACCGTCATGAGGTTGATGTCGAGCACGAGCGCGCCGGCCTGGCTGAAGTGCGTGTGGCCGTCGATGAACCCGGGCAGCAGCAGCCTTCCTCGGAGATCGACGATGCGCGTCGAGGGGCCCGTGACGCGCGCGGCGTCCGCGTCGGAGTCGAAGACCCCCACGATGGTGTTGGCGCGAACGGCGACCGCCCGGGCCCAGGGCCGTTCGGCCTCCATCGTATAGACCTGACCGTTGCGAAAGACGACGTCGGAGGGCGGCGGCGCCTGGGACCTGAGGGCAGCCCCACGCGGCGCGAGCCACACGAGAGCGACGACCGCACACCACAGCACCCGGGTCTTGCGATTCATGGCTGCCCTCCCTGCACGGTGACCAGCGCTTGTGCCGTCTGCAACGCCCGCGATCTTACTCGACGCCGTTACCTCTGCCTTTACTTGCCCGTCCGCCCGGCTTAGCATGCGCGTGGCGCGCACGTGGCGCCACACCTCGAAGGAGCTCCCCATGTCGAAGACCATCGGATCGCTCGTGGTTCGCCTGGCCGCGGCCCTCACTTGTGCTCTCGTACTGATGCCGAGCGGGCACGCGCAGCAGGCCGCCCGCCCGGGTCCTGACGCCTACCGCCAGTTGCGCTGGCGTCATATCGGGCCCGAAGGCAACCGGTTCTCCGCCGCCGCGGGCATCCCGGGCGATCCGTCCACGTACTACGTGGGCGCGGCCTCGGGCGGCATCTACAAGACCACCGACGCCGGCGTCCACTGGCAGCCGATCTTCGACGGTCAGTCGGTCGCGTCGATCGGGTCCCTCGCGGTCGCCCCGTCCGACCCGAACGTCGTCTGGGCAGGAACGGGCGAGGGGAAGCTGCGCAGCCACATCTCGGTGGGCCAGGGCATCTACAAGTCGACCGATGCCGGCAGGACATGGACGCTGATGGGCCTCGAGCAGACGGGTCGCATCCCGCGTCTGGTGATCGACCCGAAAAGTCCGGACACGGTGCTGGCGTGCGCGCTCGGCCATGCCTACGGCCCGCAGCCGGACCGCGGCGTGTTCCGGACGACCGACGGCGGCAAGACCTGGACGAAGACGCTTTTCGTGGACGAGAACACGGGCTGCTCGGACATCGCGATGGATTCGAACAACCCGCGCACGTTGTTTGCCGGCATGTGGCAGATCGAAGTCCACACGTGGGGGCGCACGAGCGGCGGACCTGGCAGCGGCCTCTACACGTCGCGAGACGGCGGCGCCACGTGGAAGAAGCTCACCGGTCGGGGGCTGCCGGCACGACAGGTCGGCAAGGTCGCCGTCGCAATTTCGCAGTCGAACCCGAACCGCGTCTACGCACTCATCGAAACCGGCGACGGCGCGCCGTGGGACGGCAAGGAGACCGACGCCGGCCAGATCTTCCGCAGCGAGGATGGCGGCGAGAGCTGGCGCGTGGTGAGCTACGACCACGTCGCCATGGGACGGCCGCACTACTACTCCCGCATGGCGGTCGCCCCGGATGATGAGGACGAAGCCTACTTCCTGACGGCCTCGTACTCACGGACGATCGACGGGGGGCTGACGCTGGCTGTGGTGCCGCGCGCCGAGGCGCCCGGCGGCGATCACCACGACATCTGGATCGACCCGACCAACGCCAACCGCATGATCGTCGTCCACGACCAGGGTCTGTCGATATCGATTAACCGGGGACGGACGTGGTTCCGCCAGCGCCTCACCAACGCGCAGATGTACCACGTGACCACCGACAACCAGGTCCCCTACAACGTCTTCGGCAACAAGCAGGACGAACCGACGTACCGCGGCCCCAGCAACAGCCGCCTCGCCGGGAGTGTCATCCCGCGCGCGATGTGGCACGCGGTCGGCGGCGGCGAAAGCGGATTCGCCACGCCCGACCCGGTGGACTCGAACGTCATCTGGTCCAGCGCCTCGGGTTCCGGCATGGTCGGCGGGATCGTCGTCCGCTTCGACGAGGCGCGCCGCCAGTTCCGGAACGTCGAAGTCTGGCCCGACCAGTCGAACGGCCCGGCCGAGGGGGTGAAGTACCGCTTCGTCTGGGATGCGCCGCTGCTCATCTCGCCGCACGACCACAATACGATCTACACGGCCAGCCAGCACGTGCATCGCACCACCAACGGCGGGCAGTCGTGGGAGGTCATCAGCCCAGACCTCACGCTCAACGACCGCAGCCGTATGGGCAGTTCAGGCGGCCTCACGCCCGACAACATCGGCGTCGAGTACGCGGGCGTGGTCTACGGCCTGGCCGAGTCGCCGAAGGAGCGCGGCCTCATCTGGGCAGGGACCAACGACGGCCTGTTGCAGTTGACGCGCGACGGCGGAAAGACCTGGACCAACGTCACGAAGAACATCCCCAGCCTCCCGCCCTGGGGCTCCTTGCGCAGCATCGTCGCGTCGCGCTACGACGCGGCCACGGCGTACCTCACGGTTGACTTCCACCAGGTCAACAACCGCGACCCGTTCGTGTACAAGACGACCGATTATGGGAAGACCTTCAAGGCGATCACCAGTGGCATCCCGAAAAGCATGCTCAGCTACGCGCGCATCATCTGTGAAGATCCCGTGCGGCGCGGCCTGCTCTACGTCGGGACCGAGAACGGGATCTACGTGTCGTTCGACGACGGCGAGAACTGGCAGCCGCTGCAGAACAACCTGCCGCACGCGCCGGTGTCCGGGATCACCGTGCAGGAGCACTTCAACGACCTGGTGATCTCGACCTACGGGCGGGGGTTCTGGATTCTGGACGATCTCACCCCGCTCCAGCAGATGACGCCGCAGGTGCTGGCGGCCGACGCGCACCTCTTCCCGCCGCGCCCGGCGTACCGCTTCCGGCCGATCACCGCGCCGTCCTCGCCGTACGACGATCCGACAATCGGCGAGAACCCGCCGTACGGCGCGGCGATCAACTACCACCTGAAGAGCGCGCCCGCCGGGCCCGTGACGGTGACGATCCTGGATCAGACAGGTGCGGTGGTCCGCACGCTGAGCGCGCCCGCCACCGCCGGCCTCAACCGCATGTATTGGGACCTGCGGTATGAGCCGACCAACGCGATCCGGATGCGCACGAACCCGTTACTTCCGGCACCGCACGTCCGGCTCGGTCCACAAGGGTGGCGGGCTCCCTCGGGTGGTGGCGCGGCGATCAGCATCCTCGCGCCGCCCGGCACCTACACGGTGAAGCTCTCGGCGGGTGGGCGCGAACAGACCGAGCCTCTGACGGTGCGCAAGGACCCGCACACGGCCGGGACCGAGGCCGACATCCAGGCGCAAACCGAGATGCTGTTCAACCTGCGCCGTGACCTCAACACCGCGATCGACGTGCTCAACCGGATCGAGATCGTGCGCAGCCAACTGGAATCGCTTGGACGTGTGGTGGACGACGTGTCGGTGCGGAAGGCGGCCGACGATCTGAACAAAACGTTCACCGATCTCGAGATGACGCTCATCGATCTGCGGATCACGGGCGGACAGGACGGCGTCCGCTACGCCGCCAAGCTGATCTCGCACTTCGGGTACCTGGCCAACGGCCTGTCGAACGCCGATTTCAGACCGACGAACCAGCAGGCCGAGGTGCAGGAGCTGCTCGCCGGGCGTGTGCGCGACACGGTGACCCGGTTCGACGCCCTCGTCGCCAAGGATCTGGCCGCGTTCAACGACCTGCTGAGCAGCCGCAATATCCAGCACGTCGTGGCGAAGTAGACGTCGGCTTGTGCCCCGCCAAGCTGCCTGGTGACGGCCTACGACTCGTGGCGGTACACGTCCGGAGAGCCCAAGACCGAACGCCACCCGAGTCAAACGGCACCTCGCCATGGGATTCGCGCTGACGGCCCCTGCCGCGGACCAGTTCGAGCATGTCACTCGAAGCAGGAAGCGTCGGCCCTTACGCGCTTCGCGGAAGTGGTAGGCTTGCGCGCATGACAGGACGTGAACTCGTCGCGCTCGTGGGGGCGAACCCCTCCGTGCTGGCGCTCGTGCTGGGGCTCCCTCCTCTCGTCGCCCTCGCGAGCGGGGTCCTCCATGGACGCGGCAATGGCGGCAACGCCCCCTGGAAGTACGTCTACTCCGTCGCGATTTATGCGACCTGCGTCCCGGGGATGCTTGCCGCCGTGCTCACGGCCTACACGATCTTCATCAGCCGGGCTGACCTGCTCGACCAGAACGTGCTCGTGTACATCGTTCCGCTCGTCACCATGGCGCTCACGCTCGTCGTCGTGCGGAGTCGGGTCGCCTTCGACGCCGTTCCGGGCTTCGACAGGCTCTGGGGCCTGATGACGATGATCGCCATGACGTTCATCATCGTGCTGGCGGTCGCCAGGACCCGCATCTTTCTGTTCTTCGGCGGGTCGATGGCGATGCTCATCGGGCTTTGTGCCTTTGTCTTCGCGCTGCTCAAGTGGGGGGCATACATGGCCTTCCGGGGCTCGCACCAGCCGAAGATAGAACCGCGCCGCTTCGACGGCGCCTGATCGCGGATGGCGGGCCGACGGGTGTCCCGTCTGCCGACGTTGGTCCTGAAACGGGCGGCCGGGACGGCGTCCGCTACGCCGCCAACCTGATCTCGCGCTTCGGGTATCTGGCCAACGGCGTGTCGAGCGCCGATTTCAGGCCGGCGAACCAGCATGCCGAGGTGCAATGCCGTGCCCCCGCGAGCTCCCCGGCCCCAATTCAGAAGCGGTAGCCGACGGCCGCCCGGCCCCCGACGACCCAGTCGAGTCCTTCGCCGAACCAGAGCACGGCCTCGGTCCGGATCATCAGCCGGCTCGAGAGGTCCCACTCCGCGCCGATCCTCCCGTGCAGCAGCCGAATCGTCTCGACGCGCTCGATGTGGCCGAACGGCGTCTCGGTGAATTCGCTGTGCGCGCGCTGCACCGCCAACCCGCCGCCGGCGAGGAAGTGCGCGCGTGCGTCAGGCGAGGAGCGAAACAGCACGCTCCCGGTGACGGTGACCTGCGAGAACTCGTGTTGCTCGCGGCCGAACACGTTGGTCACGCGCGCGCGGTGGACGTCAGCGTCGGCGACAAAGCGGGGCGTCAGGTGAAAGCCGATCCCGCCGCCGAAAACGGGGGCTTTGCCCTGCTCCGAGTCGGCGTGGCCGATGCTGGCGGCGCCGACGTGGCCAAAGACGACGCCGCGGCGATCCTGCGCCGCCACCGGAGCCGCGTTCGAGAGGCCGGCGAGGATCGCGCCGGTGAGGACGTACCGGGAGAGCTTGCGTCTTCGAAACACCTTCATGCCTCTCAATGCGAGAACCATCGCGCCGGCGGCTCATGCACTACACAGAACCGCAGGATCGGCTGGGTTGCGGTCCGACGGTCGCAACGCCCAAGCCCTGCTTGACGCACTCTTGACCTGCGACCGTCTGAGATGGTGGTCGGCCTCAGGCAGGTGGGAGAATCTCAAGCACACGCTGGTGCGCTATGTGTCCCGCGAAGTGGCGGGTGAGATTTGGCAGGTGTACTCGGTCGAAGGTCCGGCCGTGTGACGCGAGTGTCCCCCGAAGGGGACTTCCGGTATCGGACCCCACCAGATCCCGGGACGAATACCGGGGATCCGCATTGGCATTCGAATTGCGGGGCTGGGGGTCAGCAGGAGACCCAAACGCGCGCCGCGCGGGCTGCGAGTTCGAGATGGTCTGAGTCATTTGTGGCAGATCTCACTTCCCTGTTGGAATGCCGGCGCAGCGTTCGGCCAGCTGCTTTTCCAGCCGGCGGGCGGCTGCTTCGTGCGCGGAACGTACGCCGTGTCGTCCAATGGCAGCGTGGCAGGCGCTCTCACGACTGCGCCCCAGGGCGGCGTCATGATGCGCGTCGTGCAGTTCCGGTGGACGCGATCGGACAATGCCGACATCGGAGAGGCGTTTGCGGTGATTTCACCTGACGGATCGCGCATGGACGGCCGCTGGTGCCGGCCCGCGAACTGCGATGCGCGTCAAGGAGCGGCGTGGGCGGCCTTGCGGCAATCGGGATCGTCCGGGCCGCCGGTGGTACCTCCGCCCCCTGCGCCCGCGCCGAACAGCGCCTGTTCCGGCCTGTCGCAGCTGGTCGGCACGTGGTCGACGAGCGGGTTCGGAGACCTCACGATTGAGAATCCCTCCGGATGCTCGGTCACCGGACGCTACACCGCTTCAGCCGGCACGATCCGAGGGACCGCGTCGGGCAACGCGATTTCATTCCAGTGGATCGGCAACGGGGAGATGGGCGACGGGCGCATCGTGCTGACCGGCCCTGGCACGCTGACCGGCACCTGGTGCCGGCCCGCCGGCTGTAATCTGGCCACAGGTACCGGCTTCACCGGCACGAAGAAGTAGAGCCGCAGCCATGCCATTGGGAATCGCGCTCGTCGTACTCTCGGCCGGCCTTGTTGTGGCGCAGGCCGGCACGCAATCCCTGGAGCGCGCCGAAGCGCTCGTCACGCGCGGCCGCGAGCTCTCGCACAACTACGGGCATCATGCGGCGCGGCAGTTGATCAAGGCCTATCAGGCGCAGTCGATTGCGGCCGCGGCCGCGCAGAAGCTCAATCCGCAGAGCGACACGTCGCAGCTGCTGACGAAGATCGCCGCCGGCATCGGCGTCGGCCTCTTCATGAATGCCTACAGCCGGTTCGAGGAATCCGAAGCGGATCGCTACGGCGCGCACATGCTTTACAACGCGGGGTACAACCCGACCGGCATGACCTCGTTCCTGCTCAAGATGTACCGGCAGCAGCCGCGGCAGCCGATCAAGTTCCTGAGCACGCATCCGCCGCTGCCCGATCGCGTCGATCAGCTTGCCGAGTACCTCGAGGCGTTTCCCCTGGATCAGGAGCTCGCGGTCGACAGTGAGACGTTTCAGAAGATCGTCGTGGCGCGCTTCGGCAATTCGACGTCGGCCGCGCCGTCCGCCGGTCTCGCCCTGCTGCCGCCGATGCCCACCGCGTCGTCGCCCTCATCGGCTCCGCCCGCGCCTGCGGCTCCTGCGCCGGCCGCTGCTCCGCCTCCGCCGGTCGCGCCGTCCAGCGGAACCATCACCGGCACGTTCGGGCCAGGCGGCGACATCGAGGTGACGTTTGCGGAGGAGAACGGCGAGGTGATCGGCCGCGTGTCGAAGCCGCCGGCGTCGGGCGTGGTGCAGCCGCAGTTCACCATCTTCCGCGGGTCCGCGCGCGGCGATCAGATCGAAGGCCAGTGGATGACGCTGCCATCGCCGCTCTGCCCCGCGGCGGCCCCGCGCGCGCACGCCGCCCGGCTGAAGAGGGAACCCGGCGGCGGCTTGACCCTCGTCATCATGGAGTCGGAACTCGACACGCGTACCTGCGTATGGGGCGAGGCACTCCGATCCAACGCATACACCTGGTCGATCGTTCGATGAGGAGGCTGCCGATGCGGCTGCTCGTGACAACGTTTGCGGTGATCCTCTCGGCGACTGTGCCGGCGCAGGCCCAGACAGGCGGCGAGAAGCTTCCTGACTTCGAGAATGCCGAGGCCGCCCGGGCGTACCTCAACACGTTGCGGCAGATGGTCGACAAGGGTGACGGCTCACTGGCGGGAACGCGCGTCAGGCTCGTGCAGAACGACAACACGGCAGCTCACCGCATCAGGCCGATGAGCTCCTTCACGAACTTCGCGGCGACGCGCGCCGTGAGGTCGCGCAGGTCGTTCCGGGGGTTGTATTCGACGACATCGGCGCCGACGACAGGTGCGCGGAGAGCGGACAGCGCGTCGAGCACGTCGCGTACGGCCAGGCCGCCGGGCTCCGGATGCGAGAGGCCGGGCGCCAGCATCGGCTCGAGCACGTCGAGATCGAGCGACACATATAGAGGTCCGCGCAGACTCGAGAGGACCGGGATGGCGTCCCGCCACCGCCCGGCGCCGAAGATCTCCGACCCGAACCGCTCCGCCTGACCGCGCTGATGCGGCGTCAGCGTCCGGATCCCGATCTGAATCAGGCGCGCGGCCAGCCGCTCCTCCATGACGCGCGCGAACGGACAGGCGTGCGAGAACCGGTCCCCTTCGAACTCGTCGTACAGATCGCCGTGCGCATCGAAGTGCACGACCGTCAGCGCATCCCGGTCGTGGAACGCCCGCACGATGGGATAGGTGATCGAATGATCGCCGCCCAGCAGCAGCGGCGAGCCGCCGGTGCCGACAATGGCGCGAACGCCGTCCTCGATCGCCTTCCGGGCGTCCGCCGGATCGCCGGGCAGCGCGAGGTCACCGGCATCCACCGACACGTCGGCCGCCAGCACGTCGTCGCCGCGCTCGTTGAACGAATTGCTCGAGGCAGACCGCAGCGCGGCGCGAATGCGCGGCGGCGCGTCAGCCGCGCCGCGCTGGAATGACGACGACCGGTCCCACGGAATGCCGAGGAGCGTGATCATGTCGGCGCGAGACCATCACGATTGCCGCGAGCGCTTCCAGGCCTTCAGGTCGCGTCAGCCGCCGGTCCCGGCCGGCTTCACCGAGACCTTCGCCACCGCCTTGCCTCCCTTGAGGCTGTCGTAGGTGACCGTCATGTCGCCGCCGCCCCGCACGAGATATTCGATCGTCCGCGTGGAACGCCCCGCGTGTCCCGTCCGGATGAGGATCCGCTTCGGATCCGGCTGGTCGATCAGCTCCGTCGCGCCCGGACGGAACTTGTTCGCCACCCAGCCCGCCGACAGCACCTCGATCCCCTTGCCTTCGACGAGCAGCAGGTCCGGACGAACGACGTTGTTCGCGGCCGCCTTCGCGAGGATTGTCGGCGTGACCTTCTCGTTGACGAAATCCACACGGACGCGGTACACGCCGCCGCCAACCGCTTCGACGCTGGTCGCACCGCTCTTCATGAGCGGCATCTCGTCAGCCTGGTAGAGCGAAAACGCCATGTTGCGGTGGCACAGCTCCTCGTTCATGAAGCGCGGGGGGACGCGCCCCTGCAGCTTCTTCCATCCGCCCATCTCCACCTTGCCGAACTGCGGATGGTCGAACGCCTTCCAGTCGATGAACTGATCGCCGAACTCGAGGTGGTCGTCGAAGTAGTACTGCGCGACTCGGTTGGTGATCGGGCTGTTCGGGTCGCGCTGCTGCTGCTGGAGCTCCGGGCTGTTGAAGTACTGGTTGCCGTTCCACAGCTCGTTGGAGAACGACAGCATGCCCAGACCGTCGTTCGTCCAGTCGATGAAGCCGCCGTGAACGGTGTAGAGGCCGCTCCAGATCACCAGGTAGCGGTAGTACGGGAGCATCCGCTCCCCCTGGCGTCCCAGCTCGTCGTACACCATGACGTCCGCGCCGGGGTACTCGCCCTGCCACTCGGCGCCGGGTCCGCGCAGGATCATGCCGCCGTTGTTGTGGTACGACTGGACCCCCGCGATGTTCGGCCGCGACATCAGAAAATCGTTGACCGCCTTCGCCTCGGGCAGCTGGAACGGATAGTCCATGGCGCCTCCCTGGATGTAGTTCGGCTGCCAGTTGGACGCCCAGTTGCGGTTGCCGTCGTACGCACCCACGGGATCCTCGTTCACGCGGCCGTCGTTGTCGTTGTCGGCCCCTTCGCTGCCGAGCAGGATGTAGTCGCCGGTCTGCCCCGGCGGCACCGGCTCCAGGATCCGGGGATCCTGCGCGTTCTTCCGGAGGGTTCCCTCGCCGGGAACGTACTTGCGGATCTGTTCGATGACCCCGTTGCCGTTCAGATCGTCGTCGCCATCCTCATCGGCGACGCCGTCGTTGTCGTCGTCCACCGGCACGTGCCCGGTGCGCGAGCCCGCGCCGGTCCCTTTGAGGAAGTAATCGCGGCCGTCGGGATTGACCGTCGGGACGACATAGAACACGCGCTCGTTCACGAGCTTCGTGATCTGGTCGATGCGCCCGTAGTTCTCCATCAGGTACCAGAGGGTGTAGAGCGCGACCTCGCCCCCCTGGATCTCGTTGCCGTGGACGTTGGCCTCGATGTACATCGCGGGCTTGGCTGTCTCGGCGCCGGTCTCCGGGTTGTTGACCGTCATCAGGATGAGGTCGCGGCCGTCGTGGCTCTTGCCGAGCGACGAGAGCTTGAGAAGTTTCGGCCAGGCTTTCTCCAGCTTCTCGAAGTCGGCTTTCAGCTCCGCGACGTCGTGCCACCGGTTGAAGTCGAGGCGGACCTTGAACTGCGGATCGGATCCGGATTGCGTGGGCGGAATCGCCGCGCGTGAGGGCTGCTGCGCGCCCATCGAGACGGGAACGATGACGAGCGCGGCCGCGAACGCCAGCCGCGCGGCTATCGAGCATGGATTACGCATGAGTTGAATCCTTCGTCTTATGGCCTACATTCAGCATTCGGCCGTTCGGCCGTTCGGCCGTTCGGCATTGACTCATTTCAACGTCAGTGTTGCCGTCGCCGACCCCGCCTTCTGCGCCACCGCCTTCAGCGTGACCGTCGCTCCCGGCGTGCCCTTGACGATCCATTCGTAGGTCTGCCGGCGTCCGGTGCCGGCGAGGGACGGGAAGAAGTTGGTCTTCGGCGAGCCCGACACGATCGCGGCGGGGTCCACCCCGAGCTGCACCATCGTCGGCGCCACCGCTCGCGCGCGGACACCCTGTGCCATCGACGTCGGGAGGAATCCGCTGTTCTCGACTTCCGCCTTGATCCGGTAGAGGCCGCCGCCGAGGCTCTTCACGCTCGTGTCCGCGATGGCGACCTTCGGCAGCAGCGATGCGAGATACGTGGTGAATTCCGTGTGCGACTTGCCGAGGTCGGCGATCTTCGACGCGTCGGGATTGCTCAGCGCGTACGGACGAAATCCGCCGATCTCCACGTCCCCCAGCGTCGGGTGCTTGTACGGCTGCCAGTTGATGAAGCCGTCCACCTTGGCCGCATCCATCCAGCGCGTGAGCCGGAGATCGAAGGCCGCGGTTCCGGATTCGGCCGCGTCGCCGCCCGGTGCCGCTCCGCCCGGACCGCCCAGTCCACGTCCGCCCGGCACACCCCCGCCTTGAGCGCCCCGGCCACCCGTAGCAGCTTGAGCACCCGTTGCATCTTGAGCACCCTGCGCACCCTGAGCGATTCCCCACCCCGGCGTCGAGAACGACGGCACGCCGAACTGGTAGTAGCCGTACTCGAAGAACGCGCCGCCCGGGATGCGGGTCGCCGGTGTGGCGCGAATCCCGGTGAGCTGTCGGTACTTGTCACTGATCGTGCGGAAGTACTCGGCATCGGCCGGCGCAACGGTCGTCGCGGGCGGTGTGGCTCCCCGCCCGCCGCCGCGGCCCGCAGGCGCCGCACCGCGACCGGCGTCGTCGCCGCCGCCGAAGCCGCGACCGCGGCCGAAGGAGAACTGTTGCGACTGCTGGAAGCGGCCGACCGTGCGTGCGCCCTCGACGCTCTGGTTCGCAAACGCAATCAGATCGACGACGGACGCCGGGGCGTGCGCGCCCGTGCGTGTCGGCGGCGACACGAGGTTGTCGCTCTCGCCGAAGGTGAGGATCGCGGCAATATTGCGCCGGGCCAGCACGTAGTCGAGGATCCCGCGCACTTCCGGCTCGCTGGCCATGTGCGGACCCGCATCGGGCGTGTAGTACGGATACTGGTGCTGGAAGTTGCGGTTCAGATCGACGCCGCCCGCGGGATCCTCGTTGATGAAGCCGTCGCTGTCGTTGTCGGTGCCTTCCCAGAAGATCGAGTACCCGCCGGCCTCCCCTTTTGCGGCGTCCGCGCGGCGCATCAGGCGCGGATCGTCAGGGTGAATCATGTAGGGCCCTTTCGGGTCCTTCACGCGCATCATCGAGATGACGCCGTCCTTGTTCAGATCCTCGGGGCCGTCTTCGTCGAGCCGGCCGTCGTTGTCGCTGTCGAACTTCGCGGCGTTGGTCTTGCGGGCCGACTTCACCGCGCCGAACATCGCCTCGGCGCCGTCGGGATTCGCGCGCGGAATCACGTAGAACACGTGGCCGTCGAGGCGTTCCTTGATCGTGGGGCTCGAGGCGTACCCGGTGAGGAGCTGGTCGGCGACGTAGAGCGCCAGCGCGCTCCCGATCACCTGGTCCCCTTCGAAGTTGGCGGCGATCAAGAGCGCGGGGCGCTCGCGGACCGGGCGCCCGTCGGGGTTGGCGATCTCCAGCGCCCACACCGACCGCCCCTCGCGCGACTTGGCCACTTCGACCAGCTTCGCGAGCTTCGCATGCGTCTTCGCCAGGTCGCGCAGCGCGGCGGTCATCTCGTCGTAGGTCTGGTATCTGGTGTAATCGGCGGCCGCGAGCGGTGAATAACTCCCGCCCGCAATGAATGCAGCGCCCACGGCGGCCACACACGCCGCGCGGAGAAATGCCTGAGTGGTCACAACGTCCTCCTGACTTGTCGGATGGACGTTACGGTATCACGGTGGAGCCCTCCGCGACGAAGTCCACGGAGCTCCCCCCCGCCCCGCTAATGCTTCCAATCGTCGTGCCTAGCTGGCCGAAGGTATTGCGGCCCCAGCACTTGGCGGTGCCGTCCGAAAGCACCGCACACGAGTATTGCGTGCCGGCGCTGACCGCAACCGCATTGGTCAGGCCGCCGACCGTCACCAACGTCGTGCGGGTCGTCGTGCTCCCGTCGCCGAGTTCACCGTACTGGTTGTAGCCCCAGCACTGGACCGTGCCGTTCGAGAGCACGGCGCACGTGTGCAGGTACGTGCTGTCGATCGCCGCTTGCGCGGCGGCGGCGCGGGCGCTCCCCGCAACCGGCGTGAAACCCACCAACGCCGTCAGCACGATCCAGAACCGCCTCGAGCGCTCCCGCGAAGTGTCAGCAGCACGTGTCTCATTGCATCTCATCAAATTCTCCCTTCAGAGGCGGGTTCAGCCCACCGAGCGCACGCAGCGTATCGACGAGGCATGAACCAACCCTGAAGGGATGCGTCGTGTTTTAGGACACGCCGCTTAAGCTTGGCGTATGGTTCGTCGCGAGCTTGGCAGGTCTATTTGGGCCGGTCGTGGTCCCGTGAGCCCCCACACGTCCCCTGCCAACGGAGCCCCACGTCGGCTTGATCCACAGCTCCCAGAACAGCTCCCGCTCTGTGTACGCGATCCGGAGCCCGTCGGGACTCAGTGATCCGATACCTAGCGCGCCGGTGAAGGCGAAATGCGTGTCGCGAGGCTCGCCGCCTTTCGCCGCAATCCGCCAAAGCGCGAACGAGGGGGTGACCGGGCCCGTCCATTGGGTGAAGAGGATGTCCTGGCCGTCGGGTGTCCACAGTTGAAACCGCAGATCGTTCGGGGATGTGACACGCAGCAACTCGCGAGGCGTGCCGCCGATCGTCTGGACCTCGAGCGTCACTGTCTCGCTTCCCTGGGGGCCGGTTCGTCCAACGAACGCGACGGCGCGCCCGTCGGGGGAAATGTCGAACGGTCCGACGCTCGACCTGGCGCCTCTCGCGACCGCAATCCTCTCGTCGCCGCCCGACAGATCGTGCGCGACAATCCCGCGCGAATCCACATAGAACAAATCGCGGCCATCGGGTGAGCATTGAAAGTGCGGGGGATTTTGATTGGTCCACACGACGACTGTCGTCTCGCTCGTCCGCACGTCCACCCGGAAAAGGCCCGAACGCTGCGAGTCGAGGTCCATGGCTTTGACAATCACGCTCCTCGCGTCGGCTGACCATTCGGCCGCATAGCCGCTCAACCCCAGCCGGCGCGGCGTGAGGAAACGCTCGGCGCCGGTCGCGAGATCCCGAACGGTGAGCGTCATGATGGGGTTGAACCCGGGCACAGGATTTGGCTGCTCGGTGTAGAACACGATCGACGCGCCGTCCGGCGACCACACCGGTACGCGGTGCCGGCCGATATTGGTGGCGGAAATCCTCGACGGGGCGCCGCGGACGACGTCGCCCGTCAGATCGATTGACGCCGTGTAAGCCTCGGATGAGCCAGAAAGGACCATATAGAAGAGCGCCCCGTCGTCGGTGAGCCCCATGCCGCTCGGCGGTCCGAGATTCGTGAGAACCGGAAACGGATCGCCCTGCGGAACGCCCTCGACGACCGAGAGCATCCACGCATCCTGCGACTCACGCACCTTCGTCGACTCGCGCAGGAAGAGCACGCCGTTCCCGTCCGCCGTCCATGCCGGAACGCGATCGTACGGATACGGGCTTTCGGCCTCGCCGGCGACGAGCAGCCGTGGCGGCGAGCCGTCGATGCCGACGACGAAGAGGTCCTCCCGCGGAGGCTGTGAATCCGAGCGGAGGCGATAGACGACGAAGCGCCCGTTCGGCGAGAGTCTCGCATTCGATGGCGCCCACTTGGCGAATGTGTGCAGGAGACGCGGCGCGCCGCCGCTCGCGGGCACCAGCGCGAGGTCGGCGGTTCCGTCCTGTTGATCGAGACGGCACAGGATGTTCTGCTCGTCGCGCGACCAATCGAGCGGAACCGGTTTGTAGCCGGTCTGGCGCGGGACGATGACATTCGGCCACGTGCCGTCGGCGTTCACGACGCGCAGCTCCCATCCTCCCGCGGCGGTCGACAGCGCGTAGGCGACGCGATTGCCGCGTGGCGACATGACCGGAGACACGAGCGTGTCGCCCGCCTCCTTTTCGATCGCGCGACGCGCGCGGCCGCCCGTCAACTCCCAAATCTGCAGGTCGCCTTTCTCGTCGACGTACGGAAAATAGCGCGCGTCGCGAGACGGGCGGCCCAGCCAGCGCTGCGGGACACGGATCCTTCGCTCCGTTGGCTGTGCGCCGGGTTCAGCGACTGACGGCGACGGAGCCCGAGGTGGCGGCCCCGCTGGTGTAACGGGCAGCGGCGTGGGCGAGGACGGCTCCGCCGGTCGCGGAGCCGCAGCGATCGGTGAGGGTAAGGTCTGCGTTGGCGCGGCGCTGGGGGGTTCAGGCGTCCGCCAGCGGCTTCGCGCGCCGCCGACATCGAGGAGGAAGGCCCCCGCGAAGAGGGCCACGATGGCCGCGAGCCACACAGCGCCCTGTCGAAGACCGATGTTGGCCGCCGGCCGTTGGGGCGCGACCGCGCGTGCGCTGGTCGCGACAGGGATGATCGCCAACGCACTGTGCGCCTGCTTCAGCGCGGCCTCGAAAGCACCGGCACTTTCGTACCGCGCTGATGGATCGGCCGCGAGCGCCCGCTCGACGACGTCGACGAACGCGTGGGGCAGGTCCGCGCGTGCGTCGCGGAGCAGTGTCCTGCGCCTCGCGCGGTGCGCCTCGCGCACCTCGTCTAGCGTGGTGCCACTCACCGGATACGCGCCGGTGACCAGGTGGTACAGCAGCACGCCAAGGCTGTAGATGTCTGTCCGCGGTGTCGCTTCGCCCCCCTGCCAGGCTTCCGGCGCGAGGTAGAGCGGGGTCCCGGTCAAGTCTCCGCCCAGCGCCATCGCTCCGGACATCCGTCCTTTGCCGGCGCCGAGGTCCATGAGCACGATCCGGCCGCCCTCCTCGCGCATCACGTTCTGCGCCTTGATGTCGCGATGCAGCAGACCCGCCTGGTGCACCGCGGCGAGCGCCCGGCAGAGATCGATGCCGATGGCGCTCGCTTCGTCAGCGCTGAACGGACCCTGCTGACCGACGAGATGCGCGAGCGTATGGCCGTGGATGAACTCGGTCCAGATGCCGACGTGTCCGTCGAGCCGCTCGGCCCCGTGGACCGTGACGACGTTCGGATGGCGCACCTTCGCCAGGAGCCGCGCTTCGCCGATGACGGAGGAGCCCTCGCCAAGCCCCGACGTTTCGCGATCGCGCAACAGCTTGACCGCGACCTCGCGATCGAGGCGCGTGTCCCACGCGCGGAAGACCTCCGCAAACGATCCCCGGCCGACGTGTTCCAGAAGCGTGAGAGGGCCCCAACTTGGAGGCCGACCGAGTGCAGACTCGATCGGGGGCCGCTCCAACTCGGTCCCGCTCGACGAGCTCGACAAGCTCGACAAGGAGGATGCGGCCGCCGGATCGGGAGACTCCTGGAGCGTGCGATGAAACGTGGAGATTTGATTGACGACGTGCAGCTCCCGCGCGATGGCCCGAAAGCCCGGCTCGTCACGATGGGATTCGAGGCTGTCCCAGTCCACGCTCTCGTGGTCGGCGAGCGCGCGCAGGATGCCAAGAAGACTTGGATCGCGCGGCACGTCGGTCATTCGCGGACAGGCTGGGACGGCGTGTTCATTTCCTTGGCAAGGCGGTACAGCGCCCGTTCGACGGCCATGCGCGCCGCGTTCGCTGAAGGCTTGTCGAGCGCGCCGGCCAGCTCTTCGTTCGTCAGGCCCAACTCCACGTGTCCCACGATCGCCTCTCGATCCTGCGGGCGAAGCCGGGCCAGCGCCGCCTCGTAACGCTCCAGCGCCTCGCGTCCGACGGCTGCCTCGAGCGGCGACGGCCCCGCATCGCTCATCTGACTGTCGAGCGATCCGGTCTCGGGCCGCCGGCCGGCCCGGCGGATCTCCTGTCGAATCCGGTTCAACAGCACCTGCCGCAGGTAAGCCTGGAGCGCGCCCTCGCCGCGGACTTCGAACTTCTCGATCTTCTTAAATGCCTGAACGACCGTTTCCTGCACAAGGTCGTGGGTATCGGCCAGATCGCGCGCCCATCCTGGCAGCCGGCCCGTGGCCCATCGCTGCAGACGCGGCAGAAACCGGGCGATGAGCGCATTGAGCGCCTCGGCATCGCCGGCCTGCGCTCGCGCGAGCAGGGTCAGGGTCGAGTCGACCATTCAGTGGGCACCTGGGAGCCGTCATGGTAGCTCGGATGGGCACCTGTGCAAAACGCGGCAGATCGGCATTTCAGGTAAACGAGCCCATCGCAGATCCGATCGAATGTGCCTTCCGGTGCGTTCCCCGCACGTGATGGGCGCAGCGATTGGGATCGCGACCACTGAGGAGGAACCCCCGTGACGGTCCATCGACATTGCCTGGCGGAACTGAGATCCACCTGCCGATCGCTTCGCGCGACGTTTTGCACCCTGTTCGTGGCGGCAGCGGTCGCCGGTGCGCTGCTACTCGTTGCGCCGCTGAACAACGAGGCCGCCGCACAGGCCGGAAGCTCGTCACGCGCCAGCCGCTTGACCTTACGGGATGCGTGCGGGTGGCAGGGTGCGGGACGAAACGTTTGGCTGCAGAACACCCGACGAAACCGGGGGGTTCTGTCCACGGTTCGGGAGACTTGCAATTGCGGAAGAGACCGCTGGAGCCGAACCCAATCGTACGAGTTAGCGCCTGGGGCTGAAATGCGAATCGGATGCACTCGGGGAGACACCTCGGTGGAGTACTTCAGCCACATCATCACGGGAGAAAAACAACGATGAGGATCGTTCGGTCTCTTTCCGGCGCCATCTAAACCGTGTCGATGCGTGAAGACGCGTTTGGTGTGCTCCAGAGTCGTACTAGGATTTGAATGGAGGTCTGTATGCGCATCGTCTCAACCGCTGCGTTGCTGTTAAGCGTCTGGTTGCCATCCTCAGCTATCGCGCAAATGGCGAAGGTCCAGCAAACCCCGACTGCCGCATCGCAAGAGCTTTCCGAACCGGCGTCACTGGTTGCCAGGCTCGCTGCGCGCAATCCGCAGACCGAAAAAACGTGGCTGATCCCGGCTCGCAGGGTTCGAGACAGCGCGATCGTCCAACGGTATGAGTTCTCCGTATTCCATGCCACTCGCGAGTGCGCTCTCCTCAAGGGAAGGGGAACGTCTAAGATAAGTAGCAAAATACGAAAACAAGGGAACGAGGACCTCCACATCTGCGTCATATGTCGCTTTACCGAACGACAGCTCGCCTCCGGTGATTTATGGCACCTCTCTGCAGGAGATCGCCTTAGCGGCGTTAAGCACCGCGCTTACTACGAAGCGCACCCGCAGGAGGTCGTCCGAGAGTTGCAGGCCAATCCAGCGCTACTCACTTACAACTTATTTCACTCCTCTCGCACATGCCCGTTGCTATCAAACCGCATTGTTACTAAGGCGAAGGCAAAGGACTATCACACTTCCAGCCGCTATTTGTGTCCAGAGTGTCTTCCGAATCGCACGAGCGCTTCTCTGCCGTCTGAGCTTTTTGCTGTGGACTATATGGCGGAGTACCGGCAAAGAAACGGACTGCCGGAACCGCAACGTGCGGACCATCTCACCATCCTTGCAACCACTCTCGGGACACTTGCCGGCGTGTTGGCTGGCGGGTCGGTGCCCGCCAATACTGAACCCACGAAGCGGCCGACATCACCCGCACCGCCGAGTCATACCCCGCGCCCGGCACCAGCGGCTTCTGCTCGGCCCTCGTACGGTAGCGCACGTTGGCAACCGTCCTCGCGCGTCACCCTCCCAATCGGGCAGGTCGTTCAGGTGCGGGCAATAACGCGGGATGGCGCGGACGCCGGTTATATCAACATGACGCTATCCCCATTTCAACAGTCGCAATTCAGCAGCACTGCGCAGATCAGCGTGTTTATCGGAAATACCACCGATCCGTCCTATAACTGCACCCTGACGATTGACGGCGTGTTCTACATAGATGGACGAGCCAAGGGGTTTTTTTGGGGTTCGGATACGTTGCCGATGCAGACCTTCAAGGGCGCGAAACAGCTGAGCGTGGGAACCACACCGCGACTGGTCGAAGTCGAGCTCGGCGGAGCCCCGATTACATGCAGGTAAACACGTCCACGTGCATGCCATCGAGCAGTGCCCGTAAGTTCGCAGCGACGTGCTGCAGCGCGACATCGACCACACGATCAGCGGCCTTAGGCTGACCACGAGACGTCACGCCCCGCGCGGGCTTCCGAGCCGTGAGCGTCTCGACCGAGCGCTACCAGCACACCTGCGGATGATCCCTCCGAGGAGACCATTGGCGGCGAGATCGTCGCCCGTCACGGAGATGCTGTGCAAAACGAGGCGGATCGGCATTTCAGGTAAGCGAGCCCATCGCCGATCGCGACCACTGAGGAGGAATCCCGTGACGGTCCATGTACATTGCCTTGCGGAACTGAGATCGACGTTCCGCGCGACGTTTTGCGCCTTGTTCGTGGCAGCGGTCGCCGGTGCGCTGCTGCCGGCGTCCGTCGAAGCGCAGACGTACGAAGTCCTTCACGGCTTCAGTGTCGAGGGCGGCAGTCCGCGTGGGGCGCTTCTCCTCGCCGCAGACGGGAGTCTCTACGGCACAACCGAATCTGGCGGGCGATTCGGCCTCGGTTCGGTGTTCGTTCTCAGACCGAACGGAGTTGGCTTCGATTTCTCCACCGTGTACGAGTTCTCTGGCGCCGATGGCGCAGGGCCATCGGCCGGGCTCGCACAAGGCGTCGACGGGGCATTCTTCGGGACAACGGCCTTCGGCGGGAGCGCTGGCGCCGGAACTGTCTTCCGGATCGACAGCTCCGGCTCGCTGACGTCACTTCACCACTTTGCCGTCAGTGACGGCAGGCAGCCAGGCGCCCTTGTCCAAGGCAGTGATGGCAACTTCTATGGGACGACGCTCCAAGGTGGCACGAACGGCTGGGGCACGGCGTTTCGCATCAACAGCGCGGGCTCGCTGATGACGCTTCACAGTTTCACGAACGGCGCCGACGGAGTGTCCCCAGGCGGTCTTGTCCGAGGCAACGATGGAAACTTCTACGGGACGGCGGGCTATGGCGTGAGCAGCTGCATCTGCGGGGTGATCTTCCGGATCGATGGGTTGGGCTCGCTCACCACGCTGCACACCTTCACAGGCTTCGACGGCTCCCAGCCTGTCGGGCTCATCCAGGGCAGCGATGGGTACTTCTACGGAACCACGTACTGGGACCGCGTGAATGGCTGGGGCACGATCTTCCGGATGGACACCTCAGGCTCGCTGACGACGCTTCACCAATTCACCTTGAGTGACGGAGTCAATCCGCTTGCCGGGCTTCTTGAGGGTAGCGACGGAAGCCTCTATGGCACGACAACCTCGGGGGGAGCCAACGGAGCCGGGACGATCTTCAAGATTGATCGCTCCGGCTCGCTGACAGTGCTCCACAGTTTCTTACGTAGCAACGACGGCTGGCAGCCCAGGGGCGAACTCATTCAAGGCTCCGATGGAAGCGTCTTCGGAACAAGCTATTACGGCGGAGGGAGCGAACTAGGGACGGTCTTCCGGATCGACGCGTCCGGCTTCACGACACTTCACACCTTCACGAACAGCGACGGCTTTGATCCCTATGCCGGGGTCATCCAGGGTAACGACGGGGACCTCTACGGAACAACCATCAAGGGTGGAGCGAGCGGCAACGGGACCGTCTTTCGGACCAGCGTCGTCGGTTCACTGATGACGCTTCACAGTTTCGGCAGTGAGCCCACGGATCCGTATTCGTATTCCGGACTCGTACAGGGCAGCGACGGCGGCTTCTACGGGACCACGGTAATCTTCGGAGACTACGACGCCGGGACCGTCTTTCGGATCGACAGTTCCGGCTCCCTGACGACGCTTCACAGCTTTGCTTGGGACTCCAGCGATGGCGCTCATCCTGTTGCCGGGCTCGTCGAAGGCAGCGACGGGAACTTCTACGGAATGACGAAGGAGGGTGGGACCGGCTACGTCGGGACGATCTTCCGGATCGACAGGTCGGGCCTACTGACGACGATTCACACCTTCACTGGAGACGAAGTAGACGGTGCGTTGCCAGTGGCCAGGCTGATCCAGGGCAGCGATGGCAGCTTCTACGGGACGACTCCTGGTTTCGGGTCGAGCAACCGCGGGAGAGTCTTCCGGGTGGACACCGCCGGCTCGCTGACGACGCTTAACACATTCACCGGAAGCGACGGCGGGTATCCCGTCGCAGGGCTCGTCCAAAGCAGCGACGGGAGCTTCTACGGGACGACGTCCGGCTTTGACATGGCCGAGTCTGGGAATGGAGCCATCCCCAGCGCCGAGACGGGCACCGTCTTCCGGATCGACACATCCGGCGTGCTGACGACGCTTCACCGCTTCTCCGGCACCGACGGTGGATATCCCACGGCCGGCCTCGTCAATGGAAGCGACGGCAACTTCTACGGGACGACGTCGCTGGGTGGGGCGAACGGGTACGGGACGGTCTTCCGGATCAACTCTGTCGGCTCGCTGACGACGCTGCACCACTTCACCGGCAGCGACGGCGCGAATCCCTCGGCCGGACTCGTTCAAGGCAGCGACGGGCGTCTCTACGGAACCACACGGGCGGGGGGTCCATACAACGGTGGCGTCGTCTTCGGTCTGACGCTTCCACCGAACACCCCTGCCGGATCGAATGTGCCTGTGCAAGACAGCAGCGCGCCGACCGTGCAGCTCACGTTCGACAGCGTGGCCACAGGCGGCACCACGACTGTGGTACCGATCGATCCAGCCACGGCGGGCGATGTGCCCGGAGGATTTGCGATCGTCGGGAGTGTCGCCTACCAGATACAGACAACCGCTGTCTTTGCGGGGCCGGTCACAATTGCGTTCATCGTGCCTGACCCCATCACCGAGGCGGATTTCAACAGTCTCGTCGTCCTGCACAACGAGAACGGCGTGCTCGTCGACGTGACGGCCGCCTCGCCGGCGCGCAACTACGCCACGCGAACGATCTACGCGGTCACCAGCTCGTTCAGTCCGTTCTACATGGCTCGAACCGGACCTCACATCTCGACGCTGTTCGACCAGACGAAGGCATACAAGAGCGGCAGCACGGTGCCGATCAAATTGCGGCTGTTGAGCGCCTCCAACGCGAACATCTCGTCGCCGTCCACTGCGCTGACGGTGCGACACCTCAGTCGGATAGGCGGAAACACGTCGAATGTCGTTCTCGATTCAGGTCACGCGAACCCTGACGGCAACTTCAGATACGACGCCACGCTCGGCGGGTACATCTTCAACCTGAGCACGAAGGGGCTCACGCCAGGCACCTGGGTCCTGAGCTTCTCCGTCGGCGGCGACGGTTCGTTCGTGTACCTGGTGGGTTTCGACGTGAAGTAACGATCGCAGAAGCGTCAGTGCATCTCCACGGCGCACGTGCCGAGGCCGCCGCGAAAGTAGTTGAACTGCACGTTCGGGTTGTCGTCGGTGCTCTGGCGCCACGCTTCCACGTACTCGAGCGCCTCGGCCAGATAGAACTCCTCGAGCGTGTCGTACAGCACGACGGTGAAGCCCGGGCGCGAGAGCCGCGTCAGGTCGCGCGGCATCAGGGGGGCGCCTCCGCGATCACATCCGCGTCGAGCGTCGTGTAGTCCCACCAGCCGGGCGCGATGGAGCTGAGCTTGCGCATGACGTCCTTACGTTCCCGCCTCGAGCGACCGCTCGTAGGCGGCGCTGACGAGATAGTTGCGACCGAGCGCCTGGCGCAGCGGGTCGGCCCGTTCCGCGCAAAATCCCCAGTGCGAATGGCGCCGCCATCCTTCCGCGTGCTTGAATCTCCGCGAGAGCTTCCCAACCTCGCGGCTGATGGCATCCATGGTCCGGATGTAACTATCCATGCCCTGCGATGCCTCGAGCCATCGCCGCTGGCTCGCGTGGCACGCGAGCGCGGCGCGCTTGCGCTCGTGCACGGCGGTTGTGTCGGCGAACGCGCCGGGACGCACGCGCCGGCGCATGCCGTCGCGCAGGCCGTGCGGGCTGGCGTGGTAGATCGTCACGTCCGCCGCGATTGCCGGGCGCGCCGGCGTGCTGCGATAGTTCGGCATACCGCGCGCGAACGCCGCGGACACGGCGAGCCGCGCCGCGTTCACGTGATCCTCCATGTAGTCCTCAGGAGAGTGCGTCAGGATGACGCGGGGCGCCACCTCGCGGACGATCGCACAGAGGCGGCGCAGCGTGGGCGTGTCGTAGAGGATCTCCAGGTCGTGGCAGAACGGCGGGTGCCACACGGCGTCGAGAACCTTCGCCGCCGCCTGGGCCTCGCGCCGGCGGACGCGCGCGGTCGCGGCCGCGGATCGATCGACGCCGCCCAGATTGCCGCCCGACAGGTTCAGGTAGTGAATCTCCCACCCGGCCTCGCGCAGCAGGCACAGCGTTCCGGCCATGACGAACTCGATGTCGTCGGGATGCGCCGCGATTGCGAGCGCGCGAATCACCCGCTGTCACTCCTCGGGAATGTCCGCAATGCGGACCGGACGTCCTTCAGCCGCGGACCGGTCCGCGGCCGCGATGACCCGGTGGGAGGACAGCAAGAGCTAGCCGGTTCACCAACCACCAGGTCGGTGAAGGCGGTGATGTAGCCGTTCAAGCGACGTGGACGCGATGTCCCGCATGGAATCGGGCGAGACTCGACTCGGCCCGAAGAGGGTCGCTGTGGCCGGCGCGGGCGAGGGGGCGTGTCGGATAGCAGCGCTTCCGTTGACCCTGAACCCCGCTCTAACTAAACTAATGCTTCCTATCGTCACCAACGTCACGAAGAACATCCCCAACCTCCCGCCCTGGGGATCCTTGCGCAGCATCGTCGCGTCGCGCTACGACGCGGCGACGGCGTATCTCACCGTCGACTTCCATCAGGTCAACAACCGCCTGAAGAGCGCGCCCGCCGGAGCCGTGACGGTGACGATCCTGGATCAGACAGGTGCGGTGGTCCGCACGCTGAGCGCTCCAGCCAGCGCCGGTCTCAACCGCGTGTATTGGGACCTGCGGTACGAGCCGACCAGCGAGATTCGGATGCGCACGAGTCCGTCGATTCCAGCACCGCACGTCCGGCTCGGTCCCACAAGGGTGGCGGGCTCCGGCGGGCGGCGGCGATCAGCCTTCTCGCACCTCCCGGCACCTACACGGTGAAGCTCTCGGCGGTCGGCCACGAACAGACGCAGCTGTTGACGGTGCGCAAGGACCCGAACACGGCCGGGACCGAGGCGGACACCGCGGCACAGACGCAGATGCTCGTCGACCTGCGCCGCGACCTCAACACCGCGATCGACGTGCTCAATCGGAGCGAGCTCGTGCGCAGCCAAGTGGAATGGCTCGGGCGTGTGGTGGACGACGCGTCGGTTCGGAAGGCGGCCGACGACCTGAACAAGGGGTTCATCGACCTCGAGATGACGCTCATCGATCTGCGCATCACGGGTGGGCAGGACGGCGTCCGCTACGCCGCCAAGCTGATCTCGCGCTTCGGGTACCTGGCCAGCGGCTTGTCGAACGCCGATTTCAGACCGACAAGCCAGCAGGCCGAAGTGCAGAAGCTGCTCGCCGAGCGTGTTCGCGATACGGTGACCCGGTTCGACGCCCTGGTCGCCAAGGATCTGGGAGCGTTCAACGATCTGCTGCGGAGGCGCAACATCCCGCACGTCGTGGCGAAGTAGGCGGCGGCTCGCGCGCCCGTGGGCGCGCCAGAGGTGTGCGTTGTGCCGCCGCGCGCTACGCCACCCGAGATCCTTCGCGATTGACAAGGCTATGGCGCGAGTCATACTCGGCGCGTGGAGGGCGCCAACCTGCGGCGTGCTAATCGGCGCTGTGGCCAGGCGGGCGACGGGGCGTGCCGGATAGCGGTCTTCTGTCGACTCGGCACACCCCGCTGATGCATCTATCGTCCTTGGTCGATGTCGCCGCCATCCATAGCGACGACGATGCCATCGTCGCTAATGATCAATCAAGGTGACCTCGATGCGCCGTCCGCCGCGCCCGCATCGTCCCGCCATCACTCGGCTCCTCTCGCGAGGAGGGACCGTCGATCGCGGGACAGAATCTCAAGTTTCTATCAAGCGGGCAGCCGGACCCCCGGCTGAGGCCCTTGCGTGATCCTCGCAAGCCACTGCAATCCTGAGAGTTAGGCAGCGCCGACGCCTCGATCGCGAGCTCGCCGCTGACCCCGATAACGTGGTTCGTGACCACGTTGTCGTGGTCGATCCAGAAATCGATGAAAACAAACGGGATTGTGGCCTTCACCGTGAAGGCAGCACCCTCGCGACGTGGCGATACGGAACCGCACGCAAGCATCGAGATCGACTGTAAGTGATTGCAGGGGAATCAGTTGGCTGGGAGGCAGGGATTCGAACCCCGATAACGTGGTCCAGAGACGCAAGGAGTAGTTTGGGTGGTGTCGGGACTTGCCGGTTTTGTTGGACTGTTCGCTGATCACTCTCAGGCGGTGGCGGGCAGACGATATTCGTAATGTACGCCGGGATGTTGCCTGTGTTGCTGATCGTCAGCTTCCCCTGGACGCCAGTCAGGATCCGCACCGGGCCAAACGCAAGCACGGATCCGCTGACCGCGATAGTGGAGTACCCAGGTATACCGATGCCCGACCAGGCGATCCAGTTAGTGCCAGCGGCGCTGCTCGAGACGCTGATGAAGCCGCTGAACGCGGTTGCGCTGTGCGGAGACCGTTATTAGCGATGGTGAGAGTTGCAGTGGTGGTCGTGCCGACTACGACGTTGCCAAATGCCAGATTGCCTGAAAGAGCGATCGGGGCGCAGCTTGCCGGCTGAGGGCAGCCCTCGACGTCGATCGGCTCCCGCGTATGCACGTTCCACTCACGGCGTCGGCACGTTCGCGATCGGGCTCGCCGGCCTGCATCCTCCCTCCACGGCGAGGTGTCTCTGCAGCAGCGCGAGCATCGCGGGATCCGCGGCAATCGGCGTCCCGACCTCGATTTGTTCGATCCCGGTGACACGAGCGTCTGCGAGGCCGAGATGCGCGATGCGCCTTCCTTCGTCGCTCGTTGCCACCACGGGTAGAGTCGCGTGCGCGGGAAGTTCATCCGGCCGGATGCCGCCGACGAGGACGGCGACGAACCGATCCGGAAACGCAGCGGTGATCGCCTTCAACCCGCCGGCAGCGCCGTAGAAGAGCAGGACCACGGCATCCGCTTCGGCACTCGCCCGTGGCAGCCACTCCCTGAGGGCTTCCATCACTGGACGGACGGTGATGCCAGCCAGTTGCGCCTTGATGTGCGGGAGATCGGCGACGGCATCGGGCAACTCCGTCGCGCCGACTATCGCGATTCGCCGATTGCCGAGCGTCCTCACCACGTAAGGCTTCGCAAGCAACCGCCCCGTCCTCTCGTCGACCAGGGTCGCGGACAACGGAACGAAAGCGGCGCCCTCGATCAACCGCAGCGTGGTCTGCTTGCCGAAGCGGAAGTCCCGGTACGACAGGTTCACGGCGTCGTAGTGCAGCAGTTCGTACGACGCCACGATCGGCCAGCCGGGACATCCAAGGCTGTCACCGCCGAAAAACGCGTTGCCGGCATCGAGCAACAAGAGAGAGGGGCCGGAGGTGCGAAGGCGCCTCACGATCGTGGCGCGCCGCGCAAGGCCGCCTTGCCCGCCACCGCACTCGGAGCACGGCAAAACGTTGCCCTGCGTGTCCGCGGTGAACACGATCGCCTGCCGGGACTCACCGCGGCGCACCAGGGAACACGCCGACAGGCACGCCAGCGCGACGATCGCCGCCAATCCGGCGATCGCTCGGCTGCGCGCGATGCCGGTGACCGTTGGCGCGCCACCCTCGAGGTGACCGCCCGATTTGCGAACCAAACTGTCGCCCACTGCCGACCCGCGGCCGCGCCGCTAGAAATAGTTCCCGACTACTCCGGCCAGTACTCCGGCGACGATCCCAGCGCCGGCGCTGGCCCCTACGACGAAAAGGAAGGCCGGCAAAAGCACTCCGGCGGCAAGCGAGATCGTGCAGCCCAGGATCCCCATTCGTATCGACTGCCACGTGCCGGTATCCAATTGATCGACAACCTTCACCTTCAGGCAGTGTGCGGAAACGATGTATCCCCCTATCGTTGTCCAGCGCAATATCGATTCCTCGGTCATTCCTTGTCCCCACCCATTGTCGCCCATGCCCAAGGCCTGCCCAGTGCGAGCGTCAATGCGCCACCAGCCGCCGCGCTGAAGGGGCTGCGTGGCGGATGGACCCTGCGGAATCATCACCAGGTATCCCGCCGCCAAGTCCTGCTCCACCCGGGCCTGCAGATCGGCCGTCAGGCTTGTGTTGCGCAGTTCCGCCGCGCTGCCCGGCTTCAGCAGCTTCCAGCCCGGCACGGCATTCCACATACGAGCAACATTGCCGGCCGCCCCGCCTAGCAGCACGGTTTCCGCAGCTGTGTCGAGGATCCCCTGCCGCAGGCGAACCGCGAATGCATCCTTGTCCGGCCGCACTGCCACGGCGTTGTCCGCGATGTCCATGGCGTGCACGGCCACCAAGGGCGGCGCCTGCTGCGCGTCGGCCCCGGCGGCCGCCATCCCCTGCGCGCCCGGGCTGATGGGGCGCAGGTAGTCGTGGAGGTTGAAGATGTTGGGCCGGTCCAGATAGGTGTCCCCGGCAACCGGGCTGCCCGCATGGCGCGTGAACGTTAGCGCGTACAGCGCGCCCGGCAGCGGCTGCGCCCGCTGGAGCATCTTGTACACCCCGGCGCTGTCCTGCGGGCCATCCTCGGCAAGTGCTGTCAACAGCAGCTCGCGATTCGCCAGCAGCCGTTCGAGGGTCAGGTGCACCAGGAAATCCGATGAGAGCCGGCAGACCGGCACGGCGATCTCTGTCTGCCCGAGCAGGGCCAGCGCCCGCTCCAGGAGGGCGACCTCGCCCAGCTTGTCCTCTTCGACCTTGCGGGCTGCCCGGGCAGCCGGTCCCACGAGATCGAAGATCTGCCGACGGATCTTCCGCAGCGGCTGGCCCGGCACGCGGATCGCGTACTCGATCCACTCCGCCGTCAGCACGCCTCCCTTTGCCGCAGGCTCTTCGCCTCCCCCACCGAGCATGCCGCCGAAGCCCTCCATCATTCCTCCGGCGGCGTTGCCGACGTCGTGCTTACCCGAAAGCGCCGACTTGTCAGCGAGATCGCCGGTCTCCGTGATGGCGCGGTCCATGATGACGCGCTGCCCCACGGACAGGACGGGTACCCAGGCCTTCTGCTCGGCAGCCGCCTTCAGGATCGCCTTGCCGTACGTTTCCCCGCTCTTTAGATCCAGGTCTGCCGGCCACTTGAGCGGCAACTGGCGCAGCTCGATCCGCTGGCCAATCACCTCCGCCGGCGTCAGCGTGTGCGACAGGGGCACGTGCTCCGTAAGCCTGCCGTCGCGAGCCTGCTCGATCACCACGCGGATCGTCACCTGGTGCCATAGGGAGGCTTCGATGGGAAGCCTGCCGGGCGTGGGACGCCATGGAATAGTCTGAGCGGTTGGCAGAAGCGCCGCGCCCGCCTGGGCGTCGGGCAGCAACGGGTCCACGTCCACCCACTTGCCGTCCTGCTGCCACTGCACCCACCAGTGATCAACCATGGCCGCCACACGATCCGGGTCGGCATCGGCGGCAGCTTGCGGTTTCGGGACGTCCCGAAGCATCGCCGCGGTCGGACCGGCCGCCAGTTTCGCCAGTTCCTCCGCCTGCTGCTGGCCAGCCACCACTTGCCTCTGCCACGACGTCCGCAGTTCTTCGAGGTCCAACTGATGATCCGCGGCGAACTTGGCGATCGACTGCTCGGCCTGGTCTGTGGAGGACGGCCCACTGTCGGGAGCTGCCGCCTGCGGCATCGGGCGCACCTTCGCCAGCAAGTCCTTCGCCTGCTGGTCGGGGAACGTCGCCCGGGCCAGGCGCACATCGTGGCCAGCCAGGCGTAGCAGTTCCGCCAGCAGGAGCGAGCGGTCCAGGCTGTTGCCCAGCCGGTCCATCAGCACGCCCGTCGGGCCGCGCAGCGCGCCCTGGTACGGCACCCAATACGTGTTGTCGCGCACCCAGCCGAAGAGCTTGTCCGGGACGCGGCCTACTTTCTCCACCACCGCCTGCGGGTCGAACGTGTCGCGCGGGATCTCCTTCGCCACGGCGTCCAGCACTTGGAAGTACCGGGGCAGGCGCTCGACCGCCCGGCCGAGTGCGGCCCGCTTCTCGGCCTCGGTCGCCGGCCGGGCCAGGGCTTGCTGCCCGAGCGGCAGCGAGTCGGTCCCGCCCGCGGTTGATGACATCGCACCATCAGCGACTTCGGGCAGGCGGACGCCAGCCAACGCCATCACGAAGGACATGCAGAGAGCCACCGCCTGGAAGCTAACAGACCGTGCCGGCAACTTGCGCCGGAGTTGGCCGACGAAGCGAAGTGCCGCCACGATGATGGCCGCCGGCACGAGTCCCATGGTGGCAAGGAAGGTGCCCTGCAGCCATCGCGGGAGGCGTTGCCAGACCGCTCCTCCATGAAACAGTGCGGCGTACGGCACGCCGTTGTACAACGCTACCCCGAGCGCCGCGAGCGCATAGGCGGCCACGGACATGAAGGCACCGCAGGCGATCAGGCGGGCGATGGCGGGGAGCGGAGCGCACGCGCGAACCAGGACAACGGCGGCGAGCGTCACCGCGGCCGCGGTGACGGCCATCAACAGCGTCGGGGTCCGTTGCAGGAGCAATCGAACGCCGTCCGCCTGACCGTCTGGCAGCCACGCCGACGCAACGAGTAGCAGGAGTAGGCCGCCCACGGACCAGGCCGCCGCGCCCGCCGGGCCGCGTCGTCGCAGCAGCGGCCCACCTGGCCGCCAGAGGAAGATGCTGAGCGCGAAAAAGGCGATCGCCGGCAGCGCGATCGACCAGCGCACCGGGGATCCGGCGAACACAGTCTCGACTGCCGCATCGAGTAACGCCAGTTGTCCGATGACTGCGACCGCGAGCGCCGTCGTCGTCCCCAGTGCGGACGGCGAGGTAGTCGTCGCCACTGTTCCAGCCCGCTGCCCATCCATGAATCGCCCTCCACGTGAAGAGGATCCGGCCGCGCCGTCGTGCTGCTCTTCCACGAGCGTCCCCAGGGGGGCCCGAGGCGTAATTGCCCGCGCGCATAGGCTCTCGCGAGCCGGCAGGCCACGAATGCTTCTTGTTGGCTTGTGCACACGAACGGGCGCGCCGTGGCGAACCTGGCCCGATCCTCCAGGTTCTGGCACGCTCTCGTGCACCGGCGACAGCGTAGGGCGCCGCATCCACCCGCGTCAAGGAGTTTCGGGGAGTTTCGGGGCGCCCGTTCCATACGATTCTCCGGAGCCTTGCCACCTGTCTCGCCGTCAAAAGGGGTAACGGCGCTTATCTGCCCGCTGGCGCGTTCGTTTTCCCGGAGCAGTTGCGGTCGGCGAGCGTGTCTCGCGACTTCTTCCGACTGTTCGGCGCAGCCTTCGCACACGGCCGGCCGTTCAGCCCCGAGGAAGATCTGCCTTCCGGTCCCGACCCGAACTTGTGGCCGGGGGCGGGCGAGCGGCGTGTCGGACAGCGGATCTTATGTCGACTCGGCAGACCCCGCTAATGCTTCCTTCTATGAGGCGTCCCGTTGTCAAGCCCCCCTGTGATCTCCAGCCCTTCGAACAAGCTGCCGCCGGAGCG
>MELC01000072.1 GCA_001767455.1 Acidobacteria bacterium RIFCSPLOWO2_12_FULL_66_21
TTCACGACTGCTTCATCGACACCACATGGCCGGCCTGCCCGCGGCATCCGAATCACCCGATGTGGTTTCATGAGGACGGCTACTGGCACGCCCACGGAAAGCCGGTGGCAAAGCTCGGCGAACTACGTTCGAGCCGATAAGGCGGCACGGCGACCAATGTTCAGCGCGTCGGCGGAGTTCTACGATCTCATCTACTCGACGTTCAAGGACTACGCTGCCGAAGCGCGGCAGATCGCCGACCTGCTGCGCCGGATCAATCCTCGCTGCGCCTCGCTCCTCGACGTCGCGTGCGGGACCGGCGAGCACGCGCGGCTGCTGGCGGCAGAGGGCTTCACGGTCGACGGCCTGGATCTCGATCCCGCTTTCGTCGCGATTGCGCGCACGAAGCACCCCGCCGGGCGTTTCTTTCACGCGGATATGAGCGACTTCCGCCTGCCGCATCGTTACGACGCGGTGCTGTGTCTGTTCAGCTCGATCGGCTATCTCCAGACTCTGGATCGCATCACCGCGGCGCTGCGCTGTTTTCGCGAGCACCTCGCGCCCGGCGGCGCGATCGTCGTCGAGCCATGGTTCCCGCCGGGAGGGCTGAACACCGCTCGCGTGGCGCGCAACACGGGCGAGGCAAATGGGGTGCGCGTCACGAGGACCAGCCGCGTGGAAGTGGACGGACGCCTGTCACGCCTCCATTTCGATTACGAGATCGCCGACGGCACCGGCACCCGGCACGCGAGCGAGATTCACGAACTTGGCCTCTGTACGCCAGCCGAAATGCTCGATGCATTCCGGGACGCCGGACTGGAAGTCGACTTCGATCCAAAAGGCCTCACCGACCGCGGACTCTACGTCGCCAGGAGCGCCTGGCGCGACACGCTCAGACCGGCGAGCCACGAGCCGTAAACGGGTGTGCCGGGCGGCGCACGAACAGGCCAAGCGCTTCGACGCCGAGCGCGGTGGTCAGTTCCCGCGAGCCGAACCACACGGTCAGCGGTCCGGGAGGAGGGGGGCCCGCATAAAACGCCTCACAGGCCCACCCGCCGTCGGCGCCCTGCCGTTCGAGGAGCCGCTCGACCAATGCGCGCCGGGGTTGTTCGCTCGATACGCCATCGACTCGCAACAGCGCGGAGAGGGCGAGCGCGGTCAGCAGGTCGCTTCCCGCGACGTCGCCTCGTTCGAGCCGCGCCAGGATGCGTGGGGCCAGCAGCCGCGACGCCTGTTCGAAGCGCCCGACGGTGGCGCCCGCGCGGGCCACCGCGTGGTAAAGAGCGAGGTCATCGACGTAGTATCGATGGGAATTCTCTTCGCGCCCATGCTCGAGCAGGTCGATGACGAAATCGATCGCGCCCTGTGTCGCCGGGCCGTCGCCCAGATATCGCGCGACGTTCGCATTCACGACGCTGTCCACGTCGTTCCGGGGCGGTGCCACTCCAAACCACGTGTAGAACCGCCCGGCCGGATCGCGGTGGCGCAGGAGCGTTTCCCGGTTAGCGGCGAGAACTCCGGCCGTCTCCGTGCCCGACCCCCTCAGCGCGACTGATGCGCAGGCCGTGTCGTCGGCATCCGCGGGAATGGCGCGGTCCGGGCGCACCCGCCAGTAGCGCCATCGTGCGCCGGGTTCCATCTCACCCAGGAGGAAGTTCTGCGCGTTCCGGATGGCGCCCGCGACATCGCCCGTATCCGCCACGCGAAACGCCTCAATGGCGAACGTCGTCGCGAACGGCGTGGGATCGCGGCGCGACACGCGCATGAGGCGGTCCCCGCTGACGTGCATCGGCAGCTCACCGCTCTCCAGCTGACGCGAGAGCAGGAAGCGGACGGCGCGCTCGAACGCGGCCCGTACTTCCTCAGCCGCCGGGATCGCACGCGAGTCCACGTCGACGCTGCGCATCGGGCCCTCCACGACGCGCCGTCACTCCTGACGGAGCATGTTGACGGGTTCCACCCGGAAGGCCCTGAGGCTCGGGAGGCATGCGGCGACGACCGACAGAGCCAGGAGGCCGCCGCCGATGCCGGCGAGCATCACCGGACTGACGGCCGTGATGCCATAGAAGAAGCCGATCATGAGACGGATGAGAACGAACGAGAGCGCGCCCCCGCAGAGCACGCCGGCCGCCCCGACGAAGAGCGCGTGTCTGACCACCGTTCGGGCGATGTCGCGCCCGCTCGCCCCGAACGCGCGGCGGATGGCGATCTCGCGCGTGCGCTGCGCGACCGAGTACGAAATGACGCCGAACAACCCGATGAAAGCCATCATCAGCGCGCTGGCCGCGAACACCGGCAGCATCGTGGCCACGACGCGCGGTACTGTGATGGACTCCTCGACGAAGGTCCTCAGCGACCGCAGGTCGAACACCGGGACGTCGCGATCCAGATCGAGCGCGGCCTGCTTCACGAGCGGCGCGAGCGCGCCGGGGCTGACCGGCGAGCTGATCGCCAGGTCCATGCGTGGAGGAACATCCTCGTCGTACGGACGGTAGACCGCCGGTGTGGTCCGCTGGTGCAGCCCGAAGTGCCGCGTGTCGTCCGCCACGCCGATAATCGAGTACGCGCGGTCGCGCATCCGCACCGTCTGTCCGAGCGCGTCCCTCTCGGTCTTCCAGAATCGGCGCGCCACCTCGCCGCTCACAATAGCTGCGCTCGACGTCTCCGCCGGATCCAGTTGCGCGAACGAGCGCCCGAGCACGTGGATGCCGAGCGTTTCGAACAGTCGCGGGCTGCACGTGTAGTACAAAGCCGACGAGCCATGCCCGGCCCCGCCGGCGGCGTCGCCGAAGTCGAAGCCGCGCATCTCGGCAGCGCCTCCAGCGGGCAGTCGCGATATGAGCGCGGCATCTGTCACGCCGGGTACCGCGTGGAGGCGGGACAGCAGCTCGGTGAAGAAACGGCGACGGTCGATCGGCTTCGGATATGGGGATTCCGGAAGGGATACCCTGCCGGCAACCTTCCCTTCGACCTGGAATCCCGGACCGACGCTCTGGAGCAGCCTTAGGCTCTGAAGCGACGTCGCGGAACCCGCGAGCAGCGCGAAAGCCAGCGTGACTTCGACGACGGCGCATGCGGTATACACGCGGCGCGCGCGCCGGCCGCTCGTGAGCGCCGTGCCGCCTTCCCGCAGGGCACGTATGTAGTTCGATCGCGACACGTCCGCGATCGGCGCGATGCCGACCGCGAGTCCGGTCAGCACGGACGCGAGCGTCGCGAACAGCAGGACGGCGCGATCGACGCCGAAGTGCACGTACGAGGGAATCGCGAGATGGACCGACCGCAGCAGCAGGTCGAGTCCCACGTAGGCCACGCCGACACCGAGCGCGCCTCCGACAAGCGCCAACAGCAGACTCTCGATCAGGAACTGTCGCAGCAGGGCGGCCCGGCTCGCGCCCAGCGCGGCCCGGGTGGCAATCTCGGTTCTGCGCGATTCGTTGCGCGCGAACTGCAATGTCGCGACGTTGATGCACGCCACCAGGAAGAGAAAAGCGACCGCGAACGACAGCACCGCGAGCGAAGGCCTGGCATTTCCGACGAGCTCATCGCGAAGGGGCCGGACGACAGCCCGCACGTCCTGGTTCGTCGCGGGATGATCGCTGGCCAGTCCGAGGGCGACCGCGTCCATGCCGCTCTTCACGGCGGCGAGCGTCGTCCCGTCTTTCAGGTGCGCGATGACCTGCAGCCTGCGATCCGTCCATCCGCCGGCGCCGGAGGGGAGGACCAGCGGCACCCACACGTCGGTCTTCTGGTCCGGGAAGGTGAAGCCCGGCGGCATGATGCCGACCAGCAGGTAGCTCTCGCTGTCGAGGCGGATCGTCCTCCCTATCACGGACGGATCCGCGCCAAGGCGCCTGGTCCAGAGCGCATGGGACACGATGACCGCGCGGCCCGCGCCCGCGGCGAATTCATCCGGACGGAAGTCGCGGCCGAATGCGGGCCGCACGCGGAGGACCGAGAACAGATCCGGCGACCCGCTCGCCACCTTGACGCGCTCGGGCTCGCCGTTCCCCGACAGGTTGAACTCTCCGGGACGAAACGCGGCGAGGCTCGTGAAGACGGTCTGCCGGGCCTGCCACTCGCGAAACTCCGGCGCGGAAACCGCCATCCACGGCCCGCGGCCCATCTGCTGGCTGAGGAGCACCATCCGGTCCAGGTCTCCCAGGAACGGAATCGGCCGCAGCAGCAGCGAATAGAGAAGGCTGACGATGAGCGTGTTCGCGCCGATGCTGAGGGCGACCGATGCCAGCACCACGGTCACGAACACCGGGTTTCGGCGGTGAATCCGCAGCGCGTACCGGAGGTCTCTCAGCATGGACACCCCACCTGCCGTCAGCCGATTCGTCTGCCGTGCTGTGCCACCAGTATGCGGCCCGCAGGGGCTTCTGTCGAGCGCACCCCCGGAGATACGCCGTCGCACGCCGGACCGCGCCGCTCCGCGGCTCCAGCGCCGCGAGCATGCGGAGCGGTCTGGAGGTTCATCTCCCGCAGCGCCTTCCTGAAGTCCGCCTGTGTGGCGTACGCCCGGGCCGTGGCGGTGTCCAGGCAGCTCGACCACGTGCTGGAGCCGACGGGCGCCGCGGCTGCCTTTGCCTGCTCGAGGTATCCGAGCATGTCATCGAGATACCGATCGAGGAGGCCCGAGCAGTAGATGGTCGTGCGGATCGCGGACGGCCGCCGCGGTTCCGGAATGTCCTCCAGCTTCGTGCGCCGCTGGAGTTCTTCAATCGCCGCGGTGAGCAGGTAGGAGAAGCGGTTGTTCGCGAAGTCCTTCTTCCAGTCGCGGAGATCGTCCAGCATCGAGTCCGCGAGCCAGTAATAGTCCAGCGAGCGCGCCAGCGGTCCGCGCACCGACGGACGCCCTCCAATGACACACAGCGCGGACGTGATCGTCTTCGACACCGCGCAGCGGCGCGAGACGACGCGAATGAGGTCCGCGCGCGTGTACGGCTGCGGACCGTGCCGGTGATCGCGGCACTCGACATACACGGCCGCGTTGTATTGATCGTACTGCGCGACGAATTCCTTCCACGGCATCCGGCGAGGGCCCATCGCGCGGCTCAACGCCTGCCATCCTCTGATTTGATAGGCGCCGCTCAAGAGGACCGCTTCGTAGGGTGGGGCGGCGGGCTGATCGAACAGCTCGTCGTTGATCAGGATGTGGTACAGGAGGAAGAGCGCGGCAACGGAGAGTTCCCGCACCTGTCCGAGACGGGCCTTCGGGAATGCGTCGCTGAACAGAAAAGGGAAATGGGTAAACAGGTTCTGCCCTGTTTCGACGCCGGGAAATCTCCTGAGCCACAGTCGATCGCGGAGCGCCTGGTAGCCCGGGATTCGCGCGCTCGCGCGCTCGAAGCGTGTCCAGGCGCGGCGGCCCTCCGCGGCGAGACGCTCGGCCGGCGCGATGGGGAGTGTATGAACCGCCGGAACGCCGGCTTCCTGCGATCGCACCTGGGTCCTCAGTGGCGGCGGGCCAGCGTCAGGTACGCGGTTTCGAACGAACCTCTGTAGTCCGGGTTCTCCCAGCGAACCATGGCGTCCGCGGCAATCGCGGGCGTGCGTGCCGACGCCGGCTCGACGCGCACGCCGGCGAGAATCAGTTCCCCTGCGACGTCGACCTGGACCATGTCGAGATGCCCGAGCTGTTGCTTGCGCCACGCGTCCGACACGACGAGCGTGCGCCCCCGCGGATCCCGGTCGGAGGGGCCCAGCTCACAGTCCGCTTCGACAATCCGGGCTCCGGGATCCCACTGCCCCGCAACGTAGAACGCGGCCTCCGGATCCACGTACCGCCGGATCACCGTGCAGCCCGTTGCGCCGAGCGGCGCGCTCTGCTGGACGAACGCGTCGTAGGGGCCCCAGGCGGCAGGCTCGCGCTGGCGGACGCGCGTCCAGAGGAAGCGGTGCTGCGACACGAATGGGCGCATGAGGAACTGCACGTGCGCGCGATCTTGGCCGGTGACGTGGACCCTGACGTTGCACGCGGCGACCGTGACCTCCGCCGGCTGGCTCGTGAGGAAGACGCCGCGCGGATCGCGTTTGTCGAGCCCGAACACGAAGATCTGCGCGGCCGCGAGCGCCAGCGCCATGGCGGCGTACGCGGACACGCTGCGTCTCCAGCCGTGGCGTGTGCCTGCCGCGGCCCGGTCCCTCCGAATCAGCAGCGGCAACAGGAATGCGACTGCCGTCCAGCACGCGAGGCGGATCGCGGCATAGGGCGTGATGAGCGGAGAGGCCGCGCTCACGGTACAGACTTCGCATCCCGATGCCTGCGTCAGCGCGCGCTCCACGGCGGCAAGCGCCAGGCCCGGTACAAGCAGCCCTGATACACCAGCCGCAAACCGCGACCAATAAGTGCGCGGGCCGCCGCTGACGACCACCGCGTCCAGGATTCTGCGAAGGAACACGACCGTCAGGACCACCGCGGAGATCAGTCCCGCAAGATCGACGGCCATCCGCGCCGAACGGGGAAGACCCAACAACGACAATCCCGATCCGATCTCCGCCTGAATCACCCATGGGCGCACGATGTTCGAGCCCATGAGGACGCTCGCGGCGGCAACCGCACCGGTAAACGCCGCAAACAGGGCGCGCCCGCTCCCCTGGCGGCTGGTTCGCGCGACAGCAAGGCACGCGAGCGCCAGCGCCAGGCTGACGCCATGGCCCGCAAGAAGCGCCGCGCCTTCCTTCCAGGGTGGCGCGTCCGGCGGGAAGACGAAGATGGACCGCCCATCCAGAAACACGATTTGAAAGAACTGGAACTGGCCTCCGAGGGCCACGGCGGCCAGGCCGTGACTGAGCTCGTGCACGAGCACGACCAGCTGCCGCGCGATGAACAGGAGCAGGAGGGCCTCGAGCGCGACGACCGCGTAGTGAAGCGCCGCGGAACGGGCGCGCATCACTGCGCCCCCTGGCGATGCACCAGCCCGCGCCACAGCGTCGAGAGGCGGCGAAGCGGCCTCACGAACATGAACAGGAAGGCGAAGGCGACGAAGGACCGGTACAGGTGCAGCATGGCCGCATCAGGGTTCCTGATCAGTTCTCCTGGAATCCGCGCGAGGGACTCGAGCAACTGACTCGACATGCGCGGGATTGCGAGGAACACCTGCGGCAGCAGCAGGGCGATCGCCACGACAAGAAACAGCGCGTATCCGGCGACGAGCGCCAGCGGCCCCCTGCGGAAATCGGACGCCAGCAGCTGGGGCGTGCGCCGGCGAACCGGCCACGCGAAGGTGTCGCCGAGCAGCCGGAGCGCGCGGCGCTGGAGGTTCGCCACCCCGCTCAGGTCCACGAGGAGCCAGTACCCGTCGAACCTCAGGAGCGGGTTGATCGAGAACAGCACCGCGAAATCGATGCTGTAGATGGCGCCTGCCCAGTATGAACGGCCGGTCATGAGACAGGCGAAGTACAGCGGGACCACCATCAACAGCTGGAAGTACATGCCTCCAGCGTCGATGACCGCCCGCTGCCATCTCGGAAGCTGCCAGGCGCGGGACAGGTTGACGTACAGCGCCGGGAAGATCAGATAGAGACAGAAGCCGATCTCGTCGTGCTGGCAACCGAACCGCCGGCATGCCGCGGCGTGCCCCAGTTCGTGGAAGCACACCGTCAGGAACGCGAGGAGAAACGCGAGCAGGAAGTCCCGCCCCGAAGATGGCATCGCGCGCTGAGCGACCGGCAGCTGGTAGAACGCGACGTGTGCCAGGACGATCGCCGCCAGGCACACGGCGGCGGTCAGCGGCCGGAAGAGCGACGTCAGTGGAGCAACGACGGGGGCGAGTCGCTCCTGGGACACCAGCGGTACTCGGAGGGAAAAGTCCCAGGGCGTCCTGCCTGGCGCCGCCGTTGCGGGGGCATCGTTGGACACCGGCGGCGCGTCGCCGACCGTTTCGACCAGGCGCTTCGGCAGGAGGTCGCGGGTGATGACCTCCTCGATCCGTTCGGGTCCGATAGCGCGGCTCGATCCGGCGAGCGCCGCGGACACCTGCCGCGGCGTCCGCGTGCCGTCGAGCAGACGAAGAATGTCCGCGACAGGTTCCGGAAGAAGGAACTGCCGTCCCTGCGCGGTTCGCGCACGGAACCGAACGCCTCGTGTCCCGTCTTCGAAGCGGTCGAGCTCCGTCGCGACGTTTCGCACGCGATCGTTCGAACGGACGACGGCGCCATCCGGGTCGGTCTGCACGGGGCCGCCCGAGCCTATTCAACCTGTGCGTCGATGCAGAACGACTGGCAGCCTTCAGGACTGCAGTACATCGAGCAGCCGCCGACGTTGCCGCAGCTGTACCCGCTGTCACACACTCTGTCGCAGGACCAGCTGCACGCGGCGTCGGGCACGCGCAGGACCTGCGTCTCAAGCCGCTCTTCGAGCTCCTCGACGGTGAGCCGCGCCAGGACGTCGGCGTTCACCGGCTCCATCTGCTTCTTGGGCATGGCGGTTTCCCTTTCTCACTCACGTGGCCGCGCCTACGTGACCTGTTGATCCACGCAGTACTCACTGCAATACACGTCGGAACAGTGGCTGCCGCTCACCGAATGGCAGATGTATCCGGCGCACACGGAGCTGCACGACCAGTCGCAGGACGCCTCCGGCATGCGAAGGACCTGGAGCTCAAGCCGGTCTTCGAGCTCTTCGACCGAGAGGGTCGTCGAGCATTCCTCGTTCAACGATTCAATCTGCGGTTTTGCCATACCGGCCCCTCTGTTGACGGCGTCACGAGCGCGCCCGTCTGTGTGCCTGGCGACATGCGTCCAGGCGTGTCGCGTTACTACTCGACCTGAGCGTCCCTGCAGTATTCCCAGCAGTCGACGCGGTGACACCCGCCCTGGGACGAGCACACGTCCAAGCAATTGAAGCCCCCCGAGCAGACGCTGTCGCACGACCAGTCGCAGGCGGCCTCGGGGACCCGGAGCACCTGCGTTTCCAGTCGTTCTTCGAGCTCCTCGACCGAGAGGCTCGTCGCGAGTTCCTGGTTCAGCGATTCGATCTGACGTTTTGCCATGGCGGTCCCTCTGTGACGGGTTCCTGGTATCTGCCCGTTTGTCTGCCTGCCTGCCGATGCAAGATCTTCAGGCGCGTCCTGTTGCTACTCGACCTGAGCGTCCCTGCAGAATTCGCCGCAGCGGAACCCGTTGCACTCGGCGCCGGTCGTGCACACGGTCGTACAGCCATAGCCGCCCGAACACACCTCGCCGCACGACCAGTCGCAGGCGGCCTCCGGCATCCGGAGCACCTGCGTTTCGAGCCGCTCCTCGAGCTCCTCGATCGAGAGACTGCCGGCGACCTCCACGTTCAGCGATTCGATCTGCTTCGCCATCTTCCCCACTCCTCAATGCGGTGATGCTCCGACCGTGGCCGCAGCCGCACCCGCGGTCGCGCTGTTGCCAAGAGCCCGGAATGCCGCGGATCGGAAGAACCTCCGGCTCAACGAGATGAACGCGTCCTCGTAGTCGTAGCAGGCAGGGGCCGCGAGCTCTCCCCCTGTTCTGAGCGGGATGGCCGGGCATCCGCCGAAATGGAGCACGGCGTACTTGCAGGTCGCGCAGTCGGGGATGGTTGCCGGCGTCCGGCCGCGCCAGGCGCGTTCGCGCTCGTTGAACACCGGAGCGGCCGCCGAGAACTCACCGATCTTCAGCTCCGGCTCTCCAACGATCTCCCAGCACGGATAGATATCGCCGAAGAGGTCGAGGATGTACATCGCGGTCTGTGAGCTGCAGACGCTCGCACTCGAGCAAATGCCCGCAAGACCGTATCGGACGTAGCGTTCCAGCCTCGCGACCAGCCCGTGATCCGTCGCGCGCAGCGGCCTGGCGAGCCCCGAGCAGGACTGGCGCAGGCATTCGTGTATGTCCGACTGCGCCATCTCCGGAGGCACCGGCGCCGCGTGGCCCCGCATCCAGCTGTGCGTCGTTTCGGCGTACACGGCCAGGTGCTTGTGCGCCAGAAGGCCGCGCGCGTCGAGGTCGTCCATCAGCTCCTTCGCGCGGTCCACCGAGTCCCAGTTGATGTGCAGCCGGATCCCGACGGAGGCGTCGCGCTCGAGCGCGAGGCCCACGTTTCGCAGGATGGTCTCGTAGGTGCCCTGCGGGTACTTCGGCCCGATGCGCTTCGTGTCGTGGATGTCCTTCGGGCCGTCGAGGGTGACCTGGATCTGCCGGATGCCGTCGGGCCCGAGCAAATCCAGGAACTGATCGAGATCGACGGCGTTCGTGGTCGCCGAAAAACGCAGGTGTCTCCCGCGCCCCTCCTGCACGATGTAGCGGACGATTCGTGCGGTGGCCCGCATGAGCGGTTCGCCGCCGTACAGGCCGACAACCATGTACGGGATCGTCCCGTCAGCCGGCTCACGCGTAGAATCATGGTGTCGATCCCGAAGGAGGTCGATGCACCTGAACGCGGCATCCGCGGTTTCGCGCGTCATGACCTTGCCCAGGCGGCGAAGCGCCGCCTGGTAGCAGTACGGGCACCTCAGATTGCAGCTGTAGGTCGGTACGATCAAGAACCCGGGTCGCGCGCGCGTGAGCTCGCGCTTGTGCAACAGTTCCGCAAGGCCCTCGACGTACGCACGCTCCGCTTCGGCGGACTTGTCGGTGAGATAGCCGCGACTGGCGAGCGTCTGGATGGTGTCGGACTCCACCTCGCGATCGCCGGCGTGCCCCACGCATTCACGAATGACCGTCTCATCCCGCGCCGGACCCGTGCGGCCGGGGTCGGTGTGCGCGAGGAGATACCGGATCACCTCCGGACCGACGGCGTCCACGGCGCCGGTGTACCCGTGAAGAATGTAGTACTCCGATTCTTCGCGGAGACCCACGTAAATGACGTAGCTACTCGTGCGCACGGCTGCTCATGGCTCGCGGAAGCGGGTTGGCGTCCGCCCAGCAAGCGGTATGCCGCGTGGAGATCTCGTGGGGAAACAGCGGCGAGCGCAGGAAAACTGCAACGCCTGGCGCGACTGGTGCGGAATCTGAAACAGCTTGCGGAACAACTCGTTCCACTCCGGGACGAACTGTTCCGCCGCGTTCAACTCATGTCAGTCTTCCGCAGCCACCGCCACAGCGTCGTCCGCCCGATGCCCAGGCGCTGCGCGGCTTTCGTGCGATTCCAGTGGCTGTCCTCGAGGACCGACTGCATCTGGCATTTCCTGAGCGGGTCCCCGGCATCGGCGGGGACCTTCGCGGTCGGGTGGAGGCCGCGCCACAGGACCGACGACACCGCACGCTCGGTGACGACGCCCGAGGATGTCAGGCAGAGCGCCTGCTCCAGCACGTTTCTGAGCTCCCGCGCGTTGCCCGGCCATCGGTGTCCCTGCAGCATCCTGATGGCGCGCGCACTGATCCGAATCGGCTGGCGTTGATCCGCGGAGGCGGCAAGGCGCGGCAGCCAGTGTCTGACCAGCGCGTCCAGATCCTCCGGCCTGTCCCGGAGTGGAGGGATGTAGATGGTCGCCACGGCGAGCCGATAGTAAAGGTCTTCCCGGAAGCGGCCGCGCGCGACGTCCTTCCGCAGTTGGCGGTTCGTGGCGGCGATCACGCGGACGTCCACCGTCTTCTCGCTGGTTTCGCCGACGGCCCGCACGCGGCCCTCGTCGAGGAACCGGAGAAGCCGCACCTGCATCGCCGCGGGCATCTCGCCGATCTCGTCGAGGAGCAGCGTGCCTCCCTGGGCGGCTTCGACCAGCCCCGTCTTGTTGTCGACGGCGCCGGTGAACGCCCCCTTTCGATGGCCGAAGAGCTCGCTCTCCAGCAGACCGTCGGGAATGGCGCCGCAGTTCACCGGCACGAACGGTCCGGCGCGGCGGCCGCTGGCGCAGTGAATGGCATGCGCCAGAAGCTCCTTGCCCGTGCCGGTCTCGCCGACCAGCAGCACGGTGACCTTCGTGCGGGCGACGTGTCTGATCTGGGTGAGGATGTCCCGCATGGACGGACTGACCGCGACGATCTCCGGCGGCGGTAATCCTGCCTGCTCGCAGTGACACCTGACCTGGCCGGCCGCCCGACGGCGGACGCCGTCGCGATACCCGAGCATCGACGCGGGAGAGCAGGGGCGCGATGCGATGATGTCTCGCAACGCCTGTCCGAGGTCTTCGACGAAGAGCGGCTTCTGCCTGAACGCGACCGCACCCGCCCTGATCGCCGCCCTCTCCGACTCCGCCTGGATATAGCTGCCCGTCACGACGAGCGCCGGAGCGACGATCCCTTTCCCGGCGAGCCGCTCGAGCACCGTCACGCCGTACATGTCCGGGAGGCGCAGCTCCACGATGAGCGCATCGTGCGTGCTCTCGCTGGCCACCACCACGCCAGCCGCGCCGGTCGCGGCACGATCGACGGCAAAGCCGTCGAGCGACAGCGCACGAAAGACGGCGGCGTCAATCTGGTCGTCAATCCAGAGGACGGCCGTGCGTCTGGGAGAGGCAACCGGGAGGGCGGAGGGATGCGGGGTCGGCGAGCCTTCTGCGGATTCAGTCCGGCTCATCGGTAGACTCCTCCCTGGAGGCTTCCTCCGAAAGCCGGCCTGACCCGTCTGCCCCGAAGCTGGGTTCAGAACACCATCTTCAGGTATGGCCGCGGATTCTGTCACGGCCTGCCCGCGGCGTCAATAGCATCACCGGGTCGCATCGCCACACGGCTATGCGCGCAACCGGCGCTCGTAGCGCGCGAGCGCGCGGGCGATCCGTTCCGTCACCTGCCGCCGCTGCACCAGCCGCTGGCGGTGGCGGTTGAGCGCGTAGTCGAGCGTCTCGAGCCGCAGCTTGATGGCCCCGGCCGGCCGGTTCTCGTCGATGTCCTTGAAGCCGAAGTACGGCGTCCCGGACTGCTCGATGATCTCCTCGACGGTGGCGTAAATCGTCGCGTCGTGGCCGCACTTGAAGTTCGACAGCTCCACGGCGACGAGATTCGGATGCCGCGCCGCGAACTTCGCCGCCCACAGCTTGGTGTTGCTGCTCGCCGAGAACGAGTTCTTCCACACGTCGGAGATGTCGAGCGGATCGGAGATGACGCCGGTGCGCACCTCGTGTCCGAAGAGCCGGTCGAGCAGATCCGCGTCGAGCGGCAGCGTGCTCTGCGAGAACACCGGGTAGCCGAGCTTCTGCAGATCCTCCGGGATGCCGTGATTGAGCCCCGGATCGTGATGATACGGGCGCCCGAGCAGGACGATGCCGAGCCGGTCCTCGCGCTCGAGCGCGTCCAGCGCCTCGCGCGCCGTGCGCCTGACGCGCGATTCGTAGGCGTCCAGCGCCGCGAACCCCGCGGCGATCGCGCGCTCGTTCTCCCCCGGAGACAGGCCGAGCAGCGGCCCCCAGGTCGTGAGCATCTGCCGCTCCATGAGCGGCCGATCCGCGAGATTGAGCAGCGGATCGAGGTACGCCAGGCCGCTCTCGGCGAAGACGTCGCCGTCCTTGGTGAACGAGGCGCGGACGGTCTGCGGCGTGAGCGCCACGGTCGGACACGACGCGCTGCCGATCGCCTTCACGACCGACGAGGGCAGGACGTCGATCATCGGGAAGAAGATCGCGTCGAGCTTCTGCCGCGCGTGCTTGACGTAGAGCAGGTTGTGCACGTGCGCCAGCGCGACCTTGGACGGGAAACACGGGTCGATGGCGCCGCGGCCGGTCCCGTCGCGGTACATGTCGAGCGTGGTGAAATCGGAGTACACGATGTTGCGCGGCAGCACCCCGAGGCTCTCGAGGTAGCCGCTGAAGACCGGCGCGTAGGCGTACATGTTGAACACGCGCGGAATGCCGACGCGGAATGCCGCGCGCTCGCCGATCGCGCTGCGGCGGCGCCGCGCGGACGGCATCCACGCGCGGGACGCCGCCGGGTCGGCCACGCTCGGCTGGCGGGTCGGCTTCCAGACTTCGCGCGCCGCGAACGCGACGAGATTCGGCGTGCGCGCCTTGACGGCGTCGATGGCCTTGCGGATGTCGCGCATCTGCGCGGCGTCTTCCGCCGCCCCCTTCTCGCACGTCGCGATGATCAGCTCGCGATGCGACTGCTCGGCGGGTGCGGCGGGCTCGGCGGGCCTCCCCTCCTCCCCTTCTCCTGTTGTCGACAGAAGAAGGCCTCCCCGTCTCCCCTCCTCCTGTTGAATCTCCGCCGCAGGCGTCCAGATGTCGATAAAGGTGCGCAGGCACTCGTTCTTGCAGAAGTGGCAGCGCGTCTCCTCCGACGATCGCGCGAGGAACCGGACGGCCTCCGCCGCGGCGAGTCCGATGAAGGTCGTCTGCCGCCCTTCGCGCCACAACCGGATGGCTTCGAGCGCCGCGCCGATCGCGCCCGCCTCCCCGGCATGGCGGTGCAGCACGATCTCCGGCTCGTAATCCTGGCCGCGGAAGCTGTCGCGGATGAAATCCACTTCGGCCTTGACGGCCGCGAGGTTGCGCTGCGTGCCCCCCTGGAGCACGAACCGGCGGCCGAGCCGCGCGAGGTTGGGCGCCTTGGCCACGTAGAGGAAGACGTTGCGCGGCAGCACCGCGGCCAGCCCCGCGAGCACTTCCTCGGGGCGCCAGCCGCGCCGCTGCACGTCGGCGATCTCCGCCTGAAGAAAGAGGACGCAGCCGTAGCTGAACACCGGCATCTCGCGCGCCGAGAACGCCGCGCCGGCGAATTCCTCCACCGGATAGCCGAAGCTCCCGGCGATCGCCTGGAGAAAGTAGCCGTTGCCCGCCGAGCACTGCGTGTTCAGGCGGAAGTCCTTCACGCGGCCGTCGCGCAGCACGATGATCTTGATGTCCTGCCCGCCCACGTCGACGATGACGTGGGGGTCGGCATACAACTGGAGGGCGGACTGCGCATGCGCGACCGTCTCGACGAGCGCGGCGTCGCCACCGAACACGTCTTTCAGCGTGTCCTTCGCATAGCCGGTCGTCACGAGGCCGGCCACCTCGAGCGAGGCGTCCTGCGACTCGATCGCCGAGCGCAGCGCGCGGAACATGTCCTTGCCGTCCTCGATGGGGTTCCCGCGCGACAGCTGGTACGACTTGGCGATCACCTCGCCGCCCTCGTCGAGCACGACCGCCTTGGTCGAGGTCGAACCGGCGTCGAGACCGACGAAGCCGCGGACGACCGTGCCCGGCGCGATCCGCGGCGGTTCCCATGGCGCCGTTTCGTACTGCTCGCGGAAGGCCTCCATCGACATCCCGGAGATCGCGATCGCGGCAGCGCCGGATCGAGCCGGCGCGTGCGCCCCGTCGGACAGCGCCGCGGCGAGCCGCGCCGCCCCGGCGTAGTCGGCCGGCACGTCCGTCTCCATCAGGCCCAGCTCGATCGCGCCGAGCGCGCCGAAGTAGGCGGCCAGCGGCGGGGCGGACACGAGGCCGGCCGCCGCCTCGGGGGCGATGTGGAGGTCGCGCGACGTCCATTGCCGGAGAATGTGGGTGCGCCACGCATCGCACAGGCCGGGAATGAACGCGTGCGGCCCGCCGACCAGCAGCACGCGCGGCGCGAGCGTGTGCCCGCGCGCCAGCACGGCCAGGTTCTGCAGCACGATCGCCTCGAAGAGCGACGCCATCAGCTCCTCGGGCGGCACGCCGCGCTTCTGGAGGCTGTTGATGTCCGTTTCGGCGAACACGCCGCACTTGCCCGCGACGGGATAGATCGTCCGGCCCGTGAACGTCAGCTCACCGAGCGACGCCGCGATCTTCAGCTTCGCGGCGATCTTGTCGATGACCGCGCCGGTCCCTCCCGCGCACTTGTCGTTGAGCGACACGATCTTGCGCGTGCGCCCGCCGTCCTCCTCGAAGATGACAATCTTGGCGTCGTGGCCGCCGAGCTCGACGATGGCGCGCGCGTCGGGGTGCCGGTGTTCGACGGCGAGCACCGTCGCCGCGACCTCCTGCACGTGCCGGGCGCCGATGATCGTGGCGAGCGCCGAAGCGGCCGAGCCGGTCGCGTAGGCCTGGGTGTTGCCCGGCCCGGCGGCGGTGTCCCGCTCCAGACGCCGCAGCACGTCGAGCAGCCGCTCCGCCGGACGGCTCTCGTGCCGGAGGTAGTCCTGCCAGATCGGATCGCCGCCGCCGGTCGGAAGCAGCACCGTCTTGATGGCGGTGGATCCGATGTCGACGCCGAGACGGAACGAGGGGGCGACGCTGATCATCACGCCCCCTGCCCCACGGCCATCGTGTCCACGCGGGCGCGCCGCCAGCGGCGATCGCGCCGCATGCGATCGTGCACGTGCAGCACGAAATTCGCCGCCACGCCGGCGACGCCGCGACGGTGCGGCACGTGGTAGGTGGCGCGGTGCAGCTCGGGATGCTCGTCCACGTACCGGCGCAGCTCGTCGAGCGGACGCCCGGTCGACGCCAGCGCGCGCTGGAACTCCGCCTGCGCGCGCAGGCGCGCTTCGACGAGCGCCATCTGCACGCGGCTGTGCGCCGTCAGTTCCCCTTCGGACCCCGTCTCGATCGGGAGGAACGTCAGGTCCTTGAACCGCGCGAGCACGGCCGACTGGACGCCGTCGGACTGCGTGGACGGCATGCAGCCGAACGGCTTCAGGCTGAGCACCATGTGCGCGGCGTTGCGCGTCGTGTAGTAGATGCTCTTCCCCACCTCGAGATGTCCCTCGCCGCCGCGCGCGAGCTCGCGGTAGAACGGATCCGCGATGCGGGCGAGCTCGCGCTGATCCAGCAGCGGGTGCGCGACGCCAATCGCATCGCGGACGCCGTCGTACTGCCGGCGGTACAGGTATTCGCCGACTTCGACGGCGAGCCGCCGCAGCCACAGGCCGCGCTCCTCGCGCAGCCGGGCGGCCAGCCGCGCCAGCCGCGAGGCGTCCTTCGGCAGCGTCAGCCCGCGCCGCGCGAAGATCCGCACGCGCTGGTACTGGAGCAGGTACATCACCCAGCCGCCGATCGGCTCCACCAGCACGTGCGCCCCTTCACGCTCGAGGAACTCGAACATCCGGAAGTTGCCGTCCCCTTCGGTCGATTGCGCCCAGAACTCTCCCGTGATCTTGATCACCGGTTTGACGCGGAACCGATCGACGTCGATGTCGTCGAGCGCGGCGCGGCAGGCGCCGAGCGCGCCCTTCGTGGCCGGGCCATACAAATGGTCGTACGCATTCGCGTACGGCTTCAACCTCTTGTCGCCGATGAGGCGGTACATCCAGCGGGGCGCGCCATCGGGCGGGACGAGCTCGCGGCGGCCCGCCAGCGCCTGGGCCACCGCTTCGATCGCGCGCGCGAGCCGGCGATCGGTGAGGCCCGGCGACAGCTCGTACGGCCGCGTCTCGTACCCGAATGCCTGGAGCGCGTCGGCAAACGTGAACGCGTTGACCGCGCCCAGACCCAGATGCAGCGACAGCTTCAGACCCGGCGCCCCCGTGTCGGCCTTCACGCCGTGCTCCTGCTGAAACAGCAGCACGCGGAACCCGTCGAAGCCGGCGTTCCTCAACGCGAGCCGGTACTCCGCTTCGTACATGCCGAAGCGGCACGGCCCGCAGCTTCCGGCCGTGAAAAAGACATAGCGATCGACGATGGTCTCGCGCGAGAGCCCCGAGGCCTCGAGCTGCTGCAGGTAGCGCAGGAGCGCGCCGATCGTGAAATACGCGGGGTTGCAGACGCCGTTGTTGCAGTACTGCTTGCCGATCTGGCAGGAGGCGAGGTCCGCCTGCGGCAACGCAAGCGCGCGGTAGCCGCACGAATCGAAGACCGCCTGGATCAGCCGCTCGTGCTTGACGGTCAGGCCGCCGAACAGGATCGTGACGCGATCGCGCTCGCTCGCGAGGAACGGACGCTCCGCTTCGCGCCGGTAGTGTGCGATGGGTTCGACGGGCACCCCGGCCCGCGCGTGGAGGCGGTGGCGCGCGGCTTCACGCAGCCGTTCGATGTCCGCTTCGCGCGTCGAAGTGTCGGGACGCTCGGAATCCGGAATCATGAACAGGGCCTCGCCTGGGGTCGAATGCTCTTCATTCTCACACCGACGGCTGCCGAAGTCCTGAGTGAAGGATGAATAAGAATGAAGAAACGGCTCGTAGCGCAGATGCGCGTAGGCGGCCCATGCAAACGCGACACCCGCTTCCAGGACTGCGTTTTTCAGCCGGGAAATGCACGATTCGCTCAAACTGCCGTAAATCCGGCGGTCTCTCCGCGAATCGAGATCGGACCCCGGGTACACTGGGGTCGTGCGCACGGTGTCGGGAACGGCCATGCTGGCGGTGATGGCGCTCGGCGTCCTGCTGAGCAGCCAGACGCCCGTGTTCCGCGACGACCGGCGCCTGCGCTCCAGCGTGGAGCTGACTGTCGTAACCGCGACCGTTCGGGACGCGGACGGGCACCTTGTTCCCGGCCTGCCCCGCGACCGCTTCGAGGTCTTCGAGGACGGCGAGCCGCAGCCGATCACGCAGTTCACCAACGAGCGCGTCCCCGTCGCCCTGGGCCTCCTGCTCGACGTCAGCGACAGCATGTACGGGCAGCGGATCGACGACGCCCGTGCCGCGGTCCGCCGGTTCCTCGCCGATCTGCTCGCGCCGTCGGACTCGTACTTCGTCATGACGTTCAACCACGCGCCGCGGCTCATCGCTCCGTGGACGAGCGATCCGACGATCGTCAGCCGCGCGCTCGCCGCCATCCGCCCGTCCGGCGGCACGTCGATCTACGACGCCGTCATCGCGGCGCTGCCGCTCATCGACGCGCGCCCGAAGGAACGTGCCGCGCTCGTCGTCATCTCCGACGGCGCAGACACCGCCAGCGACACGGCGCTGCGCGACCTCCGGACGGCGCTCCTCCGCAGCGATGCTTTCGTGTTCGCCATCGCCATCGATTCGCCGAAGCGGCAGCCGATCAACACGCGCGTGAACCCCGAGGCCCTCTCGGAGATCACCAACCACAGCGGCGGAAGTACGACCGTCGTCCGCGACAGCGCGGACCTCGCCGGTGCCACGGCGCGTATCGCCGAGGAGCTGAACAGCCAGTACCTGCTGGCCTACACGACTCCGCACCCGGGCGACGGCCGGTACCACAGCATCCGCGTCCGGGTGGGGAACGGCGCGTATCGCGTCCGCGCCAGGAACGGGTATGTCTCGGAGCCGGTCCACTCGAGGTAACGGAGAGGACGGAGTGCGCGGAGAAGACCTTCACACGGAGACACGGAGATCACGGAGACGCACGGAGTTGCAGCCCGCAGCTCGCAACTCGGTGCTGGCGGCATGCCGGTCTGGCCGCGCTGCGCGCGGTGAGGTGGTCTGAGATCCACAAACGCAAGCGCGGCCCGCTCAAACCGCGTTTGCGTTTGCGGATCTCAGGCCACCTCTTACGCCGGCCGAAAGGCCGGCGCCAGACCGGCACCCGCTCCGTGCTCCTCCGCGCCCTCCGTGCCTCCGTGTGATCGTCCCCGTGACCTCCGTCCTCTCCGCCACTCCGACTGTCGTATGATGAATGGCCTCTGATGGGACACATTCTTCAGCAGCTTCCGATCGGCCAGAAGGTCGGCATCGCGTTCTCGGGCGGACTCGACACGAGCGCCGCGCTGCACTGGATGCGCAGCAAGGGCGCCATCCCATACGCCTATACCGCCAACCTCGGGCAGCCCGACGAAGCCGACTACGACAACATCCCACGGCGGGCGATGCAGTGCGGCGCGGAGAAGGCCCGCCTCGTGGACTGCCGGGCCGAGCTCGTCTCGGAGGGGCTCGCGGTGCTTCAGTGCGCCGCGTTCCACATCTCCACTGCCGGCCTCCCCTACTTCAACACGACGCCAATCGGCCGCGCGGTCACCGGCACGATGCTCGTCGAGGCGATGAAGGAGGACGACGTCAACATCTGGGGAGACGGGAGCACGTTCAAGGGCAACGACATCGAGCGGTTCTACCGCTACGGTCTGCTCGCGAACCCCGGCCTCCAGATCTACAAGCCGTGGCTCGACCAGCAGTTCATCGACGAGCTCGGCGGCCGCGCGGAGATGTCGGAGTACATGGAGGGCGCCGGCCTCGAGTACCACATGAGCGCCGAGAAGGCGTACTCCACCGACTCGAACATCCTCGGCGCGACCCACGAGGCCAAGCATCTCGAGCAGCTCTCGAACGGGATGAGGATCGTGTCCCCGATCATGGGCGTCCCGTTCTGGCGGGAGGACATCGTCGTCAAGCCGGAGGAGGTGTCGATCCGCTTCGACGAGGGGCATCCGACCGCGTTGAACGGCATCACGCTGCGCGATCCGGTGCAGCTCATCCTTGAAGCCAACCGCATCGGCGGCCGGCATGGCCTTGGCATGAGCGACCAGATCGAGAACCGGATCATCGAGGCCAAGAGCCGCGGGATCTACGAGGCCCCCGGCCTCGCGCTGCTGTTCATCGCGTACGAGCGGCTGGTGACCGGCATCCACAACGAGGACACGATCGAGCAGTACCGCGAGCACGGGCGCAGGCTTGGACGCCTGCTCTACCAGGGACGCTGGTTCGATCCGCAGGCGATGATGCTGCGCGAGACCGCGCAGCGGTGGATCGCGCGCGCGATCACCGGCGAGGTCACGCTCGAGCTGCGCCGCGGGAACGACTACTCGATCCTGAGCACCGACTCGCCGAACCTCACGTACAAGCCCGAGCGTCTCACGATGGAAAAGGGGGACTCGGTCTTCACCCCGCAGGATCGGATCGGGCAATTGACGATGCGCAACCTGGACATCATGGATACGCGCGAGAAGCTCTTCACCTATATCAAGGCGGGGGTCATCGCGCCGTGGAGCGGCATGGCGCTGCCGCGTCCGGCGGACTCCGCGGACAGTGAACAGCAGGCAGCAGGCAGCGGGCAGCAGGAACAGCAGCAGGCAGCAGGCAGCGGGCAGCAGGAACAGCAGCACGCAGTAGGCAGCGGGCAGCAGGCAGTAGATCCCTTAAAGGACAAGTAATGCGCGTTCGACCGAGTTTCACCGCGGGCCTGCTCGCGGTGGCGGGAGCCATCTTCGTCGCGTGCGGTGGCGGCAGCGGATCGCCCAGCTCGCCGTCCCCCAACCCGACCACGCCGTCCGTCAACGTGTGCGGCGTGCTTGGCGCGCCGTCCACGACCTCCATCATCAACGGCAGCGAGTGCTCGACCGCCAACTCGCCGGTCGTCCTGATGAACATGCGCGACGCCAACGGTGCGATCGGGTCGTGCTCGGGCACGATCATCGCGCCGCGCGCGATCCTGACCGCCGCCCACTGTGTCAAGGACGGCGCGACCATCATCCTGGTGTTCCTCGGAAGCGGCGATCAGATTGCCGCGCAGTCCTGGGTCGCGCACCCGAGCTACACGGGGACAGGTTCCAATTCACCCGACGTCGCGGTGCTCTCCATGCCGGTCGATCTGCCGCGGACGCCGATGCCGCTGCTCACCAGCCGCGACGCGCGCGTCGGCGAGCAGGTGATCGTCGCGGGCTGGGGCAACGACTTCAACGGCTCCGGGAGTCACGTGCATCGCGCGGGCGCGACGACGCTCTCCGGGGTCGGTGCGCTGTTCCTGCAAACGACGTACAGCCCGACTTCGGCGTCCATCTGTCAGGGTGATTCCGGGGGGCCGCTCTTCGTGCAGGAAAACGGCGTCTGGGCGATCGCCGGGGTGACCTCCGCCGCCTCCGACGTGTCGTGCAACACGGGGACGCAGTTCTACGTCGCCGTGCGGAACAGCGCCGTGCAGTCGTTCATCCTGGGCCAGGCGCCAAACGCGACGCAGCGCTGAGGTCACGGAGGAGACGATCACACGGAGGCACGGAGCACTCGGAGACGCACGGAGCCCAGGCCGGTCGGGCCGCGCTGGCGCGGTCAGTCGTTCTGAGATCCACAGATGCAAACACGCGCGAAGTGCGACCGGGAGGCAGCCCTAAAGGGCTGCGCAACACGTCAGCTCGTCAGCCCTGAAGGGCCGCGCAACACGTCAGCTCGTCAGCCCTGAAGGGCCGCGCAACACGTCAGCTCGTCAGCCCTAAAGGGCCGCGCAACACGTCAGCTCGTCAGCCCTAAAGGGCCGCGCAACACGTCAGCCCTAGAGGGCCGCGCAACACGTCGCCCTTGTTGCGCAGGGCTTTAGCCCTGCCCTACTGTGGCCGGTAATTGACGTCGAGCGCGTTCAGTCGGCGCAGGTCGACGGCGAGGCGGCTGAGGAAGCCGGCGTAGTCCTTCTTGTCCTTCGGCGTCCACACGACTTCGGCGAGCGCGGTCAGCCGCGGGAACGCCATGTATTCCACCTTCTTCGAATCCCCCATGTACTCCGTCCACACCTGCGCCTGCGCGCCGAGGATGTGCTTCGCGTACTGCGGCTCGAGATCGCCGGGGATCGGCTCGAACGCGTAGACCGTCTCGAGCGGGAGGAACCCGCCGATCGCGAGCGGCTCGCGCGCGGTGTCCTTCGACTGGTAGTAATCGAGGTAGGTGTGGCTCGTCGGCGCCATCACCACGTCGTGTCCCGCGCGCGCCGCTTCGATGCCGCCCTTGGTCCCGCGCCACGACATCACCACCGCGTTCTCCGCGAGACCGCCTTCCAGAATCTCATCCCACCCGACGAGCCGCCGTCCCTTCTTGACGAGGAACGCGTCCATCTGGCGGATAAACCAGCTCTGGAGCTCATGCTCGTCGGCCAGACCGAGCGCCTTGATCCGGGCCTGGATCCGCGGGTCGGTCTTCCATTTCGCCTTGTCCGCCTCGTCGCCGCCGATGTGGATGTAGCGGCCCTGGAAGATCGTCAGCACCTCGTCGAGGACGTTCTGCATGAACGCGATCGTCGTGGGCTCGGCGTTGAGGATGTCGGAGAAGATGCCCCAGGTGGTGGCCACCTCCATCGGCTCGCCGGTGACGCCGATCTCCGGGTACGAGGCGATGGCCGCCACGGCGTGCCCCGGCATCTCGATCTCGGGGACGACGGTGACGAAGCGCGCCTTCGCGTAGGCGACGATCTCGCGCGCGTCGTCCTGCGTGTAGAACCCGCCGTGCGGCGTCTTGTCGAACTGCCACTGCGTGCGGTCGCGGCCTGACTGCTTGCCGGCGAGCGTCTCCTTCCGCCACGCGCCGACCTCCGTGAGCTTCGGGTAGCGTTTGATCTCGAGGCGCCAGCCCTGGTCCTCGGTGAGGTGCCAGTGGAAGGTGTTGAGCTTGTGGAGCGCGAGAAGATCGATGTACTTCTTCACGAACTCCTTCGGCATGAAGTGACGGCCGGCGTCGAGGTGCGCGCCGCGCCAGGCGAAGCGCGGGTAGTCCTCGATGACGACGGCGGGGATCGTCCAGTCGATCTGGCCAATCGGCGCCTCGCGGAAGATCTCCGGCGGCAGGAGCTGCCGCAGTGTCTGCGCCGCGTAGAACAATCCTGCCGCTTCCGGCGCGCGTGCGAGCACCCGCGTGGGCCTGACGTCGAGCAGGTATCCTTCGGGCCCGAGCTTCTTCAGCGCGGCCGAGCGATCGCGCCTGAGGGCGATGGCGGTGGCCGGCTGCGTGCCGCCGACCTGTACCCGCAGCGTGAACCCGGTGGCCGGCTCCAGATCTCGCGCGAGCCGGCGCGCGACCGCGGCGCCCGCCCGGTCGGTCCAGATCACCGTGCGCCCCGTGAGCTTGAACCGGCCGGCACGGCCGGTCACCTTCACGGGCTGCGGCACGACGGAGACGGCGCTCACCTGCACGGGGGAGGCCGCCGGACCGGGCGGCTGCTCGGCGGACAAAACAGCGTTCGCCGCCCCGAGCGAGGCGGCAAGCATCACCGCCGTCGTCATCGCTCGCATCGCGGCTGCTACTTCGAGACCGTGTAGCCCGCCGGCAGCTTGAACAGGTCGTCGGCGATCGCGGCGGTCGAGACGTCGGTGACCTTGTTGGTCATCTTCATCGCGCCCATCTGCTTCATCATCTCGACCATCTGGCCCGAGCCTTCCATGGTCATGTCGATCTCGGTGAGGTACGCCATGCCCTGCGCCTTGGCCACGGCCGTCATCACCTTGTCCATCCCGTTCGATCCACCCATCGAGCTGGCGATCGCGGAGGCCATCGGCGAGTCGGCGGCCGCCTTCTGAAACGCAATGTATTCGGCGACGCCCGGTCCGGTCTTGGTCATCCAGATCGACCCGTTCATCACCATCTTCACGTCCTTCATCATCTCCATCGCCTCGGGCGGCATTTGCGCCCCGCGCCCGCCCATGGTTTCGCCGAGCGCGACGGTCATGGCGAACGCGTACTCGTCGCAGGTCAGGCCGTCAATCGTCTGCGACTTGCCGGTCGACTCGAACTTCCCCTCAATCTTCGGCATGGCGGCCGCGGCGGCCGCGGGCGCGCCCGCCGCCGGCGCGGAGAGATCCACGAGCTTCGCGGTCTTGTCCGCGCTGTTCAGGACGTACATCTGCTTGGCCGCGAGATCGACGATGGTCGTCATGGTCTGTCCCATGACGTCGATGTCGGTGCGCGCCTTCAGGCCTTTGATCCGCATCGTCAGGGTGGGCATCGGCATGCCGCCGGCCATGGCGGCCGCGCCGCCCGACATCGTAATCGTCTGTTTGACTGTGACGTCCGCGTGGAGGGACGCGGACACCGCAAGAACCGCCGCACACGCAACGAAGAAACGTTTCATAGTGCCTCCAAAAAGGATGACGGCCATAGTACCACGAACGGTACCCCCGGGCAGCTCACCGGGAAGCGACAATCCGCGACGTTCTGGTGTACCGTTCCTGAAGCGGCCTGTCTGCAGGAGGAGCAATGACGACGCTTGTGATGTTGTTCGTGCTTGGATTGACGCCCCGGCAGGAGACGCCAAAGGACAAGCCGCGCATTCCCAAGGATTCGATCGAGCTGGTGATCACCGGCTGCCTGAAGGGCCGCGTCCTGGCGGTCTCGGATGTGCGGCGCACCGACGTCGAGAGCGGTCCGCTCATCCGCGCGCGATCGTTCCGGCTGGCCGGCAAGAAAGACGTCATGGCCCTGGTGAAGGAAGAGAACAACCATCTCGTCGACGTGACCGGGATCATCAAGCGATCGGCGCTATACGAGGAAGGCATGAAGGTCGGCAAGGGGATCAAGATCATGGGAGGCCGGCCCATCGCGGGATCCGGAGGAATGGCCGCGCCCGATCCGTCGCAGACCGTCCCGGTCATGGACGTCGAATCCATCCGTCAGCGCGCAACTTCCTGCGGAGGCCTCCCGTGACCCGCGTGCCCGACCGCACCGAAGCCGCGGAGTACTATTTCAAGTACATCGATCTGGTTCGGGACGCCGACATCTGCCGGACACTCGATGGGCAGCGGGACACGACCGATACGTTCCTGCGCGGCATCTCCGAGGAACGCTCCCTGTACCGCTATGCCCCGGACAAGTGGAGCATCCGCCAGGTCGTCGGGCATGTGAGCGACACGGAGCGCCTGTTCGTGTCGCGCGCGTTCTGGTTCGCGCGCGGCTTCGACAGCCCGCTTCCCAGCTTCGATCAGAACGTCGCGATTGCCGCCGCGGGATTCGACGATCGTTCGTGGACGGGAATCGTCGGGGAGTTCCGGGCCGTGCGGGCGGCCACCCTGTCCTTCTTTCAGAATCTTCCGGCGGAAGCATGGGACCGTCGCGGCATCGCCAGCGACAACCCGTTCAGCGTCCGGGCGCTCGCGTTCCTCGCCGCCGGACACGCGTTGCACCACATGACCATCCTGCGCGAGCGCTACCTGTGATTCGATCGCATCGACGCCGCGTCGCGGTCGTGGCCGCAGCGTTGCTCCTGCTCCCCGCCTGGATCGCGGCGCGGCAGGGGCGCGGCGGCGCGCAGTTCCCCGGCGGCACGAACCCCGACGGATCGCTGAGGCCGTCGCGGCCCGTCGCGCAGCTCTTCACGCAGGACGCCTACACGGAGTACCAGATCCTAGAGCCCGGCAGCGAGCAGTTCAGGATCCGGTTCCTCCCTGAAGAGAGTCGCGCCGGCGCGACCGAACTGGTCAACGCGACGCGGGGCGGCAGCGAGGGCTCCGGCATCGAGGTGTACGATCCGCGGACCGGCAAGCCGCTGAAGTTCACCTACGAACAGCAGGGCAACGATCCCGAGAACCACGCCATTCGTGCAGCTCTGCCCATTCCCGTGCCGGAAGGCGGCATCGGCCGCGTCTTGATTTACAAGACCTACAAGGACCCGCGCACCTACATGATGAACGGCGACGACATCGTGTGGGTGCGCAGCCTGAGCGGATATCGTCTCGGCGTCCTGCTGCCCAAGGGCTTCGCGTTCATTTCCGCCAACGTCGCCGCGCAGCTCTCGACGACGACGGACGGCCGGCTGAAGCTGGCGTTCGCGAATCCCAGCGGCCAGAGCAATCCGGTCACGATTCATGCACGCCGCACCGCGGCGAGCTTCACGCCCGCTCCGTACACGGACATGTTCTTCGACGACATCAAGACCCTCTACGATCTCGATGCGCCGGAATCGGGGCGGATCGCCGTCGAGCAGACCTACAGCGACTACCGGAAGGGTGAGAAGGCGCGGCTGGACTCGCTCGCCTATCTGCCGCTGCAGGATTTGAAGGTCGCCGATCTCGACACGGCCAGGCCGTTCACGCCCATCAAACAAGGCAGCGCCACCTTCATCAAACTCGACGTACCCATCGTCGACGACAGGCAGAGCGCCCACATCCGGATCACGGGCGCGCTGAAGGACGCCGGCTACCGCGTCGTCAACGGCGATCTGGTCTTCGAACGAACGCTGCACGGCCTGCGAAACACAATCCTGTTACCAGAGGGATGGGACGTGTCCGCGACGTCGCAGTCGGGCACCATCGGGACCTACCGCGGGCGCCAGTTCGTGGCGCTGATCAACCTCAACGCCGAGAACAATTACAGGGTGACGATCCGGGCCAGGCGCCGAAGCTGACAGGCGCCGAAGCTGACGCTCCCCAAACCGGCGGCTTGGTGCTATCCTCCGGTGGCGCGCGCGCCGCGCCAATGTGAACGACACCAGCGTCGGTCCTTACCGTATCGTTCGCAAGCTCGGGGAGGGCGGCATGGGCGAGGTCTTTCTCGCCGATGACACGCGCCTGCATCGCCCCGTCGCGCTCAAAGCGGTGACCGATTCCGGCGCGCCGGACGCCGCGCAGCGCATCATCGCCGAAGCGCGCGCCGCCGCGCGGCTCAACCATCCGAACATCGCCACGGTCCACGACATCGTCGAGCAGGACGGCCGCACGTACATCGTCATGGAGTACGTCGACGGCACCCCGCTCTCGGAAGAGCTTCGCAGGGGACCCATGCGCATCGAGCGCATCGTGGAGATCGGCGCCGAGATTGCCGGAGCGCTGGCGTACGCGCACGAGCGCGGCGTCCTTCATCGCGACGTCAAGCCCGCCAACGTGATGCTCACCGCCGACGGTCACGCAAAACTGCTGGATCTCGGCATCGCGCGTCTCGTCGCCACCGGAGGGAAAGCGGCGACCACGTCCGCGACGATGGCGCCGCGCGCGGGAACGGCGGCCTACATGTCGCCCGAGCGGATTCTCGGCGCCGAACCGAGCGCGCTCGATGACGTGTACAGCCTCGGCGTTCTGCTGTTCGAGCTGACCACGGGAAGACGGCCGTTCGAGGGCACGGACGCCCTCCAGGTGTCCGTCGCGATCGCGACGGACCAGCCGCCAGAGGTCATGGCGCTGCGCCCGGACGCGCCGGAACCGCTCGCGAGCGTCATCAAGCGCGCGATGGCACGCGACAGGAAGCGCCGCCCCGCGGCCGGTGAGATGGCGACCGCCCTGCACGAGCTCGCCTCCGGCTCCGCTCCCACGTCGGCCGCGCCGAGGGCCGGCCGCGGCCGCAGGACCGCGCTGTGGGGCTCGCTGGCTGTCGCGATCGTCGCGCTGGCGGGCATGACCGCGGTGTGGATGACCGCTGCGCGAACGCCGCGCTACGGGCGCGGACCCGTAGCCGTGCTGCCGGCCGTCAATCTCTCCAACGACGCGGTGGCCGAACAGATTGGCAACGGTCTGGTGACGCTGCTCGCGGGCAACCTGACCTCCGTGCCGGGGGTGACGGTTGCGCCGCCGTCTGCCAGCGCCGCGTATCGCGGTCCGGCGAGGGATCTCTCGAAGGCGGCGCAGGAGCTCGGTGCCGCCTTTCTCGTCGCCGTCGACGTGCAGCGCGACGGAGAGCACCTGCGGCTGAACGGCAAGCTGCTGCACGCGGGCACGCCCGAGCCGCTCTGGGCCGCGACCTTCGCGGGCGACGTACTCGCCGTTCATCGGGAGTTGATCCAGGGCGTGGCTGACGCCCTCGAGCGCGAAGGGTTGTTCCCCAAACGACTCTCGCGTGCCGAGCGCGCGGCGATGCTGCGGCTGCCCACGAACGACGTGGCCGCGCTGCTGGCGTACTCGCGTGGACGGGCATCTCTCGACGTTCGGACGAAAGAGACGATCGACAGCGCCATCGCGGAGTTCGAAGACGCGACGAGAAGAGACCCGCGTTTCGGTCTCGCGCAGGCGGCGCTCAGCGACTCGTATGCGACCAAATTCAACTTCACCAAGGACGCGGTCTGGATCGAGCGCGCGAGGCAGGCGGCCGAACGCGCGCTCTCCGCGGAACCTCGCAGCAGCAGCGTGCACATCGCGCTCGCCCGCGTCTATACCGCCACGGGCGAATTCGAGGCGGCCCTGACGCAGGCGCAGGTCGCCGCGCAGCTTTCTCCCGAGAGCGACGACGCGTACCGGCTGTTGGGCCGGATCCGCAGCCAGCGAGGCGACCACGCGGGCGCGCGAGAGGCGCTCGCACGCGCCATCGCCCTGCGGGAGCCGTACTGGGCGAACCACTACGAGCTGGGATTCGCCCTGTTCCGCGCCGGGTCGTACAAGGAGGCGATCAAGCCGTTCGCCCGGGTCACGGAACTGCGGCCGAACCTTGCCAGCGGCTATCAGATGCTCGGCACGATGCATCATTACGCGGGTGAGGTCGACAAGGCGATCGGCCACTACCAGCACGCGCTGAGGCTCGGAGAATCCGCGAGTGCGTACGCCAACCTGGGTTTCGCCTACTACTCGGCGGGCGAGCCGGCACAGTCGCTCGCGCATTACCAGAAGTCGCTGCAGCTCGATCCCCGGTCCGCCTCGACGCTGCGCAGCCTGGGGGACGTGTATGCGAAACTCGGGCGCCGGCCGGAGGCCCGCGACGCGTACACGCGCGCCATCGCGGAAGGCGAAGAGCGGGCGCGGATCAACCCGCGAGACGGCCGCACCATCGCGCTGATCGCCCTGTGCGAGGCGAAGCTCGGGCGCCTCGATGCGGCGCTGCGGCACGCCGCCGAAGCGGAAGCGCTCGCGCCGTCCGACAACGAGATCGCCTACAAGGGTGCGGTCGTCCGCGGGCTCGCGGCCAGGCCGGACGAGGCGCTGGCGTCGCTGACGCGCGCGGTCGCCCTTGGGTACCCGCCCGAGCTCGCGCGCCAGGACGAGGACCTTCGCGCGTTACGCAATCGATCCGACTACTCGAAAGCGCTGCAACATCAATGACCGGAGGATGCATGGTGAGATGGATTTCCGCCCTGGCCGTCGTGACACTTGCCGCCGCCGCTGCCTGCGCGCATGGCTACCCCAAGGCGGGAGGCGGAACGAAGCCCCTCGGCACGACGTGCGGTCAGGTCCGCACGATCAACGTGACAGTCGACAACGTGGCGACGGATGCCACGATCGATCCGAACGAACAACCCGCCTGCGCGGGCGACTACGTGGTGTGGCTGATTGAGAACCCGCTCGGCGAAGAAATCACCGTGGAGCTGAGGAAGTTCCATGAAAAAGGACGTCCGGGCAACGGGAAGAAGTTGTCGTTCCAGGGCAGCAACAAACGGAGGGTGCCGTCCAAGTACACGGTCCCGGCCCTTGCGCAGATTCCGGACGACATCACACCTGCCAACACCGCGTTGATTGTGAAGTACACGGTGAGGGTCACGAGCAACAGCGGGTCGCACGATACAGACCCCGAGCTCCAGGTGGATCCGCCGCCGGACTCGATGCTGGGCCGGCTCAGGCTCGCGCCGCTCCTCCACGTAGCTCCTTCGCAGCGCTGACGGGCCGTTTGCCGCGTCCCGAGCGAGTTCGTCCGCCGATGGTCGTTTTCTCCACCGCCGGCGTGGCCGGCCGCCTGCGCGTGTGACTTGCCATGAAGATCGTCGGCCTGGGCGATTCCGTCCACTGGGGTCAGGGGCTGCTGCCCGCGCAGAAGTTCCATGACATCGTCCGCACCCGGCTGGGGCGGCGGAACAGGACACGCTGCTGCTCGCCCACTCGGGTGCGACGATCGACTCGGCGATCCCTCCTCCGTCCGTCCCGGCGCACGGCGAGGTGCCGAAGTTCTACCCGACGATCACGCAGCAGGTGACGACCGCGGGCCAGACCAGACGATGGCCGATGCCGACGTGGTGCTGGTGAACGGAGGCATCAACGACGTGGACATCCGCTTCATCCTCAATCCGTTCACCGACAAGCGGCAACTGGTGCATCGAACCGGGCGGCACTGCTACGGTTCGTTGAAGGTGCTCCTGACGCGCGCGCTCGCCGCGTTTCCGCGCGCGCGCATCGTCGTCACCAGCTACTACCCGGTGCTGTCCGAAGACAGTCACGTCCCGTTCCTCAGCGATTTTCTGGCAACCCTGGGAGTCCCGATCGATCCCGCGTTCCGTCTGCTGGAACAGCACATGGACCGGGTGACGATCCTCAGGGTCGTCTTCACCAAGGTCGTGCGCAACTGCCGGATCTTCCACGAGGAATCCACCGCCGGCATCCAGCGGGCGGTCGCCGAAACCACCGGGCCTGACGGACGCGTGAGGGCGGCGCTCGTGCCGTTCACGGCGACGAATGCGGCCCTTGCCTCGAATCCGTGGCTCTTCGGCATCCACGCCGACCTCACCGTGTCGCCCGAGGATCCGATGGCTGCCGAGCGGCACCAGGCGTGCGATCTCTTCGAGACCGACATCTTCCAGCGCGAAGGCTGCTACCGGGCGTCGGCCGGGCATCCGAATCAGCGCGGGGCCGAGGCTTACGCCGACGCAATTCTGGCGGCGCTGTAGTCGATAGTCGATAGTCGATAGTCGATGGTCAAAGTCAAAGTCTCAAAGTCGATAGTCAAAGGCACCTCGTAGCGCAGCCCTTCAGGGCTGCTTTCCGCATCTTGAAACCACCTTCGAGTGAAGAGCATGCCTACCACTGCCTTGATTCATCTCAGACTTTTCGACGGCGCCCGGGCACCCGTGGCGCAGGGGCAAGAGTATCTCGTGCGCCTGGTGGACGGCGCGGGTCGGCAGCGCGGTCTGTTTCAGGGCTCGGGGGACGAACATACGCTCTCCGTGCCGTTCTTCGACAACAGTGACGACATGTACACGGTGCTGGTGAGCGCGCACGGCTGCCGTGACACCGGCGTTCGGCCGGTACGCGTCAAGCCGGCGGCAGCGGCGGTCGTCGATTTGATGATCGTTCCAAAACACCCGACGTTCGACTTCACCTCGGCCGGATGGGACGCCGTGAGACAGGCCTCACCGCAGATCTTCCCGGCGCTGTGCTGTGGCACGACCCCCGATGCGGCGCGGGACCGCTGCGAGACCTTTCTTCGGGCGGGGGCTATCGAGCGTACCAGTCCCTGATCCGGACGTCCACGCCGGAGGTGCCCTTGAGCGCCGCCGCGAACTCGTCGAGGTTCTGCCCGCGGTAGTGGTACGGATAGACGATGCCAGGCTCGAAGGCCTTCACGCACTCGGCCGCCTCCGAGGGCGGCATCGTGTACGGCAGGTTCATCGGCAGGAAGGCCACGTCGATGTTTTTCAGCGCCTTCATCTCCGGCGTGCACTCCGTGTCGCCGGCGATGTAGATCCGCTTGCCGCCGAGCGTCACGATGTAGCCGTTGCCCCGCCCCTTGTCGTGGTACAGCTGTCCGGGCGACGGTCCGCGCTGGATGTTGTACATCGGGACCGCCTCGATGCTGACGCCCTCGACGGTCTTCACGTCCCCGTTGGCCATCACGATCGCTCCTTCCAGCTTCGCTGCGGCGGCGGCGGGGGCGACGATCTTCGTCGTGGGCGTCTTGAGCTTCGCAATCGTGGCGGGGTCGAAGTGATCCCCGTGGATGTCGGTGACCAGGATGATGTCCGGCGCGCGCAAGGTCGCGAAGTTCGCCTGCGCGACCGGGTCCACGTCGATCACGTGAGTGCCGTGCGTGACCTGGAGCGTCGCGTGGCTGATCGGCGTGATGGTGATATCGCCGTCCCTGGCGGGGATCGTGTCGGACACCACCGCCATCAGCATCGCCGCGGCGAAGAACGTCCCGGTCGCCTTGAATGCATGCGTCATCGATCTAGCTCCTTCCGTGCACCGCCGCGCGCGCGGCGCGGACGGTCATCACCGTGTTATACAGCGCGGTGTCGGGCTGCTGCCGCCGGCCTCCTTCGACCAGCGACCCGGTGTCAACCGCGCCAAAGCCGATGTCGTCGATGAGGTTCATCACAATGCGCTTGGCCAGCTCGTCATCCCCCGCCACGAAGATCGCGTGGCGCTCTTCGGCCGGCAGATCGGGCCGCGCCCGCTCGGCCAGGTGTTTGTAATAAATCGTGTTGAACGCCTTCACCAGCCGGGCGCCAGGCAAGCGCTTGCGTGTCTCCTCAGATGACGTGCTCGCGCCAAGATCCATGACGGTCCCGTTTTCGCCGTAAGGGTTCATCGCGTCGATGACGATCTTGCCGGCGAGGGCGTCTGCCGGCGGCAGCGCCTCCCTCTTGCGCCAGGGCACGGCCAGCAGCACGACCTCCGCCCAGCGCGCGGCGTCCACCGGCGTCATCGCGCGCGCGCGCGGCCCGAGCTCCGCAACGAGCGCCGCCAGCGACGCCGGCCCCCGCGAGTTGCTGATCGCCACCTCGTGTCCGGCGTTGACGAACAGCCGCGCGGTGGTCGACCCAATCATGCCGGATCCGATAATCCCGATCCTCATAGTGTCAGTTTCCAGTTTCCAGTTCCCGGTTTCCAGCTCCAATTTCAAGTTACATCGTGCACGTCTGGAAGCTGGAAGCTGGGAGCTGGAAGCTGGAAGCTGGAAGCTGGAAGCTGGGAGCTGGCAACTGGCAGCCGGCACCCATCTCGGGTATAACCCTGTCATGAAGACTGCGATCGTCCTTACAGCACTCCTCCTGGTATCCGGTCCCGCTGCGCCGCCCGAACGGCCGTTCGGGACGCTGAAGGAGCAGGCGGCCATGCAGCAGCAATGGCTCAAGGCGCGGCTCGACACGTTCCTGCCGGCGCTCATGCGGAAGCACGGCATCGATCTCTGGGTCGTGCCGATGCGCGAGTACAACGAGGACCCTGTGTTCAGCTCGCTGGTCGCACCCCAGACGTTCGCGGCGCGGCGGCGCACCGTCTATGTCTTCTTCGATACGTGCGCGGCGGCCGGCACGCCGCTCTCCCCCACCTGCGTGCAGCGCATCGCGCTCGGCGGCACGTCGCAGGGAGGCGTGTTCGAGGCGCGGCGGTCCACGCAACAGGCGGCGGGCAATATCGGACGCGGCCAGCAGGCCGAGCTCTGGGGCGACGAGCAGTGGCAGGCGCTCAAGGCCGTGATCGAAGAGCGCAACCCGCGGGTCATCGGCATCGATCGCTCCACCGTGTTCGCCTTCTCGGACGGACTGTCGAGCGGCGAGCTCCAGGGCATGAGCGCGGCGCTCGGCGAGAAATGGACGTCGCGTCTCCGCAATGCGGAGGGCCTGCCGCTCGAGCTGATTGCCTCGAGGCTGCCCGAGGAGGAGGCGTTCTTCCGGCGCATGCAGGAGCAGGTCTGGTCGATGACCCAGACGATGTTCTCGGCGGACGTGATCAAGCCGGGCGAGACGCGGACGAGCGACCTCGTCTGGTGGTGGCGGCAGCGCGTGAACGATCTCGGCCTCGGGACGTGGTTCCAGCCGGGCATCGAGGTGCAGCGCAAGGGCGCCGCCGACGCGCAGCTCGGCGAGGATCCGATCATCGAGCGCGGCGACCTGCTGCACTGCGACGTCGGCATCACGGCCGCGCGGCTGAACACCGACACGCAGCACGACGCCTACGTCCTCCGGTCCGGCGAGACCGATGCGCCCGAAGGATTGCGCCGCGCGCTTGCCAATTCCAACGCGCTCCAGGACATCGTCATGGACGAGATCCGTCCGGGCCGCACCGGCAACGAGATCCTCGCCGCGGCGCGGGCGCGGATGAAGGCGAAAGGCATCGACGGGACGATCTACTCGCACCCCATCGGCCTCAACGGTCACGGCGCCGGGCCGCTCATCGGCCTGTGGGATTACCAGGACGGCGTCGTCGGACGCGGCGACGCGAAGATCATCCCGAGCATGTGGTGGTCGATCGAGCTCCAGGCGACGACGGCCGTCCCCGAGTGGGGCGGACAGAAGGTACGGATGGCGCAGGAAGAGGACGCCGTCATCGGCGCCGACGGCAGGATCCGCTGGGCGCTGAAGCGCCAGGACAAGCTGTTTCTGATCAAGTGAGGATCCAGAGCCATGGCCATCAGCCGCCGGAGGTTCCTCGACACGCTCGCGTCAACCGGCTTCGCCGCCTCGTCGCTGCCATTCGGCGGCCTGGCGACGGCGGCGGCGCCGCCGCGGATCGACGCCGATCGCCTGCGACGCGAGATCGAGGCGCTGAGCGCGTTCGGCCGCCCGGACGGGGGAACTTTCGCGGACGGCGTCAGCCGCGTCGCCTATTCGGACGCCGACATCGCCGGGCGGCGATACGTCATGGATCTCATGCGCGAGATCGGACTCACGCCGCGCATCGATCCGGCCGGCAACATCTTCGCGTCCCGCCCGGGTGAGGACGCCGGCCTGCGTCCGATCCTGTTCGGGTCGCACGTCGATTCGGTGCCGCAGGGAGGAAACTTCGACGGCGATCTCGGATCGTTGTCCGCCATCGAAGCCATCCGTGCGCTGCGCGTGGCGAACCTCATCACGCGCCATCCGCTCGAGCTCGTTGTCTGGGCCCATGAGGAGGGCGGCACGTTCCCGAACGGCCTGAACGGCAGCCGCGCCGTGGCCGGACAGCTCGTCGCGGGCGAGCTGGACCAGATCTACAAGGGGCTGCGCAAGCGGGACGGCATCAGGCACATCGGAGGAGATCCCGATCGGATCGAGGGAGCGCGGCGCCAGCGCGGATCGTTCCATGCGTACGTCGAGCTGCACATCGAGCAGGGCGGCACGCTCGACAAGCAGGGGATCCCGATCGGGATCGTGGAGGGGATCGTGTCGATCTCACGATTCCAGGCGACGGTCACCGGCTTTGCGAATCACGCGGGGACCACGGTCATGGCCGACAGGCAGGACGCGCTGCTTGCGGCCTCCGAGCTGGTCGTCGCCGTGCACGAGGAAGTGACGCGCCTGCCGGGTCGCCAGGTCGGCACCGTCGGGCGGCTCGACGTTACACCGAACGCCGCCAACGTCGTCCCCGGGCAGGCGATTCTCATCATCGAGCTGCGCGATTTGTCGGAAGCCAGGCTCACGGCGATTGGCGATGCGATCCGCGGCCGCGCGAAGGCCATCGCCGCGGCAACGCGCACGACGATCGACATCGTCGCGACGGGCCACTACGGGCCGGCCCTGGCGACACCGTCGGTGCAGGAGGCGATCGAGCGCGCCGCCGGCGGCCTTGGCCTCGCGCATGTGCGGCTGCCGAGCGGCGCCGGCCATGACGCGCAGATGGCCGCCACGCTCGGCCCGATGGGCATGATCTTCGTCCCGAGCGTGGGCGGCGTCAGCCATTCGCCGAAGGAACTCACGACCTGGGAGCACTGCGCGCGCGGAGCGGACGTCCTGCTTCAGACGGTTCTCGAGCTCGATCGCGCGGCGCTGAGCCTCTGAGTGTCCGCGGCTGCTGGCGCGAAGCACTCCATGCCGGCGGATCCGATCGTCACGTTCTACTCCGGCGGCGCCGACGACCGCGGGCGCACGCTCGAGCAGATCCTCGCCTGGGCGGACGACCGGCTCGAGAGCGTCCACGACTACATCCAATGGGTCTTTCCCACGATCGCGCCGAGCGCCGTGAATCCGTTCGCGCCGCTGGTGAGCCGCAACACGATGAAGGCCTTTGCCGCGCGCGCGGAGCTCGGCGGCGCGCTCCGGCGGTCGCTGGACCGCATGCTGTCGTTCTATGGATTGCGGCGGTCGGCCACTGCTGGCGGCGTCCGCATCGAGATCGACGAGACGCGCTTCGCCGAACGCTCGGTGATATGGCTCCGTCCGGGGAACCATAATCACCTCCGGCTGACGCGGATCATGCAGAGTCTCGCGGCGCTCGGCCTCGCCGCCGAGGCCCGGGCGCTCCAGCGCTGCCTGCTGACGGATATCTACGAGGGCCCCGGCCGCAATCGCATCACCGCCGACACGTACGAGTTCTGGAGCGATGCCACCTCTTGACCGATTCGGCCCGCCGGCACACACTACGGCCTTCCGCGAGCCGCATGCATTGCCCGAACCAAAGCCGACACAGGAAAACAGCGAATCGGGCGGCGCCACCTCGTTCGAGCTCCTGAAGCTCGCGAGAGCGGGCGACCGCGAAGCGCTCGAGGAGCTGTTCGCGCGGCATTTCCCGCCGCTCCGCCGGTGGACGCGCGGCCGGCTGCCGCGGTGGGCGCGGAGCATCGCCGAAACGGCGGACCTCGTCCAGGACGTGATGCTGAACACGTTCCGCCGCCTCGACGCCATCGAGGTGAAGCGCAAAGGGGCGCTGCAGGCGTACCTGCGGCAGTCGATTCACAACCGGATTCGCGACGAGCTGCGGACCTTCGGCCGGCGCGCCCCGCAGGATCCCCTGGACAGCGCGGCCCCCTCCGCCGGCCCGTCCCCATTCGACGCGGCGGTCGATGCCGAGACCCGCGAGCGCTATGCCGCCGCGCTGGCCGCGCTCGCGCCGCGCGAGCAGGAGCTGCTGGTCGGCTATCTCGAGCTCGGCTACAACTACGAGCAGCTCGCGCTGGCAACCGGCCGCCGCAGCGCCGACGCCGCGCGCGTGGCGCTCCGGCGCGCGATGCTCGCGCTCGCCGATGAGATGACGCGTGGGTGACCGCCGGGTGCCGCTCGACGTCGTTGACGCGGTCATCGACGGAGACGCCGTCGACTGGACGCGGGCCGCCGCGCGCGCGGATGCCGCCACGCGCCCGGCCCTCGACGCGCTGCGGTCGCTCGCCCGCGCGGCGCGGCCGGCGGATCGCGTCGAGAGCGAGCGCGCGCGCGACGCCGCCGACCGCGGCGACAGAGGGTGGATGCACGCGATCGCCGCGCTCGCGGCCTTCCAGGTCCTTGCCGGCGCCGCCGGGTACATCTCCGGCGCCGACATCCCCACGCCCGTCCCCGCGACGGGCGCGCTGCTGCTCATGGCGGCCTTCGGCGTCGCGGCGGCGTGGCTCTTCGTCGGCGGACGCGACGCGCGCGCGCGGACGCTGGGCGGATACTTCCTGCTCGTCGCCTCCGCCTTCGCCCGCCGTTTCCTGATGGCGTTTCCTCTTGGGACGGCGGGCGTCCTGACGCGCGGTCTTTTCCCCGATGCGTTCCTGCCGGTGTTCCTGTGGAGTTTTGCGGGCCGCTTCCCGCGCGTCCTGCGTTTCAGTGCGGCCGAGCGCTTCTGCGACGCGGCGCGCCGGGTCAGCGTCTTCGCCGGCGCCGTCCTGTTCGTCGTGAACGCCGCCGTGGCGCACGGCCTCGACGCGCCGGCCGCCCTGCTCCTGTACAGAGCGCATCCGCGAGGCGCGTATTGGGCGATCGTGCTCGGACTGTCGGCGATCGCCGTGCCAGTGATCGCGATCCGCACGCGCGGCGCACAGCGCGAAGAACGGCGCCGCGTCGCGCTGTTCGGCACCGTGCTCGCGGCCACGATCGGGCCCGTCCTTCTCGAGATCCTCGCCGAAGTCCTCTTCCCGCGGTTCAAGCGGCTGATGGACGTCGCGCCGATCCGCCGGGCCACGATCGCGCCGTTCTTCGGGCTGCTGCTGTCGGTGCCCTTCCTCACCGCCTATGCGGTGATCGTCGATCGGGTCCTCGACGTGCGCGTCGCTGTCGGCCGCGCGCTCCAGTACATGTTCGCCCGCGCGACGCTCGTCGCCGTTCCGGTCGTTCCGTTTGCGGCGGTGCTCGCGTACGGCTACAAGCACCAGGACGTGTCGCTCGGGCAGCTCTTCTCCGGCAGCCGGGGATTCCTTGTCGCGGCGCTGACGATGACCGGCGTCGTGCTGTGGACGCTGCGGCCGCGCGCGCTTGCGGCGATCAACCGGACGTTCTTTCGCACCTCGCTCGACGCGAACCGGGATCTGGGCGCTCTCGCCTCGGAGCTGCGCGCCGCGCGGAGCGCCACCGAGATTGCCGAGCTCGTCGAGCGCGCGATTCAACGAACCGTTGGCGCGACGGCGGCGACGGTGTTTCTCAGGGACGGCACAGGCGGACGGTTCGTTCCGGTCCGCGGGGCGGCGTGCGGGCTGGCCGCCGATGCGGCCTGCGCCGCCTTGCTCCAGGTCGGCGCCACCTCTCTCGTCGTCGGAAGCGACCAACCGTCGTCGATCTTCGCCCTGCTGCCGGCGGCCGAACGCGCCTGGGTGGAGCAGGCCGGATACGCCGTGCTCGTTCCGCTGTCGGGAAGCCAGGACGAGCCGCTCGGGTTCGTCGCAACCGGCGCGAAACGCGGCGGGCTGGCCTTTCCGCACGACGAGCTGTCGTTCCTGGCCGCGGTCGCCTCCGCGGCCGCGCTCGGGTTCGAGGCGCGCCGCGTACAGGCCTCGTCCGCGGCGCACGGGGAAGACGAGCCCGCCAGCGAGTGTCCGGCGTGTGGTGCCATGGACGCCACCCACGCCGATCGCTGCGCGTGCGGGGCCGAGCGGCGGACCGCCGCGCTTCCCCTGCTCCTCCAGGGCCGGTTCCAGGTCGAGCGCCGGCTCGGGGCGGGAGGCATGGGCGTGGTGTACCGGGGACGCGACGTGGCGCTCGATCGCGGCGTGGCGCTGAAGACGCTGTCGCGCCTCTCAGCCGTCGCCGCGGATCGCCTGGCGCACGAGGCGCGCGTCATGGCCTCGGTCGTCCATCCGAACCTCGCGACGATTTTCGGCGTCGAGCGCTGGCGCTCGACGCCGATTCTGGTCGTCGAGCTGCTCGAAGGCGGCACGCTGGCGGCGCGTCTCGAAAAAGGCGCGCTTCCGATCGACCAGGTGCTGCGGATCGGCCTGCTCCTCGCGCCCGCGCTCGAGCAGCTTCACGAAGCGGGGGTGCTGCACCGCGACGTGAAACCGAGCAACATTGCCTTCACGATCTCAGGCGTGCCCAAACTGCTGGACTTCGGTCTGGCCAGTTTCACGGCCGCGCCCGCCGGCGATTTCGCGGGCGACCTCACCGCGCCCACGGCCACGCAGACGCTTGCGCTCGCGGGACGGCCGCTCGCGGTAACACCGCTGTATCTCTCGCCCGACGCGCTGCGCGGCGCCGAGCCGGACGCGACGTTCGACGTCTGGGCGTTGTCGCTGGCGTTGTACGAGGCGATCGCGGGCCGTCACCCGTTCGCCGCCGCGACCGTCCCCGATGTGCTCTCGAAGATTCGCGAGGGACACGTCCCGGATCTCCGGCGCTCGCGCGCGGACTGTCCCGAGGCCGTCGCGGCCACGTTCGCGTCCCTGCTGTCCGGCAACCCTCGCGATCGTCCGCGGACCGCGAGCCAGCTTCGGGATCGCCTCGACGATCTCGCGCGGTCGTCGTGATGGACGTCCATGTTCGCATTCACGGTTGTCGTCGTTTCTACATCAAGGAGGCACGGTCATGGCGAACGAAACGTGGCAGCAAGCCCGCGAGTTATGTCTGGCGCAGGTGAAGAAACACTGTGAGTGCAACTTTCCCGACGCGCTGATCGACAAGCTGCGCGCCGAGGCTGAGGACAACTTCAAGAACAACCATCGCAAGTGGCCGGCCAATCGCGAGAAGGTGCTGCTGTCGTCCGGATTCGTCGGAAAAATAGCCGGGCACCTTGCCCAGGACGCCAATTCATCGGTCGTCAGCGACGCCAACGCGCACGAGGCGATCAAGATCGTGAAATCCGTGTGCACGGCGGGCCTGGACGAGCGGCGCGGCCGCGTGCGTAACCTGTTCGCCTGGTGCCCCGGCGGCTAGCTAAGCTAGTGTCCCGTCCCCGTGGATCGTGGCATAAATCCCGGAGCGCGGCGCCCGGTTGGCAAGGCGCGACGACCGAGAATACTGGGTGTATTTGAGGGAGGAGCAACGCAGCCAGACGGAATGCCCCGCCCGGGAGTTATGTCACGAACCACGGAGACGGGACACTAGCCCCGACAGACGCGTTCTCTCGAAGGAACCAACATGGTCGGAGACACCCCGCGGCTCGAGCTCTGCGTCGGCATCTATCGGGCGCAGCAGATTTCCGGACACGTCGTCGTGTTCGCCGATGGCGTGCATCCGACCAACGCGTTTCAGACCTTCCTCGTGCACGAGTCGCGCGATCCCGGGCATTTCGGCGTGGCGCTGTGGCACCTGCGTTCCGAAGGGCCGTCGCTGCACGTGGTGACGCCCTTCGCCGTCTCGGCCAGCCTCCAGACGACCGAGCGCGTCGAGCACGTCCGCGTTCGAGACGCTGCCGGCGATCAGTTGGTGGCGGTCGAGCAGGTCTCGAACGCGGTCGCCGCTCACGCGAGGTGATGGGGTCAGGCCCCTTAAGGGGCCTGACCCCAATTTCCTAACCGCTGAGGACTGAGGGGCTAAGTGGTCCCACTTAGCGCGACGATTCTGCCGCTCGGATTACCGCGGCGTCCCGCTGGCGGTCGGCGACGCCGCCGAGACGTTCCCGGCCGCGTCGAAGGCCTTCACGTAGTAGTAATACGTGCGCCCCTTCCGCAGCCCGGTGTTCGTATAGCTCGTCCCCGACACGGTCGCGACTTGTGTGAACGGGCCGGAGGCGCTCGTCGCGCGCCAGATCTGATAGCCCGTCACGCCGACATTGTCGGCCGATCCCTGCCACGCGAGCGTCAGCGACCGCGTCCCCTGCGTGACGGTGAGGTTGGCCGGCGCGGTCGGCGCAGTCGTGTCGGCGGTGTTGCTCACCGTCACGTCAACGGCGGGGGACGTCCCCGTGTTACCCGCCGCGTCGTACGCGCGCGACGTCAGCGAGTGCGCGCCGTTGACGGCCGTCGTGGTATCCCAGCTCCAGGCGTAAGGCGCCGACGTCGACGTGCTCCGCAGCACACCATCCAGATAGAACTCGACGCGCGCCACGCCGCGGTCATCGGACGCCGATGCGGACACCGGCGTCGTACCGCTGACGATCGCGCCCGCCGCCGGTGACGTGATGCTGGTGGAGGGCGCCGTCACATCGGGACTGCCTCCGTCGTCCAGCGCAAAGGTGCGCGGCAGCCCGGACGCGGCGAGCTCGTTGGTCCCCTGGTGCACGTTGCCGTCGGCGCTGATCGTGAAGCCGCCCGCGCCGTCGGTCGTCACCATCATGTCGCCGACGTTGTACCCGGCGAAGCTCGTGAGCGATCCCGCGGGGTTCCCCTCCTCCGTCTGGAGCACCAGGGCCGGAGGCGCCGTGATGCACGCGGTCGCCTGCGCGAGCAGCACGTGCTCGACCACGTCGATGCGCGGGAGGTCCCAGCCCGTGGACTCGCCGCCGCCGACGCCGATGATGGCCACGGTCGGCCGCGCCTTGTTCATGTAGTTCATGTTCGTGCTGCTCTCGCTGCCGTGATGGTTCACGTGCAGGAGATCGATGCCGCCGGCCGTGATCATCGGTGCGGCGCCGCCGGGCGAGATGGCCGCGATGACCGACGACTCGACGTCGGTTTGCCCGGTCGATCGCCCCGTGCAGGACTGATCGATCGAGCCGCCGCCCAGGTCGCTCGCCCAGAGGTAGTCGAAGCCGCCGTACTGGATCAGCACCGCGATGGACCGGTCGTTCTCGTCCGACACGGAAACCGAGCCGCCGCCGATGATGCGCCCGTTGACCGCGACGAACGTCATGGTCGCGCCGCTGCCAAGCGCAATCTGCTGGCCGGCCGACGGCACTACCGGCGAGCCGGCGGTCGTCGTCGCGGCCGCGCTGTTCCACTGGCTGGAGCACGTCGTGCTGTAGGTCGAACCGTTGTAGAAGTTCGTGTGGCGGACGTTGTAGCCGGCCGTCACGACCTCGTCGAGGCCGCCGATGTGATCGCAGTGCTGATGGCCCGCGATGGTGTAGTCGAGACCGGTCGCCGGCTGGATCCCGATGGATTGCAGATACGGCACCACGTAGGCCGAGCCCTTGCCCGTGTTGCCTGCCTCGAGCAGGACGGTCGTGCCGTCAGGCCCCTTCACGAAAACCGACCCGCCCCAACCGACGTTGATGTAGTGGATTTCGAGCTGCTGTGCACCCGCGAGCGCGGCTGAGGTGAGAAGAACGGCAATCGAGAAGAGAAGCTGGCGCAGCAGTTTCTGCAATCTGTGCCTCCAGGGAAATGATCCGGCACAGAGTAGTACGCATAACCTGCCAACTCAAGCTTTTTGTGGGGCGGAGATCACGGAGGAGTCTCACACGGAGGCGCGGAGGTCACGGAGACGCACGGAGTCCCGCTCGGCTGTTCCATGTCGTTGGCGGCTGGCTGCCGCCGGCCGTCGGCTGCGTTTGGCCGGCGTCCGAGGTGATCTGAGATCCACAGACGCAAACACGCACCAGCGTTTGGCGTGCTTGCGTCTGTGGATCTCAGATCACCTCACCGCGCGAGCGCGGCGCAGCCAGCCGCCTCCTCCGTGCGTCTCCGTGCCCTCCGTGTCTCCGTGTAAACGACCCCGCGCCCTCCGGCGCCTCCGCGCGCTCCCTATTCCCAGGGGCGCCAGTACATGTTGTGCTGGCGGCGGATGGCGGCCATCTTGTCCGCCGGCACGCCAGCCGCGGCGGCGGCGTTGTTGTAGGCGATCAGCGCGTCGTGGGTGTTCTTTGCCCACTGCAGAAAATACGACTTCCAGTTCTGACAGCTCGGCGTGTCGCGCAGCAGTTTCTCCCCGTCCTGCCACAGCACGAACCACTCGCGCACGGACGCATCCTCGGACGTCGCCGTGAAGCACTGCGGCCGGAATTTCTTCCAGCGCGTCTCGACCTCGTCGGCGCGCATCGCCAGGATCCGTACGTGGTCGTCGTAGCGGCGCACGCCGGTCTGGCGGCGTTCGTCGGCGTCGCTCTTCAGCGCGAAGCCCGGGCCGAGCAGCCCGCGCGCGTAATGGATCGACACCGCGAAGCCGATTCCCTCCACGCGGCCGAGCTTCAGCGTGTTGACGCCGATGACGCGTCCGCGCCGATCGATCAGCGGCCCCCCGCTGTTCCCGGGATTGATCGCGGCGTCGGTCTGGATCAGATCGACGGACGTGTCCATGTATCTGTCCACGATCGCCCGCTTGCTGCTCACGATGCCGCGGGTGACGGTGTTCTGCAGGCCGAGCGGCGATCCGATGGCGATGACTTCCCCGCCGATATGCGCGTCGGACGGCGTACCGAGCGCGAGAAAGATCTGGTCGTACTCGACGACGTCGGCTTTCAGGACCGCGAGGTCCACGTCGCGCAAGACGGTCGCGACCTGCGCGCTCCTGCTGACGCCGTTCATCAGCCGGATCGCGACCGCCTTGTCGTCGCCGACAACATGCGCGTTGGTGAGGAGCGTGTCCTTCGCGACGAAGAAGCCGCTGCCGACGCCGTCGCGCGACTCGACTTTCACGACGGCGGGCATCGAGCGGGTGACGAGCTCTTCGATCGAGTACTCCTGGTCGGCGGCGGGCGCGGCGGCGAGCTCCGCCACGGCCGGGACCGGATCGGCGAGCGCCGGTTCGGGCCCCGCGGCCGGGGCGGGCGCCGGCGCTGGACCGGCGGTCTGCTGCACGGCCGGCGCCTGGCCCGCCTTCAGCCATGACAGCGACACCATCGCGGCGGCGCCCACGAGCGCGACCGCGACGACGACCGCCGCGACGACGATGGCGGTGTTCGTCCGTGCCGAGGCCGGAGCCGAGGCCGAGGCCGGAGCCGGGGCCGGGGCCGGGGCCGGAGCCCGCGCCGGAGCCGGTGCCGTTGCTCTGGCCGGGTCCGGTGGGAGCAGCGGCGGCGGCACTGCCGCGGCCTGATGCACGAAACCGCAGCGGCACGCGCCGATGCGCCGGGGCACCGTGCGGCCACACTGAGGGCAGGTCCACGAATATTCGTTCGCCATGTGACACGGAAGGGGGAGCGGCTCTATTGTCGCAAAAAAACTCCCAATTCCCAACTCCCAACGTATTTGGTGAGCGCGTTGCCGTCGGCATCCGCGCGCCCGCGGCCCTACCGCTCGGCCGGGTCGTCTGAAATTCAAACAGGAGGAGGGAAGGAAGCGAAGCTTCTTCGACATTGCATGGGAAGGGACCTCCCCTTCTTCCTTCCTCCTGTTCGTTTCCATCGAGATCGCACTGGGACACGAACCTCAACCCCCTAACCAGTGACCTCCCAGCTCGCCGCAGGAATGTCGGCCGCGGCTATGCGTCTTACAGACGAACGGATTGTCGGATTCGTAGAGACACGCCGCGCACACGAAGGAGGCGGGTTGGCCGCAGCGCGCGCACGGCCACACGAGCGGCGTGTTGCGCGCGAGCAGCGAGGCGGAGCCTCTCGAGGGTCTGAGGCGGAGCCTCGCTAGATTACCGCAAACGTTTTGAGGAGATAATAGGCGCTCTATGACGACCCCGACCGGCCCCCTGACCGGCACCGTCGTCGGCCGTTACCGGATCGGCCCGCTGCTCGGCCGCGGCGGCATGGGCGACGTGTATCGCGCCGAAGATCCCGAGTTGCAGCGCGCGGTCGCGCTGAAAGTGCTGCCCGACTCGGTCGTCGGCGATCCCGACCGGCTGTCGCGGTTCGTGCAGGAAGCCCGCGCGGCCTCCGCGCTCAACCATCCACATTTGGTGTCCGTCTACGAGATTGGGAAAGCTCGAGCCACGAGCCACGAGCCACGGGCCACGGCTGCCGTCAGCGGAGCGGTCCACTACATCGCCATGGAGCTCGTGAAGGGGGACACGCTGCGGCAGATGATCGACGCGCGGCGGCTCGATCTCCGCAAGACGATCGACTACTGCGCGCAGGCGGCGGAGGCCATTGCCGCCGCGCACGCGGAAGGCATCGTCCATCGCGACCTGAAGCCCGAGAACCTGATGGTCGCCGAGGGGGGTTACGTCAAGGTGCTCGACTTCGGCCTGGCGAAGCTGCGGGCGGCGCCGGTGGTCGCGCAGGGTGGCGACCAGCCAACGCTCACGGCGGGCACCACGCCCGGCGTCATCATGGGGACCGTCGGCTACATGTCGCCCGAGCAGGCGCAGGGACTTCCGGTCGATCACCGATCGGACATCTTCTCGTTCGGCTGCGTGCTGTACGAGGCGGCAACCGGCGCGCGTCCATTTCAGGGCGCGTCGAGCGTGGACACGATGCACCACATCATCCACGACCAGCCCGCGCCGTTGTCGAGCGCCGTCCCTGGAGCGCCCGCCGAGCTGCAGCGGATCGTCCGCAAGTCGCTCGCGAAGAACCCGGAGGATCGCTACCAGTCCATGAAGGAGCTCGCGATCGATCTGCGCGACCTGCGGCGCGAGCTCGAATCAGGATCGAGTCCATCCGTGACGGCAGCCGCGCCGTCACGCCCGTGGCGGAAGGCGGTGGCCATTGGCGGCGGCGCCGTGGTTGTCGCCGCGCTCGTCACGGCGGCGGTGCTGATGCAGGGCCGTCGCGCCGCGACCGGCGAAGCGGCGCGGCCGCTGTCGATCGAGCGCGTCACCGCGAGCGGCAACGTCATCGACGCGGTGATCTCTCCCGACGGCAAGTACATCGCGTACGTGGAATCGGCGGGCGGGCAGCAGACGCTGTGGCTGCGGCAGACCGGCGGCACGCGGCCGCTGCAGCTCGACCGGCCCGCGGGAGGCTTCTGGGGCGTCACCTTTTCGAAGGACATGACGTCCGTGTATTACGCCATCAAGAACGCGGCGCAGCCCCTCGGGACGCTCTATACGATTCCGATACTCGGCGGCTCGCCGCGCCCCTTGCTGAGCGCGATCGACAGCCCCGTGACGTTCTCGCCGGACGGATCGCGGGTCGCGTACTTCCGCATCGAGCCTGACGGCACCGGCGCGAGCTCGCTGGTCACAGCCGGCGCGGATGGATCGAATCCGCAGGCGCTCGTCACGAAGCGTCCGCCCGAGTTCTTTGCGCCCGGGTTCTTCGTGGCGCCCACATGGTCGCCTGACGGCCGGGCCATCGCGGCGGCCGTGCGCAACTCGTCCACGCGCGACGCCGGCATCGTCACCATCCACGTGGACGATCGATCCGAGCACCCGTTTACCCGGCGCCATGCCGATGCCACCTTCACGGAGTGGCTCCCTGACGGGTCCGGCATCGTGTATGCCGCGCGCGCGTTCGGCGAGCTGGGCACCGGCAACGGCGGCCAGCTCTGGCTGCAGCCGTATCCGTCTGGCGACGTGCGCCGCATCACCTCGGACATCATCGAGTACCGCACCGCGAGCATTACCGCCGATGGCCGGTCGCTGCTCACGGTGGGCTTCGAGGCCACCGGCCGGATTTCCGTCCTGCCGGTCGCGGGAGGCGAGGAGCGGCGTGTCGCATCCGATCGGTACGACGGCAACTCCGGCCTCGCGTGGAATCCCGACGGTCAGCGGATCTTCTACACGCACGTCGTGCGCACGGAGCTCAACATCTGGTCGAAGAGCATCGACGGCAGCGACCCGCGTGAAGTGGTCACGCGAGTGCGTCCCGGCGGCATCGCCGTGACGTCCGACGGCCGGACGCTCGTGTTCGCGGCCGAGCGCGATCGCACGATCAAGCTGTGGCGCGCCGACGCCGACGGCAGCAACATTCGGGCAATCGCCTCGGTCTCCGATCCGACGTGGATCACGATCGCGCCTGACGGACGATGGGTCTTCTTCACATCGTCCATGGGCGGCTCCCCGTCCACGTTCAAGGTGCCGATTGACGGCGGAGAACCGGCGGTCGTCGCGCCGCTGTTCGAGCGCGCGGCGCTGTCGCGCGACGGGCTCCTCATGGCGGGGGTGTACCGCGAGAACGTGAAGGCCGGCTTGTCGCTGGGGGTGCTGGAGGTTGCGACCGGCAAGCCGGTCAAGGTGTTCCCGAACTTCGCGCCGGCGACCGGCAGCGGCGGCATCGCGTTCACGCCCGATGGCAAGTCGCTGCTCTACACCACCGTCGAGCGCAGCAACGTCTGGAAGCGAGCGCTCGAAGGCGGCGAGCCGGAGAAGGTCACGAACCTGCCGGAGCTGGCGATCATCCGCTTCGCGCTGTCGCCGGATGGCAAGTCGTTCCTGCTCTGCCGCGGCGCGGTCCTCCGCGATGCCGTGCTGCTCACGAATTTCAGGTAGGCGGGACGTGTGAGTAGGCAGCAGGCAGCGCGCGGCCCGCAGGTAGGCGGCCGTGGACGGATTGCTCGTGTGTCACGCTGCCCGCCGCACTTCTCGGCACCCCTGAGCACCCTTCAGCACCCTTCAGCACCCTTCAGCACCCTTCAGCACCCTTCAGCACCCTTCAGCACCCCTCAGCACCCCTCAGCACCCCTCAGCACCCCCTCAGCACCCCTCAGCACCCCTCAGCACCCCTCAAGCACCCCTCGGCACCCCTCGGCATCAACCTCTTACGTGACCCATTGGTTCGTCAGGCGCTTCGCAACCCACTTGCCGGCCTCCTTCTCCAATTCTACGGTTGCGCCTGAATATCCGATCGTCACCTTGGCGGCGGCTTTCGTCCGTTCGGGATTCGTGAACTCGATTTCGGTGATGACGGGATACGTTTCGATCTCCCATCCGCCCCAGTGGCCCGGTCGCGCGTGAAAGAACTTGTTCCAGAGCCGGAGAATCTGCATCGAGTCGCCGACCGGCTGATTCGGCGTGGCCATGATCTGTTTCGGCTCGCGACGGCGCGTGCCGCCAAGGCGGTAGATCATCTGCTCGAGGAAGTCGATTTCCCCGCTGTCGAAGAACAGGGCCTTGTCATCGCCGCCGAATGCCTGGACGAGCGAGACGCGCACGGGGTCGCCGTCGGGACGCTTCACCGTCACGTCCGCGTTGACGAGCAGGAATGGCGCTGGCGCCGCCGGAAACGTAAACGCGTTCCAGCGGTCGGCGCCGTAGAGGGCTCCGCCACGCGGCAGGAAGATGGCGCGGCGGATTTCAGCGACGTCCTTTTCCAGATCCGTCGCCGGTGTGGACGTGCGCTGGCGCGCGTGCCATTCGGTCAGCGCGCGGGACATCGCGACTTCCGCCGCCGGAGCGTTTCCCTGCTTCCACAACAGGCTGGCGCGGGCGATTTTCGCGGCGGTCACCGCGAAGTCGTTCGATTCAGTTACGAGTGCATCGAGCTCCTCGATCGCTGCACGTTCGTCGGCGTCCGGCCGCTCGACGTCCGCCCGTTGCAGCGCGCGTTCGAGCCGCGCCCGGTGCGCGAGCTCGCGGGCCTGGGGCACCAGTCCGGATTTCGGGTACTGCTCGGAGAGGCGTCGCAGTTCGGTCAGAGCCTCGGAATGACGTTTGCGGAGGAGCAGCACGCGCCCGCGCTCGAGCCGCGCACCTCCGGGCAGGCTCAAAGAGCGTTTCAGTTCGGCGATGCGTGGCGCAAGGGAGATCTTCGTCACTTCGAACGTGTCGGTGCGCGGCAGAAATGGATCGCCCGGTTCCGTAGATTGGCTGATGAACGTGGTGTATCGCAGTCCGAAGTCGTTGTCCCACGCGGCAAGAGCGCGCTGGTGCTCGACGACGGCTTTCTCGAAGTCGCCGCCAGACTCGTATGCCAGCGCGGCGTACTCGTGACCCAGCACAACCGCGAGCGGCAGGTCCGGGTGCAGCCGCGCGACATCGAGATATGCGGTGGTGGCTGCATGCGTATCACCGAGGGCGTTATCGCATTGTCCGGCGCGCACCCGCGCGAGCCACGTCCAGCCGCTCTGCGGATACGAGTCCGCGTACTTGCGGAAGTGCGAGCGCGCGGACGTGTACTCTCTGTCCTGGAACTCGAGGGAGGCAAGCGTTGCCAGCGCTTTCCTGTGAAAGAGCCCCTGTCCTTCGGCGCTGAGCGTCGTCAATGCCGCTTTGGCCTTGCCCACCCACACCCGGTGTTCCGCCGGCGATTCCTTTCCGGGGTTCCGAATGTAATAGTCGGCGCGAAGATATCGGATCGCTGGAGGATCCGGAGCCCCTCGCTCCAGATCGGAGAGCACGCGATCCACGGCTTCGCGCTCCGGTTCACCTTTCCTGCCGAACAGCTTCGCCAGTTTCGACGTGACGATGTATCCAACACCGTTCTGGGCGGTGTGGCTCTCATCCACTGCGAGGTGGGTCCGCACGAATTCCAGGTAACCCGCGATCAGGCGATCCACGTTCTCCGGCGGGATCGTGGAGTCGTCCGGCATGTAGAAACCGATGACGAGGTCGGGCGCTTTCTTCACCCATTCGCTCGGCGGGTATCGGCCGCTCTCCAGCTCCTTCGCGATCGCGAGCACGCGCATGAAGCGGTTCGTCGGATCGGCGCCGCGCGGCTCCAGGATGCCGAGCGTGTTTCCGCCGTGCCACTCAGTGCCTTCGTAGTAGAGCGCCTTGGCGCCGGCCGCGGTGCCCGGATGCTCCTGCGCGAAGGCGTGCAGCGAGTCGATGTGCCCCTGAAGGTTCGCCCGGTAGTCTACAGTCATCGTCTCGTGCGGCATGAGCGCATCGACTTCCGCGAGCACGGCGGTTTCGGTGCCGCGATACTCCTCGATGAATCTCGTGAGGCGTTCGTGGGCGGCGCGGCGCGAATTCGGGTCGAATTCACCATCAACGGACAGGAAGAGCCGGGCCGCGCGCGCTGCGTCTTCCCGCGGGAGCGTTGGCAGGATCCGTCGCGCGTCGGCGACAATCTGCTTCAGCTCGGCCGTCCTCCGGACCGCCTTCTCGTCGTTGCCCCTGAACCGCCAGAGTGCGTCGCCCATCGCCTCGAACGCGTCCGGGATGCGCCGCGGCTGTCTATCGACGATGGCACGCAGCGCGGTGAAGGCTCTGTCGAAATCCTGCGCCCGCGCGAGCGCCCGAAGGGCTTCGACGCCGGTCGCATCCTCCGCGATGCGCCGCGCCGCCAGGTTCGCGTCGAAGCCCCTCCGCTCGAGCGAGAGGATCGCGTAGTCCTGGGGCGGGAATTCCGCCGCGAGCGACTGCGGGTCCGGGAGCGTGGACGTCGGCGCGGACGCGACAAGAAGGAGGGAAAGCACGAGCAGGGCTGCTTTCTTCATCGGTGTCTCCTGCGTCCATTTAGACAGCAGCCGCGTCGTCTCGGCTCGCGACCTTCACCGGGACCCCGGCGGTTCAAACCCTGTTGGCGAATGAATGGTGAAGGCGCTATGCTCTATTATCCGAGAGAGGTTCAAGCACAGATGAGCGACTTGCTGAACTACGCCTCGTCGCATCGCGGTGGCGCCGCGGTCGTCGTTGTCCTTGTGTTCAGCCTCATCGCGGTCATCCAGTGGCTTGCCTGGATATTCGAATTTGGACGGTTCGACCGCCGTTCCGCTCCTCAGCGCCCCACGAACCCGCTGCGATACGTTGCGGCCAACTTCTTTGTCGAGATCATCAATGACTTTCGCCATCTGTTGGCGCTCGTCATGGTGCTCCTGTTCGCGGTCGCCCTCGCAATCGGGATGTATCCGGGCGTAAGGGCATGGGACGTGCAGAAGCTCGCGACCGGGATCCAGGCGGTCGCCGCGGCGCTCGGGGGCCTCATCGGGTCGATCATCGGGTACTACTTCGGCGAGTCGGCGGCCACACGCACGAATGCTCGCCCCACAGGGGACACGGCGCCCAGGCAAGCGGCACCTGAGGCCGGGCAGTCGGACATCGTTCAGGCACCGGCGCCACCGGAGCCACCCGCCCAGGGCTGAGGCCGCAGACACGCCTTAGCGCAGGTGAATCGCGATATGGCAGCAGTGAAGAGAACGCTCTCGATTGAAGTAAGAGACTCGTTGTTCGATCCGGACTGCACGGACCGTGTGGCGCTGTTTCGCCGTCGCCCGTCGGGCGACACTCTTTACAGGGTCTTCATCTATCTGGAGGGGCCGGACCTGCCCTTCGTCAACGAAGTGACGTATCGGCTGCACGAGACTTTTTCACCCCCGACGCGCGCCATCACCAGAAGCGTGAGCAACTCCCGCTGCAAAATCACGATCTGGACCTGGGGCATATTCACGGTCCGGGCGACGATCGGTGACAAGACCGAGGGGCAGATCACGATCACGCACGACCTCACCTACGGGCAGCAGATAAGCGCGCCCGAGACCGTGCTCAAAGCGGGATAGCTCCGCATCTGCCGCCCGCCGCGCCGGTCTTGACAGCGGTCCTCCCCTTCCATTAGTCTCCCATCGTCTGTCGATGGGAGAGTGACATGAAGGCCGTTCCACCCGATCTGCTGCCGGGCACGCTGGACATGATCATCCTGCGGGTGATCGCCGGCGGGGCGATGCACGGATACGGCATCGCGCAGCGGCTGCGCGAGCTGTCCGACGACGTGCTCGTCGTCGGCGAGGGCTCCCTGTACCCGGCGCTGCAGCGGCTGCTGCTGAACGAGTACGTGCGCGCCGAGTGGGCGCCTTCCGAGAACAATCGCCGCGCGCGGTACTACACGCTCACGCCGGCCGGACGCAGGCATCTGCAGGCCGAACGCACCGAATTCACCCGCCTGATCGGCGCCATCCAGCGCGTGCTCGAAACCGCCTGAAGGAAGGGGACCCATGGCAACCTTTCTCACTCGTCTCCGCGCGCGCATCCGGAACCGCCGTTTCGACGACGACCTGCTCGCAGAGCTCAGGGAGCACGAGGAGATGAAGCGCCGCGAGCTCGAGGCCACCGGCGTGGCTAGGGACGATGCTCGCACCCAGGCGCGCCGGGCACTCGGCAACGTGACGCTGATGCGCGAGGAATCGCGCGGTGTCTGGATCGCCCCGTGGCTCGAGAGTGTCGTCCAGGACGTCCGGTACGCGCTCCGCGCGATGGCGCACCAGCCGATCCACTCCCTGACCGCCGGGCTCGTCCTCGTGTTGGCGATCGGCCTCAACGCGGCGCTGTACTCGGTCTTCAAGGCGATCGCGCTCGATCCGTGGCCCGTCAAGGATCCGTCGAGCGTCGTGCGGATATGGATGAAGGCCGGCCCGCGGCCGGTGGGTCCCTCTGTTGACGAGTACCGGTTCGTGAAGGAGCACGCGACGACGTTCAGCGGCCTCGTGGCGCATACGCCGCCGGGCAACGGCGCGCGGCTGCAGGCGCCGGGGCGCGCGGAAATATATCTGCAGACAGTCTGGGTCTCGGCCAACTTCTTCGATGTCCTCGGCGTCCGGATGCAGTTGGGCAACGGGTTCGTGCCCGAGGACGATCTGACCGGCAACCGGCGTGCGCCAATCGTCATCAGCGACGGCGTGTGGCGCAGCCACTTCGGCAGCGACCGGTCGGTGATTGGCCTTCCGGTGTCGGTCGCGGGCAAGCCGTTCACGATCGTGGGCGTGCTGGAGCGGCAGTTCGACGGGCTCGGACGTCCGGTCGACATGTGGATGCCTCTGTCCGCCTTCTCGTCGGTGAGGGGGAACCCCTCGGTCGCGTGGGAGCCCTCAGCGCTGTCCGCGGTCTGCTGCATCAACATGGTCGGACGGCTGCGGGACGGCGCCGGGCGGCGGCAGGCCGGGCTCGAGCTGCAGCTCCTGCACGAACAGTTCTCGGCGGCGGCGCGGCGAAAAAGCGGCAGGGTGGAGCTGTCTGGCACGTCGGAGGTCTCCGGCCGTGGGGCCGCGCGCTATGCACTCTTCGCCGTATTCGGCGCGGCGGTCATCCTCATCCTCATTCTTGCGTGCGCCAACGTCGGCAATCTTCAGCTCGCGCGGGGCCTTGCGCGCCGCCGCGAGATCGCGACGCGGCTGTCGATCGGCGCCAGCCGCGCTCGTGTCGTGCGGCAGTTGCTGACCGAAGGGTTCGTGCTCGCCTGCTCGGCCGGCGTCGTCGCGATCGGCGTCGCGGCACTTCTCCCGCGCGTCGTGCTCACCTACATGGGCGAGGAGATCCCCGCGTACATGGCCGCGCGGCTGCTGCCCGATGCGGACATCGTCCTCTTCACGCTGACGACGTGCGTGCTGTCCTGCCTCTTTTTCGCGCTTGCGCCGGCGATTCACGCCACGCGCGTCGACATTCCGCTGGGGACGATGGATCGCGCCTCGACGCGATCCGGGCGCTTCCAGCTGCGGAGCATTCTCCTGGGTACCCAGATCGCCATCTCGGCGGTGCTGCTCATCGGCGCGGGCCTGGTCACCCGCGCGATCGTGCACGCGATGCACTTCGATCCGGGCTTTGCCATCGACGGAGTGGACGTGATCTCGGCGGTGGTGCCGGCCGGCACCACGATGAAGCAGAGAGAGGATCTCGTGCTGGGCGTGCTCCGTGCCGCCGACGCGGGCGGCGGCGATCCGGTCGCGCTCGCGCAACCCGCGCCGTTCGATGATCAGCCGCTCGTCATGTTCATGGCGCTTCCGCACGGGGGTCCTATGGATTACGAGAGTGTGCTCCTGCGCCCGGTCTCCGCGAGGTTGTTCGACGTACTCGGGATACCGCTGGTGCGAGGACGCATGTTCGCGTCCGCGACGGCCGCCGAGGCTGTCGTCAACGAGTCGTTTGCGCGCGCGTACTGGCCCGGGGAGGATCCCGTCGGCCGCGAGGCTCACGACGTCGATCGCAAGGGAGCCATCCGGCGCAGCTTCACGATTGTGGGCGTCGTGCGCGACACGCACTTCACAGGGCTCGAGGCCATCAAGCCCGTCATCTTCACGCCGGCTTCGTACGGCATGTTCCTGACGCGAGGAGGTCCGCCCGCCGTCGAGCGGATCCGCGCGTCCATCGTGGCGCTCAATCCCGCGGCGACGGCAACCGTCCATCCGCTCACCGACAGTCTCAAGGAGCACTTGAAGCGCTCGCGCACGGGCGCCGCGCTGGCGTGGGCGATCGGGTTGGTGGGGCTGGCCCTGGCGGCCGTGGGCGTGTTCGGCGTATTTGCGTACGCGGTCGAGGAGCGCCGTCGGGAAATCGGCCTCCGCCTCGCGCTCGGGGCGGCCCGCTCGCAGATCGTGCGAATGCTGGTATCGGCGAACGGACGCGCGATGGTGCTCGGACTCGGCGCGGGCTTCGTGCTGTCGCTTGCTTCCGGACGGGTGTTGCGCAGCTATCTGTTCGGCCTGAGCCCGCTGGATCCGCTGGCCTACCTCTTCGTCACGTTACTGCTCGCGAGCGCCGCGGTCATCGCCACCTTCGTCCCCGCACGCCGCGCCTGTCGCGTGGACCCCGCCGTCACGCTTCGCGAGGATTGAGATCTCACCTCTCGCATTAACGATAAGACGGCGAGCGGGCGTTTCGATCGGGGCGACCTTGAGCCGCGTGACACCCTACAGAGGGTAAAGTGCGCCCGCAGCGTGACTGCCGCGTTGGGTTGGGGACCCAACGCGGGTCGCGCTCCACGGTGCGGAGGGCGCACTTTTCCACGCGAGCGAAGCGGGAGCCCCGAGCGGAACGCCCGCTCGCCGTCGTTCTCCTCTCGCGGTTAATACAGATTGGGCCTGCGCTACTGCCGCTTGCCAATCGCAAAGAGGCTGGACGCCGACCGGACGTACATGACGCCGTCCGACAGCGCGGGCGTCGCCATCAGCAGCTCGCCCATCGTGTTGGTGGCGACGATGCGGAACTCGCGGCCGGCCGCGATCACCAGCATGTCGCCGTCCTCGCTCGACAGATAGATGCGCCCGTCGGCGGCGACCGGTGACGCGCTGAAGCCGCTGCCGACCTTCGGCAGGCGCTGCCGATAGATGTCCTGACCGGTCTGGACGTCGTAGGCGTCGAACACGCCGTTGTTGCCGAGGACGTAGAGGATGCCGTCGTACACGAGCGGCGTGGGCATGTAAGGGCCGCGCGCCGTCTTGCTCCACGCGACGCTCTTATTGCTCGTCGTGCCCTTCTCGAGCGTGAGGTCGCCGCGCGCGTCCGGGAGCACGGCAAAGATTGGCCTCTCCGGACCGCGACCGCTCGCGACGAAGATGAGGCCGTTGCTGAAGATCGGCGTCGGCGCGGTGATCTTCGAGCTGCCGCCCAGGCGCCAGAGCTCCTGCCCGGTTCGCGGATCGTATCCGCGGATGAACTTCGACGCGTTCGTCACGAGCGCGGGCCCGCCCGCGGTTGTCGCGACGGTCGGCGTCCCCCACGACGGCAGCTCGTTGCGGTCCGTCTTCCAGACGGTCTTCCCGGTCTGCGCGTCGAGCGCGAGGATGAACGAGTCCGCCTGCGTGTCGCATTGCAGCAGGACGAGGCCGTTCCAGATGATCGGCGAGCTGGCTGGTCCCCACTCGAACGCCGGGATGTCGTACGCGCCCATGTTGATGCGTCCGAGATCCACCTGCCACAGCGGGTGGCCGTCGACGTCGTACGCGAATACGCCCTCCGAGCCGAACCACGCGACGACGACCCGGCCGTCCGTGGCCGGTGTGGCGCTGGCATACGTGTTCTTGATGTGGCGCTTGTTGCGCGGCTCTCCCTCGGACGCGACCCGCTTCCAGGCGAGCTTCCCGGTGCGCTTGTCGATCGCGTAGAGCATCCATTTCTGACGCGAGAGGTCCTCCGACGCGTCGCCGTCACCATAGAGTCCAGGCTTGAAGGTCGCGTTCGGCTTGCTGCTGATCGCCGTCGTCACGAAAATGCGGTCGCCCCAGACGATCGGGCTCGAGTGGGCGAGGCCGGGGATGGGCGTGCGCCAGAGAACGTTCTCGCGGGTCTTCGGATTCCATTGCTCCGGCAGGTCCTGACCGTCGGCGATGCCGGACGCCTCGGGGCCGCGGAACGACGGCCAGCTCCCGCGCGCGGGTTTCGCGGCCGGGAGCCTCGGCGCACGCGCGGGCGCGCTGGGGACGATCTTCCGCTCGGGAATCTTCGGGGCTTCTCCTTCGGGACGCCAGTCGCTGCGGTCGAGGATCATGCGCCTCGGCTCGCACGGATCGGCCACAACCGTCAGGCTGACGTGCGGCCCGTCGATCTTGAATCGATACCGTCCGGGCTCGGCGCATTCCTTCGGGCCGCCGGTCACCACCGCGATCTCGTCGCCCTGGAGCTTCCACGTTCCGTTCAGCGCGGGCCGGCCGGTGCCTGCGATCGTCAATGCGCCATCGGCGCCGAAACGCGCGGTGAAGAACCCGTAGGTCAGCGGTGTCGAGGGAATCGGTGACGGGGCCTGCTGCGCGATGGCTGCCGCTGGCGCACACGAGAGCATTGCGCCCAGGACCCAGGCGCCGACAGTTGTGGAGGTCGTCGGCATGTTGCGAATGCTAGATCCACTGGAGCCCGCCCGCAAGCCCACATCTTTTCGCGGCGGAGCTTTTGAGTCAGACGTCACGCGGAAGATGCAGCAACTCGACGCGCGACGATTCGGTGACGTTCGCCATGAAAGGCGCCTTCGTCTTGCTGAGGATCCGCAGCATCCGAGGTAGCGCCTTTTGAAACACGGCCGCCTGGTCCGCGCCGGTCATCTCCCCGGCGGTCAGTACGAACGCCCGGACTTTGGAATTGAGCACGGCTCTCAGCTCGATCGGCCGTTTTCGGATGTTCTGATCCTTCGTAATCAAGATCCACTTCGCCGCGCCGACTCCAGGAAGCCAATCGACGTCGAGTGCACCCGTCTTGTGGATATCCCGCTGCAGATGAACGATGTGGCCAGCGGCGCGCAGCATGTTCGGAACGTCGTCATGACAAATACGCCAAATGTCCCTGACAAATACCATCTCCGTGGGCCCGATCCGTTTGCGCCGGAACAACGGCGCTTGGTAGGCGCTCACGCGCTGAGATGCGTTCGCGACATCCTCTGTCACGACGACCGTACGAACTGGAGAGGTTCTGCTCTCGGAACTGCCAGCCGGCGGTGGGTAAGCGCTCTCAGAATAGCATCAAGCACGATGTCCAGCTCCTTCGCCACATCCTCAGCAAGGAAGCGCAGCACGAAGTAGCCGTTCTCTTGCAGCAACTGGTCCTTTCGACGGTCGCGGCGATACGCGTCGGGATCCGCGAGGTGCTGCGCGCCGTCCAACTCCACGGCCACGCGCGCGTCGGCGCACAGCAGATCCACTTCCAGGGCGCCGAGCGCGTCGAATGCGATCGGCAACGTGACGTTGAGCCGGAGACGCCCCTTCGTCTCCGTCAGTGTCTCCAATCGCCTGAAGAGGAATGCCTCCGTCGCACTTCGCGCTCGGTCCGCACCATCGGCATCGGCGTGAATCGTACGAGTCGCGTGGAGAAACAGGCTTGCCAGCGGCGTGTCCACGCCGTCGCGCACGAGTCGTCGGACGCTCCCCGAGTAATCTCGCTTCCAGGCCGGATCCGAGGGCAGGATCACGTCCGCGGGCCAGCCTGGGATCGCGCTGGCTGGAAGGACGATCGTGTAGCCGATGGCCTCATACCCGCGACAACGCCGGTCGAACATTCGCCCCAGCATCGGGACATCGAGGTCGGCATAGTCGTAGATGCGCACCTCTCGCTTGCCGTCGTACAGCCGATGCAGCCGGCCCGCGTACTGCGCGATCGTTCCGCGCCAGGAGACCGGGAGAGTCAGAAACAATGTGTCGAGACGCGGATCGTCGAATCCCTCTCCGACGTACTTGCCGGTGGCGATCACGACCCGTCCCTCGTCAGGAGGGATCGCCGCGAGACGGGCGCCGAGGGCGAGCCGCCGCTTCTTACCCATCCCGGCGCGCAGGACCACGACGTGACGGGCACTCGACGCAAGCGCCTGCTCGAGTCGATCGAGGTGATCGTTCCGCTCCGTGAGGATCAGCGGAGAACGCCCGGACCGGACGGCTTCAATGACGTCATCGCAGATGCGACTCGTGCGCTCTTCATCGTCGATCAGCTCGTGATACAGGGCCTGGAACTCGACCCGCTTATCGGCGTCAGGGCTCCTGGCCGGCTGGAACGCAGTCGGCTGCACCAGAACCACGTGCGCGAACGGCCGAGCCGCGGCCTGCGCTCGTGGGTTGACGCGATGCCGAACCGGCCCGCACTGCATGAAGATGATCGGATGGTGGCCATCCTTGCGTGCGACGGTCGCCGACAATCCGACGACGAACCGGGCCTTGGCTTGCCGCGACACCTGCTCGAAGCTGTGCGCAGAGAGGTGGTGACACTCGTCGACGATCAGGTGTCCGTAGTCGGCGACGCGATCGTCGACTACTCCCTTGCGAACAAGACTCTGGATTATGCCGACGTCGAGCACTCCTGTCGGACGGCCTCGGCCGCCGCCGATTCGGCCGATCGTCTTTGCCGGCATTCCGAGGAACGCCGACAGCCGCTCGATCCACTGGTCGAGGAGCTGACGCCGATGGACGAGCACGAGCGTGTTGACGCCGCGCTCGGCAATCAACCAGGCCGCGATGACTGTCTTGCCGAATGCCGTTGTGGCGGCCAGCACCCCGGTGTCGTGCGCCAGCATGGCGTCCGCGGCCGCTTTTTGGTCGGGCCGTAGCTGACCCTCGAAAGCCACTGTGAGCGCGCGGCCAGCGTAGCGCTCGTCTCGAATCGTCGTGCGCACGCCGAGCTCGCTGAGCGTCAGGCGGACGTCCTCCAGACATCCTCGAGGCAGGCCTATGTGCTGGGGATGATCCTCGGCGCAGGCGATGACACGAGGCTTGTCGTAGGTGGAGACGCGCATCGCCTGCGCCTTGTAGAATTCAGGGTTCTGAAATGCCGCCAGCCGAAGCAGCCGGTTTCGAACGCCGGGATGCAGGCCGTCCTTGGTGATGTAGATCTGATTTCCCAGTACCAGCTCCATGGTCTTCGGCAATTCGCCAACGATCGGTGACTCCCTGCGGCGCCGCGATGGAGGCGCTGTCCACGGCTCATCGTCTCCGTCATCCTGGGGCGGCAAGCGAACACCGAGAACGGGACCGCGGCGTTCGGCCTCCTGAACGACTGTCTCGACCTGCGCCCGGCCGAGCTTGCGCACGCTTGCGAGGAAGGCCCACTGGTCTGCCCAAGGTTCGAGGTTGTCATCGAGAAAGACACTGTTCGTTTTGTCCCGTGCCCGCTTCTGCAACGGCAACGCGATCAGGTTGCCGAATCCTCCTTGCGGCATCGTGTCTTGATTCGGAAAGAGACGGTCGTACGAATCCAAACCGAGATCCGGCCGCCGTTCCATCGTCTCGGTGAGGGCGTGAGATCCGAGGCGTCGGGCCAGCGCGGCCGGAACGGCCTCCTCGAAGAAGAACCACACGTGGGCGCCCCGCCCTGAACGCGACCGCTCGAGAGCAGCTGGCAGGTTCAGGCGCCGACAGGTTTCCAGGAATGCCGCCGCGTCCTCCCGCCAGCCGGTCTTGTCAAAGTCGACGGCGAGGAACAAGCACGTCTCGTCCTGCAGCATCGGATAGACACCGGCCACAAAGGGCTGACCGTTGGCGTCGGAGCCGGTCAGGTGCCACCGGATGACGTCGTCGGTCACCGGGAGAAATCGACGGTGCGGACATTCGGCGCACTTGATGCGTGGCTTCTCGCAGACTCCACGGACCCATTCATTCCCGCAGGCAGGCGCATAGCCGGATTTGCCTGTCTTTCGGCTCTCGAAACGACGCGGGTAGACATCCTCGCGACCGCGGAAGAGGGACCGGAACAGACGGATCTTTGCATCGGCCGGAGACTGGTGATTGACCGTCGGTCGCACTGCGTGATCCATCGACTATTGGATGCCATCTGCGACGCGTTCGTGCAGTCACCGACGTCGGGAGGGCTGGCGCGTGCGGCGCTTTATGTCCACGGTGGTGAGCCCGCTGGCCTTCGCCACTGCGAGCTGTCGATCATCGGCCGACACGAATGTGGCGCACAGAGTCACATGTGCCGCCGCCACATGAAGCAGGTCGAGACTGCGCGCGAGGAACTTCGCCGTGTACAGCCGCGAGAGCTCGCCCGCCTGCGTGAACACGCGGTCGACGTCCATGGAAACGGGCATCAACCGCTGACTATCCATGTCGTCTCGCATCTGCGCCTGGAGCGCGCGACACTCATCTCTGGTCATCACGCCGCGGCCCACCAACTGCTCGAACGCGTTCGGGACTTCCAATCGGTGGAGGGCGTTGAACGGAATGGCTCCGGCAGTCCGAACCGCCGACCGAGCGGCTTTCGAGAAGCGCTCGGGCACATACACCGCCACGAGCGCGCTGGAATCGACGTACGTGTTCACCGTTCGCCGCGATCCGCGATGACGACGTCCGCACCCCCCGGAGTGATCGTCCGATCGCCAAATACGGCGCGCGCCCGAGCGTCCAGATCCGGCCAGGGAGACATCGGGCCGGTCGGCTCAACAGGCGCCAGCCTGGCCACCGGCCGGTGCCGGCGGGTGACTTCGACGGTTTCACCTCGCTCAACGCGTGCCATGACCTTCTTCAGGTTCTGCTGCAGTTCGCGGACTGAAACCGTGGCCTTGTGCATGTACGACATTTTGTACGACAAATGACCCGCCGTCAAGTACGCCGGGATGAATGGCCTCGCGTCTCATTGGTGCTGCTCAGTGACAGTCCACAAATCTCAGGACGTCTTACGGCAGTTGGAATACCGCGGCGAGCGGCACTGTCAGGCCAGGGAGCAAGGGTGTTGAGAGCATGGCCTCGTACTCGCGGGAGAGTTCCGACGCCAGGCGATATTTGCCGTCCTGGACCACATAGACCTTGATCGTCTCGATCTCGGGATCGACAACCCAGTATTCGGCCACGCCCGATCGTTCGTACAACCGCCGCTTCAGGATTTCGTCGCGGCGCCGCGTGGACGGGGACAATACCTCGATCGCCAGGTCCGGCGGGCCTTGAGCGTTCTTCTCGCCCACGGTCGTCTTGAAGCGCTCGCTCGAGAAGTAGATCAGGTCGGGCTCCACGACGTCATACCGTGAGATCACGATGTCGAACGGCGCCAGCATGACGACGCCCATCGGGTGTTCGCGGAGGAACGTCGCGATCTGGAGATAGAGATTCCCCACGATCAACTGGTGCGCGGATCCCGGCGAAGGCGACACGAAGTGTTCTCCATCGATCAGCTCGTGCCGCAAACCGTCGTCGGGGAGCGCCAGCAGGTCGTCGTAGGTCATCCGAACGCGCTCGGGCGCCCCTTCCATCGCGTGGTCCTTGCTCACAGGCCGATTGTAACGCTCCCTGCAACTCCGCCGCCTGCCGGCAGCCGTCGTTTTCGTGCGGGATTCGCGCAACCAGTTGCGAGCGCGTCGCAGATTCTGCCGCACGCGGGGAACAACCGGGCGGCAGAAAAGGCCAGGCCCTGGATATGCGTCGCAACGATCGGATCGGCTCTTCCCGCGCGCGCACGACCGCCATACAATTTCGCAATGCCAAGACTCATCGCGGCGCCGGCCATCGTCACACCGGCGGGGAACAAGCCGAAGCGCATCGAGGAATATGTCGGCCGCGTGAATTCGGGCCATTCGCAGGTGAGCGTGGCGCGCATGACGTCGCCGGAGGGCTGGGAGGAACCCGGCCAGCGGCCGGAGTTCGAGGAAGTGACGATCGTGCTGAGCGGGATGGTGCGGGTTGAGAGCGACGACGGCGTGCTCGAGGTCCGCGCCGGGCAGGTGGTGGTGACGGGCCGCGGCGAATGGGTCCGCTACAGCACGCCGGAACCCGATGGGGCCGAGTACATCGCGATCTGCGTTCCGGCGTTCTCGCCGCAGACCGTGCATCGCGACGAGTGATTCGTCGTCGTCGACTCCTATGACTCGCTCATCATCCCGTTTTACGATATCCTCAATGGAATGAGCACGAACGTCAAAATCGAAGTCGATGAACGGACGGCCGACGTGCTGCAGGCCCGCGCCGCGGAACTTGGCGTCACGGTATCGGATCTGATCGCGGAGCTCGCGACGCTCGACAGCGAGCCCATCGTCGTTGAGTCAGAGGAGATCGCGGAACTCGATCGGCGCTGGAAAAAGATCGAAGCGGGACAGTCCACGGTTCCACACGAGCATGTCGTGCGGTGGCTGCGCACGTGGGGCACGCCGCTATTCCGCCCGTGGCAGGCTCGATAGACCTCGAATGGTCGGACGATGCGCTCGCCGACCTCGATCGATTCGCGGCGTTTCTCCAGGACCAGTCCCCCGAGCTTGCGGCAATCGTCGCAGACGAAATCATCGCCAGGGCGCAGCTGCTCTCCCGGCATCCGAAACTCGGTCGGCCTCTCTCGACGCGTGAAGAGTACCGGCAGATCGTGATGCAGGTGCTCGGCGGAACCTACGCGTTTCAGTATTGCTACGACGGCAATCGGCTCGTCATGCTGCGCGTCTTCCATGGCCACGAAGCGCGTTGAACGACGCCGGCTCGCCCCGCCCATCGCTTTGGCCGTCAACGCGTCAAGAATCTGCCAGCGCTGACGCGCCGAGTCGCCTCCCCTTCTCCCGTGCTCCTGTTTCGAAGATCCAAAGGCCTCCTCTTCTCCCGTGCTCCTGTTTTCCCCTGCTCTCCTACTCCTGTTGTGACGCCCGGTTCCGAAGATAAGATCACCTCCATGCGCAGTACCCCGGCCTCGCTCGGCGCAGCCCTCGATCCGCGCGCCACGACGCGCACGGCGCGGGCGTCTGCCTCGGCGCGTGTCCCCGAAGAACTCCTGTATGTCGGCCAGGTGGTCGCGAGCCCGGCGACGCACTTGCGCTACAGGATCGAGCGGCTGCTCGGGGCGGGTTCGGTCAGGTGTTCCTCGCGACGCGGCTCGGACGCTCGGCGGCGGTTCCCGAGGAGGTCTGTGTCAAGGTCAGTCTCGACGCGGACGCGTGGGTGCGGGAAGCGTACTTCGGTCTCCTGCTCGACAGTCATCCGCGTGCGATTCGCGTCTATGACCGTTTTCCGCTGTCATTGCCCGACGGGCGTTTGGTCTACGCGCTCGTCCTCGAATGTGCGAAGCATGGGGATCTGAGCGCCTATCTTCATCGGACCGCGAAGCCGTGGAGCGAACGCGACGCGAGGCGCGAGATCGCGGGCCTCCTCGAGGTGCTCGGCAAGCTGCACCGCGGTCAGCTCCTCCACCGCGATCTGACGCCGATGAATGTCTTCGTGTGTGACGGTAGACGGCTCAAGCTCGGCGACTTCGGGATCGTGCGTCAGCAGAGCGATCGCCGCGGCGTGACGGCGCGGACCATGAATCTCATGACCGCGCCGAGCGAGATCGTCGACCGCGAGGCACCCAAGTGGCAGGCGCGTGACGACGTGTATCAGGTGGGACAGCTGTTGGCGATGCTGGTGCGGGGGGACGCGGGGGCGCGGATCCGCACGACGGACGTCCGCGGGCTCTCGTGCAGCGATCAGCTCAAGGAGATCGTCCACCGCTGCATCGGCGAGCGCCGCAAGCGCTACGAGAGCGCGCTCGAGATGATCGAGGCGCTTCGCACGCCGCCGGCGCCGCTCAAGGCGGGCGTCCTGCGCAGCCTCAAGGGCGTGCACCTCGCGTTCACCGGGTTCCTCAGCAAGCCTCGGATCGAGGCGGCGCGCGCCGCCCGCCGCGCCGGTGCCATCGTCCACGGCGCGCCGTCCGCGAGGACGACTGTCGTCGTCCGCGGTCGTCCGAACGCGCAGCAGGCCGCCGGGAAGGACGGCGGCCTGAAGCTGATGGAGATGAAGCGCCTCCGGGAGAAGGGCCACCGGATCCTGCTGCTCAACGAGACGCAGTTCTGGCACCTGGCCTCGAAGCGGTGAGCTCAGCCGATCGATTTCATCCGAAAGAAGCGATGACAAAGAGGTAGGAGAAACCCCGTCTATGATATCGCGACGAAGCTTGTCAGAGGCTCATCACCGGGTGCCCACCCCAGCTCACGAAGGGCTACAGTGAGGCCGCTCAGCGAACGAGCTTCGTCTGCCGTGAATGCTTTGTCTTGGCACATGTCCGCGAGCACTCCTGAGAACGCTCGCGCATGCAGCCAACGCAGTTCGTCAGGATGAAGGCCGAGTGCACTCTGTTTGGCCTTGAGGTAGAACACCTCGTGTGGCGTAAAGTCCAGATCGGCGATCGCCGCCGTCAGTGCGTCCCAGTAAGCCGAAATCACGACTTGGCGGCCTGACGCGTCGCGGGATGTCTTCGTACCGGCAGGACCAACAGCAACAGTACGCGGTTTCATCACTGGCGCCCGTCCGGCCGGGACCGAGGGCGCACCGTCGAAGAGAGGGTCGTTGAAGCTACTCATAAACTTGTAGCTCTTTAACTGGGCCAAGTCAGCGAACGTCCGTATTTGTTCGCGTTCGCAGACATGGAGGTACTGTTTCCACAGCTCCGCTGCCGCCAATGCGTCACCCGCAGCATGGTGACAAGCAGAATGAGTGACGCCGGACTCGTTGCATGCATCCGACAGCCCGCACTTCCGTCCCAATCCGAGCATCGGTCGCAGGTACATTAGACAGAGATACGGCGGGAAACGACTGACACCAGCGCGGCGCAGTTCCTCACGCATGAATCTGGAGTCGAAGTACACGTTATACGACGCAAACACTGAGCCACCCAGTGCGGCGAGGACCACCCCGGCGATATCGGTGAATGTCGGAGCGTCCGCGACGTCGGCGTCTGTGATGCCGTGGATTTCTGTCGCTGCAACGCGCCGCTGGGGATTGACCAAAGTGTCGAGAATCAGCTTCGGCTGCTCGCCTGGCTCGGTACGGACAATGGCGATTTCGACAACACGGTCTCCCCCAGGATAAAGGCCGGTGGTCTCAGTATCAACGACGGCCAAGGGTGTCTCCGCGATCAGCCGCGCCGAAATACCACACGTGCTCACAGCGCTCCTCCGGCTCCTGGCGTGACTCGTAAAATCAGCCCGCCGCTTGCCTCGCCGAGCACGCCACTTGACAACAACGCCTCGACGACGTTTCCAATGGCTTGCTCCAGAATCGATCCCGTACGGCCATAGCCCATCACCGCTCGGGTTTCCGCAATTAACGACTGTTTCGTGAGTGCCTGCCCCCCTGCCAGTACAAGCTTCACCGCCTCCGCAAACTCCTCTGGAGCGATTCGTTCCCCGGGAATACGGCTATCAGTTCGGCAGCGGGCCTGGCAGCGGCCGTCCGGACGCCAGTAAAACGGGCCGCGTCGGTGTACGCGATGCTGGGATTCGGCGATGCGGGCGCCCTGACGGATTCTGGTCTGAATACGCGAGCCTGCCTTGGTGCCCCACAGGCCACTGACCCGCGCGATAAGATCGGTTTCATGAACGGGCGCCTCTATGTCGACGATCCTGGTCATCACGTCGGCAAGTGTTTCAAGCGCAGTGTCCAGCAGTCCGACGGGAGAGGGCGTGCGTGCAGCTACGAACATTTCGTACGCAGGCACCATCGGGCGGGCATATTGCGTTCGCGGCACGGCAGCCGTTGGAACTGGATCAACAGATCGCCCCGTGGCATGTTCTTCTTGCGATGATGAGCTCGCGTGCGCGTGCTGTTCTTCTTGACTTCGCACGCATTCGCGTGACTCCTGTATCAACTGGAGCAGTCGATCAATCTGTCCCTGTCGATCCTTGAACCAGTCGGTGCTCCACACTCGGTGGATGATCCAGCCGCGGTCCTCCAGCACCTGCTGACGCAACCGATCGCGATCGCGAACCGTTTCCATCGAGTGGTATGCGACACCGTCGCACTCGATGCCGCACACGAAACGACCTGGCACATCGTCGTCCAGGATTCCTACGTCCACTCGATACCCACAGACGCCGACCTGCGGCTGAATACGCACGCCCCGGCGCGCCAGCTCGAGGCAGACATCACGTTCAAATGGAGACTCCGTGTCGGCTGCAATCGACACGACAGCACCGCTAATCCTCCGGTGTTCAGCATAGGAAAGAAAGTCTCGGAGCAGCCTCGGCCCCTCCGAAACAGCGCCGGCGGGATTGATGTCATGGTCATGGATGGAAGAGAACACCTTCATCTGGCGGCGGGCTCGCGTGACCAGCACGTTGAGCCGGCGCCAGCCGTTGTCACGGTTCAGAGGCCCGAAGTTGTAGCGAACCCGCCCATCCGGAGACCTGCCGTATGTGATGCTGAGAAAGATTGCGTCTCGCTCGTCTCCTTGGATGTTCTCAAGGTTCTTCACGAAGAACGGCTCGTTGGTTGAGCGGTCGAAGAACGGCTCTATGGAAGGATCAGCCCGGCGGCGAACCTCGAGTTCGTCCACGATCGCAAGTTGCTGACGGAGATTCAACGTTCCAACACCCAGTGAGAGTGTGTTGAGGCCCGCGGCCCTACGCTGCAGTTGAGCGACAGCAAAGCTCACTACTTCGTCGGCGATTCTCCTCGCCTCGATCAGGTTCACGCCCTTGCCTTCGTAAACTCCCCCCTCGACGAATCGGAACTCGAGACCTGCCGTGTCGCTGTCCGTGACCGCACTTGGAAACGTGTGAAGATCAGCGTCGTAGAAACTGATGTTGGAGAAGTTAATCAGTGACTCGTGGGCGCTTCGATAGTGCCATTTCAAGCGGCTCATTGGGACCGCAGCTCCCATGAACTCCTCAAGGACGCTTTCGGTATCATCGAAAAGTGGCGTGCCATCGTCGCCGAGCACCGCGTCGACACTGCCGCCCGAGACCATGAAGAAGTTCGTGGGCGGAAGCTGCTTCGGATCTCCAACGACGACCAGCTGGCGCCCTCGAACGACTGCACCCACGGCGTCCTCTGTGGGCAATTGCGAGGCCTCGTCGAATATCACGACGTCGAATGAAGGAGCGCTCCCGTCGCTGTACTGCGCCACTGTCAGCGGACTCATCATGAAACACGGCTTGATCGCGCGGATTGCGCCGTCGCAATCTCGCAGCGTCCTCCGAAGCGGGCGCAGCTTTCGTTGTTTGACCAATTCGCGCCGGAGCAGGGGCAGCGAGGCAGCCCCTTCGGGCTGGCGCAGCTTGTGCTGCACGCGGTCGCGCAGCATACCTGCGAGGGCGGCACGGTTCTGTTGCAGCACAAGCTGATCGAGATGCCGGAAGTCCTTCACCATTGCTTCGTGCGAGAGCGTATCGAATTGGTGTAGTGGCTCCCGCGCCTGAACCACGGCCGACATCCATTTCATGTGGAAAGCGCGGAGGAAGGCGCTCGGCAGAACGTCGAAGGGAACGGCCCCGCTCATCCCCGGATCAACGACGTCGTGTGCGATAGTCGCGACCGCGCGCTGTCGGCTGGATTCGAAGGCGGCCCAGGCGGGTGCCTTGGCAAGGTTGGTCGCAATCGCCTTCGCCCGCGCACCAATTTCGCAGATGGGGCTTGCCTGCAGGTACCCGTCGGGCCATCCGACGGTATTCTGCAGTTCGCCCAGTTGCATTCGAAGGCGCTGGGCTCCGGCAGCGAGCGTCCGCAGGGCACCGACGTCGGGCTTCCTGTGCTCAGCGAGACGGGCCGCGTCCGCAGCCAGGCCTCGGCCAATCGCAAGAGCACGATAGCGCACGACGTACGCGACATATTCGTCCAGACGGCTCCAGTCAGAGTCGGCGGCCTTCCAGAGGGCGCCGAATAGCGCTCGACCGGTCTTCTCAGCCGCTGCGAGCTCGTGGACGACGGCTGAGACTTCGTCGACCTGCTTCAGAACCCTCGCTTGTTCGAGCAGCGAGGGCACGTACCCCGGTCGCCTCCATCCCACCCATCTGCGGTTGATCGCGCGATATCGGGCGTCCAGGATCGCAAAGAACGAGAGCACGCCACTGCTCTTCCGCTCGATGTACGCGATATCCTCCGAGTGCTGCAGATCGAAGACGTCGTCCTTGAGATTCGCGCGGAGCCGTTCTCGAAGTTGCCGCAGCTTGCGCCCCGTCGCCAAAAGTGTGGTCGCTTCCCTTGGCGGCGAGTTCCACGCGTCACTCTGGAGGATGCCGGCCGCAACCCCGGGCGAAGCACCGAGCACATCGGCGACTTCAGCCATCCCTTCCGCTTCATCCAGTGTCGACCCAGCTGGTACTCCAAATGCGGCGGATGCACTGGCGACCTGCGTCAGTAGAATTCCAACAGAATCATCGATATCAACCGCCAGAGCCTTCGCGGTGTCGAGATCATCCTCGGTGTATAGCGTTTTGCGAGCGTCACGCCAGGGATGTAACCGGGGATCTCCCACTGCGCGCGCGTGCACTTCCATGTCTTCAAGAGCACGGCGACCGGCGGCCAGGTCTTCAGCCGTCACCTTCGAAATGTCGGCATCGAGCTTTATCTTGGGTGCCTGCAAGACCGTCCCGAGCTCCCCCACCACGCCGTACGGAGACTTGCCCAAAGCACCGAAGGGCTCGTGCACTGCGCGGACGTAGTCCGAGAGTGCCCCGCGCACGACGGGCAGCCGGTGTCCCGTACCTGTCGTGCCTGCAATCGGCTGAAGAGAGGCATCTAGTGCCGCCGAGAGTCCCTTCATTACGGCGCGTTTGTTCGCCTTCGACGAGTGCAGCTCGAGACAGAATTCACCGATCCCAGCCTGCACCAAACGTCGGTGCACGACTTCGAGTGCGGCCATCTTCTCAGCAACGAACAGCACGGACTTCCCGGCGGCCAGCGCCTGCGCTACGAGGTTGGTAATCGTCTGCGATTTGCCGGTTCCTGGAGGACCTTCGATGACGATGTCGTGTCCCTTAGAGACGGCCGCAGCGGCACGCATCTGGCTCGAATCGGCGTCTACGACTTGATAGGTACTTTCGGGCGTGAAATCCGAATCCAGTTGCAGCTGGCGAATATCGTCCGGGAGGCCATGTACTGAGCTGCCTGCTCGGGCGAGCAGTTGTCGAATCAGCCGATGTCGTCCGATCGCGTCACCGTTGGCCTCCAGATCCTTGAACATGACGAGCTTCTGAAACGAGAACAGTCCCAGGTAAACATCGCCCTGAACAGCCCATCCGATTTGATTGGCAACGGCCTGGGCCGCTCCCTTCAGGAATGTCTGCAGGTCGTAGGTATCGCTGATCGTCTCTGAGTCGGGCAGCTCTGGGAGGACGATCCCGAAATTGGAACACAACCACTCTATGAGGGCGGGGTTCACCAGCGCGTCTTCATCAGCTGCGGCGACCGTGTAGCCGGATCGCGCTGACTTTCTCGTCAACTGCACTGGGAGAAAGACCAACGGGGCGCGGAACCACGTGTCCGAATCGCGCGATTCCTTGTGCTGAAGCATGCCGAGCGTCATAAAAAGCGTGTTGACGCCCTGCTCCTCAATCGCCGTACGCGCCTGTTCGTCGATTCGGCGCAATGAATGATCCAGCGCCTCAGGAGTGAGCTTCGTCTGCAGCCACTGATCGCGGTGGCGATCATCCACGGTCGATGGATCGTATGGAACGAAGTCCAGGCTCTCCTCGCTCTCGGACACGAAGTCGCTTGGCTCTGCGTCCATTTCGATGTCGATGCTCACGCGCTCCGAGTTCCCGGCTATCTTCAGACTCTCGCTCTTGTCCTCTCCTGCCTTGAACCGCATCATCGCATCGTCGAGGTATAGGTGGCGAAACACTTCAGCGGGCTGCTCATCGACGATCGCAACCGTTGAGACTCTTGTTGGCTTGAAATTCAGCGCACGGTTGCGCCGGGAGAGGTCGAGGAGCTTGCGTTTCCAATTCGAAACGCTCGCCGAGAGACGATTCGAAAAATCTGCCGGTAGATCCGGATCCACACCAGGCATGTGCGAAGCTCCCTGTTTTCTTGAGGTGGGCAGATGATACACCCTCGAAGTGTCTCTACTCGGGACGGTTTCGTTGTGCGGCTCCGGCACAACCTCCCCGGCGTGTGCTGCCACGCGCAAGCACCGCTCGGTCCGGAGACCAGCAGAAACAGATGTGGGCGCCCTCGGTCATGAGTCATGCGGGCCGGGAGCAACCGGAGACTCCTGACTGCGAATCCTTCGACGCTGGAATATCGCTTCGAGCGGACCTTTACTCCCACGGGCTTCGCTTCACACGAGCAGAGGGCGGCAATCACGGTTGATAAGAGTGGATTCACCGAATTTGGATCCGCATGTGGACCGGCGTATGATCCGACGCGTCCGGAATCAGTGTTTACGCGCCGACAGTTCTGAACGTATGCCAGTGCGGAGGCTTTCCCGTGTGCGCCAGCAACTATGTTCCGTTACCACCGATTGGATTCAGGCTCCTACACGAACTTGAGGGGCTCATCGTAGGCGTCCAAGCCGACGGCGTAATTACGCCAGCGGAGGTGTCACGTCTTGGGCGCTGGCTAGCGGAGAACGAGTTGTACGCATCGATCCATCCGTTCTCAGAACTTAAGACACACTTGGAACAGGTGCTCGCGGATCGGGCGATCACCACGGACGAATGCGAGGACCTCCTGTTCGCGATTCGGAAGCTGACCAGATCAAATCCATACTTCGACGCGCTGAGAACTGGCCTCCAAGTACTCATGGGTCTGCTCGCCGGCGTCTCCGCCGATAAGCAGCTCGGTGATGCCGAACTGCGCGCCATCAGCGACTGGGCTGAGGAATCGAATCATCTGCAGGGATTGTGGCCCTTCGACGAATGCTGTACGGTGGCGATCGCGATCCGAGCTGCCGGGCGTGCTGACGAGCGTAAGCAGTATCTCTTCGATCTGGCCCGGCAGTTCCCCGTCGCCGGCGACTTGGATGAAGAGACAGGCGAGTTGCCGCCGCTGCTAGTGAACGGCGTCTGCGCGATCGATCCGCAGATTATCTTTCAGGATTCACGATTCGTTTTCACAGGTGAGTCGCGGCGCGCGACTCGGTCGGCCCTGGAGACCCTTGTCGCCGAGCGTGGAGGAGAGCCTTGGCCCCGAGTAACAGCAGATGCGCACTACTTGGTGGTGTGCGATGGCGGCAATCCGTTATGGGCATTCTCCTGCTATGGGCGAAAGGTCGAGCAGGCGTACAAGCTGAGAAAGAAGGGTCATCGCATCATGATCGTCCACGAAGCTGATTTCTGGGACGCAGTCGCCGACACGGGCGCAACGGTATGACGGCACAGCACTTCCGACAACACCCAAAACGGTCCCGAGTACGCGGCGGGCCCACGAACCGCCGCGTGCAGGTGTTGCACTCGCGCTGGAAGTCATCGGTGTGAAGAAATTCCGGCCTGTTCCAGCGTCCGAATCAGACCGCATGGTACGGCGCCACGTGCTACGGGAGATATCCGGTGACAGCAAAGCGCTCGTCGCCGCGTGTCTGAATCACGACCGTATCGCCCTGCGGACCGCCGAGCGCGGCGTGACGCCCGTTGACCGTCGCTCGCTGCAGTCGCGCACCGTTCCCCGAGCGCAGCTTCACCTGAATCTCCGCCGGCGCTCCCGCCCGCGCCAGCTTGACGGTCGCCTCCATCGACTTCTCCGGCGGTTTCGACACGAGGTTGAAGTCCACCCGGCCGAAGCGCGTGGGCGCCTGTGAGACGGCAACCGGATGACCGGACATGACCCACGAGGCCGGCAGGCCTTTTCCGAAATACAGACGATCCTCGTCGGAATCCTCGAGGACCAGCATCCACCGCACGAGGAGCGGGATGGTCTGCTGCGCGGGAATGCAGAAGAGCGAAGTTCCCCCGCGAATGCCGCTCACTTCACCGGCCGTCCAGCTCCCGCGCGTGTGGTCGTGGTACCGGTGCGAATACAGGAACAGCAGGAACTCCTCGATCCGATCGAGCCGGAGCAGCATCTGCGCGTAGCCGTACGAGATGAACCCGAGAATCGATCTCGCTCCCGGTCGTGCGGGGCCGATGTTGGCCACCACGCCGAGCGTCGTCCCACCGTAATTCCGCAGCGTGTCGATCGCGAGGTTCGCCAGGTCCGCCGGCAGCACGTCGGCGTGCAGCAGCTCGGCGTACAGCCGGTGCGGCCATTGCTGTGGGCTCGGGCGCTCCGCGGCCATGGCTTCGCGGAACGGAAGCGTCGTCCCCGGCATCGGCGGGACGTAGGCGGGTTTCAGGTCGTGGCGGATGTTGGCCCGCATGCTCGCGACGACCGCTTCGCGGAGCTCGGTGCTCCGGCGCGTCCACGCCTGCACCTGCGCGGCGCCGGCGCCGAGCGCCTGCCACGCGTCCGCGATGTCTTTGAGTCCCCGCGCCGCAAACGCGCTGTTGGCGTAGTAGGGCTGCCACCATGTCTCGGGACGCGCATTGAGACACGCGTCCGACTCGTTCCACCCGCGGATCAAGCCGCGCGTGGGATCGGCGGCTGGAAGCGCCAGGGCGATGTCCTGCAGATCCGCCAACACCCGTGCCGTCGCCTCGATCCTGGGGCGGTGCTTCAGCATCAGCGCCCGGTCGCCCGTGTAGTTGAAGTAGCGCGCGAGGAGCGACAGCGTCAGCCCGAACTGCGCGGTCTCGGGCCCACGCATGTTGGGCATCCCGTTCGCATCGACGAAGTCGCTGAAATAGTTGTCGAAGTACGCCCGCGCCGTCTCGAAACGGCCCCATTCGAGGTTGGTGTACAGGCCGCTCGTGAACACATCCTGGAAGCCGTCGTATTCCGACCCGAAGTAGTCGCGATCCACGCCGCCGTACTTCGGGTACACGCCGCCGGGCCGGATCATCATCTCCTTGGCGAAGCAATGCTTCGACAGGTCCACCCACGATCGTTCCGGCAGAGAGGGCTCCGCGAATTCCTGAAGCTGCCGATCCCAGTACTCCGCGAACTCGAGCAGCGCCCGGTAGAACGAGGTGGCTGCCGGCGCTTTTCGTGCCGGCGGGTATTCCGGATACGTGGATCCGTAGACGACCTTCGTCGCGGCTGTACCTTCGAGCCGCATCGAGCGATGCCACGTGCGGACGATGAATTTGTCCTTCGCGAGGACGTCTCCGAACACGATGTTCTCGATGTACGCGCCAGGGGAAATCTCGATGAGCGTCCGCGTCGCCGGCATCCAGCCGCCCACGAGACCTTCGTACCGCTTCCGCTGCGGCGCCGGCGTGGCGCCCGGCGCGGGTGGACCCGCCGGTCCGCGCAGCTCGGCGAAGTACTGAGCGGGCAGCCACGTTCGAGTGGAACCGGCCGGATACACCGGCGTGACGTCGTACGCTTCCTTGGTTCCCACGAACGTCGTCCAGCGTCCGCGTCCCTCCCCGGGTTGAGCGACGGATCCCTGCGGCGGCGCCGCGGAGCGAACCTGGCGTTCATCCGGATCGCCGCCGGACGCGAGGAGCTTCTCGGCGAGAAGGTCTCTGCCGGAGAGCCCGATTTCATCGATGCTCAGGCCAAGGAACGGAGGTCCCTCCTCCGCAAAACACGGCTCGGCGTTCTTCGTGAGCACGCGTGCGCCGTTCGCCGACACGAACGTGATCGCGCCGTCTCGCGTCCGCAGATCCTCGTACACCTTCCAGGCGATTCCGCGGCGAGAGAACTCGCAGACGAGCGCGTGTCCTTCGACGTCCGGTGGCGCCTGCGGCGATCGCGGAGCAATGGGCTTGGTCTGGGAAGCGGATTGCAGCGGCAGCGCCGCGCTGGTTCCGGCCGCGGCGAGTGTCTGGAGGAAATCTCTTCTATCCATTCCGGGATTCTAGACCAAGGCGAAGGGTGTGCTTGAAGACGGCGACCCTAACGGCGAGGTGCATGGAGCGACGTGGGAAGAGGACTTGGCCTGGCAAGGATCAGATTCCCGAAGCCGCTGTGGCCAAACCCGGGTGACGTTGCTCGAATGCACATTTGACGTCAGTTATGCCGTGTGACGTCACACTCAGATTATGATATCATCTCGGCATGACAGCCAAACAAGCTGAAACGCCGAGGCGCCGCAGCCGACGTCCGGCGGCGCGCCCACAGCGCAGGGCCACCACCTACCGCCTCCATCCTCATCTTCAGCAGGGTCTGGCGCTGCTCGGCAAGGTGCGAAAGGTGTCCGCCAACCAGATGGTGAACGAGGCCGTGGGTGAGTACCTGGACGCTCGCACGGCCGCCGTGACGGCCGATCTCGAAGAGACGCTGCGTCGCGTCAGGGCTTACCGTGAAACGGATCCGAACTTCGAGTCGGCTATCGCAAAGTTCGCCGAGTCGGAAGCGCGCCACGGCGCCAACGATCCGGTGGAAGGCACGGAGGATCACGAAGCCCGTCCAGCCCAGCGCATGGTGCGGCAGCCGATTCGTGGCTGACTGGGACGCCGACAGTCCACGTCTCACCGAGAACCTCGTCGGGGTTCTGCGCCGCGCGCGCATCGCCGCTATTCGGCGTGACGCTCCCTCCCTGGAAGACGCGCGCCTCTGGCACCGCGACATGATGGCTGGACTTCGCGTTCCTCACCCTTCGCACGTCGGATGCTTTCGTGGCGACGGCGATCATTCGGCGGATGCTCGCCAGTCCGTTCACGTCTTAGATGATCGCCTGCGCGAACGCGTCGGCAAAGCTGATCGTCGAGGTTGGATCGTCCCGATCGTGAGCAGCCTCCGACGCGCTCACCTGCTGGAAATCAGCGTCAATTCAGCTCGCGGCGCAGCGTCTGGCGCCTCGTTACCCCATTGGATCCAGCCACTTCTGGGCTGCCTCGCAAACATCTCGAGATAGGGTCCCGCTGAGCAGCGCTCGATCAGTTCGTACTGCTGCTCGGGTTTCCGCGAGTGCTCCCGCTTTCGTTCCAGAACGATGTTCGTCTGGGTGCGCCCTGGTTTGAGAGTTCGGTTGTTCTTGCCACGCACGCCAAACAGCAACAACTCGGTCACGTTGCGGAAATAGAAGCCGACACCCCGTCCGTCCGGACCACCGTCGCGGCGGATCTTGAACCACACGATGTTGGTCTTGTAGGTGAACCCCCAGCGCTTCATGACTTCGAGGCCTTCGAGAATCAGCGCGTTCGGCACCCACAGGTAGAGATGCGCGCGGTCCTTCACGATCTGCGCGACGGGCAGCTCCATGATTTCCGCGAGATCCATCGTGCCGTACCTGCTCAACCGGTGGTGCTCAGGCGCCATCTTGCCGGTGCGATTTTGAAATCTCCACGGCGGATCGGCCAGTACGGTACGAAAGCGATCGGTTCCGAGGCTTAAGAGATCCTCCGCCGCGCTGCCGGGCAGAGTCTCGATCAGCTTCTTGCGTTCAGTCTTCGACATACAGTTTCTTCGATATCCCCAATACCAGGATCGGACAGCCGCCGCCGCTGCCGCCGTGCAGCCGGGGAAGCAACTTGCTCATGTGCGTCGTGGAATTCCCGTACGAGGTGCCTCGTCCAAGCGTATTGAAGATGACTTGTAGCTCGTCGCACCGCGTTACGATAACGCCGACGCTCAGCGCACGCAATTCGAATAGCAACCTAAAATTATTGAAGTCGCGATCGAAGAATGGGTCCTTGTTGTTCCACTCGACTTCGAGCCCGACACCGTTCTTGAAGCAGTCCACGGCGTGTGTCGGCGCATCGTGCTCCTGGTCGTCCACGCGAATGCGCGTCGCGAACGAACGACACACCCAGCCGCGTTGGATCAAGCCTCCGTCCAGCGCGCCGGCCACGAGTGATTTGGAGCCACCCGGCTGGAGGACGTGGCTGCGATGCAATCTGAACTCTGACAGGACGGTGACGATGTCCGACCATTCGTGAGGGAAGTCCGTGGCCAGGATCGCGATGGCATGTCGCCAGTCGTGAATCTCGTATTGCTCGCGGACGAACGTCAGCGGATCGTCTTCAGGCACGAGTCACATTCGACCGTCACGATAAATCGGGCCGGCTTGCGCCGGCCCTCAAAGGCAGCCCTGACCGCCTCCGCCCCGACTTCGCTCTTCAAGCTTCGTCGACGTCTCGCCGTAGCGCTTCGCGCGTAGGCGGACAAGGCTACGGCGAGTCCGCCGAAGCGCTCCGCGCGAAGGCGGAAGGGCTGCGCAACAGGGGTAAACGTTCAGCGAACCACGAGCAACGAGCCACGAGCCACGGCTACGCGCACCCTGACGTCGTGCCGCAGTTCGCGCACTTGTAGCACGAGCCGCTGCGCACCATGATCGACCCGCACGTCGAGCACGGCGGTGCGTCCTCCTGGTTCTGGATCGCCGCGAACGACGACGTCCCCTTCGACGAGATGATCGCGGTCGGCGACGCGCCCGCGGCGCCGGCGACGTCGAGCGGGAGCTGCTCCGGCGTCGACACGGGCTCCTCGCGGTTGTTGACCCCCGCGCGGAACTGCGCCTCCGGCGACAGGAACTTGGCCGCCATCCACCGGAAGATGTAGTCCACGATCGACTTCGCGAAGCGGACGTCGGGGTTCCTGGTCATCCCCGACGGCTCGAAGCGGACGTGGCTGAACTTGTCCACCAGGTCCTGCAGCGGCACGCCGTACTGGAGCGCGTAGCTGATCGCCTGCGCGAACGCGTCAGCAAACCCGCTGATCGTCGAGCCTTCCTTGGCCATGACGATGAAGAGCTCGCCGGGCATGCCGTCCTCGTAGAGCCCGACGGTGATGTAGCCCTCGTGGCCGCCGATGTCGAACTTGTGCGTGATCGCCGCGCGCTCGTCCGGCAGCTTGCGGCGGTGCTTGAGCTTAACGCCCGCCGCGGCAGGGCCTGAGGCAGGGCTAAAGCCCTGCGCTACACCGTCCGCGGTGGCGGTCTTGTCTTTGGACGTGTTGAGCGGCTGCGTGCGCTTGCTGCCGTCGCGATAGATCGACACCGCCTTGGCGCCCAGACGCCACGAGTCGATGTAGGCCTGCTCGATGTCCTCGACGGTCGCTTCCTTGGGGACGTTGACGGTCTTGCTGATCGCGCCCGAGAGGAACGGCTGCACCGCGCCCATCATGCGGACGTGCCCCATGTAATGGATGGACCGCACGCCGCGCGCCGGCTTGAACGCACAGTCGAACACCGGCAGGTCCGTGTCCTTGATGTGCGGCGCCCCTTCGATGGTCTCGTTCTCGTCGATGTACTCGACGATTTCCTTGCCCTGTTGCGCCGTGTACCCGAGCTTGGTCAGCGCCATGGGTACGGTCTGGTTGACGATTTTCATGAGCCCGCCGCCCACGAGCTTCTTGTACTTGACGAGCGCGATGTCCGGCTCCACGCCCGTCGTGTCGCAGTCCATCATGAACCCGATGGTCCCGGTCGGCGCGAGCACGGTCGCCTGCGCGTTCCTGAACCCGTGCGCCTCGCCCAGCTCGAGCACCCCGTCCCACGTCGTCTTTGCCGCCTCGTACAGATCCGCCGGCAGGTGCGTGCGATCGATGTCCTTGAGCGCCGCGCGATGCTTGCGCATGACGCGGAGGAACGGCTCGCGGTTCTTCTCGTAGCCCGCGAACGGCCCGCCGTGGTCGCGCGCGATCCTGGCCGACTGCGCGAACGCCGCGCCGTGCATGAGCGCCGTGATCGCCGCCGCGTAGTCGCGCCCGGCGTCGCTGTCGTACGGCAGCCCCCTGGACATCAGGAGCGCGCCCACGTTGGCGTAGCCGAGGCCGAGCGGCCGGTACTCGTGGCTGTTCTTCGCAATCGCCGGCGTCGGATAGCTCGAGTTGTCCACGAGGATTTCCTGCGCGGTGATCATCGTGCGGCAGGCCGCCTCGAACGCGATCGGGTCGAGCTCGCCGTCCTCGTTCAGGAACCTCATCAGGTTGATCGACGCGAGGTTGCACGCCGAGTCGTCCAGGAACATGTACTCCGAGCACGGGTTGCTCGCGTTGATCCGCGCCGTGTTCGGGCAGGTGTGCCAGTCGTTGACGGTCGTGTCGAACTGGAGCCCGGGGTCGCCGCAGATCCACGTCGCCTCGGCAATCTGCCGCATGAGATCCCGCGCCTTGTAGGTGTCCATCACCTCGCCGGTCAGGATCGCCCGCGTCTGCCACTCCCCGTCGTCCATCACCGCGCGCATGAACTCGTCGGTCACACGGACGCTGTTGTTCGAGTTCTGGAAGAAGACCGACGAGTACGCCGAGCCGGTGAACGAGCCGTCGTACCCGGCGTCGATGAGCGCCCACGCCTTCTTCTCTTCCCCGACCTTGCAGTTGATGAACTCCTCGACGTCGGGATGGTCCGCGTTGAGGATGACCATCTTCGCCGCGCGCCGCGTCTTGCCGCCCGACTTGATGACGCCGGCAAACGCGTCGTACCCCTTCATGAACGACACCGGGCCCGACGCCGTGCCGCCCCCCGCGAGCAGCTCGCGCGAGGATCGAATCGTGGAGAGATTCGATCCGGTCCCGGATCCGTACTTGAAGAGCATCCCCTCGGTCTTCGCCAGACCGAGGATCGAGTCCATCGTGTCCTGCACCGCGTTGATGAAGCACGCGGAGCACTGCGGGTGCGGCTCGAACCCGACGTTGAACCACACCGGGCTGTTGAACGCCGCCTTCTGATAAACAAGGAGATGCTTCAGGTCGTCGCTGAACGCCTGCAGATCGTCCTCGCTCGCGAAGTACCGCTGCGCGCGCGCCCACGCCGTGATCGTGTCCACCACGCGTCCAATGAGCTGCTTGACGCTGCGCTCGCGCTCGGGCGTCCCGATGGTCCCGCGGAAATACTTGGAGACGACGATGTTGGTGGCCTGCTGGGACCAGAAGCGCGGGACCTCGACGTCGCGCTGCTCGAAGACGACCGCGCCCTTCTCGTTCCCGATGACGGCCGCCCGGACGTCCCACTCGACTTCGTCGAACGGGTCGATCCCTTCCCGCGTAAAGAAGCGTTCGTACTCCAGGCCAGTGACGGAACTGGCCGGAACCGGCGCCGACGAGCGCGCCGTCGACTGCGTGGTCTCCCCACCCGGGATGCCCGGGGAAACGCTTCTCTGCATGACGACCCCTCCGAAACGCGAGTCTTGGCCGTTCCCCCTCGGCCGAGACTGCGGAAAATCACATAAATTGTTTGGAACGCGCGCCAGACCGGCTCTGGCCATAGTCCACCGGAGTACTCAGGCTAATGCCTGACGCCAGAGGGTTTTAGCTCAGCCATTGCCTTACGAGAGCTGGGAAGTTCTCGCTCGGGTCTGATGCGCTGGCCGACAAATATGGACCCAGTGCCCATGGAAGTCAAGGGGAGATACACCAGATATTGTGTCTGGTTTTGAGTCATTGCGCAAGATGTTGACAAAACAGGCCGAATGACGCGGTGTTCTTCTACCTGACCTATTTTCAGCGCCCCGGAAGTTCTTTCGCGAGCTTTTCCGCCTTCTCGGCGAGCCCGTACGCGAACTCGAAATTCTTTGCCCTGACGGCTTGTTCCGCCTGCGTGATGAACCGTTTCGCGTTGTCGTACTGGGTGCGCTGTTCGGTGTTGAGCCGGCGGTAATCGACGTTGCTCAGCGTCTTGTTCGCGCGGTCGATCACTTCCGCCACTCGGCGCGCCGCTTCCGTGCTGTCGGCGCTCGTCGGCGTGCGGAGCGGCGCGACGGCGGGCGGCGGCGGAGTCGCCGGCTGCGCTTCGACGGGCGGCGTTTCCGGCGGCTTGGCGTCGGGCTTGGACGCGTCGCGCGGCGGGCGCGGCCGCGGGTTCGACGGCGTCGCGGGCAGATCGCCGACCGGCTCCGGCGTCGGCGGCACCGGCGGCGCCGGGGCGATCACGCGCGGCGGCGGCGGAGGGATCTCGAGCGGCGGCCGCTCCACCGGACTCTTCGCATGGGTGGTTGCGCAGGCCGTCGCCGACAGTGCCGCGCCGGCGAGGATCGATATGAGTAGGAGTGCGCGTCTCATCATTGCACCTGTTAGCAGGCAGCTGGCAGCTACCCAGGCAGCCCTAAAGGGCTGCGCTACGCTTGCGGAAACACCAACTTGAACCGCGTGCCGTGTCCCGGCGTGGACTGCACCTCCACCTCTCCATCATGCAACTGAACGATGCGGTACACCATCGACAAGCCGATGCCGGAGCCCTTCTCCTTCGTGGTGAAGTACAGATCGAAAATACGCTCGAGATGCTCGGGCGGGATGCCCTCGCCGGTGTCCTCGACTTCCACCTCGACGCGCCGCCGTCCGGCGTCGCGGCAGGCCAGGCGCAGGGTGCCGCCGCTCGGCATCGCCTGGCAGGCGTTGAGCGCCAGGTTGAGCAGCGCCTGCGCCAGCATCCCCGGATCGCCGTTGACCTCCGGCAGAACCTCTGGACACTCGGTCTTCAGCGTAATGCCGCGGCGCTCCGCTTCCGGCGCGACCGTCGTCGAGACGTCGGAGATGAGCGCGGCCAGGTGCACGGGCTGCAGCTTGAGTTCGTCCGGCCGGGCGAACTTCAGGAAGCCGTTCACCACCTCGTCGAGCCGCCGGATCTCCTCGGCGATCACGTTGACGTGCTTCGTGAGATCCGGCGCCGGCGCAGCGGAGCCCGCCATGCCGGAGCCCCCGCTCGAGACCCCCACCGCGGCGGGTTGCCGCGCTATCTTCTGCTTGAGCAGCTCCAGGTGGATCGTCATCGCGTTGAGCGGATTCCTGACCTCGTGGGCGACCCCGGCCATGAGGCGTCCGAGCGCCGCCAGCTTGCGCGAGTAGTTGACGGTCGAATGCACCTGGCTGAGGTACGCGATGTTGCGCGCGACGAGCATCGCGCCGATGAAGCGGCCGCTGCCGTCGGCAATCGCGTGGCTGATCACGAGGCGGTCCGTCCCCTCGACGGTCTCCGGACCGGGCGTGGCCCCCTCCGGCGCTGGTCCCGCGCTGGCGTGATGCCCTTCGGTCAACGTGATGGAGATCGGCCCGTTCGACTTGCGCCCCGCCAGCGTGCGCTCGACGATCTGACGCAGCGGATTGTCGGGCGCCAGATCCGCGATCGACCCCGGCAGCAGCGCCTTCATGGCGGTGTTGCTGAAAATCAGCTCGCCCGAGGGGGCGAACAGCGCGACCGCGTCCTCCAGGTTCTCCATGACCGACTCGAAGTCGGTCGGCGCGCCGGGGACCATTGCGACGCCGGTCCCGGCACCGCGGCCGAGCGCCGAGAGCTGCGCGCTCACGGCGTCGAACGAGCTCCCGAGGTCGCGGAACTCCTGCTCCGGCAGATCGAGCCGCACGTCCAGCTCGCCGCGGCCGAGCCGCGTGAGGCCGCTCTGGATGACGTGGATCGGCCGCAGCATCCACTGCGACAGCAGCATCGAGACGACCGACGCGATCAGCAGCGCGGCGAGGATCGTGCCCCCGGCGCGCCGCAGCGCGTCGCGCAACTGATCGCGCACGAGGAGCGTCGAGACGCCGATGCGGACCGCGCCGAACGGCCGGTCGCCCGTGAGCATCGGCTTGCGCACCTCGAACGTGCGATCCGAGTACACGGCGCGCAGCTGCTCGATCGCGCCCGCGTCCACCAGCGGCAGCAGGTCCTCCTGCCCGGCCATCTGGCTGCCCTCCAGGCTTGGAAAGCTGTGGACGACGGCGACGCCGTCCGAGTTGACGATCGCCGCGTAGGTGACGTTGGCGGAAAAGCCGATGCTCGACGCCAGGATCGACTGGATGCCGCCATCCTCGTGCAGGGCGGTGTACGGATCGGTACGCGCTTCCTCGACGACGACACGCGCCCGCTGGAAGATCGCCTGCGCCAGCATCTCGCCTCGCGATGCCGTCTCCTGAAGGCTCAGCCGCGCGAGCGTCGCGAGGTGGTAGGCCGACAGCACCGCCACAACCGCGACAACGAGCGTCGTCACGCCGGCTACCTGTTTGGCCTTGATGGACATCAGTCTGGAGAAGCTTCCAGTTTCCAGCTTCCAGCTTCCAGTTTCCAGCTTCCAGTTTCCAGCTTCCAGCTTCCAGTTTCCAGCTTCCAGCTTCCAGCTTGCGTTGCGTGCCGGCGTCACAGCTGGGAGCTGGGGGCTTTGGAGTTTGAAGTTTGGAGTTAGCTCCTGACTCCTTCGTCTTTCATCCTGTTCAGTTTGTTGTGCAGCGTCTTGAGGCTGATGCCGAGGATCTCGGCGGCGCGCGTCTTGTTGTTCCGCGTGTGCTCCAGCGTCAGCAGGATCAGCCGCCGCTCCGCCTCGTCCACCGTCGTCCCCGGCGAGATGGTGAGGGTCGGCAGCGACTCCTCGCTGCGCTCGACCAGCGTGGGGGGCAGGTGCTTGGGCTCGATGAACTCGCTGTCGGCCAGGATGGTGGCGCGCTCGATGATGTTGCGCAGCTCGCGGATGTTGCCGGGCCACGCATAGTTCTCGAGCAGGTGCATCGCTTCCTGGTCCACGCCGCGGATCGATTTGTTGTTCGTCTTGTTGAATTCGTTGAGGAAGCTCTGGATCAGCAGCGGGATGTCCTCGCGGCGCTCGCGCAGCGGCACCACTTCGACGGCAAAGACGTTGAGCCGGTAGTACAGATCCTCGCGGAGCTTGCCGTTCTTCACCGCCTCGCCCGGGTTCATGTTCGTGGCGGCGATGACCCGCACGTCCACCGACTGCTCCTGCCGGCCGCCGAGGCGCCGGAACGTCCGCTCCTGCAGGACGCGCAGCAGCTTGACCTGCGTCGCCGGCACCATCTCCGCGATCTCGTCGAGGAAGAGCGTGCCGCGGTGCGCCAGCTCGAACACGCCGATGCGGCGGTCCTGCGCGCCGGTGAACGCCCCTTTCTCGTGGCCGAAGATCTCGCTCTCGAGGAGCGTCTCGGGAATCGCCGCGCAGTTGATGGCGACGAACGGGAACGTCGCGCGCGGGCTCAGCTCGTGGATGGTCTGCGCGACCAGCTCCTTGCCGGTCCCGGAGTCCCCCCAGATCAGCACCGACGCGGCGGTCGGCGCCGCCTGCTCGATGACGCGATACACGCCGCGGATGCCGGGACTGTTGCCGATGATGCGCCCGAAGCTGCCCTGCTCACGAAGCTGGCGGCGAAGATGGCGCACCTCGCGCAGCGTTTCCTGGCGCTCGACCGCCTTCTGCAGGAGGATGCGCAGCCGCTGCGGATCGACGGGTTTGCTCAGGTAGTCGTACGCGCCGTCCTTGATCGCCTCGACCGCGCTGTCGACTGTCCCCTGCGCGGTAAGAAGGATGAACGTCAAATCGGACAACTGATCCTTGAGCGAGCGCAGCAGCTCCTGCCCGCCCATCCGGGGCATGATCAGGTCCGAGATCACGATGGCGGGCCGGAACGTCGTCACCTTCCGGAGCGCGTCCTCGCCGTCAACCGCCTCCTGGGTGTTGAAGCCCCAGGCCTGCACGAGCTCGCCGAGACCGCTGCGCGTCGCGGGATCGTCCTCGACGATGAGCACCCGCTCGGCGGGCGGCTGTTCGACCGTTTCCACTTCGTTCCGTGCGACTTCGTTCATGCTCGTGTCGTCCGTCTCCTTCCGTGTCCTTCCGTGTGTTTCCGTGTGTTTCCGTGTGTTTCCGTGCCTTCCGTGTTGCCGTGTCCTTCCGTGTATTTCCGTGTCCTTCCGTGTTGCCGTGTCCTTCCGTGTTTCAGACTATCACCCGAACGTAGGAATTACACGGCACGTATGCAGTTGAGCTTCGCTCAACTGCCGCTATCGTTGCTCCGTTGCTCGCAGCTCGCGGTTCGCAGCTCGTCCACTGACGGCTGATAGCGAGCTGATAGCTGACAGCTGATAGCTTGAAAGGCACATCCGTTGCAGCGCCCACCGTGTAGGAGACTCCGATGAGAAATTCTCTAGTGATTCTGGGACTCGTCGCCACGCTCGGCTGCGCTTCGGACAAGCCGAGCCAGGCTGCGACGTCGGGCGATACAGACAAAGCGGGACAGCCCACGGCGGCTGAGAGCGCGAAAGCGCCCGATGCCACGCCGACTGATACCGCCGATCGGCGCGCCCTGGCGCCAAGCGAAGCCACGCCGACGTCAGGGACCGCCGGCGAGCCGCGCAGTCCCCTGGCGAGGCTCCTGCAGCGCGAGCCGGAGTATCGCGAGGTGACGATCCCCGCGGGCACGGTGCTGCCGCTGACATTGAAAACGACGGTGGCCTCCGATGCGAGCCACGTCGAGGATCCCGTGCACGCGACGACTCGGCGCGCGGTGATGGTGAAAGGGGTTGAAGTGATCCCGGCGGGGACCGCCGTGTCGGGGCACGTGACAACCGCGCGGCGATCGGCCCGCGTGAAGGGTCGCGCGGCAATCGCCATGCGATTCAATCAGATCGATCTGCCGGGTGAAGGCGGACGGATGGCCGTCAAGACGACGGGCGTGTCGCGCCTCGCGCCCGCGACGAAGAAGCGGGACGCGATGGAGATCGCCGCGGGCACCGCCGGCGGCGCGATCGTCGGCGGCGTGATCGGCGGCGGCAAAGGCGCCGCGAAAGGCGCGGCGGTCGGCGGCGCCGGCGGCACGGGCGTCGTCCTCGCCACGCGCGGCAAGGAAGTGCGGCTGGGGGCCGGCGCGCCGGTGTCGGTGCGGCTCACCGCCCCGTTGACGATCCGGGTCCGCATGAAATGATGCGGTGATAGCATTTCGTCGTGCTCGACGCCGCCGCTGAGGCCACTCCGCTCCCGATCCGGCCGCTGGAGCGCCTCGGGGCGGCCGTCGAGATCATTGCCTGCTCCGGGCTTCCGACCCAGCTCCTCGTGATCGTCATCCTGCGGGCGTTCGGCATGCGGCTGATGACCGGCGACGGTCATTTGTCGCCCCCCTTCGTGTTCACATTGTCGCTGGCCGACACCGTGCTCGTGGTCGCGCTGGTGCTGTTCTTCCTGCGAGCGCACAACGAGCGCATCCGGGATGCGCTCCTCGGCCGGCGGCGCGTGCTGCACGAGGCGCTCGCCGGCATAGCCATCCTCCCCGCGATCTTCATCCTCGTCGTCGTGATTCTCGGCCTCATCTTCGTCGGGGCGCCGTGGCTGCACAACGTGCCCCGCAACCCGCTCGAGGACATGCTGCGCAACCGCGCCGATGCGATGATCTTCGGGGCGGTCGTGATGATTGCGGGCGGCGTGCGCGAGGAGGTGCAGCGCGGGTTCGCGCTGCACCGGTTCGACGGGTATCTCGGCGGCGCCTGGTGGGGTCTGCCGATCTACAGCGTGCTGTTCGGCCTCGGGCACTTCGAGCAGGGCTACGACGCGATGATTGCCACGACACTGCTCGGCGTCATCTGGGGCGCCGTTTACCTGATCCGCCGGAGCATCGTCGCGCCGATGGTGAGCCATGCCGGGTTCAACCTGGCCCAGCTCGGCAAGTACCTGGTGATGCATTGAGGCGTGGTACAGTTTGCAACACCGTTGATTGAGCGCCTCGCCACAGCCCTGTCCCTGTCGCGCCGCGAGCTGGTCGCGCTCGTGCTCGTGTTCGTGGTGTCGCTTCCCGCCGTGACGTCCAGGATCTACGCCACGGACGAAGTCCAGTACTTTTCGTTCCTGCGCTCGTTCTGGTTCGACCGCGATGTGTCGTTCGAGAACGAGTATCGCTACTTCCACGACCGCGGCATCGGACGGTCGGTCGGCTTTTACCAGACCCACCTCCAGCTCGAGACCGAAACGGGACGACGGGAGAACTTCGGCACCATCGGATGCGCGATCCTGTGGGCGCCGTTCTACGGCGTCGCGGACGCCGCAGTGCGCGGCGCGCGTGCGGTGGATTCAAGCTGGCCCCGAGGAGCGGCGCGGGGCGGGGGGGCCCCCGCAAGCGACGAGCCTGGCGGGGTGCAGGGGTCCCCGCCAACCAGGGATGACGGGTACTCGAAACCGTATGTCGCCGCCGTCTGCTACGGTTCGGCGTTCTATGGCTTCGCCGCGCTGCTCCTGTCGATCGCGTCGGCACGGCGCCTGGGCCTCGCCGCGTTTTCCTCGACGCTTGCGATCTGGGCCGGCACGCCGTTGCTCTTCTACATGTATGTCGCGCCTCCGATGGCGCACGCGTGCTCGGCCTTTGCCGTGTCCTTGCTGATCTGGATCTGGCTTCGGGTCCGGGAGACATGGCCGGCCGGCGGTCTGGTGGCGCTCGGCGCCTGCGGTGCGCTGGTGGCGATGGTGCGGGAGCAGGACGTGTTGCTGCTATGCGGTCCCGCACTCGATTTCGCCGTCTGGGTCTCGCGCGGAGCAGCATCGAGATCGCGCGCGCGATCCCTGATCGGAGGCGTGCTCGGCGCGATGGCCGCCTTCGTGCTGGTGTACGCGCCTCAAGCGGCTGTGTACCTCCGGCTGAATGGCCGCCTTGGACCCTCGCGCCTGGTGACGCGCAAGATGGACTGGTCGGCGCCGCACGCGTTGTCCGTATTGTTCTCACCCGAGCATGGCTTCTTCGTCTGGACTCCTCTCGCGCTGCTCGCGATCGCGGGACTCATCTGGATGATGCTGGCGGAGACGCCGGCAGAGCCGTCGCGCGCGGCGCCTCGGCGCCTCGCCGCCTGCCTGGTGCTGATGATTGCCGCGCAGGTCTATTCGGCCGGCAGCGTGGAATCGTGGACGGTGGCGGGCGCGTTCGGGCAGCGCCGGTTCGTCGCGATCACACCGCTGCTCATCATCGGCTTCGCCGCGCTGCAGCGCGCCGTCGCCTCGACGCGGGCCCGGCATCTGCTCGCGGTCGCCGCCGTCGCGGCCGTTTACTGGAACCTCGCGCTGATGGCGGAGTTCGCCACGGGGCTGATGGATCGCCAGCGTCTCGAGCCTGTCCGCAACGCGTACGACGCGTTCGTCACCATCCCGCGCATGGCGCCCGATCTCGTGTACCGCTACCTGTTCGATCGGGCGTCGTTCTATCAGACGAGCGCGCCACAGTGACGGGCGCGCCGCGGCGGCCATGATATACTTTTGCGTTCACCTCAGAGAGCACATCTCCTTCGGTGCCGGCTCGCCTGAGCCCATGCCGTGCCAATCGGAGCTCATCGGCTGAATGCGTTTCAAGGATTCCGGCGAGTCGGACGTTGACGCTTCCCGGCGATACTTCGGGAGCTTCGCCGGCGACTACCACGAGGCCTTCAAGGGCGGCGGCGAGCAGCCGCTGCACCGCCTCATCAACCGCGCGTTCCGCCAGAAGACCTTTCAGCTCCGGACGGAGTGGGTCCGCACGATGTTGACGCAGTACGGGCTGGCCGGGAAGACCGTGCTGGATCTCGGCTGCGGTTCTGGAGAAGTTTCCGTGCTCGCCGCTTCGCTCGGCGCCCGCGTCGTCGGGCTCGACGTCGTCGAGCCGATGATCGCCCTGTCGCGGGCCGGGGCCGACGCCGCCGGCGTCGCGGACCGGACGGAATTCCGGGTCGCCGACATCATGAGCGCGCCCCTGCCCTCGTCCGACGTGACGCTGCTCGTCGGCGTGATCGAGTATTACCAGGACCTCGAACGCCTGCTGGCTCGCGCGTGCGATGCGACCCGCGGTCTCCTGATCATCGTCGACACGAGGGGACCATTCTGGCGGAGGGCGCTCCGCCACGGGCTGGCCGTCATGAAGGGTTTCCATCTGTACTACCGGCCCGCTGACGAGGTCGCCGGGCTCGTGCGGCGGAAAGCTTTCGAACAGACCGAACGGCTCGTGGGCCACTCCTTCACCGCGATGGCGTTCGAACGGCGCACCGCATGACGACATCTGACGCGCGTTCGCTTCACCAGCTCGTGCTCTCGGTCGATCTGGATGAGTGGTTCCACTCGCGCCGCTGGGTGGACGGGCAGCAGGCCGTGTGCGTGCCGGACACCGCCGCGTTCCTCCGGAAGTTCCACGGATCCGAGCGGCCGACGGGTGAGCTCGTCGAGCCGACCAGACACGTGCTGGGTCTGCTTCGTGCGCGAAGGCTGACCATCACGTTCTTCGTGTTGGGGCAGGTCGCGCGCTGGTATCCGGACCTCGTGAAAGAGATACAGGACCACGGGCACGAGGTCGCCAGCCACGGGCTCTTCCATGTGGACATGAGCGTGCTGGGCCCGCAGGTTTTCGAGGACCAGCTCCTCGAGGCGGCCGACCTCCTCCAGCGCCTCACCGGCGCGGCGCCGGTGGGCTATCGCGCGCCGAATCTCGTGTACGAACCCTGGGCCACGGCGGTCCTGGAACGAGCCGGCTTTGTGTACGATGCCTCCGTGTGTGCGTCACGGCCGATCGGCGGCAAGTACCGCGGCTGGACGAACGCTCCAACCGTGCCGTATCACCCGAGCTATGCGGACGTCGCCGCGCGCGGAGACGCCCGGCTCGTCGAACTGCCGCTGCCGTCGTTCCCGGTCCTGCGGATCGCCGCGGGGTCGGGGATCGTCATGCGTATCTTCGGGTTCAACTGGAGCTACCACGCGCTCCGTCACGCGCTCCGCCGCGGCAACACCAGTTTCTACTTCCATCCGTGGGAGCTTGGAGCGAGGCCGAAGCCGCTCGGCCATCGGTTGAAGAACGAGATTTTTCTTCGCCACACCGGTGCCTGGATGTCGCGGTCCGTCGAGACGATCGTCGAGCGGTTCTCATCTCGCATCATCCCCGCACGCGCGTCCGCGGAGGCCCTCCTGGCGCGAGAGGCGGCCCCCGCCGGGGCAGCCGTGACTGGCGCGCCTGAATCGGACGTCGCGATTGGGGACCGCGCGCCGGGACTGAGCATCGACTGAATCCGGAATCCGGGCTGTGTTCGGACGGCACCGAATTCGTTCGCGAGTCCTTCGAGTTTGATGCGCATTCTCTATTTCGCCGATATCCGGTTTCCGCTCGAGCGCGCGAACGGGATCCAGACGATGGAAACCTGCCACGCGCTGGCGGCGCGCGGACATCGAGTGGAGCTCGCCGTCCGCCCCGACACGCACGCGCCGCCCCGGGATCCGTTCGCGTATTACGGGCTCGCGCCCATCAGCGGTTTGAAGATCGAACGCGCGCCGGTCCGCGGGCCCGCGGCGGCACGGCGGCTCGGCTACCTCTCGTTCGCGCTGGGGCGCGCGATGGGGCGCGCGCGGGCGGACCTGTTGTTCACGCGGGATCTGGGCGTCGCGTCGCTGTTGCTGGCCATACCCGGATCCATGCGGGCTCCGCTCGTGTACGAGTCGCACGGCTACGGCCCCGCGGTCGCGGCCGCGCTGCCGGACCTGGTCGCCACGGCTTCGCGGCCGGGCGCGTGGAAGCTCCGCCGCCTCGCCGCGCGCGAAGACCGCGTGTGGGAGGAAGCCGACGGGTATGTCACGATCACGGTCGGCCTCGCGCGGGAGATGACCGAGCGTTTCGGGAAGCGCCGCCATCTGGCAGCGATCCCTGACGGCTGCCGCGTCCCGCCCGCGGCGGTCGATCCGATGGCGCCCATTGCAACCCGGGACGACGATCTTCCGGCGACCGTGGCCTACGCCGGACATCTATATATGTGGAAAGGCGTGGACGTCCTGCTGCGGGCGCTCGCGCTGGTGCCCGGAGCGCGGGGATTGATTGTCGGGGGCCACGAGGCGGAGCCGGATCTCGCGCGGCTGAAGCGGCTCGCGGGCGAGCTGGGAATCGCGGATCGCGTGACGTTCACCGGGCTGGTCGAACCGGCGCGCGTGCCCGAGCTGCTGCAGCGCGCGGCCATCCTCGTGTTGCCGAACCCCGCGTCCGCGATCTCGACGACCTTCACGTCGCCGCTGAAGCTGTTCGAGTACATGGCGGCGGGTCGCGCGATCGTCGCGTCGGACCTGCCGGCGATTCGCGAGGTGCTGCATGACGGCGTCGATGCGCTGCTCGTGACGCCGGGCGATCCGAGCGCAATGGCCGCCGCGATCCGGCGGCTGATGGACGACCCGGCGCTTCAATCGGCGCTCGCGCGCGCGGCGCTCGCCGCAGTGCCGCAGTACGGCTGGGGCCGCCGCGCGGAGCGGCTCGAAGCGCTTTTCAACCAGGTGACCGCTCGCCGCCGATGATTTCCGACCGCCTGCTGTCGCTCGTCCGCTGTCCCGACTGCCGCGCCCCCCTTGACAGGGGTCTGACCCCAATGGGGGTCGCACCAGTGTCAGATTGGGGTCAGACCCCAGGGACGGCAAGTCCTTATCTGACGCTGAGATGCAGCGGTTGCGGGCGCGAGTATCCGGGAACGACGGCGGATTACCTCGATTTGCGGCCGCGCGAGGCGTTCACGGAACAGACAAAATACCTCGACGAGTCGCTGCACGCCGACGCGCGGCACGAGCGCGTGTCGCCGCCGCTGCTTGGGTCGAAAATCCGCAACGACATGCTGCGCGCGTTCCTCGCGCCGCGGCCCGGCGAGCTGGTTGCGGATCTCGGCTGCGGCAGCGGCCGGACGCTGCTGTGGAACCAGGACTGGCAGGCGGCCACGGTGGGGATCGACATCGCCCCGTTCTTTTCCCGCGAGGCGCGGCGGAACGTCGATCTTCTGATCGGCGACCTGCGCAGACTGCCCTTCGCCGACGGGACGTTCGCCAAGACGTTTTCGCTCGACGTCCTCGAGCACCTGTCGCCGGACGCTCTCGGCGGCATGCTCGCGGAAGCCTCGCGCGTGCTCGCGCCTGGCGGCGCGCTGTTCGTCTACACGCACGTGCGGAAGAACGCGCCCATCGCCAGGGGCCTGCGCGCGATCAACCGGCTCGCGCGGTGGCTCGATCGCGCCGGTCTCGTGGATCTCCGGCAGGAGCACCTGCGCAAGTCGGACCACCTGAATCCGCTCGCGGACATCCCCGAGCTCGAGCGCGTGGCGCATGACGCCGGGTTCCGGATCGCGCGCATCCGGTACTACACGCCGATCGTCGGCGGCTTTGTCGAAAACATTCTCGTGCGCATGGCCGAGCGTGCGATGGCGCGGCGGGCCTCGAGCCGTCTGCCGGCGTCCACGCCGGCGGCGGCCGCGCGCGCCGAGGCGATCAAAGAGGCGCGGACCGCCGCGAAAGAGCGGATCGCCACCAGCCGGACCACGCGCGCCGTCCTGGAGGCCCTGTCGTTCGCGATGAAACTCGACCTGGTACTTTTCGGGCGCATCCGCTCGGGCCCGTTTTTCGCGCTCCTGGTAAAGGAGCCGCGTCAGTAGCGCATGAGGATCCTCTACTGCGCGCTCGATCAGACGGTGCCGGGCACGAAAGGCGGGTCCGTCCACGTCACCGCCGTGGCTGAAGGACTCGCCGCGCGCGGACATGACGTGCACGTGCTCGCGACGCCCGGAGGCGCGTTCCCGGCGGGGGCGGTGCATTGGATCCCGATGACGCCGCCGTTCGGACGGAAGGAACTGCGCTGGACGCGGGCCGCCGCCGTGCGCACCCTGGCGCGCGCGATTCGCCCGGACGTCATCATCGAGCGGTACTACAACTTCGGCGGTGAAGGGATGTCCGCGGCCGCCGCAACCGGCGCGCTGGCCGTGCTCGAAGTGAACGCGCCGGTCGTCGATTACCCGGGATCGCCGAAGCGGCTCCTCGATCGCCTGCTGCTCGTGGAGCCGATGCGGCGGTGGCGCGAGCGCATGTGCAGCCAGGCGCACCTGATCGTCACACCGAACCGGGAGATTCTCCCCGCCGGCACGCCCGCCTCGAAGATCGTGGAGCTGGAATGGGGCGCCGATACGGATCGGTTCCGGCCCGGCGCCGCGGGCCCTGTGCCCTTCGCGCGGCCCGCCGACATCGTGGCGGTGTTCGCCGGCGCATTCCGGGCCTGGCACGGCGCGATCCACCTCGCGCACGCGATCGGCGAGCTGCGCTCCCGGGGCCGGAACGACATCGGCGCGGTGTTCATCGGCGACGGGCCCGAGCAGCCGCGGGTCCGGCAGGCCGCGGCCGGGCTCCACGGCGTCGTGTTCACGGGCGCCGTTCCGCACGAGCAGATGCCGGCGTCGCTCGCCGCGTGCGACATCGGCGTCGCCCCCTTCGACCTCGCGCGCCACGGTCCGCTCGCGCTCGGCTTCTATTGGTCGCCGCTCAAGATCTTCGAATACATGGCCGCGGGGCTGCCGGTCGTCGCGCCGGCGATCGCGCGCATTCCCGCGCTCGTCGAACACGAACGGGAAGGGCTGCTGTACGAGCACGCGCCCGACATGAAGGTCGGGCCGACAGCCGGCCGCCCACGCGCCCGACCTGACGCGGCGCCGGGAGCGCTTGCCGCATCCCTGGAGCGCCTCGCGGATCCGGACCTGCGCGGACGCCTCGGACGAGAGGCGCGCAGCCGTGCCGTCCGCGAATACAGTTGGAAAGCGCACTGCGCGGCGCTGGAACGGGGCATGATCGATGCCCTCGCGCGCCGCGCCTAGTCCGGCGGTCGGCGCTCGGCGCTCGGCGCTCGGAAAAATCAACCGCGGCCTCTGGTAGCGCAGGCCTTCAGGCCTGCCGACGGCCGCGGGCAGGCCTGAAGGGCTGCGCAACAGGAAATCTGGCAAGGCGCTCACGAAGGAAAGCGACGCTTGAACGTTCTCATCACCACCGACGCGTTTCCTCCCGTCTGCGGCGGCAGCGGGTGGAGTACGTACGAGGTCGCGCGCGGCCTGCGCTCGCGCGGTCATTCGGTGCTCGTCGTGCAGCCGCGCCCCGGCACGCCGCGCGGCGCCCGTGAAGCCTCGTACGACGGGTTCCGCGTCCTGGAGTTCGGCGCGCCGGCGCCGTCTGTGCCTTACATCCGTAACTATTTCAAGAACGAGCGGCTCTTCGCCTCGCTCGCCGACTTCCTCGCCCGTCTCATTCCCCGCGACTCCATCGACATCGTCCACGCGCAGCACGTGCTCACGACCCTGCCGTCCATCGGCGCCGCGCATCGCGCGGGGGTACCTGTGGTGTGCACCGTGCGCGACTACTGGCCGGTGTGCTACTGGTCGGACCTGATTCACACGAGCGACGAGGCAACGCTCTGCCCCGGATGCTCCGCTGGGATGATGACCCGGTGCATACGGCCGCGCGCGGGCGCGTTGTGGCCGCTCGCGGTGCCGATGATTCCGTACATGCGGGGTAATCTCGCGCGAAAGCGCCGCGGGCTGGCCGGCGCGGACGCGATCGTCGCGGTCAGCTCGACGATGGCCGCGGACCTGAGAACACGCGCGCCAGAGATCGGCGCCACGCGCATGGAGATCATCCCGAATCCTGTCGATGTGGCGGGGCTCGTCGAACGCGCGGCCGCGACGGCGCCGCCAATGGACGGACCGTACGCGCTCTACGTCGGGAAGCTCGCGCCGAACAAGGGTACGTCGCACCTCGTGCCGGTCGTGGAACGTGCCGGGCTCGACTGGCCGCTCATCGTGGCCGGAGACGGCCCCGATCGTGACGCGATCCAGGCCGCGGCGGCGAAGAGCCGCTCCGACGTGCGCCTCGTCGGTTGGATCGATCGGGCAGAGACCGTCGCCTGGCTGCGGCACGCTTCGCTGCTGATCTTTCCGTCGCGCGGACCCGAGTCGCTCAGCCGCGTGCTCCTCGAAGCGAGCGCGCTTGGCGTCGCCATCGCCGCGATGAACACCGGCGGGACTCCCGACATTGTCATCGACGAGCAGACTGGCCTTTTGTCATCGACGCCGGAGGAGCTCGCGGACGACGTGCGTCGGCTCGGCGGCGACGCGGCGCTTCGAGCGCGCCTGGGCGCGGCAGCCGCGGTCCACGCCCGCGCCGCCTTCGACGCCGGCGGCGTGGTGGCGCGCATCGAGCGCCTGTACTTCGACCTTCGGGGGAAACACTCGTGAGGCCGCTTCGGGTCGCGGTCGTCGCGCGATCGGTCTTTCCGCTGCACGGCCCCGGCGGGCTCGAACGCAGTGTCTACGATCTGAGCACTTATCTCACCGGCGCGGGCGCGGAGGTGACGCTCATCACGCGCCCACCGGACAGAACCGCGGGCGCCGGAACCCTCGATCCGAGCGTGTCCGTCCGTTTCGTGCCGTACTGGACGTTCCCGTTCGCGGGCAGGCGCGGCACGACCGTGCTGGACCGCAGCACCGCGTATCCGCTTTTCGGCGAGCGCGCGGGACGCGCCGCGTGGGAGCTGGTCCGGCGCGGCGAGATCGACATCGTGCACGGCTTCGGCGCCAGCGTCCTCGGCTACGCGCGGCGCCGCGCGGGGTCGCCCGCGCCGCTCGTGCTGAATCCGCAGGGACTCGAGGAGTTCGGCGCGACCGATCCCTCGCGCGCGCGGCTCAAGCGCGCCGCGTATCTGCCGCTGCGCCGCGCGGTCCGCGCCTGCGCCCGCCACGCGGACTGCGTGATTGCGACCGATCGCGCGCTCGAACCCGCGGTCCTCGCGCACCTCGAAGTTCCGCGGGAACGCGTGCGCGTGATCCCGAACGCGCTCGATCTTCCGGAGATCGACGCGCTCGCGACCCCCTCCGAGGGTACACGCGTGAGGGCCGAGGCGGGGGTCAACCCGGAAGACGTCGTACTGCTCAGCGTCGGGCGCATCGAAGCCAACAAAGGGTTTCACGTCCTGGCCGCCGCCCTCGGCGCGCTGAGGGAGCACTCGGGACCGATAGCCGAAGGACGCTGGCGGTGGGTGGTCGTGGGCACGGGTCCGTTCCGATCGCGCCTCGACGCGGCCATCGATGCCGCGCAGATTCGCGATCGCGTCCTCTTCACGGGCCGTGTGGAGGACCGTCGCCTCCATGCCTGGTACGAGGCGGCGGATGTGTTCGTGCACCCGACGCTCTACGAAGGCAGTTCGCTCGTCACGCTCGAAGCGATGGCGCACCGGCGGCCGGTGATTGCGTCGCGGGCCGGAGGCCTCCCCGACAAGGTCCAGCCGGGCGTCAGCGGCTGGCTCGTCCCGCCGGGCGACCCGTCCGCGCTTGCGGCGGCCATCAGCGGCGCCCTTGCCGACCCCGAGCGGCTGCCGGCCATGGGACAGCAAGGGCGGCTGATCGTCGAGCGCAAATTCTCGTGGGAGGCGGCCGGCGCCGCGACCGTCCGGCTGTACCGCGAGCTCCTGGCGGCGCCTTCGGGCGCTCGAGGCCCTGTAGTAAGCTAACCGCCTTAGTCGATAGTCGATAGTCGATAGTCAAAGTCGACGGCTGCGGACCACCCGTATCACCCGGAGGACCATCGATTGACTGAGCGCGAATGGCGTGAGGCGAGCGATCTGCGCACATCGCGCCTCGGACTCGCCGCGGTGCTGGCGACCGCCGCGGTCCTGAGGTTCTGGGGCATCGGCCACGGCATTCCCCACGCCGTCGAAGTGGACGAGCCGGAAATCGTCGAGCGTGCGTTCAACATGATGCGGACGGGTTCCCTCAACCCGAACCAGTTCTTCGACTACCCCACGCTCTACATGTACGTCCAGCTCGTGGTCTCGGTGGTGCGGTTCGTCACCGGCGCGCTCACCGGGGCGTGGACCTCGCTGGCGCAGGCCACGAGTCCGAGCTTCTACCTCTGGGGCCGCGCCGTGACGGCGGCGTTCGGCGTGGCGACCGTTCTGCTCGTGTTCCGGATCGGCCTGCGGTGGGGCGGGCGCCACGCGCTGCTCGCCGCCGGCCTGCTCGCGGTCATGCCGCTGCACGTCCGGCAGTCGCATTACGTGCTGACCGACATCCCCCTGACCTTCTTTACAACGCTCGCGCTGCTCGCCTCGCTCGTCGCCCACGAGCGGGCACGCCTCGGTGCATTCGCGATCGCCGGCGCGGCCGCGGGACTGGCGGCCGCGACGAAGTACAACGGCGGCATCGCGCTGCTGCTGCCGCTCCTCGCCTGCTGGATGACGCCGGCCGTGCGCCCGTCGCGGCTGCTGTGCTCGCTGGCGGCGATCGGCGCCGCATTCGTCGCGTTTCTGATCGCGGCGCCATACACCCTGCTGGATCTGCCCGCGTTCCTCGACGGCTTCGCGCGCCTGACCGCCGCCTATCGGCACAATCCTGCTCCCCCGGAGGCGGGCTGGATGCTCTATCTCAAGTACCTGCGAGGCACGCTCGGATGGCCCGCGCTTCTGCTCGCGCTGTCGGGTTTCGTCCTCGGCGTCGTACGATTCGTGCGCGGTCCGGGGCGCGTGCGCTGGGCGCTGCTCGTGGTGTTCTGTCTCGTGCACTTCTGGACGATCGCGCGCCAGAACATCGTGTACGGACGCTATCTGCTGCCCATGGTGCCGGCGGTCTGCGTGCTGGCGGCGACGGCCGTCGTGTCCGGCGTGAGCCTGCTGCGGCGCTACGAGATTCCACGCGCGCCACGAACCGCGCTGATTGCCGCGCTGACCGTTGCCGCGCTGCTGCCGCCGGCCATCCAGGCGGTCCGGTACGATCGCATGCTCGTACGGCGCGGGACCGCCGACATGGCGTATGACTGGATCCGCGAGCACCTTCCCGCGAACGCGGCGATCGTCATCGAGTCGCGCGGCTTGATCCTTCCGCGGAACGTGTACAAGTCGAGGAACGTCGTGCAGCTCCGGATGGAGCACTATCAGAACTACGTGTCCGGCGGAATCGATTACCTGATCGCATCGTCGCAATCTTTCGGGCCGTACCTCTACGACACGGGACCGCAGCGGTTTCCGGAGGAGTACGCGCAGTACATGCACATCTTCGAGCAGAGCCGCGAGCTGGCGCGGTTCACGCCATCAGCCGACGTGCCCGGACCGGAGCTGCGTATCTTCCAGGTGCGGCACTGAGGGACACGCGGGTCCCTGCCTTGCTTGCACGCCGGATCGGCTCGCTCGTCATCGTTCTCGCGACCCTCGAATTGTGCGGACGGTCGATCGCTCGCGGGTCCCTCCTCCAGCGGGCAACCGGAATCGGAGCCGGGGCCTGGACGATCGTCCTGGTGGTGGCACTGGCGGCGGCGATCGCGGCCGCGCGCCGTCCCGCGGGATCGAAGCGCCCGATCCTGCAGGTCTTCGCCGTGCTGTTCGCCGCGGGGCTCGCCCTGCAGCTTCAACTCGGGGCCAGGCTGCAGAGCGACGGCTTCTACTACTACGCCTACCTGCGGTCGATCACGTTCGATCGCGACGTCGATTTCACGAATGACTACCGCCTGCTCGGCCTGGGCGACAAACCACATCTCTTCGAGCCGACGCCAACCGGCCATGCGCAATCCGCGTGGACGGTCGGCCCCGCGATCGTGTGGTCACCGTTTTTCGCCGCCGGCCACGGCGTCGCCGGGCGGCTCGCCCGCACGCGCGCCGATATCACCGCCGACGGGATCTCCTTCCCCTACCGTCAGGCCGTCTGCATCGCGGGACTGTTCTACGGCCTTGTCGGCTGCTGGTTCTGCTACGAGCTGACCGCGTTTCTCTATCCCCGTCGCCTCTCGGCCGCGGTGACCGCGGCCGTCATGGCCGGGTCGTTCATGCTCTGGTACCTGGTGAAGGAGCCGAGCATGACACACGCGCCGTCGATGGCGGCGGTGGCCGGTTTCGTGTGGGCGTGGCTGGCCACGCGGGATGCGCGCACCACCCGCCAGTGGCTCCTCCTTGGCGCTCTGGCAGGGTTCATGACGCTCATCCGCTGGCAGAACGCGCTGTTCGCGGTGCTGCCGTTGTGTGACGCGCTCGTCCTGATTGGGTCAACGCTCCGCGCCTCCGACCGCGCCGGCCTGATCCGCGCGGTGTCGCACGGCCTGCTCTTCACGGCTGCCGCGGCGATCGCCTTTCTGCCGCAGATGATTGCGTGGCACTCGATCTACGGCCGCTGGCTCGCCGTCTCTCCGATCGGACCGCAGATTCGCCTGCTGCACCCGCACCTCGCCGACATCCTGTGGTCGTCGCGCAATGGTCTCTTTTCCACGTCGCCCGTTCTCTATTGCGCCGGCGCGGGCGTGGCGATCCTCGCGTACGTCCGGCCGCCGATCGGCGTGCCGGCGCTCGCGGCCGTCGCCGTGATGACCTGGTTCAACGCGAGCATCCAGGACTGGTGGGGCAGCGACGGCTTCGGCATGCGGCGGTTCGACGGCGCCATTCCGCTCTTCTGTCTTGGGCTGGCGGCGTTGGTGACCGCGATGACGGCCGCGGTTCGCCGGTTCCCGCTCGCCGCGGCCACAGGCGTCCTGTCGTTGTTCGCCTTGTGGAACATCACCTTGATGGGCGCGGTGCAATCCGGCGCCGTGCGGCTGGGCGAAGCGGTGTCGTTCGGCGACGCGGCGGCCGCTCAGGTGAGCGTATTCCACCGCTGGCTCGGGATGCCGTCCACCTATCCGGCAAGCCTGCTGTTCGCGGCGCGCAATCGCCTGTCGCCCGGCGCCTACGACCTGCTGTCGCCGAACCGGTTCCTCGCGGATCCGGCGCGCCAGTACGGCCGGATCGACGTCGGGTTCGGCGATGAGCTGCTCGTCGGCGGCGGGTGGCACGCCCAGGAGCGTGACGGGGCGACCACGTTCCGGTGGACGTCGGCGCGCGCGGTCGCGCTGCTGCCCCTGGATCACGCCGCGCCGCTCAACGTGCAGATCCGCGCACACGCCTTCGCATATCCCGGTGCCAGTCCGTCTGCCGTCGTCGTCTTCGTCAACGACGTCAGCGCCGCGGCGTTCGAGGCCGGCCCGGACTGGCAGACCTTCGAGTTCCAGACGGAGCGGCAACTGTGGCGCGCGGGAGTGAACCGGATCGCCGTGGAGTTTGCCAGGACGGCGCGTCCGGTGGACGTGGGCCTCGGCGGCGACACACGCCTGCTTGGCGGCGCCGTCGATTTCATCCGGGTGCAGGTGATCGATGGACCGCGATAGCGCAAGCGCGCGGCAGTTCGCGCGGGCGATGGCCGCGATGTCGATCGCCGGGGCCATCGACCTCGCATTGCGGCTGGTGGCGCGCCGTGGCTTCCCCCGGCTGCTTGGATTCGCGTCGGACCCCGATCCGGCGTTCGTGCTGGCGGCGACGCTCGCCGCGGCCGCCTGCGGCCTCGCCGCCGCGCGGCGCGCGCGCCAATCCGCCGCCGCGCTGGTCATCACGGCCGCGATCGCGGCCGGACTGTTCGCGCAGGCGAAGCTCGGCGCGCGGCTGCAGAGCGACGGCTTCTACTATTTCGCGTACCTGCGGTCGCTCGCGTTCGATCGCGACGTCGATCTCGCCAACGACTATCGCCTGCTCGGCCTCGACGACGCGCAGCACCGGCACCTGTTCACGCCGACCGCGACCGGCCACGCGCAATCGGCGTGGTCGATCGGTCCCGCGCTCGTGTGGTCGCCGTTTTTCGCCGGCGGTCACGCGGTCGCGTCCCATCTCTCGCGTCAGGGCGAGGGGATCGACACGAACGGCACGTCGTATCCGTACCGTCAGGCCGTCGCGGCCGCGGGCCTCGTCTATGGCGTGCTGGGCCTCTGGTTCACCTACAGGTTCGTGCTGCTCTTCTTTCCGCGACGCGACGCGCTCCCGTCGGTCGTCCTGACGGCGCTCGGGTCCTTCATCCTGTGGTACCTCGTCCGCGAGCCGACGATGTCGCACGCGCCGTCGATGGCGGCGGTCGCGGCTTTTCTATGGACGTGGGGCGCGGGGCGCGAGCGGCGAGCCGCCACGGGCTGGCTGGCGCTCGGGATCGTCGGCGGCCTGATGATGGACGTGCGCTGGCAGAACGTGATCGTGTTCCTGCTGCCCGCGCTCGACCTCCTCGCGCGCATCCGGCGCACCCCTCGTGCGGCCATCGCATCCGGCGCGGCCCTTGGGGCCGGCGCAGTGGCCGGTTTCCTTCCGCAGATGCTGGCGTGGCGCGCCATCTACGGACATCTGCTCGCGACGTCGCCCGTCGGACCATCCATGCACTGGCTGCACCCGCAGATACCCGACCTGCTCTGGTCGTCGCGCAACGGGTTGTTCGCGTGGTCGCCGGTGCTCGTCGCCGGTGTCCTCGGCCTGTTCGCGCTCACGCGCCGTCATCCTCGTGTGGCGTGGGGCAGCCTGGCGGTGTTCGCCATCGCCGCGTGGGTGAACGGCGCCGTCGACGACTGGTGGGGAGGCGCGGGATTCGGGATGCGGCGGTTCGACAGCCTCCTGCCGCTCCTGGCGCTCGGCACGGCGGCGTCGGTGGCGTACATCACGACGCTCCTCCGCGAGCGGCCCCAGCTCGCAGTCGGCGGCGCGCTCGCCGCAATGGTTCTGTGGAACGTGTCGCTGATGGCGGTCGCGGCCGGGGGCGCATACCGGATCGGCGAGGCGATTTCCTTCGGGGATGTGGGCGCGCGGCAGGTGCGGGTCCTGCACCGCTGGTTCGGTCATCCCTTCTCGTACCCCGCCAACCTCGCATACGCCGCGAGCAATCGCGTCGCGCCGTGGAGGTACGACCTGTTGCGCCCGTACCGGTTTCTTGCCGATCCCGGGCGGCCGTATGGCAGGGTCGATGTCGGGTCGGCCGACGCGCCCTACGTGCTGGACGGCTGGCACGACGCCGAGCACGATGGCGCCGTCACGTTCCGCTGGGCGGATCGGACAGCCATGCTGCTCGTCCCGCTCCAGGCCCACGCATTCAGTTTTCCGGGAGCGCCGCCGCAGCGTGTGACGATTTCGATCAACGGCGCGCGCCTCGATCCGATCGTCCTCGGGGCAGACTGGCAGCGGGTCGAGGCGACCGCGCCGGCCTCGATGTGGCACAGCGGGGTCAACCGCGTGCTGCTGGATTTCGAGTGGGCCGCGCGGCCCGCGGACGTCGGGGCGGGCGGCGACCGGCGATCGCTCGCCGCCGCCGTTGACTATGTCCGCATCGCGATCAGGTGACCTCAGCGCGTCGCGGGGGCGTAGAGCACCGCGACGTCGGCGCGCTGCCGAAGTCCCGCGAGCCACTCCCGAATCACCAGCGCCTGCTGCTCCGCGACGAGCGCCGCCCGCACATCGTCGTGCACCTCGTCGAAGGGACGGACCCCGCCGGCGCCTGAGAACAGTTCCGGGTGCTGGCGGTAGTGTTCGAGGATCTGCTCCTCCGACGGCAGGATGTCGGCGCCGAACCGCTGCCGGAGGTACGCCGTGATGCGAAGGTCGTCGCGGACGTGGCGGCGGATCTGCTCCATCGTGAGGCCGTAGAGGGCGAGCAGCCTGTCGAAATCGGCGGCCCCGGCCGCGGCGCGTACCGACGCGATGCGGCTGTCGATCGCGGATTCCGGCGGGTTCGGCGGCACGTACCGGTCCACTTCCGCCAGCGTCAGCCGCCGTTCGATCAGCCGCTCGAGAGCCTCGCCGATGGGATCGGCGGCGCGCCCGCGCGGCACGAGCCCGAGGCGGATCGCGGCCAGCACGTCGGACTGCGTGATGATCGAGCCCTCGACGACCGCCAAGGTGCGGTCGATGATCTCCGCGTTCAGCCCAGTCCCCAGGATCGATGCCAAGCCGACCGCCAACGTCAGCTTCCTAAACGTCAACTCCAAACTCCAAACTTCAAACTTCAAACTTCAAACTCCAAACTCCAAACTTCAAACCTCGAATTCCAAACTTCAAGTTCCAAACAGTTCCAAACCCCAGATTTGGAGTTTGGCGTTTGACGTTTGGAGTTAGAAAGCTTGTCCTATGCTGAAGTGAATCCCCGCCGTGCGGTGCTCGAGCGCGCCGGCGACGATCCGCCGGTTGATCTTGAAGCCGACGTCCACGCGGATCGGGCCCATGGGCGAGCGCACCCGTAGACCGAAGCCGACGCTGCCGCGCAGGTCGCCGAGATCGAACTCGCTTGCGCGCTCGAATACGTTGCCGCCGTCCACGAACACCGCGCCGCCGAACCGGCTCCACCCCGGAAAGCGCAGCTCCGCGTTCGCGATCAGCACGGCGTTGCCGCCGCGGGCGAAGCCCGTCGGGCTGATCGTCTTCGCCGCGCCGACCGAATCGAGCGCGAACCCTCGAATCGTGCTGCCGCCGCCGGCGAAGAACCGCTCGCTGGCCGGCAGGTCGTCGATCGTGGCAATCACGACGCCGCCGTTCTCGTCCGTGACCTCGACCTGCCTCGGGAAGCCGTCGGCGAACCCAAGCGCCGCGCGCGACGCGAAGACCACGCGGCTCGCGCCGGCCACGCGATGGAACCAGAAGCCCTGGACGAAGGACTTCACGAAGCCGACCTGCCCGCCCAGGCTGCGCGCGGCGAGCGTGCCTTCCGCGCTCAGGAACGTGCCGCGCTCGGCGTCGAGCGGGTCATCGCGCGTATCGCGCGACAGCGCGCCAGAAAACGCGGACAGGCGCACCTGCGGGAAGACGCGGTCGATGTTGAAGCGCTCCTTCTCGTTGCGCGGCGCGGTCGTCGGCAGGGTCGTGTCGAACGTCTTCGTGGTGTTGAACGAGTAGCGCAAGTTGGCGCGGACCCCGGGTGCGAGCCGCCGGCCGGCGTCCGCGGTGAGGCCCTGGCGCTTGAAATTGAAGCCCGATCGGATGCCCTGCTCCAGGCCGCCGGTGACGGTGACGTCCGCGTTCATGTTGAGCGCGCGCGGCTCGCGGTAGGTGGCGACCGCGCGATACTCGCTGAACCCGAAACCGGTCTCGTTCGCGCCGTTCTTGGGGCGGAGGCTGGCCCGCGTGTACAAGTTCACGGATCGGTTCCTCCCGCCGATGTTGCGCCGCCCGACGTCGAAGAACCCGCGCGGCGCGAAGTCGTAGTTGTCCTCCACCTGGCCGTCAGCGCCAGCCCGCTGCCGCCGCTGGATCTCGAGGCCGCCGCCGTAGCTGAGGGTCGTCGCCGCCGCCTCTTCGACGGTGACCAGGACGTCGCGCTGCCCGAGCGGGCTCTGGGGCACTTCCGTGATGCGAACCCGGCGGAACAACCCGAGCTGGCTCAATCGCTGCTGGCTCTCGACGACGTCCTCGAGCCCCAGCGGCTGCCCCGTTCGAATCAACAGCTCGCGGCGGATGATGCGCGGGTCCGTCTTCGTGTTGCCGACGATCAGGATGTGGTCGACGAAGGTGCGCGGCCCCTCGCTGACCTGGAATTTCAAGTCGGCGCGCGTGCGGTCGTCGTTCGGGACGGGCACGATCGTGACATCCGCCGAGGCGAAGCCCGCGTTCCGGTATTCCAGCAGCAACGTGTCGCGGTCCGCGGCAATGTCCGGCTCGTAGTAGGGCGCGCCGGAAATCACCGACAGCTTCGCGCGCAGTTGCGGCTCCGGAATGCCGGCGTTCCCCTCGAAGGTGATGTTGCCGACGACGGTCTGCGGACCTTCTTCGATGACGATGACCGGCTTGACCTGCCCTGCGCCGTCCGCCGGGTTCAACTCGTTCGGCGCGGAGCTCACCTTCACGCTCGCGTACCCGCGGCGCCGGTAGAAATCTCCGATCGCGAGGACGGCGTTCTGCAGGTCCGCCTCGACGAACACCGACCCTTCAGCGAGCTTCACGAGCAAGGGGCGGAGCTGCTCGATCGGCACGGTGCGGTTGCCGTTCACCTCGACGCCGCCAGGGCCGGTGCGGTACTGGAGGCCCTGGTGGACGGTGAACACGATCGTGACGGTGCCTTCGCCTTCGACCCGCGCCGGGGTCGCCGAGGCTTTCCAGTAGCCCTGCCGATTGAGGTAGTCGGTGATGCGCCGGACCGCGTCTTCGATCCGGTCCTGGTCGATCGAACCCTCGCGCTCGACCGGGACCAGCTCCTTCCGCTTGCCGGCCGGCAGCGGGTCACCTTTGAATGTCACCGTGACGAGCGGCCCCGGTTCCACCTCGAACGTGAGATCGACCGTGCCGTCAACCGGGTCGCTCCTGGTGAAGCCGGCGCGCGCCTCATAGCGTCCGCGCTTGCGCAGCTTGTCGAGATACGCGTTCAGCCGCTCCTGGATGCGCGCCGGCTGATACGGGTCGCTCGGCGCCGCGTCCACCTGCCGCAGAAAGGCGGCGCGGGACTCGGGCGGGTCGCCCGTGATCGTCACGCGGCCGATTCGGGCGCGCGGGCCGGCGTCGATGTCGAACACGAGCCGCGTGCGATCGGGATCGTGCAGGACGGTGGGGGTCCAGCGCACGGACGGCTGCAGGAAGCCGCGATCCCGATACAGCGTGTCGAGCGCGCGGACGACATCCGGGGCGCGGCTGACCGGCGGCGTCGCGCCGAAACGGTCCGAGACCGTCCGCCGCACGACGCCTTCGTCGAGCCCCAGATTCCCGCGGAAGTCCACTTCCGAAACGCTGTGGATCGGCACGAGCAGATACGTCAGGCGGACGCCGCCGGGTGCCGCGGTCGCGTCCACCTGGACGTCCTGGAAGCGCCCGAGGCTGAACAGGTGCGAGATCGATTCGCGCACGTCGGTCATCGACAACGGACGGCCCGGACGCGTCTCGATCAGCTCGAGCAGCCCCGGCTCGTCCGCGGGCTGCCGTTCGCTGAGGATGTGCACGTCCAGGACGGGCCGGCCGATGAACGCCTCCGCGCCCGTCGGAGCGGGCGCCTGGGCGGAGGCGCCCGGCGGCAGCAGCAGAAGCAGGGCGAGCACAGGGATCGCGCGCATCAGAAGACGTGCCGCACGCGGAAATCGATCGCGAACGTGCCGTTGTTGTTCTGCGTCAGCACCCAGCCCGTCCGATCGTTCTGGTCGTACTCGAGGACGACAATCTGGTCGCGGGTCACCGTCCCGAGCGCGCGGGTGAAGGTCACGTACGCCCGGTTCGAGATGCGCCGCCCGAGCGTGATCCGGGCCGACGCCGACAGCGGATCCGTGTCGGACCCGATGGACGGTGAAATCTGGAAGTCGACGCCGAAGGTTCGTTCGACCAGGCCGGTGACGGGCGCGGAGATCGTGCCCGTCAGGAGCCGTGCCGTGAAGGCCTTGACGAGATCCGTCTGCGCGCGGGTCAGCGCCGTCGGATCGAGCGGGCGCAGCTCGGCGTTCCGGATGTCGCTCGTCTGCCCGAGCAGCAGCGTGACGATGTCCACCTGCGACAGCGGCGGATCCGAATCGAGGGTCATCGTCATCTGCTTCGCCGTGCCGCGGAAGGCCAGCGTGACGCGGTAGGTCTGCGACGGCACGCGCACGCGGGTCTCCGCCTCGATGTCGAAGTACGGCTCGATGCGCGTCGGGTTCGCGAAGCTGATCGTGCCGCGGGTCAGGAGGTACCGGTTCCCCTCGAAGGTGACGGTGCCGCGATCGATGTCGGCCCGCCCGCCGAGGATCGGGCGGTCGTAGGTGCCGGTGAGGCGCAGGTCCGCGCTGGCCACCGCGCGCGCGAGGTTGTTGTCGATGCGCAGGCTGTTCGGCGCGACAATCTCGACGTCGTACCGGAGCGGCAGCGCCGGGGCCGCCGCGGCCACGCCGATGCCGCTCGCGCCCGACCCGGTGAAGCTGAAGATGTCGGGCGTGGCCTCGAAGCGCCGGCTGTACAACGCGTCGTGCACCGTGACCGTGCCGCCGAGCAGCAGCGACGTCATCCTGCCGCGCAGCGACAGGTCCGCGTCGATCACCGACTGGAATCCCTCGGGGTAGCGCAGGCGCATGCGCGTGCCGGCGGCGGTCAGGTTGATGTCCCCGACGGCGAATCCCTCGACGCCGATCCGGCCGCCGAACTGCACGTCCCCCTCGGCCAGCCTGGCCCTCACGGTGTCGACCCTGATGCCGTTCGCGTCGAACGACAGCCGGCCGTTGATCGAATCGAGCGAATGCGGGAGCGACAGGTGCCGGATCCGGCCGCTCTCGATCGTCGCGCTCCCGGAGAACACGGGGTGATCGAGGCTCCCGCTCGCCTCGGCCCGAAGCGTCGCGCCGCCCGAGCTGCGGATGTCGCGGTTGAATCCCTGGAGGATGCTCAGGTTCGCGTCGCCGGAGGCCCGCACCGCGACGGTCGAATCCTTCAAGCCGACGTTTCCCGTGACTTCCAGCCGCGTCCCTTCGCCGAAGAGCCGCATCTGGCCGGCCGTCACGACTTTCTGGTCGAGCGTGAGCTCGATCGACACGTGCGCGTTCGTCTCCGGATCCCGGTTGCTGATCTGATAGTCGAACAGCTTCATGTCGAGCTGCTCGACGGTGGTGTCGACGACCAGGTGCTCCGGATCCGCCAGCTCGCCGACGATATGAATCGTGCCGCCCGCCACGGCGGTCGTGAACGGCGAGAGGTCCGGCTGAAAGAAACGGATGTACGGGTCGAGAGAGGTGTCAGAGAACCGCAGCGTGACGTCGGCGTCCATCTCGTCGGTCATGGCGATCCGGCCCGAGCCTGACACGACAAGGCGCTTCGATGCGGCGTCCAGCCGTTCGATCGTCAGCAGCTCGCCGTTGAGCGCCAGGCGGCCGGTCACCTGCCCGATGCCTTCGTCTCCGGCAAACAGGTCGTCGACGAGCACCCTCACCTCGTACTTGGGCACGTCGAACGTGCCGGTGCCCGATGCCGTGAACTGCACCCGGCCGGACAGCGGCGCGCGGGGGAACGACGCCGTCTTCAGCGACTCGACGGGAATCTTCGTGCCGTCCGCGTTGAACGAGTAATTGCCGTCCCAGCCCACCCAGGCCGCGCCGGTCACGAGCCCGGTGCTCTTGTGCATCTCCATCGCGTCGAGGCGCACGCCGCTGCCCTCGAACCGCAGCGACGCGGACGCGTTCTCGAACGTCTCGCCGTACGCGACCCCGTCGTTTATGACGAGATTGCCGTAGCCGTACGGCGTCTCGTACTTGCCATACAGGTGGTACCTGCCCGAGACGAATCCCTCCATGGGATAGAGATCCAGCTCGAAGGCGTGCCGCAGATCGACGAGCGGCCGGCGCGTGAGCGTGATGCGCGCGTTGATTTCCTCGCCGTTGTCGCGGCGCGGATATCCCAGCGAGAAGAGGCCGTCCGCCTGGATGGTCGACTCCCCCTTCGTGACGACGCTCTCGCTGACGGCGACGTAGCCGTTCTCGATCACGAGCGCCGCGCGGCCGTGGCCCCAGTCCACGTCCCACGCGCGCATGTGCTCGCCGGTGAAGGTCCCCTCGATGCGCGGTTTCGTGAACGACAGGAGCATGACGCCGTCGAACTGTCCGGACCCGCCGACCTCCACCGCGCCGGTCGGCGAGCCGAACGCGGTCATGATCCCCGCCAGCACGCGATCGCTTTCCTGCCAGTCGAGGCTCGTCACGTGGAACGGGATGCGCGAGTCGGTGCCGTACGCCGTGCGCCCTTCGAAGCTGACGTACGTCTTCGGGGTGGCGGTCCAGCTCGGGGCGAGCTCAATCCATTCGTGCCCCATCGCGTACGTGATGTGGCCCGCGACGGGGACGTACCCGAGCGGCGCGTGGGAGTTGAAGGGGCCCGCCTCCACGGGCAACGCCGCGAGACGCTCCACCTCACCGGCCGGCAGCTCGCGCGTCATGATCTTCACGCCGCCTGGCGCCTCGGCCGTCACTTCGCCGCCGCCCACGCGCTCGGACCACTTGCCGAGCGGCCATTCGAGATGGTTGCGGCCCGTGATGCGGCCGGCCAGCCTGATCCCCTGCGTGCCGAGAAAATCGGTGAGCCGCGGCAGATCGACGTCGCGGTACTCGGCGTCCCACACGGCACGCGCCGGCACGCCCTTGCCGTTCAGCGGCGCGAGCCGGTAGTAGAACTTCGCCGCGCCTCCCAGCAGGCCGCCCGTCGTGTCGCTGATCTCCAGGCGATCCGGCGTCCACAGCACGCTGCCGCGCAGGTTTCGGAAGCGCCAGTCGTTCCCGGAGAACTTCACGCCCGTGTCGGGAGACGTGAAGGTGCCCTTCAGCTCGCGGCCGCCCTTGAACAGGTGGAAGTACCCCTGGAAATCTCCCTGCCCGGAGGTGGTGAACTTCTCGTGCAGGAAGAAGATGTTCTTCTCGGTCGGAAAGTCGATGTGCGAGTTGATGTGATAGATCTGTTCCGGCCATCGTGAGAAGTCGATGTCGCCGGTCATCGCCGAGTGCGCGCCGTCGGTGTCGAGATCGAGCCGCTGGAAGTGGAGCTTCGAGCCCTTGATGCTGAACCGCGAGGTCATGCCCGCCGTGAACGGCTCGTACGACTGGATCCGGATCGTGCCGCCCGAAAACACCGCCGTCCCGCGATAGTCGTTGTCCGCGTCGTCGCGTCCGACCGTGACGCGGAGGTTGCGCGCGACGGTGCTCCACGGCGTGCCGTGATCGACGTAGGTGAACTGTCCGCGCGAGGCGACGACCGAGCGCACGGTCTTGGTGAACCGGCTCGGGCCGGTGCTCTTCCTGTCGGGAAAGAACTTCGGGAAGTTGCTGCGGCCGTTCGGGTAGGCCGGAGTGCCCGGCCAGGTCTCGACGACCATGTCCCAGTCGGTCATCTCGACCCAGTCGATCACGAAGCGGCGGCCGAAGAGCGACCACCACGGCACGCCGAGCGTGATCCTTTTCGCCCTGAGAAACGGACGGTCGGTGGGTTCCAGTCCCTCGATGACGAGGTCGTCGATCTGGAACACGCCGGGGGTCATCTTCGCGGAGAGCCGCCCGATGTGGATCGGCCGCTGGATCTGCTTCGACCCCGCGCGTTCCGCGCGCTCGCGCAGCGTCGGCCCGAGATCCACCGTCAGGAACGTCACGACCACGCCGGCGACGATCGCCACCGCCAGCGCGAACGCGTACGCAGCGAAGCGGCGCCACCGCGGCGGCCGCGCCGCTGGCTGCTCCGGCTCGGCCGGCGACGCGGGCGTTTCTTCGGCTTCAGCCATCACTCACGCCCGCCACCGCGCTCCGCGCCACGGCGAGCAAAGCTCCTGAGCACCCGTCAGCACCCGTCAGCACCCGTCAGCACCCTTCAGCACCCTTCAGCACCCTTATTCGATGACGGCAAGGACCCTGCCGGCTTCCACCGACATGCCCGGCGTCACGTGCACGTCCTTCACGCGTCCGGCCTTCGGCGAGCGCAGCTCGTTCTCCATCTTCATGGCTTCCACGACGACGACGGCCTGGCGCGCGGCGACTTCGTCGCCCGCCGCGAGGAGCACGCGCACGACTTTGCCTGGCATGGGGGCGACGATCGCCTGCTCGCCCGCGGCGCCGGTTCCGCTTTCGCCGCCGCGGCCGCTCGTCCGTCCCTTGTTGACGGAGGCGATGGCCAGCCGGCCGTCGATCGTGACCAGCAGCTCGCCGCGGCCGCCGCCCGGCGCGACCTGCAGCTCGCGGCTGACGCCCGTGCGGTCGTCCAGCAGCAGCGACAACCCGAAATTGCCCACGCGCGCAGCGTCCACTTCATGCGCCGTGCCATCGACCACGACATGGAAATGGCGCGGTCCGCTGCGCTCGACTGCCACCGTACGGGTACGGCCGTTGACCTCTATCTCGAAGGTCATCCGCGAAGCGCCTCGCGTCGCGCCGCGGACTTCCACCCGCCGGCCGGGCGCCCCAGCATCGCGCCGGCGCCGCCGCTCGCGCGCATGAAGGCGTCAATCCCTATCGCCGTCGCGGCCAGCTCCTCCTCGCGCCCGCTCAGCTCGCTGAACGTCTCTCCCTGCCGCGACGCGAGCAGCCGATCCAGATAGGTGGTGTCGTAGCGGCCGGCGTGGTAGTCGGGCTGCCGCATCAGCCACAGAAAGAACGGGATCGTGGTGCGGATGCCGAGCACCTGGTACTCGCGCAGCGCGCGCGCCATGCGATCGACCGCCTCGGGGCGCGAGGCGGCCCACGCGACCAGCTTCGCGATCATCGAATCGTAGAAGACCGGCACCGTGTAGCCGACGCTCACCCCGCCGTCGTCGCGGATGCCAGGGCCGGCCGCCGGACGCAGGCCGCGGATCGTACCGGGAGACGGCATGAAGCCCTGATCCGGATCCTCCGCGTAGATGCGGCATTCGATCGCGTGGCCGTGCGGCGCGAGCGCGCGCTCGGGATCGACGTCGAGGCGGTCGCCGCGCGCGATGCGGATCTGCCACTGGACGAGATCGACGCTGGTCACCATCTCGGTGACCGGATGCTCGACCTGGAGCCGCGTGTTCATCTCGAGGAAGTAGAAGGAGCCGTCCTCGTCGAGCAGGAACTCGATCGTGCCCGCGCTGGCGTATCCCACCGCGCGCGCGACGGCGGCGGCGGCCGCCGCCATGGCGTGACGGAGCTCCGGCGTGACCGCCAGCGACGGCGACTCCTCGACAACCTTCTGGTGACGCCGTTGAATCGAGCACTCGCGCTCGACGAACGGCACGACGGTGCCGTGGTGGTCGCCGAGGAGCTGGATCTCGATGTGCCGCGGGCGCCGGATGCGCCGTTCGATGTAGATCGCCGTGTCGCCAAACGCGGAGCCCGCCTCCGAGCGCGCGGTCCGCACGGCGGACGCGAGCGACGCGGGATCCTCCACCGCGCGCATGCCCTTCCCGCCGCCGCCGGCGACCGCCTTCACGAGGAGCGGATAGCCGACGCGATCGGCGATGGCCGCGATCTCCGACTCGCCGACCGCGTCATCCAGCGGCCGTTCGGTTCCCGGAACGACCGGCACGCCCGCGCGAATCGCGGCGGCGCGCGCGGCGGTCTTGCTGCCCATCAGCGCGATCACGTCGGCCGTCGGGCCGACGAATGTCAGACCGGCGTCCTGGCACGCGCGCGCGAACGCGGCGTTCTCCGCGAGAAACCCGTACCCCGGGTGGACCGCGTCGGCGCCGGCGCGGCGCGCCACGTCGACGAGGCGATCGATCCGGAGGTAGCTCTGGGACGCCTCGCTCGGGCCGATGTGGAAGGCCTGGTCCGCCTCCCGGACGTGCCGCGCGTCGCGGTCGCAGTCCGAATACACGGCGACGCTCGGCAGCCCCATCTCGCGGCAGGCACGCATGATACGGACGGCAATCTCGCCGCGGTTGGCGATGAGGATTTTCACTGGGTGTACGGGGTAATTGTAACCGGTAAGGCAGCCCTAAAGGGCTGCGCAACACCGCCCCGTCCTGGACGGCAACACCGCCGCGTCATGGACGGCAACACCGCCGCGTCCTGGACGGCAACACCGCCCCGTCCTGGACGGCAACACCGCCCCGTCCTG
>MELC01000073.1:0-87323 GCA_001767455.1 Acidobacteria bacterium RIFCSPLOWO2_12_FULL_66_21
CCGGGTATTATTTCTGCATCAAGCGCGGTGTCCAATGGAGAGAGAGTTTCTCAGGGCACGGGTGATCGCCCGATCATGTGGGGTTGCAGCCGACGGCGCGCCAAAAACTGCACGCGCCGCGGCTGAAGCCGCGCGTTAGACCGCCGCAAATACACCCTGCTGACTGGCGGTCCTTTTCAGATATGGCTATAATGTAGCCAGAATGCCGTTCGAGATCATCCTTGCGCCAGGGGCCGTGAGGTCGTTGCGCAGACTGCCCGCGCACATCAAAGCCGAGGTGAAGGACGCGCTCGAGGTGCACCTGAGACATGAACCCACGAAGGTCAGCAAGAGCCGGATCAAACGGTTGCGGGGCTTGAGTCAACCGCAGTTTCGGCTGAGGGTCGGCGACATCAGGGTGTTTTATGACGTTACAGAAGCGGCGGTTGAGGTCCTCGCCATCATTGAAAAAGCCGAAGCGCAAGCCTGGCTCGGCGAGAAAGGCACGCGAGCCCAGGGCGGTGGCATTGGCTGACGTCAAAGACGATCTATCGAAGTATCTCCGGCTCGCGGAACAGGAGGAGATCCTCATTACTCGGCACGGCCGTGCGGCGGGCGTGTTGATCGGGTTCGAATCGGAAGACGCGTGGTTCGAGTATCGTCTTGAGCATCATCCTGAGTTCTTGCGCCGCATTGCGGAAGCGCGTGCAGCACTCCGTCAAGGTGGAGGAGTCCAACTCGAAGATGTGTAGGGCGAGCGGCGTGCGCACGAATGGAGCCGTCGCGCCAACGGTCTTGTGCGATCATGTCGCGGCGGCGCGCGGCTCATTCGGCACGTTAGGCCGTCAACGGAGCGTTAGCCAATTGGCACACCTAAGATTAGGACGAATCGGGATCGACGGCACGACGGTGAGCCCGAGCGAGTCGTTCGTCGCCTTCTCCGTGGGATTAATCGTCGGGACACCGAGTCATTGATGCAACTCATGACGAATGATCATGTGCTCATCGATTCGCTCGGCCATCGACTGTCAGGAGGGCCTGGGGCGCTGCGAGCGGCTTGGGCGGGGTACTTCGGAATGGTGCCGGACTATCAGATCAAGGCGAAAGCAATTTTCGCTCAGGGTAATAGTGTCATCATTGTTGGCGTCGCTTCCGGGTGCTACCTGCCGTCCACGAACATGGAGTCTCTGGGCACGTGGGAGACTCCTGGCGCATGGCGCGCGGTCGTTCGGCGCGGGCGGGTTGCCGAGTGGCAAGTGTATGCCGACAACGAGCCGATTCGAGAGCTCATGCGACACGCTAGTACGAGAAGAGTCTGAAAGCGACTGCGCCTGGCGTCCCGCACGGACGGCGGTACTGTCACGTTCTAGCCACAGCGCGTCGTCCACAACTACGCAATGGGTGATATCGCAGCGCGGCCATCGTCAATTGAAGGAGTGGGCATCTTCGCGGTCCGGGCTTTCCGGGTTGGAGACCGCATCACGCCAGTGCACATCGTGCGGGAGATCACACCGGAGGCGCCGATCCGCGAAGATCTCGGGGAGCGGATCGACCACTGCGCCTATCCGGATGGGAAGGTGGTTCTCATTGCCTTCCCTGAACGGCACGTGAATCACTCGTGTGATCCGAATGCTTTTGAGTACTTTGAAGGACACACCTCCTATCTTGTTGCCCGCCGCCACATCTCAGTCGATGAGGAGATAACGATCGACTACAACATCAACATCAGCAATGGCAGCACATGGCCGTGCCACTGCCGCGCGAAGCGGTGTGGCGGTCAAGTCGTGGGAGACTTCTTCCGGCTTCCAGTGGAGCGGCAACGCGAGTATCGACCGTTGCTGGCCGAGTGGTTCATTCACCGACACCGCCGCCGGGTCGAAGCCCTGGATTCTTCGCGCGAAAGTCGAGGGGCGCCGCCATGAGCCACGACGGCGTAACACGCGTATCTGGACTCCTCCGTTCGTTGCCAGGATGATCGACGGGAAGTCGGTGCTCCTGAACCGATCGACGGAGTCCTTCGATAGTGTCGCGGCCGGCTGCGTTTACCTTCTGAACGACTCAATACCCGATCGCGAGCCCGTCCTTGCGCGGATCGGAGCCGCCCATCATCACGCCTGTTTTCTGATCGAACAGGATCCCCTGGAAGCCTCCGAAGGTGCCGATCGTGCTGATGATCCTGTGGCCGCGCAGATCGAGGCCGAACCTCGCCTCCGGTGAAATCGCGGACTCGAGCGCCAGCCCCGCGGCGGAATGACGAAACCGGGGCGCCTCGCCGGCCTCCTGCACGTTCATGCCGAAGTCGATGAGGTTGAGCAGCACCTGCACGTGTCCCTGGGGCTGCATGTCGCCTCCCATGACGCCGAACGACAGCCACGGGCGCTTGTCCTTCAGCACCATCGCCGGCACGAGCGTATGAAACGGGCGTTTGCCCGGCGCGAGCAGGTTCGGGTGCCCGGGGTTCAGCGAGAACAGACTGCCGCGATTGTGCAACGTGATGCCGGTATCTCCCGCGACGATGCCGGACCCGAATGCTTCGTAGATCGATTGAATCAGCGACACGACGTTCCCGTCGCGATCCGCGGCCGTCAGGTAGATCGTGTCGCCGTGCGCCTCCGGATGGTCTTCGGGGCGCGGCCGGGCGTCCAGCCGAAGCGGCTCGTACGCGCGCGCCGCATGCTGCGGATCGATTGACTTCGCGCGCGCGGCGCCGTACGCCTTCGACAGCATGCGCGCGAGCGCGTCGGGCGGAACGGACCGCGGATCCGCCAGCCATGCGTCGCGATCCGCAAACGCGATCCGCTTGGCTTCGACGAGCAGGTGAAGGTACTCGGCCGAGTTCTGCCGCATCGACCTGATGTCGAAGTTCTCGAGGATATTGAGCATCTCGAGCGCAACGACGCCGTGCGTGTTGGGCGGAAGCTCGAGCACCTCGTAACCGCGGTACGTCGTCGAGATCGGGTCAATCCAGTCGGAGGCGTGCGCGGCGAGGTCCGCCTCGGTGATCAGTCCGTTCCGGCGGCGCATGTCGGCGGCGATCGCTTTCGCGATCGTCCCTTTGTAGAAGGCGTCCCGGCCCCCGGCCGCAATCTCCTGGAGCGTCGCGGCCAGGCGTGGATTGCGGAAGACGTCTCCGGGTGCGGGCGCATGGCCGCCCGGCAGGAACGTGGCGGCCGCGGCGGCGTCGCGCGCGAGGACCGTCTCCTGGTCGCGCCATTGGTACGCGATGATCTCGCTCACCGCGAAGCCGTCGCGCGCGTAGCCGATGGCCGGCTGCACCGCCTGCGCCAGCGTGCGGGTGCCGAAACGCGACAGCAGCGTGTTCCAGCCGTCGACCACGCCGGGCACGCTGACCGACAGCTCGCCGCGGTAGGGAATCGCGTCGAGACCACGGCGTCTGAATTCCTCCGGCGTCGCCGCCGCCGGCGCGCGTCCGCTCGCATTCAACGCGTGCACGCTCTTCGTCTTCGCGTCGTAGACGATGGCGAACAGGTCGCCGCCGACGCCGTTCATCGTGGGCTCGACGACCGAGAGGACCGCGGCCGCGGTCACCGCGGCATCGATGGCGTTCCCGCCGGCCTGGAGGACCTTGAGGCCCGCGGCCGACGCCAGCGGCTGGCTCGTCGCGATGATGCCGTTCCTCGCGAGCACCACCGACCGCGTCGCGCGCGGATTCGCCGCCGGGCGGTCCCCGGGCGACTGCTGCTCAGGTACGAGAGCCATCAGGATCACCGCCGCTGCCGGAAGTCGCATCGATCGACACCTCAGATGAACCTTTTGGAACCTCTTAGAACCTCAGAACCCTGGAACCCTGGAACCTTGAGAACAAGAACTCTTCCTGGGCCCGCATCTTATCCGATCCCCAAACGTTATACTTTCCCCATGGGCGTCCGCGACCGTGTGGGACGGCTGCTCTCGGAGCTGCCGCCGGAGCCGCAGTTTCCCACGCAGGGAGCCACGGTGTTCGTCGATCTCGAGCGGCGTGAGGTGCGCCGCGCGTACACACCTCTGCGCATCGTCAAGACCTTCCTCACCGGCCGCGGCGCGAACATGTTCTACCTGCACCGCCTGATCGACGAATCGCTCGAGCCGCTGCATCCCGACATCCCGCTGATCTTCGGGTCGGGGATCCTGACGGGCATCGTCCCGAGCGCCGCGCGGGGCAACGCGACCTCCTGGTCCCCTGAATCGGGCGTGATCATGGACTGCAACGCCGGGGACTATTTTCCGTCGTTCATGCGGATGAACGGGATCGATCACCTCGTCCTGTACGGGCGCGCGCCGCAGTGGACGCTCGTTCACCTCCGCGAGGGCCGCATCGAGTTCCTCGACGCCGCCCCGTATGTCGGTCTCGACAACATCGACCTGAGAGATCGCATTCCGGCGGATTTCGGCGGGGCATGGACGCGCGACCTCGCGATGGCGAACATCACGCGCGCCGGCGAGCACCTCGTCCTCACCAGCGCGATCATGGCGGGACCGAAGGCGTGTTACGCGCGCGGCGGGCCCGGGGCGAAGATGGGCGCGCTCGGTCTGAAGGCCATCCTCGTGCAGGGGCAGACACGGGACTTCGAGACGGCGCAGCCCTACAAAGGCTACAACCGGACCATCGCGCAGCAACTGCTCGACACGTCCGTCGTCAAGCACGCGCTGAGAACCATGGGGACGCCGTTCCTCTACAAGCCGAGCCGGCTGCTCGGAGCGATGGGGACGAAGAACAACCAGGACACGACGTGGACGGAGCGCCTCGACGCCGAGCACATCACGCCGTACCGCCCGGGGATGGCGGGCTGCTTCCGCTGCCCGGTGAACTGTCGTCCCCTGAACGACATGCGCACCGACCCGTCGGACAGGTACGGCCGCGGCGACGGGCCCGAGTACGTGACGCTTGGCAAGTTCGGCCCGAATGTCGGAGTCGATCGCGTCGAATCGGTCATCAGGCTGAACAACATCTGCAACGATCTCGGCCTCGATACCGCCTCGACCGGCTCGGCCATCGCGTGGGCGATGGAGCTGTTCCAGCGCGGCATCATCACCACGAGCGACACCGGCGGGATCGTGCTTGCCTGGGGAGACGCCGCGACGATCGAGCGGCTGCTGTTCATGATCGCGGCGCGCGAGGGGTTCGGCGACGTGCTGGCCGACAGTACGCGGGCGGTGGAAAAGGGCCACTACCCGGCCGAAGCGCTGAAGTACCGGATGGCCGTCAAGGGGCTCATGCAGAGCGACCCGCACGACGCGCGGATCCTCAAGGCGTTCGCGCTGGGCCTGGCGGTCGCCACACGGGGCATGGATCACCTGCGCAACCGCGTGACCCTGGAGATCAACGCGCGCATCAACGACGATCCGGCGTTCAAGGAGCGGCTGTACGGCGGGCCCGTGAGCGCGGCGCCGAACAGTTACGAGAACAAGGAGCGCGCCGTCCGGCAGTGCGAGAACATCTTCGGCGTCGGCGACGCGGTCGGCATGTGCCGTTTCACGACGAAGCTCTTCAACAGCCCGTCGCTCCCGGGACTCGAGGAGTTCGCGGCGCAGATCGCCAATGTCACCGGCCTCGAGTTCTCCGGCGGCGAGCTCGATCGGATCGGCCTGAACATCATGGGGGTCGAACGCTTGGTCAACCACCGTCTCGGCGTGCGCCGGGCCGACGACACCTTGCCCGAGCGCTGGTTCGAGGAGCCGATCAAGGTCGGCGGCTACACAGGAGAGAAGATAGATCGCGGCGAGTTCGACGCGATGCTGTCGCGCTTCTACGCGATCTCGCAGCTCGACGCCGAGGGCGTCCCGATGGCCGGGTGGCGTAAAGAGCTCGAAGCCACGATTGGCTCACGCCAAGCGGGATAACGCCAAACCTCAAACTTCAAAGGAGTTTGGAGTTGTCGTGATCACAGTTAGAGTCCCCACGACCCTGCGCGTTGACCAGGGCGACACGCTCGTCATCGAGGAGCCCGTCGCGGACGTCGCGGAGCTCGTGGACGCGCTCGACAGGCGCATCCCCGGATTTCGCGATCAGCTGTCCGACGGCGTGTTCAACTTCGCCGTGAACGACGAGGTGTTGCTCTATCGCGCGCGTGAGCGGGTGTTGAAGACCGGGGATGTGGTGGAAGTCATCCCCGCGATTTCAGGCGGGTGACGCGCGCCGGGCGCGCCCGCCGCTCGTTAGAGGAGAACGACGACGATCGCGAGTGTCAGCAGGATTCCGACGATCGCGTCCGCGTGGGTCGAGAGATCCCAGTCGTGCATGGTCTGCATGGTGTCCGTCCTTCCTTCTGAGAGTTAGACGGCCCGCCTCCCGCAAAGGTTTAGTGCGTCGCGATTAGTGTCCGATCGTCCCACGAGCGGCCACATAACTCTTGCGCGCCCGCGCCACCATCCCCGGTTTCTTCACACGGACCTCGAGTTTGTGCAGTTCGCCGTCGAGCACCTGAGGCGAGAACCCGAGCACGTACTGGCTGTGCAGCTCCTGCGCGATCCGGGTGAACGTCGGCCCCAGCTCGTCCGTCCGCTTCAACAGGAAGAACCCGCCGCCCGTTTCCTCCGAGAGACCCTTCAGGCCGCGGTCGGGGGTGGACCGCACCCGCTGCGCGCCGTTGAAATAATCGTTCTGCAGCCCGATCGAGTAGATCATCACGTCCTCGAGGCGCGCCCGGTTCGTCACGCCTCCCGATCCGATGTGACTGGCGTTGTCGTCGCCGTCGGTGAATGCGAGCACCACCTTGCGGCCCTGCACGCCCAGCAGCTTCGAGAGGCTCTCGTCTATGGCGTCGTACAAGCGTGTCGGGTTACCGAAATCCAGATCCTTCAGCGCGCCGATCAGCCGATCGCGGCTCCCGATGAACTCGTGCTCCGGGTGGAACTCGATCTTGTCGTTGAAGGCGCCAACCATCCCTCGGTCCTCAGGCAGGAGCCGCATCAGGAATTCCTCGGCACCCTGCTTCACGCGGTCGAGCGCCAGCGTCATGCTGCCGCTCGTGTCGAGCATGACGATCACCGTGATCGGCAGCGGCTTGTTGTCGAATTGCGTAATCACCTGCAGCCTGCCGTTGTCGTAGATCTCGAAATCGTCCTGGACCAGATCGGGCACCAGCCGCTTGGACGAGTCCATGACCGTGGCGTACATCGCCACGCTCTCCGTTGAAACCTTGAATTTCTGCTGGTCCTGGGCGGCAAGCGTCGCGAGCGACAGGACTGCGGCGATGAGGGCTGCGGATGTTCGTCTGGGCATCTGTGGATCAACCAATCTTGCACGAAGCGTTCCCGGTTCGGGGCCGCTACGGACGACGAAGGACGTTCTCGAGCGCGGGTCGAATCGCATCGGCCATTCGCCGGTAACCGGCGGCCGAGGGGTGCAAGCCGTCCGGCGATTCGATCAGTCGATCGCCGTCGTCGGCACCCGCCACGGCCGCGCGAGTGTCCACGAACGCAATCCGCCTGTCCTTGTCGGAGGTCTCCCGGATCCAGCGGTTGACCTCGTGCATGCGGGCGTTCTGGTCGGCCGTGGCGGAATCGTACGGAAGGATCGTGCCCGCGACGACGCGGATACCGGCCCGCGCGGCGCGGTCGTACATCCACGACAGGTTGCCGGTGACGTCCCGCGCGGGACGTCCCTGGTAGATGTCGTTGACGCCTGCCACGATCACGACGGCCGCCGGCCTGGCCTCGACGACGTCGCGGTCGAACCGCGCGCGAATCTGGTCGGTGCGCTCGCCATTGACGCCGCGGTTCAGCACCTCCCAGTCGGGATGCGCCTTCATCAGCCAGTAGGCATACTGGCTGGTCTCGTCCCCCGCACCCGCGGGCGGCGACTCGACAGGCGATTTCCACCCCGGCGTCCCGGCCGTCGTCGAATCGCCCATCGCGACAATGCGTGTCGTGGAAGGCATGAAACTCAGAACGCAGAATGTAGAACCTAGAAAACAAAGCCGAAACGAAGATGCCGGGATCGAGCATTCTACGTTCTACTTTTCCGCGAAGAGGAGCGTAGACGGCCCTCGTTCCGCCTGCAGCCGCTTCGACACCTTCTCGGCCTCGCGCATGACGCGCAGGATGTTGAGGCCGAGGATCTTCTTCACGTCCTCGTCCTTGTACCCGCGGCGGAGCAGCTCGGCCGTCAGCGCCGGATAGGTGGACACGTCCTCGAGCCCCTGCACGACGGTCTCGATGCCGTCGAAGTCTCCACCGAGGCCGACGTGGTCGATCCCGGCGACCCGGCGGAGGTGATCGATGTGACCCGCCGCGTCCGCGATGGTCGCGCGGGGTGCCGGGTTCGCCCTGGTCCATGCCTCGACACCGCTCTTCACCGCCGCGTCGTCGTTCGGGTGCCGCTTCTTCAGCCGATCCTGCTCGGCCGTCTGCAGCTTGTTCCACGCGACGACCTTCGGCGAGAGGAACCCGGGGACGAAGGTGACCATCACGATGCCCCCGTTCTTCGGAAGCGACCGGAGGATGTTGTCGGGCACGTTGCGCGGCACGTCGTTCACCGCGCGCGCCGACGAGTGCGAGAAGATCACCGGCGCCTGGCTGACACGGATCGCGTCCTCCATCGTGTCGGGCGAGACGTGGGAGAGATCGACCAGCATGCCGAGCCAGTTCATCTCGCGGACGACTTCCTCGCCAAACGGCGAAAGGCCTCCGAGCTGTGGTTCGTCGGTCGCCGAATCCGCCCACGGCACGTTCTTCGAGTGCGTGAGCGTCATGTAGCGGGCGCCGAGCCGGTGGAACATGCGGAGCGCGGCGAGCGACTTGTCGATCGAGTGGCCGCCCTCCATGCCGATGAAGGAGGCGATCCGGCCGTTCTTGAAAATCCGTTCGGCATCATCGGCGGTCAGCGCCAGCTCGAACGTATCCGGGTACCGGCGCACCATCTGGTGGACGGTGTCGATTTCCTCCATGGTCGCGGTGACGGCGGTCTGTCCCGCCAGATCCGCGGGGACGTAGACGGACCAAAACTGCCCGCCGACGCCCCCCGCGCGCAGGCGCGCGATATCCGTCATGATTGACGGCTGCGGCTTCGAGATGTCCAGCTTCTCGAGATCGCGCTGCGCCTTCTCGCGCAGCGCCCATGGATAGTCGTTGTGCCCGTCGATGAGCGGCACCTGCTTGTGCAGCGCGCGCGCGCGTTGGAGCAACGCGCTGTCGGCGGACTGCTGTGAGTGGAGTGTCGTCATAGGCAGAAGAACCAGTACGGCCAGCGTCAGTTTCTTGAGCATGGAACCCTCATAGTAATCCACTACTTCGGCAACACCTGCACCCTCGCCTCACCGCGGGGACTGGCCCGTGTGTAGAGCGCGAGGTAGAACCGCCCTTCGCGGAGCGTGGCGTGCTCGGCCGGCGGGAGCATGACCGTCCCGGCGCCGAGCAGCTCTCCGCGCGCGAGCACCTGATAGAGGGCCGGGCCGCGCTCGCCGGCGCCGCCGCGCTGGAGCCACGCGGCGCGGACCTCATCGGCTGCCAGCCCCGCAACCGCCGCACGGTACTGCAAAGCCCCCGTCAGGGGATCGAAGATGAACCTGACCACGAAGGACGCAGGGCGGGCGGAGGCCTGTCCGGGGATGGCGGCCGTGGACTCGAACTCGATCGGCGACGGCGGCTTTCGGCCGCTGAGCGCGGGCGTGCTGAACGGCGGCCGTCTCACGTGCGCGGCCCGTTCGAAGGAGTACGCCAGGGCCAGCAGCCGGGCCTCCGCGAACGCCCGGCCGAGAAGCTCGACGCCGGCCGGCAGCAGGTCGCGTGTGAAGCCCGCGGGCACGGTCAGCGCCGGCAGCCCCGCCGTCGCGCTGAGCTGGCACGTGCTGCCCGCCTGCGACTCGCCTATCCGCGCCGCCTTGCGCCGCACCGTCGGATACGCGAGCGCGTCGAGACGCCGTTCGTCCATCGCCGCCGTCACCGCCTGCCGCACGGTCTCCCGTTTGATGAGCGCCCGCCTGTAGGAGTCCGTGTCGCGGCTCGCGACGGCGTTGCGCCGCCGCATCGACGCCTCGATCGCCGAATGATAGAGGCCCAGATCGAGGATCTCGGCGAGCGAGTGAAACGGCGCGTCGGGGATCTTCGCGAGATAGTCGGCGAGGTCGAACTTGAACTCCGCATCGATGACGCTGCTTCCAGACAGCAGCTCGTCGAGTCCAGGGACGCTGACGTCAACGACTTCCGCCCCTTGCTTCTTCATCTCATCGAGCGCCCGCCGGACGATGGCGCCCATCTCGTTGTCTTCCGGCGCCGTGCCGAACAGCGACGTCAGCACGCCGATGCGGGCGCCTTTCAGCGCGTCGGCGTTCAGCAAATCGCGGTAGCTCCGGGGACGACGGCCCTCGCCGCGTTTCGTGACCTCGTCGGCGGGATCGACGCCGGCCGTCGCGTCGAGCAGGATGGCCACGTCGGTGACCGTGCGCGCGAGCGGCCCCGCGATGTCCTGCGAATGCGACAGCGGCACGACGCCGTTCCGGCTCGACAGGCCGAGCGTGCTGCGCAGCCCGACGAGCGCGTTGTGGGACGAGGGAATGCGGATGGACCCGCACGTGTCGCTGCCCATGCCCGCCGCGGCGAGATTGGCGGCCACCGCCGCACCGGTGCCGCCGCTGGATCCCCCCGGATTACGCGTCAGGTCGTACGGGTTGCGTGTCTGCCCGCCCATGGAGCTGATGGTCGTGATTCCAGAGGCGAGCTCGTGCAGGTTGGTCTTGCCGAGGATCACCGCGCCCGCCTCGCGCAGTTTCCTGACCTGCGTCGCGTCGTCGGCGGGATAGATGCCGGCGAAGGCGAGCGTGCCGGCGGTGGTGGGCAGCCCGCGGACGTCGAAGTTGTCCTTCACGACGACGGGGATCCCGTGCAGCGGGCCACGCGGCCCGCGCGATGCGCGCTCGCGGTCGAGTGCGGCGGCGTCTTCCGGCGCGTGCGGGTTCAGCGTGATGAACGCGTTGATTCGTGGACCGCCGCGATCGTAGGCATCTATACGCGCGAGATAGACGTCCACGAGGTCGCGCGATGTGATCGCGCCGCTGGTCATCGCGTCCTGCAGCTCGGGAATCGTCTTCTCCATCACGTCGAAGCGATCGCCGGCCCACGGAGCGGACCGCGGGGGCCGATCCTGTCCGGCGGCAGCGACGATGACGGGCGCGGCAAGGGCGACGAGGGCGGCGCGCGCGAGGCGTAAGGGTGCGTTCATGACCTCTCCTGTGGCGGGAGGCCCATCATACGGCGAGATCGCGCGGGAAGAGCTTCGGGGCGCCGGGAATCCTGACGGCGCCGAAATGACGCAGATCGAGCGTGGCGATGGCGGTGGCCCGCCGGCGGATGGCGATCGCCATCACGACGGCGTCGACCAGGCCCATGCGGAGCGCACGGTACTGGCGCGTGAGCCGTGCGGCCATCTCGAGGTCGCCGTCGTTGCCCCATTCAACGCTGTACGATCCGTCGGCGAGGTCGGCGAGAAAGGCCCCTTGCGCGGACACGCTGACGTGGGCGCCGAGCAGGTAGTCGACTTCGGGGAGGATCGCCCAGGGCAGCAGCCAGTCATCGGGCGCTGCCGTGAATGCGGCGCGAAGCGCGGCGTGGTGGCGGTCGTTTCGATCGACGAGGGCGATGACGGCGCCGGTGTCGGCGACGATCACTGTCGGTCACCGAAGCCGCCGAGCAGATCTTCGGCGCGTTCGCTGATGTCTCCGCGCCGGCTGCGACCGGCGCCAAGGCTGCGGGGCTGTCGGCTCGGCCGCTCCCGCGCGGCGTACTCGGCGACGGCTTCGCGCACGAGCGAGGCGGTGCTGCGGCCGGCGGCGCGGGCGAGCGCCTTGAGCCGGCGGTAGTCGGCGGCGTCGAGGTAGACCGTGGTCTTCTGGGGGCTCATGCCATATATGGTAACACCCCTGGATGCCCTTCCGCGGTGCAGGATGGGGGCGGGCCGATATCGGACTTGACCGGTCGGACATCGCCGGATAGGCTTGAAAACGCGATTGGTCTCACTTTGAAGGGATGTCGGGTTCATGCTCCAGGCGTTTGTCATCACCCTCCGGGAAGGGCTCGAGGCGTTCCTCATCGTCGCCATCAGCCTGGCCTATCTGAAGAAGACCGGGCGGCGCGCGCTGCTGGCGGCCGTCCACTGGGGAATCGCCGCGTCGGTCGTGTTGAGCGCGGCCGCCGGGATCCTGCTGGCGCAGGCCAACAACCAGGCCCTGTGGGAGGCGGTGCTGGCCGTGACCGCGGCCGTGCTCGTCGCCTCGCTGACGGTGCACATGTGGCGCGCGGGCAGGCGAATGAAGCGTGAAATCGAAGGGCGCCTCGAGGCTTCCTCGATCAAGGCGGGACGCGCCGCGTTCCTCGGTGTGTTTGCCTTCACGCTCCTGATGATCACGCGCGAAGGCATGGAGACGGCCCTGCTGATGAACTCGCTCCTCTTCCAGGTGCGGTCGATGCAGATCGTGAGCGGCGCCGCCGCCGGCACGCTCGCCGCCGCGTTCGTCGCGTGGCTCTGGTCCCGCTACGGGTACCGCGTCGACCTGTCGCGCTTCTTCCAGGTCACCGCCGTGTTTCTGCTGGTCTTCGTCGTCCAGCTTCTGATCTACGGCTTTCACGAACTGACCGAGGCCAACATCCTTCCGAACAGCCGGCCTCTGCACGACGCCACCGAGCCGTTCGGCCCGGACGGCGTCTACGGCCAGTACCTCACGTATCTGCTGATCGCGCTGCCGGTCGGCTGGCTCGCGATCTCGAGTCTCTTCCGCCGCACTCACCTGTCCAAGGCGGCATGAACAGAAAGTTTCCAGTTTCCAGTTTCCAGTTCGCAGCGCTGGAAGCTGGAAACCGGGAACTGGAAGCTTGCGAGTAGAATGTCCGCAATGGCGGACTCATCCACACCCGCGAAGCCTCCCACCGACGTCGAGCTGATCTGGGAGCACGACCTCGTGTTCTCCGGCAAGTCGGGCGACGTCCGCATGACCCTTGACAGCGCGTCGGCCGCGGGACCCTCGCCGATGCAGGCGCTGGCCTTCGGCCTCGCGGCCTGCATGGCGATGGACGTCGTCCACATCCTCAGGAAGGGCCGCCACGACCTGCGCGGATTGCGCGCGGATCTGAAGGGCACCCGTGCGGACGGGGAACCTCGGCGATTCACTGCCGTGACCCTGCACTACACGATCACCGGACAGATCCCGCCCGAGCAGGTGGAACGTGCCATCGCGCTCTCGCGCGAGAAGTACTGCTCCGTGTGGCACTCGCTGCGGCAGGACATCGCGTTCACGGTCACGTCGTCCATCAGCAACGGTGTCTGAGGTGAGCGCTCCTGGTCCGGCCGAGGGGACGCGCCGCGCGCGCCGCGGCTACCTCGATTGGATGCGCGGCCTTGCCGTGCTCATCATGATCGAGGCGCACGTTGTCGACAGCTGGACGCGTGCCGCGGACCGCGACTCCTGGAAGTACGGCTGGTCGACCATCCTCGGCGGCTTTGGCGCGCCGCTGTTCCTGTTTCTGGCCGGATTGTCGGTGGTGCTGTCCGCCAGCGCGAAATTCAGGAAGAGCGGCGACCGCGATGCGGCGTGGGCCGCGGTGATGCGGCGCGGCTTCCAGATCTTCGTGCTGGCGTTTGTCTTCAGGGTCCAGGCCTGGGTCCTGGGGATGGCGCCGCCATGGACGCTCTTGCGCGTCGACATCCTGAACATCATGGGGCCGGCGATCATGGTGACGGCGGCGATGTGGGGGATGGCCCGGACCACGCGTGGCAGGTACTTCACGTTCGCCCTCGCGGCGCTCGCGATGACGTTCTTCACGCCGATCGTGCGCGCCACGGCGCTGCTCGCCGCGCTGCCCGATCCCATTGAAGCCTATATTCGGCCGATCAAGGGGCTCACCAACTTCGTGTTCTTCCCCTGGGCGGGGTTCGTGTTCGGCGGCGCCGTGATCGGGCTTGCCATCGACGGCGTGCGGACGGCGGCGTCCGAGGCGCGGCTGAACACGCGGCTGTTCCTGACGGGGGCCGCACTTGCTGCCGGCGCGTGCGTCGCGTCGTTCCTGCCGTCGCCGTACCCGCGCTCCGATTTCTGGACGAGCTCTCCTGCCTTCTTTCTGCTTCGCACCGGGCTGATGACCGCGGCGATTGGCGCGGCGTACGCCTGGGAATCCTGGGTCAAGCTCCCGCGATGGAGTCCGATGCAGCAGCTCGGGCGCACATCTCTATTCGTGTACTGGATCCACGTGGAGATGGTGTACGGCCTCATCACCTTGCCGATTCACAGGGCCCTGTCTCTCGGTCAAGCATGGATGGCGTTCGCCGCCTTCTGCGTCCTCATGCTCGTCTGCTCGATCGCGAAGAGCCGCGCGGTCGAGTGGTGGCGCTGGCGCCGGACGATCGCTCCCGCCGAGGCCGGCGCCGCCAGCCAGTCCGGCTGATTTCACGAATGCGCTTCTCACACCGGTGGCGTGTGATGCCCCGCGACGGTCTCACGCACTCGAGGACCTGCAAGTCGTTGGCAACTACTTTGGCGTCGATCGACGCGGTCGCGCTGCCGACCTCGTGGGTGCTCGTCGGGATGGCGGTCGTCCTGGTCGCCGGCGTGCTGGTCGATGGTCTTCTGCGCCGCGCGACGGGCTGGCGCTAACATTAGTCCCTGCAGCGAGTTACGAGCAATCATCAGATCCACGTGCAAAGCAGTGGGATTCTGCTGCCGACACAATATAAAATCGGCGCGGTACTCCCGCCTTTTCGCGGGGACCGATTGCCCTAACTCCTGATACGCCTATGATTAGCGTCGCCGCGATTCGAATGCAGCAGTTCGGCGTCCAGTTCTACCAGGCCTCGCTGACGGCGAACGACATCGACAAGCTCGTCCGGTTCGAGGTCCTCAGCTACGGCGAGCAGGGTCAGCCGGTCCGCGGCAAGAACAAGGAGCCCGCACCCACAAAGGTGAACTGGGATCTGCTGGAGCGGCGCATCGCGGCGTCCGAGCGGGCCTATCAGCGGCAAATCATCCGCAAGAAGATCGACGAGCTCGTGCAGTACTACGAGCAGTGCCGTCAGGCGCGCGATCTGCCGTCGATTCCCGGCGCGGTGATCATCTCGTGCGACGAGCCGCTGCGTTTCGAGCCGGCGTTCGAGGGCGCATCGATCGGCACGTTGAAGGTTCCCGAGCGCGAGGGGATCCTGCGCGCGATCGACGGACAGCACCGGCTGCTCGCGCTGCACGCCGACATCGATCGCTTCGGGGGAGAGATGTTCACCGTGCCCGCCGTGATCTTCGATCGGCTGCCGGACGATCACGTCGTGCAGATGTTCGTCACGATCAACGCGAAGCACACCCGGCTGAATCCGTCGCATCTCGTGTCGCTCTCCGGCCGTCAGTTGTACAGCGACGAAAGCCTGGCCGCCGCCCACGACATCGTCCGGGCGCTGAACGATCGGGAGGATTCGCCGCTGTACGGTGAGATCAAGCTGCTCGGCGTGGGCAAGGGACGCGTCGCGCAGGCGCCGCTCGCGCAGGAGCTGAAGAAGCTGTTCGCGTCCGATGCGTTCGGCCCCGGGCGCAAAGGCGAGGCGTTCCGCGAGGAATCGAAGCGCTTTTTCGTGAACTACCTCAAGCAGGCCGCCCAGGTGTTTGGAGCGGCGTGGAACGGCCGCAAGTACAGCATCAAGAGCGCGACGGCGCTGCGGGCGTTCATCCGGGTCTCGCCCGACGTCGTGCGCCGGCTGGATCAGGAGCACGCGGACCGCACCGACTTTCGCGCCATCGGCCGCGTCATCGCGCCGTGGGGGCGGCGGATCGGCGATCTCCGGTTCGAGACGGAAGGGGCGTGGAAGCGGAGCGGCACCACCGTCGAGTCGCTCGCGAAAGAACTGCGGCTCGCGCTGCAGTATCCCGAAGGCGCTGTCGTCTGAAGCCCGGGGTTCGAGGCAGAGCCCGAGCCGGGGTCCGGGGCAGAGCCCCGGTTAAGGTTGGAGCGGCGCGGGGGCGGAGGGGCCCCCGCAAGCGACCGAGCCGGGGTCCGGGGCGGAGCCCCGATAAAAAAAGAGGGCATCGCCACGGATGACGATGCCCATTGGGTTTTGCGGGCGACCCGGCTCCCCAGCAACTCACGGCTCCCTGCCGCAAATATTCAGGCCGCCTGCACCCATGAATAGAGCAAGCGGTGTACCGCGCGTTTTCCTTGAAAATCCCTTCACTCGCATGCCGCCGAGCCAACGAAAACGTGCCGCGGATTACAGATTTGATCTGGTTGTCTGTTGTCTTTTTCTACTGCACGCCGCTGTTGCGTCCGCCTGGCCGTCGGCGCAGTCGGGTGCGGGATCGATCAAGGGGCGCGTCGTCGACGCGCGGACGGGCGCGGGCCTCGAGGACGTCCTCGTTTCGGTCGAAGACGGCGGGCCGTCCACGGTCACTGACAGCACCGGCACGTTTCAACTGGATCGCGTGACCTCAGGTGTACGCCATTTGTACGTGTCGGTCATTGGCTACATCCTGGTGCGGCGCGATGTCCGGGTGGTCGCGGGCGCGGCCGTCGAGCTGACCATTCCGTTGAGCGAAGGCACGGGCACCTACACGGAAACCGTGACCGTCACGGCCGACAGATTCCGTCAGACGGAGCCCGGCGTGGCGACTCAGCAGGTTCTCGGCAGCGCCGACATCCAGAACCTGCGGGGAGTGCTGGCCGACGATCCGCTGCGCGCCGTCCAGGTGCTTCCCGGCGTCGCCACGACCGACGATCTGCGCAGCGAATTCAGCGTCCGCGGGAGCGACTTCGCGCACATGGGCTTCACCGTGGACGGGTTCTCGACCCCGCATCTCCTCCACACCGTCCGAGCCGTAGAAGACAAATCCGGAGCCGGCTCGGTCGCGATGATCAACAGCGACATCCTCGACGACGTCACGTTGCTGAACGGCGGATACGCGCAGCATTCCGGCGATCGGACCGGCGCGGAAGTGGACTTCCGCCTGCGCGAAGGGTCGCGCGAGCGGCGTCAGGCGCGGGTGGCAGTGAGCGGCACGAACGCGTCCCTGGTGGCTGAAGGGCCGCTCGGCCGCGTCCATCGCGGCTCGTGGCTGCTGTCCGCGCGGCAAAGCTACCTGCAGCTCCTGATCGAACGCATGTACCCGGACGAGCAGGGCATCGATTTCAGTTTCACCGATGCGCAAGCGAAGCTGGTCTACGACGTGACGCCGTCGCAGCGTGCGGAACTGACGCTGATCGGCGGCCGCTCGAAGCTCCACGAGCAGGACCCGGACACCGCGGATTTCTTCACCGGCCGCAACGCGTCGGCGATCGCCATTCTATCGTGGCGCCTGACCACCTCGCGCGGCGTGCTCACCGCGCGATCGCTGACGGCGCTGAACAAGTACAGCAATGTGACGACCGACGACGTCACCCTGGATCGCGGGCACGATACGCAGGCCGCCGTCCGCGCCGATGCGAGTGTGCGGCTGTCGGCCACCGTGCAGCTCGATGCGGGCGCGCAAGCCGAACAGATCGGCCAGACGCGGATGCGGCAGCGGTTTTCCGCCGGCCGGTACAGGCCCGTCAACGACTTTTCCGGCGACGGCGTCCGGTCCGGGGGATTCGCGGCGGTCCGCTGGACGGCGGGCCCGATCGCGCTGCTGCCCGGTGCGCGGGCGGATCACTGGAGCGTGACCGGAGAGACCACCGGCTCCCCGTGGCTGCAGGCGGAGTGGAAGATCGTTCCGTCGCTGGCGGTCCGCGGCGGTGCGGGCATCTACCGGCAGTTCCCGGATTTCGAGCAGACGATCGGGGCGCTCGCGGCCGCCGATCCGAGGGCACAGCGCGCGGCGCAGTACGACCTCGGGATCGAGAAGCGGATCGGCGACTCGCTGCGATGGCAGGTCACGGTTTACGATCGCGAGGAGGACGGCTTCTTCAGGCGTCCCGCGTCGGAGACGCGGCTCGTCAACGGGCGAGTCGTCCGCGGTTCGGCGACGGCGGAGTACCGGCAGACCGTGGAAGGCTACGCGCGGGGTGTCGAGCTGCTCGTCCAGCGAAAGAGCACGCGCGGCGTGTCGGGATGGTTGTCGTACTCGTTCGCGCGGAGCCACTACACGGACACGGCCAGCCACGAATCCTACTGGGGGGATCTCGATCAGCGCCACACGGTCAATCTGTACCTGTTCTACCGGCTGTCGGATCGCACGAGCGTCAGCGCCAAGGTGCGCGCCGGCAGCAACGTCCCCGCGCCGGGATACTACACGCAGCGCGGCGGGGACCATTTCGTGTCAGGGGTACGCAACGACCTGCGGTTGCCGAGGTACTCGCGGGTGGACCTGCGCGGCAACCGGACGTTCAACTGGTCGCGCAAGCGGCTGACGCTGTTCGTGGAGGTCATGAACGTGCTGAACCGCGACAACGTCCGCTTCAATCCGCCGGGCATCAATTCCTCCACGCAGCGCGCCTCTGGTATCTTCGAGCGGATGATTCCCATCGTGCCGTCGGCCGGCATGCTGATCGAGTTCTGACGGAGCGTCGTATGCCCACGAGACAAGCGGGTCGGGCGGTGCTGGCGGCGTGGCTTGCCGCTTCGATCGTGAGCGCGCAGCCGAATCTGCGCGCGGCCGTGCAGGCCTGGGTGGCGTCGCACCAGCGGCCGATCGTGACGGAGCTCGTCGAGCTCCTCGGGATCCCGAATTTCGCGCCCGATCGCGCGGGCATCCGGCGAAACGCCGGACATCTCCGCGGGATGCTCGAGCGGCGCGGGTTCGCCGCGGAGCTGCTCGAGACCCCTGGCAATCCGCTGGTGTACGGCGAGTTGAAAGTGGAGGGCGCGTCGAGGACGCTGCTCCTCTACGCGCACTACGACGGGCAGGCGGTGGATCCGAAGCGATGGACGCAGCCGGACCCGTACGTCCCCGTGCTTCGCACGGCGCGCGTCGATCGCGGCGGGCGCGACATGCCGCTCGGCGGCGTCACGAAGTTCGAGGACGAATGGCGGTTGTACGCGCGATCGGCCTCCGACGACAAGTCTCCCATCGTGGCGTTGTGCGCCGCGATGGACGCCCTGAAGGCAGCCGGCCTCGCTCCGACGTCGAACATCCGCGTGATCCTCGACGGCGAGGAAGAGGCGAGCTCGCCGAGTCTCGTGCCGGCCATCGGCCGGTACCGCGACCGGCTGCGCGCGGACCTCATGGTGATTCTCGACGGCCCCACGCACAGCAGCGGGCGTCCGACGGTCGTGTTCGGCGCGCGCGGGATCGCGACGTTCGACCTCACCGTGTTCGGCCCGCGGACCGGCGTGCACAGCGGCAACTACGGCAACTGGATCCCGAATCCGGCGCAGCGGCTCGCGTCCCTCCTCGCGTCGATGAAGTCCGACGACGGCCGCGTGCTCGTCGCGGGCTTCTATGACGGCGTGGCGCCGCCCGGCCGGGAGGAGCGGCACCTGCTCGACGCCGTGCCGGACGATTCCGGACGAATCCTCGAGGCGTTCGGGGTGGCGGCGCCCGAGCGCGCGTTCCCGAAACTGCAGGACGCGCTCCAGGCGCCGACGCTCAACGTCCGCGGCCTGGCGGGCGCGCATGTCGGCCCGACGGCCAGGACGATCATCCCGGACAGCGCCACGGCGGCCATGGACATCCGGCTCGTCAAGGAGACGCGCGCCGATGCCCTGCTCGAGAAAGTGAAGGCGCACATCCGCGCGCAGGGCTACCATCTCGTCGACGGCGAGCCGGACGACGCGGCGCGGGCCGCGTACTCGAAGCTGGCGCGCGTGGCGGTGTCGGAGACCGCGATCAACGCGTTTCGCACCCCGCCGTCCGACCCGCTGGCAGGCGGTGTGGTGGCGGCAATCCAGCGCACGTACGGGGCGGCGCCGGTGCAGCTGCGCACGCTGGGCGGCACCGTTCCCATCGCGCCATTCATCGACGCGCTCGGGTTCCCGGCCGTGATCGTGCCCGTCGTCAACTTCGACAACAACCAGCACGAAGAGAACGAGAATCTGAGGCTGGGGAACCTGTTCGACGCGATCGTCACGTTCGCGGCGATCCTGAGGATGCAGGTGTGAACGGAGAGGCGTCGCTTAGAATGTCGGTCTTCGTCGGGCGTGTCCCGCTGCACGCGCTGACGGCTTTTCCGCACGAAGACCACGAAGGCCACGAAGGACACGAAGACAGTCGCGACGAGGCTGTGCCGTCGAGCCGCGCGCAGCGCGGCAAGGACAGTCGGAACCCGCACACGCAAGCAGCATGCGATCCCGAGCTGTTTGCGTGTGCCGGTTCCGGCTGTCCTGCACCGCCGGCCTCGCATGTCATGCGGCCGGCGCTCGACGGCGCAGCCGCGTTTGACGTTCCGTCGAACGACCGCACCTGAGGGTCTTTCGTCGTGGCAGTCTTCGTGAACTTCGTGTGCTTCGTGATCTTCGTGAAACGCCGTGGGCCCGTCTCAGCGCGGTTTGCTAAGAGATCATGTCATGTCCACCATCGATTTGAACTGCGACATGGGGGAATCGTTCGGCGCGTACACCATCGGCGCCGACACCGAGGTGATGCGGGCCATCACGTCCGCGAACGTGGCGTGCGGATACCACGGCGGCGATCCCGGTGTCATGCGGCGGACGGTGCGGCTCGCGCGCGAGTCGCGCGTGGCCGTCGGGGCGCATCCCGGGCTGCCCGACCTGGTGGGATTCGGGCGGCGCGACATGAAGGTGACGCCGCGCGACGTGGAAGACATGGTGCTGTACCAAATAGGCGCCCTGGCCGCGATCGCCGCCAGCGAAGGGGTGCGCCTCCAGCACGTCAAGGCGCACGGCGCCCTGTACAACATGGCCGTGCGCGATGCCGCGCTGGCCGATGCCATTGCGCGCGCGACGCATGGCTTCGACCCGTCGCTGATCCTGTTCGGGCTGCCCGGGTCGGAGATCGTCCGCGCGGGACGCGCGCTCGGGCTGACGGTCGCGTCCGAGGGATTCGCCGATCGCGCGTACGAGCCCGACGGATCGCTGACGCCGCGTTCGCGAGCCGGAGCCGTCATCCATGACGCCGACGCGGTCGTCCGCCGCGTGCTTCGCATGGTCACCGCGGGGACCGTGACCGCCACGGACGGGACGGAGATCGCCATGCGGGTCGACACGCTGTGCACGCACGGCGACACGCCGGGCGCGCACCAGCTCACACGCCTGCTGCACGACGGCCTCGAGCGGGCGGGGGTGACGGTGGAAGCGATCGGGGGACGCCCGCGATGAACGCGCTCTTCGGCTGGTGGCGCGAGGGGACGCCCGACGCGCGGCGCGCGCTCGTCGCCGCGTCGCTCGGCTGGATGCTCGATTCGTTCGACGTCATGTTGTACGCGCTGGTGCTCGCGTCCATCATGGTCGATCTCGGCATGTCCAACCGGGTGGCGGGGGCGCTCGGATCCGTGACGCTGCTCGCCTCGGCGGCGGGCGGTCTCCTCTTCGGCATCCTGGCCGACCGGTACGGCCGCACGCGCGCCCTCATGGCGAGCGTGATCATCTACTCGATCTTCACGGCCGCCTGCGGCACCGCGCAGACGGTCCTTCAGCTCGCGGTCTTCCGGGTGCTGCTCGGTATCGGCATGGGAGGGGAGTGGGCGAGCGGTGCGGCCCTCGTATCCGAGACCTGGCCCGCGGACCATCGCGGCAAGGCGCTCGGCCTGATGCAAAGCGCGTGGGCCGTCGGCTACGGCGCGGCGGCCATCGTCACCGCGCTCGTGCTGCCGCGATGGGGCTGGCGCGCGGTGTTCTTCATCGGCATCCTTCCGGCGTTCTTCGCGCTCTGGGTGCGGCGCACAGTGGCGGAACCGCCGCTGTGGCAGGCCAGCCGACGGCGTCCCGCGTCCGCCCGCGGTGGATTCTCCGACATCTTCCGCCGGGGCCTGCTGGGCCTGACCGTCGCCGTCACGCTGATGAACGCTTTCACCATGTTCGCCTGGTGGGGATTCAACCTCTGGCTTCCGCGGTACCTGTCGCTCGCGGCGGACTCGGGCGGCGTCGGATTGACCACCACCCAGATGTCCTGGTTCGTCGTCCTGATGCAGGTCGGGATGTGGTTCGGATACGTGACGTTCGGGTTCATCAGCGACGCCATGGGCCGGAAGCGCGCGTACGTCCTCTACCTGGTGACCGCGGCGATCCTGATCTTCATCTATATCTCCATTCGCGTGCCGATCGCGGTACTGCTGCTCGGGCCGTTCGTCGCGTTCTTCGCGACCGGGTACTTCAGCGGCTTTGGCGCGGTGACCGCCGAGATCTACTCGACCGGCATCCGCGCCACGGCGCAGGGGTTCACGTACAACATCGGCCGGATCGCCAGCGCCGTCGCGCCCTACGCGGTTGGTTCGCTCGCCGACACGCGGGGCTTCCACGTCGCGCTCCGGCTCACGTCGGTCGCGTTCCTCCTCGCGGCCATCACCTGGTTCTGGATCCCCGAGACGAAGGGACGGGAGCTCACTTGAGTTCAGAAGTTCTGTAGGTTCTAGAACCTCTAGAACCCCCAGAACGACGGGTGTACACTTGATCTTGTGCTGAAGGGGACCCGCGTGGCGATCGTGAAAAAGATCCAGCCGGTCAGCATCCACGGCCAGATCTCCCTCGACGTATACGTCGTCGATCCCGACGATCCTGACGGGCAGGTCAGCCTGGCGCGGGTCGGTCCGGAAGCCGTGCCGGGCGATCTGGAGGCCGGCGATCGCGTGGAACTGCACTACCTGCTCGGTGCGGTGACCGGTATCACCCGAGCGGCCTAATCGCTTGCAATCCCGTCCGTCTTTGCACAAGATGATGGGGCCCCCGCCTGAACTGAGGAGTCTCCCTGAATGCGCAAGATGAATCCTGTGCGCGGTCGTGCCTTTCCGTCCGCCGTCGCGGCGACGCTCGCCGCCGCGGTGCTTGTTGCCGGTCACGTGTCCGCCGCCGGACAGGCGACTGAGACACGCCCGCGTCCCGCAGCTCAGGCCGCGGAGGCGAAGATCAGTTTGCCGTCCGCGCGGTCGGTGATCGACAAGCACGTCAACGCGGTGGGCGGAAGGAAGGCCGTGCTCGGCCACAGGTCCAGCCACGCAACCGGCACGATCGAAATCACCGGCAGCGGCATGTCCGGCACCTTCGAGATCTCCGCGGCAGCCCCGAACCGGGCGCTGCTGCGCCTGACCATCGGCGGGATCGGAGAGATCGTGGACGGGTTCGACGGGACGATCGGCTGGAGCATCTCCGCGCTCCAGGGCGCTTCGCTCACACAAGGCAAGGAGCTCGAGCAGAAGCGCTTCGATGCCGACTTCTACAGCGACCTGCACGACCCCGCCCGCTACAAGTCGATGACGACCGTCGAGAAGACGACCTTCGAGGGCCGGCCGTGCTATAAGCTCAGCCTCGTCAAGACGGACGGTACCGAGGACTTCGAGTACTTCGACGTCGAAACCGGGTTGAAGGCGGGAATGACCGGGACGCGCGAGACGCCGATGGGGTCCATCACGGCAACCCAGATGCAGTCGGACTACAGGAAGTTCGGCGATCTGCTGCAACCGACGACCCTCAAGCAGCGTGCGATGGGCGTCGAGCACGTGTTCTCGATCACGTCCGTCGAGTACGACAAGGTCGATTCCTCGACGTTCCAGCCGCCGCCGGAAATAAAGGCGCTCATCAAGTGATCCGACGCCTCCAGGCGATTGCCGCGCTCGGTCTTCTTGCGGGCCCGCTCGTCTTCGCGCAGGCGCCTCGCGGCGCCGAGACCTTCGACGCGGCGTGGACGATCATCCGGGACACGCATTTCGACAAGTCGTTCAACGGCCTGGACTGGAACGCCGTCCGTGCCGAGCTCGCGCCCCGCGCCGCCGCGGCCCAGACGCCCGGTGAGCTGCGTGCGGTCATTCGCGGCATGCTCGAGCGGCTCGGCCAGTCGCATTTTGCGTTGGTTCCGGCGACCGCCGATTCTCCCGCGGCGGCCGCGACCGAGAAGGACGGGCGCGTCGGTTTCGACGTAAGGCTGGCCGGGCGCGATCTGCTTGTGACGCACGTCGCGGCCGGCAGCACCGCTGAGAAGGCGGGCGTGCACGCCGGGTGGCATCTCGTCGAGATCGACGGGGCGAGCGTCGCGGCCGTGCTCAAGGCCCTTTCCGATGGAGCGAACGACCGCCTGCGGAACGTCGAAGCGTGGCGGCTCGCCGAAACGCGGCTGCGCGGACCCGCCGGGTCGACGGCGAAGCTGTCGTTCGAGGACGGCCGCGGCCGGACGGTGAAGTTGGAGGTCGAGCGCCGGCACGAGACCGGCGAACCCGTCAAGGTCGGCAGTCTACCGACGATGTACGTCCGGGTGGGGAGCGAGCGGCGGCGCACGCCCGCGGGCGCCACTGTCGGGGTGATTGGCTTCAACGTGTGGATGACCGCCGTCGATCTGCCGTTCCAGAAGGCGGTGGACGAGTTCCGGAACGCCGACGGCGTCGTCCTCGACCTTCGGGGAAATCCGGGCGGCCTGGCCGTGATGGTCATGGGCATCTCCGGCCACTTCGTCGCCGAGCGCAAGGCGCTTGGCGTGATGAAGACGCGCGACAACGAGCTGCGCTTCGTCGCGAACCCACGCCTCGTCAATCCCGCCGGCGAACGCGTGTCGGTGTACGGCGGACCGGTGGCGATACTCGTGGACTCGATGACCGGAAGCGCGTCGGAGTGCTTCGCCGGGGGCATGCAGTCACTCGGGCGCGCGCGCGTCTTCGGGCAGACTTCCATGGGCCAGGCGCTGCCTGCCTTGTTCGACCGCCTGCCGAACGGCGACGTGCTGATCCACGCGTACGGAGATTTCGTCACGGCCGACGGCACGAGGCTCGAAGGCCGGGGCGTCGTCCCCGACGAGATCGTGCCTCTCGGCCGCGAAGCGCTCCTCGCCGGAAAGGATCCGACGCTCGATGCCGCGCTGGCCTGGATCGACTCGGCGCGGCGGCCGGCTGTTCGCAACCTGCCGCCGGAGTGGGACTTGCGGGAATTACTGTTGCGCTTCGCCGGGCCGTCTGGTAAACTCGCAAGACCTACGCCGACGGCCTCTTTCCAGCCACATCACGGACAATCGGGAGAGTTTTGATGGAGCAGCGCAGGCTGCGTCTCGGTGACACATTGGACGACTACTGTCCGCGCGAGCGGCGCGTGACCAACCATGCGATCGTTGCGATGATCGAAGACGCCATCAAGCAGACGCGTTGCACGACCTGCGACGCCGAGCACGCCTACAAGGGCGGCAAGCTGCCACGCCGTCGAAAGAAGGAAACCATCCCCGGCGCGCCCGTGCTCGCGCCCTCCGCTCCTGAAACCGACACCGAGATCGACGAGCCCATGCCCCATCAAGAAGAACCCGCGCTCGAAGCGGCGCAGCGCGACGGCGACACCGCGCCCGCTGACGACCGCGCGAGCGGCGAGGACGACGTCTATCCCGAGCTGGCGCCGGATCCTGTCGAAGAAGGTCCCGTGCACCGGCCGCTCATTCGTGCCACGCTGCCGAGGCCCGAGGGGCAGAAGGAAGAGCGCCGGGCGCCCGAGTTCACCATCCGGCAGCCCGGCGGCCGGGGCGGACACTTCCGGGGCGCCGGCATGAAGCGGCAGGGCCAGGCCGGCGGCAACGGCAACACGGCACGGCCGCACGGCGGCCCCCGCTTCGCGGGCGCGCGTCCTGCGCCGCCGGGACGCGGCGCGTTTCGCGGCGGTCCGCCGCGTCACGGCGGCAAGAAGCGGTCGCGCTAAGGTCTCCTCATTCAATTCCCCGCCAGGTTTCGTGATTAAATCGGCAGGATGCGCGCGGCTGCGCGCGTATCAGGGAAGGTGGAGGAATGACCGATCTCCAGGGGAAGACCGGCCTGATCGTGGGCGTGGCCAACAAACGATCGATTGCGTGGGCAATCGCGCAGGCGGCCGCTGAAGCAGGTGCGCGCCTGGCCATCACCTACCAAGGGGAGCGGCTCGAGGAGAACGTCCGCGAGCTCGCCGCGACCCTCGTCAACCCGCTCATCCTCCCGTGCGACGTCACCGACGATGCGCAGATCGCGCATCTGTACGAGGCCATCGACGGGGAGTTCGGCGGGCTCGATTTCCTCGTGCATGGCGCGGCCTTCGCGCCGCGCGAAGAGCTTTCGGGGCCCTTCGTCCAGACCAGCCGCGAAGGATTCCGGCTGTCGCTCGACATCAGCGCGTACTCGCTGGTGGCGCTGGCGCGCGGCGCGCTGCCGCTCATGGAGCGCCGGGGCGGCGGCAGCATCCTCACCCTGACGTATCTCGGCAGCCAGCGGGTCTTCGACAACTACAACGTGATGGGAGTGGCGAAAGCGGCGCTGGAGGCCTGCGTCCGCTATCTGGCGGCGGACCTGGGCCCGAAGGGCATCCGCGTGAACGCCATCTCGGCCGGTCCCATCAAGACGCTCGCTGCGTCCGGCATCTCGGGCTTCTCGGCCATCCTCCAGCACTACCGCGATCGTGCGCCGCTGCATCGCACCGTTGAAACGGCTGAGGTTGCGGATGCCGCGATGTTCCTGCTGGGTCCCGCCGGACGCGCCGTCACCGCTGAAATCCTGATGGTCGACGGCGGCTATCACGCGACCGGCATGTGACCGACCGGCACACGGCTTGCTAAAGGCTGAGGCGGAGGCGTTCCATCATGAAGAGATTCTCGAAGTCTTCGTCACTGTTGATCGTCATCGCGCTCGTCGCGCCGCTGCTCCTTGCGGCGTGCGGCAAGACGATCGGCGAAACGATCGACGACGCGACCATCACCACCCGTGTGAAGACCGCGTTCATCAACGACCCGACCGTGGGCGCGTTGCGCATCGACGTCGATACGTTCAAGGGCGTCGTCACCTTGTCCGGACGCGTCAAGAGCAAGGACGAGGAAGCGAAGGCGATTCAGCTCGCGCGCGCCATCAAGGGCGTCACGGACGTGAAATCCACGCTCCAGATCCAGCCCTGAACACGTGCAGCGGGACAGCGGGATCCACTGCCTACTGCCTACTGCCCGCTGCCTGCTGCCGAGCGGGTTACGCGAACCACCATTCCTCCACTCTGACTCGCGCGGCTTCGACCCCGAGGCTGCGCAGCATCGGCGGGACATCGTCTATCATGGCGGCGGGCCCGCACACGAAATACAGCGTAGCGGGATCGCCCAGGAGTGGTGCGAGATGGCTCGTGCCAATCCGTCCCCTGGCGCCGCTCCACCGCGGCGTTCGCTCGCGCGTCGCGGTCAGAATGAGCTGGATTTCGCCTCTCCGCGCAAGCGCGCGCAACTCTGAGAGGTAGGCGAAATCGCTCGGCGATCTTGCGCTGTAGAGAAGATGCCGAGTGCCGGGCGGGTGGCCGGTGAGAATCGCGTGCTGAATCATGGCACGCAGCGGCGCGATACCCGTGCCGCCGGCGATGAACACGAAGCGTCGCTCTCGCGGATGTTCCGGCAGCACGAACGATCCATACGGGCCGTCGACCACCATCGAGGATCCGCGCGCCAGCGGACCAAAGTGCTCGCCCCAACGTGCGCTGCTGTCCACCTTGATCAGGAATTCGAGCTGGCCGCTCTCTGAGGCTTCCTTCGGCGCACCTGAGATCGAGTACGGCACGCGCACGTCCGTGCCGCCGGGCCCGATGAGGACCGACTGTCCCGCCTTATACTTGAAATCTGCACCGAGGAGATCAACACGGACGATCCGCGCTGACGGCGTCGCGCGTCTCACGCTGACGATACGGCCCGTCACCTCCACAGTCGGATCTTACTCCGCGGCTCGGGGCTCGGCGCCGGGACTCGGGGTTCGGCGCTCGCCGAGTGACGGCGTGCAGCGCGACAGCGGGATCCACTGCGTGCTGCCTGCTGCCTACTGCCTGCTTCAGATGACCCCGGCCGCCGCCCGCTGGATGTCGCTCTCGGTGATGTGGGGGAATTCCGAGGCGGCGATGACATCGTTGCGCATCGCCGGCTCGCGCGAGCTGCGCCGCTTGCGCGTCGCCTTGTCCTGATACATGCGGCTGTCGGCCGTCGCCAGCAGCGACTCGTAGGATTCGCCGTCCTGCGGGAAGACCGCCGCGCCGACGCTGATCCCGAGCTGCACGCGTTTGCCCGGCCGCGCCTCGAAGTAGACCTCGTCGATGTTCTTCTGCAGCTCCTGGCGCTTGTGCTCCGCCTCGTCGGCGCCGCAGCCCGACAGCACGACGATGAACTCGTCGCCGGCGTACCGGACGCAGATGTCGTACGGCCGGATCGCGGTACGGAGCACGCGCGCGACCTCGCACAGCGCGCGGTCGCCGACGTGGTGGCCGTGGCTGTCGTTGATGTCCTTGAAGTTGTCGAGGTCCATCACCAGCAGCGACACCTCGGACTTCAGGCGCTCGGCGCGCGCGAGCTCGCGCGTCAGGTGCATGAACAGGAAGCGCGTGTTGGGCAGGCCCGTCAGCGGATCGGTCAGGGAATCCTCCTGCGTCTGCTCGAAGAGCATCGAGTTGTTGATGACGGCGGCGGCCTGCTCCGACACGCGGTCGAGCAGCCGCCGGTGGTCGTCGCGGTAGAACGCGGCATCCACGTGGTACACCGAGAGCGTGCCGATGAAGCGATCGTTGAACAGCAGCGGACAGACGAGCGCGGACTGGAGGTGCGTGTAGAGCGACACCAGGCCGGCCGCCTCGAGATCCGCGCTCGGCCGCGCGTTCACGAGCGCGCGGCGGTTGCGCGCGACCCATCCGGTCAGCCCCTCGCCCGAGTGCACGGCAATCTGCTGGATCACCTCGGCGTCCACGCCGGTGGCGAACCGGCAGCGGAGCGTCTCGGTCTCCTCGTCGAACAGGAACAGTGCCGCGCACGAGAACGGGACCAGGTTGCTCAACTTCGCCGTGATGAGCGCCATCGTGTCGGACACGCCGAGGCTGGTGCCCATGGCCTGCGCGATCTCGTACAACGCGTAGATCTCGCGGTGGGCGAGCGCGATGTCGTCGAAGACGTTCTTCTTCTGCGCGTCCGGCAGCAGGCCGGTCGCGGGCTGCCCGACGACCGGGCCGGTGTCGGGCACCGGCCGCCGGATGACCTGCTCCAGTTTCGCCGCCTCGATCTGCAGCGAGGGCAGCGAGTCGATGAACTTCTCGACCACCGCCGGATCGAGAGCCTTGCCCGCTTCCTGCTGCAGCAGGCCGATGGCCGCCTCGAAGCTCATGGCCTTGTGGTACGGCCGCTCCGCCATCAGCGCGTCGAAGTAATCGACGACCGACAGGATGCGCGCGCCGAGGGGGATCTCCTCCCCTTTCAAGCCGGCCGGGTATCCCTTGCCGTCCCATCGTTCGTGATGGCTCAGGATGAGCGGCGACACGGGATACGGGAACGGCACGGCGCTGATGATGTCGGCGCCGACCTTCGGATGCGCCCGGATCTTCTGGAACTCTTCGGGCGTCAGCGGCCCCGGTTTCGACAGGATGTGCTCCGGCACCGCCAGCTTGCCGATGTCGTGCAGCAGCGCGGCGGTCTTGACGCCCTGGATGTGGTTCTCGCTCATGCCGAGCCCGCGCGCGAGCGCGGCGGCGTACAACTGGACGCGGCGGATGTGCGACTGCGACGTCTGATCCTTGGCGTCGATCGCGAGCGCCAGCGCCTCGATCGTCGCCAGGTGCAGGTCGGCCATCTCCCGCACGTGCCGCTGCTCGTCGTCGATGCGCCCGAGATAGACCTTGTAGCTGCGATAGGTCGCGTAGAGCGGCGCGGCGAGAAGCGGCACGAGCCACTTCAGCGAGATCGTCGTCACCCAGACCGCGCCCGCGGCGACGAGCGCGCCGACGAAATAGCTCGGCGCGCTCCACAGGAAGTTCTCGTTCCAGACCTTGAGGATCTTCTGGCGCGTTGACAGCGCGATCGCCGCCGCGACCATCGCCGTGTTGATGACGTAGTAGGTCGTCGCCGCGCCGACCAGCGGCTTCGGCAGCGTCCAGATGTCGAAGTGCCCCGGATTTCCGCCGAGCGCGATGTACACCGCGCCGGCCGCCTGGACGGTGATGACCAGGCACATCATGCTGAACAGCGTGCGGTAGACGGGGTTCCGTTCCTTGATCCGGAACGTGCACTGGCTCCACGCGCTGATCGCCGCGACCACCATCGTCTCGTGCGGCCCGAGCAGCAGCAGCGACGCGAAATCCACGGCGTAGGACACGGACATCGTCGACCCGCTGCGCGCCAGCGGCAGGTTGACCTTGAATACCGAGGTCACCGACGACAGCGCCATCAGCAGCAGGAAGAGCCAGGGCGAAGCCGGCGAGGGAAACGGGAAGAACTTGACGAAGAGAGTCAGGCCGAGCCCTATCACCGCGCAGACAACAAGGCGCGCGCCGATGGGGAGGGTCTTCATGCGATCAGAGGTCCCTCAGCCTCAGGAGGACCTGGCGACGCCTGGACCGCGGCCAGACGATCTCCTCGCACGTCGGCGTGCGCGCTTCGCAGCTCGACGCCTCCACGCCCGCCGCGTCGAAGGGCATCGCGGTGAATCCCCAGAACGTGTTGCCGCAATCGCCGCCGTCGCACGTGGCGCCCCAGACGATGTTCACGTCTTCGCTGGTGCCCCACGCGACGCTCTGGCAGGCGTCGTCCGCGCAGGTGGTGCCCCACACGTCCTCGCGGCTCCCTTCAGGAGCCCAGATGACGTCGGTGCAGTCCGCGCCGGAGCAGACCGACCCCCACGTCACGCGGTCGCCGGTCGCCGTTGTCGCCGCGCCCCACGTCACGTCCGTGCGCCAGGCGGTCGCGCCGGACTTGAGCATGCCGCCCCCCAGGCGATGGTTCCCCCAGTTGATGTGGCGGTTCCACTTCGTCGGATCGGCAGGCACGGGGGAGGCCGTGCGGTCGCCGAGGACGCGGGCGAGCTGCACGGCGCCGCGCGCGTTCAGGAAGCCGGCCCCCTGCGTGAGATCGTCGAGGCCCGCGTGATGTTCCGCCGTGTACTGGAGGATGGCCTTGACCAGGTTCGGCGACAGCGCGGGATTGGCCTCCAGCATCAGCGCCACCGTCCCCGCGACGACAGGCGCCGCCATGCTCGAGCCCGTGAGGCTCAGGTACGGCTGCGTTGCCGTCTGCACCGTGCCCGACAGACGCGCGGACGCGTGGACGGTGAAGAGCAGCGTCGAGGCGTCGGTGAGCGACTCGATGCCGACGCCAGGCGCGACCAGATCGGGCTTGGCCGCGTAGTCGATGGCCGCGGGGCCGCGGGAACTGAACGGGGCGATGATGTCGTCGGCGCGCGACACCGTGCCGTTGTGGCTGTTGGCGCCGACGGTGAGCACCCACGGGGCATTGCCGGGCGCCGTGATGCCGCCGTACTGCGGATGTCCGGCGGCATTGCGTCCGAAATTGCCGGAGGCGCAGACCACGACGATGCCCGCCTCGACGGCGCGCTTCGCCGCGAGGGTGAGCGGGTCCGTGTCGTACGATTCGTACACGCCGGCGGCAACCGAGAGGTTGACAACGCGGATCTTGAGCTCCGCACGATGCTGCACCGCGTAGTCGAGCGCCGCGATGACGTTGCTGATGTACCCGTCGCCGGCGCCGTCGAGCACCTTGAGCACGACGAGGCTCGCGGCAGGGGCAATCCCGCGCCGCGCGCCGCCCGAATCGTACCCGGTGCCGCCGATAATCCCCGCCACGTGCGTGCCGTGCCCGTAGTCGTCGTACGGCATCGGCAGGAAATCCACGAAATCAACGAAGCGCGCCACGCGGTCGGGCCCGAGGTCGTCGTGCCACGACGCGACGCCGGAATCGATGAGCGCGACGCCGACGCCGGTGCCGTCGAGACCGAGCGTCTCGCGGACCCAGGACGCTCCGACCGTGGCACCCGTCCGCTCCATCGTCCCGCTCACCCGGCGGTCCAGGCTGACACCGAGAACGGACGGGGACGCGGCGAGATTCTCGAGCGAGGCGTCGGGCATCAGCGCCACGCGCGCGTGGAGCGCCGGCAGGTCCCGTCCGGGCTTGCCGTGCAGCGAGCGGATCAGCGCGCTGGCGTCCGATCCCTCGCGCGTGCGGACGATGACGCGAGACCACCCGCGCGCCGCGTGCGCGCGCTGGCGCACGACGCCGTCGAACTTGTCGTCAGCGGCATGGCTCGCCGCCCAGGCGGGTGCCGCCGTGACGACCAGTAACGTGAGCGCGGCAAAAAACCGTTGGACCATGAACGCAGGTGTCGCCAAAGCGCCGAATGGACGCACCTGTGCAAAGGCACTGCCCATCCATTCCGGCATGCGGGAAACGTGCGTATTCTACTGTGTTACAGCCAGTTAGTGCGCACCGTTATCGACGGGGAATCCGCCCGTATGTCAGATTCTTGCACAGGGCCGTGTGCCGTTTTGGGACACTAATTACCAAAGAGGGCACTAAGTCGTTACGTTTGAACGATATAGCTCGTCAGTTAGCGTGGCTGCCCGAGGGGGTGGAAGTGCCGCCAGCAGGCCGGGGCTCGAGGCCATATTCGAGGATCTTGCGATACAGGGTGCCGCGGCTGATTTCGAGCACGCCGGCCGCCTGTTTCTTGTTCCACCGCACCGCTTCCAGGACCCGGAGGATATGCGCGCGCTCGGCTTCCGCCAGCGACGGCAGCCGCTGATTGCCCGGATCGGAGGGCTGTTCGCTCGCGTGCAGGAACTGGACGTCGGCGGCGTTGATGATCCGCGACGACGACGAGAGGGCGGCCCTCGAGACGGTGCTTTCGAGCTCGCGGATGTTTCCCGGCCAGTGGTACTGCATCAGCGCATCGGTGGTTTCTTTCGCGAAGGCCTTGCCGTCGAGCGGCAGGCCGTTGGCGGCGCAGTACCGGGCGAGGAAGCGCTGCGCGAGGACGGGGATGTCGCTCGCGCGCTCGCGAAGGGAAGGCAGGCGGATTGAGAACGCGTTGACGCGGTAGTACAGATCCTCGCGGAAGCGCGCGTCGCGCACGAACTGATCGAGCGGCCGGTTGGTCGCGGAAATCAGCCGGAAGTTCACTTCGATCGACTCGTTGCCGCCGAGCCGCTCGAAGCGGCGCTCTTCGAGCGCGCGCAGCAGCTTGGCCTGCGCGACGAGGGCCAGATCGCCGATCTCGTCGAGGAACAGCGTGCCGTTGTTCGCCATCTCGAGCCGGCCGGGCTTGCGGTCGTGCGCGCCGGTGAACGCCCCCTTTTCGTAGCCGAACAGCTCGGACTCGAAGAGTGTATCCGGCAGCGCCGCGCAGTTCACCGCCTGGAAGCGGTTCGTTCCGCGGCGGCTCAGCTCGTGGATCATCCGCGCGACGACTTCCTTGCCCGAGCCGGTCGGACCGAGGATGAGAACCGAGATGTCCGACTTGGCCGCGGTCCGGATCCATTCGAAGACGACGAGCATCTTCTCGTCGCGCCCGATCATCTCGCGGAAGCGCTGGACGGCGGGGGAGCGGTCCTCGTGCGTGACCGTCGCGCGCAGCTCCAGGAATTCGTCGAGCAGCTCGCGCACCGGTTCGACCGTCGGCTGCCGGAACTTGTAGCGTGGGATCCCGGGGCCGGTGACTGGTTCGGCCAGGCCGAAGCCGACGAGCTCTCGCAGGCAGTTCTCGATGTCGAGCCGCATCCGGCCGAACGTCTGCATCAGCGCTTCGACGTCGAACGATTCGTCGGGCCGCGCGCAGAGGAAGCGCAGGAGACCGGCGCGCAGCGGCGACTGCACGAGCGCCAGGAACCGTCCCTGGATGTCGTCGGGAGCGAGCCGCCGCGGCGTGACGGCGCGGTCGGCGTTCGCGCTCATGAGGCCTGCGACCCGCCCGGTCCGCGCTGACGGTAGTAGTCCGACTGGAACTGCTCGATGAGCCGCTTCATCTCCACGGCGTCCCGCTTGCGATGGCCGTGGCACCGGACCGGTTCCGCGCCGCCGGAGCTCTCGATCATGACGTCGGAGAAGAACAGGTTCCGATCGACGAGGACCGAGGCGATGTGCGCCACGTGGATCGACTGCTCGCGCCCGCCGAAGAACTCCGGCGTGTAGTGCACGACGCTCGTCGGGGTGACGCCCACCTGCGTCGGAAACAGCAGGTTGCCGCGGCTCAGTCGACTCGCGCGGAAGACGTGCTCGCCGGGCATGCGCCGGCCCTTGTGCCAGAAGAACACGAGGATCAGCACGACCACCGCGGCGACGGCCACGATCCACACGGTGGGGTTGCCGGGACTGAATCCGGACTCAGACATGTTCGGGCTCGAATTGACTGGGAGGCAGCCTACGTTCGCTCCGGAAGGCGTCAGGTGTCAAGGCATTTCCCGTGTCCGGGCGCGGAACTGATGCTAATCTTAGCGGAGTTGCGGACCGCCCGGATCGTCCACAGGTCCGCTTGCAGAACGCCGGAGGTCCGTCAGTGCCCCACCGCGCGCCCGGCTCTTCGGGCAAGAGCGCCAGTCAGTATCTCGGCGGGAAACCCATCAAGTATTACAGGCCGCGGGGGAGCGCCGAGGTCCGGCACCTGATCGACGGCGGATTCCAGGCCTTCAACGCCGGCCGGCTGTCCGAAGCCTGCCACATCTTCAGCGACAAGATGCTGGCGCCGGACAACGACACGACGATCGGCCTGACCCTGGCCGGGGCGCTCACGCCGGCGGGGCTGGGCGGCTGCGTCATCGAGCTGATGGACCGCGGCCTCGTCGACTTCATCATCAGCACCGGCGCGAACCTCTATCACGATCTCCATTACGCGCTGAATTTCACGCTGCACCGCGGCTCGCCGTTCCTCGACGACGTGGACCTGTACGACCAGGGCATCATCCGGATCTACGACGTACTGTTCCCGGCGACGGTGCTGCTCGAGACCGACGCGTACATCCGGGATTTCCTGGCGCGCTCGAAGCTGGCCGGGCCGATGCCCACCTCCGAGTTCCACTACCGCCTGGGCGTCGATCTGCTGGAGCGGCACCCCGGCTGTGACGAGTACTCCGTCGTCGCCCGCGCGGCGAAGGACGGCGTGCCGATCTACACGTCGTCGCCCGGCGACAGCTCGATTGGGATGAACATCGCGTACCACGAGCTGATGAACGGCGGCACGCTGATGATCGATCCGAACCGCGACGTCAACGAGGTCTGCGCGATCATCCTTGCCGGGAAGAAGAACGGCTGCGTGATTCTCGGCGGCGGGTCGCCGAAGAACTTCTACCTCCAGGGGCAGCCGACCCTGTGGGAGGTCTATGGGATCCCCAAAGGGGGCAACGACTATTTCATCCAGATCACCACCGACCAGGTCGTCTGGGGCGGGTTGTCCGGGGCGACGCCGGCCGAAGCGGTGAGCTGGGGCAAGGTGAACCCGGGTGTGCTGCCCGACACGGTCGTCGCCTACTGCGATTCGACCATCGCCTTCCCGCTCTTCTGCGAATACGCGGTCGGTTCGCCGCACGGCCGGCGGGCGCGCCGGGAGCTCGTGCACAAGCGCGACGCGCTCGTCGCGGACCTCCGCCGGCAGGCCGTGGAGAAGCGGCCGCCGCCGGACCCCGTGCAGGAGCCCGCCGGGATCGACCGCCACCGGTGAGATGGGCACGTTGTCGTCGGAGTTGAGCGCATTCGCCGGGCGGCTGGTGGAAGGGCCGCGCATCTATGCGGACGCGAACATGCCGAACGGCCTCGTCACGTTCATGCGGACGCGCCTCGGCTGGGATGTCCTGTTCGTCCTCGAGCACGACGATCTGCGGCGGGCGCGGGACATCGAGCACTACCGGCTGGCGCGGCAGCTCGGGCGCACGCTCGTGACGCTCGATCACGACTACATCGACGATCGCGAGTTTCCTCCCGCGGAAGGGGCCGGCGTGATCGTGTTTTCCGCGCCCGACGAGACACGGCTGCGCGGACTTCTCGAGAAGGCGGACGAGACGGTGTTCCGCGCCGAAGGGGCGACGGCCTTGCCGCTTGAAGGGCGCAAGCTCCTGTGGCAGATAGGCGAGTAGAGCCAATGCACGCACTCGGTCTGGATGTGGCCGGCCCCGCGGTGACGGCGGTGGTCGTTGACGCGCGGGGACAAATCGTTCGCCGCGGCGCGACCTCCACGGGCGCGCCCCGTGCCCTCATCGCGGAGCTGACGCGCGGCCTGTCGATCGGGGCGATCGGCATGGCGCTGGAAACCGGCGTGAACGAGCTCGCAGGCGCCATCCCTGAAGGGATGCCCGCTCCGGTGATGTGCACGCCGGGCGTGGCCGCCGTGACGGCCGAAACGTGGACCGGCACGGCATCCGGCGCGCGCCACGTCGTGTGCCTCGCGATCGGGGAGCGCGTGCTGGCCGGCATCCTGCTCGACGGCCGTCCCTGGAACGGGGCGCACGGGCTGGCCGGATCGGCCGCGTGGCTCGCGCTCAATCCCGTGGAGCGCCAGGACTACCGCAAGTTCGGCAGCCTCGCCGCGGAGGTGAGCAACAAGGGGATCGCGCGGCGCCTCTCGTGGCGCATTCAGGCCGGCGATCATTCCGCCGTGCTCGAACGGGCGGGGGATCTCGAGTCGATTACCGCGGCGCACGTGTTCGCCGGCGCCCGAAGCGGGGATGGAGTCTCCATCTCGGTCGTCCGCGACACGGCCAAGTACATCGGCATGGCGATCGCGAATCTCGCGACGACACTCGATCCCGAAATCGTCGTGCTGGGCGGCGCGATCGCGGACGCGGGCGACCTCCTGCTCGAGCCCGTCCGCCAGGAAGCCGCGCGCCGCATGCCGTCGGGCATGATCGACCGCGTCCGCATCGAGATGTCACCGCTCGGCGTGGACGCCATCGCGATCGGCGCCGCGCGCATCGCGTTGCTGGCGCAGACATGATCCTGCTCTCGGGCGGCGACATTGTGCTTCCCGATCGCGTGCTCGGCGGCGGAACGCTCGTCCTCGACGGCGATCGCATTGTCGAGGTCGACCGTGCGACGCGGTCCCCCGGCGGAACGGATCCCCACTTCGATCTCCGCCGCCACTACATCCTGCCCGGCTTCATCGACGTTCACGTGCATGGCGTCGAGGGCATCGACGCGCTCGACGGCGGCGACGCCATCGGCCGACTGGCCGAACGGCTGCCGCGATTCGGGGTCACCGCCTTCTGTCCGACGTCGATCGCGTGCGCTCCGCCGGCCTTGCGCGTGATGCTCTCGGCAGTGCGGGCCGCGAGGACGTCCGCCCCGGCCGGGGCGCGGGTCCTGCCCGCGCACCTCGAGAGCAACTTCATCAGCGCGGAGTACAGAGGGGCGCAGCCGCTCGAGTGCATCCGGACGCCGCGAGCGGCCGGCCGGCAGGGGGACTTCTCCGGCGATCAGATCCTGGCGGAGATCGCCGCGGCGCGGCCTGACGTGGGCATCGTCACGCTCGCTTCCGAACTCGAGGGCGCGCTGGATCTCATCCGCGATCTGACGGCGCAGGGCCATCACGTCTCGCTCGGACACTCCGCGGCCACCTACGAACAGGCGATGGCCGGCTTCGACGCCGGCGCGCGCCAGGCGACGCACCTGTTCAACCGCATGCCGCCCCTCGGGCACCGGGCGCCCGGACTGGCCGGCGCGGCGCTCGAGCACGACGACGTGATTGCCGAGCTCATCTGCGACGGCGTGCACGTGCATCCGGCGATGGTGCGGGTGGCGCTCTCGGCCAAACAGCCGTCGGGCGTGATGGCGATCACCGACGGGACCGCCGGATCGGGACTTCCGCCTGGCACGCGTACCCTGCTCGGCGGCCGGCCGATCACGGTCCGCGATACCGCGCGGCTCGACGATGGCACGATTGCAGGCAGCGTCCTCACGATGGATCGCGCGTTCGCGAAGCTGGTGACCGTCATGGGGTTAGGCCTCGTCGACGCGGCCACAATCTGCGCGACCACGGCGGCTCGGGCGCTCCGGCTGCAGGGTTTCGGCGCGATCGCGCCTGGCGCGGCCGCCGACCTGGTCGTGCTCGACGCGGATTTCGGGGTCGTTCACACGTTCGTCGCAGGCTCGCCGGTATGGTCCAGGCCACGGCGGTAATTCACCAATTCACCAATTCACTAATTTGGTGGGAACGGAGCCCTCCAGGCGGCCGTCTATGGGGGTATGAAGTTCACGTACGCGGCTGGCCTGGTCGTGTCGGCGCTCGCCGCCGGCTGCGTCACCGTCGATTCGCAGGGCCAGATCGTCCACGACGAACGGCGCTACACGGTCACCGGCATCCCCGATGTACGGGTCACGACCTTCGACGGCTCCATTCAAGTCCGGTCGTGGGACAAGCCCGAGGTCCTCGTGGAAATCGAAAAGCGCGGCGCGACCCGCGAGGCGGTCGAGGCGCTCGAGATCACGAGCCGGCAGCACGGCAACACCATCGATTTGGAGGTACGCCGGCCGCGGAAGGAAACGCTGGAGATCGGCGTCTTCGGAACACACCGAAACGCCACGGCGAGACTCATCGTCACCGTGCCACAGCGCGCGAACCTTCGCGCGCGCAGCGGCGACGGCTCGATCCGTGTCGAGCGCGTCGAAGGCGGCATCGATCTGCGTTCAGGCGACGGCGGCATCCGTGCGATTGACGTCACCGGCGAGCTGACGATCGATACAGGGGACGGGTCCGTTGTTGTCGACGGACTGGCAGGCAGTCTCGCGCTGCAGACCGGCGACGGCGGCATCGACGTGACCGGCAGGCCGACGGCGATTCGGCTGCACACCGGCGACGGATCGATTGTCGTGCGCGCGCAGCCGGGCACGGAAATGACCGGCGACTGGGATATCTCGTCGGGTGATGGTGGCGTCTCGGTGTATCTGCCGTCGGATTTCGGCGCCGACCTCGACGCGCACACCGGCGACGGCGTCATTCACAACGACCTTGGCCTGTCCGCCGAAAAGGGTGGCGAGGAGAGCCGGCGCACCCTGCGCGGCCGGCTCGGGACCGGCGGCCGCTCGCTGCGCATCCGCACCGGCGACGGCTCCATCAGGCTGCGCGCCTCGTGAATTGGTGAGTTGGTGAATTAGTGAATTGGTGAATTAGTGAGTTGGCTGGGACCGTCCGTCCGGACGATCCGAGCTGGTTGCCCTCAATTCACCAATTCACCAATTCACCAATTACAGACTCTCATCTCGCCGGCGTGTTCTGATAGCGCGTCGGATCCACGATCCCTGCCTCGAGAAACCCGTCGCGCCGTTCCCGGCACTTGCTGCAGCGGCCGCAGTGCAGTCCTTCGCGGGGCTGCATGCACGACAGCGTCGCGTCGAAGGGAACCTCCAGCGAGCGGCCGAGGCGAATGACGTCGGCCTTGCGCATGCCGGCGAGCGGCGTCTCGACGCGAATGGTCCACGCCAATCCGAGGGACAACGCGCGCTCGATCGCGCGGAAGAACGCGTCGCTGGCATCCGGAAACGGGTTGCCGGCGAGCGGGCCGAGCATCACGCGCGAGATCTTCGCGCGCGCCATGTACACCGCCGCCTTCGAGAGCAGGACGATGTTGCGCCCCTCGAGATAGACATCTTCGTCCGGCGTGTCAAAGCCGGGGGCCTCGCCGCGGATGGCCCAGTGGTCGGCCGGATAGACGTCCTGCATGTCGAGCCGCAGCGGAACGAGCGGGCGCACCCGGCTGCCGAACGCGCCGCGGGCGAAGAGGCGCATCGCCGCGGCAAGCTCTTCGCGTTCCCACGCCAGCCCGACGCTGACGTAAATAGGCTGCACCGCCGACTGCGTCGCCGCGTGCGCGACGAGCACCGCGCTGTCGAGCCCGCCGGAATACATCACGGCAACGGCCGGATCGCCGGCGGCGTCCTGGGTCATCGCGGGTCGTTCCTCATCGCGCGCGGCTCGGGGTAATATCGGTGGACATGTATGTCGTCACCAAACGCATCGATTTCTGCTACGGCCACCGGCTGCTCGACTACGACGGGATCTGCAAGCATCCGCACGGCCACAACGCCGTGGTCGAAGTCGACGTGCGCACCGACCACCTCGACAAGCGCAACATGGTCGCCGACTTCAGCGACATCAAGCGCATCGTCAAAGGCTGGATCGACCGCGAGCTGGATCACAAGATGATCCTGCGGCAGGACGATCCCCTCGTGGCGCCGTTGAAGACGCTCGGCGAGCCGATGTTCCTGCTCGAGAGCAACCCCACCGTCGAGCGCATCGCGCGGCTGATCTTCGACAAGGCGCGCGAGCACGGCCTCGACATCGTGAGCGTCCGCGTCTGGGAGACGCCCACGTCGGTCGCCACGTACAACGGCGAATAACGCCGCCTCAGCGATCGAACGGCAGCTCGTAGGACGCGTACAGGAACGCGCCCGCCCCGCGTCCGTCCTGCCACGTGACCGGCACGGCAAACCCGAGCACCACCTGCCGGTCGCCGATGGTCCATCCGCCCCGCAGACCCGGCGACATCGTCACCGCGCGATCCCGGGCCGTCCCCGCCGCGGCGATTGACTCGTCGAACGAGACGACGGTTTCGAGCATCAGGTGGAGCATCGGGCGGACGCGCACGATGGCGCTGCCGGCGACGAACGGCGTCACGAGATTCTCGCGGCGGGCGGCGGCGCCCTCCGCGCGGGCGCGGGGCAGCCACGTCAGGCCCGCATTCCAGTGCCAGTACCAGTCGCTCGTCCGCTTGCTGAACGGAAGGTTCACCTGAAGGCCCGCCGATCCGTCCCCCATCCCGCGGCTGGAGCTGCCGGTCGGCAGGATCAGGCTCGCGCGAGGAGAGAACGCGGGGCGCCCCGCACCTTCCATCATCGCCTGCCACCGGTAGTTGAGCAACGTGTCGCCGAAGCCGCGGCGCCCCGTCGCCGTCATCCACGCGAGCGTGTAGGAAAACTGGTGGCGCTGCGACACGACGGGCCATTCCTGGGTGAAGGTCGCGGCCCAATCGCCGTTCATGCGCGTGGCGCCGAAGATGTTCTGGAAGACGCCCTTCTCCTGGTTGAAGGCTTCCTCCACCAGGAAGGAGTTGTCCGAGATCCTGAAGGGTCCTGGCGCGGGCGCGGACTGCGCCGCCGCTTCCGCGGACACCAGCAGGGTCGTGGCGAGGGTTCCGGCCGCCAGGCGTGAGGCGATGTGCACGGGTGCTGTCTCCTGGTCCGGCCGAGCCGGAATCCGGGGGCAGAGCCCCCGTCCGATTATGATTGCAGAGAATACGATGATCTCGCGCGTTCGTTTACCGCAGGCGCTGAGTTCTCCCGAGACCAAACGGTCGTACGTCCGCCGGCTGTTCTCTACTATCGCCGGCCGGTACGATTTCATCACGGTGCTCCTGTCGTACGGCCGGGACCGCCACTGGAAGAGAACCGTGGCGGACGCGACGAGCGCGACCGACGAGACGAAAGCGCTCGATCTCGCCTGCGGCACCGGCGACATCGCCTTTGCACTGGCCGCGCGCGGCGCGCGTGTGACCGGCCTCGACATCACGCTTCGGATGCTCGAGCTGGCGCGGACCAAGCCGCACGAGCGAGACCGCGTCTCCTTCGTCCTGGGGGACATGATGGCGCTCCCGTTCGGCGCTGCCGGATTCGACGTCGTCACCACCGGTTACGGGCTGCGGAACGTGCCGGACATCACGGCGTCGATCGCCGAAATCGCGCGCGTGCTCGGTCCCGGCGGCGTGTTCGTCTCGCTTGATTTCAACAAGCCGGCGAACCCCTTCGTTCGCGCGATCTATCTGACATACCTGACAGCGGTCGGATCGACGCTGGGATTCATCCTCCATCGGGACCCGGACACTTATCGCTACATCCCTGAATCCATTCGACGCTACCCCGGCGCCGAGGGAGTCGTCGCGCTTTTGCGGAACCACTTCGCGGAAGTCGAGTACCGGCCCGTCCTTGGCGGTCTCATGGCCATTCATGTCGCACGGAAACATAGAACGTAGAAGCCAGGTTTTTGTCGACCGAGGTTCTCCCGGAACCACGTCAGGACTCGCGCCTGCTCTGGGCTGTTCCGTACAGTCTTCGTGAACTTCGCGAGCTTCGTGGTCTTCGTGCGTTGAGAGCCGTCGGCGCGCGCAGCGGGACACGACCGCTGGACATCTCGACACGCCAAACAGAGACGAAGGTAGAACGGGGAAGGCCCTGAGCCGCGAGCTGCGAACTGCGGGCTGCGTCACGTTCGAGCGTCTGCTACGATCGCGCGATGGAGGTCGATCGATCCGGATGGTCCGGCGACGGGGACTTCACCGCCCGGCTCATGGAGGTCATCGGCGCGCTTCCCTCCGTCCGCATGCTGAAGGTGGAGGATGCGCCCGCCTCGCGCGCGGATTCGGGGTTCAGCTTCATCAGCAACGAGCTGTTCGTGGTCTTCACCTCCAGCTCGCGTGTCGTCCGGACGCGGAAACTGGGCCTGATCCCCTCGTCCACGACCGTCGCGGAGCAATCGATGACCATCGCCGGACTCGGATCGGTGCTGGCCGGGACACCGGATATCGGCGAGCCGGATTATGCCGACGAGGGAATGTTGCAGTACCTGCGCGCGGAGCGGATCATTCCGCCATACCAGACGCGCGGGTATAAGCTCGTAGAGCTGGTCCGTATCTACGAGGCCGGCACGGCACCGCGCCGCGACGGCTAAAGCCTGAGCCTCGAGGAACCGAAAGATCAGCGGATACCTGCATTCAGCCATAACGCCTGTGACCCTGCTCGACACCCTGCTCGACGCGATCGTCCGCCTGGAAGGCGAGGCGCTCGTCATGCATGTCGGCGAGAAGCCGTATGTCGTGACGTCCGGCTCGATGAATTCGCTGCGGGGGCCGCTCTCGTGGGGGCAGGTCGAGCTCTCGTCCCGAGCGCTGACCTCGGACGCCGTGCTCGGCATGCTCGGGCAGATGCTGCCGGCTGACCAGTGGCGGCTGCTCGACGAGATCGGTGCCATCGAGCACGAGATCGACGCCCCGGGCCAGGGGGGCGAGCGTTTCGTCGTCACGGCCGCAAGGGGCGGCGAGGATGTGTGGGTGGAGGTTCGGCGCAAGGTCGAGCGCCCCGCCGTCGAAGCGCAGCCCGTTCCAACCGACGAACCGGCTGTCGTCGTCCAGCCCGAGCCGATTGCGCCGGAGCCCGAAGTCATCGCCGCCGCCGAGGCCGAACCAGTCGCGGCGGAGCCTGCGGTCATCGACTCCACCGAACCCGAGTCAGTCGCGCCTGTCGCTGAAATCGTCGTCGCGGAATCCGAGGCGGAGCCGCCGGTCGAATTCGAGACGCCCGTGTTGCTCGAGCCGGAACCCGCGGCCTTCGAGGAGCCCGAGCGCATCACCCTGGTCGACCCGGAAGCCATCACGATTATCGAACCGGAGGCGCAGGCATTCGCCGGCCCGGATCCGATCGCGCTCGCCGAAGCGCAGCCGATTTCGGTCGTGCCCCCGGAGCCGGTCGCGGAAACCGACGGGGACATCGTGTTCGAGCTGCGGGCCGACGCGGTCGAGAACTTTACGTGGACGCCGGAGTTCGACGAGGACGAAACGGCGGATTCAGCGAATGTCGCCGCCAGGTCCTGGGAGCAGGGGCACACGCTGCCGGCCGGCGACACGTGGGACGAGATTCCGCTGCCGGATGCGCCGGCCCCGGCCGCGCCGGTGGCCGCAGCGCCCGCGGCGAGCCCGATATCCCCGCCGGAGACAACCGCGGCGGTGCTGCCGATCAGCCGGCCCGCGCTCAAGCTGCAGCCCCCGCCGCTCGCCGCTCCCGTGAGCGAGGGCTCGCTCGTCGAACTGGTGCGCGCCGCGGCAGCGCGCGGAGCTTCGGCGCTGTACGCTGTTGCGGATTCGCGGCCGATGGTCCGTGTCGACGGAGGCATCGAGCTGCTCGGAACCGAGCCATCGGTGGCGACCGGGGACGTCGAACGGTTCGCTTTCGAGTACGCGCCGCGCGATCACGTCGAGGAGGCGCCGGCCGAGTGGACGTGTTCCATTCGCGGCGTCGGCCGCGTGCGGTGTGTCGCGTTTCACGACGATTCGGGCGCCGGGCTGATCGTCCACCTGCCGTCCGCGGACGTCAGCACGGCGGACGAGCTGGGACTGAGCGAGCGCGTGCAGGCGCTCTCCGCGGAGGCGGACGGCCTGGTCGTGGTTGCCGGTCCGCGCGCGAGCGGGAAGTCGACGCTGCTCGACGCGTTCGTCGATCTGATCGACCGCACCCGCAACGATCATGTCATCACGATCGAGTCGCAGGTCCGGACGGTGCACGAGAAGCGGCACTCGTTCATCAGCCAGCGGCAGGTTCGCGGCGATGGCGAGGCGGTCGCGACCGCAGTCCGCGCGGCGCTGCGCGAAGGCCCCGACGTCATCGTCATCGAGGACCTGAGCGCGCCCGAGGCCATTGCGGCCGCGCTCGACGCGGCGCGCGCCGGGCGGCTGGTGTTTGGATCGATTGCCGCTCCGTCGGCGCCCGTCGCGGTCGAGCGCCTCATCGGCGCGTTCCCAGCCGATCGGCGGGCACAGGTGCGGGCGCTGCTGGCAGGATCGCTGCGCGCGGTGCTCGCGCAGACGCTCGTCAGGAAGGCAGCGGGGGGCCGCGCCGCCGCGCGCGAGCTGCTGCTCGGCACCCCCGGCGTCGCGAACCTGATCCTGGATGGCGCGACCGCCCAGCTGGCCATTGCCATCGAGGGAGGCCGTCGCCTCGGCATGAACACGCTGATCGATTCGCTGGGCGCGCTCGTGCGCGAAGGCTCCGTGCAGGTGAGCGAAGCGTGCCGCGTCGCGCCGGATCGCGCAGCGCTCGTGGCCGCGCTGGAACGCGACGGCATCCAGGTATCCGACGCGGAGAGGCGCGCCTGATCTGATGGAGATCTCGGGCATCCGCCGCCGGCTTCGCGCGGCAATCGACCACGCGAAGGTCCAGGCCGCCGAACGCCGTGCCCGCGTGGACACCGCGGCGCGCGATTACGAGGAGTTCCTGGCCCAGCGCGCGGTGCCGCTCTTCCACCAGTTCGCGACCGCGCTCGGCGCGGAGGGCCACCTGTTCAAGGTCTTCACGCCCGCCGGATCCGTCCGGCTCGCCTCGGAGCGGTCGCCGGATGAGTTCATCGAGCTCTTTCTCGACGACAGCGCCGATCCCCCGGAGGTTCTCGGGCGCACCAGCCGCGGCCGCGGCCGCCGCATGGTCACGTCCGAGCGCCCCGTCCGCGAGCACACGCCCGTCGTCGCGCTGTCCGAGGACGACGTCCTCTCGTTCCTGACAACCGAGATCCTGCTGCTTCTCGAGCGCTGAAGGCGGCAGCCCTGAAGGGCTGCGCTACCGCGATCTTCGAGCCGCGAGCTGCGGTCTATCGGCTGCCGCCAACGACACCCTGATCGCGAAGCGTCGCGATCTGATCGGCGGACAAGCCAAGATCATGAAGGACTGCGCCGGTGTGCTGCCCGAGCGTGGGCGGGGCGTGGCGCACGGCGCCGGGGGTGCGTGAGAGCTTGACAGGAACGCCGAGCAGCCGGATCGTGCCCGCGACTGCGTGTTCGACTTCCGCAATCATGTCGCGCTCGTGCAGGTGCTCGTCCTGCAGCACTTCGCCGATGTCGCGGACCGAACCGCAGGGGACGCCGGCGTCCTTGAGGCGCCGCACCCACTCGTCGCGCGTGCGTCTGGCCAGCCGCTCCACAATGAGCGGCCGCAGCCCGTCGTAATTGCGCACGCGATCGCGGTTGGTGAGGAACCGCGCATCGTCGCCGAGCGCGCCCGCCTCGATGACCTCGCAGAACCGCCGCCACATCTCGTCGTTGCCGACGGCAACCACGAATTCCCCGTCGGAAGCCGGAAGCGTCTCGTACGGCACGATCGTCGGGTGCCGGTTGCCCATGCGCCGCGGCGTCTCGCCCGTCGCGAAATAGATGCCCGCCTGGTAGGTGAGGAGCGCGACGGTCGCGTCGAGCATCCCGATGTCGACGCGCTGTCCGGCGCCCGACCGCTCCCGCGCGAGCAGGGCCATCGCGATCCCCTGCGCGGCGAACAGGCCGCTGACGATGTCCGAGATGGCGACGCCCAGCCGGAACGGCGATCCGCCGGCCGCGCCGGTGATGCTCATCAGTCCGCCTTCTCCCTGCATGACCGCGTCGTATCCCGGTTCGTCGCGCCGGGGCCCCGTCTGTCCGAACCCCGAGATCGAACAGTAGACGATCCGCGGCCACCGCGCGGCCACCGCGTCGTAGCCGAGTCCGAGCCGCTCCATCGTGCCGGGACGGAAGTTCTCGACGAGCACATCCGCGCGATCGAGCAGTGCGTCGAGAATCGGCCGCGACTCCGGGCGCTGGAGATCGAGCGCGAGGCTTTCCTTGTTGCGATTGATGCTGAGGAAGTACGCGCTTTCTCCTCCGGTGAACGGCGGGCCCCACGCGCGCGTGTCGTCCCCGTGGCCTGGATGCTCGATCTTGATGACGCGCGCCCCCATGTCGGCGAGCTGCATCGTGCAGTAGGGGCCCGACAGCACGCGGGTGAAATCGATCACGGTAAGTCCGCTGAGCGGTGCGTCCATCGAATCGGTTGCCATCATGTGCTGCGGGATCTGCTGCTTCCCTTCTCCCGTTGCCGCCTGCGTATCGTGACGACGTCGCTCAGGAGCGCGTACGCCGTCTGTGTGAGGCTGCCGTCGAGTTGACAGATGGCGATCTCGCCCAGAAGGTCCGTCTGCAGCACCAGCGCGTTGGCCTGGCCGCGAAGCCCCGCCAGCAGATCGTCCGCGGAAAGTTCCACCGGCCCGACGCGCGCCTCGATGCGTCCATCGGCAAGACGCCGCGCGGCCGCGACGAGGCGCAGCCGTTTGCCGCGCTCGACGGCTGAAAGCGCCGCGGCTCCCGACGCCTCTGTCAGGCCGGTACGCTCGACCGTCTGCGGTGTGATGCGCGCGTCCATCAGCACGTTGGCGAGCGCCGCGGTCTTCGCCGCAGCGTCCCAGCCGTCCACGTCCAGCGACGGATCCGCCTCGGCGATGCCGAGCGCCTGCATGCGCGCCAGCGCCGGCCCGAACGCCTCGCCATCCTCGAGCGCTGACAGGATGTGATTGGTGGTCGCGTTGACGACCCCGCGAAACCCCAGGACGTTCACGGCCGGCAGCGTCTCGCGCACGAGGTTGAAGATGGGAACGCCGTCCATGACGGCCCCTTCGAACAGGAACGACACGCCGGCCCGCTCCGCCTCGGCGTGCAAGGGCGCATACGCGAACGCCGCCGGGCCCTTGTTGGCGGTCACGACATGGCACCCCGCCGAGATGGCGGCGCGCACGTGGTCGATCGCCGGCTGTCCGGCGGCGATGTCGAGCGTGGTCGTCTCGACGACGACACGCAGGTCCGCGGTCGAGGCGCGAAGGCGATCGATGAGGTCGATGGCCGATCCACCACCGTCGGCGAGCGCCACGACCGCGCCGTCGATCCCCTCGGGCCGCCACAGGGAGCCGTGGCGGCGTGTCGAGATCCCGACCGCGCGGCACACGAGATCATGGTCGGCGGCGAGCCTGGCGCCGTGCTCCTCGAGGAGCCGCAGGAATCGCCGCCCGACATGGCCGAATCCAATCAGAACGAGATCAGCCCGCATCGCCAATCCCGTCCAGCACCTCTCCGACGAGCGCGAGCGCCGCGCCGACGTGCGCGGGATTCGACCCGAACCCAATCCGCAGGTAGCCGTCCATGTCGAAGTGATCCCCGGGGACGACCAGCACACTTCGCTCGTCGCGCAGCCGCTCGGCGAGCGCGGTGGAGTTGATCGCGTGGCGATACCGAACGAAGGCGATCGCGCCGGCTTCCGGCGCGACGTTCGCCAGCCGCGGCGACCGCTTGTCGATCCAGCGGCGGACGACCGGGTAGTTGGCGCGGACGATGCCTCGCGTCCGCGCGAGCAGCCGGTCGCGCCTCGAGGGCGCGAGCGCGACGCGCGCGAGGCAGTCGCTCAGCGCGCCAGGCGCGATCGTCGTGTAGTCGTGCACGCCCCACAGCGATTCGATGGTCTCCGGCGGACCCGCGACCCAGCCGATGCGCAAGCCGGGCAGCCCATACGCCTTCGACAAACCGCTGGTGACAAGGACGCGCTCGTACCGTCCCCAGGCGCTGGGCGACTCGACGCCGTCCAGCTCCGCGCCGCGGTAAATCTCGTCGGAGACGACCCACGCGCCCGACGCCGCGGCGACGCGGCAGATGGCATCGAGCTCGTCCCCGGTCAGCCGCGCGCCGGTCGGATTGTTGGGCGTGCAGATGAATACGACCTTCGTCCTGTCCGTCACGAGCGTCTGGAGCGCGGCAAGATCGGGGCGCCATCGAGTATCCCCGGCCACCAGCGGCCACGCGCGAACCGTTGCCCCGAGCGCCCGAAGCAGTCCCGGCGCCTGCATGTAGTTCGGCACCATCACGACAGCCTCGTCGCCCGGCTCGATGAGGTGCCAGAGCACGATGCAGTTGGCCTCCGAGCCCCCGTTGGTGACCTGGATGTGAGCGGCCGACGCGCCGGGATACGACGCGGCAATCAGTCCTCGCAGCTCGCCGCTGCCGTTGGTCTGCGTGTAGCCGAGCGGCTGCGTAAGCAGCGCCGTGCGGTCCTCCGCCGTGTCCGCCAGCTCCTCCAGCCGGAGCGGTTCGACGCCGCTCTCCGACAGATTCCACGCGACCCGGTGTTCCCAGGTGGATTGGAGACGCTCCATCGCAAACGGGTCGAGCCTCATGCCAGGGAAGTGTACCCCGAAAAAAGTGCGCTATCCTGTTGCCTGTTACATGCGCGCATGAGTGACCTGCTCCCGGAACTGGCGCTCGTCCCAGCGGGCGAGTTCGTGATGGGCTCGGATGATGCCGACGACGACGAACGCCCGGCGCACCGCGTGTTCGTGGACCTGTTTTCAATCGGGGTGCATCCGGTCACCGAGCGCGAGTACGCGCGCTTCGTGCGGGCGACGGGGCACCGCGTTCCCGCCGTATACGAGCTCCCTCTGGTCGTGACCGCGGGCGGTCGCGAGCGCGAGCGCAACTTCCGATCGATGGGCCACCCATATGTCTGGATGGACTCCGAGCCCCCCGCAGCCCGCCTCGATCACCCCGTAACGCTCGTGCGCTGGGACGACGCGTTCGCCTACTGCGCGTGGCTGTCGAACGAGACCGGCCGGCTCGTCCGTCTGCCGACGGAAGCGGAGTGGGAAAAGGCCGCGCGGGGCGGATTGGAGGGCAAACGCTACCCGTGGGGCGATCGCCTCGACCGGAACATGGCGAATTTCCTCACGGATCCCTCGCAGAAGAACTCGCAGGGGACCACGCAGTGCCGCACGTACCCGCCCAACGGGTACGGCCTGTTCGACATGGCGGGCAACGTCTGGGAGTGGATCTCGGACTGGTACGATCCGCACTACTACGACATCTCGCCCCTCACCTCGCCCGCGGGCCCGCGCGAGGGCAACCTCAGGCTGCTCCGAGGGGGAAGCTGGCTGGTGGCCGACGTGCGGATGCTCGCCTGCAGCCATCGCCACAAGGTCCCGCCGGATACATACTCGTACGGGATAGGCTTCCGGATCGTCTGCGGGTAGGCGACCGGCCGTCAAGCCAGGAATCGGAGGGTCACCGTGAAAGCTCGTGTCAACGCGCTCCTTATGGCGCTCGCCGTCACCGCGGTTCCCGCCGCGGCGCAGCCCGCATCGCCCGTGAACCTGCCGGTGGTGGTGACGACCGGACAGGGCGTGGTCAAGCACGCGCCCGACCGCGCGTGGGTGAGGATTCTGGCGGAGTCGCGTGCCCGCAGCCCGCGCGACGCGCAGCGCGCCAACGCGGACGCGATGTCCGCGGTCATGCAGAAACTGAAAGGCGCGGGACTGCCTGGCGATGCGATCAAGACGACGACTTACGATCTGCAGCCGGAATTCGACTACAACAACGGGCGCCAGACGCTGCGTGGCTACGTCGCGCGCAACGGCGTCGAGGTGCGGCTCGACGACATCGCGCGCGTGGGAGAGATCGTGGACATGGCGGTGGGCTCCGGGGCGACCTCCGTCGGTGGCGTGAGGTTCGATCTCAAGGACCGCGCCGGAGCGGAGCGCGAGGCGCTGCGGCTTGCCGTGGCGGACGCGAAGGCGCGGGCGGAAGCCGCGGCCTCCGGGGCGGGCGGGCGGATCGAGCAGGTCATCCGCATCGAAGAGCAGCGCGTGTTCGGCCCCGAGCCGCGTCCGATGGCGATGATGCGGACGGAAGGGGGGATGGCGGAACAGGTCACGCCGATCGCGCCCGGGGAGGTCGAGATCAGGGCGACCGTTACGCTGACGGCGGCCCTCAGGTAGGTTCGGCGCCCGGCGGATCGGCGGGCACGAGCACCTCGGCGTCGATGAGCGACTCCTGCGTCGGCACCTGCAACTCCGGCGCCCGGGGCTCGCGCACCTCCAGGTGAATCGGCGAGAGGTCGGGCAGCTCTTTCGTGGCGCTGACGCCAAGCTCGCGGAAGCGGCGCGCCGACACGAGCACGCGCGCGTCGAGCGAGCCGACGAACTGATCGTAGGCGGCCCCGGCCCGTCGCAGCGACGTCCCCACGTCCGCCACGTAGTCCGCCATCGTCACGAGGCGGTCGTACAGCTCCATTCCGAGCGTGTGGATCACTTCCGCGTTCTGTGCGAGCCGCTGCTGCTGCCAGGCCATGGCGACCGTGCGAAGCAGCGCGACCAGCGTCAACGGCGAGGCCGGGATGACGCGCTGCTCGACGGCGTATTCGAACAGCGTGGGATCCATCTGGAGGGCCGTGCCGAGCAGCGGATCGCCCGGCAGGAACATGACGACGAGTTCCGGCGCCGGGGAGAATCGCGCCCAGTAGCTCTTGGCGCCGAGGGCCCTGATGTGATCGCGCACCTGCCTCGCGTGGTCGCGAAGCAGCCCCTCGCGTACCGTGTCGTCCGCGGTATCCGCCGCATTCAGGTAGGCGTCAATCGGGACCTTCGAGTCGATCACGATACAGGAGCCATTCGGGAGCCGCACGATCATGTCCGGCGTGAGACGCCGTCCGTCCGCTTCCGTGGATTCCTTCTCCACGTAATCGCAGTACGCGATCATCCCGGCGCGCTCCAGCACGTTGGCGAGCTGAACTTCGCCCCACCGGCCGCGCTGGTTCGGCGAGCGGAGGGCGCGCACGAGCTTGTTCGTTTCCTGCTGGAGCGAGTCGTGCGTCCGCGCGAGCGCGCGAAGCTGCTCTTCGAGCTTCGCGTGCGAGCCGGCGCGCACTCTCTCCACTTCATCCAGCGATTTCCTGAGCGGCTGCACGAGCTGTTCGATGGCCTGCTGGCGGCCCGCCAGATCGACTTTTGCGGTCTCCTGGAATTCGGCGAGCTTCGTGCTGGCGAGCTCGAGAAACGACTGGTTGTTCTGCCGCAGCGCGTCCGACGAGAGCGCGGCGAACGCCTCGCGCAGCTTGGCTTCGGCGTCGGTGAGCATCGCGAGCTTGTCGGCCGCCGCGCCGCGCTCGGCCGCGAGCTCCGCGCCGAGCCGGGCGCGTTCCTGCTGAGCCTGTGACAGCTCCTCCTGCAGTCGGGCGTTGTCGGCCTTCCGCTCCGCGGCCGTGCGGGCGAGCGCCCATGCCAGGGCGCCGAGCGCCGCGCTCAGGCCGAGGCCCGCGCCGAGGACCACCAGGGAGGCTGAATCCACGATGCACGAAGTTTAGGCGAAAGGTCGGGAGACCTCAAGGTTTATGATGGCGATTGGCCATGTCCCTGCCCGAGCTCACGCGCGACGAGGTCCTCCGCTACTCGCGCCACCTGTCCCTGCCGGAAGTCGGCGTGGATGGACAGCGCCGTCTCAAAGCCGCGCGCGTGCTGCTCGTGGGCGCTGGAGGACTCGGTTCACCCGCGGCGCTGTACCTCGCCGCTGCCGGCGTCGGCACGCTCGGCCTCGTCGATTTCGACAACGTGGATGTCACCAACCTGCAGCGTCAGATCCTGCACGGCACGCCCGACGTGGGCCGGCCCAAGCTGGATTCCGCGTGCGACCGGCTTCACGCGCTCAACCCCGCGGTCACGATCGAGCCGCATGCGAAGGCGCTCGACGCGAACAACGCCCGCGATCTCGTCGCCGCCTACGACGTCGTCGTGGACGGCACCGACAATTTTCCCACGCGGTACCTGGTGAACGACGCCTGTGTGCTCGTCGGCCGCCCGGACGTCTACGGCAGCATCTTCCGGTTCGAAGGGCAGGCGTCGGTGTTTGCCACCGAGAATGGCCCCTGCTACCGCTGCCTCCATCCGGAGCCGCCGCCGCCTGGACTGATTCCCAACTGCGCGGAAGGAGGCGTCCTGGGCGTGCTGCCGGGGATCATCGGCACGATCCAGGCGACCGAAGCGATCAAGCTGATTCTCGGTGTCGGCGAGCCGCTCGTCGGCCGCTTCCTCGTGTACGACGCCCTCGCCATGCGCTTCCGAGAACTGAAGCTGCGCAAGGATGCCGGCTGCCCCGTGTGCGGCGCGCATCCCACGATCCGTGACCTGCGCGCGTACGAGCAGTACTGCGCGCCGGCCGCGCCCCCGGAGGACCCGCGCGACATGGACATGACCGTCGTCGAATTGAAGGAACGAGTGGATCGCGGAGAAGCGCCGCTGCTGATTGACGTGCGCGAACCGCACGAGCATGCCATCTGCCGCATTCCGGGCGCGACGCTCATTCCGATGGGTGAGCTCCCGGGTCGGCTCGCCGAGTTCAATCCGCGGCGGGAGGTCGTGGTCCTCTGCCGCTCCGGCGCCCGCAGCGCCAGCGCGGTCGCCATGATGCGGCGGCAGGGGTTCGAGCGCGCGCGCAACCTCAAGGGGGGCATCCTCGCCTGGATCGATCAAATAGACCCGTCCCAGCCTAAATACTGAACACTCGGCCGTGGCTCGTTGCTCGCTGCTCGTTGCTCGCAGTTCCCGAGCCCCGAGCCCCGAGCCCCGAGCCCCGAGCCACGAGCCACGAGCCACGACTCCCCGTCGGGCCAAAGCTTGATTCGTGGCGGCGCTGCGCGGTAATATAGGACTCTTCTGGTCGTAGATAGGCGCCGTGAACTCGGCAGCTCATCCGCAGGCGCAGGAATATGGTGCAAATCAGCGAAAACGCGGCCCGGCTCATCAGGAAGATGACCCAGAAAAACGGCATTCCTGACGGCGGACTGCGCATCGGCATCAAAGCCGGCGGCTGCTCCGGGTTGAGCTACACCTTCGCCTGGGAAGCCGAGCCGAAAACCGGAGACCACGTGTTCGAAGGGGCCGAAGGATCCCGGATCTTCATCGATCCGAAGAGCTTCAGGTTCATCGACGGCACCACGCTCGATTACGACACGAGCCTCGTCAGCAAGGGGTTCATCTTCAGCAACCCGAACGCGAAGTCGACGTGCGGGTGCGGGACATCGTTTAGCGTGTAGTGTCCAGTCGCCAGCTTCCAGCTTCCAGAAAGCTGGAAACTGGAAACTGGAAACTGGAAACTGGAAACTGGACGCCGCTGGCAGCTGGAAGCTGGAAGCTGGCAACTGGAAACTTCAATGACTACTTCACCCCAAACCATCGAAGAACTCGCCACACGCGAATACAAGTACGGTTTCACGACCGAGGTCGAGACCGACACTATCGCCAAAGGCCTGAACGAGGATGTCGTCCGGGCGATTTCGCAGAAAAAAGGAGAGCCGGAGTGGCTTCTCGAGTGGCGGCTGAAGGCGTATCGCCTCTGGCTGTCGATGAAGGAGCCGACCTGGCAGAACGTCAAGTACGATCCGATCAACTACCAGGACATCGTCTACTACTCGGCGCCGAAGAAGAAGAAGGTGCTGAACAGCCTTGACGAAATGGATCCCGAGGTCAGGCGGACGTTCGACAAGCTCGGCATCCCGCTCGAGGAGCAGAAGCTGTTCGCGGGGGTCGCCGTGGACGCGGTGTTCGACAGCGTGTCGGTCGCCACCACGTTTCGCGAGAAGCTGGCGTCGGTCGGGATCATCTTCATGTCCTTCTCCGAGGCCGTGCGGGAGCATCCGGATCTCGTCCGGCAATACCTGGGGTCGGTCGTGCCTCACACCGACAATTTCTTCGCCGCGCTGAACTCCGCGGTGTTCAGCGACGGATCGTTCGTGTACATCCCGAAAGGGGTGCGCTGCCCGATGGAGCTGTCCACCTACTTCCGGATCAACGCGAAGGACACGGGGCAGTTCGAGCGCACGCTCATCATCGCGGACGAAGGCGCCTTCGTGAGCTATCTCGAGGGATGCACCGCGCCCATGCGCGACGAGAACCAGCTCCACGCGGCCGTCGTCGAGCTCGTGGCCCACGACGACGCGACGATCAAGTACTCGACGATTCAGAACTGGTACCCCGGCGACAAGGACGGCAAGGGGGGCATCTACAACTTCGTGACCAAGCGCGGCCTGTGCGCCGGGCGCGGCTCGAAGATTACGTGGACGCAGGTCGAGACCGGCTCGGCGATCACCTGGAAGTACCCCGGCTGCATCCTCCAGGGGGACAACTCGATCGGCGAGTTCTACTCCGTCGCCACCACGAACAACTGGCAGCAGGCGGACACCGGCACGAAGATGATCCACCTGGGGAAGAACACCCGCAGCACGATCGTCTCGAAGGGCATTTCCGCCGGCCACGGCCAGAACACCTATCGCGGCATGGTGCGCGTGGGGAAGAACGCGAAGCACGCGCGCAACTACTCGCAGTGCGACTCGCTGCTCATCGGCGACAAGTGCGGCGCGCACACGTTCCCGTACCTCGAGATCCGGAACACGTCGGCGCGCGTCGAGCACGAGGCGTCCACGTCGAAGATCGGCGAGGACCAGATCTTCTACTGCCGGCAGCGCGGTCTCACGACCGAGGACGCGGTCAACATGATCGTCAGCGGCTTCTGCAGGGAAGTATTCCGCGAGCTGCCGATGGAGTTCGCCGTCGAGGCGCAGAAGCTCCTCAGCGTCTCGCTCGAGGGGTCGGTTGGATAGAAAAAGGCAGGCCTGAAGGCCTGCGCTACGGGCGACACCCGTGGCGTCTGTAGCGCAGCCCTTTAGGGCTGCTTACAAGGAAACATGCTCGATATAAAGAGTCTTCAGGTCAAGGTCGAAGGCAAGCAGATCCTCAAGGGGATCGATCTGCGCGTCAACGCGGGCGAAGTGCACGCCATCATGGGTCCGAACGGCTCGGGCAAGAGCACGCTCGCCCGCGCGCTCTCCGGGCATCCCGAGTACGAGGTGACGGGCGGCGAGGTGCTCTTCGAGGGCCAGGATCTTCTCGAGATGGACCCCGACACGCGCGCGCGCGAGGGCGTCTTCATGGCCTTCCAGTATCCCGTCGAGATCGCCGGCGTGAACAACGCGTACTTCCTGAAAGCGGCGCTGAACGCGAAGCGGAAGCACCACGGCCAGCCGGAGCTGGACGCGATGGAGTTCATGCAGCTCATCAAGGAGAAGTCGAAGCTGCTCGACATCGACCAGAGCATGCTGAGCCGCGCGGTCAACGAGGGGTTCTCGGGCGGCGAGAAGAAGCGCAACGAGATCTTCCAGATGGCGCTGCTCGAGCCGAAGCTGGCCATCCTCGACGAGACCGATTCGGGGCTCGACATCGACGCGCTGAAGCTCGTTGCGAACGGCGTGAATGCGATGCGGAGCCCGACGCGCGCGATCATCGTCGTCACCCACTACCAGCGGCTGCTCGACTACATCGTCCCGGACCACGTCCACGTGCTGAGCGGCGGGCGGATGGTGAAGTCGGGGGGCAAGGAGCTGGCGCTGGAGCTCGAGAGGCGGGGCTACGGCTGGCTCGAGAACGGCGTGACGGCGGTCGGGGCGTAAGGGCATGCCGCAACTCGCCGAGCGAATTCGGCCCTGGCTCACGGCGGTCGACGAGCGTCCCCAGGGGGCGCCGCGCTGGCTCCAGGATCTGCGCGATCGTGCCGCGTCGCGCTTCGGGGCGCTCGGCTTCCCGACGGTCCGCGATGAGGACTGGCGGTTCACGAACATCTCGCCGATCGTGGCGGGGGAGTTTCGTCCCGCGGGTCCCGCGCCGGCGGCCGCGGGGGATCTCGCCTCCATTCCGCACGCCGGCGTCGGCCATCGCATCGTGCTCGTCAACGGGCGGTTCGCGCCGGAGTTGTCGCGGCTCGGGTCGCTGCCCCGCGGCGTCCGTGTCGCGTCGCTCGCCTCGGCGGTGACCGAGCAGGCGGACGTCGTCCAGCGCTATTTCGGCCAGCTCGCGGATTTCGGGAGCCGCTCGTTCGCCGCGCTGAATTCCGCGCTCGCCTCGGACGGCGCGTTCGTGCACATCGCGGACGGCCTCATCCTCGAGGAGGCGCTGCAGATCATCTTCGTCGCGGCCCCCTCGGGAGACGCGCGGCCCATGACGAGCGCGCGGGTGCTCGTCGTCGCCGGCGAGCGCGTCCAGGCCCGCATCGTCGAGACCTATGCCGGACCGGCCGACATGGCGTACTTCACGAACGCCGTCACCGAGATCTTCGCCGGCGAGAACGCCGTCGTCGATCACTACAAGGTGCAGCAGGAGGGGGCGCGCGGTTTCCACGTGGCGAGCATGCACGTCCACGCTGCCCGCGCGGCCTCGTTCACATCCCACTCCTTCTCGCTCGGCGCTCGCATCGCGAGGAACGACGCGATCGTGCTGCTCGACGGGGAAGGGGCGGAGTGCACGCTGAACGGGCTGTACCTCGCGGACGGCGAGCGGCTGGTCGACAACCACACGATGATCGATCACGCCAGGCCGCACTGTCCCAGCCACGAGATCTACAAGGGGATCCTCGGCGGCAGCGCCCGCGCGGTGTTCAACGGCAAGATCGTCGTCCGGCCGGACGCGCAGAAGACCGACGCCAAGCAGACCAACCGGGCGCTGCTGCTGTCGGACAACGCGTCCATCAACACCAAACCGCAGCTCGAGATCTTCGCCGACGACGTCAAGTGCACGCACGGGGCGGCGATCGGCCAGCTCGACGACGACGCGATCTTCTACCTGCGGTCGCGCGGGCTGCCGTACTTCGAGGCGCGCGACATGCTGATCCGCGCGTTCGCCGGCGACATCCTCGACCGCGTGAAGATCCCGGAACTGCGTGCGGGGCTCGAGCAGGAGCTGTACTCGCAGCTTGCGAAGGACCTGGAGGAGATCGACCGCCAGTGACGACCACCACGCCGCTCCGATCCGCGTCCGCCTCCATGACGCCTCCCCGTGGGGAGGCCGCGGTCCGGCGTGCGTTCGACGTGGAGCGCGTGCGCGCGGATTTTCCCATCCTCCGGCGCCAGGTCCACGGCCATCCGCTGGTGTATCTCGACAACGCCGCCACGCCGCAGAAGCCGCAGGCGGTGCTGGACGCGATCGTCTCCTATTACACGGAAATCAACGCGAACGTGCACCGCGGCGTGCACGATCTCAGCGAGCGGGCGACCACCGCGTTCGAGGCGGCCCGCGAGAAGGTGCGCGGCTTCTTCAACGCGCGCGAGGCGCGCGAGATCGTCTTCACGCGCAACGCCACGGAGAGCATCAACCTGGTCGCCTGGACGTTCGGCCGCACGAATGTCGGCAGGGACGACGAGGTCGTGGTCACGGCGATGGAGCACCATTCGAACCTGGTGCCCTGGCAGATGCTGTGCGAGGCGGCCGGCGCACGGCTGCGGGTCGCGCCGATTGACGATCGCGGCGAGCTTCTGGTCGACGAGCTCGAACGGCTGCTCGGGCCGAGGACGAAGCTGCTCGCCGTCACCCACATGTCCAACGCGCTCGGGACGGTGAACGCGGTCGAGGACATCGTGCGGATCGCCCACGCGCACGGCGTGCCGGTGCTCATCGACGGCTCGCAGGCGGCGTATCACATGAAGGTCGACGTGCAGGCGCTCGACTGCGACTTCTACGCGGCCACCGGTCACAAGCTGTACGGGCCGACCGGCATCGGCGTGCTCTACGGCAAGGCGGCGCTGCTCGAGTCGATGCCGCCGTTCATGGGCGGCGGCGACATGATCGCGTCGGTGACGCTCGAGAAGTCGACGTGGAACGTGCTGCCGTACAAGTTCGAGGCGGGCACGCCGCACATCGCCGGGGCGATCGGCCTGGGCGCGGCCATCGACTACATCACGGGCATCGGCTTCGACGCCATCGGCGCGCACGAGGCGGCGCTGCTGGCGTACGGCACCGAGGCGCTGTCGTCGGTGCCCGGTGTGCGGCTGATCGGGACCGCGAGGCGAAAGGCGAGCGTGCTCTCGTTCGTGATGGAAGGCGTGCACCCGCACGACATCGGCACCATCGTCGATCGCGAGGGTGTCGCGATTCGGACGGGCCATCACTGCGCGCAGCCCGTGATGGCGCGGTTCTCGGTGCCGGCGACCGCGCGCGCGTCGCTCGCGATGTACAACACGCGCGGAGAGATCGACACGCTGGTGCGGGCGCTCGAGCGCGTCCGCGAGGTGTTCGCCTGATGTCGGATCTGCGCGACCTGTACCAGGAAGTGATCCTCGACCACAACAAGCGGCCGAGGAACTTCCGCGCGATCGACGTGCCCACGCATTTCGCGGAAGGGTACAACCCGCTCTGCGGCGATCGCCTGAAGCTGTACGTCAAGGTCGACGGCGACGTGATCACCGATTTGGCGTTCCTGGGATCCGGATGCGCCATCTCGAAGGCGTCCGCGTCGCTGATGACCGACGCGCTGAGGGGGCGCACGGTGGCCGAGGCGCAGGCGCTGTTCGAGCGGTTCCATCACGTGGTCACGACGCCGCCGGATCAGCCGGTCGAGGATCTCGGAAAGCTCTCGGCGCTCGCCGGCGTGCGCGAGTTTCCCGTCCGCGTGAAGTGCGCGAGCCTCGCGTGGCACACCCTCAAGGCGGCGCTGGACCGGACGACGCTGACGTCGACGGAATGACCGTAGGGGCCGTTCGCGAACGGCCCCTACACAAATATCTATGAAACCGTTACTTATGGTTCCCAACGATGTTCCCGAGCCGCCGATGCCCACGAACGCGACCGCGTCGGTCGTACCCGACGCGGCGAAGACGGAGGAGCTGAAGCCGGCCATCGTCCAGGCGCTGTCCACCGTGTTCGATCCCGAGATTCCCGTGAATATCTGGGAGCTCGGGCTCATCTACGACATCGCGGTGAGCGACGCCGGCGTGGCGGCGATCAGGATGACGCTGACCGCTCCGGGCTGTCCCGCAGCGCAGTCGCTCCCGGTCGAGGTCGCCGCGAAAGTCAAGGCGGTTCCCGGGATCGCCGACGCCGTCATCGACATCGTGTGGGAGCCGCCATGGGACAAGGATCGGATGTCGGACGCGGCGAAGCTGCAGCTTGGAATGTGGTGACGCGCGTGCACACCCGGCCCGCGCCTGAACGAACATGTTGAGACTCTCGAAAAAATCCGATTACGCGCTCATCGCCATGAAGCACCTGGCGACGCGACCCGGCGCCGCCTCGGCGAGCGCCCGCGAGATCGCGGAGCAGTACGACATTCCCATCGAGCTGATGGCGAAGGTGCTCCAGCGGCTCGTGCGTCGCGGGCTGCTCGCGTCGCACCAGGGCACGCGCGGCGGGTACCGCCTCTCGAAACCCTCGCGCGACATCTCCGTGGCCGACATCATCCAGGCGATCGACGGGCCCTTGACGGTCACGGCCTGTTCGACCGAGGCGGAGAACTGCGGCCAGTTCGCGAAGTGCAGCGTCCGCGATCCGCTGTGGCGCATCAAGGATCGCATCCTCGCGTCGCTCGCGACGTGCTCTCTCGCGGAGGTCGCGGCCGACGCGGTCGAGGTCCCGCCGGCGCCGCTCGCCTTTACGCGCAAGTAGCCCCGTGGACCCACGCCGCCCCCTCTACCTCGACTACCACGCCACCACTCCGGTCGATCCGCGCGTTCTCGACGCGATGCTGCCGTTCTTCTCGGAGCGGTTCGGCAACGCGGCGAGCCGCCAGCACGCGTACGGCTGGGAGGCGCAGAAGGCCGTCGACGACGCGCGCGGGGAGGTCGCCGCGCTCATCGGCGCCTCCCCCGGAGAAATCGTCTTCACGAGCGGCGCGACCGAATCGAACAACCTCGCCATCAAGGGGGCGGCGCAATGGCTGCGCGATCGCGGCGATCACATCATCACCGTCGCGACCGAGCACAAGTCGGTGCTGGATTCGTGCAAGCGGCTCGAGAGCGAGGGCTGCCGCGTCACGGTGCTCGGCGTGAACGCCGAGGGCTTCATCGACCTCGATGAACTCCGCGCGGCCATCACCGATCGCACCGTCCTCGTGTCCGTGATGGCGGCCAACAACGAGATTGGCGTGATCCAGCCGCTCGCGGCGATCGGCGCCATCGCGCGCGAACGCGGCGTGCTGTTCCACACCGACGCGGCCCAGGCGGCCGGCAAGATCCCGATCGATGTCGCCGCGATGGGCGTCGACCTGTTGTCGCTGACCGGCCACAAGTATTACGGGCCGAAAGGGGCCGGCGCGCTGTACGTGCGCCGCGCGAAGCCGAAGTTGAAGCTCGCGTGTCAGATTGACGGCGGCGGCCATGAAAACGGCCTGCGCTCCGGCACCCTGAACGTTCCCGGCGTCGTCGGGCTCGGCCGCGCGGCCGCGATCTGCCGCGAGACGCTGCCGGAAGAGAGCGCCAGGCTCCGGCGCCTGCGCGATCGCCTCCTGGCGGGGCTGCGTCGGATGGATGGCGTCCGCGTCAACGGTCCCGAGGGCGATCGCCGCCTGCCGCACAACCTGCATGTCAGCGTCGACGCGATTGAAGGGGAAGCGCTGCTGATGGCGCTCGGCGATCTCGCGGTATCGACCGGCTCCGCGTGCAGCTCCGGCAGCCAGGCCCCGTCGCACGTGCTCCAGGCCATCGGTGCCGTCAACCCGCCTTCGCCGCCGGCTTCGGCGAGGCAGGGTGATGTCGCAGCGTCGATCCGCTTCGGTCTCGGCCGCACGACCACTGAAGAGGAGATCGACTACGCGATCGACCGCGTGACGACAGTCGTGCGCTCGCTTCGCTCACGCCGACGCCCTGACGAAAGAGCGAAGAGCGACGGGTGAAGGTGGGGCCCTTCAGCCGCGCGAATCGGCTTTTCAGGTAGCATGAGCACTTCGGTCGAGGCAGATCGCTCATGAGTCACACCCGTATCACGGTCGCACACAGCCCGGACTCCGACGACGCCTTCATGTTCTACGGGCTGGCGAGCGGCAGCGTCGAAACCCACGGCATCGGCGTCGATCAGGTCCTCGCGGACATCGAGACGCTGAACCGCGCGGCGTTCGAGGGACGCTACGAGGTGACGGCGGTGTCGTTCCACGCGTACGCACACCTGAGCGACAAGTACGCGCTGCTGCCGCACGGCGCGAGCATGGGCGACAAGTACGGACCAATCGTTGTCGCTCGTCATGACAGCGGCCCGTCGGCGGTGAAGGGCAGCCGCATCGCCATCCCCGGCACCCTGACCACGGCGTATCTGGCGCTGCGGATCTACGAACCGGAGTTCGAGTACGTGGTCGTTCCGTTCGACGAGATCCAGCGGGCGGTCCTCGACGGCAAGGCGGAAGCGGGCCTGCTCATCCACGAAGGGCAGCTCACGTATCAGGACGAAGGGCTGCGAAAGATCGTGGACCTCGGGGAATGGTGGGCGGAGCGCACGGGCGGCCTGCCGTTGCCGCTCGGCGGCAACATCATCAGGCGCGATCTCGGTCCGGAGATGATCGCGCGCGTGTCAAAGATGCTGCACGACAGCATCGCCTACGCGCTGTCGCACCGGAGGGAGGCCGTCGACTATGCGCTGCGGTTCGGGCGCGGCCTCGACCGCGCGAGGACGGACACGTTCGTCGGGATGTACGTGAACGACCTGACGCTCGGCTACGGCGAACGCGGCGTCCAGGCCGTGCAGCGGCTGTTCGACGAGGCCCGGGAGCGGCGGCTCATCCCGAAAGCGATCCAGGTGGAGTTCAGCGCCTGAGTGGAAACAAGAGAAGGGGAGAAGAGCAGAGCGGGAGTCCGCCAGGAGCGGGTCCGAGTACGACCCGCTCCGAGGCGCGCACGGCGCGCCTGCGAGGGAGCGGCGCGGGGCTCAGGGGCCCCCGCAAGCGACCGAGCCGGGGTGTGGGGCGGAGCCCCACGTAAACCTAGATCACGCGCCGCGGCAGGTCGGCGTGAAGGTGCATCAGGAGATCGTAGACGGAGCTCTTCGACGCCGCGGCGAAGTCGTCGGGCCGCGAGCCATCCCGCCCGTCGAAGATCGTGACCTCGTCGCCGATGTTGACGCGCGGCTCGCTGCCGATTTCGACGATGCAGTGGCTGGCCGATATCGAGGCGACGATCGGGTACGACGCGCCGCCGATCCGGACGCGGCCGCCCTGGGCCGCGCTTCGCGGCACGCCGTCCGCGTGGCCGACGGGAATCGTGGCGATCCACACCGGCCGGTCCGTCCGGTACGCGCGCTCGTAACCGGCGCTGTCGCCCGCCTCGAGCTGTTTCACGTACGCCACGCGCGCTTTCAGGCTGACGGCCGGCGTCAACTTCATGATGCCCATCGTCCGGAACTGCGGCTCGGAGTACGCGCCGTAGATCGCCATGCCCGGCCGGACCATGTCGAGGAATCCGTCCGGATGCTGGAAGAGCGCAAAGCTCGAGGCCGCGTGACGGCGGCCCGGATTGATGCGGTTGGCTTTCAGCTCCTGTAACAACGCTTCGAACCGCCGCAACTGCTCCTCGTCGAACGCGGCGTCCTCGGTGAAGGTCATCATCGTCCCGGCGATCCGGACCGACCGGCGCGCCGCGAGATCGCGGAAGAGCGGCGCCGCCTTGCGCACCGGGACGCCGACGCGGCCGATGCCGGTGTCCACGCAAACGTGCAGGGTGACCGGCCGTCCGGCACGCCCCGCGACAGCGTCCAGCGCGTCGCCAATCGGCGTGTAGACCATCGGCATGATCCGCCGCGCGGCGACGTCGCGGAGCTCGCGCACGTCGAAGGGACCCATCAGCAGGACCGGCTTCGTGATGCCGGCGTCGCGCAGCGTGACGGCCTCGTGCAGCTTCACGACCGCAAAGCCGTGAATGGCCTCGAGGCGCTCGAGCGCGCGAGCGATGTTCACGACTCCGGTTCCGTAGCCGTTGTTCTTGATGACCGCGAGGATCGGGCGGCCACTGACGCGCCGGTGAATCTCCGCCGCGTTGTCCCGCAGACGCGCCGTGTCGATCTCGATCCACGGGTCGACCGATGAATCGCGGATCTGAGGGGACACACGCTGCGCGGCTGCCGGCCGACCGGCCTCCCGAACCGAGCCGAGCGCGGGAACGGCGGACGCCGCCTTCAGAAAACCGCGGCGCGACGTGATCACGCGGCTCAGTATACGCGAGGTATGGTCACGCGGATTGAGGTCAGCGAATGGACAGAGAATCGCCGGCGCAGGCGACGTCTCGCCAAACGAAGCCGTCGCGTGCGACGGTCTCGCCGGTCTCCAGGACGAGCGCGCGCCGGAACATCGGCCCGTCGTAGACACAGGTGTGGAACTCGCCGTTCTCGCCGCAGGGATCGACACCGGCCGGCAGCTCGTCGAGCAGCGTGCGATCGAATTCCCGTCCGGCGAACTCCGCCGGGAGCGCGCGCGTATCGACGCATGTGATGCGGGCGCGCAAGCCTGACGAGATCATCCGCGCGGCGAGCTCCGCCGTGGGTAGTCTCCACACAGGAAACAGCGGCGTGAGTCCGGTGCCGGCGAGCTGGCGCTCGCGGTATTGCCTAACATCTTCGAGGAACAGATCGCCGAACGCGACGTGGGTGAACCCTTCCGCGACCGCGCGCGTCGCGGCTGTCTTCATGCGGGCTTCGTAGACGTCGTTGGCGCACGGGTGAGGCAGCGGTATCGTCCACAGCGGCAGCCCCGCGGACGCCGCCTGGGCTTCGGCAATCGCCCGCCTGACGCCGTGCATCGCCACCCGATCGACGGTCTCGTTGATCGTGGTGAGCAGCGCCGACACCGCACGCGGATATTGCTGGTTCAGCAGATGAAACGCCCAGGCGCTGTCCTTGCCGGTGCTCCAGGAGAGGAGGATCTTCATCGGGCCTTGTCCAATCGGTTCGCGATGATCTCGACGCCTTCCGCGACGCGAGGGCCTGGCACCACTGTTCGGTCGTCCGCGATCAGGTGGACATGCCGGTTCTTCACCGCTGGGACGCTGTTCCAGGCGCTCCACACGTTCATTTCACGTTTCAGCATGTCGGGCGAGAGCGGATCGGCGCGGAGCTCGATGATCACGTCGGGCCTCCGCGACAGGATCAGCTCCGCCGTGGCCTGGACCGCTTCCTTCTTCACGTCCGCGAACACGTTCGTGCCGCCGGCGGCCTCCACCATGTCGTGGATGAAGCCGACGCCGCCGCTCGCGTAGATGCCCCGCAGCGAGAGCGCCTCGCGTCCCATGACGATCAGCGTACGCGGGTGAGGGCGCCCGGCGTTGCGCGCGCGAATGGCGGCGAGCCGTGTCTCGATGCCGCGCGCGAGAGCCGCCGCCGCGTCGGCGTGCCCGACGCGCGCCCCGAGCTCGCGGATCGTTGCGGGAACATCCGCGAGCCCCGCATGCCTGTACACATACACGGGTATCCGCGCCCGCCCCAGTTGCGTGCGCAGGTCGGTCTGGCTGCCATAGATCGCGACCAGGTCCGGTCGCAGGGAGAGAATCCGCTCGACGTCGGGATCGACGAGCGCGCCCACGCTTGGAAGCCTGCGAACCTGAGGCGGGAAGTGATCGAAGCTGCTGACGGCGACCACCTGCGGCCCGGCGCCGATGGCGAACAACATTTCAGTGACCGCGGGGATCAGGGACACGATGCGAGTGGGCCTCTCCGATGAACGCGCCGACGGCTCCAGCACGAAGACCACGAAGCACACGAAGGTCACGAGGACGGTCAATAAAATTGCCCCGAGCCACACGCCTTCGCGCCACCTGACACGGCGCGCTTCGGCGCGGCAAGCTGCGAGCCCCGAGCTGCGAGCTGCGATGTCCTTCGTCATCGTTTCCTCACGAGCAGCCATAAGAAAAACGGTCCTCCGATGAGCGCCGTGATCACGCCCACCGGCAGCTCGATGGGTGCCATGACGGTTCGCGCGACGAGGTCGCACGCAATCAGGAACGCGGCGCCGAAGAGCGCCGAGGCGGGCAGCACGATCCGGTGATCCGATCCGACCAGCAGCCGCACGAGGTGCGGAATGATGATGCCGATGAAACCGATCGGACCACCCACCGACACGGCCGCCCCCGTCGCGAGCGACGCGCTGAAGAACGCCGCCCGCTGCGCCCGCGTCACGTCGAGGCCGTGCGTCTCGGCGCTCTCGGGTCCCAGGCTGAGCAGGTTCAGCGGCCGCGCGAGCCAGGCGAACACCGCGAGCGACACGACGGCGAGCGGCAGCGCCGTGACGAGCGGCTCGTAGCTGCTGATGTCGAGGTCTCCCATGAGCCACCGGAGGATGCGATAGGTCTCGGCGAAATTCGCGAAGTACTGCACGAACAGGATGAGCGCCGAGAAGAACGCGTTCATCGTCACGCCGGCCAGCAGCAGGACGTTGGTGGAGATGCCGCGGTGCCGCGCGCGCGCGAGCGCGTAGACCACCCCCACCGCCGCCATCGACCCGATGAAGCTGGCCGCGGGCGCGGCCGGCACGCCGAGCCACGCAAAGCTCCAGCCGAAGGTGATCGCGAGCATCGCGCCGAGCGCCGCCCCGGCCGACACCCCCAGGGTGAATGGCGTGGCCAGGGGGTTCCGCAACAGTCCCTGGAGGACGACGCCGGCCGACGCCAGCATGGCGCCGACGAGGGCACCCGCAAGCGTCCGCGGCAGCCGCGCGATGAAGAAGATCTGCGCGTCGGTGTTGTCGGCGAATGGCACGTGGAAATCGAAGGCGCGGCCGAGACTGATCGACGTGGACCCGACCAGGGGCGCGAGGACGATGGCACCGACCGCCATCAGGCCGAAGATGGCGACAGTCGTGACGAGCCGGCGTCCGAGCGGCGTGGTCACGGTTTGGCTCCAACCGGCGAACGGCCCGTCGGAACGATGACGAGGCGTCCCGTCGGACCGTGACGGTGGACGTCGGCTTCGACGCCGTAGAGGGTGCGGATCCGGTCCGGTGTGAGGACGTCCTCGGTCGCGCCGGCCGCGATCACTTGCCCCTCCTTCAGCAGGACGAGCGACCGGCACAACCCCGCCGCGAAATTCAGGTCGTGGGTGGAGATCACGATTGCCATCGGCTGCTGCTCCTGGAGCGCGCGGAGCAGCGACGCAACTTCAAGTTGATAAGCGAGGTCCAACGCCGCTGTTGGTTCGTCAAGAAGCAGAACGGGAGTTCGTGGGTCGCAGGTCGCGTCTCTCGGCTCGGCAGACGAGCCGTGAGCCGCGACCTGCGCCCCACGAGCTGCGAGCTGCGAGCCGCGAGCTGCGACGTCCAGGGCGCGAGGATGAACCTGAGCGAGCGCCGCGGCAATGATGACTCGCTGTTTTTCGCCGCCGCTCAGCGTCTCGAACGGCCGGTCCTCGAACTCCAGCGTGCCGGTGGCTGAGAGCGCCTCGCGCGCGATAGCCACGTCTTCCGGCCCTTCGATTTCGAACGCCGCGAGGTGCGGGTAGCGTCCCATCAGCACGACTTCGAGCGCGGTGTAGTCGAAGGCGAGATGGGTTTCCTGCGGGACGACGGCCATGCGCCGGGCGATTGCGGCGCGCGGCTGACGCGCGAGATCGGCACCGTCCAGGGTCACCCGTCCGCTCGATGGCTTCACCGTCCCCGACAGCACCCGCAGCAGCGTCGACTTGCCGGAGCCGTTCGGTCCGAGAATGCCGACGAGGCCGCCTTCGGCGACCTGCATCGACACTCCGCGGAGAACCGGCCGGCCGCCGCGATACGCGAAGCTGACGTCAGCGGCTTGCAGCAATGCGGATCCCGGCCATCGCGCCGCGGCCGAGCGCGGGGAAGCCGAAGACCTCCTCGTAGCGCCGGTCGAACAGGTTCTCGACACGGCCGAAGAGTTCGAGCCGGCGCGCGATCTTCCAGGAGGCGCCGGCGTTCCACACGCTGTAACCGGCGGCCGTGAAGAGACCGCCGTACGTGCCGTAGGTGGGTTCGACCGCGAGGACCCGGCCGCGGCCGCCGCCGCGGGCCCACGCGTTCCACCGTCCGTGCGCGGCGCTCAGATCGACCGACCACTGACGGCGGGGACGCTGGAGCAGCGGCTGGCCCGCCTCGAAGGGGTCGGGCGCCGAACCGGCATCGTCGACAGCGAGAATCTCGGTGTCGAGGAAGGTGTACGCGACGCGCGCCTGCACGTCGACGCCGCGCGCGCGCTGCCGGAGCGTCGTGGCGAGCTCGACCCCTTTCGCGCGCGCGTTCGAGATGTTGTCGGTGCGATAGCGGCTGGACTCGACGAACCGGCCGACGGCCACGATCAGATCGTCGAACCTGTTGGAGAACCAGGTCGCCTCGACGAGCGCGCGGCCTCCGCCCAGCGTCTGGTCCACGCCGGCCTCGACGCTGCGGCTGCGCTCCGGCTTCAGCGAGGGGTTGTCCGTGTAGGCGATGTCGAAGCCGTCCGGAGGACGAATGCCGGTTCCGGCGGCAGCGCGGACCTTCGTCTGCGAGCCGGGCACGGCCCGGAGGTAGTACGAGGCCCCAATCCGCGGGTTCACCGCCACCACGTCGTCGGCAGCCATCGCCGGCCGCGGGCTGTACGGATCGCTCAACGGTCCGACGGGATCGCGATGGATGTCTTCGATCCGGAGACCGCCCGTCACGAACAGCCGTCCGGCCGCGCTCCATCGCGCTTCGCCGAAATAGCCGGCCACGCTGCGTTTTACGGGAATGGGCCCGGAGTTGTCGGTGATGTAGGTGCTCGTGACCTCTTCGCGCTCGAATTCGACGCCCGTCGAAACATCGAGGCCCTGCCGCACGGCGATGTCCGCCTGCGCGCGCGCCGTGACGCGCCGCGACCCGGAATGGGATACGACCTCGTCGGTCGAATAGAACGATGGCGCGACGAACGTTCCATCGATGCCGTTCCAGGCGACCGTGCCGTGTGCGCGCACGCGTCGTCCCGACGGGATCGTCGCGCCGATCGATCCGCTCCACCGGTCGTCCGTCCCGCGCGAGACGGTGTCTATTCCGGAGAAGATGCCGGCCGGGTTGGATCCGAACGCCCCTGGAAATCCGCGGTCGTCGTGCTCGAAGCGCAGCTCGCCGCGGACCGATGCGCCGGCGGCGCTGCGCCAGCCGCCGCTCCCTCCTGCTTCGTTGCGCATGTATCGGTCGTTGCGAATCTCCTCGCCGGCTGACGTCGCGCGGCCGTTGAACCCGTCGCTCGCGAAGCGCTCGGCGCCGCCGCCCCAGAACCATCCCTGGGAGCTGCCCGACGACGAGGCGGCGAGGCGGGTCGTGCCGAAGCTGCCCGTTTCGAGGATCGCATCGCCGCGCGGCGGACCTGCCTGCCGCGTCACGATCCGCACGACCGCGCCGATGGCATTCGATCCGTAGAGCGCGCTCTGCGGGCCGCGGACCACTTCGATCCGATCGATGGCGTTCGCCGACAGGTGCGAGAAGTCGAAGCCGCCGCCGAACGCGTTCACCTGGATGCCATCGACGAAGACGAGCGTGTAGTTCGATTCGCCGCCCCGCGGGAACACGGCGGTGAGCGAGCCGTAGCCGCCGTTGCGCGCGACGGTCAGTCCCGGCACCGCGCGCAGCGCGTCGGCGACCGAGTGAACCTGCCGCGCCTCCAGCTCCGATCCCGGGATCACCGTGACGGAGGAGGACGCCTGCGACAGCGGAATCTCGACCTGCGCGGCCGAGACGACGAGCGATTCGGAGAACGCGCTGACGGTCAGCTTGACCGCGCCGATGTCGTGCGGTTCCGCGGACCCGTCGACCGTGACGGCGTCCGCGCGGAAACCGTCGAGCGCGACGCGCACCTCGCAGCGCCCGGAGTCCGGCGCGTCGATGGCGAACTCACCGCGTGCGTTCGTCACCGACGAGGCGATCGATGACCCGCCCCGAAGGAGGAACACCTGCGCCCCGGGGACCGCGTGTCCATCGGGATCGATCACGCGGCCGGTCAGCGGCCCGGCGAAGGCGGACGCCGCGATGAGGGTGGAGAGAACGAACAGGCAGGACGATCGAAGGGCCACGGTGCTCCTTTTCGGCGTGCATTCGCGCCGAAGCCCCGTCCGGTGAGGACGAGGCGGAAAGGACGGGCCCGGCGTCAGGTATCCTGGCTTGCGGATTGGTGCGCGAATCCCCGGCCTTCCCATGGACCCGCATGGTCCACAGTGGCCGCCGGCCGAGCCGGCGCGGGGGATTCGTCTTTCCGCTTACAGTGGCGGCACCGCGTGGGCTTCACACCCACTTCGCATGACCGCCGGGCAGAGCCGGCTCTCGCAAGCCGGCTCGCGTCGGTTGTTCGGGCGAGTATAGCACGGTAAAATTATGTGTTTATGACCTCGACCGCCGGCGGCCTCGTCGTCCACGCGGAGACGATCACGTTCGACACGATCGACCGGATCGAGCTGCGGGACATCACGGATCGCGTCGCGGCCATCGCGCGTACGTCGGGCGTGCGCGAAGGCACGCTGAGTCTGTGGTCCCTGCACACGACCTGCGCGGTCTTCATCAACGAGACGCAGAAGGCGCTCCACGCCGACATCAAGCGCTTCCTCGAGACGATCGTGGCGCGCGACGCCGACTGGATGCACAACGATCCGGCTCACTCGGATTGCGACCGGTCCAACGCCGATTCGCATCTGCGGACCATGCTCCTCGGACAAAGCGTCACGCTGCAGATCAGCGGCGGCGAGATCGTCCTCGGACAGTGGCAGCGCCTGCTCCTCGGGGAGCTCGACGGCCCGCGCGCGCGCACGCTCCGCGCGCAGGTTATGGGCATCACCTGATGCGTCAGCGTCTCTCCGCCCTCGGCCTCGCCGATATGTCACAGAAGCTCGACGCCGGCGAGCGGCTGTCGTTCGACGACGGCGTGCGCCTGTTCGATTGCCCCGATCTGCTGGCGCTCGGCTGGCTGGCGAACCGCGAGCGCGAGAAGCGGCACGGCGGGCGGACCTACTACAACTTCAACATCCGTCTCGAAGCGACGAACGTCTGCGTCGCGAGCTGCCTGTTCTGTTCGTTCGCGCGGCTGAAACCCGGCGACGCGGGCTCGTACACCATGTCGCTCGAACAGGCGTGGGACAAGCTCCGGCAGCGCGCCGATCAGCCGCTGACCGAAATCCACGTGGTCAACGGCCTGCATCCCGATCTGCCGTTCGACTATTACCTGGATCTGCTGCGCGGCTTCAAGCGGATCCGTCCTGACATTCACCTCAAGTGCTTCACCGCGGTCGAGATCGCGTTCTTCGCGGATCTGTACGGCATGAGCGACGAGCGGGTGCTTCGCGAGCTGCGCGCGGCCGGCCTCGACTCGCTGCCCGGCGGCGGAGCGGAGGTGTTCGCGGAGCGCGTGCGCCGGAAGATCTGCCACGACAAGTGCGGGACCGATCGGTACCTGGACATTCACCGCCAGGCGCACGGCATGGGCATGCGATCGAACATCACGATGCTCTACGGCCACATCGAGACGCCGGCCGAGCGCGTCGATCACATGCTGCGCACGCGCGCGCTCCAGGACGAGACGGGCGGGCTGCAGGCGTTCATCCCCCTGGCGTTCCATCCCGACAACAACCAGATGCGGAAGCTGCCGCCGCCGACCGCCGCCGATTCGCTTCGTGTGCACGCGGTGTCGCGCCTGATGCTCGACAACATCCCGCACGTCAAGGCGTTCTGGATTGCGACCGGCGTCGAGGTGGCGCAGCTCGCGCTGTGGTTCGGGGTGGACGACCTCGACGGCACCGTCCAGGAAGAGAAGATCTACCACATGGCCGGGGCGCGCACGCCCGAGGCGATGACGACCACGGCCATTCGCCGCCTCATCCGTGCCGCCGGCCGCGACCCCATCGAGCGCGACACCCTCTACAACGTCATCACTGGCGCCGACGCCCCCGATGTCACAGTCGCACTGGTACAATGAAATCTGAGATAGAGCGCGCGTAAGCGCGCCCCGCCGGAGCGGCACGGGGCGACGGGGTCCCCGTGGGCGACGGCGCAAGGGGGTCCGGGGGACGAAGTCCCCCGGTTGAGAATGGACATCCAGCTCCTGACCGACGTCGAGAAGGCCAGCATCGGAGAGCGGCAGCCGCTCCCCGAGCGATACCTCGGCCTGTCTGACGACGAGATGGACGAGCGCATCGGCGCGGCAAAGCGCACGCTCGGCGAGCGGGTGGTCATCCTTGGCCATCACTACCAGCGCGACGAGGTCATCAAGTTCGCCGACTACACGGGCGACTCGCTGAAGCTCTCGCGCGCGGCCGCCAGCCGCGGCCGTGCGGAATACATCGTCTTCTGCGGCGTGCACTTCATGGCGGAGAGCGCCGACATCCTGCGCGGACCGCACCAGAAAGTCGTCTTGCCCGACCTCGCCGCGGGCTGTTCCATGGCCGACATGGCGGCACCGGATCAACTCGAGATCTGCTGGCGCGAGCTGAGGGAGATGGGGCTCGACACCCTCGCGCGCACTGACGGGCGCCTCGGCGTGCTGCCGGTCACCTACATCAACTCATCCGCCGCGGTGAAGGCCTTCGTCGGCCGTCATGGCGGGGGCGTCTGCACGTCGAGCAACGCGGCGTCCGTGATGACGTTGGCGCGGGAACGGGGCGAAAAGCTGCTGATGCTCCCTGACGAGCACCTGGGCCGGAATACGGGCTACAAGCTCGGCATCCCGCTCGAACAGATGGTCGTGTGGGATCCCAACGAGGTCCGGGGCGGCCTCCAGCCGGAAGCAGTGAAGGCAGCGAAGCTGATTCTGTGGAAGGGTCACTGCTCGGTGCACACGCGCTTTACCGTGCCGCAGATCCAGGCCTTCCGAAAGAAGTACCCGGCCGGCAAAGTCGTCGCGCATCCCGAGTGCACGTTCGACGTCGTGCGGGCCGCCGACGAGAGCGGGTCCACGGAGTACATCCTCGGCACAGTCCGCAACAGTCCTCCCGGAAGCATCTGGGCGGTCGCCACGGAGATTCACCTCGTGAACCGGCTCATGCACGAGGTAGCGCCCGACAAGACCGTCGTCACGCTCGATCCATTCGGCTGTCTCTGTTCGACGATGTTCCGCGTATCCCCGAATCATCTGCTCTGGGTCCTGGAGGGGCTGGTCGAGGGGAAGATCTACAACCAGATCGTCGTCCCCGACGATGACAAGCGGGACGCGAAGCTGGCGCTCGATCGGATGTTGCAGGTCGTCTGATTCAGCCTTTCATTGGCAGGACAGTCGCACCTGGAGGAGCTGATTGGTGCTGGCTGCGCTGCATGAATAGCAGCAGTCCTTGCAGCCGCGCCTGCTGCCATCCAACCCGACGCCCCAGTGCCTGCGACCCCTGGGGAACCGCCAGACATCATTGTCTTCGGCGCCGTAACATACCTGCGTTCCACTGGCACAGACCGTGTCGGCGGTCCCTGACGCCCGGGGCTTGAAATAAAAGTGGCGGTCTTCGCCGGGCCATTTCCGGCCCTTCAAATCGTGGAGGCTTATCCAGGCGTTATGGTCGCAACTGTTCACCAGGTTCCATACCAGGCGGATCTAGCCCTTGCCCTGATCGCGCGCGTATTCCCAGTCCCAGATCTTTCCCTTTAGATCATGTTTCGACTGTGGGCTCTCCCCGGCGGCGAGGAAGTCCAGGTAGAGCGCCATGTTTCCCGCTGCCGCGCTGAACAGGCCGATCCTGGACTGGGCGATTGCGAGATTGAACGTGGCGGGGCCCGACCAGGGAGCCATGCGCACCGCGCGCTGGAGTTCCCGCTCAGCGTCCCAGAATCCGCTCTCGTCGCGCGCCTCGCGGACGGCAATCTCGGCCCGGTACGCCATGCGAACCGCATCCTCAGGGACCGGCCACGAGGTGTTGCCAAACGACAAGATGTCGCGCCTCAAGTGCAGATCGAGTCCGTCCGGCGCGGGCAGAGGGAGCGCCTGGAGCGCGGACCACACCAGATCGACTGCCTCTTGGCCACGACCTTCCCTGGCCGCACGGTGCGCGCGGTCATCCGGCGATGCGGTCTGCGGCGCACCGCCGGCGTCGCCGTACCCGGTCATCAACACGGCGGACACGAGCGTTGCGGCTGCCATCGCGACGTGCCGTCGATGCTGACTCATCGCTTCGGCCCTTGCTTGTCGATCAGATCGAGCGCAGGCAGCACGCGCGACTCGAACAGCTGCCAGCTCCTGAAATACACCCGGATATCGGTTCCCTCCCCGAGGGGTGAGGCTTTCGCGCGCTGCTCCAGTTCCTGCAGCGCCTTCTGCCGCAGGGCGTCGAGCGTGGCTTTCGAGGGATTCATGTTCGGATTGGGATAGAGGCCCCACGCGCGAGCGGCCATGGCGAGCTCGCGGAGCATCGGCTCGGGCAGCGCGCCCGGCAGCTGTCTCGAGATACGCAGCGCCGCCTCGGCGCGGACCTGCCGGATGGCGGCGCCGTTCGGATCGAGCAACTCGTCGGCGATCGCGGCATCGAGGTCGGGATCCGATCGGTCATCCACCTTGGGCGGCGCAGCAGGCGGCAACGCGATGTCCCCCTGAACTGTCGGCGCGGGTCGCACCGGCTTGAAGGGCGTCTCGGCGGCCATCGCCCCGCCATCCGGTTGTTTCGGCGCTGCCGGTTCGCTGGCCTGCTGCGGCGAGGACGCCGGCGACGGAGAGCCGTCTGACGCCGATCGTCGGATCGGTTTGAACTGCTGCAAGGTCTTCCGGCGCTCCTCCTCCCATTTGCGCTGCGTGTCGGACGGCTGCAGGGGCTTCCGGCCGCTGATGGTGTTGTCGAGGCTCCAGTCGTTGCCGACGGGAAGCGGCGCCGTGCTGCCGCTCGTCGTGGAGGCTGGCGCCGTCTTTCCACCGGAGCCCGCGTTCGAGGAGGTGGTGGGTGACGCCGCGCGCGCGAGACATGCCGCGGCGCACTGCGCGCTCGCGGTGGCCTGACCCATCGTGGCCTGCGCCCTGATAGAGGCGAGGCGGCCGCGTATCGACGCCTCCTCGGATTTCGACAGCGTGCAGTCCGTGTACTTGTAGGTGCCAGGTTTCGCGTCGAAGCACGAGATCAGCTTGGCCGCCAGCGTGCTCAGACGGCTGTTCAGCGAGTCGTACTGCTGCCATGCGATCGCGACGCCCGGCGCGACGATGGGACCGGCGTTCCGGCCATCCGCGCACGTGCAGGAGTACATGCCCGCGCGCTCGTTGATCGCTGTCGCCGTCTGTGCAGCCGCGGGATCCGGTCCGAAAACGCCCGCCATACACACGAGGAGAACGCGCCATCCGTATCTCATCGAGGACCTCCCAGTCCGGTGCGGCTTCACAACTGGACGAGCGCGCGCAGGACGGCCACGCGGAGGCTGCCGCGGGCCGCGTGCTTTCGCGCAGACGAAGTTGGTGAGGTAAGCTACTCGCTTCGACACAACCTCGGCCATTGGCAATCGTTTGCAATTCGTGGCAAATGGCGGTACCGGTCCGTTTCTTTTGCGAGTAGCTGGCCTGCCGATCACCTACATCAACTCGTCAGCGGCGTTAAGGCGTTTGTCGGCAGCCGTCCTGTCTCACTGTTTCACGTACACGTTCATCGTGATCGATACCGCCGGTCCGTTCGCGCGCGGAAGCGACTGCTTCATGCTTCCGATCAGCACGAAGCCGGACGGCGCCGGCGAGCCCTGCGTCAGGAACAGGACCGAGCCGGGTGGGAACTGCGCGGGGTCTCCCTTGTCTCCCTTGTCCCCCTTCAGACCCTGAACGCCCTGGGCTCCTGCGGGTCCCGTTGCTCCAGTCGGTCCGGTATCGCCCTGCGGGCCCTGCGGCCCGACCGGTACGATGGCGCCTTGAGGTCCCTGGCCACCTGTCGCGCCCTTCTCACCGGCATCACCCTTCGCACCCTGCGAGCCCGTGTCGCCCTTGTCCCCTTTGGGCCCCTGCGGACCGGCTGGTCCCGGATCGCCCTTGTCCCCCTTCGGGCCTTGCGGGCCCGCGATTACCGGGAGCTGGACTCCGACGCTGATCGTGTCGGCCGCGACGTTGCCGACCGCGTCGGTCACAGCAAAGGTGAATGAGTACGTGCCCAGCGCCAGCGCGGTGGAGAGTGTCGGCGTGGTTGCAACCAGGAGCCCATCCGACGACCAGCTGTACGTGTAGGGAGCGACGCCTCCCGTCGCAGACCCGGTTGCGGTGAACTGCGCGACGCCGAAGAGATCGGACGTGAGCGTCGCGTCCGCGCCCAGGGTGGCGGTGAGCACCGGCGGCGCGAGCATGTGATGCAGCGCCGAAGGCGCGCCGCTGCCATCGGACTGGCCCGCGACGACGTGGAGTCCGCTGCCGAGCACACCACTCGCGCCCCATGAGTGCGCAGTGGGCATGTCGTCGGCGATGCTCCACGTGTTGGCGGCCGGATCGTATACCTCGACGACGTTCAATTGCTCGTACGCGTCTCCGCCACCCGCAACGTAATGACGGACGCCGCCGATGGCGTACACCCGTCCGTTGTACTCGGCCAGCTGCAAGGCATGCCTCGGCGTCGGCATCGGCGCCAGCGTCGTCCATGAGTTCGTCGCGACGTCGTAGGCTTCGACCGTCGCCAACGACTGGTTGTTGTACTGGCCCCACGCTCCGCCTACGACATAGATCCTTCCGCCGACACCCACCGCTCCAGCACCCATTCGCGCCGTCGGCATGGGAGCCAGATCGGTCCACGTGTTGCCTGTCGGGTCGTACACACGGAGCTTTGCGATCTTTGCAGTGTTGGAGGCACTCATGCCGCCCGCGACGTACAACCGGCCACCGAGAGTCGTCGCTGCCATTCCGGCTCCCGGCTCGGGCAAGGATTTGCCAGCAGACCAGGTGTTGGAAACGGGATCGTAGATCTGCAGCAGAGCAATGTTGGAGTACGGGGCGGCGCCACCCGCGACGTACAGCTTGCCGAGCAACACGCCGCAGCCGGCCGCATAAAGCGGCGTCGGTATGTCAGCGATGCGCGTCCATGTGTCGGTGGCAGGGTCGTATGAGTACCCCGTCGGCGTCCGGTTGATCGAATCGGCCAGTCCACTTGCGACATACAGCTAGCCGTCGATCACGCCCGACACGGGGCCCGTACTTGGCGAGGGTAGCGGCGCGGCGGCGGTCCACGTCTGCGCTGCCGCGGGCCGGGCGAGCGCAATTACTGCGGCCACGGCCACTACGAGTGTTTTCGCACCCGAAAAGTGTGCAGTCGGCATGGGAGGCCCTCTCGATTGAAGATGTGTGCTCGAATTCTCAGCCCTGAGGTAAACTACCCGCTCCCCCGACAGCCCGGCTATTGGCAATCGATGGCAATTCGTGGCGAAGCGCCGCTTCCCGACGATTGAATACGAATGACAGGCATGTCCGACCCGGAACGTCTGGACTCGTGGAAGGAGATCGCGCGCCACCTGCGTCGCGACGTCACCACGGCGATCCGATGGGAGCGCGACCGCGGCCGCAATGGACCGGCTGCACCGGTTTTCCCCTGACGGGCGGCTGCTCTGGTCGTACGCGCCCGAGGATCGCCTGTCGTTCCGCGGCGGTGGCCGAGCATGCTGATCACGTTTGACGGCGCCGGCCGCCGGCTCGGGACGTTCGTCAACTCCGGCTGGATCGCCGTTTCGGCCGGCACTCCCGACGGACGGCACCTCGTGCTCGCCGGCATGAGCAACGCCCATCGGTCCTACTTTCTCGCGGTGCTCGACGCGGAACGGCCGACGGGAACCTCGCCCGAGGCGGCAGGGTCGAGCACCGAGTGCGTGGGCTGCCCGCCCGGCGGCCCGCTGCATTACTACGTATTCCCGCGGGCGGACATCAGCGCCCAGTTCGCGTACCCGCTCGACCCGCCAAGTCTGGTCCTGTTCGGCGACGGCCGGATCCAGGTGCAGGTCCTGGAGACGTCGGGCCCGGCGGTCGGCGCCACGATCTACGACTTCGGGAGCGACTTTGACGTTGGTCGCGTGCGCGTCAGCGACTCGTTCGATGAGTGGCATCGCCGCCTCGAGTCTGCCGGCACGCTGCGCCATCCGGTGCGCGAGTGTCCCGATCGGCAGCATCGCGAGATCCGCCACTGGACGCCGGACGCGGGGTGGCGGATGGTGCGCACGGACGTGAGATAGGCGGCGGACTCTTCTCTGACCTGCGCCTGGCTGGACGGGGTGACCCTGCGGGGGCTTTCATGGTAAAAAGGCTGGTGGCCTTCAAGGAGAAGGGAGCCTACTGATGGCACACCAAGTTCCACCGCTTCCGTACGACTACGCCGCGCTGGAGCCGCACATCGACGAGCAGACGATGCGGATCCACCACGACAAGCATCACGCGGCGTATGTGAACAACCTCAATGCGGCGCTCGAGAAGCACCCCGATCTTCAGCAGAAGAGCGTGCAGGACCTCATACGCGGCATCAACTCGGTGCCGGAGGACATCCGCACGGCGGTGCGCAACAACGGCGGCGGGCACGTCAATCACACGATGTTCTGGGAAATCATGGGCCCGGGGAAGGGCGGCGCGCCGTCGGGGCGCGTGGGCGAGGCGATCAAGTCGTCGTTCGGGAGCTTCGACACGTTCAAGGAGCAGTTCGCGAAGGCCGGCGTCGGGCGGTTCGGGAGCGGCTGGGCGTGGCTGATAGACGCCGGCGGCAAGCTCGTGATCGAGAGCACGGCCAACCAGGACAGCCCGCTGATGGAAGGGAAGAAGCCGATCCTCGGCCTCGACGTGTGGGAGCACGCCTACTACCTGAAGTACCAGAACCGCCGGCCCGACTACATCGCCGCGTGGTGGAACGTCGTCAACTGGGACGCGGTCAACGAGCTGTTCAAGTAGACAGTAGGCAGCAGGCAGCCGGGCAGGCAGCAGGCAGCGGGCAGCAGGCAGTGAGTCACACTGCAAGTGGCTATGTGTCTGTGCTGTCCCCTGATGCAGCAGGCAGGAAAAGTTCGTGGCTCGCAGGTCGCGACTCGCAGCTCGTCTGCCTAGCTGCGAGGCGCGAGCGGCAAGCCACGAACATCCCGCGGCTAACTTCCGTCTCCGAGTTCCTGTATCGCGCGGTCGATCTCTTCGGGCGAGGGATATTCGTCCTGCCGTTCCGCGACGAACGAGTAGCGGATCTTCCCTGACCGATCGATCAGGAACACCGCCGGGTGCGCGGTGTTCCAAGCATCGAGGCCGATCCGGCGCCACACTCCGTACGCTTTCAGCACCTTGCGCGACTCGTCGACGAGGATGTTGAACCTCAGCCCGGTTTCCTCGATGTAGCGCTTCACCGCCTCCGGCGACTGTGCCACGACGGGGACGATCTGCACGCCGCGGGCGGCGTATTCAGCGGAGCGGTCTGCCAGTTCACCGAACCGGCGGCGGCAGTTCGGTCACCATGTGCCGCGATGAAACGCGAGCAGCACCGGTCCTTTCTCGAGCAGCCGCGCGAGCGACCACACGTCCCCCTTCTGTGTGGGCAGCTCGAACATCGGCGCGACGGCGAGGGGGGAAGGGTGAGACATCAGAACAGCTTCACTTCCACCATCTCGCCCGCTTCGACGATGTCGGTCTGCGCGGGGATCTCGATGTAGCCGTCGGCGTGCGCCATGCTCGTGATGTCGCCGGAGGCCTTGAAGACCGGCTCTGCGGTGCCGCCGACGATGCGCACCGTGTAGAACTGATGACGTCCGGTCGTCGAGACGATCCGCCGGGAGAGCGGCACATTGACGGTGTGCGGCCGGTACTCCGGAAGACGTGCCATGCGGCGCAGCAGCGGCACGAGCAGCATGTACGCGTTCGACAGGCATGAGGTGGGATAGCCCGGCATGCCGAGCACCGGCTTGCCGCCGACGCGTCCAAATACGGTCGGTTTGCCCGGCTTCACCGCGATGCCGTGGAAGACGACCTCGCCGATCTGCTGGAGCGCATCCCTGATGAGATCGCGCTCGCCGACCGAGCTGCCGCCGGAGAACACGATGACGTCGTTCGACGCCGCGCGTTCGATGGCCGCGGTCAGCTCCGGCAGGGTATCGGGAGCGATCGGACCGGTGACCGCCAGGCCCCCGTGCGCCTCGATGATGGCGGTCAGCGTGAAGCGGTTGATGTCGTAGATCTGGCCCGGCCCCAGCCTCTGGCCGGGTTCCACGATCTCGTTGCCGGTCGACAGGATCGCGACGCGCGGTTTCGCGAACACCTCGACGTCGACCGATCCGGTGGCCGCAAGCGCGCCGATGCGGCTGGCGTTCAGGACGTCCCCCTTCGCGAGCACCGTCTGTCCCTCGACCATGTCGGCGGCGCGCCGGCCGACGTTCTGCCGCGGGTAGACCGGCGTGAAGATCCGGACGTCGTCCTCGCCCGGGCCCTTCCCGGTCTCCTCGACCATCACCACGGCGTCGGCGCCCGACGGCATCGGCGCGCCGGTGGCAATCTCGACGCACTCGCCGGACGACACACGGCGTACGCCCACCTGTCCCGTGTACACCTTCTCGATCGATCGCAGCACGCGCGGGTCGTACTTGCCGGCGCCGAACGTGTCCTCGGCGATCACTGCGTAGCCGTCCATCGCCGCGCGATCGAACGGCGGCACGTCCGAGGTGGCATGCGCATCCCGCGCCAGCACGCGGCCGTTCGCCTTCTCGATCGCCAGCCGCTCGACACGGTCGATCGCCACTGCCTGCTCGAACAGCAGCCCCAGGGCCTCGTCGAGGGAGATCGTTTCGCGAATCGGCCGCATGGTGGTCATCGCGTGAGCTCCCTCACCACGTGTCCCACCTCGGGGAGGATGAGCTTCTCCATGGCGAGCCGGACCGCCTGCTCGGCGCCGGGGAGCGAGAACACGGCGGTGTGCGCGATCGAGCCGGCGCACGCGCGGCTCAGCATAGCCGCGGAGCCGACCGCCTCGTAGCTGAGCATGCGGAACAGCTCGCCGAAGCCGTCGAGCCGCTTGTCGACGGCCGACATGATGGCTTCGTAGGTGCTGTCGCGCGCGGTAATCCCCGTGCCGCCGGTGGTGATGATCACCTGGACCGCCGTGGCCTGCCTTCGTACGATCTCGCGCACCGCGCCGGGGTCGTCGTGCACGATGGCGCGTCCAGCGACCTCGTGTCCCGCCGTCGTCAGCATCTCCACGATCGCGTTGCCGCTCGCGTCGGTCTCCGGCGTGCGCGTGTCGCTGATCGTGAGGACAAAGCACGTCACCGACGCGGGGGCTGCTTTCCGGTGGAGGGCCACGGACATTGGTGGATTATATGGACGTTAACTCCCAACCTCCAACTCCCAACTCCCAACCCCGGCGTTGGGAATTGGGCGTTGGGAATTGGGCGTTGGGAGTTTGCCCTTGGGCGTTGGGCTTTGGGAGTTGGGAGTTGATAAGATCCCCCCATGCACTCCTTCAAACCTCTGTTTTCAGCGTTCGCCCTGGCGCTCCTGGCGGGCGCGCTCGTGTTCGCCCAGCAGAAACCCTCCCCGCTGGCGCTCGACAAGGACGGCGAGAAATGGGTCCAGGCGACGCTGAAGAAGATGACGCTCGACGAGAAGGTCGGGCAGATGCTCGTGTCGTCGTTCCAGTCGAGCTTCATGAGCACGGAGTCGAAGGAGTTCGACGCCCTGGTCAAGGTGGTGCACGAGTATCACATCGGTGGGTTTCACGTCTTCGGCGCGTCGGAGCGGGTGCCCGGCGTCCTGCTGAACCCGACCTACGGCAGCGTCACGCTCGGGCAGCCGCTCGAGGCCGCGTCGCTCCTCAACCGTCTCCAGGCGATCGCGAAGGTGCCGCTGCTGAACACGGCGGACTTCGAGACCGGCGTCGGGTTCCGCATCATGGGCGCGACGGACTTTCCGCGCATGATGGCGTTCGGCGCGGCGCGCGACGAGAAGCTCGCGTTCGAGGCCGGGCGCGTGACGGGCGAGGAATCGCGCGCGCTCGGGGTGCAGCTGAATTTCGCGCCGGTGGTCGACGTCAACAACAACCCGCGCAACCCCGTCATCAACACGCGATCGTTCGGCGAAGATCCGGATCTCGTCGGCCGTCTTGGGTCCGCCTGGGTCCGCGGCATGCAGGCCGGCGGCCTGATGGCGACGCTGAAGCATTTCCCCGGCCATGGCGACACCGACGTGGACTCGCACCTCGGCCTGCCGATCATCAACCAGCCGCGCGCGCGGCTCGACAGGATGGAGCTGCCGCCGTTCAAGGCCGGCATCGCCGCCGGAGTGGACGCGATCATGACCGCGCACATCGAGATGCCCGCACTCGATCCGGCGCCCAACACGCCGACGACGCTGAGTCAGCCCATCGTGACGGGACTGCTCCGCAAGGAGCTGGGATTCAACGGACTCATCTACACCGACTCGATGGGCATGGCGGGCGTGAACGCGATGCACAAGCCGGGGGAGGCCGCGGTGCTCGCCGTCAAGGCGGGCAACGACGTCGTCCTGCACTCGCCCGACGATGCGGCGGCGTTCGCGGCGATTCGCGACGCGGTGAAGTCGGGCGAGATCGCGCAGGCGCAGATCGACGCGTCGGTCGAGCGCATCCTGCGCGCCAAGGCGCGTGTGGGCCTGCACCGCAACCGGATGGTCAATCTCGAGGCGATCGGCAACATCATCGGGACGCGGGCGAACGAAGCGGTCGCCGACGAGGTGAGCGCGCGATCGATCACGCTCGTCAAGGACGAGCGGAACCAGGTGCCGCTCCGCCTGCCGGTTGACGCGCAGATCCTGTACCTGTCCGTGCTCGACTATCCGTCCGGCTGGCGCATCGCGGCGCCGAGCCGCACATTCATCCCGGAACTGCGCCGGCACTGGCGCAACGTGACGTCGATCGAGCTGTCCGATCGCACAACGCCGGGGGAGCTGGAGCTGGTCCGTGCGATGGCGCCGCGCTACGACGCCGTCGTCGCGTCCGTGTTCGTGCGCGCGGCGTCGGCCAGCGGCCGGATGGATCTCGCGGAGCCGATCCAGCGGCTGCTCCAGGGCATCGGCCGCTCGCGCAAGCCGTTCGTGACGGTGTTCTTCGGCAACCCGTACGTCGCGACGTTCATGCCCGATCTGCCGGCGGTGCTGCTGACCTACGATTTCTACGACCGCGCCGAAGGCGCCGCGGTGCACGCGATCGCGGGGGATGCGGCGATTGGCGGGCTCCTGCCGATCGCGTTGCCCGGGTTCGCCGCCGTCGGTTCGGGGCTGGACCGCCCGGGGCCCCGGCAAGGCTCGACGCGCTGAGTACCCGGCTGGCACGTCCCGCTTGCGTCCGCCAGGGCACTTGATATAGAACTTCGATATTGGAGTTCTATTTCAATGGCCGATCACCCGACGGAGCTGCTGAAAGGCACGCTCGACCTGCTCATCCTGCGAACGCTCCAGCTGGCGCCGCTGCATGGAGCCGCGATCGCCGACCGGATTGCGCAAACCACCCGTGGAACGTTTCGGGTCAAGGCGGGGTCGCTGTTCCCGGCGCTCCACCGGCTCGAGCAGAAAGGGTGGCTCGACGGGGTGTGGGAGACGTCCGCTGACGGCCGCCGCGTGAAGTCCTACGCGTTGACACGCTCGGGACGGAAGCAACTCGAAGCCGAGAAAGCGAACTGGCGTCGGATCGTCGGCGCGATGTCGCAGGTGCTCGAGGGCTAGCCCGTGCAGCCCTTCAAGCGCGTCGCCAGGATGTGCCGAACGCTTTTTCGCGCGCGCGAGCTCGACCGCGACCTGGACGAGGAGCTTCGTGCCTATGTTGACGATCGAATCGCAGCCCGTGTCGCGGGAGGCGCGAGTCCGGCCGAGGCGCGTCGGCTCGTGCTCGCCGAGGAAGGCGGTTTCGAGTCAATCAAGGAAGACACGCGGGACACTCGCGCCGGCTTCGGCGTGGCCACCCTTGCGCAGGATCTTCGATACGGGTGGCGGACGCTGCGCCGCTCGCCGGGGTACGCGGCAGTAGCCTGCCTGGTACTGGGTCTTGGCATCGGCGCCAACGTTGCCATGTTCACGGTCATGCGGTCGGTGCTGTGGCGTCCGCTTCCGTACCCTGCGCCCGACCGTCTCGTCGTGCTCGAAGCCGACGTTCAGGGCGTACGCAATGCGGGTCCCTCGTCGCGTGAAGTGCACGATCTGCGGATCCGCAGCCGCGCGCTGACCGAGCTCGCCGTCGTCAATGGCGTGGATGCGCACGTCGAGATCCACGGCGAGATCGAGCGTGTCGCGGCTGCGAGCGTGAGCGCCGATCTGCTCCCCGCTCTTGGCGTCCGGCCGGCGCTCGGCCGGTTGTTCGATCCGCGTGACGGTTCCGTCAATGGGCAGGTGCGCCGCGTCATCATCAGCGATGCGCTGTGGCGCCGCCGTCTCGGTGCGGATCCCGCGGCGGTCGGAAGCTGGATCACCGTCAACAACACTCCCCGCGAAGTGATCGGCGTGCTGCCGCCCGACTTTCCCGTGTTCCTGCCGGCCTCGACGGGCGTTCAGGAAGAGACACACGTCTGGTTTCCGACCGGCATCGCGGAAACGAGCGACGCGAGGGGTGAAGGCGTCATCGGACGGCTGGCCGGGCACGCCAGCCTGGCGGACGCGCAGCGCGAGATAGACCTGCTGGCGGCGCAATTCGCCGCGGAACGTCCAACGGTTTATCGCGACGCGGTGCGGTTCCGTCTCGCCGGCATGCGTGAGGCGGTCGCCGGGAATGTCGACGCCGGCTTGCGCGCGCTCGGCCTGGCCGTGGCGTTCGTGCTGCTCGTGAGCTGCGTCAACGTGGCGAACCTGACGCTGGCTCGCGCCTCCGGCCGCGTGCGGGAACTGGCGGTGCGGCGCGCGCTCGGTGCCGGACGTGGCCGCATTGTCCGGCAACTCCTGACGGAGAGCCTTCTGCTCTCGGTTATTGGCGGGGGCATCGGGCTCCTGCTCGGGCACTGGGGCGTCCAGCTCCTCGAGTGGCTGCGCCCGACGCACCTTCCGCGTCAGTCGGAGGTCGGCATGGACGCCACCATCGCGCTCTTTTCGGTCGCGATCTCGCTGGCCGCCGGCGTGCTCTTCGGGATTGTGCCGGCGTTCCGATTCGGCGGGGCTGACGCGCAGGCGCTGCGCGCCGGGCGTGCTGACTCGCCCGCGCGCGGCTCGCGCAGGCTTCAGCGCGCGCTCGTGGTTGTCGAGATCGCGCTCTCGATCGTGCCGCTCGTGGCGGCGGGCCTCATGCGGCGTTCGTTCGTGAATCTCTCGCGCGCGCCGCTCGGGTTCAACCCCGACCGGGTGGTGACGGCGTGGATGCCGGTCAGCTTCCGGCAGTTTCCTGACGTCCAGGCGCGCTGGCGACTGCATGCCGACGTGCTCGCGCGGGTCCGTGCGGTGCCTGGCGTCGAGGCGGCGAGCGCGGGCAGTCCGCCTCCGTTTCATCAACTGCAGTTCACGCGCAGATACGGTCGATCGGGAGAAGCCACGCGGGCGGGACGCGCGACGCAACAGACCGTCACCCCGGGTTACTTCAGCGTGATGGGCACGAAGCTGGTGGCGGGCCGTGACGTCACCGCCGACGATATCGTCCAGAGGCGGCCGGTGGTGATCGTGGATGCGCGCATCGCCCGTGAATTGTGGCCCCGGGACGCGATCGGTCAGCGGCTGGCGATCCAGTCGGGCCAACGCGTGACCGATCTCGAGGTCATCGGTGTGACCGAGCCCGTCCGCGTCAAGGACATCCGCGATGCAGGCCTCCCGACGCTCTTCGTTCCCTATCACCTGTTTGCGATTGAGATGGCGCTCGTGATCGAGACGGATCTGCCGGCCCCCGCGCTCGAGCCGGTACTCAGGACGATCGTCCAGGAGGCCGGAACCGGGCGCGCCGTGTTCGACGTGTGGCCCCTTGCGGTCTATGTCGAGAGGTCGATGGCGGATACCCGGTTCATCATGCTCGTGCTCACCGCCTTCGCCGTTGTCTCACTGCTCCTGGCCGGGATCGGACTGTACGGCACTCTGACGTATCTCACGATGCGGCGGTCGCGGGAGTTCGGTGTGCGGCTGGCGCTCGGCGCGAGCGGCTGGCAGATTCTCGCGCTGGTCGCCCGTGAGGGTCTCGTGCTCACCGCGGTCGGAACAGTCGCGGGCATGCTGGGCGCGCTGGCGGCGGCGCGCGCGATCCGCGGCCTGCTCTACGGCGTTGATGCCATCGATGCCGGGACACTCGTGAGTGTTGCCGCCCTCGTCGGTGTATTGTCGATCGCGTCGTGCCTCAAACCGGCGTGGGCGGCGGGAAGAACAGATCCGACGACCGCGCTCCGTGCCGAGTAGGCATGCGGCGATTCGGCGGGCTTGCACTGGCCGGCGTTGCCGAGCGTGTTGTATACTTCTTGTTTGCCCCCGTGCGCCCTTAGCTCAGTTGGATAGAGCGTCTGGCTACGAACCAGGAGGTCGCAGGTTCGAGTCCTGCAGGGCGCGCCACAATCCTTAGCATTTCAGTGAATTGACGCCCCGGAGTCCTCCGGCCGGTGAACAATTGTGAACAATTCGCCGCCGACCTTGTCGACGGCGGCCCGCAGCGCTCCGTCGAGCACCTGCGTGTACACGTTGAGCGTCGTGTCAACGTTGGCGTGTCCCATCAGCTGAGCGACCACCTTGCCCGGCACCCCTTTGTCGTGCGACCACGACGAGTAGGTGCGCCGAAAGGTCAGCCACGTGGCGTGCGGCAGTCCGAGCCGTTCGCATGCCGGGAAGATCTCGCGCCTCAGGACATTATTGGGCGAGATGACCTTGCCCGTTCGCGTCGAGAACACGAGCATATCCGGCTCTGTTCGGCCGGCACGCTGCTTCCAAACGCGGATGAACCCCAACGCGGCCTCTGACAACGGGATCTGGCGCAGCCCTGCTTCGGTCTTCGGCGTGCCGAACGTCCCGTCATAGACCGCCTCGCGCACGGTCAGCACGCGCGCCTCCTCGTCGATGTCCTGCCACCGCAGCGCGAATAGCTCGCCGCGGCGGAGGCCCGAGAGGATTGCCAGTCCTGCCATCGCTTTGCCCAACGGCGGCAGCGCCGCCAACAGCGCCGCTGCTTGCTCGCGCGTCAGCGCCCACTTCGGACGCACGGTCCTCAGCTTTGGCAGGTCGACGCCACGCGCTGGATTCTCCTGGAGATGTCCCCACTTCACCGCTGTCCGAAGTACCGCGCTCAGCACATCGTGGATGTGATCGATCGACTTGGGCGCGTACCCTTCGTGCGTGAGATGAGCGACGTACACCTGGATCTCCTGTCGCGTGATCTCCGACACCGCCTTGTCGCCAAATCGTGGCAGCAAGTGTTTCTTCAGCATGAAGCGCCGATGCTTCTGCGTCGAGTGCTTGTACATCGGCAGCACCGACGCCTGCCACTCGTCCGCCAACGTGCGGAACGTCACGCGCGACCGCGTTGGCGTTCCGCGTCCGGCTGCCGCCAGCTTCTGGGCGAGGATGTCGGCCGCTTCGCGGCGTGGCATCGGCCCCAGCGTCTCATAGTGCAGCACCCGTTTTCGTGTGCCGTCGGGAGCGATTTCCAACTCCCGCCAGCGAATCGCCCACCCCTTTCCTTTCGCGAGCAGACACCCCCTTCCGTACTGTCGTTTGCGTCGAGCCATTCGAGAGACTGCCTTTCCTCTCGTTGGCTCTTCGCGGTTCAGCCCTGCCCCGATTGTAACCGGCGCGGGGAACGGGATCACGTTGTCCGGCATTGTCGTTCGATGAACGCGCGGACGGCCCGCGGATCGAAGCGTACGTACTTGCCGATTTTGATGTGCGGCAGGCGCTCGGATCGCGGCATGCCGCGCGAGCGCGTGCGTTCGTACACCCAGCTGCGGCTGACTTTCAGGAGCGCCGCAACTTCGGCGACCGTCAACAGCTCGTGCAGATCGGCATCGGATCTCTCCTGCTGATCGCGGCGGACGAGAGTGTTGTCGCGGCCGACAGGCTCTGAGCTCTCGGCCTCGCTTGACCACGTGTTCATGGTTCCCTCCGCGCGTGCTCGCCAGACGGCAAGTCCAGTGATTGTGTCGTGGTAGGTAACGCGCGCGGGCGCGCCGACCATGATGGCCGGCGCGCGCTTGCAGGGCGCGGACGAGGGCATGATGCCGACATCAGACCGCGTGAAGCGAGTTGCTCCGCGCGGTGTGGCAAACGATCTCAGCGATCGTCCTGGTCCACCATCAGCGTTTTGGCGTGCGTCAAACCTTGAGCCGACACCGCCGAACGCCGTCGTCGGCTCCCGCTCGTCTTGAAGACGAACGGTGCTGAGTGCCGACGGTCCTGTGCTGAAGTTCTGACGTGCGGAATGACGGCGCTGCGCGCGATCACGACCGCACCGGACTTCAGTCTGCTGTTGCGTTGGATCGTGCCCTGAGGGCGAGGATCGGAAACGCGCTCCGGATGCACTGGGTGCGAGGCGGAGGGTGGTGTCGTGTGACACCGACGCGATATCCGCAGCATACGCCGGCGCGGACACCACGTCAAACTCAACCATCTGTTGTTCCTGTACGCAGGTCTGCTGCCGGCCATCACGTAAGTGCAAACCCGGAGCTGCGCGCAGGCGCGGTCAAGGCCCGAAGCCGCGCACATTCACACGCGAGGTCG
>MELC01000073.1:87333-97575 GCA_001767455.1 Acidobacteria bacterium RIFCSPLOWO2_12_FULL_66_21
CGTCCGTGATGGCCGCCATTGTCATCGGGCTGCGCGCCGACATGCGATGCAGGATCCGCGTGCGTCATCGGATGTTTCAGAGCTCGGGATGCCGGTGTGGTTGCCGACGGTGTACACGTCGCACAGCCTCCGCTCATGAGGCCGTCTGCGACGTGTTCACGCGCGCCTGATCACACACCACAACGCGCCGCGCTTCCGCCGAATCTTGTCTCCATAAGACAGCGCCCTCGCGGGCGGAACCGCACTATCACCAGGCACCAAGGCGTGAGCGACCCCGCAGGGCGCCGGGAGGCGAAAGAATGTGCAAGGCGGGGTCGCTCACGCCTTGGTGCCTGTCGCTGGGCCATCGCCACTGCCCTGCAGGGGCGGCACAAACCGCCGCCCCATCTACGGCGCGGCGCGCTTGCGCAAATCGTTGCACGCAGAACGCGTTGTCCGCGCACGTTCTCGCAATCGCACACTGCGCGACGAACACTGACCGCGTCAGAGGAGGGGTTAAGGAGCCGGGTTAAGAGTCGGGTTCAGGCCCTGCGGCCTCTCGTCCCCCGTCTCAGCGTCAGCCATAACGCGCCGGCGGCGCGTACGCCGACGGTTGACCAAGGGGGAGAGATGCTCGTACGTGTGTGGCAAGAGACGAAGATCGAGCAGCGCGCGACCCGACGCAAACGCCTCCGAAACGGCAGCCGGGACCGGCGTCAGAGCCGCATCGCCTTCCACCAGCCAACGCCGATAGAGCCGTCTGAAGCGCGGCCCGGTGAATGCCTTCGCGCAGCGAGCGAACCGCGCCTTGAGCGTGTCAGTGTTGTATTCACGCCAGTCGGTGCGGCGCCGACAATGGAAGAAGTACCACTGCAGATCTCTGACCGTTTCCGGGTCTAAGCGGTTCTCTAACTCGTCATGCACCGCGCGCTCGTAATCCCGCACGACGCGCTGGAGAGCTGGCGGGAATACGACGCGGAGCGTGCACGTCGCGACGACGGCGAGGAACGCGACATGTCCGACGAGGAACGACCGGAAGTCATCACACCACGGCACCGTCGCCACGTACAGCAGTACCGCACGGCCGTTCGCGTCGACACCGATCGAGAACGTTCCAGGCAACAGATCCGGCCGGTCTTGAACGCCGGGTTTCGCGGGCACGTCGGATGCTTCGGCGGGAGTCCTCAACGCCATATACGCGAGCTTCTCTGAGCGCGTCGTGAGCCAGTCGAGGTCAGGTTCGAACAGCGCTGCGTCGAGCCGCATCAGGCGCTCGGCCGCGGCCCGCGCCGGCACTGGCCGCCGATAGCGGCTCTCCGGTTCCCCAATCGCGTGATAGAGCGGCCGGTGGTGGACGTGATAGAGCCGCGCGCGGTTGTGGACGCAGTCGGCAGCGACCGCGAACCCACGTCGGACGAGCTTGTCGAAAAACGCGTGGCACTTCTCGCCGCCCGGCTTGATGCCGGCGAACGCGGCGTACTGCCGTTTAACGCACAGCCCGGCGTGCCGCATGACAAGGACGAGAAACCGCGCCTGCCGTTCGGTGAAGCCGTAGTCGGCGACCGCCTGGACGCGTTCCGCGGTCGTCATTTGAACAGGTCCTCGGCCAGGCCGCCGCGCTCGCCGCCGCCACCGCGACTGCCACCGCTTCGGCCGCCGATGCGTGCGCTGAAGCCACGGTGGCAGGAGAATCCCGAGCGAGCTGCGGCAGCGCCGTGGGCGCCGCGGTAGTGAACCGTGGTGACTTCGACGTCGATGTGATCTTCACGGCCGTCGAGGTCCCGGTACTCGATCCGGCAGTCCGGCAAGTGCACCTGGTCATCGAAGTACGGCAGGTCGTGCTCATGAGCCCACTGCGCAATCTCGCGCTCGTCCCGATCGGGTCGTCCATCGGCGTCAGGACGGTCTCGATTGCGCTCCTGGAGCCATCGCTGGTACTCGCGCTTGAGCTCGTAATCGAGCCGCACGCGCTCGATCTCGAGGCCGCGCGCCTCGAGCCGCGCGGCCTCGCGCTCGTAGGCGCGGTAGATCTGGGCGTCGTGTTCGAGCTCGCGCTCACGCTTGAGGCCTGCGTGGAACGCCTGCCCATGGCTGCGCCCGCGGCTGCGGTGAGATTCGAGCAGGTCCCGGCCACGCTCGGTCAACACGACCGCATGTTCGCGATGTCCGGGGATGCGCGTTGTCTCGACCAGCCCTTGTTCGCGGAGGTGTCGGAGGTCGCCCTGACGCGGATCCAGCGGCCGATCCGCGTGGTCGCGCAGGTCGCGAGCCGGTACAACCCGAAAGGCGCCGACCGTGGCGAGTGTCCGGCTCTCGGAGCCGCGCAGCGTGTATTCGCGATCGCGGGCATCGTGGACGATCTCGCGGTCGCGACCGCGGGGCAGATCGAGATCGCGCGTGAAGACATCGCGAGGGTCGGTGCTGCGGTCGCGGGGATCGCGATCGCGGTCCGGCCAGCGCGCGTCGTCCCGGTCGCGGTGGTCGGGGCGTTCACGCGTGTCACGCCGGTCATCGTCGCGGTCGCGGCGGTCGTCGTGGTGATCCTCGATCCGGTGGGAACTTGGCCCACGCCCAAGCGTCAGCGCATCATCGTCGTCCCGGTCGCGGGTTTCTCTGTCACGGCCGTCTCGCAGGTCGCGCGCGTCATCGTAGTCACGAGGGTCGAAGTCCATGACAGCCTCCTCCAGCCGCAATCGGCCGCCGATGTACAGGTCACGTGGGCTCAGGCGATGATCGCGAGAGGCTATGGCCGCCACGGAGCGCCTTGGTCGGGGATCGAGGCGTCCTGGGGCAGGTCTTTGGTGGGTGCCTGCGTTTGCGCGGTCGGTAATCGACCTGGCAAACGGAGGTCCGCCCCACGTCGTCGGGCGTGGAGCCGCAGCCGACCGAAAGCTGCTCGTTGACAATTACAGCGCGGTCAGGCGTGTCAGTGCAAGCAGGACAGCACAGGTGGGCTCCAGAGTCGTCACGACGGACCCGCGGAATCCCCCGACCCCGAGTAGATGAGGCGTTCGAACCGAATAACCGCGGCAATCGGAGTTTCCTGTCCCAGGCGCCTCCAGCCGCGGGCGATCTGACGGTCCACGTCCGATGAATTGCAGTGATAGTAATAGGCTCGTTTGTTGTGAACTGGGTGCGACCTCAACAGATAAACGTCGCGACAGAACAGGTTGTCGACAAAACGGGTCCGATTGCCACGAGGAGGCTTCGGAGTGTAGAATCCAGATCGTCTTCGATTCTCTTCGGCCTGGTCGAAAGTCATCGATGCGAAAGCCAGGTCCATGTTCGTGCGCATCCGCGTTCATGCGAAACTCAGGATCTGAAGACGCCCGCGTTGACGCCCGTTTCAGCACGTGTGGACGACCATGGATGCTGCGTCGACGACCTACGGTCCTCCCCTATTTGAGCTGTCATCGTACGGCCCAGCCAGCTGTCTGCCTCACGGCAACTTTCCATCATGCCCAGAATCCGAACGAACCATCAATCAGCCCCGAGTCCTCTGGATCGACGATGAAGTCCACTCCAGAGACGATGACGTGCGTTCACTGGAATTAGAAGGCCTCGTTGCGGATTGCGTGGAAACCGGTCGGGAGGGCCTTCGCCTCGCGCAACAGCGTGCATTCGACGCAATCTTGCTCGATCTGCGATTACGAGATGAATCAGGTCTCGATGTTCTGGAACAGTTCGTCGACGCCGGCGTCACCGCGCCCATCGTCATCCTGACCGGCTTCGCCGACGTCGACACTGCTGTTGCGGCGATGAAGCTCGGCGCGGCGGATTATCGAATGAAGCCGCTCGATGCCGAAGAAATCGCAGCGCTGCTACGCACCTTGATCGCGCGGCGCGATCGGCAGCGACTACATGAGGGGTCTCAGCTTGGGGAGATTGAGTGGCTGCGAATACAGTGCGACCGGCTTACACAGTGCGTGACGAAGCCGCGCTTGATTTCGATGATGCTTCGGCTGCTTCTCAATCGCCGTCTCAGGCTGGTCGCGTTCTTCGGGTGCGCCGAAGCCCTTCGCATCGTCCTGACACGCGCCGAGACGTCATTGACCGTGTTGGCGAGCGACATGAGACACGCGATTCTGCAAGGCGTCAGGACGCCACCTCCGCGGCATCAGAAACTGCGCGATGCCTTAGAGAACCTGGAGTCTGCCGGAAGCAAGCTGTCGCAGCAGATGTTTGCCGGACGTGTCGGCCTCTCGAGAGCGTATCTGAGTCACCTGCTGACTGCGCAGACGGGGCGCACAGCCTCCGAGTGGTGTCGCGGCGCGGTCATGCGGGCGGCGCTGCGCGAAATTCTTGAAACGACCGAGCAGATCTCGCAAATCGCGTACGACGCTGGATACCAGCATCCCAGCCAATTTGATTTACATTTTGAAATCATGTTCGGTGCGTCCCCAACGGAACTGCGCCACTTCTTCACATCCCAATCGTCGCTGCCGCGCGTAGAGCCGCGCGCCGGTCTCACTCGCTGAGCGGGTGCCCGGCACGACCCGTCTTCTGTACCCGTGCGCGACACGTCCGAGTTGCCAGCCTTAGAGCACCTTCCGCGGGGGGTCCGGCTCATCAGTAACTTCGACGGTAGAGATCAGTAGCCGACGGTCAGCACACCGAGTGAAGGAATCAGACGCGGTGTGAAGAATCAAGGCGAACGCAGGTACTGCAAGCGAGTCAGAATTTCGTACTGGGGCCGGCCTGATCGCGAGGGGCGCTGACTTCACAATGCAGTGGCGACGCGGCGGCCCAGTTGGTGTTGTAGATGAAGAGGTGTGATACGGATTACGCCCGGGGAAGCGCGCGCTGGTCCGTTCAAGCGACTCCGGAGGGAGCGCGCCCGGTTAAGCGCGACTTGGATGCCCTGCACGCTCGAGCGGTCGCGGGCGACCGCGAGGCACGCGATGAGTTCTGCCGGCGCGTGTTCATTGTGCTCTGCCGGCAGCGTCGCGGGAGGCCGATCGAGCTGGACGCGGACCTCGTCGACGAGAGCATCGTCGACGCGGTCATGAAGCTTTGGCATGAACCGGAGCGCTACGATCCGAATCTGGGCAATCCGATCACATTCGCCAAGAAGATCTGCCACGACTGCCTCGTCGACCGAATCCGAAAGTCTGTGTCGCGCCGGGCGCACGAAACGACGCAGCGAATCGACTTTGGGAGCCGAGGGTGCGCTTCCGCGGAAGTGAATCCGGAAGTTCGGCTCTTAGCCGAGGAGGCGGCACGCGAGACGCATCGGCGACGATTCGCCGTGTGCCGGACGGCCGACGAGCGCGCCTTCGTGGAGGCCCTGTTCGGAAGCACGATCGAAGAGGCCGAGAACGCCCTCGGTATCGCTCACCTTCCAGCGGACGCGCGGAAGGGCCAGTTGCGGAGGGTGGTCAAGCGGCTGCACGAGCGGGCGGAGCGCGCAGACAGGAACCGGCGCCGGCTCCGTCGCGGCGCGCGACGAAAGAAACGGCGGAGGTAGCGTCTCCGGACCTTTCTGCTGCGGCGCGCCCCTTTTTGGCGCGCTGGCACAGTCATCCGCCACGCGCCCGGGAAAGTGTGTGTGTCATTTGCGAGTGCCGAATCGGATAAGTGATGTCAGAAGGAACGAGCGGTCCTTGGAAGGCGGCGGAGGCCGTCGCGCGGGGACTGCGTTAGTGCTTCCGGTTCTGACAAGGAGGAATCTGCATGCACAAGGCAATCTCGGAACGGATCGTGTCGGTGGCCATTCTGGTCGCGATCGCCTCCCTGTTCGTCGTGAACGTGTCGGCGATTGCCGCCCCGAGTGCCAGTGAAGGGGACTTCGGCTTCAAGCTGGAGTACGTCGCCAACGGCGTCTGGCATTGCAGCGATTCTGGGGAAGTGAGCTGCGATACAGAGAGCAGTCACGTCTGGATCGAGGAAAACTAGAGGTGACCGTTCGTGGTAGGCGACTTGCGGAGTGTGCTCAAGGCGCCGTTGAGGTGTCCGCGGCGTGATTGCGCGCCGCGGGCACCGGTCGCCCTGTTGTGTGTGCTGGCCACCGCAGGCTGGATTTGCGCCTGCGCGTCACCGGTGCGCGAGCGTCCCCAGCCGTCGCTCTTGCCGACCGAACGACTGATCTACACGGCCGCCAAGACCCTGTCCGACGTATTCAGCGAAGCAGGCCGAGTACAGTTTCGGGCGCAGGAGGAGTATTTGAGTGTGCGGCCGTTGTTGAAGGCGATCGACCGTGAGCGTCGGTTTGTAGTCCTCGACAAGCTAAACGTGCGCGCCATTTACGTGTTCGGCGAAAACGGTTCGCCAGCGGGACGGATCGGCACCGAGGGGCGAGCACTCGGAGAGTACACCTATCCACATACCGTGGGGTACAGCGCCGATCAAGCGCGTTACTACGTCTACGACGGCGACTTGCTGCGGGTCTTAGAGTTCGGCGAGGACTTCCAGTTCCGGCGGATGTTCGACTTGGCGCTATTCGTCGACCAGCTCCTGGTGACACCGGAGGGCAGGATCTTCTGCTATTCTAGTTCGCGGGCCAAGGCGTTGGCGTCAAAGGCGGTCGTTCACGAAATAGACGACGAGGGCCGAGTTTTGAGAGGTTTCGCCCCCCAATCGAAACGGTATTCCGGGTGGGCGGCGTCCGAAGGCGGTGGGATTGCGTACGCCCGCGGCTGGCTGTACGTGATCACACCGTACGAGTACCTGATCGCGGTCTACGATCTCTCTGGGAATGTCGCGTTGCGCCGCACTGGTTCACCCGATCATTACGTGCCGCCCGGCCCGCCTCCCAAAGCGCCGGACGGGGTCGACCGACTCAAACTGGCGCAGGCGTATCACCGAAGCTGGAGTCACATCCGGCAGCTCCTCCTGCTGGACGATAAGATGATCGGCGTGGTGTACGCCGCGCCCGGGGAAGAGCGGGTATTCCTCGACCTCTACGAGTTGGACCTGACGCCAGTGGCAAGCGCGCTCGAATTGCCCGAGTACGCTGGAGACCTACTCGCGCATGGCGATTCGCTCTACGCGCTCACCCCGGCTCGGATTACAGGGCAAGGAGTGCCGCTCGACAGGAGTGTTGTGCGCTATCGGCTCGTCCGACCGCAAGGCTAAGGTCTCGCGCCAGGAGTCATGTAGCGATGAGTCGTTTCCAACGTACGCTCGTAATCTGCGGGCTCCTGATGGTCGTTGTCTTCGACGCACTCCTCCTCCGACAGCTCACGGTGTTGCGCGAGGAGAACGCAACCCTGCGCAATAAGATAACTCCGAGCCTCGACGAGCAGTTTGCGCTGTACGAGCACAGCCTTGAGGGGGTCGATCTCACGGCGATCTTGGCTGAGTTGCGGGTGACTGCGCCGCGTCTCGACGCCTTTGAGCCGCGGCCGGATACCCCGCGGGTGCTGTTCTATTTTCCGGATAAGGTCAGCTGCCGCCGAAGCCTCCACCGCGAGGTCGGGATCCTGAAGGAGAACCAGAGCTTGCTCGCGCGGCATGGTATCGCAGCGGGGATAGTTCTCGCGAACATTGAAGAGATCGATTTCCAACTCCTCACGCGGCAGTATGACGTTTCGGAGATCTCTGTCCTCGACCGGCAAGGAGTGTTCCAACGACACCTTGGCGCCCGCCCCAGTGCGCTAGTCATGGTGCTCGACCCGCGCAATACTGTTCTTTTCGCACAGGTTGCAAGAACCTCCGGGGACGAAGGCGCGCGCCCCTTGTACCGAAAGATCGAGCTCGTCACCGGGCTTCGTCCGCGGGCGGCGTCAGCAAACGAAGGAAAAGACGACGATGGACAACCTGTCAGGTGAGTTCCGGCAGGCGTTGCGCTCGCTGGTCAGAACGCCTCAGGCGTCGCTGATCGTGATATCCACACTCGCGTTGGGCTTGGCGGCAACGACTGTGGTCTTCAGCGTCTTCGACGCCGTGTGGCTCGTGCCCTTGCCCCTTCGGGATTCCGAGCGACTGGTGATCATCGCAGAGGAAGGCGGGGTCGATGCGAGCGGCAGGATGAGTGCCAAAGGCTTTCACACCCTACGCGCAGATCGTGGAGTGCCCGCCGAAATCGCGGCTGCCGTTTCGAAACAGGTCGTTCTCCAAACGCAGGCCGGCCTCGAACTGACACCGGCGGCGTCGGTCACGCAGAACTTCTTCAACGTATTGGGCATTGAGGCCATGCTCGGACGTACCTTCGCCTCACATGATGCCGCCAGCGCCGGCTTAGGTGCGATGGTTGTCAGCGAGGAGCTCTGGCGAACCCGACTCGGAGGCGATCGCGAAACGGTGGGCAAAACAATCCGACTAGGCTCGGAGTCCTACACCCTCCTCGGCGTGTTGCCCGCAGGAATGCCACGTCTTGTCGCTGGCGCCAGGCTTTGGACTCTCGCTGAAGGACCGTTGCCGGCACTGCGCGTGCCCGGGGGCCGTTCCCTGGACTCGCTAGCCGCCCTCGAGGCAGCTGGTGTCGCCAACTCCCTGAGATACCTCCACGTCGTCGGCCGTCTGGATGACGAGTTTTCGTTTAGCGAGGCGGCAGCCGCCGCCAATAGCTGGTCACTGCGGACATGGTCAGGAGCCCAACGCCGTTTATCCGTTGTACCGTTGCGCCGCCATCTGACGGGCGCCGGTCTGCCGGGCGTCCTCCAAGCCTTGGCCGCCGCTGGCTTCCTCCTACTTGTTACCTGCGCAAGCGTGGCGAACGTCCTCCTGGCCCGCGCGGTCGCACGTCGGCGTGAGATTGAATTACGGGTGTTGCTGGGAGCCTCCCAGGGGCGAATTCTCAGGCAGGTGTTCGTCGAGAGTTGGCTCCTCGCGATGGCTGGCGGTGTCTTGGGCTTGGTTGGCTGCTACTGGGCCGTGGGACTTGCGGGCCGCAACCTGCCCCCAAATCTCCCGCGACTCGCAGATTTGGCGATCAACTCACGGGTGGTGGCCTTCACTTTGTCGGTCGCGTTTACTACCGGCACACTAGTCGCCGCCACGCTGGCACTCGGTGTCGCCCACGTATGTGGGCTCCGGACGGCAAGAGCTGCTCTCAGGGAAGCTTCGGGGCCAGCGCCGGGTCGGAGAGATCGGTCAGAGAGGGGTGGGCACTGGATCGTCCTGGCACAGGTGGCGCTCGCCGTCATGCTCGCCTGCGGCGCTGCCCTCGTCGCGCGCAGCGTCACGAACCTGCTCCGGATCGAACCGGGCTTCGCCGGGGATAATCTGGTCGTCGTGCGAGGAGCGCAGGGCGGGATGGCTTGGACGCAGGCCGAGATCGCCGAGGCAGAACGACGTCTCGAGCGCGTCCCGGGCGTGGTTTCCGTTGCGACCGGGACCGACGTCCCGCCGGAGGGTGTCGCTCCCCCCTTGCCCGTCAAGGTACAAGGCACAGCCGACGGGCCCGCCGTGATCGCAGGGTGGCACGTGGTTTCGCCGACGTATTTTCGGACGGTCGGCATACCCCTTCTGAAAGGCCGTTCCTGTACGAGCACCGACCTCCCGAACTCGCCGGCGGTCGCGGTCGTCAGCCAAGAGGGGGTGCGACGCCTGGCTTTGGGGGAACAGCCTTTGGGGCGGCGGATCGGACTCGTTGTCTCGAGCGGAGCGGACCCATGGTGGGTAGAGGTCGTCGGGGTCGTCGCTGACGCGCGATTCACGGACGTTCGCCAGGCGCCCGGACCGGAGATTTTCTACTGCGCAGGACAGAATCCGAGAACCCAGCAGGCGTTTGTGATCCGGAGCACGACGGACCCCAACGGGCTATTGGGTGACATCCGGGGAGCGATCGTGTCTGCCTTACCCCATCGGCCGATCCGCGCGGTTCAGGCAGTTAAGGATCTCGTGGCCGCTCAGCAGGCCACGTTACGCGTCTCCGCGGGTCTGTTCGGGATATTCGCGGGCATCGCGATCCTCCTCGCCGCGCTGAGCCTCTACGGAGTTGTTGCAGTGGCCGTTGCCCGCCGCCGGCATGAGCTGGCGATTCGTGTAGCACTCGGGGCAACCCGAGCCAACTTGGCTTGGCTGGCGGTGGTGCCTGTGGTGTGGATCACTGCCCTAGGGCTAGTGCTGGGGGCACTGGCTACGCTCGGCCTTCAACGCTATCTCCGGACACTGCTCTTCGGCGTGGCTGGGTTAAACGCCACGATGTTCGCCGAGGTCAGCTTCGTCTTCCTGGTGGTCGCCGTTTTAGCGAGCCTTCCCGCAGCACTGCACGCCGCACGAACCCAGGCAGCGGTAAGCCTAAGAGAACCCTGATTCGCGCCCACCCGCAGTACTCCGCGGCATCGCCACCCAGTACCAGCGCTGGGGTGAGGCGCACGC
>MELC01000074.1 GCA_001767455.1 Acidobacteria bacterium RIFCSPLOWO2_12_FULL_66_21
ATCGAGAACCTCGACCCGATGGGGGTGCACACGGGCGACTCGATCACGGTGGCGCCGGCGCAGACGCTTACCGACAAGGAATACCAGATCATGCGCGACGCCTCGATCGCGGTACTGCGCGAGATCGGCGTAGACACCGGCGGCTCGAACGTCCAGTTTGCGATCAACCCGGCCGATGGTCGCATGGTGGTGATCGAGATGAACCCGCGCGTGTCGCGCTCGTCGGCCCTGGCATCCAAGGCGACCGGTTTTCCGATCGCCAAGGTAGCGGCGAAACTGGCGGTGGGCTACACGCTGGATGAACTCGCGAACGAAATCACCGGCGGGGCGACGCCGGCCTCGTTCGAACCCACGATCGACTATGTGGTCATCAAGGTGCCGCGCTTTGCCTTCGAGAAGTTCCCGCAGGCCAATGACCGCCTGACCACGCAGATGAAGTCGGTGGGCGAGGTGATGGCCATCGGCCGCACCTTCCAGGAATCGTTGCAGAAGGCGCTGCGCGGGCTGGAAGTGGGCGTGGACGGGCTCAACCAGAAGACCACCGACCGGGAGACCATCGAAAAGGAACTCGGCGAGCCGGGGCCGGAACGCATCTGGTACGTGGGCGATGCCTTCGAGAACGGCTTTACCTTGGAGGAAGTGCACCGCCTCACCCGCATCGATCCGTGGTTCCTCGCGCAGATCGAGGAAATCGTCAGGATAGAGATGGACCTTGACGACAAGTCCCTCGCCGATCTGGACGCCGAGCTGTTGCGCACGCTCAAGCGCAAGGGCTTTTCGGACCGTCGCATCGCCAAGCTCGTGAAATCAGGCGACGCTCAGGTGCGCGCGCGCAGGCACGCCCTCGGGGTGCGCCCGGTCTACAAGCGCGTGGATACCTGCGCCGCGGAGTTCGCGACCACCACCGCCTACCTGTATTCCACCTACGAGGACGAATGCGAGGCCGCGCCCAGCGATCGCAAGAAGGTCATGGTACTGGGCGGCGGGCCCAACCGCATCGGGCAGGGCATCGAGTTCGATTACTGCTGCGTGCACGCAGCGCTTGCGCTGCGCGAGGACGGCTACGAGACCATCATGGTCAATTGCAATCCGGAGACGGTCTCGACCGACTATGACACGTCGGACCGGCTGTATTTCGAGCCGCTCACGCTGGAGGACGTGCTGGAGATAGTCCACATCGAGAAGCCGTTCGGGGTCATCGTCCAGTATGGCGGCCAGACCCCGCTCAAGCTCGCGCGGGATCTGGAGAAGAACGGCGTGCCCATCATCGGCACCACGCCCGACATGATCGATGTGGCGGAGGACCGCGAGCGCTTCCAGAAGCTGCTGAACGATCTGGGCCTGAAGCAGCCGCCCAACCGGACCGCGCGCACCGAGAGCGACGCACTGGCGCTTGCCCAGGAGATCGGTTACCCGCTCGTTGTGCGGCCGAGCTACGTGCTCGGCGGTCGCGCCATGGAAATCGTGCACGAGCAGCGCGACCTCGAGCGCTACATGCGCGAGGCGGTCAAGGTCTCCAATGACAGCCCGGTCCTGCTCGACCGGTTCCTGAACGATGCCATCGAAATCGACGTCGATGCCGTCTCCGACGGCAGGCGCGTGCTGATCGGCGGGGTCATGGAGCACATCGAGCAGGCGGGGGTGCACTCGGGCGATTCGGCCTGCTCGCTGCCACCCTATACGCTGCCCTTCCATGTCGAGCGCGAACTGCGCCGGCAGACCGTGGCGCTGGCGCGGGCACTCAACGTGGTCGGGCTGATGAACGTGCAGTTCGCCATCCAGCGCGACACCGTCTACGTGCTGGAGGTGAACCCGCGTGCCTCGCGCACCGTCCCGTTCGTGTCGAAGGCGACGGGGATGGCACTGGCCAAGATCGCCGCGCGCTGCATGGTGGGGAGGTCGCTGGACGAGCAGGGCGTGATGCGCGAGGTCGTGCCGCCGTACTTCTCGGTCAAGGAGGCGGTGTTCCCGTTCATCAAGTTTCCGGGCGTGGACTCCATCCTCGGGCCGGAAATGAAGTCCACCGGCGAGGTAATGGGTGTGGGCTATTCCTTCGGCGAGGCCTTCGTCAAGTCGCAGCTGGGTGCGGGCGTCAAGCTGCCGCAGGGCGGACGCGCATTCATCAGCGTGCGCGACAGCGACAAACTGGCCGCGGTCGAGGTGGCCCGCGAGCTTGCCGAACTGGGCTTTTCGCTGCTCGCGACGCGCGGGACCGCGGCCGTGCTCACCGCGCACGGCGTTTCCGTGACGAGGGTGAACAAGGTGGCGGAGGGCAGGCCGCATATCGTGGACATGTTGAAGAACGCCGAGGTGAGCCTCATCATCAATACCGTCGAGGACAAGCGCAGCGCGGTCTCCGACTCGCGCGCGATCCGCACCAACGCCCTTGCCCGGCGGATCACGTACTACACGACCATCGCCGGGGCACGGGCCGCGTGTGCCGCGCTCCGGCACCTGCAGGGCCTCGTACCCTACGACATCCAGCGCCTTCATGCCACTCTGTAACGGTTGAGCCGTCAGGTACAGAGGCCATCGCCGGCTCATTCGAGACTGATAACGTCCCAGCCGCGCTCAAGTGCCGTGCGGCGGAGCACGTCGTCCGGGTCGACGGCGACCGGGCGCGTCACGCGCTCCAGCAGCGGCAGGTCGTTGCGGGAGTCGCTGTAGAACCAGCTCGTCGAGAACGACTGCGTGCTGCGGCCCTGTTCCAGCAGCCACTGGTTCAGGCGCTCGATCTTGCCCTCGCGGAAGCAGGGCGTGCCGCGCGCTCGCCCGGTGTAGCGGCCGTCGATTTCCTCTATCTCGGTTGCGAGCAGGTGCGCGATACCGAACTCCCGCGCGATCGGACCGGTCACGAAGGCGTTGGTCGAAGTGATGATGGCGCACAGGCTGCCATGCTCCTGGTGCTGGCGCAGCAGCGAGCGGCCCTTGTCGCGGATGATGGGCCGGATCTTGCGCTCCATGAACGCATCGTGCCAGCGGTCGAGCCGCTCGCGCGGATAGCGTGCCAGCGGCGCGAGCTGGAAATCGAGAAACTCGATGATGTCGAGGGTGCCGGCCTGGTACTGATCGTAGAAGCGCTGGTTGTCGGCTTCGTACCGGCCGCGGTCGAGCACGCCTTCCTCGATGAGGAACTGCGCCCACTCGTAGTCGCTGTCCCCCGAGAGAAGGGTGTTATCCAGATCGAACAGTGCGAGCTCCAATGCGGTCCTCTCCCAGGTTCACTGTTCGAATGCCCTGAGCGCTTCGCGCAGGAGCGGCAGCGTCACCGGACGCTTGTGCTCAAGCGAGTGGCGGTCCAGGGCATCCAGCACCGCGATCTGCGTGCCCATGTCGCGGCTGCAGTGCGTGAGCAGGTAGACGACGATTTCGGGCGCAAGCCTCAGGCCCCGCCGGTCCGCATGCCAGGTGAGCGCGGCGGCCTTTTCCGCGTCGTTGAGCGGCGCGAGGCGCAGCGACAGGCCGGAACCCAGGCGCGTGCGCAAGTCTTCGCGCAGAGACAACTCGGCGGCAGGCTGCGTGCCGGCTCCGAACAGCCGGCCCCTGCCGGCACGCTGGGCATTGTAAGCGTCGAACAGCGCCAGTTGTGAAACGATGTCCAGCCGCTCGATGTCGTCGACCGCCAGAACATCGCAGTCTGGAAGCACCGTCAGAGCAGCGTGCGGTGCGCCCACGTAGAGCGCTGTGTGACCCAAAGCCTCGGCCTCGCGCACCGCTGCGCGCAGCAAGTGCGTCTTGCCGCTGCCGGGCTCGCCAAAGAGGTAGACCACGCGCTCCCCGCCGACGAGCGCGTGGCGCAGCGCCGACACCGCGGCCTCGTTGCGGCCGGGAAAGAAGTTCTCCAGGGTCGGGGCGGCCGGCGGCGCAAGCTCCAGCAGGAGTTGCTGCATCATTTTCGCCCCGAGTACAGGTCGCTCGCGAGGTAGCGGGCGCGGAGCCTGCGCAGTGCCACGAGAAGCACCGCGCCCGCCGGCAATCCGATCAGCAGGCCGGCGAAGCCGAATACTTGGCCGAATACCTTCCCGAGCGCGAGCAGGGCGAAGATCGCGACGATGGCAAACCATCCAAGCCGGTGGATTTCGACGTTCAACGGCGGCATTTCGATTAAAATCCGGATTGAAATCCAAGGGAAACACGTAACTTTACTTGCATCACTGCGGGCACTCAACTTGAATAAGAAATCCGGACCGCTTTCCTACCGCCAGGCAGGGGTCGATATCGATGCCGGGGACGCGCTCATCGAGGCGATCAAGCCCTTCGCGCGGCGCACGATGCGCCCGGAGGTGCTCGCCGGCATCGGCGGGTTTGGCGCGCTGTTCGAGGTCGCGAAGCGCTACCGTGAGCCGGTGCTGGTAGCGGGCACCGATGGCGTGGGCACCAAGCTCAAGCTTGCCTTCGAACTGGGCCGTCACGACGGCGTCGGCATCGACCTGGTGGCGATGAGCGTGAACGACATCCTGGTGCAGGGTGCCGAACCGCTGTTCTTCCTTGACTATTTCGCCTGCGGGCGCCTGGACGTGCCCACCGCGACCGATGTGATCCGCGGTATTGCGCGCGGCTGCGAACTGGCGGGCTGTGCGCTGATCGGCGGCGAAACCGCCGAGATGCCCGGCATGTACCCGGAAGGCGAATACGACCTTGCCGGTTTTGCCGTGGGCGTGGTGGAAAAGAGCCGCATCATCGACGGACGCTCGATCGCACCCGGCGACGTGCTGCTGGGGCTCGCCTCGAGCGGGGCGCACTCGAATGGTTTTTCCCTCATCCGCCGCATCCTGGAGCGCGCGCGGCCCGATCTGGCCGCCGATTTTCACGGTCGGCCGCTGGGCGAGGCGCTGCTGGAGCCGACCCGCATCTACGTGAGGCCGCTGCTTGCGCTGCTGCAGGAAATTCCCCTCAAGGGTCTGTCGCACATCACCGGCGGAGGCCTCACCGAGAACGTTCCACGCATACTGCCCGCGGACTGCGATGCGCTCATCCGCAAGGCGGCCTGGCCGCAGCCCCCGCTTTTTGCGTGGCTGCAGCGCGAGGGCAGCGTCGAGGAAGCGGAGATGTTGCGCGTGTTCAACTGCGGCATCGGCATGGTGATCGTGGTGGCAGCCGAGCTGGCCGACAAGGCCGCGGCAAGCCTTGTCGCGGCCGGCGAGACCGTGTTCCGCATCGGCCACATCGTTCCCGCCCGGGGCGACGAGCCCCGCGCCCGCATCGAGTAGCGCGGTCAGCTCCAGCGGCGGGCAACGTAGATTCCCGCGAGCACGATCGCGCCACCCGCGATCTGCACGGTACCCCATGGCTTCGCCGAGGATCAGCAACGCGTATGCAGCCGCTTCAGACAAATTTGAACAACGATTTGGGGATCACGCCGGCATAATCGATGAAATTGACCGCGAAATGCGCCAGCATGATCGCGGGCAGGGATTTCGTTCTCAGGTAGGCGACCATGAGCACCGCACCGATCGCCGAAGCAACCAATACGACGTGCAGGCCGGCACTCCAGTGAATCAGGCCGAAGGCAACAGAGGAAATAAATACGATCGCAAACCGGCTCTGCGTGTAGCGGCTGAGGAAGGTGTGCATGTAGCCCCGGAAAACGAGTTCCTCGAATACGCCCACTGCAACGAGCCCCAGCGTGAGGTCGATCCAGTTCCAGGCTGGGCTCGCAATGTCCGGCATGCCGGCAAGCGCCGCGTAGCCCGGAAGTTTCTCGATCAACTTGTAGGCATTCTGGTCCGTCAGCGTGCCGACGAGCGTCACCACGAGAAATGCCGCCAGGAACGAAGGCATGGTCTGGCGCGCCAGCCCGAATTCCGAGGCCGGCATGTTCCTGCCGCGGATGAGCCACAGCACGACCAGCAGCGGAAATAGCTTCACGCCGGTGTAGTCTATGAACAGCCACCAGCGCCAGTCCTTGACGTAAATGTTCGCAAAATCGTTGAGGTAAAACGGGCTGGCGAGCAGAAACAGCG
>MELC01000075.1 GCA_001767455.1 Acidobacteria bacterium RIFCSPLOWO2_12_FULL_66_21
TCGACGACGCCGGCGCCCATGCCGACCGCCGCTCGACGACGCCGGCGCCCATGCCGACCGCCGCGAAGAGCCGCGAGCGCGTGCCGATGAAGGCCGCGCCCTCCCCGCCGTAGCTGTGGCCGTTGATCCCGATTCGCTTGGGATCGATGTAGCCCATCTCGATCGCCTTGCGCACGGCCGCCTCGACCGACTCGAGCATGTCGCTGTGCGACGCGCCCGTGTGGTAGTACACGTCCGGAATCACCGTGATGTAGCCGTCGCTCACCGCCTGGACGGGCGACGATCCCATGCTCGCGAGGTACGACGGCGCGCTGTAGCGGTGCAGGTTCTGCGAGTTCTTCTCGTAGAAATTCACGAGCGCCGGCCGCTTTTCACCCGGCTTGTAGTCGTCGGGAATGCCGATCAGGCCCTGGAGACGGTGGCCGTCCTTGTCCTTGTAGTCGAACAACAGACGATGGCCCCACAGGTATTCGGCCTGCTGCGGGTTGGCGTTGCTGATCTTCTTCGACTCCGTGAAGCCCGGGCCCGACACGCGCAGATCGGGGAACTCGACGAAGGTCTGCCGCGTGAAGAGATATTTCTCCGCCTTGGCGGCCCTCACCGGATTGCTGAAGGACGCATCCTCGTACACGAGCTCCTTCAACTGGCCGTTCGCCAGCTCGTAGAACCCGCCCCTCTTGGTCCACTCGCCGTACGCGGACAGCGTGATCGGCTTGGAGAGATCGATCTTCGCGCGCGCCGCGGCGCCGCCGCCGCGTCCACCGCCCGGACCGCCAGGTCCGCCGGGCGTCACGCCACCTGGCGGGTCGAGCGGCTCGGTCCGCACGTAACGCAGGCGGATCTCGTTCTTGCTCCCGAACCCGTTCGTCAGATTGCGCGGAGCCGAACCGTCCAGCGGAAGCTGCCACAGGTCATACCGGTGATGCACGATGACCGACTTGTTGTCGCTGGTGTAGCCGGCGATGCCGTACGACGGCCTCGGACCGGGATGGTCGAACTCCAGGTCGACGAAGCTGACCGGCGGCGGCGTGGCGAGCGTCCGCGTGGACGCCGCGTCGAGGTCGTACGCCTGGTACTTGTTGTCCTTCCAGTACAGGAAGTAGCGGCCGTCTGGCGAGATGCCGAAGGTGTGGTTCCCGGTCGACGTGTTGATCAACTGCGCCTTCAGCATCAGCGTCCGCTCGCCCGTCGTCGTGTTGACGCGGTAGATGTCGGCGGCGGCACGCTTGTAATCGTGGATGTACCCGCGCGTGTCACGGCCCACCGCCCAGCGGCCGTCAGGCGCGACCTCGAGATCGCGCAGCGTCCCGTCCGCGAGCTTGACGAACTTGCCGGCCGGCACGTCGAACGCCTCGCGGAACGTGAAGTTGCGATCCTGCTCGGCGCGAATCATCTGGAGCGACTGCACGCGCTCGTCCGCGGTGTTCCAGACGTCGACGTTGGCCTGCTCGTCTGTGGTCTTGCGCGTCGTGTCCGGTGCGGGCATTTGCGCCTTGGCGCCGAAGAACACGCGCTTGTGGTCGTCGCTCCAGTCGAGCGCCGCGCGATCGCTGATCACCCAGCCTTTGGGGAACCCGGCGGCCTTCGCCGGATCCAGCACGAGCGGGGCGGCCTCGATGTCGGTGAGCGCCGCCTGCACGTTGGGGAACGCGATCAGCATGTTGTCGCGCTCGCGCATCTTCTCGACGTCGAGCCCTTTGAGCACCGCGAGCGCCGTGCCGTCGTCGCTCCACGTCAGCCGGTTGTACAGCCGCGCGTCGTCATCGAGCGTCTCGACACGGCCGTTGCGAAGATCGAGCACGAACAGTCCGTTCGCGTCCTTGACGGTGGCGTCCACGGTGTAGGCGAGCAGGTCGCCCGGCTTGTTGAAGGCGATGTCGCCGACGCTGCCGAGCAGCTGATCGCGGCCGGTCACGAGGTTATGGAGGATGACGTCGGCGCCGCGCGGGCCCGTCGCCGCGGGAGCCGCCGCACCGCCCGCCGCGCCGGGAGCGCCAGGCGTCTCGGGAGCCGACGACGCGCCACGGCCTCCGCCGGCCCCGGCGGCATTCGGCGCCCGGCGCCGGAGGATCAAGTACGTGGAGTTGGCGGAGAACGTGAACGACTGGATGTCCTGCCATGACTTGATCGCGCCGGTCGCGAGGTTGCGCAGCTCGACGCGCGGCGGCACTTCCGGACGTGCCGCGCCGCCGCGAGCTGGCGCGCCTGTCGGCTGCGCCTGCCCAGGGCCTGTCGAAGGGGTGGCCGGCTGCGTTGCCGGCGGAGTCTGCGGTGCGGCGGGCGGCGTCGTGGGCGCAGGCGCGTCTGTCGGCTGCGGAGCGCCGGGGGGTTGCGGCGCCGCTCCTCCCCGGCCGCCGCGGCCGCCGCGGCCGCCGCTGGGATCGACGGTGTAGGCCAGCCACTTGGAGTCGGCCGAGAACCTGCCGCCCGTCCCGTTGGGGACCTCGATGTCCTGACTCGTCTCGCGCCTGACCAGGTGCAGCACCGGTTTGGAATCCGCCGGCGCCGTGTTCGAGAACGACAACCCGTAGGTCACCCACTGGCCGTCGCCGGAAATCTCCTGGCCGGCGATGGCGCGCCACTTCGTGTAATCGTCGATCCCGAGCGGCTTCTTGGCGGCGGTCTGCGCGCCGGGGACGGCGTATGCCAGGCCGACGGCCACGAATACGGCCACAGCGAGCGCGGCACGCTGGGCACGCCGGGATGAACGGGCGGTCTCGTGCTTCACGGTATGACTCCTGGTGCGGGTTTCATTTCGGTAGGCGAATATTACCTCTATCGCTGACAATTGCCGACTGCCGATTGCAGATTGCCGATTACCGGATTGATGATTGCCGGTTGCCGAGTGCCGGATTGACGATTGAAGATTGGGGGCAGCCGAGCTTCGTCGGGCAATAGGCGGACACAGCAACCCGTCGGCGTCACGTGGTATATCCATAGCGGCGCGGGAGTGTCCCAATGGCCTCGAAGAAGATCAGCTTCGACACCGTCCGGAAGATCGGTCTGGCGCTGCCCGGTGTGGAAGAGGGCACGACCTACCGGTCGCCCGCGCTGAAGGTTCGCGGACAGCTGCTGGCGTGCCTGGCGATCCACAGGTCGGCGGAGCCCGGGACTCTCGCCGTCCGGATCGATTTCGCGCGGCGCGACGAGATGATCGCCGCCGATCCCGACACCTACTACCTTACCGATCACTACGTGGACTATCCGATCGTGCTCGTGCGGCTGTCACGCATCCACGTCGCCGCTTTGCGGGACTTGCTCGGGTCGGCGTGGCGGTTCGTGAGCGAGCAAAGCCCGGTCGAAGCGTCCGTAGAACGCCGCACAAGCCCTTCTAACTTAGTGAGAACCGCCTTCCCATTCTCCGGAATGGGTAGCCCGCAAGTTTCTGAGAATACTGCGGGCCACTGCGGGCACAGGCTTTGACAGAGTAAATACTCGGTAGAGGGGTGGGCGAACCGCTATCTGATTTCTTCGGCCGATTTTGGCCAACCTATAATTGATCTAGTCCGCAGGGATTGTGTGGGGGGATCGTGGATGACTGCTCCGGCCGGCAAAGGATGCCGGTCCGAGACTTCGCCGTCAGGTTCACCACATTCCTTTGCCCACGGCGACTTGCTCGGACCCACGCGGGAGGTAGCCGATGGTCCTCTGGTGCCTGTTGATATCTCTCGTTTACGGCGCTCCGTCCGCTGCTTCCGCCGCCCCCACCCGGAAAGGAGGCATTGAGTGGGTCTTCATCGACGGGGCGAAGGAGCCGTGGTTGCTGCCAGAATGGCTGGTGTGGCAGAACGTCCTGGCAGGCATTTACACAATCAGAAGCCATCATCTTGAAGGCTCGCCATTCGATTCCCTGCCTGTCACGGCGGCCGAGCGGAAGCGCATCGAAAGCGCAGCCACTTGGTACAACCAGCATCAAGACGCTTGCACGGAGCGGCAGAAACGTGAAGTCGAGATGCTCCGTGCAGCGAAGCGGCCTCAGGCAGACCTCGACGACGGGCAAAGAAAGGTCATCCTCGATTGTCGCGAGCAAGTACTTGATCGTGTCGATCGCTTCCTGGGTGAGTTGTCAGGAGAAGGACGGGCGGCCCTCCTTGCGTACGTCAACGCTAGGAAGTCAGGAATGTGGATGAGAGTGGCGAAATCCGAGCTGGATTTCTACAAGAGGCCACGTTAGGCAATCCCGGGATGGAACAGGAGGGGAACGTATGTGCCGAAGAGCATTACTCATCGCCTGTGCGGTCCTGTTGCTGTTCGGAAGCCCTCGGGCGTCTGAAGAGTATCCCGAGGGCGACGACGAAGCCCAGATTCCCAACTGCGGTTCCGTGAGAGGCGACACTGATATTTGGCAAAAGCCGCCGAACGAAAAGAAGATTGAAGGGTTTTCTCAGACAACCCGCCAATGGACCGGCTGTGGCAGTAAGGTCCGGGTCGAAGCGTGGATCGATAGGGTTGATGACAATCACAACGGGGTCTCCGAGCCAGCGGAGCTTCAAACAGCAAGTCGTGCAGGACTCCTTGGGATTTCAACAAACGCGAAGGAGAGCCGCAGGCGCGATCCGCATGGCAATCTCTTCCGTCTGAGGGCAAAGGCGCAGTGGACGGTGAACGACCACGCGTTCACCAACTATGCGTATGACGTCTGGCTGCGCGTGAAGCGGTACTGAATCAGCTTAAGCCGTAGAGGTGCAGCGCCTCGTGGAGGACCTCGGTGAGGTACGCGAGGCAGAGGCCACCGATGAGCGCGGGCTCCCATCGCCGCCACTTCGCGGGCGGTCGGGACGGCCGCTGAGCGGCTTGCCGGGCCAGCGCCTTGTGACAGCGTGTCCGCACGCGCTCAGCGCGCGCGGCGTCCGGCCCGGCTGGCGGCAGACGCTCCAGCCTTCTGAGCAATGGATCGCCGGTCATGGAGTGACCTCGCTCGGTATCGGCAGGCCTGACACCTCGCCGTCCTCGAGAGCCCTGGCGAGCAACGCGCGGGCGCGGCTCAAGCGCTGGCGCAGCGCCTCGGGCGTGACGCCGCAGACCTCGGCCGCTTCCGATGGCTGCAGTCCCTCGACCGCGACGAGCAGCAGCACTTCCCGGGCGCCCGCCGGCATCGCGGCCAGGGCCGCCTCGACGCGCCGCTCGAGCTCGTTTGCCGCGGCTTCCTCGAATGGCGACGACTGGTCCGGATTGAAGGGCCAGAGCGCCAGCAGGCTCGACGCCTGCGAATCCTCGAGCGCGCGCGACCGGCAGTAGCTCACATACAGGTTCCGGGCGACGGTGAAAAGCCACGGGCCGAGCCGCGTATCGGCCTGGAGCCTCGCGCTGTGCCCCACCAGCCGCAGCCACGTCTCCTCGACCAGATCCTCGGCCACGTCGCGGCGCCGGGACAGGCGGGCCAGAAAGCCGAACAGCCGCGCGTGGAATTCCGCATGCACCGCGTCGAACGCGGCCGCGTCCCCCTCGCGGAGGCGCCGCACGAGCGTCAGCTCGGTTTCCCGGTCCATGCAGGTAATAACGCGCGCGAAAGCCGACCGTGACGTCCGTCACGCCGCCGCGTCACGTTCGTTATATCCAAATGAGACACCACCGGGGAGAAATATGCCGATACTTCACGACCTGCAGCAGATCAGCCTGTTCGCCCTGACCTCGCTGGCTGTCTGCGTCCTGCCGCTTCTCATGGCCATCTGCTATGTGTTCCGGCCGAGCGAGGCGAACCTGGCGCTGATGCGGCCGCTGTCGCTCGCGGCGATCTTCGCGGGGCTCTCGGGCGTTTTCAGCGGCCTCACCATCATCCTGCGGGGCCTTGCGGCGACGCCGCCCAGCAACACGCCCTGGGGGAGCGTCGCGGCGGGCATGTCGGAGGCGCTGATTCCCGCGTTCGTCGGGTTCAGCTGTCTGACTGGCGCCTGGCTGCTCGTCGCGCTGGGAATGCGGCGGACGGGCTAGAAGGGGTTCCAGAGGTTCCGCGCTATGCGCCTGCGGCTCCCTTGACAGCGTTGACGATGTGGCGCGCGGAGATGCCGTAGCGGTCGAGCAACTCGTCCGGCTGGCCGCTGCGCGGGATCTCGCGCACGGCCAGGCGGCGCACGACCACACCGGCTGACGCGACGGCCTCGCTGACGGCGTCGCCGATGCCGCCGGCGGCGTAATGGTCCTCGACGGTGACGATCACGCCGCGCGTGGCCGCCGCCGCCTCGATCATCGTCTTCCCGTCGATCGGCTGCACCGAATAGGCGTCGATGACGCGAATGCTGATGCCCTCCGCCTGCAACCGGTCGTACGCCTTCAGCGCCTCGAACACGGTCACGCCGGCGGCGACGACGGTGGCGGCGTCGGCGGCGCTCTGGCGCAGCACCTTGGAGCCGCCGATCGGGAAGCGCTCGCCGGCGTCGTAGATGACGGGCGTCTTGGGCCGCGACGTGCGCATGTAGGCCATGCCGGGACGCTCGGCCATCTCGGCGACGAGCCGCTCGGCGCTGACGCCGTCGCACGGATACAGGACCGCGCAGCCCGGCACCGCGCGCATCATCGCGAGATCCTCGAGCGCCATCTGCGACGGGCCGTCCTCGCCGATCGAGATCCCGGCGTGCGACCCGGCCAGCTTGACGTTGACCGCCGAGATCCCCGCCATGCGGATGAAATCCGCCGCGCGCGTCAGGAAGCACGCGAACGTCGAGGCGAACGGGATCGCGCCGCGGGCGGCAAGCCCCATGGACGCCCCGACCATCGCCTGCTCGGCGATGAAGTTCTCGAAGAAGCGATCCGGGTGGGCCTTCTCGAACTTGTCGCTGTAGGTCGAGTTCTTCACGTCGGCGTCGAGCGACACGACGCGCGGATCGACGCCGCCCAGCGCCGCGAGCGCGGTGCCCCACGCCTCGCGCGTGGCCACGGCGTCCCCCTTCTTGTACGCCGGCGCGGGCATCTTCGAGTAGTCAGCCGTCGGGTCGGGACGGCCCGCCCGCGCGGGCCGCCGGATCTCCGGTCTCGGCGCGGCCGGGCCCATCTGCTTCTCGAGCTCGGCGATCGCCTTGTCCGCCTCCTCACCTTTCTTCAGCGGCTTGCCGTGCCAGCCGTCCTTCCCTTCAATCGCGGCCAGGCCCTTGCCCTTGAGCGTGCGCGCGAGAATCATCGACGGCTGCCCCGTCGTCGCGCGCGCCTCCGCGTACGCGTGCTCCAGGGCCTCGACGTCGTGCCCGTCGACGACCATCGTGTGCCACCCGAACGCGTGCCACCGCGCGGCGATCTCGTCCATCCGATGGCCGAACTGCGTGGGCTGGCTCTGGCCGAGCGCGTTCACGTCGATAATCGCGCACAGGTTGCCCAGCTTGTGGGCAATCGCGACGTCCGCCGCTTCCCACACGGAGCCTTCCGCCATCTCGCCGTCCCCGAGGAGCACGTACGTGCGGTAGCCGGATCCGATGCGCCGCGCGTTGAGCGCGATGCCGATGGCGGCGCAGATCCCCTGGCCGAGCGAGCCGGTCGCGACATCCACGAACGGCAGCCGGGGCGTCGGATGTCCCTCGAGGTCGGAGCCAATCTGCCGGAGCTTCAACAAGTCTTCGCGCGGGAAGAGGCCGGCCTCGGCCCACGCGGCATAGAGGATCGGCGCCGCGTGCCCTTTCGACAGCACGAAGCGATCGTTGTCGGGATTGTGCGGATCGGCCGGATCGAACCGCATCTCCCCGAAGAACAGCGTCGCGACGATCTCGGCGGCCGACAGACACGTGGTCGGATGACCGCTTCCCGCGGCGCTCGTCGAGCGGACCGAATCGATCCGAAGCTGGGTGGCGATGTTATGAAGGGCGGCGACTGAAGTGCTCATGAGAATCGAAAGTCTATCAGACCCGGATGTAACAGTGACTTTGACTTTGAGCGTGACTATCGACTATCGACAATCGACTGACGCCGAGCGAGCAGGAAATGGGCAGCCAACGGTCCGTGCTCTGCGGCACGAGGGGCGATCGCGGCGAGCGTCGAGTCGGCGGCGCGGGCGAATTCGCGCTCGCCCGAGGTCGCCGACAGCCGGCGCAACACCTGCGCCGCCTCACAGTTGAGCACGAACGGCTTGAGGCGCTGACGGACCAGGCCGATCGCGTCCTCCTGCTCCGCGCGATCGAAAAAACCTCCTGCGCCCGGGTCCCACATCGTGCGGATTGCGTAATGCGCCAGCTCTTCCGCCATCATTTCGTACACGACGTTGCCGGTGGCGTCGAACGCGTCGAGGTTCGCCGCGGCCATCGCCACCTGATCGGCAAGCAGCCCTCGCGCACCGCTCCCCGCGCGTGTCGCGAGGAGCGGAAGCGGGGCGGAGGGGTCCCCGCGAGCGACGAGCCTGGCGGGGTGCAGGGGGCCCCGCCATTCAGAAAAATGTGCGACGCCGTCGCCAGGACGGTATCCGGCGAGCAGCACGCGCTCGAGCGACGTGAGCGCAAACGCGCGCAGCCCTTCGTCGTCGAGCACGCGCGCGGCATGGAGTGCCGCGCCGACCATCGAGCCGTTCGCGTCGGTGAAAGGGATCGCGCCGACGGGCGGGGGCGGCAGGAGGCGCCGGTCCTCTTCCGTGGCCGCGTAATAGCGATCGTCGGCCTGCTGCGCGCCGAACCAGCCTCCTTCGGGATCGCTGAGCCACGTCTGCACGTAGCGCAGAATGTCCGACGCGCGCCCGGTCAACCGCGACAGGCCGAGCTCCGCGCCGGCGTCCAGGTATAACCGCAGCAACGCGGCGTTCGCGTCGAGCAGTTTCGCCGTCTGCGGCACCTGCCAGTCGCGGTTCGCGGCACACCGGAAGAACCCGCCGTCGATCTCGTCGTACAGCGGTCCCCACCCCATGGCGTCCAGCGTCTTCACCGCGATCGCACGCAGCCCTTCGTCGTGCGACTCCTTCCAGAGGTCGATCGCCAGGCGCACGGGGGCCACATGCGGGAATTTCGGCGGCGCGCCGAAGCCGCCGTGCCCGGCATCGAATGTGTCGAACACCAGCCGGGCGAGGTCCGCCTCGGACCGCGGCACGTCCCCTGAAGGGGACGCCGGCAGCGGGGATGGCGCGCCCGCCGCGGCCGGCCCGCGCGCGAACGCCGCGAGGACGCGATCGAGCACGCCCCGCATCCGTTCGCGGTCGACGAAGGTGCCGCCGCCAAGAATGTCGCCGCCGGGCGAGAGAAACGCGGTCGTCGGCCAGCCGCCGAGCGTATACCGCTCGCTCACGTCGGGCCGCTCGTCCGCATCGACCCGCACGGGCACGAACCGCTGGTTGATGACGGCCGCCGTATCCTCGTCGGCATAACTGGTCCGGTCCATTTCGAGGCACGACTGGCACCACGGCACCGCAATCGACAGCAGCACGGGTTTCTGTTCGGCGCGCGCGCGGACGAACGCGGCGGGGCCCCACGGGAGCCACTCCACCGCCGCCGAGGGGACGGAACTGGGGGACATTCGATTCTGGGAATTATAATGAGGGGATGCTCACGCTGCGGTACGCCGCTGTGGTGGCGCTGACGCTCTGGGTCGGCGGCCTTGTCGCACTCGGCGCCATCGCGGCGCCGTCGATCTTCGACGTGAGCGCGCTGCGGGTCGAGGGACCCGCCGGGCGGCTGCTCGCCGGCGCGATCTTCGGCGAGACGCTGCGGCGTTTCCACCTCCTCACTTACGCCGCGGCGGCCGTGCTGCTGATCTCGCTCCTGACCCGCGCGGTGCTCGGACCGAGGCCCCGGAGGTTTGCCGTGCGGGTCGCCATCGCGTTCCTCATGACCGCGGCGACCGTCTATGCGGGTCTGGTACTGGCGCCGCGGATTGGACGCACGCAGGCCGAGATCGGCGCCGCCCCCTCGACGCTCGCGGAAACGGATCCCCGCCGCGTCGAGTTCGAGCGCCTGCATGGGGCCTCCTCCGGGCTCGAGCTCGTGCCGCTCGCCGGAGGCCTGCTCCTCCTGTTCTGGGAACTGAAGGACTGAGAATGACTCACGAGGCGATACTCGATCGCATCCGGCACACGATCGACACGGAACGGGACGTCACGCGCGCGATGGAGCGCACGGTCCATCTCCTGCGCACGCAGCTCGAGGATTACACCTGGGCCGGCGTGTATCTGATGGAGGGCAGCGAGCTCGTGCTGGGCCCGTATGCGGGCAAGCCGTCGCCGCACACGCGCATCCCGCTCGGCCGCGGCATCTGCGGCGCCGCCGCCACCGAGCGCGCGACGATCGTGGTCGACGACGTGACCGCGGATGCGCGGTACCTGGCGTGCAGCATCGACACGCGCTCGGAAATCGTCACGCCCATCATCCACGACGGCCGGGTCCTCGGCGAGATCGACGTCGACAGCGATCGCCACGCGGCGTTCGGCCGGAAGGACCGCGACCTGCTCGAGTCGGTGGCGGCGCTGCTCGCGCCGCGTCTCGCCGCAGGCTAGAGCGGCATTCCGGAGAAGGCAGTCATGTCTCATACCATCACGTTGATTCCCGGCGACGGCATCGGTCCTGAAGTCACCGAGTCGGTGCTGCGCATCTTCAAGGCCGCCGGACTCGACATCGAGTGGGATCGCCAGGACGCCGGCCTGATCGCGTTCCAGCGCTACAACCAGTCGCTGCCCGCCTCGCTCATCGAGTCGGTGCACAGGAACAAGGTGGCGCTCAAGGGACCGGTCACGACGCCGATCGCGGAAGGCTTCACGAGCGTGAACGTCGGTCTCCGCAAGGCGCTCGACCTGTACGCGAACCTCCGGCCCGTGCGCAACCTGCCGGGCGTCCCCAGCCGTTTCGAGAACGTCGATCTCTTCATCGTCCGCGAAAACACCGAGGACCTGTACTCCGGCCTCGAGCACGAAATCATCCCCGGCGTCGTCGAGAGCCTGAAGATCATCACGGAGCGCGCCTCCACGCGCATCGCGCAGTTCGCGTTCGAGCACGCGCGCGCGTACGGCCGCAAGCGCGTGACCGCGATTCACAAGGCCAACATCATGAAGCTCGGGGACGGGCTCTTCCTCGAGTGCGCGCGCACCACGGCGCGCGACTACACCGACATCCGCTACGACGAGCGGATCGTGGACGCGGTGTGCATGCACCTGGTGATGCACCCCGAGCGCTTCGACGTCCTCCTGCTCCCGAACCTGTACGGCGACATCGTCTCCGATCTCTGCGCGGGCCTGGTCGGCGGCCTGGGCGTCGTCCCGGGGGCGAACATCGGCACCGACTGCTCGGTGTTCGAGGCGGTGCACGGCAGCGCGCCGGACATCGCGGGCCAGGATCTGGCGAACCCGATCGCGCTGCTGCTGTCCGCGTTGCTGATGCTGGAGCACCTCGGCGAACGCCAGCGGGCCGAGCGCATTCGCGCCGCGCTCGAGCGGGTGCTCACGACGACGACGATCCGGACGCGGGACCTCGGCGGCGAGGCCACGACGACGGAGTTCACGGATGCGATCTGCAGAGAGATCGAGAAGGCCTGAAGCGCGAGGTTCTCCCACCATGACGATGCGCGGGTCTGCTCGCGAACGCCCGCAAACAGTCCCACCGCACGCATGATATAGTTCGCGCGTGATGCTCGACGACATCACCCAGGCAGTTCTCGCGCGGGAGGAAGTCGCGCGCTACCTGCGTGGCGGCCACGGCGAGACGGAGTTGCAGGCGCGCGAGCGCATCCACGCATACCTCGACGAGCTGCGGACCACGCAGCGCTATCCCATCTACCGCGCGCTGAAGCACCCGCTGTATCCGATCCTGCGCAAGATCGATCGCATCTACGAGCGCGTGGAGGTCCCGCAGCAGGCGACCCGCGAGGGGCGCGTCATCTACATCTCGAATCACAAGAGCCATCTCGATTACCTCGTGGAGCCGCTCGCGCTCGACGACAGCGGCATCCGCCCGCCGGTGATCGCGGCCGGCATCAACCTCTTCGGCGGTCCGCTCGGTCTCATCCACCGTCACGTGACCGGCGCGATTCCCATCCGGCGCAACACCAAGGATCCGGCGTACCTCGTCACGCTGAAGGCGTACGTCGCCGAGCTCCTCCAGCGCCACGATCTGCTCTTTTACATCGAGGGCGGCCGCAGCTACTCGGGGGAGCTGAAGTCACCGAAGACGGGCCTGCTGCACGCGACGATGCAGGCCGACGGCGCGCCCGCGCAAATCCTGCCGATGGCGGTCGCCTACGACGTCGTGCTCGAGGACCACATCCTGGCGCACCAGGGAGCGAAGCGGCGCCAGCGGCCGTTCGCGCGCGAGATCGCCGAGATGGTGCGGTACGCCGTGGGGTATCAGTCGCGCGCGTACGTGACCTTCGGCACGCCGATCTCGAGCAGCGGCGTCGATGCCGAGGCCCGGCGCGACGTCATGGAGCTCGCGCACGTGACGCGCGACGCGATCGGCCTGCTCTACAAGGTGCTGCCGACGGCGGTGCTCGCCGCGGCGCTGCACCGGTCGATGACGCGGCGCGAGCTCGAGGCGCGGGCCGACGCGATCGTCGAGACCGTGCGCGCGGCCGGGGCCAACATGGGCGTCGCGTCGGGACGCCAGGCGGTCGAGGAAGGGACGGCGCCGCTCGTCGCGCGCAACATCATTCATGTCGAAGCGGGCGGACGCTACCGCGTGCGCGAGCGCACTGTCCTGCGATACTACGCGCGCACGCTGCAGCACCTGCTGACCGGCCCCCGCCGGAGTCTCAGAACCCACTGATGATTGCTCAGACCTCCAAGGCATTCTTTCACGCACTCGCCCGCAGCCGAACACTCAAGCGCCTCGCCTCCCGCTACGGCATGCGCCACCCCGGCTCCTTCGCGCGCCGGTTCATCGTCGGCGAGGACGTCGACGAAGCGCTCGGGGCCGCGCGCGCCATCCAGGCCTCGGGCCTGATGCTCACGCTCGATCTGCTCGGCGAGGCCGTCGCGAACATGGCCGAGGCGGATGCCGCGACGCGCGCGTACCTCAACCTGATGGACCGGATCGTCGCGGCGGGCATCGAGCGCAACATCTCGCTCAAGCTGACGCAGCTCGGGCTGACCATCGACCGCGCGACCTCCGTCGACAACCTGCGCCGGATCCTCGACGCCGCCACGAAGCACGATTTCTTCGTGCGCGTCGACATGGAGGACTCGCCGTTCACCCAGATAACGCTCGAGATCTTCGAGACGATGTGGCAGCAGGGATATCGGAACGCCGGCATCGTGCTGCAGTCGTACCTGCGCCGGAGCGTCGCGGACGCGAGGCGCATGAACGAGCTCGGCGCGCGCGTGCGTCTGGTGAAAGGCGCGTACACGGAACCGAAGGAGGTCGCATACCAGAGCAAGGCGGACGTGGACGCGGCCTTCGTGGAGATCTCGAAGTTGTTGCTCGCGGAGGGCCACTACCCGGCGATCGCCACGCACGATCCGGCGATGCTCGGCGCGGCGCACGCGTTTGCCTCCGAACGCCGGATCGCGCCGGATCGCTACGAGTTCCAGATGTTGTACGGCATCCGGCGGGACCTGCAGGCGCGGCTGCTCGCCGGCGGGTATCGCATGCGCGTATACGTCCCGTTCGGCCGTGAATGGTTCCCGTACTTCATGCGCCGGCTCGGCGAACGCCCCGCGAACATCGGATTTGTAATCCGCGGATTGCTGCGCGAGCACTGAGCAGCGTTAGGTAGAACGCCCGACCTTCAGGTCGGGCGAGTATGTAACGCAAAGCCCTTTGTGTATGCAAACGGCCAACTCCGCCCCGGCCGCGTACATCAACCACTACACTGTCACCCGGCAAGCTCAACCGCGGTTCGGGGCCGCGTACCGCCTAACTACCGGACATAACGGTCGAAAGCCGGCGTGGCACATCTCTTGATATTCCTGAGGCTCAGGGGACGCGGAACGCTGCAGTGACAGCCGGCGTCCTAGCAGGTAGGGCAGACAAAGGAACGAGGGAGAGCGCCCATGGTGACCAACTACCCCCAGCAATTAGGGGCGGCGGCGGAAGTCAATCGGGAGAACACGACGGGAGTCGTCGCCCGCGCGATGGGCCGCCTCGGTCAGTTGCTGTGCGGGCTGCGTGGCCACGATTCCGTGCTGCACTTCGAGGCGAATCGCGTGATGATGCGCTGCACGTCGTGCGGTCACGACACACCGGGATGGGAGATCGGCGGACGCGGCCCGCGCCGGCGCTTCGAGGGCGACGCCCGGCGGCACCTGCTCACGCCGCAGCGTCTCGTCCTGCGCAAGACGGCCTGAGCGCCACTCGCGCCACGAACATCGCCAGAGGCCAGTCCTCGGATGAGGGCTGGCCTTTTCCTTGTCACAGCGTCAGCGCCAGAGCGGCGAGCGCATCACGGCAGGCCACGACGTCAGCCGCGCGCACGTACTCCTCCGGACTGTGCAGCCCCGCCCCGCCCGGGCCGAACAGCACGGATGGCGTGCCGGCTTCGCCAATCACAGCCGCGTCCGTCCAGAAGCTCATGCCGACGATCGCGGTGGTGATGCCGGCGGAGGCCGCGGCGCGCGTCAACCGGGCGGCCAGGTCGCTTCCCGGCGGCAGTTCATACGGCGGCCGCGCGAACATGAGACGCCCCGCCGCCTCGAACTCCGGATCGTCGTCGCGAAGCTCCGTCAGGATCGACTCGATCTCGGCCACCGCGGAGCGAGCCGTTTCACCGGCAACCGTCCGCCGCTCCATCTGCAGGCGGCACCGGTCAGGGTAGCTGCTCAACTCGTGCCCGCCGTTGATGATGGACGCGTGCAGCGAGGCCGTTCCCATCAGCGGATGCGGTGGACGCGACTGCAGATCGCGATCGAGCCGCTCGAGACGGTTCAGCAGGCGGCCCATCCGCAGGATCGCGTCGCGACCCTCCGCAGGACGGCTGCCGTGGGCGGCGCGTCCGCGCGCCTCGATCTCGATCCACGCGAACCCCTTGTGGCCGGCGGCGATCTGCAGATCCGTGGGCTCGGTGACCACGGCCATGTCCGCGTGCCATGCCCGGACGAGAGCATCGGCGCCGAGGCTTGCGTACTCCTCGTCGGCCACGGCCGCCACGATCAGGCGTCCCTTGCGGAAGCCGCGCGCGCGCGCGACCCGCGCCGCGTCGATCATCGCGGCGACGCCGCCTTTCATGTCCTGCGCGCCACGGCCGTAAATCCGTCCGTCGCGCTCCACCGGGTCGAACGGCGCCGTCATGCCTTCGACACCGACGGTATCGGTATGGCCGCACAACATCAACGACGGTCCGGACTCGGTTCCCTCGAGCACGCCGATGACGTTCGGGCGCCCCGGCGCGGCTTCCTGGAGCTGCACGTCGAGACCGAGCCCGCGCATCCGCCGCGCGATGGCGTCGGCGATGCGACCCTCACCCGCGGCACCAGGCACGAGCGTCGGGTTGACCGAATCGATGGCAACGAGCTCTTTCAGCAGCGACAAAACCGGGTCTGCGTTCATGTCGTTTCTCGGCGCTCGGCGCTCGGCGCTCGGCGGTGGAAGCTGGAAGCTGGAGGCTGGAAGCTGCCCTCTGGCGTATTATCGCCGAATGGACCTGCACGGCCGTGTAGCGGCGATTACCGGCGCATCCGCGGGAATCGGGCTCGCGACGGCGCGGCATCTCGCGCGCGAAGGGGTCGCGGTCGTGCTGGGCGCGAGACGAGCGGACAGGCTCGAGAGCGCAGCGCAGTCGATCCGGGAAGCTGGCGGCCGCGCCGAAACGGTCGCGATGGATGTCACGATTGAGTCGGACGTCACCGGGCTCGTCGCGCGCGCCGAGACGGCGTTCGGCGGGCTCGACATCATGATCTGCAACGCCGGTTTCGGCTTCTACGGAACGGTGGAGGACACGCCTGGCGACACGATGCGCCGGATGATGGACGTCAATTTCATGGGCACGTTCTACGGCGCGCGCGCCGCGCTCCCGATCTTCCGTGCTCGAGGGCAGGGGCATCTGATCGTCGTGTCTTCGATCGTGGGACAACGTGGCATCGCGCAGATGAGCGCGTACGGCGCGACGAAGGCCGCGCAGGTGGGGTTCGTCGAGGCGCTGCGCACCGAGTTCGTGGGCACGGGCATTCACGTCAGCGTGGTGTATCCGATTTCGACAGAGACGGAGTTCCGGTCGGCCATGGAGCGCGACTATGGCCACTCGGTGAGCGGTCTCGGTCCCAGGCAGAGCGTCGATCACGTCGCGCGCGCAATCCTGGAGTGCGTGAGGAAACCGCGCCCTGAGGTCTATCCGCATGGGCCGTCACGCGCGCTCGCGGTACTCAACGCGGTGGCGCCGGCCTTCGCCGACAAGCTCGTGAAGAAATACGGGCGGCGGCGCGAGATCACGTAGACGAGATGCACAGCGAAGTCGAACTCGCGTCGGCGATCGCACGCTCGGTGCGCGACGGGGGCGGACGTGCGCTCGTCGTCGGCGGATGGGTCCGCGATCGCCTGATGGGACGGCCGTCGAAGGACGTCGACATCGAAGTCTACGGCCTGCCCGCGCCGCGCGTGCGCGATCTGCTCGCCGGATTCGGATCGGTCAATACGGTCGGCGAGAGCTTCACGGTCTACAAAGTGGCGGGCATCGACGTGTCGCTCCCCCGCCGCGAATCCAAGATCGGACGCGGCCACCGCGGGTTCGAGGTGAGCGGCGATCCGTCCCTCTCGATCGAAGAGGCGGGACGGCGGCGCGACTTCACGATCAACGCGATTGGATGGGATCCGTTGACCGATGCCTACGTCGATCCATGGAACGGCCGGCGCGATCTCGACGCGCGCGTGCTGCGGGCCGTCGACCCGCGGACGTTCGGCGACGACAGCCTCCGCGTGCTGCGCGCCGTTCAGTTCGCGGCGCGCTTCGAGTTCGCGCTCGACCCCGGCACCGCCGAATTGTGCCGGCGCATTCCGCTCGACGATCTGCCGTCGGAGCGCATCTGGGGGGAAATCGACAAACTGCTGCTCCACGCGCGGCGGCCGTCCCCCGGCCTTGCGCTCGCTCTCGATCTCGGGGTGATCGATCGCCTCTTCCCGGAGCTGCGGGCGCTCGTCGCGTGTCCCCAGGAACCCGAATGGCACCCGGAAGGAGACGTCTGGGTGCACACCTTGCTCGTGGTGGACGAGACACGGTCCCGGATTGACGGATTCGATCGCCCGCAGCAGGTCGCGCTGATGCTCGGCGCACTGTGCCACGATCTCGGCAAGCCGCCGACGACAGCCTTCATCGACGGCCGCATCCGATCGCTCGATCACGAACAGGCCGGCGTGGCTCCGGCCGAGGCGGTGCTCGATCGCCTCAACGTCCACACGATCGGCGGCTACGACGTCCGCAAGCAGGTGCTCGGCATCGTCGCGCACCATCTGAAGCCCGGGATGTTCCGGAAGGCGGCGACACCGGTCGGCGATGGGGCGTTCCGCCGGCTCGCGCAGAAAGTGGACCTCGAGCTGCTCGCGATCGCCGCGAAGGCCGACTGCATGGGACGCGGCGGCGGGTTCGACTGTTCCGCGATGGACTGGTTCCTCGAGCGCGCCCGGCAGCTCGGCGTCCAGCACGCGCCCCCCGAGCCGATCGTAAAAGGGCGTCACCTGCTCGCGCTTGGACTCGCGCCGGGCCCCCGCGTCGGCGAGGTGCTGAAACAAGTGTACGAGCGCCAGCTCGATGGATCGATCGCGTCGCTCGAGGACGGGCTGCGCGCCGCGCGCGAGATGATTGGACGACGGGATTGACAGTACAATCCCCAGACCTCATGCGAACGTTTCTGCCGTTGATTCTCCTGCCGGGCCTGATGCTGGCGCACGCGGCCGCCGCGACGGCCCAGGAGCCGATCGAGACGCTTCCGATCGGCCGCTACGTGCTCGACCTCCGGGGCGCCATGCCGCGCCTCAAGGCCGACCCGCTCGTGGCGACCGCCATCAACGTGACGCCCGCCAACCTGCCGACGCGCGGACGCGGCTACGTGGCCGGGGGCCAGTGGTATGCGCTGCGCACGGGAAAAGTGACGATCGGGATCGGCGGCGAGGTGCTCGTATCGCAGGCCAGGCGCACGCTGCCGGCGGCCGTCGAAGGAGGCGAGGAGGGCCCGACCGCCATCCGCGACCTGATCGTCGTCACTCCGCAGGTCTCGCTGAACTTCGGCAAGCGGCAGGGATGGAGCTATCTCAGCGGCGGCGTCGGCTCCTCCATCTTCACCGCCGAGCGGCAGGCGGAGCCGCCGCCGCCTGACATCATCGTGATCGGCACGCCCATCGTCGAGTCGCGCCAGCGACCGCTGACGATTACGTACGGCGGCGGTGCGCGATGGTTTCTCAACAGACACATCGCGATCTCGATGGATCTGCACTTCTATCGCATCGGCGCGCAGCCGGCCAGCATCACGCGCCCCGCCATGCCCGCCACGAGGCTCCTCGTGCTGAGCGTGGGGACGGCGTTCAAGTGACGCTGGTGTTACGCGGCGTCCCGGCCGCGACGCCATTCTTCGAACAAGCGGGCGGCGTTTCCCGCAACCGAGTGCAGCGAGGGATTCCAGCCGAGCGCGCGGGCACGTGGGCTCCGCACAATCTGGTCGAGCGCCAGCGCGTCCGCATAGGGGCCCATCTTCTGGCGCGCCTCGGCGATCGGCACGTGCCGGATGCTCGGGACCGTCGGCGCCTGTGCCGCGATGGCGGCGACGATCTCGTTCACGCGCTCGTCCCCTTCGTCGTTGGCGTGATAGATCCCCGAGGCGTCCGTCCGCGTCGCCAGCCGCACGTAGAGATCGGCGAGGTCTCCGTCGTAGACGAGCGGCCAGTGATTCTCGCCGGTACCCATCACTCGCACGAGCCCGTTGGCGGCATCCTTGAACAAGTCGCCGACGATGCCGCGCCAGCCGCCGTACACGATGCCGGGCCGGACGACGATCGAGCGGATGCCGGCGGTTGCCGCGTCGAGCACGCGCTGCTCGTGCGGCGCGCGCCACGCGGAAATCTCGGCCGGGCGTACCGGCGCCGTCTCGTCCGCGGGTGTGGACGTCGGGCCAAGGGACCAGATGCCCGACGTGTAGATCAGCACGCGCCCCGATCCGGACATCGCGGGCAGGACCGTATCGAGCAGGATGGCATCGAGTTGCGGCCCGCGGGGGCTGTAGTCGATCGCCGTGTGCACGATCGCCTCGGCCGCCGCCGCCAGACCGGCATAGGAGGCCGGAGCCGCGAGATCGCCGAGTACGGACCGCCCGCCAAGCGCCTGCACCTGCGCGGCCTTCTCGGTGTTGCGCACCAGCGCGTCCACCACGTGCCCCCCGCGCACGAACGCCTCGAGCACCGACGACCCGACGTATCCGGATCCGCCCGTCAAGAAAACATGCATCAGATGTCCCAGACCCTCTCGTGCCGATCGTAGAACGTGATGAGCCCGTCTTCGCTCACCTTCAGCACTTCGCCGAAGCGCCCCGCGGTCATCGCGGCCGTCGTGCGCGCACCCTCGACGGCCAGGCTCGAGTGGGGTTCCGGCGGCTCGGTGTGCAGCAGGATCGCGCCCACGGCCAGCAGCCGTCCGGTGCGGTCCATGACGGTGGCGCCGTCGGTCCGCGCCAGACCGCAGAGGACCGCCGGATCGAGCTCGCGCGCATTGCGGCCGCGCAGCATGTGTATCAGCTGGCTGCGGCTCGGAACGTCCATGCCGATCGCGTGCGGGAAGTCGAGCTGGTCGCCCGGCGCGACGAGCTGCGCCAGGGCGTCGGACGGATCGCGCAGCACCACGAACAATGCTCCCTCGCGCGCGTCCGACAAGTCGAGCGCCGTTTGAAAGAGCCGGTCGGCGAGCGCGTCGTTGCCGACCGCGCCGGCCCACATCTCGTACTTCGCCTGCAGGTCGAGCAGGTGCCAGCGCGCGTTGCGGAAGCTGAACGCCTGCGCGCCTTCCGCAAACACCTTGATCTCGTGCGCCGGGCTGAGCACCGCGACGATGTCCCGCGACCGCGCCGTGGCCAGGGCATGCGGGCGGTAGCTGGCGGCGCAGGGCACGGTGAGCGTTCCCGCGTCCGCGTACCGCCCGATTTCAACGATGTCGAGGACCATCCCGCTCCGGTTCACCAGGAACAACGTGCGCAGCCCGTCGCACAGCCGGTAGAAGCTCTTGATCCCGGTCAGCGCCTGTGTGTACGGGTACGCTTCGGACGAGGGTGGGCGCGCGATCGGATCGTCTTCATCCCCCAGCAGCAGAACGCCCGAGGAGATGGGCCGATTCTCGTAGGTGGAGAGGCCCGCGACGCGCAGCACTTCAATCGCCGTGGCAATCAGGTCGGCGCGGCTCTGCGAGCCCTGGCCGTACGACCCTGAATCGAGAAACGCGCTGACGTACCGATCTTCGATCGCACCGCGGAAGAGCTCGCCATGGTCGAGCATCTGACGGGGATCGAAGATCGCACGGTACCGCGCCGCCAGCACCGCGCCAATCGCGCGCGCGAGCCGCACCTCGTGGCGCGTGAACGGCCGGCGCGACGGCACGTGCAGCACGTGACGCGTGCCGAACCAGCGAATCGTCAGGACGGACGGGTCGCTCGTCGGCTCGATCGACAACCGGCCGTCGGAGGACATCGACGGCGTGGCTTCCGTCTCGAACGTCGCGCGGCTGAAGAACTGCCGGAGCGCCGCCTGCAGCAGGTTGTCGTAGAGCGCACTGGCGGCAAATACCGGCGGAAGGGACATCAGTTTTCCATCATAATTCAGGGCATGGCGCGGCGCACGCTGATCGATTTCTTCGCCGACCTCTCGCAGGCCGGCGGTGAGTTCGTCGTGTACGACGACGGGTATCGACGCTGGTCGTACACCTACCGCGATCTCACGCGCGCGGCCGAGGGGTTCGCCGCGCGCCTGCGCGGCGCGGGAATCACGCAGGGCGACGCGGTCGCCATCTGGGGAGAGAACCGCGCCGAGTGGATCATCGCGCTGTGGGGCTGCCTCCTCGAGGGGGTCGTTGTCGTCCCGATCGATTACCGCGCGTCGGCTGACTTCCTGCGCCGCGTCGCGCACCTCGTCGACGCGAAGGCCCTCCTCGTCGGCGACACCGTGGACGCCAGCGGACTGGATACGTGGTTGCTAAGTGAGCTAAAAGTGCCTGTCCCCCTTTCGCCGCCAGAAAGGGGGACTGTCCCCCTTTCCCCGGATACGACGGCGGAAATAATTTTCACGTCGGGGGCGACGGCAGAGCCCAAAGGGGTGGTCATCACCCATCGCAACATCCTCGCGAACATCGTGCCCATCGAGCGCGAGTTCGCCAAGTACAAGCACTGGGCGAAGCCGTTCCTCCCAATCCGCTTCCTCAACCTGCTGCCGCTCAGTCACATGTTCGGGCAGGCCATGGCCACGTTCATTCCGCCGCTGTTCTCGGGCGTGGTCGTCTTCACGCGCAGCTACGCGCCGGAGGACATCGTCACCCAGATTCGCGAGCGCAGGGTGTCGGTTCTCGTGTGCGTGCCGAAAATGCTCGAGGTGCTGCGGGACCACGTCCTGCGCGTCGCGCCAGAGGCCGCCAGCGCGCCGGAGAAGATGCACTGGACGCGGCGGTGGTGGCGCTACCGCAGGATCCACCGGCTGTTCGGGCTCAAATTCTGGGCGATGGTCGTGGGCGCGGCGCCGCTCGACCCCGAGCTCGAGGCGTTCTGGGGCCGGCTGGGCTTCGTCGTCGTGCAGGGCTACGGCCTGACCGAAACCGCGCCGATCGTCACGCTCAACCATCCGCTGCAGGCCTCACGCGGCGCGGTCGGGAAACCCATCCCCGGCGTGGAAATCAAGATTGCCGAGGACGGCGAGGTGCTCGTGCGCGGCGAGAACGTGACACGCGGCTATTTCAACGCGCCGGAAGAGACGCGCGCGGCCTTCGTCGACGGCTGGTTCCATACCGGCGACATCGGCGAGCTGGACGCGAAGGGACAGCTCCACATCCGCGGCCGGAAGAAGGAGATGATCGTCACGCCGGAGGGGTTGAACGTCTTCCCCGAGGACGTCGAGCGCGTGCTGAACGATCTGCCGGGCATCAGGGAATCCGCCGTCGTCGGCCTGACGGCACCCGGTTCGATGGCCGAACGCGTGCAGGCGATCGTGGTCGCCGAAGGCACGCCGGATCTGGACGACATCGTGCGCGCCGCGAACCGCCAGCTTCTGGATCACCAGAAAATCCGCGCCATCGCCGTGTGGCCCGGACCGGAGCTGCCGCGCACCGAAGGCACCCGGAAGCTCAAACGCCGCGAGATGAAGCAATGGCTGATGGGCGCGCAGCAGCCGGGCGCGGCGCCGCAGGCGGCGCATGGGGGCCGGACCATCACGTCGGTCGTCGAGCGGTTCGCCCCCGGACGCGCGATCGGGCCCGCCACCACCGTCGACGAGCTGGGCCTCAGCTCCCTGGAACGCGTGGAGCTGATGCTCGCGATCGAGGAGGCGTTCCAGGTCACCCTCGACGAGACGAAGTTCGCCGCGGCCACCACGATTGCGGATCTCGAGCGGCTCACCAAGCCGCTCGACGCGGCGGGCGCGGCGGCCATGATCGCGGCTGCCGACCCGATCGACTTTCCGTCCTGGAACCGCAGCGCGCCGGTCCGGGCACTCCGCCGGGGCAGCCTGCCGACGTGGATCCTGCCGATCGCGCGTCTCTTCGTCACCCTCGACGTGCAGGGGCTCGAGCACCTGCGCGAAACCACCGGTCCCGTCATTTTCGCGGCCAACCATCAGAGCCACTTCGACGGGCCGATGATCCTCCAGGCGCTGCCCCCGCGCTGGCGGTATCGCGTCGCCCCCGCGATGGCGAAGGAATTCTTCAACGCGCACTTCCATCCGCGCGAGTTCCCGCTGCGGGCCAGAATCACCAGCGGGCTCAATTACTATCTGTCCACGCTCTTCTTCAACGCGTTCCCGCTGCCGCAGCGCGAAATCGGCACACGCCAGACGCTGCGCTACATCGGGGAACTCGTCGGCGAGGGCTACTCCATCCTCATATTCCCGGAGGGACGGCGCACGGATGCCGGCGAAATCAAGCCCTTCCGGCCCGGCGTCGGCATGATCGCGGCCCGGCTCGAGGTCCCCGTGGTGCCCGTCCGGATCGAGGGGCTCGACCGGATACTGCACCACAGCTGGTCGTTCCCGCGACGCGGCCGCGCCCGCATCGTCTTCGGCCGGCCTATGTTATTGAAAGGTAAAGATTACGCCGCTCTTGGCCGCGAGGTTGAGGGGGCGGTACGGGCATTGTAAGGCCGGGTTTGCTATCCGGGGTCCGGATGTGGCACAATCTTTGATTGGAAAGGACGGCAATTGAGCAAGGATGATCTGATTGACGTGCAAGGCACCGTGGTGGCGGTCCATAGCGGCGGGTTGTACCGCGTGCAGTGCGACCAGGGACACGAGGTGCTTGCCCAGTTGAGCGGCCGGATGCGCCGCTTCCGAATCAAAGTGGTTCCCGGCGACCGCGTGACGGTGGGCGTCTCGCCCTACGACCCGGTCCGCGGCATCATCACCTTCCGCGCTCGCTGACAAGTTTTGAACTCTCACACATCCTCTCATCCACAGGCGAAGGGACGACGACCCGGACGAGGTGCGCCGCGGTCGGGCCCCGCGCGCGAGGCCCGCTTCCAGGCGCCGCCGACCACGCGCGTCGTGACCCGCCCGCAGGCCGCCTACGACCCCAAGCCCGTCGGATTCGACACGCTGGGGCTCGAGCCCTCGCTCATCGAGGGCGTCCGCATCCGCGGCTTCGCCATGACGACGCCAATCCAGAGCGCGGTCATCCCGATCGTCATGGACGGCGATGATTTGATCGGGTGCGCCGACACGGGCACCGGCAAGACGGCCGCCTTCCTGCTGCCGATCCTGAATCGCATGCTCAGGGCGCGCGCGGCCGCTCCCGAAGAGCGCGGCTACACGCGCGTGCTGATCCTCGCGCCCACGCGCGAGCTTGCCGTGCAGATCGAGGACGACGTCCAGGGCTTCATCTATCACACGGACATCACGAGCGTCGCCGTGTACGGCGGCGTCGAGATGGGACCGCAGGAGCGCGCGCTGAAGTCGGGGGTCGACATCATCGTCGCCACGCCCGGCCGGCTGATGGATCACATGCGCAGCCGCACGGTGTCGTTCGACAAGCTCGACACGCTCGTCCTCGACGAAGCGGATCGGATGATGGACATGGGCTTCTGGCCCGACGTGCGCCGCATCGTGCAGACGCTTCCGGACTCGGCGGCACGGCAGACGCTGCTCTTCTCGGCGACGATGCCGGAAGAGGTGATGAAGCTGGCCGACGAGGTCGTGCGCGAGGCGAAGTACGTGCAGGTCGGATCGGCGGGAGGGCCCGCCAAGGGCATCACGCACACGATCGAGACGGTGCCGGCGGCCGAGAAGACGGAATGGCTCGCGAAGTTCCTGCGGCGGACCGCGGGCCCGGTGCTCGTGTTCGTCCGGACCAAGTCCGGCGCCGACCGGCTGGCGCGCCGGCTCGCGGCCTTCGGCCTGAAGGCGGCCGCGCTGCACGCCGATCGCACGCAGCAGCAGCGGTCGCAGGCGATCGAGGGGTTCCGGAGCGGCACGTATCGCGTGCTCGTCGCCACCGACGTCGCGGCGCGCGGCCTCGACATCGACGGCATCACGCACGTCGTCAACTTCGAGGTCCCGTCGAATCGTGAAACCTACGTGCACCGCGTCGGACGCACGGCCCGGGCGGAAGCGACCGGCACGGCGCTGACGCTCGTCGCGCCGGAGGAGCTGCGCGCGCTGCAGGCGCTGCAACGCTCGTTCGGCATGGAACTGCAGGGATAATGGACGACACCAACGACATCGCCACGCCGCCGGCCGTTGACGGCGAGACGAACAGCACCGCAGCGCCGGCCTCGACGACCACCGAGGCCCCGGCCGCCCCCGCCCCCGTGTCGGAAGCTGTCCTGAAGTTCAAGTCGTGCCGCTGGCGCTCGGACAAGGACGCCGGCGAATTCTGCACGCACAGGGACGTCCTGCCCTTCGCGGGCAAGGAAGGCTTCAGCGCGGATTCGTGGTGCCCGGAGTGCAGCTTCTACAAGCTGCGGCGGACGCCCAAGAAGCGGGAATATACGTACTAAGCAGGCAGCTGGCAGCACGCAGCAGGCAGTGACTCCAGCTGTCGAGCTGATTCAGTGTGACCCGCGTGATCCGCTGCCAGCTGCCAGCTGCCGGCTATCCACTCTGCTGCCAGCCGCCAGCCTTTCACTCCAGAAACTCCTTGGCCAGCTCGGCCCACTCGCCCGTCGGCGCGAGCTCCTGATAGGCCTTCCAGTGGGGCTTCGCTTCTCCTGAATGCCCCATCTTCTCCAGTGTCACCGCCAGGTAGAAGTGTGCGTCGGCGTACGCGGGATTGATCGCGACGGCGTCGCGATAGCAGCCGAGCGCGCTCTCGTACCGCCCGAGGTCATGGAGGATGTTGCCGAGGTTGAAGTGCGCCTCGAAGCAGTCCGGATCGAGCGCGATCGCGCGCTCGTAGAGCGCATGCGCCTCGATCAGCTCGTCGTGCGCGTAGTGGATGTTCGCGAGGTTGACCAGCGCGGGGACGAGATCCGGATCGACGATGAGCGCCTTGCGGTAGGCGGCCGCTGCGAGCGGAGTGTTCCGCTCGTCGCCGTCGTCCAGGCGCGATCCTTCACCGAAGTACTTGGCGGCCAGCGCCGCCTGCGGATCGGGCAGCGGTGTCGTCAGAGGCGCGGTGCCCGGCAGCGGGAGCTGCGCCGGCACCGCCTTGGGCTGATGCGCGCCGATGGCGACCACCTTGGCGCGAGGCCTGTCGGATGCGGCATGCGCGGCATGAAAATCCAGCTCGAGCTGCCCCTGCCGCTCCGCGACCAGCACGCGGAGGATCTTCTTGAGCGCCGTCCCGCTCTGCAGCTCCGCGGCGACGCGCTTGACGGCCAGCAGATCGGCGAAGGAGAACTCGCGCTCGTGAAGGGCCGCGGGCGACTGCCGCAACAGGCCCCACTTGTCCAGGTAACGCAGGTGCGTCTCGGTGACCGCCGGATACAGGCTGCGCACGTCGCGCAGGCTGTACGGTCCGCTCGCCGCGGACGGAGACGTTGTCATTCAGTAGCGAAGATTAGCGACAACCCTCTGCTTGTCAATAGCAATTGTGAGTTGCAAGTTGTGAATTCACAGGCACCAGGCCACGTTCCAGCCACCGGACGACTTCCGCAAAGGCCGAACGCAACAAGCCGTCCGGCCGTCCCGAGCAGCACTACGCGTGTCAATTCACAACTCACAATTCACAATTACAATGTCGGAGATGCTGCTCGCCGGAGACATTGGGGGCACGAAGACGCTGCTGGGGCTGTTCTCGGCGGCGCCCGAGCGTCCGACTCCCGTCGAGATCGGCGAGTTCATCACGCTCGACTACGACGGGCTCGAGCCGATGATCCGCGAGTTCCTGCGGGCGCGGCTCGTGGAGCCGCGACGGATTGAAGCCGCCTGCTTCGGCGTCGCCGGCGCGGTCACCGAACAGGTCGCGCGCCTGACCAACGTGCCGTGGCGGGTGGAAGGCGCGGCGCTGGCGGAGGCGTTCGCGTTCCGGCGGACGCGCGTGTTGAACGATCTCGAAGCCCTCGCCTACGGCGTCACCGTCCTCCAGCCCGGGGAGATTGCCGTCCTGCAACGGGGCGTGCCCGTGCCGGGAGGCAACGCGGCGGTCATCGCGGCCGGTACGGGACTCGGCGAAGCGCTGCTGCACAACGTCGAGGGACGCTTCGTGCCCGGCGCCTCCGAAGGGGGACACGCGGACTTCAGCGCGCGGACGCCGCGCGAGCTGGAGATGGTGCGGGAGTTGACGCGTATCTTCGGGCGCGTCAGCGTCGAGCACGTCATCTCGGGCCCCGGCCTCGTGAACGTCTATCAATTCACGCACCAGTCGTTCGGCACCGGCCCCGCGCTGACCCCGAGCAGCGTCGCCCCCGCGCGGCTGTGCGAGGCCGTCGGCCCGGTCGAGGATCCGCAGGACCTGCCCGCGCGCATCAGCCTCGCCGCCATGGAGCAGCGCTGCCCGCACTGCGTCGAGGCGCTCGACCTCTTCGTGTCCGCCTACGGGGCCGAGGCGGGCAACATCGCCCTGCGCACCGTCGCGACGGCGGGCGTGTATGTCGGCGGCGGCATCGCCCCGAAGATCCTGCCGGCGCTCCAGGAGGGCGCCTTCCTGGAGGCGTTCCGCGCGAAAGAGCCGATGGCCGACCTCGTCGCGACGATTCCGGTCACGGTGATCCTCAACTCCGACACCGGCCTGCTCGGCGCGGCGGTTCACGCCCAGGACATCAGCACCAGCGACTAGCGACTATCGACTGGCCTGGCGACTATCGACTATCGACTATCGACTATCGACTGTTGTAGCATCGGCCAACGCCACTCCCGGACACGTGTGGGGCGTGGATCGGTGTCTTTGTTCGGGGAGGAAACAAGAATGCAAGTGAAACGGGTGCTTCTCGCCGCGCTGACGCTCGTCGCGCTGTCAACGGGCGCCGCGGCACAGGACACCGGATCGGTTTCCGGTGCCGTGTTCGATCCGCAGGGCAACGTGGTCGCGGGCGCCATCGTGCGCATCACGGGCGAACAACTGCCGACCGGCCGCACGCTCACCACCACCGACACCGGGATGTTCCAGTTCCATGCGTTGCTGCCCGGAACGTACACGGTCGTGGCGGAAAAATCCGGGGTCGGCACGACCACGCGCACGGTCGCCGTGGACGTCGGCAAGGACACGCAGTTGGATCTCGCCATCGGCGTGAAGGTGAGCGAAACGGTGACGGTCACCGCCTCGACTCCGGTCGTCGACGTCAAGTCCACCGAAGTCAATTTCAACTACAAGGCGGCGCAGATCGAGGCCCTGCCGCTGCAGAAGAACTACTCCGGCCTGTTTCAGCTGATTCCCGGCGTGGCCGAGAACAACAGCTTCGCACCGGCGGGCGGCGCGAGCCGGCAGGACAACAAATACCTGATGGACGGCGTCGACATCACCAACCCGGGCTTCGGCTACCTCTCGACGGAAGTGAACGGGCTCGACATCGCGGAATTCAACGTGAAACGCGGCGCGATCACGGCGGAATTCGGCCGCGCCACCGGGTTCGTCACCAACGCGGTCAGCCGCTCGGGCACCAACGAGCTCCATGGCATCCTGAACATGGACCTGCGGCCGCGCAGGTTCAGCGCCGGCGCCAACACGCTGAACTCCGCCGGCGAGATCGTCCAGATCCCGAGCACCGTGGATCGGTACACCGGCTCCGCCAGCCTGGGCGGTCCGCTGATCAGGAACCACGTCTTCTGGTACGGCTCCGCCCTCTGGGGGCGCACCCGGACGACCGGACGGACCAACGCGCTCGGTGCGGTCCCCGATTCGCCCGTGACGACGAAGGAGGTGTTCGGGAAGCTCACCGGACAGCCGTCGGCGAAGATGTTCGTCAACGCGGGATTCCGGTACCGGCCCTCGACGTGCGAGGTCTGCGGCATCGGCAACACGCAAGCCGCGACCGTCGCGCAGAACAACGAATCGAACACGAAGGTCGGCACGGTCACGTGGAGCTGGTTCCCGACCAACCGCACCGTCGTCGACGCGCGTTACATCCGCATGGAGGAGAACTCCGAGAACCTGCCGCTCACGGACCTCGGATTCAAGCCCACGTTCAACGTCAACGATCTCGGCAGCATGGGCCAGTACACCGACACGACCGGGCCGTTCGCCGTCACCAGAGGCGTGTGGAATCTCCGGTCGGAAAAGGTCAACTACCAGCGCGACGAGTTCCGCGCGAGCGTCAGCCAGTTCCTCGATCTCGCCAAGACGCGCCACGAGCTCAAGGGCGGGTTCGGCTTCGAGGATGGCTCCGAGACGCTGGAACGCAAGTCGAATGGATGGGGCACCCTCGCCATTGTCGGCGGCGGATCGCGAATCCAGGCGACCTACTACCCGGAGCAGCCCGCGCAGGTCTCGCCAGGGCGCACGTACAGCCTCTTCGTGCAGGACAACATCACCATCGGCTCGCGTGTCGTCATCAACGCCGGCCTGCTGGCCAACAAGGACGAGTTCTCGCAGGTCCTTCAGACCAAGAACACGTTTCTGGCCTTCGATTTCGGCGACGAGATCCAGCCGCGCCTCGGCATCAACTACCAGGTGCGTCAGGGGCAGGGGGACAAGGCCTACGCGAACTGGGGGCGTTACTACGCGATGGATCAGAAGAGCAGCGCGCGTTCCCTCGCGCCCGCGCGTCTGTTCTTCAACGATGCGATCTTCGATCGGACGACAGGCGCTCCGATCTCCGACTTGCCGCGCGCCAGCACGACCGGCAAGTTGATCAACCCCGGAATCAAGCCGACCTACACCGATGAATGGCTCGTCGGCTACGCGACGCCGATCCTGGCGCAGTGGGGCCTGGAGTTCTTCTACATCAACCGGGAGTCGTTCAACTTCATCGAGGACATTCCCTCGGCGCTGCCGGCATCCGGACCCTTCCGCGCGGCGCAGCTCCCGGACGCCACGCGGAAGTACCAGGCCGCGACGATCGAGCTGTCTCGCAGGCTTGCGAACAACTGGGCGGCGACGGCCAGCTACTCGTGGAGCCGGCTCGAGGGGAACTTCGATCTGGACTACAGCGGAGGCGCCGTCTTCAACACGTCCTCCGCGATCCAGGACGGCCCGGGCGAATTCGTCCAGGACCCGTTCCGCAACGGCCCGATGGGACAGGATCGCCCGCACGTGTTCAAGCTGTTCGCGTCGTATGCCCCGCCGGCGGTGCCGAACCTGACCCTCGGCACGTACCTGCGCGCTCAAAGCGGCACGCCGTGGGCGGCGCGCGGCGTCGACTGGGACAACGGCCTGCGGCGGTACCTGGAGCAGGCTGGCACGAACCGCAACGACGCGTGGACCAACATGGATCTGCTGACCACCTACCGCGTGCCGGTCAAGGGGCACGCGAAAATCGCGATCGAGGCCCGGGTGCTGAACCTGTTCGGTCAGCAGACGACGCTGAGCGTCGATCAGCGGAAGTATCTCGATGCGCGAATCCGTCCCGCGACGTCCGCCTTCGCGGTCTGCGGAACGGATTACGCCTGCGCCACGGAGCTGTTCAGCGCGGCCCAGACGGGCAACCAGCCGAACAGCCGGTTTGGAAAGGGCACCGAGTGGGCGCCGCCGCGGCGCTTCCTGCTCTCCTTCAGGGCTGATTTCTAGGCAAGGCAGCCCTAAAGGGCTGCGCTACCGAAGCTATAGCAAGGCAGCCCTAAAGGGCTGCGCTACCGAAGCTATAGAAAGCCCTGAAGGGCTGCGCTCCGAAAAACGGTGAAGGCGACAAAATGAACGGGCACAGAGGAGTCTGTGCTCGTTCGTCTTCTTCAGGGACATCTATTTCAAGGCCGCGAGCAGTTGCCTGGCTTTCTCGTAGCCGGGGTCCAGCCGCAGCGCCTCGCGCGCCTGCGTCCTCGCTTCGTCGATACGCCCGACCTCCGCGTACGCCACGGCCAGGTTCAGATGCGCACTCGCGTCGGCCGGATCCAGGCGGACGGCCTGTTCCAGCTCACGCGCCGCATCGGCAAAGCGGCCCGTCACCGCGTAGGTCAGGCCCATCTGGCGTCTCGCGGCGGCAAACGCCGGCCGCGCCTTCACGGCTCGAGTGTAGAAGCCTTCCGCGAGCTTCACCGCCTCCAGCTCGAAGGCGAGCTGACCCAATCCAAACCAGCTGTCCGCGTCGTCGTCGCGCGCGGGACGGACGCCCTGAAGCACATCAACCGCGGCCGATCGATGTCCGGACGCGGCGAGGGCGCGCGCGAGATCGAATCCTGAAAGGTCCACGCGCACGTGCGCGTCGAACGCGCGGCGCAGGTGCGGGACCGCCTCGGCGGCACGGCCCGTCTCGAGCAGCGCCTGGCCAAGCGCAAAGTCCACTTCGGGCTGGTTTGGATCGATCTTCCCTGATTTCCGGAGGTGACCGAGCGCGTCCTCCGGCCTCCCCGCCGCGACGAGCGCACGGCCGACACGGAAGTGCAAGACGCCGGGCGCCGGATGGATCTTCTCTGCCTCCGCCGCCCACTGCTCGCCCGCCGCGAAATCGCTCAGCCGGATCATGCGTTCGGCCATGCGCGTTCGCTCTTCGGCGCGCGCGTCGTCCAGGCCAAGAGGCCAGTTGGCCGCGGCGAGCAGGACCACGCATGCAGAGGTCAACAGGGCGGCGTCCCGAACACGGCGCGCGGTGAAGGCGTCGGCGATGGAGTCGAGCGCCGCGCCCGCACCGGTGCACAGCGGCACGAGCAAGGGAAGCCGATAGCGTTCCGATACGAAGAACACCGCAACCGCGAGCGCGTAGAGCGGCACGAACGCCGCCCAGACAACGAAACCCTGCGGGGGCAGCCGCCATGCGCCCCACGCAAGACCCACAATCCCCAGCGGGATGAGGAGCCAGGGCCCGACGACCAGCCCGCGCAACAGCGTGCCCGCGTCTTTCGCGTAGAACGGATAGCTGTAGTTCAGAGACAAGTGGGCGCTGTTGAAGACACGCGTCAGCTTGCGGGTCAGCAGCGCAAACGCTGCCCCTGGGTGCGCGCGAATCCACGACAGGCCCAGGCGGTAGAAGTAGGACGACACCTGCCGGTCGTCCAGCGAGCGGCCCGTCGCCCGCTCGGCAACGCGGCGGGCGTCCTCCTGCTGCCCGGCGATCGAGGGCGTGATGCCGGCGACGGCGTGATACGTTCCATCCGCCCGGGCGTTATTGCCGATGTAGAAGTTCAACCCGCCATGCGAGGCGGCGGGTGACCAGTCGCCCGCAACCACCGCGTTGCGGACCGTGACCGGAGAGAGCGCGGCGAGCATGCCCGCGGCAACCAGAAGCGCGCCTCGCCCGCGCCGAAGCGCCGCCAGCATCAGCACGATGCCTGCCGCGGCAACCAGCACGTTGGGCCGATTGAGCGCCTGCACGCCAAACGCGACGCCCGCTGCCAGAAACCACGTTCCCCGCGGGCGTTTCAGAGCCTCCGTGAGGGCGGCCAGCGCACAGGCAGTCAGGAAAGGATCGAGTGCCGCCTGCAGCAACAGCGTCTCGTAAAACGTGAACAGCCCGGTGAGGGCCCCAAGAGCGGCGGCGATCCAGGCTGCACGGCCGCCGAACCACTCCCGCGTCATCCACCAGGTCAGCCCGACCGACGCCGTCCCAAGAACGATCTGCAGTACGCGGATCGCCGTGAGCGAACCGGCGATCGCAAGGACCGTCGCGGTGAAGTAGATGTAAAGGGGAGAGACAAAGTAAAGACCGGGTCCGAGCGTCAAGTCACCCGCGACAACGCGACGCGCGAGATCGAGATAGACGCTGGTGTCGAGGCCGGCATCCGGCTGCAACAGGACGTGGTCCTTCAACTGCCACACGACGACGACCTTGACGCCGAAGACGGCTGCAAGGAATGCGGCCAGCCGGGATTTCACTGTTGGGATTATACGAGTAGCTGGCAGCTGGCAGCTGGCAGCAAGCAGTGGATCACGCTGACACGTATCAGCTGTCTGCTGCCTATCTGCCCGCTGCCTGCTGCCTGCTTCACCTCAGAACAGATACTTGACCCCGAGCTGGACTTGCCTCGAGAAACTCGCGACGGAGTTGAAGATCCGCCCGAACGTCGAGCTGGTCGTCGTGAGCGTCGGGAACCCGAAGCTCGCGTGGTTCAGCACGTTCGTCGCGTCGATCCGGAGCTCCAGGTACTGATGACCGACGACGCGCGTCCGCTTCGAGGCGGTGACGTTCAGGTTGGAGAACAGCGGACCGCGGAAGTAGTTGCGGCCGACGTTGCTGTACTGCCCCGGATCGGGGTTGCCGAACTTCGCGCGCTCGTCGGCGTTGAAATAGAAGACGATGCCACCCTCCTCGTGCACCGCTCCCAGACGGCTGCTGCAGCCGGTGCAGTTGGCGGGCGTCTGGACGACGTTGGTGAACGTGTTGCTGCCGGCGTAGACGGTCATCGGCCGGCCGCTCTCGATGACGGTCTGTGCGGCGAGCTGCCACCCGCCGATGATCGCATCCAGGGCGGATGAGGCGTCTCCGCCGAAGCGCCGCCCGCGCCCGAACGGCAGCTCCCATACGATCTGCCCCTGGAACACGTGCGTGCGGTCGAAATCCGACAGCGTGTAGTTGAGCGAGCGATCGTGCACGTTGAACGGCGTGCTGCTGGCCGACTGGTTGTTGGCCGTGCTCACCACCGTGAACGCCGGATCGTAGGATCGCGTGTCCTTCGATCGCGACAGCGTGTAGCCGACGAAGTACCCCAGGCCGTTGCCATACCGCCGCTCGAGCTTCATCTCGAGGGCGTGGTACCGCGAGTAGTCGTTCGAGTCGATGACGACGACCCCCGACGAGCTGAGGAACTGCGGGTACGGGAAGAAGAAGTGCGGCCCGAGACCGGCAAGCTCCGGGAGCGTCCTGCCGCTCTGAATGCGCTGGCCGAGCGAGGCGGCCGTGGCCGCCACCGAGTTGAGGGCCAGGTTCGACGCAAACAGCCGCCGCAGCATCGCGGCGCCGCTCTCCCCGGCGAGCCGCCTCGTGTCGGGGCCGAGCAACCGGTCGAGCAGCGCGCTCTCGCCGCCGCTTTTCGCGGCAACGAACGCGTCGAGGAACCCGTTGGTCGTGTAATCCGCCTGATCCACGTTGTACGCCCCGAACAGGTGCTGCGCGCGCCGCCCGACATACCCGATCTCGAGCATCGTCCGTCCCCAGATCTGGCGCTGGTACGTGATCGCCCAGCCATGCGTCAGCGGTGACTGGAACTCGGGATCGACGACGCGGATGCTGTTCGACGAGGTCGCCGGCTGCAGCAGGTCCGTCGGGCTCACCGTCGGCGCGAGTGACGGCAGGCCGTCCGCGAGCCGTCCGCCCGCCTGGCCGAAGGAGGTGTTGACGACGCCGGTCGTGAGCCCCGGGATGCTCTGGAAGATCGCGGACGACAGCAGGAACGTGTTGATGCGATCGTATGCGACGCGGTAGTTCCCCCGAAGCGCGCTCGTGCCGTCGCCCTTCGGATCCCACACCACACCGACCGACGGGCCGAGGTTGTTCAGGTCGTTCTTGTACAGGTTACCCGTCACCCAGTTCAGGGTGTTGCTTGGCGCCGCGTCCACGGCGACGCGCTGGTTCGGCACGCGGATAAACCCGTCGGGGTTCCTCGGGTGCATCTTCAGCTCCCACCGCAGGCCGGCATCGATCGTGACGTTCGTCTTCGGCTTCCACGTGTCCTGCGCGTAGAAGTCCATCTCGGGGAACCACGCCTTGAAGAGGAACGTCGTGCCGCCGGGCGCGTAGCTGTCGCCGCGCTGGACGAACCCCTGGCTGACGTTGCCCACGCGGCCGAGCAGGGTGTTGACGGCCAACTGCAGGGCGGGACGATCGAAGGCCGTGTTGATCGTGCCCGGGATCCCGAACAGTGTCGGATCGACGGTGTTCACGCCGGTGCTGAAGTCCACCCACGGCCCGACGTTGAGGCCGGCGACCGATCCGCGCTCGTCGGTGTGGCGTTGGTACCGGATGTTCGTGCCGAACTTCAGGCTGTGCGCGCCGCGCGCGTAGCTCAGGTTGTCGACGAACTGGTACGTGTCGATGGTGCGCAGGTTGCCGGTCTCGAAGTCGTGCGGAGCGGTGAACTGAAGGCCCGTGAACGTGTACTTCGATGAATCCGCTTCCGGCGTGATGAAGTCGAACGTGAAGTGGTTCACCCCCGCGACGAACTCGTTCACCGTGCTCGATCCCGGGTTCCACCGCCAGTTGGCGGCGACATTGTACGGGTCGCGCGTGGTGTCGACCAGGCACGAGACGTTCGGGTAGGGCGCAAGGCCGCCGTTCGCGTTGTCGCAGTACGTGTTCTGGTAACCCTTCGCGATTCGCAGGAACGCGCTGTGACGCGGGCCGAAGACGTGATCGATCTTGGTGACCCAGTCGTTCTGGCGCTCCTCTTCGGGCGCCTGCCACGTGTAGCCGGCCGTGTTCAGGCCGTCCCCCGTGATGTTGAACGTATTCGGCAGCGGCGTCTCGGTGATCAGCTTCCGGATCGCGGGATCGAGACCGCGGTGCTGCGGGTCTCCCGCCACGATGTCGTACGTGCCGGTCGGCACGATTGGATTGCCGCTCGCGTCGACGCTCGCTCCGCTGACGCCCGCCATCTGGTTGCGGCCCGTCAGCGAGAATCGCCACAGGCCGTCCCGCGCCTGCTGCGTGTAGACGGTCCGCGTCACCGTCAGCGTCCGGTCGAGGTGAAGCCACTGCGAGTTCACGAAGAAGAAGGTGTGGTTCTTCCTGATGGGCCCGCCAAGGCTGAAGCCGGGGATGTTCTGGGTGAAGTTCTGCTTCTTCACCCCCCGCACGTTGTTCTCCCATTCGTTCGCGTTGTACTGCGGGCGCCGATCGAAGTAGTACGCGGTCCCGGAGAACCTGTTCGAGCCCGACCGGGTGACCATCGTCACCTGGCCGCCGCTGTTGCGGCCGAGCTCCGCGGTGACGTTCCCCGTCAGGACACGAAACTCCGCGATCGAATCAGGGTTCGTGCGCAGGGGCGCAAAGCTCGATCCGCCCGCGCTCGATTCGTTGTTGTCGATGCCGTCGAGCGTGTAGTTCCACGAGCGATCGCGCGCGCCGTTCACGTGCACGCCGCCGCCCGTGTTCGCGCCCGAGACGACGCCGGGCTGCGTGAGCACCAGGTCCAGCACGTTGCGCCCGCGGCCGCCGATGATCGGCAGGCTCTCGATCGTCTTCTGCTCGAACGTGGTGCCGATATTCCCCGACGTGCTCGTCTGCACGATCGGCGCGGCCGCGCGCACCTCGACCTGCTCGGCGATCCCACCGGGCACGAGCCTGACGTTGACCGTGGTCGGCTCGGAGATGTTCACCGCGTTGCCGCGCGCCACGAACGTCTTGAAGCCCTGCAGCTCCACCGTCACTGAGTAGGTGCCGACCTGGATCGCTTCGAAGGTATACGTCCCTGCGCCGGTCGTGACCGCGGTGAACGACACGCCGGTCGATTCGTTGGTGAGCGTGACCGCCGCCCCGGGGACGACGCCACCGGTCTGGTCAGTCACGGTGCCGAGCAGCCGTGACGTGGTGCCCTGAGCGAGGGCCGAACCGGCCGTGGCCATCGCCAGCAGGCACGCGAACAGCAGACATTTCCTGCACATCGCACACCTCCAACAGGGCCATTGGCGATTCTAGATCATGTTGGGCGAGCCCGGAATCAAGGAAGATAGGGGCATGCGGGCGCCGAGACCGAACTACCCACGGGCACGTCTCGCGGACGTCGTCGACACGTACCACGGCGTGCGTGTCGCCGATCCGTACCGCTGGCTGGAGGATGCCAGCAGCGCCGAAACAATCGCCTGGGTCCAGGCGGAGAACGAGCTGACGCGTTCGATCCTGGACGGTTCCGCGCGAGACGCGCGCGTCAGGCGGCTCACCGAACTCTACGACTATCCGCGGACAGGCGTGCCGCTCGAACGCGGCGGCCGATACTTCTTCACCTTCAACCCGGGCCTCCAGAACCAGGGAACCCTGTACGTCATCGACGACGGGCAGGCCGATCCTCGCGTGCTGCTGGACCCGAACACGCTCAGCCCCGATGGAACCGTCGCGCTCACGGCGCTGTTCGTCGACGACGACGGGGAGCTGATGGTGTACGGACTGTCGCACGCCGGAAGCGATCTGCAGGAGCTCCTCGTTCGCGACATAGCCACCGGGGCGGACCTGCCCGATCGCATCCGATGGGTGAAGTTCGCGTCGGTGGCCTGGCTGAAGGACGGCACCGGCTTCTACTACACGCGCTTTCCCGAGCCGGGCACCGTCGCGCCTGGCGATGAAAACTACTTCAACCGGATCTGCCTCCATCGCCTTGGCGACGCGCAGGAGAAGGACAGGCTGGTCTACGAGCGCCCCGACGAGCGCGAGACCGTCTTCCACATCGACGTCTCGCACGGCGGGCGATGGGGCGTCATCGCTGCGTACAAGGGAGCGAGCGACAAGAGCGAGATCTACCTGCTCGACTGTGCCGCGCCGGATGCCACGCCCCTCCCGCTGTTCACCGGATTCGATTCGGCCTATGCTTTCATCCAGGAGTCGCGCGGGCGGCTGCTGTTCCAGACCGACAACCGCGCGGCGCGCGGCCGGATAGTGGCCGTCGATCCGCTCAGCGCGGAGGTATCGGAGCTTGTCGCCGAATCGCCAGACAAGCTGTCCACGACCGTCCTCGCCGGCGACACGATCGTCGCGTCCTACCTCCACAACGCCAGCGACCAGTTGCGTCTCTTCGACGACGCGTCCGGGGCACCGGCGGGCGTCGTCGATCTGCCGGGGATCGGATCCATCTCGGGCCTGACCGGGAGGCCGGGCAGCAGCGTCTTCTTTCTGGGATTCACCTCGTTCACGCAGCCGTCCACGAACCTCCGGTACGATCTCTCCTCGCACACGCTCCAAAGGTGGAGCGTCCAAACTCCCGACTCCCAACTCCCAACTCCCCACTCCAAACCTCAAACTCCAAACTCCAAACTCCAAACCCCAAGCTCCAAACTCCCAACGTACGTGACCGAACAGGTGTGGTACCCGTCGCGTGACGGCACGCTCGTCTCGATGTTCCTCGTGCACCGCGCGGACCTGCCGCAGGACGGCAGGCGCCCCGTGCTGCTGACGGGGTATGGCGGATTCAACATCAGCCTGACGCCGGCGTTCGACCCCGCCAATTTCGTGCTGCTCGAGGCGGGCGGCATCTGCGCGGTCGCGAACCTCCGCGGCGGCGGCGAGTACGGCGAGCAGTGGCACGAGGCCGGGATATTCGAGCGCAAGCAGAACGTGTTCGACGATTTCATCGCGGCGGCCGAGTGGCTCGCCGCGAGCGGGGACACGAACCCGAAGAAGATCGCGATCGAGGGCGGCAGCAATGGCGGACTGCTGACGGCGGCGGTCATGCTGCAGCGCCCCGAACTGTTCGGCGCGGTCGTCTGCCGCGTGCCGGTCGTCGACATGCTCCGGTATCACCTGTTCACCGTCGGCCGGTTCTGGATGTCGGAGTATGGCAGCGCGGACGACCCGGAGCAGTTTCAGTACCTGCTGAAGTACTCGCCGCTGCACAACGTCAAGGAGGACGTGACGTATCCACCCGTGCTGATCGCGACGGCGGACACCGACGACCGCGTCTCGCCGGGGATGGCCAAGAAATTCGCGGCGCGGCTTCAGGCGGCCGCGCAGGGCGGACCGTTCCTGATTCGCGTGGAGACGAAAGCGGGCCACGGCGCCGGCAAGCCTGTCGCGAAGGTCATCGAGGAGGATGCCGACATCTTCTCCTTCCTGTTCAAGAGCCGTGACCTCTGATAACTTCAAACCTCAAACTTCAAACCTCAAAACGTTTGAAGTTTGGAGTGTGGAGTTTGAGATTTGGAGTTATTTGAAGATCCCCTTCAGCTTTTTTCCCAGTGTGGAGAGTAACCCCTTGAGAGCCCGGTTCACGCGCTGCTTGGTCGTACCCTGGTGGACCGGGCACAGGCGCGAAGGCACGTCGTCGCCCGGCTTGAAATATTCCGTGTACACAGGACACTGTTCGATCGGCCGCAGGTAGGATACGCGGCACAACTGCTCCTCGACGAGGCCACCCGGGTTCTCGAACGCGTCCGGCGTCCTTCGCCGCGCGGCGCGGCGCATGAAGTCGCTCCACAGCGGCAGCGCGTAGCGCGAACCGTAGGCGTCGCGTCCGATGGTCTTCGGCTGATCGAACCCCACCCACACGCCGACGACAATCGAGGATGAGAAGCCGACGAACCAGGCGTCCTTGAAATCGTTGGTCGTCCCGGTCTTGCCTCCGGCCGGAAAACGCACGCCCCACGTCCGCGCCGCGGCGCCCGTCCCGCGATCGAGGACGTCCTCGAGCATCGAGACCATCTGGAACGCAGTCTGCGGCGAGATCACCTTGTCGCTCTGCGGAGGATTGTCGTAAGCCGACCCGCCATCGGCATCGACCACGCGGATGACACCGCGCGGCCGGACAGCGAGGCCACCGTTCGGGAACATCGCGAACGCGGCGGTCAGCTCGAGTGGCGTGACTTCCCCGGAGCCGAGCGACAGCGACGGCACATCCGGCATGTCGCGCAGGCCCACCGAGGAGGCCAGGCGCAGGACCGGCCGCGTGCCGACTCGCTGCTGGAGCACCGTCGCGGCCCGGTTGTTCGATTCGATCAGCGCCGCGCGCAGCGTCAGCGCGTCGGCCGTCTCGCCGGCCGCGTTGCGCGGTGCCCACTCGTCGGGCCCCTGCGGCGTGATGTTCGCCAGCCCCTGCACCACGGACGCGGGAGAGAACCCGTGCTCGAGCGCGGCGGCGAACAGCAGCGGCTTGAACGCGGAACCCGGCTGCCGGCGGCTGCGCGTCGCCCGGTTGAACTGCGACTGCCGGAAGTCACGCCCGCCGACGAGCGCCAGAATGTCGCCGGTCGCCGGATCGAGCGCCACCAGCGCCGCCTGCAGGTTTCGATCGCCGAGCCGCCTCAGCCCGTCCTCCACGGCGCGCTCCGCGGCATCCTGCAGTTCGGGCACGAACGTGGTCCGGACCTCCCAGTCGGGCGGATGGTCGCCGCCGAACCGATCGCGGAACTGCTGCCGCAGGAACTCCTTCGCATACCCCCAGCGCGGCTCGGTCGCCCCGGGATACGGACGAATCTGAATCTTCGTCCGCTCGGCCGCGCGCTGCTGCGCCTCGGTGATGAACCCCTCCTCGCGCATGCGCCCGAGCACGACGTGGCTGCGCTCGATCGCGCCGTCCAGGTTCGACCACGGCGACAGCGCGGACGGCGCGCGCGCGAGCCCCGCGATGACCGCGCATTCGGCGAGGTTGAGGCTCCGAGCCGGCCGCCCGTAGAGGTGCCGCGACATCGTCTCGACCCCGTACACGCCGGCGCTGAGATAAATCCGGTTCAGGTACAGCTCGAGCACCTGGTCCTTGGTCAGCTCGGAGTCGATCATCAGCGCGAGGACCCCCTCGCGGATCTTGCGGATGTAGGACTTCTGGTTCGAGAGGAACAGCGTGCGCGCGAGTTGCTGCGTCAGCGTGCTGCCCCCTTCGACCGTGCCCGGCGATCGGACGTTCCGCACGATCGCGCGCGCGAGCGCGATCGGGTCGATGCCGGGGTGGCTGTAGAAGCGATGGTCCTCGATGGCGATGAACGCGTGCTGCAGATCCTTCGGAATGGCGGCGAGCGGCACGTCCTGCCGGTGCTCGTCCATGCGGAACCAGCGCCGGCCGTCCGCGGCGACGAACCACGTGTCGCCGACGCCGCGCTGAAGCCTGTAGACGGCCCAGGCCTGCCGCAGCATCCACGTCAGCGTGACGGCGGTCACGACGACGAGCAGCGCGAAGATCACCGCGGCGATCCGGTCGCGCACTGCCCGGACGCGAGGGAACGGCGCGGGGCGCAGAGGCCCCCGCAAGCGACCGAGCCGGGGTCCGGGGCGGAGCCCCGGCCTGAAGATGCTGCGTTTCACGATCGGCGGGAGTGAAGAACGAGCGACAGCACGGTGTAGTAGACGGGAAAGAAGAGCGATCCGATCAGCAGCGGCGCCGGCACTGAGGGAAGCGTCAGGACGATCGCCAGAACCATCACCGTCCACACCGCGACCAGTGCAATCGTGAGGCCGCGCAGAACCGGCGTGCGCGTCGGATAGACGAACCCGATTCTGACGAACACCAGGCCGGACAGCGCCAGGAGGACGCCGGCGTTGATTGCCGGCGCCAGACGCGCGGCATGGAGGTACAGCGCCGCGATGTTCCAATACGAGGGGAAGCCCGTGAAGAAATGGTCCGAGGTCTTCGCATCCGTCGAGGAGAAGCCGTAGGCGCTGCTCAACAGGACCGCCGACACGACGGCCAGACTCCAGCCCGCCGGCAGATCCCCCGCGTGGTACAGCAGGAGCGCCGGGACGAAGACAAACGTCAGGTAGTCGACGATGTCGTCCAGACGCGCACCGTCGAGCTCAGGCGTGACGGTCGATACACGCGCACGACGTGCCAGGAGGCCGTCAGTGGCATCGACAAGGGTGGCGGCGGTCATCAGCAGAAAGGCGTCGCGGTACCGGCCGTTGACCACCGCGAGCGTCGCCAGGAACGCCAGGACCGCTCCGGACGCCGTGTAGGCATGAACGGCCCAGGCAAAGACCCGATCGGCGGGGGCGTCCCACGTGCGCTGCTGAGCTGGGATCCGTTGAACTGTCATCGTTTGTTCGTCATTTACACACCACGAAGCCCGTTGTAGAATCTGAGCACATTCCACCCCCAGCGGAGTGCCCTTTTTTCTCTCTCAACTTATCGGTCCGGGGCCTGCGAAGGCGAGCGCGCGTCATGCTGCGCGTGTCAGCCGCGGTATCCCGCAGCTCGCCGGTGGACGACGTTTCATGAAACGGATTACATAGTGGCCTTACCGCGCTTCCGTCATCCCAGGTTCCTGGTTCCGGCCGCCCTCGTGATTGCGCTCGCGGCCGTTCCCGGCGGGGTGTACCTCGCCCGGCGCGCGCCGGCGCCTGCGGCGATGCCCTTCTCGGAGTTCCTGCAGCAGGTGGACGGCGGGGCCGTGGCCGCGGTCACTTTCGTTGACGGCGCGATCGACATCACGCTTCGCGACGGCCGGCGGGCGCACACCATCGCGCCGCCCGAGTTCCTCGCGGCGAACTCGTCGTTCGTGACCGACATGGTCAGGCGCCACGTCCGCGTCGAAGCGGCGCGGGCCGGCGATCCCGGGGCGATGAGCTACGGCGCGATCGTGACGGTGGCTGCGTTCTTCGCACTGCTCTGCTTCACCGTCTATCGCACGACCGCCGGGCGCATTCCGTCGATGTTCGGGCGCGCGCGCGAGGCCGAGCGCGGGAGCAACGTCATCACCTTCCAGGACGTCGCCGGCGTCGACGAAGCGAAGGACGAGGTCAAGGAGATCGTCGAGTTCCTGGCCAACCCCGGGAAGTTCACGGCGATCGGCGGCAGGATTCCGAAAGGCGTGCTGCTCGTCGGACCGCCCGGGACGGGCAAGACGCTGCTCGCGCGCTCGATCGCGGGTGAAGCCGGCGTGCCGTTCCTCTTCGCGAGCGGCTCGGATTTCGTCGAGATGTATGCCGGCGTCGGCGCCGCGCGTGTGCGCCGGCTGTTCAAGGACGCCCGGCGCCACGCTGCCTGCATCGTGTTCATCGACGAGCTGGACGCCATCGGCCGCAGCCGCGGCGGCTCGTCGCTCAGCCACGAGGAGCGCGAGCAGACGCTCAACCAGCTGCTCGTCGAGATGGACGGTTTCGAACAGCAGCGCGGCATCGTCGTCGTTGCCGCGACCAACCGCCAGGACATCCTGGATCCCGCGCTCCTGCGTCCGGGCCGCTTCGATCGGCAGGTCTCGGTCGGCAATCCCGACCTGAAGGGCCGCGAAGCCATCCTCCGCGTGCACTCGCGGAAGGTGTCGATGGAGCCGTCGGTGGACCTGCGATCGATCGCGCGCGGCACGCCCGGTTTCTCCGGCGCGGACCTCGCGAATCTCGTCAACGAAGCCGCGCTCTTCGCCGGCCGCGCCGGACGGTCCACCGTCACCGATGCGGATCTGTCGGAAGCGCGCGACAAGGTGCTGATGGGCGTGGAGCGCCGGTCGATCGTGCTGAGCGAGATGGATCGCGTCAACTGCGCGTACCACGAGGCGGGCCATGCAGTGGTCGCCGCGATGCTCCCGCACGCGGATCCCCTCCACAAGGTCACGATCGTCCCGCGCGGCCGCGCGATGGGCGTCACGATGCAGTTGCCCGAAGCCGACCGGCACACCTATACGAAGGACTATCTCGACACGCAGGTGGCCGTCCTGATGGGCGGACGCGTCGCCGAGGAGATCTTCATGAACCACATGACGAGCGGCGCGTCGAACGACATCGAGCGCGCGACCGACATCGCGCAGCACATGGTTTGCGAGTTCGGCATGTCGGAGCTCGGTCCGCTCGCCTTCAGGAAGCCGGGCAACGCATTCGAGTCGGATCGCGCGCACGCCCTCAGCGAAGCGACCGCCCAGCGGGTCGACGAAGCCGTCCGCCGCGTGGTGATGGACGCCTACGATCGCGCCCGCGCCATCATCGAGCGCGAGAAGGACGCCCTGCGGCTCCTCGCCGAGGAGCTGCTGGTCCACGAGTCGCTCGAGGCGGCCGAGATCAAGGCGCTGCTCGAGCAAGCTCATAGTCGATAGTCGATGGTCGATAGTCGAGCGGCGCGCGGTACAATCCGCTGCAGCAACCGCTCGAGGTCAGGGTGAGGCGCTAGTTGAGGTAGGTCGAGCCGTTGAGCCACGACTGGTCGGGATAGTAGGCGAACAGGAGCCCCCCGTCCTTCACGGCCTCGATCAGCGGACGGGAGATTTCCGGGCGGACGGCGGGGCACCCGAGGCTGCGGCCCAGGCGCCCTTGCGCCCGCGCGGTCGCGGCGTTCACGTAATCGGCGCCGTGAACGACGATCGCCCGATCGCGCGCCCGATTGTTGATGCCACGCTCCAGGCCGTCGAGCCGGAGCGAATAGCCGTGCTGCCCGATGTACGCCTCGCCGGTACGGTAGAGCCCGAGGCTCGATCGATTGCTCTCCGGCACATTCGAGAACTCGGTGGCGAAGTTCGCCCCGCTCCCCCGTCCATGAGCGACGAACTCTTCGAACAGCAGCGCGCGCGCCCGAAGGTCGTACACCCACATCCTGCGCGCGGTGGAAGGCCGGGAGAAGTCAATCACCGTCAGCGTGCCTGGATTCGTTGCGTCGCCACGCTCGACCGCGGCCGCGGCCGCCTGCAAGGCCAGAGAGAAGACGTCCCGATCCACGGCACCGAGCGCGACGGCGTCCCAGGTGGCCGCGTCAAAGGCCGAGCCCGCGTCCGCGTGGCGCACCACAGCAGAAGCGGCCGGCGCCGGTGCCGGGGCCTCGACCCGCACGGCGGGCGACTCGGCCGTTCGACCTGACACGGCCAGGCTCGGAACGATGAGCACAGCCACGGCAATGGCCAGCCGCGCGGTCACACGGGTATTCACAGGGGCCTTGCGTTGAATTGTCATTATTGGGTGTCGATCGCTATCGGCAGCGACCACACCATTCTACCCAGCTCCCGCTGCTTCTACAACCTGAGCAGGCGGCGGATCGCGTCGAGGTGAGCCGCTCCCGTCAGCCGCAGGCCCGCGGCTCCAGTGCTCGATGTGACGGGAGTCGCAGCGCTCAGCCGACCGAGAGCCGCTTGTCGATCTCGGCAATCGCGAGCTGGATCTGCTGCTGTCGAACCGGATGCGCGGTCGCCTCGGCCTGCCGCTGCAGGTTTGATTTCGCGAGTCTCAGCGATTCGAGCTCGCGCACGCGCTCCGGGTTCTTCGGCGCGGCTGCGCCGCTGCGGCGACTCCGCTCGGCTTCACGCTCGTCTATCTGTTCCTGGATTCGCGCTTCCGCGTCGACAAGGCCTTCTCCGGAATCACCCATAAGAAATGTTCAGCCCTATGACAGACGATTAATTGACGAGGGTACTCCCTGCATTCTGCCTGAGAGTGGCGCCGCGGGCAACAGAATCTCTTCGCCCCGCCGCTACAGTGACGCGAACGGCGCGGAGCGAGCGGAGCGACGTGAGCCAGGCGGGGTGCAGGGGCCCCGCCGCTAGAGGTCTTGACCCGAAAAACTTGCACTGAATGAGTCAAGTTTTTCGGTCAAGACCGTCCCCGCGTCAGCGGGGCGTTATCAAAGAATGCGCCCTAGAGGCGGAGCCTCTCGACGGTCTGCGGCGGAGCCTCGCTGATAGAGACGTGCTGTCGCTCTTCCACCCGGCGGTGGCCGAGTGGTTTCGCGCCTCGTTCGATCGGCCGACGCCGCCGCAGGTGCACGGCTGGCCGGCGATCGCGCGCGGCGCATCGGCGCTGATCCTGGCGCCGACCGGCAGCGGCAAGACGCTCGCGGCGTTCCTCTGGTGCATCAACCGGCTGATGTTCGAGCCGGCTCCCCCGCCGCCGGCGCGATGCCGCGTGCTGTACATCTCTCCGCTGAAGGCGCTGGCGGTCGACATCGAACGCAATCTGCGCGCGCCGCGCGCCGGCATCGCCAGCCGCGCGGCGGCGCGAGAGGACGCGCATCACATTCCGGCCATTGCCATCTGGACGGGCGACACGCCGGCGGTCGAGCGCGCCCGTTTCCTGCGCGAGCCCGCTGACATCCTGATCACCACGCCGGAGTCGCTCTACCTGCTGCTCACGTCGAACGCGCGCGCGGCGCTGCGATCGATCGACACGGTCATCATCGACGAAATCCACGCGCTCGTTCCCACCAAGCGCGGCGCCCACCTCGCGTTGTCGTTGGAGCGGTTGGAGGATCTCGTCCGGCTGAAGCCGGACGCGACGCCCTCACCGGCAGCGTCCGGCTCCAGGCCCCACGGACCGTCCGGCATCCAGCGCATCGGGCTCTCCGCCACGCAGCGGCCGCTCGACGAGGTTGCGCGGTTCCTTGGCGGGCTGCGGCACACGCGCCGGTCACGTGCGAAGGGCAGGCCCACGGACGCACGCGCCACTCTCCACGACGAATTCTCGGCCCCTCGACTTCGCTCGGGACAGGCCGGGCGTCCCCTCAATGCGGAGTGCCGGCCGGTCACGATCGTCGACGCTATCAGCCGCGGCGCCCGCCAACTGCTCGTCTACATTCCCGAGGACGAGCCGGCCCGATCGGCGGTCGCCCGCGCCCTGGCCGCGCGCCTTGCGCTCCTCGCCCGCCCCGAGGACGGCCGCGGCGGACTGCTCGTGTCGGAGATCACTGGAACGCCGGCCGGGGAGCATCCCTTCGCGACCTACCTCGTGGAGGCTGGTTTCACGCCGTCTGCGATGGGATTTCAAATGAGACGACGGACGTCGTAGCTCGTGGCTCGTGGCTCGTTGTTCGTGGCTCGATTCGTTACGAGCCACGAGTCACGAGCGACGACTACCGTTTCACCTGTCGCATGATCACGCGCATCACGCCGTCAGGCCCGAGGACACGTTCGATCACAATCCGCGAGCCCTGATCGGGCGGCGTCCCGCTCGTGCCGACGCTGCCCCGCAGGATTGAATCGACCGTGGGTGTCGCCACTGCTGCCGCTTCGAGCGGAGTTGTGTTGTGCAGCGGGCAGAGCTCGTCCGGCACGCTGCCAATCGGGAAGTAGTCCTCGTACACCGGCGTCTCACCCGGAGCCGACCGTCGGGGGGCGGACGCGGGAATCACGCCGTACGCCTGGTCGTAGGACGGAACATCGGCCGCGGCCGTCATGGAGTACTCGATCTGGTGGCGGCATGCGTCGGTCGCGCGCTCGCCGCTCAGCCGGCAGATCGCGATTTTCTCGACGCCGGGAGGCACGGGATACCAGTCGGCCGGCGCGCCAGAGGTCGCAGCCCGCATGAACCGGCCCCACGCGGGCACGGCGACCACGCCGGCAAACCCCTCACGCATGATGGGCGCGGGCCGATCGAGGCCGAACCAGATGCCCGCGAGCAGGTGCGGGGTGTATCCGATGAACCAGGCGTCGGCGAACTCGTCGGTCGTGCCCGTCTTGCCCGCGGCCGGCAGGCGGAAAGCCCGCCGCGCGCGCGGCCGTTCCCGTTCCGCTCGACAACACGTCGGCCAGCATGCTCGACATGAGGAACGCGGTCGTGGGGCTGACGGCCTGCGTGTGACGTTCCGGCGCCTCGTAGATCGGCGTGCCCTGCGCGTTCTCGATGCGTGTGATGAAACGCGGAGCCGCCACCAGCCCCTGGTTCGCGAACGCGCTGTAGGCGGCCGTGAGTTCCAGCAGCGTCACCTCGCCGGTGCCGAGCGCGAGCGATGGCACCATCGGCAATCCCGACTGGATGCCGAGCCGTTCCGCATAGTAGACGGCGGTACTCACGCCCACCTGCTGGAGCAGTTGCGCGGCCGCGCGGTTGCTCGACACCTTCAGCGCGCGGCGCAGCGTGTATTCGCTCCTCTCGTGCCCGCCTGATGGCAGCCACTGCGCGGTCCCGGAGTCAATGGGCGTGTCCAGATCGCTCAGAATCGTGCCTGGAGCGTAGCCACGCTCGAGCGCCGCCGCATAGATGATGGGCTTGAACGCGGAGCCGGCCTGGCGGTGGGCCTGCGTCGCCCGGTTGAAGCTGCTCGCGTTGAAGTCGCGCCCGCCGACGAGCGCGAGCACGTCGCCGGACCTCGGGTCCATCGCGACCAGGCCGCCCTGGAGGTCCTTCGCCGCGCGGCGCCTTCTGGCGATCTCCGTAATGCGCGTCGTCACCGTCCGCTCCGCCTCGCGCTGCAGCGAAGGGTCGTACGTGGAGTACACGCGCAGCCCTCCGCGAAGCATCTTGTCCGAGCCGACCAGCGCCACGAGATGCCGCCTGATTGCCTCCTGGAAGTACAAACCGGATGGGGATCCGCCGCCCGCGAGCACGCTGCTGCGGCCGGTGGGGCGTGTCGCGCGCTCGGCAATCGGCGTCGCGAGAGCCAGCCGGAACTGCGCGTCCGTCAGCTTTCCCTGTTCGCGCATCAGCCGCAGGACCAGATCGCGCCGCCGGAGCGCGCGATCCGGCGCGACGAACGGCGCGTCCTTCGACGGCGATCGCACGACCGCCGCAAGAAGCGCGGCCTCCTCGGGCTGCAGATCGACCGCGGATTTCCCGAAGTACCCGCGCGAGGCCGCTTCAATGCCGTACAGCCCGCCGCCGAAGTAGACCGTGTTCAGGTACTCCTCGAGGATCTGCGGCTTCGTGTACTGCTCCTCGATCCGCGCGGCAAGCAGCACTTCGCGCATCTTCCGCCGGTACGTCCTGACGGGGGACAACTGCGACGCCCGCGCGAGCTGCTGCGTGATCGTGCTCCCGCCCTGCACGATGCGGCCGGCGCGGAGGTTGCGCCACGTGGCCGCGAGCACGCGCGGCGGGTCGATCCCGTGATGAGAAAAGAACCGGCGATCCTCCACGGCGGTCACGGCGCGCACGACGTGCGGGGACACCCGGTCGAGCGGCACATCGACGCGCTGCTCCGCGAAGAACGAGAAGGCGGGACGGCCGTTCCGGTCGTAGACGATCGTGGCCTGCGCACGAGGCGCGATCTCGGCGAGCGCGGCCGCGGTGTCGAACTCTGCGGCAATCGAGTGAGCCGCCACGGCGACGCGCAAGGCCATGGCCCATGCGGCGATCGCTACAATCGCGACGAGCGATATGAGAATCCATTTGCGCACGCGTGATGTGAACCGCAAGGCGCGTGCCACAGGGATGGGCAGGCCTAAAGGCCTGCGCAACTGGATTGTGTCGGAAGGCAGCCCTTCAGGCGCGGGTTGCGCAGCCCTTCAGGCGCGGGTTGCGTAGCCTTCAGCCGCGGGTTGCGCAGCCCTTCAGGGCTGCCCGTGGGTAGCGCGTTTCACAGCGCCGCGATGCGGCTGGGGTGCGTGTAGAGATTGAATCCTTCGTCGCGTACGAACCCGAGCAGCGTGATGCCCGCCTCGTGGGCGAGCTCGACCGCGAGGCTGGACGGGGCGGACACCGCGCAGACGAGACTGATGCCCGCGAGCCACGCCTTCTGCACGATCTCGAACGACGCGCGTCCGCTCACAGCGATGGCGTGCGTGTCGAGCGGCAGCCGGTCGGCGAGCAGCATCGCGCCGATCACCTTGTCGGCCGCGTTGTGCCGGCCGACGTCCTCCGCCGACGCCACGCAGGTCCCGTCGAGTCCGAACACGGCCGCGCCATGCAGTCCCCCGGTCTCGTCGAACACCGCCTGCCGCTCGCGCAGCCGAACGGGAAGCGACGCCGCCACCTCCCGCGTCATCGTCCACCGAATCGGGAGCGGAGAAGCCTGAAGGCGCAGCGAATCGATGGTGACCCTGCCGCACAAGCCGCACGACGAGTTCGTCAGCACGTTGCGCCGCTCCTGGAGGTTCCGCTCGACCGACGCGGCGGCATCGCCGAGGAAGTACACATCCACGATGTTGTGCACTTCGGGATGGTGCGGATGGCGGCAGTGCTCGACGGCCCCGAGATCGGCGCTCGATCGCAGAATGCCTTCGGAGAGCAGAAACCCGGCCGCGAGCTCACGATCGGCGCCCGGCGTCCGCATGATGACCGCGAAGGGCTTGCCGTGCAGCCGGACTTCGAGCGGCTCCTCGGTCGCGACCATGTCGGTGCCGCTGTCGCGCCCGGCGCGTTTGATGCGGGTCACCTCGACGCGGCGATGAGGGGAGAGCGGATCGGTCATGCGGCAGTCACCGCCCCTGGCGCGGGACTTTCCCCTGATGATACGCATGCACCCGCTCGATGAACTGCTCGCGCACGGCGGGGTCCTGGAGACGCCGCTCGTGCTCGACCGGCAGCGACGGCATGCGCCTCATGAGCGCGTGGGCGAACACCCCGCGCCCCGTTTTCGTCGTCGCACCGTCGGCGTGATGCAGCCGGACATCGTCCACGCCGCAGCTCGGCGAGCCGCTCTTCAGCACGTACCCGTCGAGGTCTTCCTGCTCGAGTTCGTCCAGCCGCTTCGCCGTCCACTGCTCGACCGTGGCCGTGTAGTCCATCCCTGTCGCCAGGCCCACCATGCGAATGCGCCTGCCCTTCTTGACCAGGTCGACGGGCTCGCGCGGGGTCCCCAGGCCGGCCTCGACCTCGGGACACACCGGCACCCACGTGACGCGCTGTCCGAGGACGTCGGCCAGGAACGGATCGCGCGTGTGGCCGCCGTCGTAACGGACCTCCTGTCCGAGCAGGCACGCCGAGATCCCAACGCGAATGAGGCGCGACATGAAATCTGTGTGTTTCGGTGTTCTTCCGTGGTCGTTGTGAACCGTGTTCCGTGTTCTTCCGTGGTCTATAGTCCGCGAGTTCCGCGGTCTAATTCCAGCGGAGCCCCTTCAACTGATCCAGGTTCACATTCCCGCCGCTCAGCACGCAGACGACCTTCGATCCCTTCGGCGCGCCCACAAGGCCGTTGAGGAGCGCGGCAACAGGCGCCGCGGCGGCCCCTTCGACGACGAGCTTCGCGTGCGACATCACCCAGATCATCGCCTCGAACATCTTCTCGTCGGGCAGCGTCACGATTTCGTCGACGAACCGCCGCACCACCTCGAAGGTCGTCTCGCCGACCCGCTTCACGCGCAGCCCGTCGATGATGCAGTCGACGCGGTCGAGCGTCACCACGTGGCCCGCGGCGACGCTGTCGCGCATGCCGGGCGCGCCCGACGACTCCACGCCGATGACTTTCACGGACGGCTTCAGGTTCTTGACCGCCATCGAGACGCCCGAGATGAGCCCGCCGCCGCCAATCGGCACGACGACGACGTCGACCTCGGGCCAGTCGCGGACGACCTCGAGCCCCAGCGTGCCCTGCCCCGCGATGAGCTCCAGGTCGTCGAACGGATGCACGTATGTGAGTCCGCGATCGCGCACGAGCTCCTTCGCCTTCTCGTTGGCTTCGTCCCAAATCGTGCCGTGCAGGACCACCTCGGCGCCGTAGCCTCTCGTGGCCGCCACCTTCGACGGCGTGGCGTTGGCGGCCATGCAGACAACCGCCTTGATTCCGTGGATCCTGGCCGCGAGCGCGACTCCCTGCGCATGGTTCCCCGCGGAGGAACAGACGACCCCGCGGCGCTTCTGCTCGTCGGTCAGGAGCGCGAGCTTGTTCAAGGGACCGCGGATCTTGTACGAGCCTCCGCGCTGGAAGATCTCCGCCTTCAGCCGCACGTCGAGCCCCGTCAGCTCACTCAGGATGCGCGAGGTGAGGAGCGGCGTGTGATGGATGTGCGGGGCGACGCGCGCATGGGCGGCTTCGAACACGTCCGCGCCGAGCGGCAGGTTCATCGGCACACCGCCGTCATCAGGATTTCGACGTTGCCGTCCGGCACGATGATGCCCGCTTTCACCGTCGCGCGCGCCGGAAAGTCACGCTCGAAAAACCGCCGATACTCGTCGTTCATCGCGCTGAAGCCGTCGAGGCTGTCCAGGTACACCACGGCGTCCACGACGTCGGCAGGCGTGCAGCCCGCGGCCCGGAGCACGGTGCGCAGCCGTTCGAGCGTGGCTCGCGTCTGGCCCGCCGCGTCGCCGTGGTTGTCCCTCGTGACGCCGAACGCTCCAGACAGATACACATGATGTCCCGCGCGGATGGCCGACGTCACGTTCGGGCTCGTCGGCGGCACGCTGATCGGTTCCCGGCGGGCCGACGAGGCGACCATCGTCATCTCGACCAGGTACGGACTCGCGGTCAGCCCGGCGACGACCGTGGCGCGAGCGGGTGGGGCCGTCGTGAAGCGCTCGAGGTACGTCGCGTTCACCGGCTGGAACGCGTCCGGCTCCGTCACGAACACACGCACCGACACCACGTTCGAGTACGACATGCCCGCGGCGGCCAGCAGCTCACCGGCGTTCTTCATCACGACCCCGGTCTGTGCCGAGATGTCGCCCGCCACCGTCGTATTGTCGCGGCCGTTGCGCGAGATGATGCCCGACAGGAACAACGTGTCGCCCGACTTGATGGCGTAGCTGTAGGGGTTTGGCGATCGCAGCCAGGCCCGCGGATGGACGACCGTCCGTTCCGCGCCGGCCGGCACGGCGATCATCGACATCTCGACGAGGGCGCCGGGCACGACGAGGTCGGTGACGACGGTCGTGCGCGTCGGCGGTTCCGCCGGCCAGTACGTCTTGTAGGCGTCGTTCATCGCCTGAAAGTCGGCGGACGATTTCAGGTACACGGTGACGGCCACGACGCGATCGAGCGACGAGCCCGAGACCGCCAGGACGGCCCGCAGCCTGTCGATCACCCGGCGCGTCTGCGCCGCGACGTCGCCGGCGCCGACGAGCGCGCCGCGGTCGTCCACGGCGAGCGTGCCCGAAAGATAGATGAAGCCCCCTGCCTTCACCGCCGGGCTGAAAGGCCCCGCGGCGGGCGGACCCGTGGTCACAATCTGTTTGGCCGGCATCTCGGTCCCCATGAGAGAGATCGCGGCGTGAAGAAGGGCCGCCGCGAGCGGGTACATCATGGGGGGGATTCTACGTCGAAATGGCGAAGGCCCGGCGCGGCCGGTTCAGTGCGCCGCGCGATGTGTGATGGAGGTCCAGTCGCAGAGCGTCTGGATGTCGCGATCGCTCAGCCGCGCGGCGGTGTGGATCCACGTGTACGAGGGAAGCGGCATGTCCCGCTCACGGACTTCCTCGCACGCGTCCTCGAGGAACCCTCGCCTGGATGGCGATCGTCAGGATCGCGAACGCGACCGCCGCCCGCCGAACAATCACTTTTCCCAATCGCGCTTCCACAGGCGCCACCATGTCGTGCTTTCCAGACCCAGGGCGTCCCACCAGCGATCGAGCGCCGCACGATCGCCGGCAAGGACCGCTTCCCTCGTCACCCCGTCGGGCGGCGGGGCCAGGACCGCCATCCTCTCGTAGACAAGGCGGCGCTCATCCAGCGACCCGCGCCTCAGGAGGTGCCAGAGCGTGAGCGCGTCGCGTGGCCGCGCCCGCGACAGGACGACGTCGAGCGCCGATGCGCGCCGCGCATCACCCGCATCGCTGAAGTCCAGCACGGCGAGCGCTCCGGCGTACCCCGCCGGCGCATCCTCGTACCGCGGTGTCCCGGGTCCGTTTCCACGACGGGTCGAGCAAACGGCCCCTTCCGGGATGAACACTTCGCGCGCACCGCTCTGAAAGCCAACCCAGCCGTGGGTCACCCGGACCATGCCGCTGCCGTCGTCGGCGACCTGCAAGGTATATGCGCATCCGAGATCGACCGCCACCGCCGACGGCGTGTCGACGAAGAAGAACTTCGGAGGCGCCCAGATCGTGGCGTGAATCGTGCCGCGTGCGAGCGCCATCCGGTGCTCGCGCCCGCTCGAGGTGACGAGCTGCAGCCTCGTGTTCGGATCGACCTCCACTTCGCCGATTTCACCAACTTCGATGCGGGCGCGCGACGCGCCGTCGGTCACGAGCCACCCGCCTACCGCCAGCCTCGCGCCGTCGCGTCCGCGATTGCCCGCGACACGCACGCCGCTGACGACGGGCGCTCCTCCGACACGCTGGACGTCCCACCCGTCGCGGCGCGCCGTCCACGAGAACCATGCGGCGCTCGCGACGAGGAACATCATGGCCGCCACGGCGAGGGCCGGAACCAGCATGCGGACCCAGCGCCGCACCGGGGGCCGCGGCCGGACGCCCAGCGGCTGCCCGCGATGGCGAAGCGGCGACAGCAGCGCCTCGAGGCGGACGATCTCCGCGTCGGGCTCTCCGCTGCGGTCCCACAGATAGCGTTCGTCGTCCATTTGGCCTTCGCTCATCGCTGCAACCTGTCGCGCAGCAGTCGCATGCCGCGGTGGAGATTCACGCGCACCGAGGCGGGTGTCATGCCGGTCCTGTCCGCGATTTCCTGGCCTGTCATACCCTCCACGAGCCGGAGCACGAGCGTCTCGCGATAGGCATCCGGCAGCGACCGGACGACCTCGATCACGGCAATCGCCTCGGCCCGCGGCGCCGCCGCGTCCGGCGCTTCGAGGTCGGCGGGCAACTCGGTGGTTTCGACGGCGCGTCGATGGTGATCGATCGCGCGGCGCCGGGCGATCGAAGTGAGCCACCCGCCGAAGGCCTGCGGGTCGCGCAGCGTGGCCAGCCGGGCCCACGCCGCGAGGAAAACGTCCTGCACCAGGTCGTCGACGTCGACGCGGCCGACGCGCGCCAGCACGACGCCGTGGATGACCCGCGCATATCGCTCGTAGAGCCGCTCGAACGCGGACGCATCCCCGCCGCGCGCCTCGCGAACGAGCCGCGAGTCCTCCGCGGCATGCCCCGGGGAAAACCGCGTCACGCTTGCCACGGGCGGGGACGCAGGCGCACACAAGAGTCTGGCAGCGATCTCCACCACCAGGGAGGACGCCGTGCGCGCGGAAATGTTAGCGAGTGGATGAGCTGGATGGGCGGGCCACCGCTCCCGATCCGGCGGCAGCTGGACATACAATCAATGAATCGACTGGATTGTACCGCACGCTCTGGAGGAATGATGAAACGTCTGTGGATCGCCTGTGCTGTCGCGCTGCCCCTGCTTGCCCTCGCCGTGCCCGCGCAGGCGGAAGTCAAGACCGTGGGCAAGGCCCAGGTCAAGTTCGAGGGCATGCTCGGCAGGATGATGGGCCTTTTCGGCGGCAAGGCCGCCAAGGAAGGGGTCGTTTCAACGACGGCCGTCAAGGGCAACCGGAAGGCCACCATCAACGAGTCGAACGGCCAGATCGTCGACCTCTCCGAGGAGAAGGTCTACGAGATCGACTTCAAGAAGAAGACCTACGAAGTGACCACGTTCGACGAACTGCGCCGCCGGATGCGCGAGGCGCAGGAACGCGCGCAGAAAGACGCGGAGAAGGAGCAAGGCAAGACCGAGTCCCAGCAGCCGCAGAAAGAGCTGGAGGTGGACTTCGACGTGAAGGAAACCGGCCAGAAGAAACAGCTCGCCGGCTACGACGCGCGTGAGGTGATCATCACGGTCACGGTCCGCGAAAAGGGCACGACGCTCGAGGACGGCGGCGGCCTCGTCATGACGTCCGATTCGTGGCTCGGCCCGCAGGTTCCGGCGCTCAAGGAAGTCGGGGAATTCGACGCCCGGTATTGGAAGCAGCTCCAGGGCCCGGAGGCGTCCGGCATGTCAGCCGAGCAGATGGCGGCGGCCCTCGCGCTGTATCCGATGATGAAGCCGGCGATGGAGCGTCTCCAGAAGGAAAGCGGCAAGCTGCAGGGGACGCCGCTGGCGACGACGACGACGTTCGAGGGCGTGAAGTCGAAGGCGCAGATGGCGAGCGCGGCGGAAAGCGGCGGCTCGGGTGGCGGCGGCATCGGCGGGATGCTCGCGCGCAAGATCAAGAAGGACGCGCCGAAACAGCGTTCGACGTTCGTCACGATCGCGCACGAGACGCAGCAGATCTCGACCAGCGTGGCGCCAGCCGACATCGAAATCCCGGCCGGCTTCAAAGAGAAGAAATAACGACTAGGGGACGCGCGGAAGGTACATCTGGACGCGCGTCCCTTTCCCCTCCTCGCTGTCGACATAGATGCCGCCGCCGGTCTGCTTGATGATGCCGTACGCCATCGCAAGCCCCAGGCCGGTCCCCTTCCCCTGCTCCTTGGTCGTGAAGAACGGCTCGAACACGTGCACCCGCACGCTCTCGGGCATGCCCTGCCCGGAGTCGGCGACCGCAAGCAGCACGTACTCGCCCGGCGTGAGCCCCGGCCGGCCGGCGATGTCCTCCGCGCGGAGTGTCGTGTTCGCGGTCTCGAGCGCGAACCGGCCGCCTTCCGGCATCGCGTCGTGCGAGTTGGCGGCGAGGTTCATCAGCACCTGCTCGAGCTGTCCCGGATCGGCGCGCACCCGCCAGGGATGCGGCTCGAGCTGGAACACGAGCTGCACGTCGTCGCCGAGCATCCGCTGGAGCAGCTTCTGGATGCTGGTGGCGACCTCGTTCAGGTCCAGCACGCGCGGCTGCATGACCTGCTTGCGGCTGAAGGCCAGGAGCTGCCGCGTCAGGGCCGCGGCCCGCCCCGCCGAGCGGCGGATCTCGACGACGTCCGCACGGCGCGGATCCGCCTCGTCGATTCGATCGAGCAGCAGATCCACGTAGCCGAAGATCGCCGTGAGGACGTTGTTGAAATCGTGCGCCACGCCGCCCGCGAGTCGGCCGACCGCTTCCATCTTGTGCGCCTGCCGAAGCTGCTCCTCGGTCCGCCGGAGTGCCTCCTCGGTCCCGAGGCGATCGGTGATGTCGCGCGCGTTGACGACGATGCCGCTCGACGGATCGTCGTAAAGGCTGCGGCCGAGCGCTTCGAGCACGCGCCACTCCCCCGACTTGTGCCGCACCCTGAACTCGAACGGGGTGGCCGAGTCCACCTCCTCGGACCACGTCGCGAGCAGACCCGCGGCGCGTTCGCGATCGTCCGGGTGGACGATGTCGAGCACCGATCGGCCCGTGAGCTCGCCGTAGGCATACCCGAGAATCCTCTGAATCGCGGGACTCTCGTACAGGACCAGGCCCCCCGTGCTCAGCACGACCACGAGGTCGGATGCGCGCTCCGTCAGCGCGCGGAAGTAGCGCTCGCGCCGCGTCAGCTCCGCTTCGGCCTCGCGGCGCTCGGTGATGTCGTGATGGTTGGCGACGATGGCGGCGACGGCGGGGTCGTCCAGGCGGTTGACGCCCACCGCTTCCCCCCAGCGCAAGCTGCCGTCCTTGCGCCTGAACCGATACTCGAAATGCACCGGTCGCCCGGGATTGGCGAGGCACTCGGCGAACCGGCGCCGCAGCTCCGGCAGATCGTCCGGATGCGTGTGCGCGTGCATCGGCTGTCCCTGCAGTTCCTCGGGTGAGTACCCGCAGACCCGCTCGACGGCCTGGCTGTTGTACACCGCGACGAAATGCTCGTCGAGCAGCGTGATGGCGTCGGAGCTGTTCTCGACGAGCGCGCGAAACCGCGCCTCGCGTTCCTTCAGCGTGCGCTGGAAACCGGCCCGCTCGATCGCGTACCGGATCGCGCGCGTCAGCAGCTCGCCGTCCGCCTCGTCCTTCAGCAGGTAATCCTGCGCGCCGCGGTGCACCGCCCGCAGCGCATCCGCGTCGTCGTCGTGCGCGGTGAGGACGATGATGGGAATCTCGCCGGCGGCCGCGGTGGTTTTCTCGACCGTCTCCATGCCGAAGCTGTCGGGCAGCCCGAGGTCCAGCAGGATCGCGTCGACGGGGTCCGACTGCAGCGCGGCGACGGCGTCGTCGAGCCGCGTCACGCGCCGCACGACCATCGGCGGCTGGACCCGGCCGAGCCGCGCCGTCACGATCAGCGCATAGGCGTCGTCGTCTTCGACAAGCAGCAGGCGGATGGGAGTGGCGGAAGACATGGCGGCAGGCGCTGATATTGTATCGTCAAATCTTTTCGCTGCGGATATCATCATCCTCTCCCCAGGAGGATCCGTGAAACGCCCCTTCGCGCCGCAGCCTCGGCAGCCGCTCCGCCTCGACAAGGGCGCGCTCGCCTGCAAGCGGGCGGCCGAGTGGCATAACATGAATCCCAGGCTGACGGCGTAACCAGGAGGAACCACTGTGGAACCGGGCATCTACGCGAAGTTCGACACGACCGAGGGCACGTTCACGGTCCGCCTGTTCGAGAAGGAGGCGCCGCGCACGGTCGCCAATTTCGCCGGGCTCGCCGAGGGCACGAAAGAGTGGGTCGACCCGTCGACGGGGAAGAAGCGGACCGGCCCGTACTACGACGGCGTCGTCTTTCATCGGGTCATCAACGGCTTCATGATCCAGGGAGGCGACCGCCTGGGCACCGGCACGGGCGGGCCCGGCTACAACTTCGCCGACGAGTTCCACCCGTCGCGGCGGCACTCGCGCGCCGGCATGCTCTCGATGGCCAACGCGGGGCCGAACACGAACGGCAGCCAGTTCTTCGTCACGCTCGGTCCCACCCCGCACCTCGACAACCGCCACTCGGTGTTCGGCGAGGTCGTCGAAGGGATGGAGGTCGTCACGAAGATCGGCGCGGTCGCGACCGGGCGCCAGGATCGCCCCGTGAAACCCGTCGTCATGAACCACGTCACGATTCAGCGGGTCGGGTGATGGCGGACGATCGGCAGTCGCTCGATTCGCTGCTGCCCGTCGTCTACCAGGAACTGCGGAAGCTCGCGGCCGCGTACCTGCGCCGCGAGCGCCCCGGCCAGACCCTGCAGCCCACCGCGCTCGTTCACGAGGCGTACCTGCGGCTGATGAAGGACAAGCCGAATCGCTGGCAGAACCGCGCCCACTTCTGCGCGATCGCCGCGCATTCGATGCGGCAGATTCTGATCGAGCGCGCCCGCGCGCGCGGCGCGCTCAAACGCGGCGGCGCGCGGCCGCGGATCACGCTCGACGAAGGACTCGTCGGCGGGAGCGAGGTGTCGACCGACCTCCTTGCGCTCGATGAAGCCATGGAGCGGCTGGCGGCGCTCGACGCCGGGCAGGCGCGGCTCGTGGAGCTTCGGTTTTTCGGCGGCCTGACGGTCGAAGAGACGGCCGAGGCGATGAACATCTCGCCGGCCACCGTGAAGCGTCACTGGACCGTCGCGCGCGCCTGGCTCGCGCGCGAGCTGGAGAGCGCCCCGAACGCGTGAACCCCACACGCTGGCGGCAGATCACCGATCTGTTTCACGCCGCGCTCGAGCGCGAGGGAGAAGCCCGCGCCGCGTTCCTCCGCGACGCGACCGCCGGGGATCCCGAGCTGCTCGCCGAAGTGCAGTCGCTCATCGCCAGCCACGAGCGCTCGGGAGCGTTCCTCGACGCGCCCGCGTGGGAGGCGGCGGCGCACCTCATTCTCGATGACGAGCGGGCGCTCACGGGCAAGACGCTGGGCGCGTACCGGATCGCGGAGGAAATCGGGCGCGGCGGCATGGGCGTGGTGTATGCCGCGCACGACGAGAGGCTCGGGCGCGACGTCGCGCTGAAGGCCCTGCCTCCGGAGTTCACCCGTGACGCCCGCCGCCGCGAGCGGCTCACGCGGGAAGCGCGCGCGGCCGCGGCGTTGTCGCACCCCTCCATCGCGACCATCTACTCGCTCGAGGACATCGACGGCGAGCTGTACATCGTCAGCGAACTGGTGAGGGGGCGGACGCTGCGGGAAGAGCTCCACGGCGGACCGCTCGCGCGGGAGCAGCTGGTGCCGACGCTCGTGCAGATTGCATCGGGGCTGGCGGCCGCGCACGAGCAGGGCATCGTGCACCGCGATCTCAAGCCGGAGAACGTCATCAGGCGTGCCGACGGGCAGGTGAAGATCCTCGACTTCGGCCTGGCGCACATCGACACGGCTCCCGATCTTCCGGCATTCAAGCGTCTCACTGAGGCAGGCGTCGCGATGGGCACACCGGGGTACATGGCGCCGGAACAGTTCGGCGGACGGTCCATCGACGCCCGCTGCGACGTGTTCGCGTTCGGCGTGCTCGCATGGGAGCTGGCGACCGGCGAGCATCCCTTCGGCGCGGACGCGGCGGCGCTGCTCACGCGCATGACCGAGCTGCTGGAGGGACGGTCCGCCGGGATATCGCGGCACCTGGCGCCGCCGGCCCTGGACAGGATCGTCCGGCGCTGCCTGCGCGCGCGCCCCGCCGAACGTTACGCGTCGGGCCGCGAGATGCTGGAGGACGTCCGCGCGCTCGAGCGCGCGAGCGGATGGACGTCCGCGCGGGCATTCGACGACACGGATCGGCTCTGGTGGTGGCGGTTTCACCAGGTGTCCATCGCGAGCCTGAACGCGGCGATGCCGATCGCGACGTGGTTCGTCCGCCCGCTCGTCCGCCCGTTCGGTTCGTGGTTGTTCTTCGCGGCGCTGGCCGCCGCAACGGTCTCGGTGACGCTGCGCCTGAACCTCTGGTTCACCTCACGCGTGCAGGCCGACCTGCTGCCGGAGCAGCGAGGCCGGCTCTATCCTTCCATCCTGCTTTCGGACGCGCTGCTGTCCGCCGTGCTGATTGCGCTCGCGGTCCTCATGGCGGGGAATCACGACGAGGTCGCGGCGCTCCTGCTCACGGTCGCGATCGTGATCCTCGCCTCGCTCGCGCTGATCGAGCCCACCACGACCCGCGCCGCCGGATTGCTGCCTCCCAGACAGCGCTAACCAGCCTTCGTGTGGCCGGCGGCCTGGCTGGGCACCGACTCGCGATCGATCGAGTCCATTCCGACCGACACCTCCGATCCGGATCGCCCGCCCGGGATCAGTCGCCAGTCCGAGTAGCTGCCGGCCCGCTCCCTGGCGTGGGCCCGCGTTTCGGGGGCCTTCGACGACGAGTAGTCGCTCGTATCGCGCGTCCGATCGTCTGCCATGGAACTCCCTCCGGGCATGCCCCGAGCAAGTTCCGGTCCATTCCGCCTGCGGCTGAGCTCGGCCCGCCGCCGTTCTCCTGTATCATTCCGGCAGCACTCTCCTTTCACATTCCAGTGTGATGTGTGTCTGAAATACGACGGCACCTCGAGACGTTTCTCGCGCCGGATCAGATACTCGATCGCGAGATCGACTGCGTCGCGTACGCCTCCGATGCGAGCTTCTACCGACTCGTGCCGAAGGCCGTGGTGCGTCCGCGCTCGATCGAGGATGTCCAGCGACTCTTCCGCTACAGCCGCTCGTGGCGGATTCCCCTCACGTTCCGGGCGGCGGGCACGAGCCTGTCGGGCCAGGCCGTCACCGACGGACTGCTGATCGACCTCTCGCGCCACTGGCGGAGCGTCGAGCCGCTCGACGGCGGCCGGCGCGTCCGCGTGCAGCCCGGAGTGGTGGGATCGACCGTCAACCGCGTGCTCGCGCCGTTTGCCGCGCGGCTCGGGCCGGACCCGGCCTCGATCGACGCATGCATGATGGGAGGCATCCTCTCGAACAACGCGAGCGGCATGTGCTGCGGCGTCTCGCAGAACAGCTACCACACGCTCGACTCGCTGGTGTTCGTCCTTCCGTCCGGCTCGGTCGTGGACACGGCCGATCCCGAGGCGGCCGCGCGCCTGGCCGAGCGGGAGCCCGGCCTCGTCGAGGGGGTCGCGTCGCTGCGCGATCGCATCCGGGCCACGTCCGCGCTGGCCGCCCGCATCCGGGAGAAGTACCGGATCAAGAACACCGTCGGGTACTCGCTCAACGCGTTCGTCGACTTCGAGGAGCCGCTCGACATCCTGGCGCACCTGCTGATCGGCGCGGAGGGGACGCTGGCGTTCATTGCCGGGGCCGTGCTCCGCACGGTGCCCGATCTGCCCGTGAAGTACACGGGACTGTTGCTGTTCGCGTCGATCGAGGACGCGTGCGGCGCGATCGGCCCGCTCGCATCCGCGGGAGCCGCGGCGCTGGAATTGATGGATCGGGCGGCCATGCGTTCCGTGCAGGACCTGCCGGGTGTGCCGGCGGCGCTCGCCTCGCTGCCGCCATCCGCCGCCGGCCTGCTCGTCGAGTTCCAGGAGCCGGCGGGCACGTTCGTGGAAGTTCTCGTCGCGCGCGCAGCGGCGGTGATGCGTCAACTGCCCCTCATCGTCCCGGGCCGGTTCACCGCCGACCCGGCCGAGCAGGCGCAGCTCTGGAAGATCCGCAAGGGGATGTTTCCATCGGTCGGCGCCGTGCGGCAGCGCGGCACCACGGTCATCATCGAAGACGTCGCCTTTCCCGTCGCCGCGCTCGCGCCCGCGGTGGTCGATCTGCAGGCGCTCTTCGACGCGCACGGCTACCGGGACGCGATCGTGTTCGGCCATGCCAAGGACGGCAACCTGCACTTCGTGCTGACGCAGTCGTTCGGGGAACCGGCCCAGGTCGCGCGCTACGAGCGGTTCATGGCCGACGTCGTCACCCTCGTCGTCACCCGGTATGACGGATCGCTCAAGGGGGAGCACGGCACCGGACGCAACATGGCGCCGTTTGTCGAGACCGAATGGGGCGGCGACGCGTACGACATCATGAAGCGCGTCAAGGCGCTGGTGGACCCCGACGGCCTGCTGAACCCGGGCGTCATCATCAACCCGAATCCGCGCGCGCATCTCACCGATCTGAAGTCGCTCCCGGTCGTCGAAGAAGAAATCGATCGGTGTACGGAATGCGGGTTTTGCGAGCTGCGATGTCCCAGCCGCGATCTGACGCTGACGCCCCGGCAGCGGATTGCCGTCCGGCGCGCCATCGCGCGCGAGCCTGCGGCCGCCGGGGCGCTCGCGCGCGCGTTCGAGTACGACGGCGTGGACACGTGCGCGACCGACGGACTCTGCGCCCTCGCCTGTCCCGTGGGAATCGACACCGGACAACTCGTCAAGCGCCTGCGCGCCGCGCGCCACTCGACGGCGACGGAGGCGCTCGCGGGCTGGACCGCGCGGCACTTCACGCTGACGGCCCGCACGGTCCGCGGCGCCCTGGCCGCCGGCCGCCACATGAACGCCATGTTCGGCGAGCATTTCACGGCGTCGATCACCAGGCGGCTCGGCCGCGCGGCGCGACGCGCCCTCCCGCTATGGATCGAGCCGATCCCGTTGCCGGCGTCCCGCTTGCCCCAGACGAAGCGCGACGGCGCTGTGGCGGTCTACTTCCCGTCCTGCCTGACGAGAACGCTCGGGGAGCTCCCGGGCGAGCCGCGCCCGCGCTCCACCGCCGAGGCGTTCGTCGCGACCGCCGCGCGCGCCGGCCTGCCCTTGCACATTCCCGAGGACATCGACGCGCTGTGCTGCGGCACGCCGTACTCGTCGAAGGGGTTCGAGAAGGCACACGCGATCGCCGTCAACAGGGCCATCGATCGTCTGTGGCAGGCGTCCAACGAGGGGCAGCTCCCGATCGTCGTCGACACCAGCCCGTGTGCGTACGGCCTGCGCAACATCACGGGCCTGACCCCCGCGAATCGCGAGCGGGCCGCGCGGATGACCATCGTCGACGCCGTCGAGTACTTCGCATCCGAAGTGCTGCCGCACCTCTACGTGCGGCGGCGCGCCGCGTCGGTGACGCTGCACCCGGTGTGTTCGCTCGTGAAGATGGGGCTCGCGCCGAAGTTCTCGGCGATCGCCGAGGCGTGCAGCGCGCGCGTCTTCGTCCCGCCCTCGGCCGGCTGCTGCGCATTCGCCGGGGACCGTGGATGGCTGGTGCCCGAGTTGACGGCCTCCGCGACGGCGGCGGAAGCCGCCGAAGTGCACGCTGAGGATGCCGAGGGCTGGTACTCGTCGAGCCGAACCTGCGAGCTCGGAATGATCCGCGCCACCGGCAGGAACTATCGGTCGTGGATCCACCTGCTCGACTGGGCGACGGGGACGTAGCTATCAGCTATCAGCTATCAGCTGTCAGCTATTTCAGGCGGTCGGCAAGCAAGCCGACGGTGAGCGCATAGCTGTGGGCGCAGTTGTAGCCAAGCAGCGCGTCGTAGTTCGGATACAGGAGGAAGCTGCGCGACCCGGCCTGTACGAGCGACGCCTGGATCGACGACGAGGGAAGCGGTGCGCCCCGCACCGTTCGCAGGCCGAAGCGGCGCCACTCCTTCAGCGAGCGCGGGTCCGTCATCTGCCGTTCGGCCCGGCACCCAGTCGCGCGTCGAGGAATCGCCAGCGCCGCCTCGTTGAGGCGTTTCGGGATCGTCACCTCGCGGCCCCACTGCCCCGTCGATGCCCATCCGTGCTCGTGCAGGTAGTAGGCGATGGAGGCGAAGACGTCAGGCAACGACGCCCAGATGTCGCGCCGTCCGTCGCCGTCGAAATCCTGCGCGTACTCCAGGTACTTCGACGGCATGAACTGTGGCTGGCCGAGGGCGCCCGCCCACGATCCTTTCAGCTTGGCGAGCTCGATGTCGCCCCGGTTCACGATCTCGAGCGCGGCGAACAGCTCCTGCCTGAACATGTCGGACCGGCGCGGATCGTACGCCAGGGTGACCAGCGCGGGGATGGTCGGCCTGACGCCTGAAAACCGTCCAAAATTCGATTCCAGTCCCCACACCGAGACGATCACCTGCGGCCTCACGCCATGACGCGCGGCCACGCGCTTCAACAACGCGCGATTCGCCGACAGCATCCGCTGGGCCGTCTTCACCGTGGCTCGACTCAAGTGCTGCTTGAAGTAGGTCTCCAGGTCGAGCGTGAATTCGGCCTGTGTTCGATCGCGATCGAGAATCTGCGGCAGCGGCTCCTCGACGCCCTCCAGCGCCGCGTCGATGACTTCGGTCCGGATGCCCTTCGCCATCGCCTCGGCCCGCAGCACCGCCAGCCAGATTTCGAACGGCGGGGGTGGGGACGGTGGTGGTGCGACCGGCGGCGGCAGTTGAGCGTGCGTTCCGGCGGTTGCGAGGAGCAGGAGCGCCGCCACGCACGAGATCAGAGAGCGGCACATCTGCAGGAATTGTAGCAGCGGAGTACCTCTCGTGCGGGACGGTCTCGCGAACGGTTCAGCCGCCAGACCTCCGGAACGGCACAGTGATCCGGGCTTGCAAGCCATCTCGGTGTGGGGTGCCGGTGCTGAACCTGTAGAACCTGTAGAACCTGCAGAACCTGCAGAATCTGTAGAACCTGTAGAACCTGTAGAACCTCTTAGAACCTGTAGAACCTCTTAGTTAGAATGTCCATGTGCGATCCCTCCTTCGCGGTGCGGCCGACTTCGCGCGGCAGATCGGCGGCATTCTGGCCGCCGTGCTGCCGGCGCGGTACTGGTCTGCGGTCGATCCGTACGTCCCCGTGACGTCATCCGCGATGCCCTCTTCGATCCTGACTTTTCTCGCGGGGACGGCAATCGGCATCCCGGGATTCCTCGACCACGCCTCGGCCATCGCCTCGGCCGGCAACGACGCAATGCTGAAGGCCGCAACAGGGCCGGGAGGCGACAGCGTGACGACGGCGATGCCGGTGGCGATGGCCAGCTTGTCCCTGTTCACGTTCCTGCTGATGACGCCCGCCGGCTGGGCGACGCTGTACCTGTGCGGGAGCGGCGGCGCTCGGGTCCTGGCTTCCGTGTGCGGCGAACCGTGCGGTGACTTGATCCTCTCTCTCGTCGATTCGACGGCGACCCGCGCGTGGCGCGACACGAAAGCACGCCGCGCCGCTGCCCGCCGCCTCGCACTGGAAGGGCCCGAGGTGCCGGACCGCGTCGTGCGCGGATCTCGTGTCGGTCTGCCGGACGCGGAACTCGTGATTGTGTCGTCACGCAGGAAGCCGGAGTGGGACGCCGGGACTGTCGTCATCACCGACCAGACCACCTACCGCGTCGGGCCGATTGTCGAGCGGCACATGAATGGCCGCCTGCGAACGCTGTATCCGCTCAACGAGCACAAGGATCTCGAAGCGTTCAGGCGGACGGTGCGGTACGAGCTCCCGCAGCGTGTCGAACGGGAACCGATCAGCGATGGCGCAGCGTGACAGGCTCCAGCCTGGGCATCAGCGCCTGCACGATGGCGAGCGCCACCAGGTATGCGGACGCCGCGATGATGAAGACCGGGACGTAGCTTCCGGTCGCCTCGAGGATATGGCCGGTGACCTTGGCGATCAGCATCCCGCCAATGGCGCCGGCCGTTCCGCCAAGGCCGACAACGGAGCCGACCGCCTGCCGTGGAAACGTATCCGAGACGAGCGTGAAGAGGTTCGCCGACCAGCCCTGGTGCGCGGCGGCGGCGATGCTGACGAGCAGGACCGCGAACCAGAGATTGGTGGCGTGGGAGGCGAGCGGAATCGGCACCACGGCCAGCGCGCACACGAGCATCGCGGTCTTGCGGCCGCGGTTCACGGTCCAGCCGCGCTTGATCAACGCCGATGACAGCCATCCACCGCCGATGCTGCCGACGTCGGCGGCCAGGTAGATCGCGACCAGCGGCGGCCCGATCGTGCTCAGGTTGATCCCGTAGTTGCGGTGGAGGAAGTCGGGAATCCAGAACAGGTAAAGCCACCAGATCGGATCGGTGAGGAACTTCGCGATGGCGAAGGCCCACGTCTGCCGGTGCGGCAGCAACGCGCGCCAGGGGATGCGCACCGCCGCGTCGGGCGGATCGCTGCGGATGTAGGCGAGCTCCGCGGCGCCCACACGCGCGTGACTCTCGGGATGGCCGTACCACGGGAGCCACAAGAGCAGCCACACGAAACCCAGCGCGCCCGTGGCGATGAACGCCCAGTACCAGCCGAAGTGGAGCGTCACCACCGGCACGATGAACGCGGCGAGCAGGACACCCACGTTCGTGCCCGAGTTGAAGATGCCCGTCGCCAGCGCCCGCTCGCGCTTGGGGAACCACTCCGCGACGACCTTGATGGCTGCGGGGAAATTCCCGGACTCGCCGACGCCGAGCGCGAGCCGCGCGAACATGAATCCGGCCACCGACCCGCTGTAGGTCAGGCCGACGATCGCCAGCATCGCGGCAAACCCCGGGCCGAACACCGCGGCCTCCGCATGCGCCATCGCCGCGATGCTCCAGACGACGATCGCGATGGCGAAACCCCTCTTTGCGCCGAGCCAGTCCATCATGCGCCCGGCAAGCAACAGCCCGCACGCGTAGGCGAGCTGGAACGTGAAGATGATGTCGCCGTAATCGATTTCGCTCCAGCCGAATTCCGCCTGCAGCGTGGGCTTCAGGATGCTGATGACCTGCCGGTCGACGTAGTTGATCGTGGCGGCAAAGAAGAGCAGCGCGCAGATCACCCAGCGGTAATGTCCACGCCGCGCTCCGGGAGCGGAGAGGGCGGCGGCGGCATCGACGGACAGCGACGGATTCGACACGGACCCTCCCGCCTGGCGCGCGAGGCGCCGGACATCGATCAGATGGTTGGATTCCGACGATGAATGGCGAATTCGCGATGGCCGAGCCGCTCGGCGGCCGTCCGCCGTCCCGAGGCGACGGTCAGCACGTCCGCGAACAGGCGGTCGGCGGCGGCGTCGAGCGTTTCCGAGTCGTCCATGATCGCGCTCACGTCGAGATCGATGTTGTCGGCCATCTGCCGCGCGGTCCGCGCGTTGCCGGTGACCTTGAGCACGGGCGCAATCGGGTTGCCCGTCGGCGTCCCGAGCCCGGTCGTGAACACCACGACCTGCGCGCCCCCGCCGACCATGCCCGTCACGGATTCGACGTCGAGGCCGGGCGTGTCCATCACGGTCAACCCCTTGCGCGCGATCGGCGCGGCGTAGGCCACGACATCCTCCAGCGGCGCGCGCTCTCCGCCCTTGTGCGTCGCGCCGAGCGACTTCTCTTCGATCGTGGTCAGCCCGCCGCGGATGTTCCCCGGCGAGGGCTGCGTCCCGCGAATGTCGAGCCCGAGCGACCGCGCCTCGGTCTCGACGCGCGTGATGATCCGAATCAGCTTCGTCGCCGTGGCGGGGCGCGTGGCGCGCGCAGCCAGCACGTGCTCCGCGCCCATGATCTCCGCGATCTCGCCGAGCACGGCGCTCCCGCCAAGCTCCACGAGCCGATCGGTGACACGCCCGAGCGTCGGATTGGAGGCCAGTCCCGACGTGTAGTCCGACCCGCCGCACTTCAGCGACAGCACGAGTTCAGAGATGTCGCACCATTCGCGCTCCTCGGTGGCAAGCGCCCCGGCGAAGCCCTGCGCGATGCGGGTCCCCTTCTCCGTCGTGCGGACCGTCCCCCCCTCGGCCTGGATGGCGACGATCTCGACCAGCTTTCCGTGACGCCGTGCGGTATCGGCCAGGTGCTGTGCGATGACCTGCTCGCAGCCCAGCGCGACCACGACGACCGCGCCGACATTCGGGTGGGCGCAATACGCGGCAAGCGTCTCGTGCGTGACGCGCATGTCGGGCCCGAGCTGGCCGCAGCCGGCCAGGTGCGGGACGGCGGTCCCGACGGGTGCCGCGGCCGCCGCAATCCGCTCGGCCACGAGCGAGGAACAGATCACGGTCGGGACGACGAGGACGTGGTTGCGCGTCCCCACGCGGCCGTCGGGGCGACGATAGCCCATGAAGCCGGGACGTTCGCTCATGCGCGTTCCTTCGAGGGCGTCACCGGCCCGACGAGGCCGCCACGATCGTCGGGCTCCGCCAGGCGCGGCGCGGGCTCACCCGTCGCGCTGTGCGCGAGGTCCCCACGGCCGCGGCTGCTCGACAGGTTGTGGGTGTGCACGTGCGCGCCGGCGGCAATCGCCGCACTCGCCAGGCCGATGGGACTGCCGTACTTGACGACCGGGGCGCCGGCGGCGATTGCCTGGAGCGCAATCTTGTGCCCGGGCGGGATCGCCTCGCGGACCACCAGTGTGCCCCCATCGATCTGCAGCCGCCGCTCGGGCTCGAGCTGTTCGAGCGCCGTCGCGACGTTGTCGCGCGACGAGATCACGAGCACCGCCTTCACTGGTTCACCCCGCTCGCCAGAAACCCCCCATCGACCGCGAGGACGTGACCCGTCACGAACGCGGCGGCATCCGACGCGAGGAACACCGCCGCGCCGACGAGCTCCTCGAGCCGGCCGAAACGGCGCATGGGCGTCCGCAGCAGGAATTCCTGTCCGCGCGGCGAGTCGAGCAGCGCCGCGTTCAGGTCGGTCCGGAACACGCCGGGCGCAATGGCGTTGACCGCGACCCCGTGAGGCGCCCACTCCACGGCCAGCGCCCTGGTCAGGCCGGCGACCGCCGACTTGCTCGCGGTGTAGGCCGCCACTTCGTAGAGGCCGAGGAACGACGACAGCGAGGCGATCGTGATGATGCGTCCCGACCCCTGCGCGACCATCTGTCTTCCGAACACGCGGCACGCGCGCAACGTCCCGGTCAGGTTCGTCTCGATGATGCTGTGCCAGTCCGCTTCGTCCATGTCGAGCGTGGCGACGCGTTTGATGATGCCCGCCGCCGAGACCAGCACGTCCACGCGCCCGAACGTCTCGATGCACCGGTCGCGCAGCCGCTCGAGCGACGCGGCGTCTGCCACGTCGGCCGGCACGCGGAGCGTCCGTCGGTTCAGGGACTCGATCTCCGCGGCGGCCCGATCGACGAGATCCGCCCGGCGGCCCGTCGCGACGACATCCGCTCCGGCCTCGGCCAGTCCGATGGCGAGCACCCGGCCGATGCCGCTGGTGCCGCCGACGACGACGGCGGTGCGGCCGGTGAGATCGAAGAGGGCCATCAGTGCGCCGCCTGGCGTCGCCGCGGGCGCCCACTCCGCGCGGCGGGCGGCGGTGCGGCCGCCCCCGCGGGCTGCGCGTCGTCGGCAGGCTCCTTCGACTGGTACTCGCGTGCTTGCATGAGGTGGTCTTCCATCGCGCGTTTGGCCGCGTTGACGTCGCGCGCGCGGATCGCCTGATAGATGCGGCGGTGCATGTCCGCCGCGTCGCGCAGATCGCGATCGCTCGCACGCGCTGCCGTGTCGCGGCGCCGCTCGTAATACAGTCCCGAGATCATCTCGACGAGCGACGCCACGATGGGATTGGCCGACGCCGCGGCGACCGAGCGATGGAAGTTGATGTCGTGCACGAGGAAGAGCTGCGGATCGTTCAGCGACGCGAACAGGCCGGACACCTCGTCGGCGAGCGTCGCCACCTGTTCGGGCGTCGCCCGTTCGGCCGCGAGACCGGCCGCGCCCACCTCGAGAATCCGGCGCGCCTCGTACATCTCCTCGCGGGTGAACCCGTGCAGCGCGGCAAGAAAACTGAGCGGCTCGGATCCGAGCGCCGGTGGTCCGTCCGGAATGTAGGTGCCGGACCCGTGACGCGACCGCACGACGCCGATCGCGGCCAGCGCGTGCAGCGCCGCACGCACGCTCGGACGGCTGACGCCGATCTGGCTCGCGAGATCGCGCTCGGCAGGGAGCCGGTCCCCCGGACGGAGCCGGCCGCGGTCGATGAGATCCCGCACGAACGTAATCACCCGATCGGCGCTGCCCTCGAGAACGCGCTCCTCGCCTTGTCGACGCTCGCCTGTGGTGGACATGAATTGGTCTAACCAATCATCAGCATAGTGGACACACCACATCGCATTTCGATGCCATGGAAGGCGTCATCCGCAGCCGCCGCAGATTTTACATCTACTGGTTAATATGTCAAATAAATCAACACTTTGTGAGCAGCATTCCGCGGACCTGTGACTTGCACAGTGGTCCGTCCACACGGTAATGTGCCAGCAGGAGATCGCGTCCGGCTCGACTTCGACGCAGGATGGATGGGACGATGACGACCACGATGACACGCGAGACGACGACGGGCGCGATCGAGGCAGCGGGCGTGGTGGCGGTGATTCGGCTCAATGACCCGACCCGGCTCCGGGCAGTCGTCGACGCGATTGGCGCGGGCGGCGTGCGCGCGCTGGAAGTCACGATGACCGTGCCGGGCGCCGTCCGGCTCATCGCCGAGCTCGCGCCCGTGATCCCGGCCGACTTCCTGCTCGGCGCCGGCACGGTGACCGACGCCGACACCGCGGTGCGCGTGATGGAGGCGGGAGCGCGCTTCGTGGTCGGGCCGGTATTCCGCCGCGACGTGATCGCCGCCTGCCATGCCCGCGGCGTGCCGGTGATGCCCGGGTGTTTCTCTCCGACCGAGATTCTCGACGCGTGGGAGGCCGGCGCCGACATCGTCAAGGTCTTTCCGGCCACCGTGCTCGGGCCGTCGTACTTCAAGGATCTGCGCGGTCCCCTCCCGCACGTGAAGCTGATGCCGACCGGTGGGGTCACCCTGGACAACGCGGGCGACTGGATCAGGGCGGGCGCGGTCGCCGTGGGCGTCGGCACCGCGCTCCTCGATGCGAAGGCGATCGCGTCCGGCAACTACGACGTGCTGCGCGCGAACGCCGAGCGGATCGTCGCGAACGTCGCCGCTGCCAGAAAAGGTGCGTGATGAGAGTCGTGACCTTCGGCGAGATCATGCTGCGCCTGAGCCCGCCGGGGTTCGAGCGCTTCTTCCAGTCGCCCGTGCTGTCGGCCACCTTCGGCGGAGGCGAGGCGAACGTGGCGGTCAGCCTCGCGCAGTTCGGGCTGGCGAGCGACTACGTGACGGCGCTTCCAAAGCATGCGATCGGCGATGCCGCCATCAGGGCGCTCCGCGCGGAAGGCGTCGGCACGAGCCACATCGTCCGCGGCGGCAGCCGCGTCGGGATCTACTTTGCGGAAAGTGGCGCGAGCCAGCGCGCCTCGAGCGTCATCTACGACCGGGCGCAGTCCGCAGTCAGCGAAATGGCGCCGGACGCCGTGGACTGGGGCGGAATCTTCGAGGGGGCCGACTGGTTCCACGTGACCGGCATCACGCCCGCGCTCGGCGCGAAGGCCGCTGACGCGACCGCGCGCGCGCTCGCGGCGGCGAGGGCGCGGCGTGTCCGGGTCAGCGTGGATCTGAATTACCGGAAGAAGCTCTGGACTGAAGCGCAGGCGCGCAAGGTCATGGGGCCTTTCATGCGCGACGTGGACCTCGTCATCGCCAACGAAGAGGACCTGCAGTCGGTGCTCGGCGTGCATGTTCCAGGCACCGACGTCACGAGCGGGCGGCTGAACGTCGAGGGGTATCGCGAGGCGGCCGAGCGCGTCACGCGCGACTTCGGGCCGCCGATGGTCGCGATCACGCTGCGGGAGAGCGTGTCGGCGAGCGACAACGGCTGGAGCGCCGTCCTGTGGGATGGCGCGACGGGAACGCTCCATCGAAGCCAGCGCTACGACGTGCGCATCGTCGATCGGATCGGGGGCGGCGACAGTTTTGCCGCGGGATTGATCTACGGTCTGCTCACCGGCCGCGCGCCCGAGGGCGCGTTACGCTTCGCCGTCGCGGCGAGCGCGCTCAAGCAGACGGTCCCGGGGGATTTCAATCGCATGACGGTCGAGGAAGTCGATCGGCTCTGCGGCGGCGACGCGTCCGGCCGCGTCCAGCGATAGAGGTCTTGACCCGAAACACTTGCACTGAATGAGTCGAGTTTTTCGGTCAAGACCGTCCCCGCGTCAGCGGGGCGTTATCAAAGAATGCGCCGTAGCGAGGCGGAGCCTCTCGACGGTCTGAGGCGGAGCCTCGCTAGAGAGGAGATTCTGAATTCTGAACTGTGAATTCACCAACAGCAAGCTCGAATCGTCCGAACCGACGGCTCACGGCAAGCGCCTCACAACTCACAATCCGCAATTCGGTCGCGCCCGGTCTCCAGCGCCGCGGCCCCGAGGATCACGAACGCAATCCACAGCGCGTCGGCGACGAGCAGGTGCACGAGCTGCAGCCAGACGGGCGCGAGCAACGCGACATTCGCGAGGCCGAGCGCAAGCTGCAGCGCCGCGAGCGAGGCGACCGTGCGGCCGGTCCATCGCCGGACCGCGAGTCTCGGAGCGCCGAAGAGCAGCCCTGCTCCAATCGCAATCGCGAACACCGGGTGCCACAGGCGCAGGCGGATGAGGAAGTGCGCGGTTGGCGACAGGTCCGCGCGCAGCGCTTCGGCCAGCGATCCGTAATGAAACAGCGTGTCACCGAGCGCCGCCACCGCGCCGCTCGTGCCGACCAACAGGATACCCGCGCAGCCGGCGATCACCGCCGTCGCGCGTCCGGCACTGCCCCGGATCGCGATCGGCGGTCCGCCGGACAGCCACCAGGCCGTCAGCGTCATGCACGCGAGCAGGATGAACGTGTTGAGCAGGTGCACCGCCATGAACAAGGCGCGCCCCATGCTCGCGTTGTCGGCAACGTACTCGAACAGCACGAGGGCCGCGCCGACGGCGGCCTCGGTGAGCATGAAGAACACGGTGAGCGCCGCGCCGAGGCGTGCCGGATGGCGGCGCGGCGTCCGCGCCCACGTCCACCCGAGGAGCACGAGCACGCTGACGAGCGCCAGCCCGCTCGTCAGCCGATGGGAATACTCGACCAGCGTCGCGACTGTCGGCGCGCGCGGCACCAGGAGGCCGTTGCAGAGCGGCCAGTGCCCGCCGCATCCCGCTCCGGCCCCGGTCGCCCGCACGTAGGCGCCCCACAGGATCACGGCGACGTTGTAGGCGAGGACACTCCACGCGAATCGCGCCAGGCGGCCCATCCGCCGATCATACCGTCCGCTGGGGTCAGACCGGGGTCAGACCGGGGTCGCACCCAGGTCGGACCCCCAAGCGACTTGCTGACAGCTGTTTACGCGCGGTGGCGACGGACGAGCGCGATCGAGGCGGCCAGAAACGGAATGAAGACGAATGCGTCGGTGCGCTTCGACGCGCCGCGGACGACCAGGATCGGGTGCACCTCGCGCCGCCAGATCGGGACCCTGTTGATGGACAACAGCTCGAAGGCCGATGCCTGCCGCTGGTCCCGGAGCCAGCGTTGATTTCGGCGCGATCCGCCGGCGCAAGAGCTGTACTAGGGCAACGGCGCAAGTGCCTGATGCGGCGGGTGCCGCCGGCGAGCGGGACACCAGAAGTGCACGCGAGTGACGAAATCTGACGGCCGACGGCGCTACTCGGACCGCGCCTCGAATTGTCCTTGTGGACCTCAGTGGGTCCAGAGTTCGGACAGGGGTACCGCGAGGATCCGGGGATCTGCCGTGGGCAGCGTGCTTGTTCCCGCGTAAAGAAGGACTCCTCCCTGGAAGTGCCGACCCGCAGCGTCCGCGAGGCGCCGCAGTCCACGGCCGTCGGCATCGGTAACCGTGGCGCCCGCCTTCACCTCCACACCCCAGACGCTCCGGCCTCGTGTGATGACGACATCCACCTCGATCTGATCCTTGTCGCGATAATGACAGAATTCGAGCCCGGGATCGGTCCATCCGGCCTGCGCGATGAGCTGCTGGAGAACGAATGACTCGAGCACGTGGCCGAAGCGCTCGCGCTCGGTGTTCCAATCGCCGGCGGACAGCCGGATCAGAGCAGCGGCGACACCGCTGTCCACGAGATGGACCTTCGGGGCCTTGATCAGACGACGTGCTTCGTTCCGGTGCCACGCGCGAAGCCGCCGGACGAGGAACAGGCGCTCGAGCGCGGAGAACATGTTCTCCACCGTTTCCCTGCGGACACCGAGGTGCTTCGCGGCTGCCGTGATATTCACGAGCTGCGCTGTCTGGTGCGCCATCAGCGTCAGCAACTCGCCGAGTCGATCGACGCTGCGCAGCGGCGTCACGTCCTTCGCATCGCGATTGATCAAGGCGTCGGCGTACGCGCGGTGCCACTGCCGGACGCGGTCTGGTGTCCGATGCAGAATGGCTGGGTAGCCGCCCCGCAGGAGCCGCTCCACGACATCGAGCACCGGCGGCTCTCCGGGTCGCGTCGCCGGCTTCAGCGAGCCCTCCAAGAGGCGCTCGAGGAGCCTCCCGGGCTTTCGTTCCTTTTCCGCTTCGGTCAGCGGGTAGAGCCGAACGACCTCCATGCGTCCTGCGAGGGACTCGCTGACAGCAGGAAGCAGGAGCAGGTCGGCCGAGCCGGTCAGGAGAAACCGTCCGGACCGGCGGTCGCGATCGACGGACATTTTGATGGCCGGCAGGACGCCGGGCACACGCTGGATCTCGTCGAGCGTGACGACCGGCGGCAACCCCGCAACAAAGCCAGCCGGGTCAGCCACGGCGGCGGACAGAAGCGTCGAATCGTCGAAGGTGAAATAGGGGCGAGCGGAGTTGTGGCGCTGCGCGAGGCTGGATTTTCCGCATTGTCTGGGGCCGACGAGGCAGACGACGGGGGAGTCCTGGAGCGCCTGGGCGAGCGGCGCCTGGGCGCCGCGCGGGATCCAGGCTGAGCTAGCGGCCATTTGCCTATTATATGTCCGTCCACATTACTATTTCAATAGCGTCTATTTGACGATTTAGTGTTCGTCCCATTATCTATTATGCGGGTCGGGGACGCCCGAGGACCCGGGGAATCGCGGGGACATCGCCCAATCCTCAATCAACAATCCGTCGATCGGCAACCGCCAATCAGCAATCCGTGAATCGGCAATCGGCAATCGGCCCGCCTTCGCCAAGGCTTCGGCGGGGCAGGCCAATCTGCAATACAATGCCCCCACCGATTGGAGGCATTGCTATGACAAGAAGGCCCCTTCGTGCCGGGCTGTCGGTGGCCGCGGCGCTTGCCATCGGCGTCGTGCCGGAACTTTCCATCCGCGCCCAGCGCGCGCCGGATCGGGCCGCGATCGTCAATCCGGCCGTCTTCAGCGGGATGTACTATCGGCCGCTGACCGTCTTCGCGCGGGGCGGCCGGGTCACCGCCGTGGCGGGCGTGCCGTCCAACCCACAGCTCTACTACTTCGGCGGCGTCGGCGGCGGAGTGTGGCGCACGACCAACGCGGGCACGACGTGGGAGCCGATCGCCGACGGGCAGTTGCGCGTCGGTTCCATCGGCGCGATCGCCGTCGCCGACTCGGACCCGAACGTCGTCTACGTCGGCACGGGCTCCGCCGATCCGCGCGGCAACGTCTCCAACGGCGACGGCGTGTACAAGTCGTCGGACGCGGGCAAGACGTGGACGCACGTCGGCATCGAGAAGGCCGGCCTCATCGGCCGCATCAAGATCCATCCACAGAACCCCGACATCGCGTTCGTCGCCGTCGTCGGCAACATCTTCGGACCGAACAAGGAGCGCGGCGTCTTCCGCACGAAAGACGGCGGGAAGACGTGGGAGCAGGTCCTGACGATCAGCGACAAGACCGGCGTCGCCGACATCTCGATGGATGTGAAGAACCCGAACACGCTGTTCGCGGCCGCGTGGACCGTGGAACGCAAGCCCTGGTCGATCGACTCGGGCAGCATGGAAGGCGGGCTCTTCCGCTCGACCGACGGCGGGAACACGTGGCAGCGCCTGACCAGCGGGCTGCCGAAGGACGTCATGGTCGGCAAGGCGGGGATCTCCGTCTCGCCCGCGAACCCGAAGCGCGTGTACGCGCTCATCGAGGCGGGCGGCGATCAGGGGGGCGTCTACCGATCGGAGGATGGCGGCGACACGTGGAACCGCACGTACTCGAACCGCAATCTCCTGCAGCGCGCGTTCTACTACACGCACATCTACGCCGACCCGGTCGAGGCCGACACGGTGTACGCGCTCAACACCGGCGCGTACAAGTCCACCGACGGCGGCAAGACGTTCCAGAGCGCGGGCATCCAGTCGCACGGCGATCATCACGACCTCTGGATCAACCCGACGAACAACAAGGCCATCATCAACGGAAACGACGGCGGCGCGACGGTGTCGCTCGATGCCCGCACGTGGTCGACCGAGGCCAATCAGCCGACGGCGGAGATCTATCGCATCGCCGTCGATACGCGATGGCCGTATCACGTGTACGGCTGTCAGCAGGACAGCGGCTGCGTCGGCGTGCCCAGCGACAACAGCGGAGAGTTCTACGGCGTCGCCGGCGGCGAAAGCGGCCACCTTGCCATCGATCCGCGCAACGCGAACGTCAGTTACGGCGGCAACTACGGCGGCTCGCTCTCGCGTCAGGATCGGCTCAACGGGCTGACCGAGAGCGTCCGCGTCTACGCCGACAGCGAGACCGGGCAGCGCGCGGCGGACCTGAAGTACCGCTTCCAGTGGAACACGCCGATCAGGATGTCCCCGCACAACCCCGACGTCGTCTACACCACGTCGCAGTTCGTGCACCGGACGAAGGACGGCGGCCAGACGTGGGTGGTCATCAGCCCCGACCTGACGCGCAACGACAAGACGACGCAGGATTACTCCGGCGGCAGGGGCATCACGCGCGACAGCACGGGCGTCGAGGTGTACTCCACGATCTTCGCCTTCGAGGAGTCGCCTGTCACGCCCGGCCTCCTCTGGGCCGGCAGCGACGACGGCCTGGTGCACCTCTCGCGCGACAACGGCGCGACGTGGCAGAAGATCACGCCGCCGGGACTGCCCGAGTTCTCGACGGTCAACACGATCGATCTCTCGCCGAAGCTCGCCGGGCACGCCATCGTCACCGCGTATCGCTACATGCTCAGCGACTTCACGCCGTACGCCTATGAGACGAGCGACTACGGCAAGACCTGGAGGCGGATCGCCGACGGCACGAGCGGGATTCCCGCCGGACACTTCCTCCGCGTCGTCCGCGAGGATCCGGAGCGTCCGGGCCTTCTGTATGGCGGCACGGAGTACGGCATGTACATCTCGTTCGACGCCGGCGCGCACTGGCAGCCGTTCCAGAACAACCTGCCGGTGACGCCGATCATGGATCTGAAGGTGTACCGCAACGAGCTCATCGTCGCGACCGAGGGACGCGGGTTCTGGATCTTCGAGGGTCTTCCCGTGCTGCAGCAGCTCAAACCCGGGTTCGAGACCGGCGCGGGCGTGCTCTTCAAGCCCGCGGACGGCTATCGCCAGGGAGGGCCGCCGGCCACGTTTTATTACTGGCTGAAGGATCAGCCGGCCGCGCCCGTTACGATTGCGGTGATGGACTCCACCGGCGCCGTCGTCTACACGGCGACGGGCCAGCCGGGCGCGGGCGCTGCGCAGCCGCCTTCACCGGTGCCGGCCGCGACAGGCGGCGGCCGCGGCGGACGCGGCGGCGGTGGCGGACGCGGCGGGCGCGGCGGCGGCTTCGGCGGCGCGGTCGTCAGCGCGCACCAGGGCCTGAACCGGACGACGTGGAACGCGCGGCTTTCCCCACTCTTCACGGTCCCGCCGCGCATTGTCATGTGGGGCGGTGGCGGCGGACAGGGACCGAAGGCGGCGCCGGGTGTGTACACGGTCAAGGTGACGAGCGGCGCGTGGTCGCAGACCGAGACGTTCCGTCTCAAGACGGATCCGCGCCTGCCGGCGATGACCGACGCCGAGGGAGCCGAGCAGTTGAAGATGGCGCGTGAGGTCGGCGCGCAGATCAAGCAGCTCTACGACACGCTCGCGCAGATTCGCGACGCGAAGAAGCAGGCCGCGGATCTGGCGGCGAAGTCGAGCACGCTCGCCGGCGCGGCGAAGACGCTGACCGACAAGCTCGTCGCGGTCGAAAGCGAGATCACGCAGATCCAGGGAGAAGGCGGCCAGGACGCGTTGAACTTCCCCGGCCGGATCGACAATCAGTGGGTCGCGCTGTACGGCGCGGTGATTGGAGGGGAGCGCCGGCTGAACAAGTCGGTGACGGAACGCTACGCCGATCTCAAGCCGCCAACCGACCAGCTCATGCAGCGCGCCGCGACGGTACTCAAGGGTGACATCGCAACCTTCAACACCGCCGCCCAGGGCGCCGGTGTGACGCCGGGCATCGTGCTCAAGCGGCCCGGCTCATAGCCGGTCGAACATGGCGTGGCGGGTGTCCTCCGGACGCCCGCCATGTCATCAAAATCCCCGCAGCATCCAGGCGCAGCTCTCCAGCATCGCGCTCCGAAAGGCGATTCGGCGCCCGTCTGGCGACACGGTTGGCCTCACGAGCCGCTGAAAGGTGCTCGTCCACAGGACTTTCGAATGGCCCTGCCGATCGACGTACAGAACCTCGCCGCCCCGCTCCCCGACGCCCCTCGTCACGATCCATCCGCGTCCATCGGCGGACCACGCCGCTGACTCTGCGCCGCGCCACGCGTCCGATTCGAGATACGAGACCTGGCGGGAACGCAAGTCCAGAAGCACCAGGCGAACTGGCGCCCGTGCCCCATCGAGGCTCACGATCGCCGTGCCGTCGGGTGAGAGATCCCAACTCTCCTGTGAAGGGGGCGCTGGCAGTTCCGGGTAAGCCGTCGGGTTCCCACGCACCGGCTCGAAGGCGGTGAGACGCAAGCGGCCGGTCGCCAACTCGCCGAGCCACACAGACATCGGCTGGAGCACGCGCGCACCTCAGCGCGACGGTCTCAACCGACGTCTTGAATGCAAACAGCTCCTCCGGCGCGCCACCCGCGGCCGGAGCTCGCATCACGGCTGCGTGTCCCAATGACAGAAACAGGATCCAGTTTGTGTCCGGACTATAGAGCGCCTGCCAGATTCCCTTCGATCCCGGTAGAAACTCTTCCGCGTCACGTGCACCAAGGGGCTGCCGATAGATTGCGGCGTATCCCGCGCGGTCTGACTGGAACAGAATGGCATCACCCCGGGGCGTCCACGCCGACGGCATATTGTCGGCGTTGCTGAAGAGGCCTGGCTGCAGTTCCCGCAGCTCCTGGCGCTCCGGGTCGAACGCGGCGGCGTACACATCAAGTCGAAGACGGTTGACCATGAACACGAGACGGTCGCCGTCGGCGGTCTGGCTTGGGCGCCTGAAGGTCACATCTGGTGCGTCCGTGATACGAGCGGCACCGGTCTGCGGCCGGCCGGTGGCGGGGTCGACTCGGATGGCCCACAAGTCGGCAAAACGCCCTTTCGGAACGGGCGCCGGACGCGAGAACAGAACGCGTCCGTCCCGCGCCCAAATGAGATCGTGCACCGGACCGGAAAACGCCACCGTTTTTCCGCTGCCGTCCAGCCGGCGCGTTTCGATCACGGCCTGGATCCCGGTCGCCGTCTGCGCGTGTCGCGCGTAGGCGATGCGGCGCCCGTCGGGGGACCATGTCGCCCGGGTGAATCTTGACCGAAGGTCAGGAGGCACCACCACGCTGGCACGCTCGCCATCGATTGTCATGACGCGAATTTCCCACGATGTCCCGCACCATCGCGAGTCCGATGCCGGTTCCCTTGATCCGGAGTGCTTTGGACTCCGAGCCGCGCACGAACGCATTGAAGATCTCCTTCTGCTCGCCGAGCGGAATGCCGAGGCCGCGATCGCGCACGGCGATCGACACGCGCGATGGGTCCGACTCCATCTCGACCCAGACGGTCCGGCACTGCGGCGAGTATTTCACCGCGTTCTCGAGCAGGTTCCACAACGCCCGGGAGAGCGCGTCACGGCCGGTGCGCACGTGCACCGCGCCCGCGCCGTCCGTCAATTCGATCCGGTACCCGTCGGCGGCGACACGCGCCTGGAAATCGGCGACCACGCCGCGGACCAGCGCCTCGACGTCGACGGTTTGAAAGTGAAATGCCGACGCTCCCTGTTCGAAGCGACGGAAATCGAGGAGCCCCTCGACCAGGCGTCGAAGCCGATCGGTGTCACGGACGAGTACGTCGTACGACTGCCGGCGAATGTCGTCGGAGGGAAAACGGTCCTGCGCCAGCATCTCGGAGATCTGGCAGATCGTGCTGAGCGGGCTGCGGAATTCATGCGACACCGCCGCGACGAAATCTGACTGCAGCCGCGCGACACCCAGTTCCCTGGAGACGGCGCGCAGGCTGAAGTACCACCCGCCTGCCAGTACGGGTGGTGGAACCTCCGCTGCTACGACGGTGACAATGGAACGCTGGTGCCGGGGACGTTCACGTATGACGTTCCGCCGGGCACGATCCTGACTGCGGGCGAGCACACCTTCCACGTCACCTTTACACCCGATGACACGACGCGGTACGACCCGGTCGCGCTCGAGCTCGGAATCCGCGTCTATCCGCCGGTGTCCGTCCGGGTCGAGACACCGAATGGCGGCGAAGCGTTGACGATCGGCGCGACCGCGGACATTCGATGGACGGGAGAGAATGCCACCGGCTTCGACGTCTATGTCTCGCGCGACGACGGGACGACGTATGGCCCGATCGACGGATGTATCGCGTTGCCGGCGGACGCGGGATCGTGCGCGTGGATCGTCTCAGGCCCTGCGACGGCGAGCGCGCGCGCGCGAGTCGTGGCCTATGTGACTGATGGCGGCGTCGCCGTGAAGGGGATACCGCTGGCGGTTGACGAATCCGATGGCGCTTTCGAGATCCGCGATCAGGTCATCGTGGCGCCAACAATCAAGGTCACGAAGCCGAACCGCGGCAGCTCGTGGAAGATCGGTTCCACGCAACTGATCCATTGGACCCATACGCTGCCTGCCGACGCCACGGTCCGGATCGAGCTCAGCCGCGACGGCGGCGGGTCGTGGGCGACGATCGCCGACGGGGTGCGCAACAAGACCGAGGACAGCGGCAAGTTCGACTGGGTCGTCACCGGCGGGGCGACGGACACGGCCCTCGTGCGCGTGTCATCGGCGGGCGCGTCCGTGTCCTCGGTCAGCGTCGCGTTCAGGATCCGGCCGGCGGGATTGTGACGTGCGCATGTGCGGGTATTTCGGCGCGCACCGTGCGCCGCGCGAGGTCTTCGGTGATTGACAGGCGCCTTCAAAACCGCGGATCGACTCCTAGTGGGCCCTCCCACCCCTCATTGAGGAGTGCGCGCTGCATCTCCGTCCAGCGCTCGTTCGCATCCCTCGCGGTTGGGTACACCTGGACGTGTTCGGTGCCGTCCGACGTGATCAACGTAATCCGGAATGGACCGTCCGGTTCCGTCACGTCGAGAATGCATCGTACGAACTGATCGTTCTTGCTGAAGAAATAGACCACGGCATTCCGAACGCCTCCGCCATTCGGTGCAGGTGATCTGAGCAACCCACCTGCCACGGGCAGGTTCGGAGCCGTACGTCGCAAGTCCTTTGGTTTCAGCGGGACACGCGAAAGACAAATCTGATGGTGACGTCAGGTGTCCCATCGAGGGACACCGGTGTCGAATTCTGATATGGCAGGTGCGGCGACATGCACACGCGCCAGAATTCCAACGCGAGACGGAACTGTACTCGACTCACGAATCTGACGGGACTCAGCGCGCCGGTTGCGCCACCTTGCGACGCGCGAGCGGGCGCGAGCCGGCGGTCGTCGGATTGTGCGTCGTCGACGCCATCACCTTGCGGTAGTACTCCATCGCCTTGTCCGCCTGTCCGAGCTTCTCGTACGTCTGGGCGATCAGGCCGAGCACGTACGCGTCGTTCTGATTCGCCTGCTGGAGGTTGGTCAGCGCGGTCTGATGCTCGCCGGTGAACAGCGCGACGTAGCCGGCGAGATAGGGCAAGTACTCCTTCTGCTGCGCCGGCATGTTGCCGCGATCGACGAGCGCCCTCGCCGCCGCGACGTGCGTCTCCGCTTCGGCCTTGTTGCCGCGGCGGGCGGCAATGCGCCCGAGCGCATGCTCGAGGCGGTACTGCCACAGGTCCTGTCGCTCCGCCTTGATGTCGGGTTCGCGCAGCCCTGTCTCGGTCCCTGTCTTGTACCAGCGCTCCGCGGTGTCGATCTGCCCCGCGTCGAGACAGAGCCGCGCCAGCTCGTTCGCGACCTCCCCCGCGTTGTAGAAGTCCTTCGCGTCGAGGTACTGCCGGTGGAGCGGCTCCTCGTACTTCGTCGCGTTCGGACAGTCCCCCTCGAACCCGTAGGAGATCGCAATCGCGCGCATGGCGCGGTTCTTGTTGTCCGGCGTGGGCGCGACCGTCGCGGCCTTCGCGAAGAACTCGCGCGCCTCCTTGTACTGCGCGGCGAGGTCGAGCATCGCGCCCATGGTGTTGTTCGCCTGGTACGATTCCGGGGATGCGGCCACCGCCTTCCGCGCGAGGGCCACGGCCTCGGTTTCGTTACCGGCGCGCATCTGCTGCTGCGCCTGCCGCAGCAAATCGGCCGATGGGTCCTGGGGTGGAGCGGGCTGCTGCGCCCGCGCGGGGTCGACACTGGTGACGGCACATACGGCGAGCGCCGCCACGGCCCTGGCAAGTGTGAGTCTGGTCATCCGCCTATTATGCCACCTTGTCATTGCGGATTGCGAATTGGCGATGGCGGATCGGATTGCTGATTGGTGATTGCCGATCGCGTCGGTGACGGCGGCGCCCGATGCCTGGGGACGCAATCCTCGATCCGCAATCGCAAATACGATCTGCAGTCCGCAATTGGCAATCAGCAATCTACTGCTTTCCCTCTTCGACTGTCTTGAGCACATCGCGCCAGGAGAACTTCTTGCCCGATCCCCGCACGTAGTAGTCCATCCAGGCCATCTCGCTGACGGCCTTGACGAGCTGGTTGCGCGCGTCGGGGATGCCATGGGTGTTCCCGGGATACATGAACAACTCGGTCGGCACGCCGAGCTGCTTGAGCGCCATGTGCAGTTCGATGGACTGCGGGCTCGGCACCCGCGGATCGCCTTCCACCACGTGGATCATCGTCGGGGTCTTCGCGTTCTTGATGTACTTCAGCGGGGACTGGATCCAGTAGGCGTCGAAGTCGTCGTACGGCAGCTTGTCGCCCAGGTAGTACTGGCGGTTGCGCTGGACGTCGCTCTGCGCGTACATCGAGATCCAGTTCGAGGTTCCGGCGCCCGAGCTGATCGCCTTGAACCTGTCGGTCGTCACGAGGATCCAGTTGGACCAGTGGCCGCCGGCGCTCCATCCGAGCGCGCCCATCCGGGCGGGATCCGCGATGCCCTGGGCGATCAGCGCGTCCACCCCGCTCATGATGTCCTCGTAGCCGGGCGCGAAGTAGTTCCCGACGATCACCGTCTTGTGCCTGTAGCCGTAATTGGTGGATCCCCGGTAGTTCGGCCGGAGCACCACGTAGCCGGCGCCGGCGTACACCTGCGAGTTGTACCCGCCGTTGAACCCGAGCACGTCGGCCGACGCCGGGCCGCCGTGGATGGCGACGATGAGCGGGTACCGCGTCCCGGGCGTGAACCCGACAGGCTTGACGAGGACGCCGCCGACCGTGGAGCCGTCTTTCGACCGCCACGTGATCTCTTCCTGCTCGCCGAGCGCGAAGGTCCGTACCTGTGGGTTCGCGTCGGTCAACTGGATCCAGGCAGCGCGGCTTGCGATCTGATCGATGCCGGCGACCGTGAACAAGGTGGATGGCGTCGTCCCGTCGCTGTAGTTGATCGTGAGTACTCCGCTGTCGTCGTCGCGATTCACGGAGAGCGACGCCTTCCCACTGGTGATCTGCGTGACGGCGTCCCGCTTCACGTCGAGCGCGAACAGCTGGTTCGTCGCGCGGAGGCCCTCGTTGAAGTAGATGGTGCCGCCGTCGTTCGACCAGAAGCCGACGGTCACGTCCCCGTCGAACGCGGTGCCGAGCTTCCGGAACGGCTTGCCCCTGTCGGCGGCCGCGCGCAGGTACACGCGCGCGTTGGTCATGCTGTATTTCTCGAGATCGTCCGGCGCGGAGAAGGCAATCCACCGGCTGTCCGGGGAGAAGCTCAGGCGCGCTTCCGCCACTTCATGGTTTCGCGTCAGCCGCTCGATCTGCCCGCCGGCCGTATCCAGCAGGTACACGTCCGCGTAGATCGACGCCTGCGTGATGCCGCGCTCGTAGCGGTTCGCGGACTGGCCGGTGAATCCAACCCACTTGCCGTCAGGAGAGATGGTGAAGTTCGCGACAGACAACGTGGCGTCTTCGGTGAGCCGCTTCGCGCCGGCCGCGTCGATCTTCACGACCCAGAGACTCGACAGCGGGGTCTCCATGTTCCGGATGTTCACCGTGAACTTCTTCTCGCGGCGCGCCTTTTCGTCCGCGTCGAGGCTGTCGGGCGCCGCGAAGTAGATCGCGGCACTGTCGGGAGCCCACGCCCACGTGCCGACGCCGGCCACCTGCCTGGTGATCTGTTCCGGCACGGCGGACTCGATGCCCTTGACAGTCAGGCGGTACAGCTGCTCCTCGCCGGCGCGGCCGCCGCGGTACACGAGCCACTTCCCGTCCCGGCTGAACGCGAAGTCCTGGACCCCGTCCTTCGCGTCGGTGATGCGGCGCGCCTCGCCGCCGTCGGGCCGCATGAGGTAGACCTGGTTGCGGGTCGGCGCGTTTTCCGGCGCCTCGCGGTTCGACAGGAACGCGAACGCGCGGCCGTCCGGCGACCACGCCGGGGATGTCTCGTTCTTCTCCGTCGTGAAGGTCATCTGCCTCGACGAGGCGAGTCCCTGCTGGAGTGAGACGAGATGGATGTCGGTCTGGCGCCGCGCTTCCTTCCAGTCCGGTGTGGAGAGCGTGTGGAGCAGCCACTTGCCGTCGGGGCTCGGGGCGGGCGACGCGATGGTTCTCAGGTGCTGGACATCGAGAAACGTCATCGGCCGTTGGGCTGCCGCCCTCTGCGCAGCCGCGGTCACGAGCAGCGCCGTCAGGACGCACCGAACTGTTCGTCGAGTCATCCGCCTATTATGGCGCCGCGTCATCGCGGATTGCGAATTGGCAATCATCGTGGGTTGACACCTGTGCGCCGCGGGCGGGATACTGGCGCACCCCTACAGATGGCAGCCCTCAAGGGCTGCGCTACAACGTCTCTGATCGCGATCTGTCCGCCGCGCAAGTTCTCATTCATAAGGACGGTGACGCTTGCCTGTCATCAGCGAACCGACGAATCACTCCCCGCGTGCCGCGACCGCTGAGCCCACGCGGCTCCCGGCGAACGCGTACACGGCGCTCGCCCCGGGGCAGCAGTACGCGCCGATCGTGCCGGCCGCGAGTGCGCCCCTCGAGGCGACCTGGCGATCGGTCGGCTGGGGCCTGGTGCTCTGCGTCATCTTCACCCTCGCCTCCGCGTATTCCGGCCTCAAGGTCGGACAGGTCATGGAGGCGGCGATTCCGATTTCCATCCTGGCCATCGGCCTCGCGCGCGTCTACAAACGCCGCTCGACCCTGCTCGAAAACGTCATCCTGACCGGCATCGGCGGCACCTCGGGCGCCGTGGTGGCTGGAGCGATCTTCACGCTGCCGGCGCTCTACACGCTGGGCCTCCGGCCGCATCCGGCCCAGACGATTTTCATCTGCCTCGCCGGTGGGTGCCTCGGCGTGCTGTTCCTCATCCCGCTGCGGCGCTACTTCGTTCGCGAAACGCACGGCGAGTTCCCGTACCCGGAAGCGACGGCGATCACCGAGGTCCTCGTCACGGGCGAGCGCGGCGGCTCGCAGGCCAGGCTGCTGCTCCAGGCGACGGCCCTGGCGGGTGTCTACGACTTCTTCGTCACCACCTTCCAGGTCTGGCGGGAGTTCGTGGACCTGCAGTTCCTCGGTCCGGTCAAGGCGGTGGCCGAACGCGCGCGGATGGTGGTCGCGTTCGACGCGGTCGCGTTCATCCTCGGACTCGGCTACGTCATGGGACTCCGTTCGTCGATGGTGCTCGTCGCCGGGGGCATCCTGTCGAACCTCGTGCTCGTGCCGCTCATCTGGATGATCGGCCAGCACCTGCCGGACGCGGCGGTGTATCCGGGGACGGCGCCGATCGCCAGCATGACCGCCACGCAGATCTTCCGCGGCTACGTGCGCTTCGTCGGTGTCGGCGCCATCGCCACCGCCGGCATCTTCGGGATCCTCAAGTCGCTCCGGATCGTCGGGCGGTCGTTCGGCATTGCCGCGCGGGCGTTCCGGCACGGCGAGGCCTCCGGCGAGCGCACGGATCGCGATATTCCCGTGATGGCGCAGCTCGTCGGCGTCGTGCTGGGCGCCGTCGCGGTGGCCGTCTTCTTTGGCACGCTCCTGCCGAGCGCCCTGCACATCGGCGTGGCGCTCGTGCTGACGCTCGTCTTCGCCTTCTTCTTCACGTCGGTCGCGGCGACGGCGATCGCGACGACCGCGCGCAACCCCATCTCGGGCATGACGATGCTGACGATCATCATTTCGTCGGTCGTCCTGCTGCGGTTCGGCGTGAGCGGCCAATCCGGGATGTTCTTCGTCATGGCCATCGCCGGCACCGTCTGCACGGCGCTCGCGATATCCGGCCAGACAATCACGGACCTGAAGACCGGCTACTGGCTGGGATCGACGCCCGGCGTCCAGGAGCGCGTGAAGTTCCTGGGGGTGATTGCGGCGTCGGCCGCGGCCGGCCTGGCCATCGTCATGCTCGCGCACGCCTACCAGTTCGGCGAGGCGGCGGCGGGCGACACCCGGGCGGTGCTGGCGGCGCCTCAGGCGTCCATCATGCAGGCGCTCGTGCAGGGTTTCATGAGCCGGCAGCCCGTCGCATGGGTGCTGTTCAGCGCCGGTGCCATGGTCGCGATTTCGATGGAGATGCTGCGCGTGCCCGCGCTGGTCTTCGCCCTCGGCATGTACCTGCCGCTCGAGTTGAATCTTCCGGCCCTGGTCGGCGGGATCATTTCGTACTACGTCAACGCGCGATCCGAACGGCCCGGCGGCGGAGGCCGCAACGTCCGCGAGCGGGGCGTGATCGTGGCCTCGGGCTTCATGGCCGGGGGGGCTCTGGGCGGCGTGATCGGCGCCGGGCTGCGCCTCTTCGGCTGGTACCGCGAAGACCTGGTCAGGACGCCGTTCTTCGACATCGAAGCGATCTCCCAGACCGTCTCGATCGTCGGCTTCGTCCTGTTCTGCGTATACCTGTGGCGGAGAGCCACGCACGTTCCTGCGGGAGAGGCCGAATGACTTCCGTACTCGATCGATTCCTGAAATACGTTGCCTACGACACGCAGTCGCGCGAAGGGTCGGACACCTACCCGAGCACGCCCGGGCAGCTCGTGCTGCTCGGCGACCTGGTCAAGGAGCTGCGGGAGATCGGCGTCGCGGATGCCGCCATCGACGAACACGGGTACGTGATGGCGACGATCCCGGCGACGATACCGAAGCGCGGCATTCCGGTCGTGGGCTTCATCGCGCACGTGGACACGTCGCCGGAGATGAGCGGCGCGGGCGTCAAGCCGATCCTGCACCGCGATTACCGCGGGACGGACCTGGTGCTCCCCGACGATCCGCAGGCCGTGCTCCGCCCTGCTGACTCACCGTATCTGCGCGAGTGCATCGGCCACGATATCGTGACGGCTTCCGGCACCACACTGCTCGGCGCGGACAACAAGTCGGGGGTCGCCGAGATCGTGACCGCGGCCGAGCACCTGCTGGCGCATCCAGAAATCCCTCACGGCGCGATCCGGATTGGCTTCACCCCGGACGAAGAGGTCGGCCAGGGGACGAAGCACTTCGACGTGCGGCGGTTCGGCGCCCAGTACGCCTACACGGTGGACGGTGGCGCGCGGGGGGAGTTCGAGTTCGAGACGTTCTCCGCCGACTCCATGTTGATTACCTTCCGTGGCTTCAACACGCACCCGGGCTTCGCCAAGGATCGGATGGTGAACGCCATCAAGCTCGCCGCGCGGTTCATCGAGCGGCTCCCCGCCGACGGTCTGTCGCCGGAGACCACTGAGGGCCATGAGGGCTTCGTCCACCCTTACGTGGTGCAGGCGAGCGTCGACCGGACGATGGTCAAGCTCCTCATCCGCGACTTCGTGACGGCGAAACTGAAGGAGAAGGAGGCATGGCTCGAGTCGCTCGCCCGCGAGGTCGTGGCCGGCGTGGCGGGCGCCGGTCTCGAGATCCAGGTCGAAGAGTCGTACCGCAACATGCGCGAAGTCATCGACCAGCACCCCGTCGTCGTCGAGCGGGCGCGCGAGGCGTTCGCGCGCGCCGGCGTGCCGATCCGCGAGCGCGCGATTCGCGGCGGCACCGACGGCTCGAGGCTGTCGTTCATGGGGCTGCCGACGCCGAACGTTTTCGCCGGGGAACAGAACTTCCACTCGCGGCTCGAGTGGGTCTCCGTGCAGGACATGGAGAAAGCCGTCGAGGTCATCGTGCAGATCGCCAGGGCGTGGGCGCAGCTCACTTCCGTGTGAGCGCGGCGCTGATTGTGCCCCAGTCCGACTTGCGCAGCATCTGCCACACGCGCAGCGCATCGACGTTCCGCGTCGATTCCGGGGGCTGGCGTCCGGCGTGTTCACCCAGACGTTTACCTCGGAAGTGGTGAAAGCAAAACGCACGGGCAGTCTTATCGAGTCACGGCAATCCTCGCAGTCGCGGAGCGCCGTCCACGGCTCCGGACGTCACTTCTTGCATGCCGTATCGGCTCCCTTCTGGAGTTGCTCAACATCGGCGCGCTGCATGTTCACCGTGTTAGCTGCCACCCGGCCGGCAGGCGAGAGGCGGCAGCAATGTGCGGGCAGGGCGTCAGCGTACGGAGCCGTTTCGGGGCATGCCAAGCACTTTTTGCGGCGACGTTGCGAAGGTGGCGGACCTGTCGGTAGACTCAACAAGAGCGGCCACGTCCATGGACCGTATGAGTACCGTTTGCTGCTCGAAATCTCCCAGCAGATCAGCCGGACGATCGATCGATCTGCAGGAGGTGGTGAACCACCTGCTGCAATCGGTCCGCTCGGTTGTCGAGTACGACGCGGCGGGCATCTTCGTGCTCAATCGCAACGTGCCGTTCGGTGGGGGTGCGGTGACCGACATGATCGCCGGCGTGGCCACGGTCGGATTCGAGTACCACGCCGGGAAAAGCGATCCGATGCTGCGCTCGGGCAAAGGCATCGTCGGACACGTCATCCGCACGGGGGAGACGGTCATCGCGGCCGACGCGAGCCGCGATCCGCACTACATCGAGGGGCGGCCCCAGACCCGATCGGAGATCGCGGTTCCGATCCTCAGCAATGCCGAGGTGATCGGCGCGCTCAATCTCGAAAGCGATCGGCTCGTCACGTTTTCAGAGAAGGCCCCGGCCATCCCGCGTCCAGATCGGCGCGGCGTCGTTGGCCGGATCCTCGACGATTCTCGAGTCGAAAGAGCCGTCGGTCGCCAGCACGTAGATGTCGTGCGGCTCGACGATGGAATCGGGTGCCGCGTCGTAGGCCACGTACCGCCCATCGGGCGAGAGACTCACGCGGGACGCGAACTGACGGGTCGTCTTCAGGACCCGCGCCGAGGCATCGTCGATCGACACGAGCGCGATCGAATGCGTGCCGTCCCTGCGATGAATCGCGGCCAGCACAAAACGCCCGTCGCGCGTCCATTCGAACGGCTCGACACTCCACCACCGGCGATCCTCCGCGTCATGAATCAGCGTGCGCGCGTTCGAGCCATCGCTGTTCACGACGCGCAGCTCGGAGCCGTGTTCGCCGGTCCACGCGTAGGCCACGCGCGAGTCGTCCGGCGACACCGTCGCTGGCGTCTCGATCCATCCCTCGGCGCTCCCGAACCGCGTGAAATGCGTCAACTGCCGCTTCGCGCCGGTCGTGAGATCGAGGAGGATCAAGTTGCCGGCGGTCGACTCTGTGTACGGCAGATACCGGCCGTCAGCCGACGGGATCCCATCGACCGCGACGTCGTCGGGCTGTCCAAGGCGCCGGACCGTCACGGCGGCGTCTCCGGAAACGGTTTTGAAGGGCTCGGCTGGCGGCGCGATCTTCGCGGGCCGGGTCAGGACGATGGTGGCGGCCACGCCGATGACGGCCAGTGCCGCGGCGGCGGCCCATCCGGCATGCCGAAATCGATCTCCGGTGGCGGCCTCGAAGGCGCGGCCCATATCCTCTGCATTCGCGAAACGCGCGGACGGATCCGGCGACAGCGCGCGATCGACGACTCCGGCGATCGCTCGCGGCAAATCAGGACGCGCGGCGGCCAGCGATCGGCGTTCGCCGCGGCGATGCCGATCGTGAATGCCGGCAAAGGTCGGCGCATCGATCGGGTAGCCGCCTGTCGCGAGGTGGTACAGCAGCACGCCGAGGCTGTAGATGTCGGACTGGACGGATGGGGGAATCCCCCCAAAGATCTCCGGTGCCAGATAGAGCGGTGTGCCCGCGACGCCGTGCGGCTGCGTGACGGATGCCTGATCGCGCCCTGCGCCGAAATCCATCAGGACGATGCGGCCGTCGGCGTCGCGCATGACGTTCTGCGCCTTGATGTCCCCGTGCAGCAGTCCCGCGCGATGCACGGCGGCGAGCGCTCCGCAGAGGTCGCGGCCGGCTCGCGCGACCTCATCGGGTGTAAACGGTCCGCTCGACGCGACCACGTGTCCGAGCGTGGGCCCGTCGATCAATTCCATCCAGATGCCGACGTGGTCGCCAATCCGCTCGGCTCCATAGACGGTGATGACGTTCGGGTGCCGCACCTTCGCAAGGAGGCGCCCCTCGTCGACGAGCGACGACCCGGCCGGCTGACGCGAGTCGCTGCGGCGCAGCAGCTTCAGCGCCACCTCGCGATCGAGCCGGGCGTCCCACGCGCGGTACACCTCGCCGAACGCGCCCTGCCCCACTAATCCGATCAGCCTCAACGGCCCCCACGACGGAAGCACCTCGCGCGCGTCAGGGGCCCGCGGCGCGTCTTCGCGCAACTCGTCCGCGATGGAGAGGTGGGCCGGCGCGGATGCGAGCCGCTGCTGGACCAGCACGATTTCTGCGATGACGCGAAGATGCTGGAGGACGTCACGATGCGACTCGCTGAGGTTCGACGACTGGACAGACGGCCAGTCGATCGGCGCGCCGTCGGCGATGGCTGTCGCGAGATCGATGAGCGCGCCCGGGTCTTCAGCCACGGTTCATGGACTCCGCGAGCCGCAGCAGCGCTCGGCCGACCGCCATCCGCGCGGCGTCTGCCGTCCGCTTCCCGAGCGCGAACGCCACTTCCTCGTAGCTGCCGCCCAGTTCCACGCGCGCGATGATGGCTTCGCGGTCGTCGTCGGACAGCGTGAACAGGGCCGCTTCGTACCGCTCGGCGGTCTCGGCGCCCACCGCGTGCTCGAAAGGGGACGCGCCCGGGTCGGGACTGTCCGGACTGAGCTCGATCGAGGGCGGGCGGCCTCCCGCTCGCCGAAGCTCGTCGCGAATGCGGTTGAGAATGGCCTGACGCAGGTAGGCCTGCAGCGCGCCTTCGCGCCGGGGCTCGAAGTCGCCAATGCGAGCAAAGGTCCGGAGCACCGCCTCCTGGACGATGTCGTCGGTGTCGGCCACATCGCGCGCCCAGATAGGCATGCGACCGCTGGCCCATCGCCGCAGGCGCGGCAGATAGCGGGCCATCAACGCGTCCACGGCCGCGCGGTCTCCGGCCCGCGCGCGCTGCAGCAGCTGAAGCGTCGACTCCGCTTCGGTCTGCCGAGCGGTCAGGTCCAGCGGCTGCTCACCCGCACCATTGCTCGTCACTTGGGTAGAAGGCAGCCATGATACCCCCTCGGCCGAGAAGACACCACGCTCGGGCACACGCCGTCCCTCCACGGCGGGATTGCCGCTGTACGTATAACGAGTACGCGGGGCTCAACCGAACGACGAGGCGTAGATCTAGCGAGGCTCCGCCTGAGACCGTCGAGAGGCTCCGCCTCGCTGGGCGCATTCTTTGATAACGCCCCGCTGACGCGGGGACGGTCTTGACCGAAAAACTCGACTCATTCAGTGCAAGTTTTCCGGGTCAAGACCTCTAGTGCCTGCAACTCAGAACATCCACGCGCAGACTGCCACGGCGGCGACGGCCGCCACGAGGTCGGCGACGAGCGCGGCGGGCACCGCGTGGCGCGTGCGGCGGACGCCGACGGCGCCGAAGTAGACGGCGAGCACGTAGAAAGTGGTCTCGGACGATCCGTACATCGTGGCGGCCGTGCGCGCGAGGAGCGAGTCCGGGCCGTGGGTCTTGATCAGGTCGGTCGTGAACGCCAGCGAGCCGCTTCCCGTCAGCGAACGCAGGATGGCCAGCGGGACGAGCTCCGGCGGAAAACCGAGCGGCGCGACGAGGGGACGCACGCCGGCCAGCAGGAGATCCATCGCGCCGGAACCGCGGAACATCCCGATCGCGACCAGGATGCCGACCAGGAATGGAATGATCTTCACCGCGACCTCGAAGCCCTCCTTCGCTCCCTCGATGAACACGTCGTACACCTTCACCTTCCGGAGCATTCCCGCGAGAGGGATCGCCACGAGCAGGACGGGGATCGCCCAGAGGGAGATGGCGTCGAGCGCGTGGCGTATCACGAGCGCCCCCCTTCCGCCGCGACGGCCGGCGGATAGAACCGCTGAAGCAGCCTTGCGGCGATCACGGCCGCGACGGTACCGATAAAGGTCGCGACAATCGTCGGGGCGATGATGGTCGTCGGGTTGGCCGATCCCGCGGCGGTCAGGATGCCGATCATCGTCGCCGGAATGAGCTGCACGCCGGCGGTGGTGATCGCCATGAGCGTCACCATCGCGTTGGTCGCCGTGTCCTTGTCGGGGTTGAGGGTCTGGAGTGCTTCCATCGCCTTGATCCCGAGCGGCGTGGCGGCGTTGTTGAGGCCCAGCATGTTCGCGGCGAGCGCGACCACGATGGCGCCAGCCGCCGGGTGCTCGGCCGGCACGTCCGGAAAGAGCCACCGCAGAACCGGCCTCAACGCGCGCCCGATGAGCGAGACGAGGCCAGCGGCCTCGGCCACGCGCATCATGCCGAGCCAGAGCGTCATGATGCCGACCAGGCCGATCGCGATCTGGACGGCACTCGTCGCCGAGTCGACCGCCCCTCTGGTGACCGCGTCCGCCGTCCCGTTGAATGCGGCGACGACCAGCGCCACGGCCATGAGGCCGAACCAGATGTAGTTGAGCATGCGCGATGGTAGCGCATTGCCGATTGCCGATTGCCGATTGCCGATTGCCGATTGCCGATTGCCGGATTGCCGATTGCCGATTGCCGATCGACGGATTGGTGAGTGAGGATTTGGGGGACCACCGTCAGACTGAATGCGCCGCCCTGCACCCGCGGCGGCGGAGGCGGAAACCCGCGTCAGCCCGGAGGCTGCTCGCCGAGCCGAATCGATTCGCCGTGTCGAAGCGTACGGAACCGTGAAGGCGGGACGTTTTCCGCGCGCAAGGCGTCTTCGAGGGCGCGCAGCGGGTCGTCGACGCCTTCGGTCGTCAACTGGAACGTGCCGAAATGCATGCCGATGCTCTCGGCGGCCTCCAGATCGAGATGCGCCTGCACCGCCTCCGCCGGATTCATGTGCACGGCCTGCATGAACCAGCGTGGCTCGTAGGCGCCAATGGGCAGCAGCGCGAGATCGATCGGACCCAGGCGCTGCCGGACGTCGCGGAAGAACGGCGCATACGCGGTATCGGCGGCGAAGAAGATGCGCGCGCCGCCCGCGACCAGCATGAATCCCCCCCAGAGCGCGCGGTTCCGGTCGAGCGGAGTCCGCGCGGAGAAGTGCTGCGCGGGCGTCAGCACGATCGGCACGGCCGAGGTCCTCGCCTCCTGCCACCAGTCAAGCTCCTCGACCCGGCGAAGGCCGGCCGATTGCACGAGCGGCGCGTTCCCCAACGGCGTGACGACGAGGGGATCGAACCGCTTCGCAAGACGGGCGAGCGTCGGCAGATCGCAATGATCGTAGTGGTTGTGGCTGAGCAGCACGACCGAGATGGGAGGCAGGTCCTCGAACCGGACGGCCGGCGGACGGACGCGGCGCGGCCCAAACATGGTCAGCGGACCCGCACGCTCGGAGTACATCGGATCGGTCAGGATGTGTCCCGCCGCCGTTTGAATCAGAAACGTCGAGTGACCGATGAACGTGACGGCGGCGGCGGCGCCGTCCAGCGCCGGGGGCCGTGCCGGCACGAGATCCACGCGCGCGGGCCACGGTAAGCGCGGCTCGCGCAGCATGCGGAGAACCGCCGCGAACGGCTGGCCCGTTGCGCCCGTGGGATTGAAGAATCGGCGCCCGTCAAAATGATCGCTCTTGCCCACGTCTCCTTATACGTCGACACGAGGCTCGCGGCTGCCTCATCCATGCGGGAGAAACGGCTCAGGCGCTCGAAGGGCGTCCGCATCGAGCGCCGCCGCCAGGCGGAGCGGTCTGAAGAGGTTACGAAGTGCTCGAGAGGCCGCGGGAGGACTCGCGCGGGCCCGGACTTCGGACCTTTCTTGTGACCGATTGCCCGGCGCAGGTTCTTGCTTCTCGGAGGACGTGCGCATGGACCTTCGTCGTGACGTGCTGGTCGGTCTCCGCGGCCTGCGCCGCATGCCGGGTGTCGCGCTGCTCGTCGTCCTGACGCTCGGTCTCGCCATCGGCGCAAACGCCACCGTCTTCTCGCTGATCGACCGGGTGGCGATGCGGCCGCTCCCTGTCGACAAGCCGCAGGAACTCGTCCTGGTGAGCGCGCCGGCGCTGCCGTCGCCCCCCCACAGCGGGGGCGCGATCATGGTCGGTGGACCCAAGTCGATGGGGATGGACTATCCGCTCGTCACCGCCCTGCGGGACGGCCTGGCGGACATGTTCAGCGCCGTGGCGGTTCGGCGCGGCTGGCGGTTTACGCTGGCAGCCGACACCGCCGTCGAGGTGCGGGGCGAGTTCGTCAACGCCGAGTACTTCACCGTCTTCGGCCTCCGGACAATCGCCGGCAGAACGTTTACCGCCGCGGAAACGGCCGAGCGCGACGGCCCGGCGGTGGTCGTCCTCAACCACGGCTTCTGGGTCCGCCAGTTCGGTGGCGACCGCTCGATCGTCAACCGCACCATCCGCCTGAACAACGTGCCCGTCACCGTGATCGGCGTGCTCGCGCCCGGCTACTCGGGGACGAGCGTCGGCCTCACCCCCGAGCTCTTTCTGCCGCTCGGCATTGGCGACCAAGTGTCGGCGTTGCCGAAGAGCATGCCACTCCGGTGGGACTCGCCGCACTTCTCCGTTTACATGATGGTGGCGCGATTGAAGCCGGGCGTCGATCGCGCGCACGCGGAAACGGCGGCCCGCCTCTTGTACGAGCGCCTGCTCGGCGAGGCCCTCGCCCGCGGCGCGCAACTGGAGGAGAAGTACCGTCAGTTCATCCAGGAGCATCCCGTGCGCCTCGAGCCGGCGGGCACGGTCGGCAGCGAGCAGTCGGGACTGACCCGGTACCTCGACGTGCCGCTGCGGCTGTTGATGGCGATGACCGTGTTGGTCCTGGTCGTCGCCGCCGGCAACGTCGCCAACCTGCTGCTCGCCCGCGGCATCGCTCGATCCCACGAGACGGCGGTCTGCCTCGCGCTGGGCGCCCGGCGGTGGGACCTGCTTCGGCCGCGGCTGGTCGAATGCTTTGGGCTCGCCGTCGCCGCGGGAACGACGGGGCTGGTGTTGGCGTACTGGACCGGCTCGGTGGTGCCGTCGCTCATCGGCCTGGGCCGCGATCTCGCGGGCGTCGATACGCGGCCCGACGCGCGCGTGGCCGTCTTCACGGCGGCCGTGTCGGTCGCGACGGGGCTGTTCGTGTGGCTGACGTCGGCCCTCTTCCTGATCCGACGACGCGCGACCGAAACTCTCTCGGCCAGTCGCCCGCTGGCCGCTGGCGGCGCCTCCACCCTCGGTCTCCGGCGAGGCCTGGTCGTCCTGCAGGTGGCGCTGTCGCTCGCGCTGTTCTGTACCTCGGCGCTCCTCAGCCGCAGCCTCTTCAATATCCTCTCCGTGGATCCGGGGTTCGACGCGGACGGCCTCGTGGTGTTCAGCGTGAATCCCGCGGCGGTCGGCTACGAGGGCGACCGCCTGGCCGGGTACGAGCGGACGCTCCTCGAGCGCGTCCGCGCCCTGCCAGGCGTGTCGCGAGCGTCCGCCACCTCGATGCTGCCACTCTCGGGCGGTGGCGGAGGCACGGTCGTCCACAGCCGCGAGCAGGCCGAAGGCACGCGAATTGTCGTGGATGAGGCCGAGGTGGACGACGCGTTCCTCGCGACGCTCGGGCTGCCGCTTCTCTCCGGCCGCGGGTTCGACAGTCGCGACATCAAAGGCGCGCCCGAAGTCTGCATCGTCAACGAGGCGGCTGCGCGGGCGATCACGGGGCGGAGCGATGCCGTGGGACGGGTGGTGGGCTACGAGGGCCTGCTTGCGACGTGGCAGATCGTGGGTGTCGTGCGCGACACGCGCAACCAGTCGCTCAAGACCGCCGCCGCGCCCACGCTGTTCCGGCCGCGCGCGCAGGCGAGGTCCAGCGCGCCGATCGGCGTGCTGATCCGAACTGCGGCGCCGGGCGCGCTGACCGCACAGGTCGCAGGCGCGCTGGTGAAGCGGCTGGACGCGGGCGTCGCGGTGACCCGATTCGGCAGTGTCGCCGACTTCGCGCGCGATGCGCTCCTGCGCGAGCGCATGCTCGCGGGCCTGTCGCTCGTGTTCGCGGGGTTGTCCGCCCTGCTCGCGGCGATGGGCCTGTTCGGCCTCGCCAGCTTCAACGTCGTGCGCCGCACCCGCGAGATCGGCATTCGGCTGGCGCTAGGCGCCACGCGTACCGCCGTCGAAAGAGCTGTGCTCGGCGAAGTGGGAGCGCTCGCCGCGCTTGGAACGGCGATCGGCCTTGCGGTCTTCGCGGGCGCCAGCCGCGTCCTGCGGTCGCAGCTGTTCGATGTGACGCCCACGGATCCGCCGGCGATCGTCGCGGCCACCCTCGTGCTCGCGGTGGTGGCGTGCGCGGCGGGCCTGCTGCCCGCCCGCCGGGCGTCGCGCGTGGACCCGGCAGTCACGTTGAGGTACGAGTAACCGCACCGGCCGCTCCGCGAGCGTTACGATGGTGCGCGCCTGGCTGCCCGCCGTCGCAAGCGGGGATCGCAGCGCCGCTCGCCGAAGCCTCGGCTCCCGGCGCACCCGGACGCGAAGGCGCGCGTGGAGGCGAACCTGGACGCCGACCTGGAACGCACCATCCGTGACCTGGCACCGCGCGTGCTGCGCTATGCCGTCGCCCGGACAGGCGACGTGTCGGCGGGCGAAGACGTCGCGCAGGAGAGCCTGGAGGCCCTCGTCCGGCACTGGCGCCGGGCGGGGCCGCCCGAATCGGCCGAGGCGTTCGTGTTCTCGATCGCGCGGCGGCGGGCCGTGCGAGCGGTCATCCGCCGGCGGTTGTGGGTGCCAATCGAGCACGCATTCGGCAGGCACGACGACGCCCCGGATCCCGAGGCGCAGGCGGTCGCTCGCGCGGAACACGTTCGCGTGCGCGCGGCGCTCGCCCGTCTGCCGCGAAAGGACCGGGAGGCGCTGCTCCTGGTCGCGCTCGGGCAGATGACGAGCGCCGAGGCGGCCGTCGTGCTCGGGCTCTCGTTGTCGGCAACGAAGATGCGCGTCCACCGGGCCCGAAAGCGCCTGGCGACCGAACTGGGAAACGAGGATGACGACTGAACCGAACGAGCCGAACGAGCACGTGGACCGGACGCTGCGCGACGCGTTCGCCGTTGGCGACGATGTCGCCAGGCGCGTGTCAGACCATGCGCTCGCAGCGCCGCCGCACCGCCCCCGTCGCGCGCCACTCGTCGCCTCGCTCGCGCTCGCGGCCGTCACGCTGTGCGCGGGCCTGGTGGCGTGGCTGTCCCGCCCGCCGGTGCGTCCCTCGCACGTCACGACAGCCCCGGCGAATGTCACCGAGCTGACCGGTTCGTTCGTGGACGGCGTGCTCATCGTCCCGATTCCCGGTGACGTCATCGTCATCGCGGGGCCGGGCCAACCAGACGATCGTCCGCCGGAAGGCTCCGGCGTTGTGTTGCTGGAAGGAGATGCGCGATGACCCAAGTGGTTTCGGGTGTCACGTTGCTGTCGGCGCTACTCGCGTTAGCCGCGCCGTCGGCAGCACAGTCCTCGCTCCCGACGTCGGCACGAGCGCGCGCCTCAGCGCCGACCGCCGAGAGCGCGTTGAACAAGCGCGTGTCACTGGATCTGAAGGCGATGGCTCCCCGTGATGCCTTCAAGGTGATCGCCAACGCGATCGGCTATACCGCGGAGGTCGCGCCTGACGTCTCGACGCCCGTGGACATCGTCGTCGGGAACATCAGCGCGAGGACCGCGCTGAACACGATCTGCGAGAGCATCGGCTGCACGTGGCAGGCGAGCGGCACGGTCATTCACGTGGAGAAGGCCGGGCACGGAAGCACTCTCGTCACGCGCCGCGGTCCCGCCACCCGAGCCAAGGAGGTCGAGGCCCGGAGCGCCGGGGTCGCCGAACTCAGGCGATTGATGGACCAGGTGCTCCCGGCCGACATGAAGTTCGAGCACGTGCCGCTCGCGGAGGTCGCAGAGCGACTCAGCAAGGCGACCGGCTTCGAGATCACCCTCACGGGAGCACGCTCGGACGAGACCTTCTCGGGAGATCTGGGCGGTCGGCCGTTCTCAGCGGCGCTCAAGACCATCAGCGAGCAACTCGACGGGAAGGTCGCCATAATCACCGGGCGGAAAGGCACGGGGGCGACGTCCATCAAGATCCAGATGAAAGCCGTTCGCAAGCCGCGCAAGTAGCGGGGTGTCACTCGCGGATCACCGTTCCCTGCGCGCGGGTCAGCGGCGCTCGTGAACCGCACCGGTTTCGTCGCCACCGTGAAGGAGGACGCGAAGCGTGAACGGAGGCTGGCCTTGGGCACCGGAGCGCCGAAGGCGCGAAGGTGGCTCCTCAGGTAGGACTCGAACCTACAACCCTCCGGTTAACAGCCGGATGCTCTGCCATTGAGCTACTGAGGAACAAGGGATGGCAGAAACATGAATTGTACCATTGCGGATTGCGAATTGACAATTGCGGACCAATCCGCAATTACCGGGCTTCGGCGTCGACCTCGATCTGGAGATTGCCCCGAAGCGCGTTGGAGATCGGACACTTCCCTTCCGCCTCGCGCGCGACGTCGGCGAACTGCGATTTCTCGATTCCCTTCAGCCCCTCGGCCACGACCTTGAGGCGGGACGTCGTCAGCTTGATCCCCGCGTCGCCCTTGTCGGCGGTCACCGTCGCGGTCACGAGCGTCCTCGTCGCGCTGGCGTTCTTCCGGCCGAGCGTGCCGTTGAGCGCCATCGCGTAGCAGGCCGCGTGGGCCGCGGCGATCAGCTCCTCGGGGCTCGTGCGCCCCTCGGGCTCGCCGATGCGCGAGGGAAACGTCACGGGCAGGTTGAACGCGCCGGTCCCCGCCTGCGCGGTGCCCTTCCCCTCCATCACCGACCCTGCCCAGTCGACCGTCACCGAACGTGAAAACGTCGCCATGTGTAACGCTCCTCGATTGAATGGCGGGGCCCCCTGCACCCCGCCAGGCTCACTTCGCTCCGCTCGCTCGTCGCCGCTCGCACCTTGGGCGCCGAAGCGGCAGTGGTCTCCGCCGCGAAGGCGGCCGCTCCGTTCGCTGTTTCTTATTTCTTTTTCCCCTTCGCCGTGATGCCCAGCTGCACGGCGACGCCGAGCAGGCCGAGCACGATCAACGCCAGAAGGTCCCCTCTCGTGTTCGGCAGCGGATCCAGCGGGTACACGCGGTACACGCTGCGGCTCGCCGCCTCCGCCGCCGCGCGGCTTCCCATGAGCGCCGCGCCCCCGACGATCGCTGTCTGCGCTCCCCCGAATGCGGTCGCCACGATGATCACGTAGCGCTGCAGCGCGAGCGCGCCGAGCGCGCCGAGCACCGACAGGATGATGACCGGAATCAGCCCCGGCTCGCGCCCGAACGCCGCCCACACGACGTGCGCGGCAAGCGCGCCGATGCCCGCGCCAATCAGCGCCACGCCCACGAAGTACGCGGCAATCAGGAGCAGCGCCCCGACGATGCCGCCGCCGAGCGCGGCAAGCAGCATCCACATCGTGTGGTCCGTGCCCATCGCCGAGCTCGCGATGAGCGCGCCCAGGATGAACCCGTAGATCCCCAGGACGACGCGGAAGACGCGGTAGCCGGCGAAACAGGAGAGCAGCCCGCCCAAGACGAGAATGATCGCCGCCGGCAACTGGAAAGACGCGGGAAGCATAGCCAGCCGATTATATGATGGCGGCGTGCCGCCGACCGCAGGACGTCAGTTCACGCCAGCAGGAATCGTCTCGGCCGTGGCCGGCCTCGCCTTGTTCGTGTGGCTGGTCTGGAGCGTCGGCCCACGGGAAGTCGTCACGGGATTCCGGCAGATCGGCTGGTGGCTGCTGGCGATCCTGGCCCTCGGAGGCCTCCGGTTCGCCGTGCGCGCGTGGGCGTGGACGCTCACGATTGAGCCGCCGCACCGGTTGCGGTACGCGGACGCATTCATCGCGGCGGTGTGCGGGGACGCTGTCGGCAATCTGACACCGCTCGGTCCCGTGGTGGGCGAACCCGCCAAGGCCGCCTACGTGCGCGACCGCCTGCCTCTTGACATCGCGTTCACCGCGCTCGCGATCGAGAACGTGTTCTATACGCTGTCGGTCGCGGCGATGATCGCGGCGGGCACGATCGCGCTCCTCGTCACCGTCAACCTGCCGCTCGGCCTCCGCGAGTTCAGCGAGGCGGCCGTCGCGGCCATCGTCGGGCTCTTCCTCGCCGTGGCATGGCTGCTGTGGCGGCGTCCCGCGCTGCTCGGCGCGCGGACGCCGGAGGCGTCCACGCGGACGAAGATGCGGGCGCGGCTGGAACGGCTGCGCGCGATCGGGCAGGACATCTACACCTTTCGATCGCGGCGGCGCGGCGCCGTGCCGCCCATCGCGCTCGCGGAGCTCGCCTTTCACGTGCTGGGCGTGGCGGAGAAGCACCTGACGTTGTGGCTGATCCTCGGCACGCCGCCTCCCCTCGTCTATTCGTTCATTGTCGAAACCGCCGACCGGATGATCACGGTCGCGTTCAAGTTCGTGCCGTTCCAGTTCGGGGTGGGCGAGGCGGGAACCGGCGCGGTGACGGCGATACTCGGCCTGGGTACCCAACCCGGCATCACTCTCCAAGTCGTGCGCAAGGCGCGCATGGGTATCTGGTCCCTCGTGGGTATGGCGTTCCTGGTGCGCCGCGGCCTGACCGCCCGCCGGATTCTGGAAGACGACGCCCTCCACTCCTCCCGCCCGCGCTAGGCTGGATCCCGAGTTGCATTCTGGTGGACGGATTCGGCGCCCCGAATGGAATTGAGCCAAAAACCTGACGCCTGACGCCTTTGTAATCGGGACAGGGCAGCGCTCGGGATAACATGAGAGAGCGGCCATGTTCCTGCAACCGGGGGCATAGTACCGGCGTCCAATTCACGTCGGGGGCGGCGCACGTCATACGCTCCTGAGCCTGAAAAGGACTCGAGGTAGCTTGTGATTCCAGTTCCGTCCGCTCGCGTGACAGATGCCGTTGTGCTTGCCGCCGGCAATGGCGACCGCTTCCTCAACGGCACGCACCACTCCAAACTTCTTCAGCCCGTTCTCGGCGAGCCGCTCATCGTCCGGACGCTGACGACCGCCGCCGAAGCGGGGGTGACGCGCTTCCGCGTAGTGCTCGGATACGAGGCAGACGAAGTTCGCGCCGCCGTGGAGCGTGGCCTGCCGGGGGGCGCGTCGGTCGGTTTCACGCACAACCCTGAATGGCATCTCGAAAACGGGGTGTCGGCGCTTGCCGCGCGCGCCTTCTTCACAGATCGGCACTTCGCCCTGCTCATGGGCGACCATCTGTTCGAGCCGGCCGTCCTCGCCTCGTTGCTGCGGGCGGACCTGCAGCCGCAGGAATCGATGCTCGCGGTCGACCCGCGCCCGGCGGCGCCGGAGATTGCCGCGGAGGCGACCCGCGTTCGTCTCTCGGGCGATCGCATCACGGCCATCGGCAAGGACCTGCACCCCTACGATGCGCTCGACACGGGGCTGTTCGTGTGCGCGCCGGCGCTGTTCGGGGCGCTCGAGACGGCGCGCGCGGCCGGCGACACGACGCTCAGCGGCGGCATCCGGCGGCTCGCCGAACAGGGATTGATGCGCGCGCACGAGGTCGGGAACGCCGTCTGGTACGACATCGACACGATTGCCGATCTCGAATCGGCCGTCGCCCTGGTGGGAGAGCCGGAGACCGCATGACCCCTCGTCACGACACGCACCCATCGACGTCGCGCGCGATCCACGCCGGGGCGCTCGCGCTCGGGGTGTTGCTTTTTTCCGGCGCGCTGTATTACATCAACTTCAACACGGCCGTCGGCACGATCAAGCGCCTCGGCCTGGCGCTGCCGCTCGCGATCTTCTTCAGCGCCGTGTGGCACCTGGCGCGCACGTGGGCGTGGTCCTGGTGCTTTCCGCGGCCCCGCACGGTCAGTTTCGCGAGACTGGCGCGCGTGCGGCTGGCGGCTGAGGCCTTCAGCTACCTGACGCTGCGCGGGATTGCCGGGGAGCCGCTCAAGGTCGTGCTGCTCGGCGACCGGGTCGACGCGCGCCAGGCGACCGCCGCGGTTGCGCTCGAGCGCCTCGCCTACATGGTCGGCACCACCATCATTGTCGGCATCGGATCGATCCTGGCGATCGCGGGTCTGCCGCTCACGACGGCGTGGTTCCACGTGTTCCGCGCCTTTGCCATCACCGCGGCGGTGCTGGCGGCCCTCACCGCGGTCGTGATCTCCGGGCGCGGCACCTACCTCCAGGCGGGCCTGGAGCGTTTCGATCGGATCGCGGGCACATCGCTTCGCGCCGGCCGGGTGTCGCGCTTCGTCGCGGCGGTCGAGCGGCAGATGCTCGAGCTCCTGCGCGGAAACCCCGTGCGGCTCGCCGTTCTTCTCACGGCCACCTGCGCGGCCTACGCGTGCATGGCGCTCGAGGCGTGGGTGATCCTGCGCGCCACAGGGGCCCCGATCACGCCGAACGGCGCGCTGGCGGTCGAGACGTTCTCGCGCGTCGCGAGCTTTGCGTCGGCGTTCATCCCGGCGAATCTCGGCGCGCTCGAAGCGTCCAGCCTGGCGGCCGTCGCGGCGGTCGGCGCCATCGGGGGCGGCGCCGCGCTCGCGCTCGCCCGTCGTCTTCGCGGTCTGTTCTGGGCGGGGCTCGGCCTGGCGATCTATCCGCGCCACTCGCGAAGCGCCGGGCACGCGTCCATCGAGGACACCGCGCCGCCGGCCGTCGGCGACGGGCAGTCCTCGACGCTGCTGTATTTCCCGGGCGCCGCCGATGTGCTCGTTCCTCCATCGGCGATCCTCGCGGGGCTGCCGCTCTGCGAGCGGGTGCTGCGTCCCGCGCTTCGCGCCGGCTACAGCCCGATTGTGGTGTGGGCGCCTGACTGCGGGTGCGGTGGCAAGGACGGCAAGCGGCTGCGCCGGCTGGCGGCACAGAGCGGCGGGCACATCACCGTCGCGCGCGACGAGCCGGCCTGGCGCGCCGCGCTCGCGCCGCTCGGCCCCGGCGAAACCGTCACGGCCATCGGGGCGGGCACGATCGTGTCGACGGCCCTTCTCGCGGAGGCGCGGGCGCTGCGCGCGGCGGACGGCGAGGCGCGCGACGTCGCGGCCGGCCCCGCCTGGCCGGAGAGCGGCGTGCTGCGCTTCGCCGCGGCCGATGCCCTGTCCCCGAACCGCGTCCTGTCGGAGCTGGCGGTGCGCCGCGCGCGCGCGCTGCCGCTGCCGTCAGGCAAGGACGTGTCCGACGGGCGCGGCCATCTGGCGCTGCGGATTGGCACACCCGCGGATCTCGCGGAGGCCGAGCAGACCATCCGGCGGTCGAGCTACAAGAACACCGACGCGAAGGTCGCCCGATTCAATCGCCGCCTGTCGCTCCCGATCAGCATTGCGCTCATCCGGACGCCGCTGACCGCGAACCAGCTGTCCGTCATTCTCGTAGCGCTCGGGTTCTACTCGGCGTGGCTGTTCGGGACGGGCCACTATATGGCGGGCGTGGTCGGCGGGTTCCTGTCGCTCGCCGCGAGCGTGCTCGACGGCTGCGACGGCGAGATTGCCCGGTTGAAGTACCAGGAGTCGGCGCTCGGCTGCTGGATCGAGACCTTCGGCGACTACGCCTATTACGTCGCGGTCTTCGTGGGGCTGACGGCGGGCGCGGTCCGCCGCACCGGGTGGGAGGGCTTCTACTGGCTCGGCGGCGTGGCGCTGGCGGGCACGCTGATCTCGTTCGCGCTGCTGATCTTCCTCCGCACGAGAATCACCGCGGGGCGCCCCGACAAGCTGCACGCGATCGCCAGGGAACGGTTCAAGGCCGAACCGACCGCGTGGTCGAAGATCATCTGGAAGATCTCGTTCGTCGCCACGCGCGCGGCCATGCCCTACGGCATCTTCGCGCTCTCGCTCCTGCACCTGCTGCCGCTGGTCGTCGTCCTCGCCGCCCTCGGCGCGAATCTCTACTGGGTGAGCCTCGTGCTGAAGCTGCGGCACTTACTGGGCGCGGAAGAGACGGTGGCCGCTTAAGACAACGCCAAATTCCAAACTTCAAACTTCAAAGGCATTTCAAACTTCAAATATCAAATTTCAAACGTTCGATTTTGGTTTGGAGTTTGGAGTTTGGAGTTTGGAGTGGGTTTGGAGTTTGGAATTTGTAGTTTGGAGTTGACTCAGACTTCCCTGCGTCCCTCCATCGCCTTGTGCATCGTGACTTCGTCGGCGTACTCGAGGTCGCTGCCGACGGGCACGCCCATGGCGATGCGGGTGACGCGGACACCGAGCGGCTTGAGCAGTTTGGCGAGGTAGATGGCGGTGGCCTCCCCCTCGACGTTCGGGTTGGTCGCGAGGATCACTTCTTCCACGCCGCCTTTGCCGACGCGCTCCAGCAGGCCCTTGATCTTCAAGTCGTCCGGGCCGACGCCGTGGAGGGGTGACAGCGCTCCCATGAGCACGTGGTACAGCCCCTTGAAGTCGCGCGTCTTCTCGACGGCCGTCACGTTCTCCGGCTCCTCGACCACGCAGATCATGCGGTGGTCGCGGCTGTCGTCGGTGCAGTAGAAGCAGGGGTCGGTCTCGGTGATGTTGCTGCAGGTCGAGCAGTAGGTGACGCGGTCCTTGACCTCGCGCAACGCGTCGACGAGGCGCTCCACGTCCTCGCGCGGCGTCTTCAGCACGTGGAAGGCGAGCCGCTGCGCCCCCTTGGCGCCGATGCCCGGCAGGCGTTGGAGCTGTTCGATGAGCCTGGTCAGGGGATCGGGACGCGACATCAGAACATGCCGGGCATCTTCAGGCCGCCCATCATGCCGCTCATCTGCTGCGACATGGCCTCGTCGACCTTGCGGTGCGCGTCGTTGATCGCCGCGAGGATGAGGTCCTGCAGCATCTCGACGTCCTCCTTCGACACCGCCTCGGGATCGATCTTGAGCGACTGAATCTGCTTCGAGCCGTTCATCACGACCGTCACCATGCCGCCGCCGGAGGTCGCCTCGACGCGCATCTCGGCCATCTGCTTCTGCAGCTTGTCCTGCATCTGCTGCGCCTGCTTCATCATCTGCTGGATGTTCATCTTATTTTCTGGGGGGCTTCGCCCCGCCAGACCCCCCTACGCGCTCGCTCGCGGGGCCCCTGACTCCCCGCTCCGCTCGCGCGGCTCACTCACTGCGTTCGTTCGCGTCAGAATTCCTGACCTGACGGGTCGTCTTCTACCGCTCCTCGACGTCCTTGATCTCCGCCGCGAAGACGTCGAGCATCGCCTGCACGCCGGAGTCGGCGAGCGCCTGCTGCCGCAGTTCCGCCTTGCGGTCCGGCGCCGGGGGTTCCTCTGGACCTGCCTCGGCTTTCGGCGCCGCGCCCGCCGTCCCTTCCACCGACACGACGGCCATCCGGCGTCCGGCCAGCTCGCTCGCGAGCGTCTCGAGCTGCGCGCGGGACTGATCGAGCTGCACCCGCAGCGCCTTGTGCTGGGGCGCGTAGGTGAACACGACGCGTTCGCGTTCGACGTCGACGCGCTGCGCCTGCGCGACGACGGTGCCGTAGAAGAACTTCTTGGCGTTCCTGACTTCGCTCAGGAACGCGTCCTTGAAGTCGGCGGACGCCACGGCCTTGACGTGGGGGATCTGTTGCTCCGATCCCACCGGCGGCGGCGCCGGAGCAGGCTCGGCGGCTTTCGCGGACTCCCGCCGCGCCTCGACGGCCTTGACGGTCGCGGCATTTCCGGGCGCGGGGCGAGGAACGGGACGTGGGGCCGGCGCGGCAGCCGCACGCGGCGGGCCGGCGCTCGGAGGCCTTCCGTTTTCGAGCCCCTCGATCAGATCCGAGATTGGCACGAGCTTCCGGAGGTGCACCCACCGCAGGAGCGCCATCTCCAGGTGATAGCGCGGCTCGCCGGAGCCGCGGATCTCGTACTCGGCCTTCGTCAGCACATCGAAGGCCCGCATCAGGTCCTCGGCGGAGAACGCGGCCGCCAGCCCGCGCACGCGATCCTGCTCACCCTCGGCGGCAATCTCCAGGTCGTTCAGCCGCGTCCCGTCGATGTTGACCACGAGGATGTCCCGGACGAGCCGCGCCAGCTCTCTGACGACGAGCTTGAGGTCGTAGCCGGACTCGACGGCGCGTCCGGCGAGGTCGAACGCCGCCGCGCCGTCCTCGCGCGACACCGCTTCCGCGATATCGAGCAGCAGATCGCGGCGCACGAGGCCGAGGACGGTCGACACGTCGTCGGCCGTCAGGGTATCGCCGGCAAACGCGATGACCTGGTCGAACGCGCTCTGCGCGTCGCGCATGCTGCCGTCACCGGCGCGCGCGAGGAGCATCAGCGCCGCCTCGTCGACCTGGATCTTCTCGGCGTCGGCAATCCGGCGGAGCTGGTCGGCAATCGGCTTGATGCCGATCGCCTTGAGCTCGAACACCTGCGAGCGCGACTGGATCGTCGCCGGCACTTTCTGCGGCTCGGTCGTCGCCATCATGAAAATGACGTGTGGCGGCGGCTCTTCGATCGACTTCAGCAGCGCGTCGAACGCCTGCGCAGAGAGACGGTGCACCTCGTCGATGATGAAGATCTTGTAGCGGTCGCGCGCGGGCGTTGTGCGGAGGCCGGCAATGATCACCTCGCGCACCTTGTCGACCTGGGTGTTGGTGGCGGCGTCGATCTCGAGGACGTCGATGTCGCGCCCCTGGGCGATCTCGACGCAGGCGTCGCACTCGCCGCACGGGTCCGCGGTCGGCCCGTTCACGCAGTTCAGTCCCCGCGCGAGGATCCGCGCCGTCGTCGTCTTGCCGACGCCCCGCGGGCCGGAGAAGAGGAAGGACTGCGCGATGCGCTTCGCGGCGATCGCGTTGCGGAGCGTCTGCGTGACGCCGCGCTGGCCGATCACGTCTTCGAAGCGCTGCGGGCGCCACTTGCGCGCGAGAACCTGGTAGGTGGCCAAAATGAATGACTGCTAGACGGTCAATGAAGTGGTGGTTGCCGGATGCCGGCGGGGTCCACCGCGACCCGGGAGGCCTGCGGCACATGTCAGGATCTGCTTAGCGCTGCTGCCTTCCGGCCCTGACGCGGTTCGCAGGCTGAGATTGCACAGGTTCCGGGCCGCGGTGCACCCCCCCGCCGTCGCGCTCGTCGGCGCTTCGGCGGGCAAGCCGTGCCTTCAGTGTACTTGCCCATCCGGGCACAGGCAAGGATCGGCCGGCTCTGCGGCACGGAAGAGGCGTTTTCACTCTTCTTCACGATTCCTTCACGACACGCCGCCGGGGCGAGCACTACTCTCCGTGCGAGAGGACCACGATGCCCCAGCCGACGCGTGTGAATCGCCGCGAGTTTCTGAAGGCCTCGTCCGCCGCGCTCGTCGCAGTGCCGGTCACCTCCTGCATCGCGAAGCCGATGCCGGTCCGGTCGGTCTACCGCTCGCTCATTCCCGATGACACGACGGCCACGCTCGTCAACGACGTCCATTCGCAGTTGAACGCGACCCGTGTCGCGGCCATCGTGCGGCCCGCCAGCGTTGACGAGCTGGCCGCGGCCGTCCGCGGAGCGGCCGAGATCGGGCGTCCCGTGGCGATCGCGGGCGGACGGCACGCCATGGGAGGCCAGCAGTTCGCCGAGGACGCGCTGCTCGTGGACACGCGAGCGTTGAACCGGCTGCACGACCTCGATCCCGCGGCCGGAATCGTGACGGCCGACGCCGGCATCCAGTGGCCGGAGCTCATCGCCGGTCTTCAGGCCGCCCAGGAGGGACGGGCGGCGCAGTGGGGCATCGTTCAGAAGCAGACCGGAGCCGATCGCCTCAGCCTGGCGGGCGCGCTGGCGTGCAACGCTCACGGGCGCGGCCTCACCCTCGGGCCGATCATCCAGCAGGTCGAGAGCTGCGACCTGCTCGACGTCCGCGGCAACGTGCGCACCTGCTCGCGGCAGGAGAACGCCGATCTGTTCCGCCTGGCCATCGGCGGCTACGGTCTGTTCGGTGTCATCACTCGCGTGCGGCTGCGGCTCCGGCCGCGCGTCAAGGTGCGCCGCGTCGTCGTGCTCGCCGAGACGCGCGGCATCAGCGAGCGATTCGAGGAGCGGATCCGCGACGGTTATCTGTACGGCGATTACCAGTTCGCCACGGACGCGACGCGTGACAGCTTCCTCGCGCGCGGGATCTTCTCCTGCTATCAGCCCGTGCCGGACGGCACTCCGCTGACGCTGAACCCGACGCGCTTCGACCCCGAGGACTGGGCACGGCTCACGTTCTACTCCCACCGGTACAAGCGCCGCGCGTTCCAGGTGTACTCGTCGCGCTACCTGCGGACGTCCGGGCAGATCTACTGGGCGGACTCGCAGCTCTCGGCCGCCTACGTCGACGGGTACCATGCCGATCTCGACCGCGCGCTCGGCGCGCGCGTCCCGGCAACGGAGATGATCACCGAGACGTATGTCGAGCGTCCGCGCCTCGAGGCGTTCATGCAGGACGCGGCGCGCGAGCTCGGCGCGCGCCGGGCGAACGTCGTCTACGGCACCGTCCGCATGATCGAGCCGGACACCGAGAGCTATCTGGCGTGGGCGACGGGGCGGTTTGCATGCGTCATCTTCAATCTGCACGTCGAGCACACGCCGGCGGCGATCGACGCGGCGGCCGGCGCCTTCCGCGCGCTCATCGACCTGGCCATCGCGCATGGCGGCCGCTACTACCTGACGTACCACCGGTGGGCGCGGCGCGATCAGGTGGAGCGCTGCTACCCGCAGATGCCGGCGTTCCTCGGGCTCAAGCGGCAGCACGATCCGGCGGAAGTCTTCCAGAGCACCTGGTACCGCCACTACCGGACGATGTTCACGAGGGCCCAAGCGGACCTCTAAGGCGGCTCCCTATTTTCTATTCGGAATGACTGGTTGAGATTTCGCGAAGACGATGTAAGAGCTGGAACGGCCGGCGTTGAAGTACCTCGCGGTCCGGCCTGCCAGTCTGTCGGTCCCATGAATGGACTGGTCGCCGACGACTTGCGGATACCAGCTCTGGCCCGCTTCGATGATCTTCTTCGGGACGGCCCACGAGAGCGGGTTGGACGGGTCGTTGCTGGACGTCAGGTAGATTCCCTCGGTCGTGTAGTTTCCGCCCTTTGACCGGCTCATGAGGATCACGTACGTCTGCAGGTCCACGTTCCAGTGAATGGACGGACCCCAGTACCCGTTGTTACTGGCGCTTTGCCACGACACTTTACGCGAGTCATCGAGGGGAGTGCTCCAGCCGCCCAGTCCCCTCTCCGTCCAATACCCGGCGTACCACTTCAGCACCCTGGATTGCCCGGTCTGCTCGTCGATCGGGCGATCGCGGTCGATCCAGAGCATGCGCGCGAAGGAGATGCCCTGCTCCTGGACCGAGCCGCTGTAATTGGAGAAGAAGAAATACGCGTAGTGATCCGCGGGATCGGTATTGTTGTCCAGGATCACCGAGAAGTCGCCCACGCCGCCCGCCGTGACGGGGTGATCGGTGTTGCAGCCGGGCACGCCGCCGCGCGGCGTGAGAACGATTCCCAGGTCCTGCCACGTCGTGCCGTTCGTATCGGAAAAGGCGGCGCCGATGACCGGGTAGAACCGCTGTCCTTTGGGACACTGCAGCACGAACTCCGCGTGATACCAGCCGTACACCCTGCCGGCGGACTCGTCCGGAATGACCGATTCCATCCAGGCGCCCGCATGCAGGTCGTCGAGGTAAACGGAGTTCTTCCCGGGCGCGACCTCGGGCATGTCCACCAGCTTTTCGAGCGACGGCCCTTTCGACAGCCGCGGTTGTCCGTTGAAGGAATTCAGAAGATAGAACTGATCGTCCATCCAGAATGACGGACTGTTGCTGTCGGTCGCGTTGGGGAACTTCACCGTCGTCGCCAGCACGAACTGCACGTCCACGACGCTGCGCGGCACGGCGATGCCGACTATCTCGCGCTGAGTCGCCGCCGGAGTGACGGCGACGAGGACGGCGACCGCAACGAGCGCGAACATCGTTGCAGTCCTGAGCTGAACGCCGGAGGACCGGTTTGCACTTGACATGAAACACCCGAAAGACAAATTGATGACAAATGGAAGAATGACAATGTGAGCACTCGCAAAACTGCGTGACTCTTGTTTGACCAGCCTGAGCACCCGGAGGTTGGGTCTGAGCGGCTTGACACCCTGTCCACGGACCCGGAAGACTGCAGTCATGGGTCATCGGGCGCTGATGGCGGCGATCGTCCTCGCTCTGATCGTCGCGTGCGGGAGGGACCGGCAGCGGCGGTCGATCACGCTGGGGACGACGACCAGCGTCGGCAACTCGGGGCTGCTTGACACACTTCTGCCACGGTTTCAGCAACAGCACGGCATCGCCGTTCGAGCGCACCTTGTCGGAAGCGGCCTGGCCGTTCGGATGTTGTCCCGCGGCGATGTTGACGTCGTCGTCAGCCACGCCCCGTCGCTCGAAACAGCGGCCCTTCGCGATCGTCCGGGCTGGCGCTACCGGAAGATCATGTACAACGACTTCGTCCTGACCGGCCCGCCGGATGATCCCGCGCACGTGGGGGCATCGCCGACCGTGGAAGAGGCCATGCGCCGCATCGCGAGGTCCCCCGTCAGGTTCCTCTCGCGGGGTGACGAGTCGGGCACGCACCAGCGGGAGCAGGAACTGTGGGCGCTCGCCGGCGAACGGCCGTCGAGCGAGCGGCTGGTGATCGCAGGGGCGGGAATGGGATCGACGCTTCGCGTCGCGAGCGAGACCGGCGCGTACACGCTCACCGATCGCGCCACGTTTGGTCAGCTCGCGTCAACGCTGCGACTGCGGATCCTGTTCGAGGGAGGGCTGCGTCTTCTGAACACGTACGCCGTCATCGTCAACACGCAAGGGCCGCGGGCGGCCGATGCGTCCGCCTTCGCCGAGTGGCTCACTGACGGCGACGGCCGTCGCCTCACTGCCGAATACCGGCTGCCTGGCGGCGTCCCCGCCTTTCGCGTGTGGCCGACCGGCCAGGCCCGAGAAAATCCAGCCGACGTTCCGCGGTAAGGTGCTGACGTAGCCCGCTCTTTCGCAGGGACGGCGCCCTTTACTCGAGCGGGATGCGGCTCTTGTTCTGCGCGAGCCACCGATCGAAGGTCTGGAGCGCCGGGTTGAGCGCGCGGGCGACGTCCAGATTGCGGGCGCCGCAGTACTCTTTCTCGAAGTCGCGCTTGAACTGGAACATGTTGCCCAGATCCTCGGCTCCGGGGAAGCCGAAGCTTCGGTACGCCTCGGGCGTCACCGAGTTGTATCGCACCTCCTGGCCGAGCGCCCGGGTGAAAGAGGCGGCCATCTGCGCGCCGGTCAGGTGCTCGCCGGCGATTCCCACTGTCCTGCCGATGAACTCGCTGCCCCGCTTGAAGAGGCCGTACGCGCACCTGCCGATGTCTTCGGCCGCCATCCCCGGCAGCTTCGCGTCGCCCATCGGGAGCGTCAACGCCAGCGTGCCATCGGGGCCCTTCCTGGGGCCCATCCCGAAGTAGATGAAGTTCTCCCAGTAGAACGACGTCAGCAGGAACGTCGTCGGCGCGCCGAGCTCGGTGAAAGCGGAGTTGCCTTCGGCCTTGGCGTCGAAGTGCGGGACCTTGTACTTGCCCATCAACGTGGGCATGCGGTTGTCATTGAGCGGCACCCATTTGCGCGTGTCCTCGAAGGTGGACCAGATGGCGTGGTGGACGCCGGCGTGCTTCGCGGCTTGCGCCATGGCGCGGGCCCCGGCGATTTCCTTCTCGGGCGAGAAGTGCGCCCAGAAGAAGGTCACGCAGTAGGCGCCGTGGGCGCCCGCGAAGGCCCGCTTCAGGCTCTCGAGATCGTCGAGGTCCGCGGCGACGATCTCGGCGCCCTGGGCCGCCAGCGCGCGCGCCTTGTCGGAGTGGACGTCGCGCGTCAGTGCGCGCGCCGTGAACGGACCGCTCTTGTCGTTGAGAATGGCGCGGACCAATCCGCCGCCCTGCGCGCCGGTCGCGCCCACCACCGCGATGATCTTCTTGTCAGCCACAGCGAGCCTCCTTCTCGTATGACATGGTCAGCGTCGTTCGTACCCCTTCAAGAATCTCGCAGACCTGGCGGCCGTAGCTCGCGGGTTATCAAGCGCAAGCGAAGGAGAGTGCGCCTTCGCGCTCCGCGCTACGGCGCGACAGCCTTCGCCGGGATGCTGGCTTGCCGAGCCGTAGCTCGGCGCGCCAGCGCCGAGCGAAGGCTGGCGGAGAGAGTGGGATTCGAACCCACGGTAGAGTTTCCCCTACACACGCTTTCCAAGCGTGCTCCTTCAACCACTCGGACATCTCTCCGGTTGAGTGGAATCAACAATTTGCGACGGCCCGAACCAAATCATCGCAGAATTGTGTCAGACGTCCTAATCTGCGCAAATCGTTTACGGCTGCCATCCCGACCACCGCGGAAGCGATCGTCGCGTGCCGCATCGTTGTGCTAGTCGCAAGCGTCACCCGGCACGAAGACTTATGTCCAGGTGCAGTGCAGCGACTCGACGTCAGGCTGCGTTTGGCAGTCGAACGCGAAGGTCACGTGCTGGTCGTGCCGCCGTTCGCCGGAATCCACCGAGTTTCTTGAATGTCCACTGCGATGCCATCGACTGACAAGGTGTGCACCCAAAACCCAGAACCGCGTGACCTGTCGCGCGCGTCGCCGAGCGTCGACGATGGTGCCGAGACTACGCGAAATGCGTCGGCGGCCGATGCCATGTACCCGATGTGACGATGACCGTTGAACGCGACGGTCCTCGGCCGTCGCAACAGCGCCCGCAGCACGAAGCTGCCGTCCAGCAGAAGGAGGCCGCGCTCGTCGAATGCTCCACTCGCGTGCGGGGGCAACGCGATGTGATGATGCAGCGCAAACACCAGCGGTTCAGTCGCGAGCTGCTCGACCATTTGCGTTACACGCGCGACTTGACGCGGCGACACGGCACCGAATGCGTTGCCGGCAATCGTTCCAGACGTCGCGTTCGAGTCGATTACGACGATGCTGACGGGCGACCCGGAAATGCTGACGAACTGCGGAAAGAGACTCTCCCAGAACTCGGCGAACTTGGCAAATACGGATTCGTCGTTTAGCGGCTCCGCTTCGTCGAAGTCGAGCCCCACTCCAAGGAGCTGCACCTGACGCCGGAAGAGCCGCAGCAGCTCGTCGCGGTCCCTCAGCACGTCGCGGAGCGGCCGCACCCGCCCAGCGTCATCGACCACGCGCGTGCGGTCGCCCTGGATGAGATCGAGGGCGACCAGGAACCTAAACTGCCGCAACGCGCGGTCGACGTGCGAGCTGGCGAAATCCCACGCGACGTACCGGATGTTCAGATCGTGGTTTCCCGGAACTAGCTAAGCTAGAATGGATTTCGAGATGGCTGAAGAGCTGATCGCCTCCGATCCGAAGATTCTCGGCGGCAAACCGTGCGTCCGCGCGACGCGATTGAGCGTCGAGCTCCTCCTCGAACTGGCGGCGAGCGGTGCGACGCCGGAGCAGATTCTCGCGCAGTACCCGCAGCTCACGCAGGATGGCTTGGCGGCGGCGTTTCGGTATGCCGCAGACGTGCTGAAGGGCGAGCACGTCTGGGATCTGAAGACCACCGCGTGAGGCCAGTCGACCTTCCCCTTCTGACCGACGAGAACATCGCCGCTGACGTGGTCGCGGGCCTCGGGCACGAGGTTGCGACGTACGGTCGGCCGAGGAGGAACGGCTGATCGGTGCACCGCTTTCAGTCGGGCGGCCACGGGTTCGGGATGACCAAACGGTTCAGCACCAGCGATCACTGGATCTACGAAGCTGATCTCGGACGACCATGCGAAGGCGATTCACCGCGTTACCCACGCACGTCACGACGTAACGACAAGAATACTCGGCAAGCAGCCGCGCGCTCCCTACTTCCATAGCAGTGTCTTCGACAAGTGGAGTCGTATCGATGAAGAACATGGTCACGGTCCTCACGATGATCATTGCGCTGTCCGTCAGTTCCGTCTTCGCGGAGGACTGGCCGTGGCTTTATGGACCGCGCAGGGACCACACCTCGGAGCAGAAGGGCCTCCTGCGGGCTTGGCCGCAGGCAGGCCCGAAGGTGCTCTGGAGTGTCCCGGTGGGCGCCGGTTTCGGCGGACCCGCTGTGAGTGCCGGGAACGTGTATGTGTTGGATCGAGACGAGAGCGCAGGCGACACGCTGCGCGTGCTCGATCTCGCGAGTGGTCAGGAGCTGTGGACGTTCGCCTACGAGGCCCCGGGCCGCTTCATGTTCGCCGGCTCGCGCACGACGCCGACCGTGGACGGCGAGCACGTCTATACCGTCGGACCCATGGGAGATCTGTACGCGATCAGCACGAAGACACGAAGGCCCGCCTGGCGCAAGAACATCTGGAAGGACTTCGGGGGCGCCGAACTGCCGCAATGGGCGATCGTGCAGAACCCGGTGATTTACGGCGATCTGCTGATTGTGGCGCCTCAGACCTCAGAGGCCGGTGTCGTGGCCTACGACAAGCTGACCGGCGCGGTGAGATGGAAGTCGGCGGCGTTGTCCGGGATCCCGGGATACGTGACCCCGTCGATCGCCAGAGTGGCTGGAGAAGACCACTTGGTGATGATCACCGCGGCCGCCGGACGAGGTCGTAATGCCAGGGACGGCAGCGTCAACGGCCTCGACCCGCGCAGCGGGAAAGTGCTGTGGACCTACACAAACTGGCAGTGCATCATCCCGGTTCCGCAGGCGGTCGACGCTGGTCAAGGGCGCGTGCTCATCACGGGTGGCTATGGGGCTGGCGCGGCGATGATCAAGGTGGAGAAGAAGGGGGATGGCACGTTTGGCGTCGCCGAAGTGTTCAAGAACCCGGATTTTGGCGCGCATACGCAGCCGCCGGTTCTGCACGACGGTCACTTCTACGCGCAATACACGACCAACGAGCGCAGCGACGGTCTCGTGGCCATGAGCATGGGTGGCCAGATCAAATGGAAGACGGAACAACAGCCGCGGTTCGTCCGCGGCGGCTCCATTCTCGCCGACGGTTTGATGCTGATGACGGACGGCAACACGAAGCTGTATCTCGTCGAGCCGAGCCCCGCTGGCTTCAAGCCGCTTGCGAGCGCCGTGATTCTCGATCCCGGCGACAACTGGGCGCCGCTCGCGCTGGTTGACGGCAAGCTGCTCGTGCGCGGGCAGAAGGAGCTGAAGGTGCTGCAGGTCGCCCAGTGAGGTGCTCCTTCAACCACTCTCCCGAGCGGCCAGATTGCTCCAGCGCCACCCGAACGCATGTCGACGATGAGAGTTAACGCCTGGCTCGTCGTTTTGGGCGGACAAATTCCGCGACCTCATCCTCGGTGATCTGTTCGGTTGTCTTCTCGAGCAGAAGGGCCGCAAGCTGCATCGGTTCGACGCGGACACCCCCCTGTTCGCGAACCTTCGCGGAGATCATCTCGAGGCGCTTGAGCGTCCGGGGCGCGAGTGGAACGAGCCGACGCTCGATCCAGCGCGGGTCGGTTGGCCGCCCGCCACCGGCTGGTACGCGGAACCGAGCTTCGATGTCCGCCAACAACTGCATCGCCCCGAAGTAGCCACCTCTTGCGGAGACCCTTCCTGCGCGTTCCGCTCCCAGCGCGAGCGCGATCTTGTCCATGTTCAGGTGCGTTTTCATACTCTACTCCCCGGCAAAGTCGCGGATGGCGAGGTACTCGTCCCCAATCACCAAACCGATCTCGCCCTGACGCGCATCGCGTCCCATCCTCCTGCAGAAGCTCGCGAGCTCGGCGAGCTTCCGGGGATTCTGAATGTCGCCGGGCGTCGTGTAACAGTGGATGACGACGGGCTCGTCTTTGACGAGCACTCCGCCTCGTTCGTCATCGCGCCAGATGCCCTTCGCCTTCGGATATGCCGTTGCCCCTCCGAACACGCGCCCGAACATGTCCAGCGCGGCGTCGACCCAGTGGTTTTGGTTCACGGCCGTCGTGCCGTCACGTTCGACGCTTGGCACGAACAGAACGACCAGGATGCTCTTGCGGCCTTCGCGGAGCGCGGCCCTTTGCGGTCCCGACGGCCGCTTCTTCGCCACACGATCAATATAGATCGTGATCTCTTGCAACGCAAGCGTCTCGGTCCGTAGGGTGCGCGATCGCGTGACCGCGCGTCGCTCGGCGAAGATGGTGCGCCGGGAGCCGAACCGGCGGCGTCAGGATGCGGGGCGAGTCTTCCGGATTGCGTGCGAGATCGACGGCCGTGACGTGCATCATCTGGAGGGGAAGCCAAAGGTCCGCAGTCTGGTGAAACAATCAACGAGAGTTGCAAATTGCCTCGGCGCTTACGCGTCTCCGCATGACCTACCATGGTCGCAAAGAACCCACAAATCGACTGAACCGGCCGCGTGTACCATGCCTCTTAGACCGTTATGCGGCGCGCGACGAGAATTTCGTTCTCGTTGCCGCATAACGGCGGCGCGCACGGCGCGCCCGTGAGGGAGCGGAGCGGGGGTGGGGCCCCCGCGAGCGACCGAACCGGGGTCTGGGGCGGAGCCCCAGTCTAGTCTGTAGCGGGCTGACATCAGCCCAGATGCCCGATCGAGCGGACCTGATGCCTGAGCGCGGCCAGCCGGAACTGAGCGAGACGTTCATTGTGCTCCGCGCGCAGGCGGGCGATATCGACGCATTCGACGCGCTCTACCGGCTTTACGCTCCGGTCCTCCTCCGTCACTTGCACCATGTCATCGGCGATGCCGACCGCGCGGAGGATGCCCTGCAGGACGTGTTCCTGCTCGTGCATCGGAAGGTGCGGTGGCTACGGGATCCGGCCAGCGTGCGGCCATGGCTCTATCGGCTGGCGACGCGGCACGCGCTGCGGATGCTGCGGACGCGACACAGGCGTCGGGAATCGCAGCTGTCGGACGAAGAGTGGGCACAGATCGCACGGCACGCGACGGTGGCGCCCTTCGACCGAGCCTTGACGAGCGAGGAGGTGCGCCGCGCGATCTCGCAACTCCCCGCGATCAGCCGTGCCGTGCTGAGCCTCCACTATCTCGAGGCGCTGCCGCTGGCCGACGTCGCCAGACTGCGCCGCCGAATCGCCCGTAGCCCATCGGTTCCCACTGGCTTGCAGCGGCAAAAAGCGCTCGTGAACCGCCGGCTTCGAGCGAGCGGCGAACCGGCCGACGACGACGTCAGGGCAGGCGACCAATGGGTCAGTGAGGCGACCGCTGCTGGCGGGCTTGGCCTCCCGCTCACCACGGAAGCGCTCATCTGCGACATTCCGGAAGAGAAGAAGGAAGCGCCGGGCGGCGGCGGCGGCATGCCGGGCGGCGGCATGGGCGGCATGTACTAGTCCCCGGAGATCTCCTGATCTCGTGAACTGGTGATCGCTTGATTTGAAGGGCCCGGGGGGATTCCTCCCGGGCCCTTTTTGTTTGCCGGCCGTAACGTACCGCCCGCCCGCCCGATTACCTTCCCAGCCGGATGATCCGGCAAGGAGGTGATCCCGATGCGTGTTTCCCTGCTGGCAGCCGCCCTGTCGGCCGCCCTGGGCGCGGGCCTGGCCGCGCAGGCCAATCGCGCCGCCCCGGTCAACCAGGCCGGTCCCATCCAGAATTTCAAGGACACGGCCACGCTGTCGGTGGACGCCGTCACGCTCGACTTCATGCCGGCCAAGGTGCCGTTCAGCGACCCGCGGAAGAACGGCAAGCAGTTCGTGCGTGTCGCGGTGACGGCGACCAACACCGGCAAGACCGTCTTCTCCCTGTACCACACGAGCCTCGCGCTCCAGACGTCCGATTTCACCCGCCACAGCATCACCTCGTCCATCAACAAGGGCAACAGCGACGACCGCCTCGAGACGACCAAGCTCGAACCGGGCGCGTCGGTCAGCGGCGCGCTCTACTACGAGGTGGGCGCCAGGGAATCGCGCGAGACGATGCACCTGGTGTACGACGGGCACCTCGGCAGCGACGACAAGGACTTTCTCTTCCCGCTGACTCCGGGAAACGCCGCGCCGTCTGCCCCGGCGCCCCCGAAAGCGGCGCCCGCGCCGCCCAAGCCGGCGGCGCAGCCCGGCAAGGACCTGGCCGCCGCGGTCGGCGGGAGCCTCGCCGGAGTGTGGATGATGGATGAAGCGAAGACCAGGGCCGCCGCCGACGGCAACTCCGCCCTGCTGATGAAGCGGGTGACGCTCAACGCCGACGGCACGTTCCTCGCCGGCGCGGGCGTCACCGGCAAGTACAAGTTCGACGGCAAGATCTTCTCCGTGTTCTACTCGGGCTCCCCGGGACTCGAGAAGAAGGGCGCCATCGACGGCGGCTGGCTCAAGTTCCCGGCCCCGGCGGGCCTCGGAAAATTCGTCTACATGAAGCCGGCGGAACGCTAGCGCGCGCGCCGGACCGCGCGGGACGGGCCGGCCCGGCCTGCGTGGCGCCCGTGACCCGCGGAACCACGGCGCGGCGTCGCCGGCAGGGATCATTCTGATAAATGAAACGGGAGACCTTCGTCATGAACATGGCACGGATACTCGTCGCCGGGACTGCCGCGCTGGCCATGACACTCGTGGGCACGCCGGCACGGCCAACCCTTGTAGCTCAGAGCAGGAGTGACACCATCGTCACGGTGTTCGTCAAGAGCAGCGGTCCGCGGCTGGACAAGGTCGTCAGCGGATTGAGCCGCGAATGGGCCAGGAAGAAAGGCTCGGTCGAGATGGTCACACGCGAGGCCGCCGCGGACCTCGTCGTGACCCTCGGTTCGCGGCCGCGCGGAGGACATGTGTCTCTGACGCTGACCGCCAGTTTCGGTCCGCGGTCCGAGTCGTTCGGAGGCGATGACTTCGGCTACCTGGTCCAACGGCCGGGGAGCAACGACTTTGGTTTCGTGTCGAAGCCAGACGTCACACCCGACCGGTTTGGTGGTGACGACTTCGGGTACCTCGTCGACAAAGCGGACGCGTGGCTGACAAAGAACCATGCGCGCGTGCTCGCCGTGCGCCGCTGAACCGACGGACATGACGACTGCAGGCGCCTGGCACCAGGCTCAGCGCAGCGGGCGTTTGCCCGATCGGTACTCCTCGCCCACGTCACGCGGGATACGGCTCAGTGAGTGGGTGTCCTCGCTGGCGGGAATCAAGAACTCGTAGTCGACATTCCACACGTAGAAAGCGCCGCAGTCCGGGCAGCGCAGCAGTTCGGTGCCACGGCTTCCGTCGGGCGCGCTACGGACGGTCTCGAGCTCACGCCGCTCCGGCGGCAGCGCGCCCGTCGTACGCCCCCCGCACTCCACCGTGCCGCTGAGACGCGGGATCCGGAGGCAGCGGCGGCAGTCGAGCGCCGCCGGATCGGGTTCACCCGCCGCGGCGGGCTTCTCGCGGGGAATGGGCGCGGGAAGACGCCCGGGCCGGGGCGGCAGGGCAGGGCCGGTGAGCGTCCACTCCACCGTAGTCGGCCCCGGGTCACCCTTGGCCTCTACTCGCCGCCACGACTGCATACAGCGACTGCAGCGGAGGTCGGCGGTGGTTCGCCGCGCGTTGGCACCGACGCCTTCGGACAGGAGGACAAAGGAGGGCCACAGGAAGATCGCCGCGCCCCGCCGCGCGACGACGGTGCAGCCGCAACGCTCATCGCCCTGGACTGCTCCGAGGATCTCGGCGGCCAGGACCAGGTTCGACGGTGAGTGGGGCGCCTCGGCCTGGAGCGCGGCGAGCGCCGCGGCTGCGCCCGGGCAGTCGCTGCGGACGAGCTCCCGCGTCGAGAAGTCGAGGCAAGACGTGTCGGTGCCGGGGAGGCCGCAGCGCACCAGTTCCTGGCAGATCGCCAGGCGGACAGCGTCGTCCTGCAACGTCTCGATCGCCTCGTGCAGCGACGAGCGCCATGGGTCCGAGGTGCGATCGGAGTGCCGGGCGTGCGCCGCGGCGTGCAGGGCACGCAGCTCCCCCAACCGGGCTCGGAACTCGTCCGGCGGATCCCTGGGCGTCTCCGTCTTCTTGGGCGTCATCGCGTCCCCCAGACTCATCGACTCCGAAGTCCAACCGGCGCAGGATACAACTCCTGCCGGATCGATCTGATGCGCTTCGACAAGGGCCGACGGAAGGACGATGTGGCGAAGGCGTGGCTGCGGCGCTCGATGCGGGCGCGCCAGCCTGCGTGGTAGCATGCGCCCGTGACCCGCGGAATCACGGCGCGGCGTCGCCGGCCGGGATCCTTCTGATGCGGACGATCAGGTGGCGCCAGTCGTGGCCCTTGCTCCTCGCCGGAACCGTGACGGCCGCGCTCGTCGCATCGGCCGCCGCGGGGCGACTGCGCCCGGACCGCGCAGCGGCGCCGAGCCTCGACACCGTCAACCGCCTGATGCGCGAGGGCCGGTTCGAGGCGGCGGCCGCCGACGCGCGGGCCCTGATGAACCAGCGGATCCGCGAGGTCGGAAACGCCGGGGTGCTCCCCGCCACGGCCCGCGACCCGCTGGTGCGGGCCTGCACCGACGCCGTGCTCGCCGGACATCCGCTGTGCGTGAAGTGGGCCGTCGACGTCCTCGAGCGTGAAGAACGGCTCTCCGCCGGAGACCCCGGCGTCGATCGCCACGCCATCCTCCTCCAGCTGGCCGACCTGCTGACGGCCGCCAATCGCCTGCCCGAGGCCGAGCGGACGTTTCAGCGACTCCTCCGAACCGACACGGCCACGTTCGGCGAGCAAAGCCGGCAGGTCATCAGCGCGCTGGTGCGGTTCGGGACTTACTACCGCGAGGCGGTGGGCGATCTCACGCGGGCGCGCGACCTCTATGCGCAGTCGCTGGCCCTCCGCGTCTCGATGTACGGGGCCGACTCCTTCCAAGCCGGCGCCGGGCTGCACAACATGGCCATCGTCGCCGCCGACCTCGACGGCTACCGTCCGGCGCTCGCGCTGCACCAGCGCGCGCTGGCGCTCGCCGAGAAGACCCTGCCCCCGGACGATCTCGGGCTCGCAGTGATTATGGATTTTCATGCGGTCCTCCTGCGCGGGGTCGGCGAGCACGCCCGCTCGCGCGCGATGCACGAGCAGGCCCTGGCCATCCGCGAGGCCAAGCTCGGACCCGACTCGGTGCCTGTCGCGGGATCGCTCACCAACCTGAGCGTGGTCCTGGCCGAGCTGGGCGACGACCGCCGGGCCCTCGAGGCCGCCGACCGGGCCCTCGGCATCTACGAGCGCTCCGTCGGCAACCACATCAACACCGTCGAGGCCGCCGACCACGTCGCCGCCATCCATGCGCGCAACGGCCGCTTCGACCTCGCCCGCCGCTACTACCAACGCAGCCGCGCGATCCTCCAGGTGATTCGCCCGCCCGATCACCCCTCGATCGGCAACGCGACGCAGGAACTCGGCACCGTGGATCTCGCGGCCGGAGACCTGGCGGCCGCCGAACGCCATTTCCGCGAGGCGCTGCCGCTGCTCGAACGCGACGAGGAGCACAACAGCCGGGCGCTCGCCAGCGTCCTCGACGGCATGGGCCGGGTCGAACTGGCCCGCGACCGTCCCGGCCGGGCGGCCCCGTACCTGGAGCGCGCGCTCGCGCTGCGCCGCGCGCGCTTCGGCGACCGCCATCCCAAGGTCGCCGAGAGCCTCGCGCTGCTGGCGGAACAGCGCCTCGCAGAGGGTCACTGGTCCGCGGCGCTCGACCTGGCGCTCGACGCCGAGTCCATCAGCCGTGACCACCTCACCCTGATGGTCCGTGTGCAGGGAGAGCGCGAAGCGTTGCGCTACGCCGCGCACCGCACCCAGGGCCTCGACGCAGCCTCGGCGGTGCTGGCGACGGGCCGGATGCCCGGGGCCGCCTCGCGCGTCTGGACCGAATGGCTGCGCTCGCGGGCGCTCGTGCTCGACGAGATGACCCGGCGCGGCCGGCGCGCCAGAGCCAGCGCCGAGCCGGGCGTCGTCGCCGCGACCGAGGCCCTCGGCCGCGCGCGCGAAGACCTGGCGAGCCTGACGATTCGCAGCGTCCGCGAAGAACTCGGCCCGGCAGTCGGCGCCCGCCTGCGGCGCGCCGCGGCCGACGTCGAACGCCTGGAGCGCCAGGTGGCTGCCCGCAGCGGAGCCGACGCCGCCGATCAGGCCGTGCCCGACCTTGCGCAGGTGGCCCGCCGCCTCCCGGACGGCGCCGCCCTGGTCGGGTACTTTCCATATCGAGCGACCGTCGGGGCCGCTCGCGTTCGCAAGTACCTCGCCATGGTATTGCCCGGCCGCCAGGCCGAGCCGGTGGCCATCGACCTCGGCCCCGCCGACCGCATCGATGCCCTCGTGAACGCATGGAGGGCCCTCAACGACGGCCCGGCGCCCGTGGTGAGCCGCGCCGCCGACGCGCGGCGAGACCGGCTCGACTCCACCGGGGCCGCCCTTCGCGAGGCCGTCTGGGATCCCGTCGAGGCCGCCCTCGGCAGCGCCAACGCGGTGTTCATCGTGCCGGCCGGGTCGCTTCACCTGCTCAGCCTCGCCACCCTCCCGACCGGCGACGGCCGGTACCTGCTGGAGCGCGACCGCACCCTCCACTATCTCTCGGCCGAGCGCGATCTCCTGGACGTTCCGGACGCCGCGTCGACCAGGGTGCAACTGCTCGCCGTCGGGGCCCCGACCTTCGACTTCGCCGCGGCGCGCGCGCCCGCTGCGCCTGACGCGTCCTCCCGCGCGCCCGCCGACTGCGAGCGCCCGCTGGCCTTCGATCCCCTGCCCCGATCGGCCGACGAGGTCCACGCGATCGCACGTCTCTGGCAACGCCGCCACGGCGCGGGCAGCGCCCGGCTGCTCATCGGCCCCGACGCCTCTGAGCAGGAGGTCAAGCGGCGCGTGAGCACGCCGCAGGTGCTTCATTTCGCCACGCACGCCTTCCTGCTCGACGAGGCCTGCGGGCTCCCGGCGCTTCCCGAGACGGCGGCATCGTCGTTCATCGAAGGCCCGGCGCCCACCTCGTCGCTCGTCCTGTCCGGACTGGCACTGGCCGGCGCCAACCAGTCGGCCTCCGACCTCTCGTCGCGAGACGACGGGGTACTGACGGCGGCGGAAGTATCGTCCCTCGACCTGTCCGCCACGTCGCTGGTCGTGCTGTCGGCTTGTGACACGGGCGGCGGATCGCTCCAGGACGGCGAAGGCGTGCTGGGGCTGCGGCGGGCCTTCCATGCCGCCGGCGCGCATACCCTCGTGATGAGCCTCTGGCGGGTGGGCGACGCGGCGGCCATGCAGTGGATGGACCGCTTTTACACCCACCTGCTGGCGGGCGCCGCCACCTCGGCCGCGGTCCGGGCGGCCAGCCTCGACATCCTCGGCCTGCAGCGGGCCGCCGGACGCCCCCTGGACCCGACCGCGTGGGGCGCGTTTGTCGCTGCCGGCGACTGGCGCTGACGCGGCTACGGCACCCGATTGAGCCGCACGACGCGGTCGAGCAGCGTCGTCGCATCGGGCGCGCCGACCCGCGTCACGAAGCGATACGACCCGGCCGCCAGGCCCGCGACCGGCACCTGGAGAAACACGCCTCCCTCCTCACGGGTCGCCCGCCGCACCTCGTCCACGGGGATGGTCGCACTCCAGAGCAGTTGGCCGGCCCCGTCCCGCAGTTCGAACCGCGCGGGCTCGGACGCTCCGACGGCCGCCGGGGCGTCCACGCGGACCACGATGAGGGCAAACGGCTGGGACGTCCGGATGCTGAGCGTCGCCGCATCCGGGCCGCGCGGCGTGTCTTCGAGCAGGAGCGGCACCACCGGCCCCGACCACGCCACCTGGCCCAGCTCGGTCCGCAAGGCGCGGAGCTGCCCGTACAGGAGCCCGGCGGCGGTCGCCGCCACCAGCGTCGCAGCCAGCGCAAGCGGCAGGGCCATCGCCGGCAGCGCGCGCCGGGGGCGACGCGCCTCCTCGAGCGCGGTCCGCGCCAGCCTCACGTCCTCCCGGCAGGCGGCGCACGAGACGAGGGGTGACTCGACGCCGGCGCGCTCCGCCGCCGAGATCCCAGCGGCCACCGCGGCGAACCGCGCGAGCAGGTCGCTCGACGGATGTCCTGCCGGATCCTCCGCGGCCGCGTCGGCGAGCCGCCGGTAGGTTTCGAGCCAGGTCCGGCAATCGTCGCACGCCTCGACGTGCGCCTCGAACGCCGCGGCCTGCCCGGGATCGAGCACGCCTTGTGCCGCATCCACGAGCAGCGGCTCGGCGTCGCGATGGTCCATCATGGGCCGCTCCTCTTGCCCAGCCCCGGGGCGAGCATTTCCTGCAACAGCACGCGGGCCCGCTTCACGCAGCGGTGCAACTGCACGCGCAGCGCCCCCTCCGACACGCCCAGCACCGACGCGATCTCGCGATAGGCGAGCCCCTCCCGCGCGTGGCGGGTGATCAGGTCGCGGCACTTTTCGTCGAGCCGCGCCAGCACGGCGCGTCCGAGGGAGGCCTGCTCGCGCGCGATGAGGCCGTCGACCGCCGACGCGCCATGGTCGGTCAACTCGGGATCGAGCTCGACCACGGTCCGCCGCGCCCGCAGCCAGTCAATCACGCGGCGGGTCGCCACCGTCTCGACGAAGCCCCAGAAGCCCTGCTCGAAGTCGAACTCGTCGCGCTGAACCGCCTGGAACACCTGGGCGATCACGTCCTGCCGCAGGTCGCGCCGGTCTACGGCAGGCACGCCGTACCCGCGAAACGCGAGGATCCGATCCACTCGCGCGTGCACTTCCCGCGCGGCCGCGTCATCGCCGGCCGCAAAGCGGCGAGGCAGCGCGTCATCACGGCGCGAGGGCGCGCCGCCGGCCGGTCCGGATCGAGAAGGCAGCGGGGGCACGTGGCCGGGCGATTCTAGCACCCGCATCGCGGTCAGCACAGGACACCCATTCCTGCACGTACTCGGGCGCGCGGCGCAGGCGTTACAGCGGTAACGGCCGCCCGGCTCCCCCGATTAGGCCTACCAAAGGAAGGAGCGTCCCATGAGATGGATCGTGCTCGTACTCGGCGTCCTCGGCGGCCTGCTGGCCGCCGCCCTCGGCATCACGTGGATCTCGGACTACAACCGCCTGCAGGCCACGGTACGGGAGCTGAGCAGCGCCGGGGCCGACCTCAGCGCCCTGTCCGGACTGGTCCGCGCGGCCTACGTGCTGCTCGTGGGCGCCGTGCTCGGCCTGGCCGGCGGCGCCGTGGCCCTGCGGGGGCAAGGCCGCCTGGCGGCGGGCCTGCTGCTCGTCTGCCCGATTGTCGCGGCCGTCATGACGCCCAAGTCGCTGGTCGGGTCGTTCCTGCTCATCCTGGCCGGCGGCCTCGCGCTGCTCGTCCGGCCCCCCGTCCAACCGGCCGCCTGACGGCCCGCCGTACCAACCAGGGAGAACAGACGATGAGACGCATTCGACCCATCCTCGCGATATTGGCCCTCATGGCCGTCGCCGGCGCAGCCTGCAGCAAGGACGCCTCCGTCGCCACCGACATGGACGCCGTCGGCGCCATCGCCGCCGAGCTGGTGCGCAAGGTGAAGGCCGGGGCCGACCCCTCGGCCGGCGTGGCCGACGCCCAGGCGTATCTCGACGCGCACAAGGCGGAGATCCAGGAGCGCATGGCCCGGGTGAGCGGCGTCAGGGGCTTCCAGATCAGCGACGAGACGAAGAAGCGGGTGATGGACGTGATGATGTCGGCGGCGGGCGAGGTCAACACGCTGAAGATCTCGCTGATGACCCAGACGATGGGCAACGAGGCGCTCAACCGGAGCCTCAACAAGCTCGTGGCCGACTTCAACGCCCTGCTCCAGGGTGCCTGACGCGGTCGCGCGGCCACCGTGCCTCGACGGCGCGGACGGCGGGAAGCTGGGAGCGTGAGAGGGCCGGCCGGTCCGCTCGGCCGCCGCCTCAACCATGTGACCAAACGGAGCGTGGGTGAGATCGTGCAGGAGGCCAACTAGACGTGATCACGATCTGCACGCGATCGGTCGCCGGAACCAGCGCGTTCGCCAGATACGCGCCGACATCGCGCCCTTCAACACGTGCGCGCGTGCGAGATCGACGGCCGGAACGTGCATCATCTGGAGGGGAAAGCCAAAGGTCCGCAGCCTGGTGAAACAATCAACGAGAGTTGCAGAGTGCCTCGGCGCTTGCGCGCCTCCGCCGTGACCTACCATCCACGACGAACCATCAACGAGGGTCCGTTTTCCAGACGGTTGGAGTCTCATCGATGTTTAGAGTGGGCTGAGAACCAGACCCACGGGACCGCACGCCCCTCTGGCCGTCCCCATACTTCGATTCTTCGCGCTACGACAGTTCACCCAACACCGCGTCGTCCTGGTCGTAGGTGTCGATCGCGGTCTTCGCGTTGGTCGCCTTGAGGGCCTGTTCCAGGAGACGGATTTCTCTCGCGACGCGGGTGACGAGCTTGTCGAGCACCTTTACGTCATACACGGGTTCCTTCACGATCTCCTTGTCGGCGGAAGCGCCGTAGAAACGCCGCTCCCGGTGGGCGTTGTCGTTGCGAAGCGCCAGAAGTTCCTCGTGGCGCTTCTTCAAGGTCTTGAGCCATGCCAGCCCTTCATTGATTGTGATTTGAGCCATCGATCCACCTTCGTCGCGGCCTCAGAATAGCCGACGACGACGACGGCATCGTCGTCGAAGCGTTGTCAAGTGGGAGATTTCGAGTCGTGTGTGAGCTTCATCGCCCGGGTATTCGAGTGCCGCGATCGGAGCCTTCTTCGGGGACCTGCTGCCCGATTACGGTCTCTGCTGAGGTCGGGAATCGATCGATTCAATTCGCCGCTCGTGGGCAGTACCCGGACCTGCCTCGATCCACGCGAGCAGGCGCGTTGCGGTCTCGTCCGTGTCGGCGCCTGCCGCCTGGCGGGCCTTGATCCACACGCAGTGGAGCTGCCCGACAAAATCGCCGAAGCTGCCGCTCGAATCGTCGATCTCGCCCGCTTTTTCATAGCAGCCTGCAAGGAATGTCTCGCAGAGGCCAACGGCCCGTGGCGAATTCGCAGACAGGCATTTCGAGAGTCGCCTTTCGACGGCCTCGAGGTCGCGGACGAAGGAGAAGCCGGCGTTGTACGAGATGAAGCGTCCCGGCATCAACGCCGTCTTGATCAGGCGCTCCATTTGCCTGGTCAACGCACGTGCCAGCTCGCTCATCGCGGGCGTTCCGTTCCAGCCGACCGCCGCCCGACCGCACGTCCTTCCTTCATCGGCGGAGTCGCCGCAGCCTCGAGAAGCTGCGCCATTCCTGAGAACAGCGCTGCCAGCGTCGATGCGGTTTCGGGCGGTGCCTCGATGACCAGACCGCCGCTGGCGGTGCGCTGCACGGTCACGCCGGCGACAAGACGCTGGATCGTGGCGGCCGATGGCATCGGCTCCGCCCGCGAGGCGGCTACGCCCACGACGTCACGCGACTCGTCCGCCGCCGCGACGACGGCCTCGATCTCGCGCTCCGCACCATCGTCCTCGGAAACATTGGTATCCTCGGCGCGGACGGGGACCCGCGTGATTGCCGGCGCGACGATGCGCTCGATGCGGGAGAGAAAACTTCCGGAACGCTCGAAGGTCACCTCGTCGGTCGTTCCATCAAACAGGCCGGTGAAAAGCGCCTTCTTGGACCCGACGAGATCGGCGATCCGCGACTCGATTCCGGGCTCGCTCACCAGGTTGTAGACGTCAATCGGGCGGCGCTGCCCGAGCCGGTGGATCCGGCCGACTCGCTGCTCGAGCACCGCGGGGTTCCAGGGAAGCTCGATGTTGATGCAGGCGCTCGCCGCTCGTTGCAGGTTGAGGCCGACGCCGCCGGCATCGGTCGCGAAGAGCACGCGGCACGCGGGGTCGTCGTGGAAATCCACGAGGTTCTGCGTGCGCCGCCTCTGGCCCTCCTGGCCGGTGAAGAACGCCGGTGTGACACCCTCGCGTGCGAGCTGGTGGCGCGTCGCCCAGTGCGCGAGCCGAAGCATCCGCCGCCATTGGCTGAATACCACCACTTTGCGCCCTTCGGTGAGGGCGAGCTGGCCGATCAGCTCGCGCAGCTCCACCAGTTTCGGGCTCGCAAGCCCCCGAAGGGTGGCGTCCGTGGGGCGCTCGATCCGCGACAGGTCGGGCCAGATCTGCTCGAAGCGCAATTGGGCGAGGCCGTTGGCAATGATGCGCTGCGTGGTGAGCAGGGTCATCAGACGCAGGAACTCCGGCTGCGCGAGCGGGCGCCGCTTCGCGCGGCCGAGGATCTGCGCGATCGGCATGTTGAGCGCGTCGTGCTCGTCCATCTGCTCCGCGGTCATCTCGATGGGAATCCGCGTGTCGGTCCGCGCGGGCAGCTGCGACAGCACCTCTCGCCGCGTGCGCCGCACCATGCAGGTGGCGAGACGGGTTCGCAGGGTATCGAGGTTCCGGGCGCCGCCGATCTCCGTTGTGCCATCCACTGGCGTGGTGTGCCATGCTGCCAGGCGCCATTTCGGCTCCAGCGCGAGATCGTCGACCCACTCGACAATCGACGCGAGCTCGTCGAGCCGGTTCTCCATCGGCGTGCCCGTCAGCACCAGACGGTACGGTGGATCCAGTCGCTTCACGGCGAGCGCGGTTTTGGTCGCCCAGTTCTTGATCCGCTGGGCCTCGTCCAGCACGACGATGTCCGGCCTCCATTCGCGGACGACGTCGAGGTCGCGAATGAGCTGCTCGTAGTTCCCCAGCAGGAATCCGCGCCGGCACGCCTCGAACGCGGCGCGGCGCTCACCGGGAGTGCCATCGACGACGGCGGCGGGGGCGTCGGTGAAGAGCTGCCACTCACGAAGCCACTGCGGCTTGAGCGCGGCGGGGACGACGAGCAGTCCACGGCGGACGCGGCCGGTGTGCCAGAGGGCATGACAGGCGGCAATCGCCTGCGCGGTCTTCCCGAGGCCCATGTCGTCGGCCAGAAGCAAGCGCCCGCGCGTGAGAAACCGTTCAACGCCGTCATGTTGATAGCGATAGAGCGATTGCTTGAGCGTATGCAGCGCGCGGTGCAGATGCTTCCGGGTGCTCGACGTCTGGATCCGGCGCACGAGTCGGCCGCGCTCTTCCTGCAGCAGCGCGTGCAGTGCCGGCTCGCCATTGCCGTCGCGAAGCGCGGCACGCAAGCGATCCACGAGCGCCAGCCGTTGCTCGGACGCCTCGGGAATCGCGGCCGCCCAGCCGTTTCCCTTTGCTGGACGCAGCCAGCGCCGCAGATTGGGATCAGGCGCGCCGTCCACCCAGCGAATGCGCGCCAGCCAGTCGCCAGGGCCGGTCAGCGGACGGACCGGATCCCAGCGCAACGGCGCCAGCTCGGGAGCCAACTCGCGCTCGATAATGCCGCGATACCGCTTCGAGACCACGTGCTCGAGGACGGCGACGAGGTGCTTGCACAGGCCGAGCGAGTTTCTGAGGAAATCGGCGCACTCGCAACTGCCGTCGAGCGGCTCTATACGACGGAGGAGCGTGCGATACGGGCGTGCGCGCGACCCTTGGCGGCGGGTTGCGTACAGCCCCAACAGGCGGCCCCGTGGCCGTCCGACGATCTGAATCTCGTCCGTCTGAGCGGACGCGCAGCGGCGAAGCACCGCGTCGAGCGCATCGCGCTGGACCGGCCAGTCGCCTCCGTGCGTGACCGACAGAACGTGGCGCACGATGCGCTCAGGCGACACGCCGCCCGTCCGCCGGTGCGCGCGCGCGAGCAGCGTCTGATAGGTCTCACTGTCGGTGACGGGAATCACCCCGGTTTCCACCCCCCGGCGCAAAGTCTGCGCGCCGGGCGTGCGGGGTTCCACCCCACCGCGCACCGTCCGCGCGCCGGGGGCCCCGGGTTCCACCCCACCGCGCACCGTCCGCGCGGCGGGGGCCCCGGGTTCCACCCCACCGCGCACCGTCCGCGCGGCGGGGGCCCCGGGTTCCACCCCACCGCGCACAGTCCGCGCGGCGGGGGCCCCGGGTTGAGATGAACGGCTCTGCATATCTTCCCCCGTCGTCGGCAATTGGGAATTGGGGCTGCGAGTTGACGTATTCTTTCACAGCGGTGGCGAGCGGAACCGGGTCGAGTTCCGGCACCGTCAGCGCTGAGGTCGAACCGTGGCGAACACGCGTCGAGCGCGCGACGCTGAGGCGTGGACGAACGCGACGAAGATCTGCCGGCTCAATGCGCGGCAGGTCGAGATGGCGCGCGCGCTCGGCATGAATCCGAGGAAGCTCCCGGGTTTGCGCCCGAGCCCACAGCAGCGCTGGAAGGTCCCCGTGAGCGAGTTCATCGAAGAGTGCTACCGGAAGCGGTTCGGCAGTCCGCCCCACAACGAGGAAGTGCGTGGACCGCAGCCGAAATCGCGAAATCGTTCGACGACGCGTCTCGACGCAAACATGCCGAAACGTGAGCCAGATCCGGCGTGCCAGTTGAGCGATCTGGCCTGCTACCTCGTGAATCTCGCCGACGATCTGCAGCAGTGGCTCGTGCACGGCTCGATCGATCCCGAGGTGCTGCCACAAGTACGTGAGGAGCTGCAGGCGATCGCGAAAGCACTCGACACCGGTGCGCCGATCTCGCCGATTCCGGCGATTCCGCCTCCGCCCAGGCCCACGCGCCGCGATGTGTCGCGGCGCGGCGATCGGGAGCACGCATTCGACGATGAAGAGATCCCATTCTGATCGCCGATGGAGCGATGGTCCATTGGCGACACAGCGCACGTTGCGTCGATGTGCTCGCCGAGGCGCCTGGCGCGGACGACAACACTCAGGATCCTGAGCTAGAATGGATTTCGAGATGGCTGAAGAGCTGACCGTCTCCGATCCGAAGATTCTCGGTGGCAAACCGTGCGTCCACGCGACGCGATTGAGCGTCGAGTTCCTCCTCGAACTGGCGGCGGGCGGTGCGACGCAGGAGCAGATTCTCGCACAGTACCCGCAGCTCACGCAGGATGGCTTGGCGGCGGCGTTTCGGTATGCCGCAGACGTGCTGAAGGCCGAGCACGTCTGGGATCTGAAGACCACCGCGTGAGGCCACTCGACCTTCCCCTTCTGACCGACGAGAACATCGCCGCTGACGTGGTCGCGGGCCTTCGGGCACGAGGTTGCGACGTACGGTCGGCCGAGGAGGAACGGCTGATCGGCCGTGCGGGACGGCGAAGTCCTGGATCACATTGAGGAGTATCTTGGAGGCGTGAGTTGTTGAGCCACTTGCGCAACGAGATGTTTCGGTGTCGCTTGGCATGCATCGCCCGTTTCGTTTTCCAAGCTTACGCGTCGGAGCTCATCCGGGACGCACTCCGCAGTACAAAAACGAAGAACCAGCCAGGGACCACCGGTTTCGATCTGCGTGAGCGCTTTATTCAGCCGCGATTAATGCCCGTGGCCGTGCTCGTCGTGATCGAAGTCGAAGCTGATAAACGTCGCCGCCAGGGCCATCGCAAACTCCTCAGCGGGAACAAAAATCCTACACCCAGTCCTCGGTTTTCAATCCCGGCACTCGTCCGAACTCCCGAACATTGTGCGTGATCAGCCGAACGTCGAGGCTGACCGCATGGGCCGCAATCAGCACGTCCAACGAGCCGATCGACTGCCCTTTCTTCTCCAGCGCCGCCCGCAGGCGGCCGTAAACAGCCGTTGCCTGCGGTTCGAACGCCGCCACTTCGAGGGGCGAGACGAACTGATCCAGCGCTTCCCGGTTCTTGGCCGGGCGACTGCTCTTGCTCACGCCATATTCGAGCTCAGCGAGTGTGATGAGGGAGATGCCGATGTCTCCAACCGCATGCGATGCGACTCGCTCGAGGAGCGACGGAGGACGGTCCCTGATCAGGTCGATGCAGATGTTGGTGTCGAGCATCAACTTCATCAGAACGTCCGACGTCGCTTCTGCATCGGGGGCTGGTTTCGCCCCTCCGCCATGAAATCGTCCGTGAACTTGTGGAGACTCTCGAACAGCGCGCTCCAGGAACGCCTCTTGGGCCGCAGAATCAATGCGTCGCCTTTACGGCGAATCTCGACCTCCTCATCGTCGAGGTGAAACTCCTTCGGAATCCGGACGGCCTGACTGTTGCCGCTCTTGAATACTTTGGCAGTTTTCATGGATGCACCAAGTACATACACAAGGATATACATTTGATCGATTCAAATCAAACGTGCATCGTCTGGAGGGGAAAGCCCTCGTCGATAGCTCGCTCTGGGTGCACCAGCTGCGCAAGAGTGGCGACCCGGCGAAGCGCGATCGCGTGAATGCGCTACTGGAGAGCGGCGAAGCCGCGTGGTGTCCGCCCGTGCGATTCGAGCTGTGGCGTGGCGTCACCAACGACGCGGAGCGCAAGACGCTTCGCCGCTACGAGGTGCTGCTTCCCGACTACGAGATCTCTGCTGAGGTCTGGAATCGGTCGATTCAACTCGCCGATCGTGGCCGGGCGTCCGGCGTGACCGTTCCCCTTGCAGATCTCCTCATCTTTGCGTGCGCCAAGGTCCACGGCCTCGATGTCGCGCACGACGACACCCATTTCGACGAGTTGGCGAAACTCGAGGCCTGATGGCACTCACGGCTCCGATTCCGCTCGCACTCGGCCGTTCTCCGCGGAACTCGTTGACCTCGGCGCGCCCGGTTTCGCCATCAGGCAGAACGGGGCGGACCGCCAAATCCCCTTCGACCAGGTCGCGGCCATCGACTTTGTCGGCGGAACGATTCCCGACTCGCAATGGGCCCTGGCCGGCGGCGGCCGTCATGCGCTGTGGCTCCGCAGCGGGCTCGTGGTGCAAGGGGAGTTCTACGACGTCGGAGGCACGCGGCCGCTGCGCATCACGTTCGATACTGCCAGCGGCCGGCGCGACTTCGCGTCGAGCGAAGTTGCGCGCATCCTGCTGTCGCCCCCTGCCGGCCAGGGACCCGCCAAGAGTCCCGGGACGCCGACCGCACCGCTGAACCCGATGCCGCCGGGGGGATTCGCGTGTAACCCCAACGAAGTCACAGGCACCTGGACGAGCAACAGCTGGGGCGAGATCACGCTGCGCGCGAAGGGCGGCTGCAGCGTCGCCGGGAGCTACACGGCGTCGGGCGGTGGGCAGATCAGCGGAGTCGTGATTCCGCCGACCGGGGACGTCAAGAACCAGATGCTCCAGTTCCGCTGGACGCGGAGCGACGGCAACGACGGCGGCGATGCCTACGCGCTGGTCGTCAACGCCTCACGGATCGAAGGGCGGTGGTGTCGTCCGGCAGGATGCAACACGAGCCAGGGCGGGATCTGGGGAGCGACACGCACGAGTGCCCCGCCGCCGGCGATTCCCACCGGTCCCGTCGCCGGCCCTGGAGCTGGCGCGTCGACGTGCTCTGGCCTCGCGTCCGTCCTCGGCTCGTGGAGTGTCTCGGCCTTCGGCCGCCTGAACCTCCAGAGCGCAGGCGGATGCCAGGTCACAGGCACGTACAACAATTCACCCGGTGTCATTCGCGGCGTGATGTCGGGCGCGCGGCTCTTCTTTCGCTGGACGCGGAACGACGGCAACGACAGCGGTGAGGGGTATCTCGAAGCCGGGCCCGGCGGCACGGTGCAGGGCAAATGGTGCCGCAGCGTCGGCTGCGATGTGATGAGCGGCAGCGTGTTCGGTGGCGGACGCTGAGGCCTCCCATGGCTCCCCAGCCCATCGTCCTGGCTCTTCTGCTCCTCACCGGCCAGACGGCCGCACCGGCGACCGGGCTCGACCGCGCTGAGGCGCTCGTCGCGAGTGGACACGAGGCGGCCGTGCGCGCGTCCGCGCAACAGGACCGCGCGGCGCGTGACGCCGCCCGCAAGCAGCTCGAAGAAGCCGAATCGCTTGCCCGCCAGGAATTGAAGCGGCGCGGCGCGTGCGAAAAGTGCCACGAGCTGATCACCGCATCGGTGTACTACCGCGCGTCGCTCAAGGCGGGCAAAGGACACGACGATGCGATCGAGGCCGCCGCGGCGGGCCTCGCGCAATTCCCCACCAACGCCACCCTGCTTTTCTTCAAAGGCTACGCGCACTACGCGCGCAACGAGTCGGCCGCGGCGGCGAAGGCGCTCAATCAGTACCTCATGGCGTCGAGAGGCGCGTTTGAGCCCGCGCCAGAGGTGCGGAGCATGCTCCAGGAGAGCCGGCGGAAGTTCCTCGGCGGCTGGTACAACCAGGGGGACTTCTATTCGTCGGCGGAATCAAGGATCGAACGCGTCAACCTGCAGACGTTCAAGGCGGAAACACTCTTCCAGATCACGTCCGACTACGAGCTGTCGCTCGGCCAGCAGGCGTTCACGGCGCTCGCCGGGACGGCGCCGGCGTTCACTGACGCGCAGGTCGAAGGCTACCTTCAGCAGCTCGTCAACCGGATGACAGACCAGACGCCGGGCCCGGCCTTCCGGTATCGCGTCTCGATCCTCAGCTCGCCGGAGGTCAACGCCGTCACGCCGCCGGGGCACATCATCGTCAATACGGGACTCCTCGGGTTCGTCGAGAACGAGTCGGAGCTCGCGGCAGTCCTCGCGCACGAGCTCGCCCACAACTACGGGCATCACTCGGCGCGGCGCCTGATCAAGGGGTACCACGCGCAGAACGTCGCCAGGGCGCTGACCAGTGCCGTCAATCCTCAGAGCGCCACCGCGCAGCTCCTCACCCAGCTCGCGACCGGCCTCGGGGTCGGGCTCTTCGTGCTGGCCGCTGCCGCCGCGCGCGAAAGGTTCCTCGAGATCGAACGGCAAGCCACTGCGTTGCGCGAGCAGGCGGACGCCTGCACGCAGCGGTTCCCGGCGCCGGACCCCTCTTCCGTCCCACCCAGCCCTCGTCTCACGGGCATCAAGTTTCCCGTGCAGCGGATGGTCGTCAAGGCGGGAACGACCGTCGCGGTCCCTCCGGTCGTGCTCGTCTACGACGACAACACCACCGCGCCACCCGATGGCTCCGCGAACGTGCAGTACGGCGGTGTCCCGGTGCCGTTCACGCCGGGAAAGGGAGACGCGAACCGCTCCTTCATGGTGAGCGCCTCGTATGGCGGGTTCAGCGACACGATGACGATCTTCGTGGACCCGGGCACGGGACCATCCATCCTCGGCAGCACGACGACGCACGTCGATCCGAAGACGGTGGAACAACAGGGCCAGGGACGCAATCTGGGCGAACCACCACCCGAGCCACCACCGGCATCCCTCCCGCTCTCGGCGCCCGCCGCGCCACCGCCCAGCCCCAACCCCGGCGCCGGGCAGCCTGCGCCGAATGCACCGCCCCCGCCGGGGCCCGGACAGGGGGCGTCGGACTGGGCCGGCACGTGGGAGCTCGCCGGCAATCAACCTGGAACCATGATCCTGCGGCACCCGACCGCGGAGGACCAGCGGTCGGACAGTTACAGGGTCCACGTCACTTACGTGAAGAGCGTCATCTGCCGTCAGGGGACGGCGGCCATTTACTACGGAAGCATCTCGTTCGTGCAGGGGAGCGGGGGGCCTGTGATCGCCTGCGTCATCGGTGCCGAGCTTCATGGCCGGTTCAGCACGTTGGGCGACGCGGAACTCCATGGCTTCTTCACTTTCCGCAGCGGGCGGGGGACGTGGGGCGACGTGCGGTACGCGGCGGAGAACGAATGGCGCATCCGAAAGCGGTAAGCCGTGGGCTCGTCGCCGCGCTCGTGCTGCTCGCCGGCGCGGGCGCGTCGGCAGTCAGCGCCGTGAAGGGCATCATGCCCGGACGCAGCGTGCGCGCGGAGGCGGAAAAGGTATTCGGGCGTCCGGTCAACGCCACGTCGGATTCGCGCGCGTCGTACGGCGGTCAGGACGGAGCCGAGGGTATTGATATCGAGTACCGCGGCGGCGTCGTCGATCGTATCGACGTCCGGTTCAATCCGGCACTGGCGAGCGACGACGTGCAGCGGCAGCTCGGACTGCCGGCGCCGAGCGCGAGCCGGACGATCGACGGACGTCTGACCGACTATTACGGCGGCTCACGCACACTCGTCCTCACGCACGAGTCCGCCGACGCGACGAGTCCCATCCCGATGGTGACCTATCTGAGTGCCGAGTCGTTCGCCCGCGCGGTGGAAGGTCTCGGCCCTCGCGAGTGGGAACCACCGTCGACGGCCGTGCGCCTGTCGAACCCGAGCGACGGCCCGAAGATCCTGCAGTTCAACCCAGGGGCGTGCAACGACATTTACCTCTGGGCCCAGCGGGAACAGGACGTGGCGAAGCGCGCAAGAAACGTCGCGCGGCGCCAGGCGATCCTCGCGATCGTCATCGCGTCCCAGCGCGGCGAGTGTGGCTCGGCCGCGAAGCTTGCGGCTGAGTACAAGGAGACCTATAAGGCCTCAAAGTAGCCCTTCGGCGCTGCCTGTGCGCTCGATTCAGCTCATTACTTGTGGACCGGATCAGGCCTGCTGCCGCGACGCGGGAGATTTCAGCGTGATTTCATCGCGATTTCACGACATTCGCAGCCGGCCGCTGCAGGATCCCCTCCAAGGACCATGAGGGGCCACGCTTCGGATTCCCAGGGCATGGGGTCCTCTGCCGCATCGCGTCTGTCGGCCATCAGCGGACCGCCTGCCCGCGCGTTGACGCGTGCGGTGCTGCTGGCGCTCGATGGTCCGCTGGCTGCCGGACCGCAGGAGCAGGTGTCGCCGCCCCCGATCGCGATCGCGACGACGGCCGTCGAAGCCGTCGAGCACGTCAATGAGTTCCTGCAGCAGGTCAACGGCAACCCCCCAAGCCCGCCGGCCGCACACCGCTCAAGCTGTATTGGAACGCGGCGCGCGGGGACAACTTCACCCTGGCGGCGGCCTTGTTCAACTCCCGCATCGAGACGATGGCCGCCTTGTCGGGATTGGCGGCCTTCACGGCCTTGAACAAGGCACCCGGATCCCGGCCGTCCCACGCCTGGATCGCCGCGGCGACGCGTTCGAGCGGCGCCGTACCGGCGTCCTGCGCCGACGCCACTGCCGAAAAGGCGGCAGCGACGAGGAGCCGTGCAGCCGCCGCCGGCCACCGTTTTCCACTGAATCTCATGGGTTCTCTCCAGGGGTGGGTCGAGGCCTTGGCGGGGTGCAAGTTCTGGCCCACTCCGGTCGCCAGCCAACGTCACGCGTCGGCATGAACGCGCGTGAGCGAAGGCTGGCAGGAGTTGCCACCCGAGCGAGCTACCGGATCGCGTACGGCTTGAACAGCGGCAGCGCCATCCCCCGGTAGAGTTCCTGACGTCTGGTCAACGTGTCGTGGTTGAGCGAGACCGCTGCTGCCAGACACGCAAGTCCGATCGCGATGCCGATGATCGGTGCGACTCCCGCGCTCCGATCGATCACGTGCGCAGACACGATACCGAAGGTCATCGCGAACGCAAAGGTCGGCAGCCACTTCATCCAGCGCAGCAGCACGGCGTACACGAGCGCGTCCGCTCCCGCCACCCACACCAGAATATCGAGCCGGAGCGTCGACGGCGCGCTTCGGAACACGACGACGTGCGGAACGAGCAGGAAGAGCCACACCACCAGCCAGCCAAGCAGCCGCCGGCCCACGAGCAGCGCGTTCAGCTCACGCAGGCCGAGAGGCAGCACACGAAGTTGTCGCAAGAGCGGCGACACAGGGTCGACACCCGGCCGCCGGATATTGACCAGGGACAGGCCCAGGGCGAGCAGGAAATAACAGTGAGCAAACAATGCGTCATCACGCAGCGGCAGCACGCCCATCTGTTTCATGGCCCAGAGCGGACCGGTGCCCTCACCCGGTGCCGGATTGAACGCGTACAGGCCAAAGAACGCTGCGGAAACGATCGCCGGAATCAAGGCGGCCATTGTGGCGGTCGACTTCAGGTCGTCGGCGATCAGCCTCGGCAGACCGACGAGGCGGCCCGGTCTCTGCGATCGAACCCCGTCCTGAGGCCGCCGGATGTCCCGACGCGCGCGGCCGGGCCGCGGCTCACCCGCCGGCGGGGAATAGAAGAACGCCGCCAGGGAAACGACGAGCGCGGCGCCCATCACCATCGCCGTGGCGCCGCTCACCTCCGCCCAGCTCGTGGGCACGATGGGCCGCAGCACGAATCCCCAGGCGAAACCGCCCATCAACGCCACGAACATCCCCGAAGCCTGGGCCGCTCTTCTGATAATCGAGCTGTTGTCGCGGATTCGGCCGGCAGCCACGCCCGTCACGGCGGCCACCGCGAGAAGCACGCCGGTGTACAGAAAGTCCAGGCAGCCCGATAGCACGATGAACTGAAGGTCCGGAGGATGGGTGAACAGCGCGCCAGCCAATACTCCAACGAGCTTCGCGGCGGTGGTCCAGCATGTCGCGACAAGCGTCGACGCAATCCACTGCGCGCGCCACAGCGTCCGCCGCGGAATCGGCAGCAGACCGATTTCCCGCGACCCGAACAGGCTCACTCCGGCAAACACACCGAGAAACCACGCGCCGCCGAGCGAGAAGGCGAGGACGCCGGTCGGAGCCAGCGCGCCCGGGACCATGAACAGCCAGACCAGCGCCAGGAAGCCCCCGAACCACAGGTAGACAGGCATGTGTCGCTGGAGCGCGTCACGAAGGAGGTGCCGGATCATTGGCGTCACCTGCCCAACGCCACGAACAGCTCTTCGAGGGACACCGGCGCATCGGACACCGCCCTCGCGCCTCGCCCGGTCAGACGTTCGACCGACGTGACGCTGCGGTCGATGAGCACGCGCCAGCGATCCTGCTCCCGCCGCTGCACGACGACCCCGGGCTGCCCGTCGAGGCCGGTGCCGTCCTGCGCGACGAAATCCACGATCCGGTACCGTTCGACGACCTCGTCGGTCGAGCCTTCGAAGACGAGCTGCCCGTTCTTGATCATCCCGACGTGATCGGCAATCCGCTCCAGGTCGGTGATGGCGTGTGACGAGATGAACACCGCGCGACGCTCATCGTGGACCGCGGCCAGCAGCTCCGCGAAGACCTGCTGCCTGGCGATCGCATCCAGCCCGATCGTCGGCTCGTCGAGCACGAGCAGCCGCGGCCGCCACGACATCGCGAGCACGATCGCGAGCTTGATCTTCGCGCCGAACGACAGCGTGCCGATCTTGTCCGCGCGGTTCAAATCGAGCGACGCGAGCAGATGGTCGCAGTAACCCTCGTCCCACGACGGATAGAACCCGCGAACGAAGTCGATGGCCATGCCGATCCGGCTCCACGAGCGGAAGTCCAGCTCGGGACTGACGTAGCCCACCTGGCGCTTCATCTCGACCTCGTCGCGCAGGTGATCGAGGCCGAACACAGAAATCGATCCCGCGTCCTTCGCACCCATGCCGAAGATCAAATCGATGGTCGTGGTCTTGCCGGCGCCGTTGGGGCCGACGAACCCGTAGATCGCGCCGGCCGGTACGGTGACGTTGAGCGGTCCCAGCGTGAAGCCCTGCTCGAACTGTTTCGTCAGGCCGCGAATCTCAAGTGCGTTTGGCATGTCGCGACGCCCCCTGTTTCGGCAATTCGTCGTGCAGCATCTGCACGACGTCTTTGGTGGTGAGACCGGCTTCGGTGGCCTCGCGGACGGCCTCCTGAATCAGCCCGCGCGCGCGCTCGACCTTGGCTTCGCGGCTGCGATCCCGGGCGAGGTCCGACACAAAGGTGCCCAGCCCCTGGCGCCGGTAGATGATCCCCTCTCGTTCGAGCTCCTCGTAGGCGCGCTTGACGGTGATGACGCTGACGAGCAGCTCTTCGGCAAGACCGCGAAATGACGGCAACGGCGTGCCGGGAACCAGCCGCCCTTCGCTGATCTCGCGCTTCAGGCCGTCAATGATCTGCCGGTACAGCGCGCCGCCCACGGCGGCCGAGAGCGGCGGAAGGAGCAACGTCCTGCGAACGGCGGTCATGGTCCATACTGTATATACTAACTATATAGAGTGTCAAGCCGGCCCCTCCAGCTGTCTGACCGCGCCCGCGCGCGAGAACGAAACAAGTAGTAGACATCCTACGTCTAACGAACCGACACCTGGATCTCTGAAGACGCCTCGTCGTTCATCGACCGATGGATTGACATACATGCTGCCGTTGGCTGGATCCTCATGCTCTACGCCGTGTTGTTCCGCTTTCCTCTCGTGCCGCGAGCGCTGGCGGTCTTCGCGACTGCTCACCGTTGGACTGCACTTCGCAGGGATCACGCTGCCATTGTGGCTGGGTTACTCGAGCGTGACGCTGTTGGGCGCGTCATTGGCGCTGGGCCACACGGCTGTGGCGGTATGGCTGATGGCCAGGGGTTTCGGAGAAGGCGCTCCCAGTCCAAGATCAGGTGAGGGATTCGCTGACTGACTGAGCACTCGGTCCTCTGCACGCGCTGGCTCTCAGCCGATGAGCCGGCTCCACATTGCTTCACGGTTCTTCACGACACGTGTGCTGAATAGCACAGTGCTTGCATTGCGGGGTCAACGATGATGGAAACGTGAGTCGAACCGGCGAGACGTGCGGCTCGCCGGGTGAAACACGACTGGTTGGAGGATGGAATGAGCGTTTCGAGTGGAAGACACGCGGGAATGTGGGTATGGCTCGGGGTGGTGCTGGTGTGCGCCACGCCGGCCGCCGCCCAGACCGGCACGTCGTCGTCGGACGGCTACAAGAATGCGCACCGGCTGGGCGGCTCGACGTCGTTCAACCGGCCGCCGTTGACGACGCACGCGACGCTGAAGCGGTGGGTCGCGAGCAAGGGAATCGCGGATGACATCCGGAAGGTGCTGAGCGACAGCGGCATTCCTGAGACCGCCGACGGCGTGCTCGCCGCGCTGAATGGACCGTTGTCCACCGAGAAGGGCCTGACCTGCAGCGATTCGATGGCGGCGGACGGCACGATGGTCGAGTGCGATTTCCAGCCGGGTTCGACCCTGCAGTGGATGGCGTACCGGCCCAACATGAAGAAGCGTGACCGCACCCCGGGCCGGCTCGAGCGCGTGCGGTGGGCGGGTAAGAAGCCGTTCGGGGCGTTTCTTTTCAACGTCACGAACGACAGAAAGACATACACCTTCATCGTTCCGAAGCCCTGCGGCAACATCTCGCTGATGGCCGTGAAGGAGCTCCCGGCGCCGCCGGCGCCCGCGCCGCCGCCGCCACCACCGCCGCCGCCGCCACCACCGCCGCCGCCGCCGCCGCCACCTCCAACGCCCGAGCCGGCTCCCGTTCCCGCGCCGCCCCCGCCGGCGCCCATCGCTGTGGTGAAGGGTTCGCCGTTCTTCTTCGACGCGCTCGGCGGCAAGGATCGCCGCGTTCGCCCGGCCGATCTGGACGAGAACCAGCCGGTGGACTTCGCGCAGTGCTCGCCGCTTCTCGGCCTCAAACTGGGCGTCGCCAAGCGGTTCGCCAACGACTGGGAGCTTGCCTCGGCACTCGGTATCGCGCTCAGCCTGGTCGGCGATGACAAGGTCCGCGAACACCAGCTGTTCCTGGACGTCGAGGGAAACAAGTACCTGACGAACGGGGTCTTCGTCGGCACCGGTCTGTCGCTATGGGATCTGACGCACAGCGATACGTTCACGCCGGCGTGGATGCTGCACTTCGGCGTCCCGCTCGGGAACCATCCGGCTCACCAGCCGTACTTCCTGACCGAAGGACGTCTCTTCCTCGACAACGCCGACGACGTCCGGAACAACTATCAGTTCTGGGCCGGCCTCCGTCTGCATTTCTAGACGGCGGTAGTGCGACAACGTCTGCGGGGCGGCCTCCTGGCCGCCTCGCAGACATCTTTTCTCCCTGGGTGTCCTCGGGCGGCCCCTTCCCTTTCACCGACGCCTGCGATAGTGTGCCGGCTCTCCCGAAGAGAGCCATGAACAACATCGTCGTCTTCAGCGGCAGCGCGCATCCGGGCCTGGCAAAGGCGATCTGCACGCGCCTGAGAACCCGCCTCAGCCCGTCGACCACCAGCCGGTTCAGCAACGACTGCCTTGGCGTGCAGCTCGGGGCAAACTGCCGTGAGGCGGACGTCTTCGTGATCCAGTCCCTGGCGCCGCCCGTCCAGGAGCACCTCATGGAGCTCCTGCTGATGCTCGACGCGGCGCGGGGCGCGTCGGCCGCGCGGATCACCGCGGTGATCCCGCACTACGCCTACGCGCGATCCGACAAGAAAGATGCGCCCCGCATCTCGATCGCCGCCCGGCTCGTTGCGGACCTGCTCTCGACGGCCGGCGCGAACCGTGTGCTGACGATGACGCTGCACTCGCCGCAGGTGCACGGCTTCTTCAGCGTGCCGGTGGACCACATGAACGCCCTGAAAGTGCTCGCCGCGCATTTCAAGCGGCAGCGGCTGGCCAACACGGTGGTCATCTCGCCCGACCTGGGCAACGCGAAGCAAGCCTCGCATCTCGCCCGCATGCTCGAGGTCCCCGTGGCGGCCGGAAGCAAGAAGCGCTTGAGCGATGACCGTGTCGTCGTCGACGCGATTGTCGGCGACGTCGAAGGCAGGGACGTCATCGTCCTCGACGACGAAATCGCGAACGGCGGCACGATGGTCGAAGTGCTCGAGAAGCTGCGCGAGTTCCGCGTGAAGCGGATCGTCGTGGCCTGCACGCACGGGCTGTTCACGGGAAAGGCGATCGATCGGTTAAAGGCGCAGCCGGACGTGGCCGAGATCGTCACGACCGACACGGTCCCGATCCCGCCGGAAAAGCGCCTG
>MELC01000076.1:0-208 GCA_001767455.1 Acidobacteria bacterium RIFCSPLOWO2_12_FULL_66_21
GGAGCCGGAGCGTTGTCGTGCCGACATCGAGCGCCAGGAGCCGGAGCGTTGTCGTGCCGACATCGAGCGCCACGCCGAGCTCATCGGCCGCGCCCGGCGCGTGAACCGGATCGAGCGCGAGCGGCCACGGGGCCCAGGCGGTCAGCGGCTGAATGCCGGCATTGCGGTCGCGCGAGACGAGCTGCGGCAGTTCGGTGCCGACCAGCGG
>MELC01000076.1:312-14088 GCA_001767455.1 Acidobacteria bacterium RIFCSPLOWO2_12_FULL_66_21
TGCGGACCAGGCAGCGCCCGCAGGCGCCGCGCCCGCCGCATTCGGCCGACAGCGGCTCCCCACAGCGGAGCGCGCCGTCGAGAATCGTGTCTCCGTCGGCGACGACCAGCGAGCGGCCTGAGGGGACGAACGCGATCCGGTTTGTCATTTCGGACGGGCTGTCTCCCAGACGTCCCGGAAGAACGGCCCGATGTCGGAAGCTTCCTGGGGACCGGTGAGGACCTGCCACCCGTCGCCGAGCGCGTCCTCCAGCTCGCCGGAGATGACGGCGACGTATCCGGGAATGATGATCGTCCGATGGCTGACGTGTTCGGCGGCCTTCAGCTCGCGAAGCGCCTTGCCGACCCGGTCGCCTGAAAACTTGCCGGCCGACCACGCCGTGAGCACGCTCAGCCCCTCGGCGTCGACGACCGCGAGATAGCACGCGACGCCGACGCCATCGAGCTCGGTCGACACCGTGAAGTAGGTCAGCGAGAAATTGGTCGTGACGAGCAGCGGCGAGGCGCCGGTCGGCTCGCCAATCGCATAGATGCCTGGATCCATCCGGAGCGGCTGTTGCGGATCGGTATAGATGTTCTGGCGGAGCGTCCACAGCGGCATCCAGGTCTCGCCGCCGCTGTCGGCGACGGCCATGATCGACGCGAACGTCGAGGTTCCCACCACCGCCTTCGAGAATTCGCCCGCGCCGACGCGCAGAAACACGGGGTAGGCAAGACCTGGATGGATGCGCTCGAGCGCGCCGCGGCGAACGAGCGTCAGGTGCTTGTGGAGGGTCGCGAGGTCGTCACCCGGCGGTTCGAGGAGGATGTCGGCGACGCCGGCGCGCGCCGCGTCGGCCGCCGCCGCCGCGAGCGAGTCGAGATCGGCGCCGGATACGACCAGCGCCGCGCCGAGCCTGGCCGCCAGTGCCACGAACGGCCCGGGATCGGCACCGGCGGGCGGCACGATGAGCGGACGGCGATCTTTGATCGGCTCGGCGGCCGCGGCGGCGCCCTTTGTGGTCGCGGCCAGAATCGCCACCGGCAGACCGTGAGCGGCTGCTGCTTGCGCCGCCGCCGGCGCAAATTCCGGCGAGCCGGGCGACTCGACAACGGCTATGCCGTCGACCCGAAACACCTCGCCGGCGCGATCGATGCGAATCGCGCTCCAGTCGGTCAGGCGATCCTCGATCGCAGAGGCCGGCGTGCTCGCGTCGAGCACGCGAAAGAAGCCCGGCCGATGCACGAACGTCTTCTCATGGCGAAAGAAGACCGTCTCTTCTCCCACCGTGATCGCGCGCTCGCCGTGTCCGATGGTGACGGCGCGAATCGGCGGTGCGGACGCCGCCCCGAGCGCCGCTTGCGCTTCCGGCGAGGCGTCGGGGCACTTGTCGAGAGACTCCTTGCCCGCCGCGAGCTTCATCGCGAACGCGAGACACGTCGGGCACCCGCACTTCTTGCAGTTCGTGTTCGGAAGGAGCTTGAAGATCTGCAGCCCGGTCAGCGCCATTGGTCACCCTTACGTATCAGCTGCCTGCGACGAACCAGCCGTCAACGACGCGGCGCACTTCGGCCAGCGCCTCGGGATGGCGCAGGACCAGCAGATCGGCGCCCGCCTCGAGGAGCGGCAGGGCAGTCGCGATTTCCCACTGCACGCCCCGTCGTGCGCGGTCGCCCCAGACCGCAGCCGGGGTCCCGTCCACCTTGACTTCCTTCGCCTTCCACGCCTCTTCCCCGACGAGGCAGATGACCGGCGCATTCAACATCCGATCGCCGCCGAGCGCGGCGAGCCGGATCCGCTGCATCACCGAGTACGAGTACTCGAGCCCGTAGCCGAGTCCCCCCGTCATCGGATCGATCAGCACCCTGTCCATGTCCACGTTCGCGTCGGACAGGAGGATGTTCAGCTGCTTGGCGATGTTCAGATCGATCGGGCTCTCCGCGACCAGCACGTGGCCGTACGCCACCGTCACGGCGGCCAGCGACTTGTAGTCTTCCTGCGCGGCCGAGTGCAGGACGAGACCCTCGCCGCGACACTCCTCGGCGACGCGCACCAGCACGTCGTTCTGCCTGGACCCGCCGCCGGGGCCCTTGACGATGAGCGGCACGCCGACCGCGTCGAGCACCTGGCGGGTCGCCTCAACCGCTTCGGCTGGCGATCGGTCTCCGCGATCGGGGTGCGTGCCGACGAGATGCAGCATCACCACATCCGCGCCGTATTCCTCGACGGCCCTTTTTGCTGCAACATCCGGCCGACCGAGCGCCCCGTCCCACGGAGCGCGCACGGTGTCCACCCAGCGCGGGGGATCGACATCGGTGATTTCAAGGGCGAGGAGGGGCCGACGGGGAAACGCGGCTTCGAAGGTATGAAGCGGCAGCCCTTTCCCGCCCCCGATGGTCAGCCCCTGTCGGCTTCCGGCGCCAAGGGTGACCTCGCGGATCGCCCCCGGCCACGTTTTCGGCTTCACGGTCAGCGTCATTCGTTACACCAAACAACCGGCAGTCGGTTCCTAAATCATCTCGCCAAGCCCGAGCGCGGGGTGCTCGACCGCCGCCAGGTGTTCGATGAGCGGCTCGAGGTCGGTGCACACGGTCTCGTCGGCGATCTTCTCGTAGAGATCGGGATGGCCGATCTCGCTGCATCGCGCGCGGAGCTTGTCCCCGAGGCGCTCCTTCACCTTCGTCGTCGTCCACACGAGCCGCGCGAGGCCGCCATCGCCGCTCAGGAACTGTCGCGACAGGACGTACAACGTGCCCATCCCGATGAAACCGGGCGTCTGCTGACCGCCGCCGGTCAGTTCGGCGAGGCTGGAGAAGGTCATCCCGACCGGCGTCTGTCCCGGGTACTCGCGGTCCACGATCATGATGCCGGACGTGCCCGGCAGCACGCACGCGATGCACTCGAAGCACCCGCACGAGGTCATCGGATCGGTGATCATCGAGTACGCGGAGAAGCGCTCGAACGCTCCGTTCGATGCCGTCGACACGAAGTCGTTGACCCCCTTCCACTGGCCGAGCACCGGATCGACCACCTCGCCCTTGCGAACCGGCTGATTGCCGCCGTGAGGGTTCATCTCGAACGCCGCTTTCCCGTCGAGCCAGTTGTAGGCGCCGCACAGACCGAGACGCTCGGGCGTGATGATGCAGATGTGGTTTGGCGCGTAGCTCTGGCAGAGCGCGCACGAGTAGAACGTGTCGACCGCCTCGTCGGTGAGCGCGCCCATGCGTTCGTCGCGGTAGGCGTACGCGGCGGTCGCGGTCGGGTACAAGGCGTCGACGTCGGCGGCGTCGGTGAACAGCGTGACCTGCACCTTGTCGACGATGGCGGGGAAGTCGTTTTTCAGTTTGTGGACGAGCACCGTCCCCAGGTGCGAGATGCGAAAGCCGGCGTCGCGCGCCTTCCTCGAGATACGCAGCCACACGGAATCGCGCTGCCCGAGATGCATGACGCCCATCGGCTCGGACAGGAACGAATGCACGTGCCGCTCGAGAATCGACTCGAACTCGGACTGCATCTTGCGCCCGGCCACCTCGATGAAGATGGCGAGCGGCAGCCGCCCGCCTTCGGGCGCGTCGGCAATCTCGGGGCCGACCACCCTGATCAGGCCGTCCTCGATGCGATCCATCGGCCGGCTGGTCAAGTACTCGAACGCGCGCGTGTACTTGCCGCCGAACTCGATCGCCAGGTCCTCCTTGCGGACCCGTTCTCCCTCGAACGCAGGCCCGTGGCGCACCGGAATCGGGATGTCCACGGTGCGGATCTTGACGCCCCGCACTTCGACGGCCCGCGCCGCCATGCTCTTGTGCGGCACGTTGGAGACGACGTGTTCGTACGTGCAGATCCCGCTCGGGAGGATCTGCGGGATGTCGGTGTCGGCGATCACCGGAAACCCGAAGTTGATGGCGCCAGCCGCTGTCGCGTACTTCTCGTCGTCGACCTCGCCGAGCGCCAGCGCGAACGCGAAGACCCGCCGCTTGTTGTAGAGGAGGATGTCGCGCGCCTCCTTGAGGCCTCCCGGCTTCAGCCCGCCGAAAGTCATCGCGGCACGGCAGGCGAATCCGATGGCGTGCACGAGCGACGAGGTGTCGGGGCCGTAGGGCACGAGGAACGTTTCCCAGTTCATCTGCACGCCACGGCGGTTGAGCTGCGCGGCCATCGTGTCGCCGTTGGTGTGCGACCCCATGAAGACGAGGATGTTGCGCTCCTGCAGGTCGCGCGCGATCTGCTCGGCCGTCTCGTCATCTGGCAGCGCGCCGACGCAGGCGGCGAAGCCCGGCATCCGGCCGTCGACCAGTTTGATCCCCTGTTCGCGGAGGATGCTGTCCGGGGTCGGTCCCAGCCAGAAACCCGATACGAGCGGAATGCCGCCGAGCGGCTTCAACGATTCGACCGTTTCGTGCGCGACGAGCGTGGCCGCGCCGGCGTCGAGCGTCCCTCCGAGGTACGGCAGCCAGGTGCTGTCAGTCGGCACCGATGGAATCCAGCCGTGCGCTTCGGCGACCGCATCCTCAAGGTCGCGCAGGCGCTCGACGCGCCTGCCGGTGAGGGCCAGAATCGTCGGCAGCGCATACGCCGTGCCTTCGAATCCGACCTGGGCGTCCCGTCCCAACCGGCCGACGGCGTCAGCCAGCATGCGCTCCGCGCGATCCATGCAGGCGTGGGCGCCTCGAATGGCCGCCGCGGCGATGATCTTCGACATGAAACGATCTCTCCGAAAAGTTAGCGCTTCTACCTTCCAGGTCTTCGCATCGCTCGAACCGCGAGCTCCTCCAGCGCGCCGTCCCTGACGTCGACGGCCTCCCGGTACAGGCGGTAGTACGTGCCCGCTCCTGAAACGTCGCCGTACAGGAGCGCGCCGACCAGCCGCCCATCCCGGTACACCAGCTTGCGATAGGTGCTCTCGTCGTTCGCGAGCAAGTGGACCGATGACCCGGTCAGCCGTTCGGGGACGGTCTCGCCGATCGAGATAATAGACACGCCGAAAAAGCGGGAGGCGTTCATCCGAAGCGCTCCCGGCGTCGATTGCTCAACGCCAACGGCGGTGCTTCCCGCGGCTCGTCCCATCTCGTAGGCCACGGGCCAGATGGCGCTGATCCCGGAACGCCCGCTGACGGGGTCCACGCTCTCGGCGCAGTCTCCGGCCGCAAACACACCGGGAACGCTGGTGCGCGCGCACGCGTCAACGACCACCCCGCGGCGAACCTCGACGAGGCTGCCTTTCAGCCACTCCAGGTCAGGCGCAACGCCCTTTCCGACAATCACGATGTCGGCCGGCAACACCTCGCCGGAGTCGAGGCGTACCTGCTCGACCTGCTGCCGGCCGATCATCTCGACCACGTCGCGGCCGGTGCGCACCGTGACGCCGTGGCGGGCGAACAGATCGCCGACGCGACGGCCGGTCTGCTCGTCGACCATCTGCGAGAGCGGATACGCGGACTTCACGACGAGCGTCACCGACAGCTTGCGGTCGACGAGCGCCTCGCAGACCTGCAGCCCGACGTTGCCGCCGCCCACCACGATGGCCCGGCGACCCGCCACCGCGGCGCGATCGATGGCGTCGAGATCCTCGAGGTCGCGCAGTCCGAAGACACCGTCGAGCGTCGCGCCGGGCACGCTGACGCGGGCGCTGCGGGCGCCCGCCGCGATGATGAGCCTGTCGAACCCGATCTCCTGTCCGTTGCTCAACGTGAGCGCGCGCCGTGAGGTGTCGAGGCCCACCGCTCGGACCCCGCGAACGACGGTCGCGCCCATCTCGTTCTCGAGGTACCGTTCAGGACGCCACCGCAGCAGCGAGGTGTCGACGCGCCCCGCCAGCGCATAGGCGAGCAGCGGTCGCGAGTACTCTGGACCCTGGTCGGCGGTGACGACCGTGATCGCACAGCCGGGCGCGTGCTCCCTCGCGGCTTCACAGGCCGCGACGCCGGCCGCAGACGAGCCGACAATCACCACGTGACCGTCGAATGCGGTGTGCGCCCGCGCCACCGCCTCGTCACGCGCCTGAAGCGCGTGGGTCGGGCACGCGCTCACGCAGGCTGGAACGTCGAGGCCGGCGCAGACGTCGCAGCGCGTCACCCGATCGCGGGCCGGATCGGGCCGGATGCCGTACGGGCACACCATCAGGCACATCAGGCAGCCGACGCACCGCTCCTCGTCCAGCACTACACGGCCGTCGGCCGGCACGCGGTGGAGGGCGCCGCTCTTGCAACTGAACACGCAGAGCGGCTCGTCGCACTGTTCGCACCTGAGCGCGTCGATGCCGTTGACGCCCCGGACGACGGATACGCGGCGTCTGGGACGCGGCTCTTCGACGATGGCCTCGGCGAGGCGCCGGCTTCGCGAGTGGATGACGGCGCACGCCAGCTCGCAGCTGCGGCAGGCCAGGCATCGCTCACCGTCGAAGACCAGGGCACGCGCCATCTCAGTCCCTTGGGGCTCGTGCCTGGCTTCTGGCCTGGGCCTTGCCGCATCCGAGGCCTTCGAGGCCGCGCGGCGTTTCGTAATCGACGAGCGAACGCGACGCTGCGCCGGCGTCCACCGGGACGCCCCCTTCGTGCAGCATCGGCGCGAGCTTCAGCGCTGTCCGCTTGCGATCCAGGTGCGCGAGGATCCCCTGAACCGCCTCCTCCACGTCCTCGGTGAAGAGGAAGCGGCCGCCGGTCTCCCGTTCCACCGTGCCCTCCAGGTACTCGCGAACAACCCGGCTGCCGCCGACGCGGGGCACGGGCAGGAACGCGGTGAAGACGCCGGATGCCACCGCGTAGAGACCGATGGCGATCGCCTTCTCGCTCATCGCCTCGGGCGCGGCGGCGGCAATCGGCAGCTCGGAGATATCGGCGCCGATCCCGCCTTCGGCGACGAGCGCCACGCACACCGACAGGATGCGGGAGTTGTCCACGCACGATCCGACGTGCAGCACCGGAGGAATGCCGACTGCCTCGCACACCTCGCGCAGGCCGGGCCCGGCGTGCTCGAGCGCCGCTTCGGGGCGGAGCAGTCCGGCCTTGGCCGACGCGATGGCGCTGCAGCCGGTTTGCACGACGAGCACGTCTTCCGCAATCAGCCGCCGAACGAGGGCGAGGTGGTGCCGATCCTGCGCGACCTTCAGGGTGTTGCAGCCGACCACCGCGACCACGCCGCGCACCCGTCCGGCCGCGACGGCGTCGATGAGCGGACGGTACCCCGAGCGGAAGCGGCCGCCCAGGTACTGCGGCAGATTCTCGTTGGTGAACCCGGCGACGAGATCGGCCGACTCCCGCGGAATCCGCACGCGCGAGGGGTCGCGACGGGTGAACGCTTCGACCGCCCGTCGCACAATCTGCCGGGCGACGTCTTTCGCGCGGTGCGGCTCGAACTCGATGTGCTCCGCGCCCGGCACGTGCGCGTGGGCCGACGTCGAGACGACCGACGTGTGATGACAGGAGGCGATGGTCGGCAGCGACGGCATGACGCACTGCACGTCGACGACCATCAGGTCGACCGCGCCGGTGAGCAGCGCCAGCTCCTGGTGCAGGTAGTTGCCGGCCACCGGCATGCCCTGGCGCATCAGGACTTCGTTGGCCGTGCAGCAGATCCCGGCGATGTTGATGCCTTCCGCGCCCGCCTCCCGCGCGAGCGCGAGGAGGTCGGCGTCGCGGCTGGCGCGCACCAGCATCTCGCTGAGCGCCGGCTCGTGGCCGTGGACGAGCAGGTTCACCTGGCGCTCCTGCAGAACCCCCAGGTTCGCGCGCGATCGGATCGCGGTCGGGCCGCCAAACAGCACGTCCTGCACGTCGGTCGCGATCATCGATCCGCCCCAGCCGTCGGCGAGCGCCGTGCGCATCGCGGCGCGCAGCAGCGCAATCGGGTCGGACTCGACGCCGTGGTGCGCGCGGTGCAGGAGATCGACGATCTCACGATCGATCCCCCGCGGCGTGATCCCGAGCGCGTCCCACCGCCTTCGTTGTCCTTCGGGCGCGCGCAGCGCGGGCGTGAGGGATCCTTCCTGCCTGCCGAACTCGGCCGTCATCGCGCGCGCCAGATCGCCGGCGATGTCGTTCACGGATCGACCGGAGGCCGGTATGCCCCACTCGGCCGCCAGCGCCAGGAGTCGGGTCGGATTGACCACGCGGTAGCCGGACGACCCGCCCGCGCTCGCCTCGCGCAGCACGCCGACGACCTCGCGGCCGTGATCGCTGTGGGCCGCGGCGCCCGACGCGACCGCCCGCGCAAGGTTGCGGGCGACGATCAGATCCGCGCTGGCGCCACAGATGCCCACCTGCGCGCCCTCACCGAACGGATCGATGCGGCACGGGCCCATGTAACAGAGGTGGCAGCAGACGCCCAGCTCGCCGAATCCGCAGAGCGGCTGCATCGCGTCGTGGCGGTCCCACGCGGTGACGGCACCCAGGTCTCGTGCGTACAGCAAGACCTGCTGCGCCGCCGGGTCGACGGAACGGTTCTTGACGTCCACCTTGTTCCCCATCCGCTATTGCTGGCCGATCCGCCGGACCAGCGCCATCATCTCCCGATAGAACACACCCTCGCGATCCCAACCGCCATCGCGCGCCTGCTGTTCCACGCCGCGGTCGAGGGGAAGCGTGCACACCAGCGGCAGCCCGCCGATGTTCTGCCGCACGAACGCGGTGTCCTGGTCGGTCGCGATCTTGTTCGCGACGACCGCCACGCGCGTCACTCCGAGATCGGCCGCCAGCGTCGCGATACGCCCGGCCGTGTCCACGCTCGCCCAGCCCGGCTCGACGACAATCAACATCAGATCGACGCCTTCGGCTGTGCCTCGCCCCAGGTGCTCGATGCCTGCCTCCATGTCGACCACGACGTGCTCGTCGTCCTGGAGCAGCAGATGGCCGAGCACCTCGCGCACCAGGATGTTCTCCGGGCAGGCACAGCCGCGCCGGCCGCGTTCGATCGTGCCCATGACGAGCACGCGGATGCCGTCGATCTCCACGCCGACCTGCGCGGGGATGTCGTCGACGCGCGGGTTCATCTTCAGAAACCCGCCCCACCCCTCTCCGCCGCCGACGCGCTCGTTGACGAGCGCTTTCAATGTGGCCAGTGGCGCGATGGCCGGACCGCGGTATCCGAGCGTGCCCGCCAGGTTCGCGTCCGGGTCGGCATCGATCGCCACCACGCGCCGGGACAGATCCGCCCAGCACCGCGCGAGGTGTGCCGCAACCGTGGTCTTGCCGACGCCTCCCTTGCCGGTGACCGCGACCTTCACGCGCCTTCCCAGCCGGCGAGCGCGCTGAGCGCCGGAGACGAGAGGTCCAGCTCGAGCAGCGATCGTCCCGCGCCGTCGAGCGCCGACACGCCGGCGTCCCACGGCACGGTGAAGGTCCGTGCGAACGGGGCCTCCCCGAACGCCGCCGCCTCGGCCAACCGCGTGGCGAGCGGGTCACCGGACTCGAATCCGTTCAGCACGAGATCGACCTGCGGCAGCGTCCCGTCGTGGAGATTCGAGTAGATCTCCAGCGCCCGGCGCACGGTCTCGGCCGACATCTTCGCCCGGCCCACGACCGACACGAGCCGATCCGGCTTCGCGGCCGTGCGACGCGAGAGATGCTCCAGGCCGGCTTCGCAGTCGACGATGACGTGCCGGTACGATCGCGTCAGCCGATCGAGGTAGGCTCGCACCACGTTGTTGACAAAGCAGTAGCACCCCGCCCCCTCTGGATGCCCCATCGTCAGCAGGTCGAAGCCGTTGTGCTCGACGAGCGCGTCCTCGGCGTGAATGGCCAGCCACTCGGCGTGCGACATCGAGGCGGGCCGGTCCGGCGCGTCACGCATGAGGTCGCGGAGGTCGGCCAGCGTGCGGTCGATCGGGATCCCCAGCGCCGGCCCGAGACAGTTCGACGGGTCCGCGTCAATCGCGAGCACGGGGACGTGTCGCGCCAGCAGGAGACGGCGGACGAGCAGTGCGGTGACAGTGGTCTTCCCGACGCCGCCTTTTCCGACGACCGCTATCAGCACTCGAGCCTCTCGCGCTCCCGAACGAGCGCGGACAACCCGACGAGGGCATCGACGACGCGGTTGGCGTCGTCGACGCTCTGGCTGCCGATGCCGCACGACGGCGTCAGAATGGCCTGGCGATAGAGCCGGTCGCGGTCCATCCCTTTGGCGGCGAGCTGCCCGATGCGGTCGTCGAGCATCTGGAGCAGCGTCGCCGGATCGAGATTGTCGCCGGACCCGGAGGCGGGCACGATCCCCCAGCTCAGAATTCCTCCGCGATCCAGAAACGATCGCAGGTGATCGGGATAGAGCGGGATACCCTGGAAGCAGGCGAACGCGTCGAAGTTGACGACGTCGACCTTGGTGGAGAACACGAGCGACCAGTCGGTGTTGCCGCAGCAGTGAATGCCGGCCAGCGCGCCTTCGGCGTGCACGGCGTCGATGGCCACGTCGAGGGCGGAGATGACGTCCTCACGGGAGACGTTGACGAAGGCCGACCCGAAGGAGCAGAGATACGGCTCGTCGAGAACCACCAGCGCGTCCCTGGCGACCTCGCGCAGGCGGCGCGCCATCCACCGGGCCTTCATCGCCATCCCCTGCGTCGCGACCTCGCGCAGCTCCGGTGAGTAGGCGAGGGATCGTTTGGACTCGTCGGTCACCGTCATGGCGAAGCTGAAAGGCCCCGTCACCTGACCTTTCACCCAGCGATGGGCGTCGGGTTCAGCCTGCCGCAGCTTCTCGAGGAACAGATGCAGTCCAAGCGCGTAGTCCGGCGACACCGCGAAGCGGTCGACCTGCTCCTCCACGACCGCTTGATAGAACTCCTCGAGCGCCGGCTCGAACGCGGGTCCGCTCTGGAAGTAGATCCGCTGTCCTTCGCCGTCGATGACGGCGCCAGGCAGCCCCTCGGAATACTGGACGTACATGCTCTCGCGCCAATCGCGCGCGGGGAGCTGCGGCCATGCCGGAAGCTGGTGAAAGCGTCTCAGAAGATCGTCGACCAGCGGCGCGGCGGTCGCGTGCGGAAAGCTGCCGACGAGGGAAGGGGCGGCGTTGAATTCAGGCGGCGGCACAGCCATGGGCGGACCGGAGCGGGAGCGCGGTCGGCCACGCAAATCGGATTACCGGCGCGCCGCCAGGTGCGCGCCGCCCGGTTCCGGGGCTGACGCCTTTCCCTACCGTTTCGACAAATGTGACTGGTTAGGGTACCCACGGGCGCGACGCGCGAAGCGCCGGCCGCCGGCGACGCCAAAGGCTAACACACAAATCGCCTCACTTCACTTTCGCTATGGCCTTTCGACGTTCGGCCCAGTACCGTTTCATACGCAGCGACACCGCTTTTCTGGCAGCAGCCGACATTTCACGGCCACGCCGCTCAGCCTTCTTGATTGAACGTCTGACGGCCCTGCGCTTTCCAGACAGCGCCAGTTCAGGGAATGTCCGTTCAATGGCGATGACCTCCGCACGGAGCTGCTTCAGCACTGCTTCCGCACCTGCTCGCGCCAATTCTCGTAAACGCTCGGTACTCAATCCGCTGGCTTGTCTGGGCACGCGTCCTCCTGAGAAACACAAAGGCTGGATTCTATCAAAAGCCGGTGTTCCGAAGCGCCGGCGTTGTCGCAAGACCTCAGAGCGGGGCTGTGGCCTGGATCGGCGCGCAGGCCGTTGCGGTCAGGACTCGTTCTCCTTCTCCGCCAGCAACCCGTCCAACACGCGGGACACGAGCGTCCGTCTTCTCACCGGCTCGATTCGCTTCACGATCGAGCGCGCCCGGCGAACGCTGAACCGTTTCGGCCACTCCAGCTCAGGGAGCGCGCGAAACAGGTTCGACCGTGCCGGCGTGAGGTACAGGAAGTCGACGAGGGCCTTCTCCGGCGTCGCGAGACGACCACCGGCGCGACCGGCCTCCTCGAACCCGAAGAAGAACGCCGGCTGGACGTGATGAACCGACACGGTGCCGAGGGGCGTCGTGAACCGCCGCGTCCTCGCCAGCGAGACGGCGTAGGTCACCGCGGGCATCTGCGAGATCATGCCGTGGAGGTAGAGCGCGCTTTGGAGCGAGACGTAGGAGGGAAACGGAGCGGTGAGGTACTCGGGCAGTGCCAGCGGATCGACGCGGTTCGGAAGGGCCCAGACACCGCGCCTGAGGCGGATCACGTGGCCGGACGCCGCCAGGCGCGCGAGCATGACGCTGGCGTGGCCGTTCGGGACTCGCAGACGGGCGGCGGCGTCGCTGGTGGCGAACACGGTCGCGCCCATCGACGCGAGTGTCGAGAGCGCGTCCAGGAGCGTCATACCCGGCCCGTCCTGAGCGCGTCGGCCACCTCCAGCAGGATGGTGTCCCAGACCGACGGTGAGTCGTACTGCGCCTGATCGTCGGGTGGAAGGTAGGCCAGGACCTGGCTCTTGAACATTCTAAAGTCGACCGTCATCGCGTTGGTGCTCGCCCGCTCGGCCATCCGCGGGTCGCATGCGTCCACCGCCCCCGCTGCGCCACCGGTCACGAGCAAGTGGTGCAGGTCGAAGACGTCGCGCGCCTGGGTTTCGCGACGTCCCGCGAGCGCACCAACTTTCTGGCGCCACGCCGTCGCGCCGTCATAGTGACTCACCATGAGCGGCGGCAACTGGTAGGCGCGCGCCAGGTTCGCATCGACGCTGTCAAACGCCACCCCTTCGTCCAGGCCGCGCCGCGAGAACTCGATCTTCGTCGGAAGCCGACCGGCGGCGCCCTCTACACGGAGTCCAAGCTTCCAGCGTTGGGTTGTGTCGGTCTGCTTGTGCTCGGTCACGTGGTCGATGCGGATGGCCCTGGCCTCGAGGATCTGGGCGAAGGGCCGCGATGCGAAAATCTCTCTCACCTTGTCGCGAAACACGTGGGCGTCCACGCCGCCCAGGTCGAGGTCCATGTCCTCGGAATAGCGGATGCTCCGGTGGAAGAACCGGAGGTTGCAGCCCCCTTTGACGACGAAGAGTTTCTTGTCAACACGTCGGCTGAGCTGGGCGAGGAACAGGAGATGAAATTGCTCGACGGATCGGATGGGTGTGACGGCGTCCATGTCGGCCCCGGGAACTATTAATACCAGTTATCGACAGGTATGTCAATTACACGTATTACAATAACGGTCCGTCGGTGAGTTTCAATCGCGGAGCCGAGCCACCACGTCATACGGTGATCGTTCAGGCAGTCTTCGTCCGAACGACCAGATCGACTTCGCAGTTGAGCACCTGAAGCAGCGCCAACACCTGGTCGACGGATTTGCGGTCGTTCGTCTGATCGAGAAGGCGGTACAGTTGCGCCGCGGAGGTCCCGAGCCGGCGCACGATCTCGCGCTTCGACAGGGGGCTCTGGGCGATTCGTTTCTGCGCTTCGAGGGTCAGTCGGTAGAGCAGGAGATTCCTCAGGTACGTCGGGTCCTGGTTGTATTCGAGCACCTGCTCGATGTGGACGGTGCCCGTTCGGCCCGAGTGGAGGATGTAGGTGAACGCCTCGCGGCCCGCCTCGGGGTCCACCGACAGTTGGGTGACCGGATCCTGAATCGTCGGCGATGGATCGGCCTTCGAGAATGGGAGCACGAGCCTTCTCGTGGAAGTGCGGACCTCGAAGGTCTTCTTGCGGTTGTTGTGGCTGACAGAGCGAATCTTCACAGCAGGCCCTCCGCCTCGAGTTCGGCGATCAGCTCACGGATGCGTCTGGTAGCGATGCCCTTCATCGGCTTCTGATTGTCCAGATCCCATTTCACGACCAGCGCGCCGTCGCGGTACACATGGACGTGGCGCGGTGGATGGTCACCCTTCCAGGCAATGAGGATGTAGCCGCCACGCCGGTACTTTCCCACCGCATCAAATGTTACC
>MELC01000077.1 GCA_001767455.1 Acidobacteria bacterium RIFCSPLOWO2_12_FULL_66_21
AGATCTTCACGCGCTTCGTCGCGACGACGTGGGAGAACCCGACGGTCAGTACCGAGGTCTTGATCTATCCGCCGCAGGCGGATTTAGTCCAACAGCGCGCTGCACCCGACGGCCGCTGGTACTGACGATGAGCGGCCGCGGGTGAGCGCGAGGTCGTTAGGCCGATCCCAAGATCACGAGGACAGGATCATGCGGAAGGGCCGCCAGCCAGATGCACAACCGATCGCTGCTGCGCAGCGAGGCTACAACACGAACCTCGCGTCGGAGTTCTACGTGCTGTCGATGCTGTATCGACTGGGCTTCGATGTGAATCTGACGCTCGGCAACAAGAAATCAGTGGACATTGCAGTTGTGCTGGGCCCGGGGCGTGCCATCACCGTTGACGTCAAGGCCGTCGCAGGGAAGATGGATTGGCTTATGGGCAGCTCGCCTGACCAGCCGAAGCTGAATCACTACGTGGTCCTTGTTTCGTACGAAGGCCGATTCGGCGATGCTCAGCACGCACCGCGTTGTTGGGTGCTGCGCCACGGCGAAGTCCTGCCGCTGGTGAAAATGGCAAGAGGCAAGGGCGGCATGCGGTATCTCTCGCGCAAAGAAGTGCTGAACGGTTTTGGTTCTCGCGAGGGCGCTTGGCAACTTCTGGCCGAGGCACTGGCCTGATCAGCGGCTGCACCCGATCGTGGCAGTCCGTCGCCACGTCGAATCTCCCGACGGCGGCAGGCGGCACTACGTCTTCATGCAGCCGTCGGCCAGAATTGTTGGATGTCACGGGGCATTCTGGTAGGGTGGGTCTGTGAAGACCACGGCGTACTTCCAGGCGATGCGGGTGCGCCCCGATCGAGCCGTGATCCAAGACGAATGGATTGATCGGGCGATTCGGGAGCCCATTCACGAGCACACTCAGGCCGATGGCCGAATTCGGCGTTGGGTTCGAGTTCCCGAGGCCGGTGACCGAGTGCTGCGCGTGATTCTCCTGCCAGATGGTGAAACAGTTCACAACGCGTTCTTTGACCGGGGGTTTGCGCCATGAAGATCCGGTACTTCGCTGAAACAGACACCCTCCATATCGAGTTCCGCAATGTCCCCGTTTCTGAAACGCGCGACTTGGACGAGAACACGCTGCTCGATATGGATGCGGAGGGGAATATCTCAGCCATCACCGTGGAGCACGCGTCCGAACGGACGGGCGTTCCGGAGTTCTCCTACGAACAAGTGACGGCCTAACAGCGCATGCACCAGACGGCGCCGACGAAAACGTGAGGCGCCGCTGGTGATGCGCAGCCGTTAGGCCGTCGAAAGGGAAGCCATGGAGACGTACAGAACTGGACGGGACGGGAAACGCATCAAAGTGCCAGCGGGGTACACGTCCAGGGAAGGACGTGACGGCCGGATCGTTCCCGTACCCTCTGGGGCAACCTCGCGCGAAGGCAGAGATGGTCGGGTTGTGGCGATCCCCGCCGGCTGGACGTCGCAGGAGGGACGTGATAAACGCGTCTGCGCTATTCCTCCAGGTGCAACTTCACGACAAGGTCGAGACGGTCGAGTCGTTGCCGTTCCACATGGCTACACGGCACGAGAGGGCGGCGACGGACGCGTGCTTGCGATACCGCCAGAATTGCAACCGAGGGCCCGACAGGTCGCTTGAAGCTGATCCCTCGCGGATAGGTAACAGTTCAGGGGGTGAGCCGCTTCGGCAGCAGTGACGCAACGACTGGCCGACGGCGGTGACAACGAATGGCGGCGGTCAGATACGCGAGCACGTGGATCTGGTGAACCTGGCAGGTGCGCGTCACCGTGAGCAACCGCGCGACGGCGAGTTCGCCCGTGGTGCTCCGATTGCCGAACATGATCTTGCGCCACTGAACGGCCGTGCGCAGTGCCCGTTCCGCGACATTGTTGGTTGGTTCGACGCCCTCCTCGTGGACGAACGTGAAAAAGTGGGGATGATGCACGAACAACGCGCGCGCGAGATTCGACACGTCATCGTCCGCGGCATTGACGTACCGTTCCGCCAGCGCGAAAAACTGCTTCTCGATGGGCAGTACTTTCGCGATCAACTGGGCGCGGGTGAGCGGTGCCCCACGCGCATGCGGGTCGCCCCGAAAGCGATACCACAACCGAAACAGTTGCCGCTGCAGCGTGAGGGCCTCCCGACAGAAGCGTTGCGCCGAAGCCGTGGTGGCGAGGTCCTGCGCGCTCAACAGATTGCGTCGGAAGTGCGACCAGCAGAATTGCCGGAGGCCCGCCGCATACGTGAGGTACGTCGGCAAGCGGTCGCTGCCCAGGATCCCGGCGAACGTTGCCCCGAGCAGGCCGCGCAACACGTCCGCGCCGCGCGACGTGGCAATCGTATAGAAGATGAACGTGGGCGCCACCAAGGTCCAGAGCCAGCGTTTGGCGCCGTTGGTCCGATGGCCCGTCTCGTCGCCGTTGAGCACGCGTTGCTGCGGCAGCGCGTGCTGCAGCTCCTGATAGGGCGCCGCGACCGCCGCACTCGCTTCTTCCCACGCATGTTGCGTGCTGCCCAGGCTCATCGGGATCTGCAGCGCGCCTTCGAGCAGGCGCTGGACCACCAGGCGCGGCAACCGGCACACCACCGTGAGATACGCAATCAAGGCCGTGAGTTGGGGGCCAAACTGGCCGGCGAGTTCGTGGGGCAGCGGCGCCTGCGTCGTGGTCCCACACGCGGGACACTGCCGCCGATGACACCGATATTCCGTGACGTACGCCTCGATCGGCGGCAACTCCGTGACTTGATGGCGCCGCGGGTCGCCGACGTCGTCACGCGCGTGCAACCGGTGCGCGCACTGACGACACGCGTCGGGCACGAGGTCGACGATCACATTCACGCGCTCGGCGGGCACGAGCGCTCGATGGTGCCCCGGATGCCCCGGCTGACCGCCGGGCCTGCGCCGACTCTTCGTGCGGCGACCGCGAAGCCGCTGTCGGCCCGCAAGGCCATCGGATGACGGGGGCTTCGACGTCGTCGTCGAGTTCTGCTGCCGCAGCGCGAGCTGGCGTTTCAAATCGTCGATCTGTTTGGCTTGCTCGTCCACCTGTTGGCGGAGGCGCTCATTCTCCTGTCGCAGACGCTCAAGCTCTCGTGCCTGCGCATTGTCCGAACGACCAGGGCCGGTCGATCGGCGCCGCCTCCGCTGCGGTTTCATCGACCGCAGGGTACCGAATTCCGTCAGAAAGTACAAGAGGGACGTGAACTGTTACGTGGCTCGACTACTCAAGAATGCCGGCGCGGAGTCAGATGCCGCGTTGTTAAAGCGTCTTGAAGATACGCTCTCGCGATTGCGATGACATCTGCATTGACTTGATCGAGCGGCCCAACACGGCATGCACCCGACGGCGCCGATGGCGTGTTTCGCGCCGCGGGTGATGCCGAGGCGTTGGACTGCGAGAACCATATTCACGATTGCTAGGAGGTTCAATCATGAGCGCAGTTACTGTCTGCACCGTAAAGCAACTGCCACTGGAGCTGCAGGTTCCGGCGAGCGAGAGGGCACTTCAGCTGGACGAGCGCAACGGCCGGGTGATCCGCGCGCTCCAGCGCATGTCCGCTGAGGCGGAGATCCCCAAAGAACAGCTCGCAATACTCGTCGGCAAGTTTTGGGGCGGGAGCGTTCGCCTTACAGTGACCTTCTTAGACAATCCTCCTCAGGACCTGAGGTCGAGGATTCTCGCTCACATGAACGCCTGGCAGGTCTGTGCCGACGTTACCTTCGTGGAAACGGCTGGTACTGCCCAGGTGCGGGTCGCCCGGCAGGGTGGGCAAGACGGTGGATACTGGTCGTACCTAGGTACCGACATCCTTCAGATTGCGGCAGACCGCCCGACACTCAATCTCGATGGTTTTACTATGAACACTGCGGAAAGCGAATACATCCGTGTAGTTCGACACGAGACTGGTCACACTCTGGGATTCCCACATGAACATCTCCGGCAAGAGATCGTCGACCGGATAGACCGTGATAAAGCAATCGACTTCTATCGGCAAATGTACGGTTGGCCAGCTGACAAGACGATTAGAAACGTCCTTACTGCTCTCGATGAATCCGCGCTGATCTCCACTGCGCATGCGGACCCTACGTCGATCATGTGCTACTGGTTGCCGGCCGAAATCATGAGAGACGGTATCGCCGTCCCCGGTGGTTCAGACATCGATACCGCCGATATGGAGTTCGCCAGGTCCGTCTATCCGGTGGGCCACGACAGATTCGCCGTCAGGCGTGGCAATCAGATTATCTTTCAACAGCGCATGAGTGATTTCGCGGGCCAAGTTGTTGGCTACGGCAACGGCAGCTCCGAGGATCAGTACCTCGTGGGGGACTGGACCGGCGACGGGAAGGACAAGCTGGCCGTGCGGCGAGGCAACCAGATCATCTATCAGAGGAACATCACCGACGCAGCCGGCACTGCCGTTGGTTACGGCAACGGCAACTCCGAGGACCAGTACCTCGTGGGGGACTGGACCGGCGACGGGAAGGACAAACTGGCCGTGCGGCGAGACAATCAGATCATCTATCAGAGGAACATCACCGACGCAGCCGGCACTGCCGTTGGTTACGGCAACGGTAACTCCGAAGACCAGTACCTGGTGGGCGACTGGACCGGCGATGGAAAGGATAAGCTCGCTGTTCGTCGTGGCAGCGTACTGATCTTCCAGCGCAGGCTGTCGGATTCAAAAGGAATCGAGCATGGCTTCGGGAATGGCAACTCTGAAGATCAATACCTTGCCGGGGCCTTCCACATGTGACGTGAGGTCAATTACGCAGGCTCCTAAGAAACTGTTGTCCCGTCGGCCACTTCACCGGTCGTGAGATCGAGGAGCGCAAAGCCTAGATTCTCAGCACGTTGGCGAAGGCGGCGGAGGACGTGCGTCCGGTGCTGCGCGTCGTACGCGTCGGCACCCGGGTCGCGATAAACGAGTCCGTCCTTCAGGGTGCGGTACACCAGAATCGCGAGTTGGCGCGCAGTGGCCGTGACGGCCTTGGCTTGGCCCGCGCGGAACGCGAGGCGGCGGCATGCGGATTGATGTGGTCGAGGACGGAAGGCGAGACGCGGGGCTTGGGTGCGTGACGACGGCGTTGGCGTTTCATCGGAGGCTCCTCTACACGTTGCGGGACGCCTCCAGGAGCAGGGATGCGGATGAGGGGCAATCTCCTAAACGGGATCACGCCGGTGAGGGCGTGTCACCAGTGACGATGCCGCGAATCCCCGGGCCACGCTAACACACGGGCTCACAGCACCAGTGGCGGCTCGGCCTCGGCTCCTGGAGGTCTCGTGATGATACGCGCGACTGAGCACCCAGTTTCTCGCGTGACGAATCGTGATCAGATCGCGTGGGCCGCTAACAGGCGAATGGAGCCGCCGCGCCGGCAAACGGGGACGGCGCGCGGCTCATTCGCGAGCGTTATGCCGCTCTACTATGAGATTCCGGAACAAACGGGTGAAAGTCGGGGCGAACCTCTGGAATCTCCGTCTCTCGCCACCAGGCCGGCCGCGGGCAGGGCGGTGGCTTCTTCTCGACTCGGCGCGAGTGGCTCGGGACCCACGACCTCGAGGTCCGAATTCGGCCGGATGGCGGAGTCCGGCGACAGTGGCCCCACCAGTGTCCAGCCGAGACGAATGGCGGTATTCTGGTTGGTGACGCCGGGATGAAGACCATGCCGAAACCGATTGCCGTGAAGCCTTTGGCAGATTTCCGAATCTGGCTCCGGTACGACGATGGGGTCGAGGGCGAAGTCGATCTGTCAGATCTGGTAGGCCGAGGCGTCTTCCAGGCATGGGACGACTCAGATGTTTTCGCCGCGGTCCGGCTGGGTTCGCACGGTGCCGTCGAGTGGGGATCCGAGATCGATCTCTGCCCTGACGCGCTGTACTTGCGTCTGACAGGGAAGGCGCCGGAGGATCTGTTTCCGACGCTGAAGTCCATCCCCGCTGATGCCTGAAATCTCCCGTTTCTACGGCATCGTGATCAAGATGTACTTCGCGGATCACGCGCCGCCACATTTTCACGCCGAATATGCCGAGTACGAGGCGCGCATCGCCATCGAAAGCCTCGCGCTGCTCTCCGGCGAATTGCCGCCGCGAGCGATGGGCCTTGTCGCTGAGTGGGCAACGCTGCATCGGGCGGAGCTTCGCTCGGTTTGGGGCCAGGCGAGACGATTCGAGCCGCTCGGCCGCATCGAGCCTCTGCCCTGACAGCGGCAGCGGCATAACAGCGCGATGGGAGCCGACGGCGGAACCTGACGGTGTGCGCCGCGGCTCATCGCGAACGTTGGGCGGACAGCGGGCAATCACTGGAGGGCGATATGGGTTCAGGCGTGAGTTCAGCCATCCTTCTGCTGCTAGCCACGTTGGCTGCCAGCCAGACGCGCTGGTGGCAGCAGCCGGCCGTCCTTGCGCCCGATACGACCGCCGTCGATGTACAGGAGGCACTCGAGTACAAGAAGGTCCCAGGCACGGTTCTGCGAATGGATGTGTACAGGCCCAAGCATGCGCGGTCTGAACTCCTGCCGGCGGTCGTGCTTGTGCACGGGGGCCCGATCCCGGCCGACCTTCCAGTCGAACCTCGCCGAATCGCTCAGTACACTTCCCTCGGGAGGTTGGTCTCGTCCCGCGGTATCGCGGCTGTGACGTTCTCTCACCGCCTGACGAGCGCGGACGCCATTGACATGGCAGCGCACGACGTGCGAGACGCGGTCAGTTTTGTGGTCGACCACGCCGCGCAGCTAGTGTCCCGTCCCAGTGGATCGTGGCATAAGTCCCGGGCGCGGCGCCCGGATCGCAAGGCGCGACGAGCGAGCATACAGGCCGTATGTGAGCGAGGAGCAACGCCGCGAGGCGGGATGCCCCGCCCGGGAATTGTGTCGCGAACCACTGGGACGGGACACTAGGCATCGACGCGAAGTGCCTCTGCATATGGGCAATCTCGGCTGGCGGAGTGGTCATCGCGCCAGCATTCCGTGAATTTGGTCAACGCGTGCGGTGTCTGGTCCTGTACTACACCCTACTGGATCCGGCTGTATTTCACAGCCTCGTGTCGCCCAAGACACCCCCAGGAGTAACGGCACCAGGCCTCACGGATCTACTGATCGGTGGAAATCTGAGCCTGCCAGCGACACTAATTGTGCGCGCGGGGCGAGACGACGCGAAGCTCAACGAGGGCCTCGATCGCTTCACGCAAGCGGCCATGCAACGTGGGGCAGACCTCGAACTGCACGCCTACGCCAGTGGCCGACACGGCTTCGATGTCTTTGACGATACGCCGCGTTCGCGAGAGCTGCTTCTGCGCACGTTGGACTTCGTTCGTGAAAGCACTGTCAGTCGCTGAGCTTGGTGTCGGACATGCCGCCCAACAACCAAATGGAGCCGTCGCGCCCAATGGTCTGTGCGATCATGTCACCGCGGCGCGCGGCTCATTTGGCGCGTTCGGCGTCGTCAAGCATTGTCGGACGTAGGATCGAAACCAGCGGCCGGAGGCCAGGTTGAGCCTATGGTAAAGCGACATCCGGTAGCGGCGTATTACGTGTTAGCGTACGCGTGCTCCTGGAGCATCGCGGTTCCTCTCGCTTTGCAGGCGCAGGGTGTTCTGACCGTGCGCGTGCCATTCGCACTGCACTACCTTTCAGGTTTGGGGCCGGCGATTGCCGCGCTGGTGATTACTCGACTTCTTCGCCGAGCCCGGCCGGGCGACATCCACGCCGATCAACCGAGCCGCTTGTGGCATTTCTTCTGGTGGCCGCTCGTCGGCTTTCTATCGCCCCTCCTGTTCTTCGCATTGGCCCAGCTCGCTGCTCGCGCCGCCGGCCGGTCAGCACCGACATGGACGGAGCTCGGGCAGGTGAACTTCCTTCCCGATCTCGGACTCTGGGCGTGGGCGCTGTGGTTGATCGCCAACGGGTGGGGCGAGGAACTCGGCGGCGCGGCTTTGCGCTCCCGCGCCTGCAACGGAAGCACTCCGCGTTGACCAGTAGCTTCTTGTTGAGCATCGCGTGGGCCGGCTGGCATCTTCCCGCGTTCTTTTACGTCCCCAGCTACGTTGCACTCGGTCTGTGGGTCTTGCCCGGCTTCTTTCTCGGTATTCTCGCGGGCACAATCGTGTTGACGTGGTTGTACAACAGCAGTCACGGCAGCGTACTCGCCGTGGTCCTCTGGCATGCGTCGTTCAACTTCGTGTCCGCGTCTCCGAATGCTGGTGGTTTTGTGGCGGCCGTCACGAGCACCCTGGTCATGGTGTGGGCGGTCGTCATTGTCTGGCGATATCGCGCCGCCACGCTCGCTGCCGCGCCGAAGCATGTCACGCCGACCGGCGTGCTCGCGGCCGACGACGCGCAGTTCGCCTGATTGCGCCAGCCAGCGGAACGGTGACCGTCCATGGTCTCAACCGAGTTATCTGAAGCCATCATCGCGTCGTTGATCATCGCGATGAGCGCGATCGCAGTCGCCTTTGCGGTCGTTCGCAGGCCGTCCGGCGATCGAACGGCCCTTTGGTTTGGCCTGTTCGGATGTCTTTACGGCGTGCGCCTTGCCGGACAATCGGAGTTCGTTCAGCCGCTCATTCCGGAAGTCTATTGGCGCTATCTCGACGCGTTCATCAACTACGCGATTGTCATCCCGGCCGGTCTGTTCATCGAATCGGTGTTGGGCCCGGGCTGGCGGCTCACGCTGCGTAGAGCCTGGCAGGCGGTTGCGATCTTTGCCTCGCTGGCGATTCTGCACGATGTCTTCCGTCGCCAGCCTGGCGCAACGCTGTGGCTCACCCCGCCGGTGGTGCTGACCGCCGGATTCATCGCCATGGCTCACGTGTTGGCGCAGTGGTGGCGAGGCAGCTGGCCCAGCGAGTTCCGCGTCGCAGCAACCGGCGGATTGATCTTTCTGGGCGTGGCGGCCTACGCAACGCTCTCTGAAGGAGCGCCTGCTCGGTCTTGGCAATTCTCGCGACCTGGGCCGCGTGGCGGCGCAGTGGAGTCGGAGTCGGTGCATCCGCACTTCTCTTCGCGGGGTTCACGTCATGCTCCGAATAGGCAAAGCTCATCCGTGTTTTTCCGTGGTTGACTATTCCGTGTCCGTCCGTGGGGTCGCGCTCCGCGGTGTAGAATGCGGTTCGACATGTCGCAATACACCCTTCTCGTGAACGGACAAGCCCATCAGCTCGACGGTGAGCCGGGTGACAGCCTGCTCTCCGTCCTTCGTTACGAGCTCGGCCTGACCGGCAGCAAGTACGGCTGCGGCGAGGGGCACTGCGGCGCGTGCACGGTCCTCATCGACGGCCAGGCGACCCGTTCGTGCGTGACGCGGCTCGGCGCCGTGGCCGGCAAAGCGATTACCACGATTGAAGCCATCGGCGACGCGAACCGTCTGCACCCGGTGCAGCAGGCGTTTCTCGAAACCGAGGCGTTCCAGTGCGGGTACTGCACGCCGGGCATGGTGATGGCGACGATCGGGCTGCTCAAGACGAACGCGAAACCCTCGGACGAAGACATCGCGCGGCTGATGGACCGCAACGTCTGCCGCTGCGGCACCTATCCCCGGATCGTGCGCGCGGTGCGCCTGGCGGCCGAGCGCATGAAGTCCATGCCGAGCGCGGGAGGACGGCGATGAGCGACCGCATGCCTCCCGTCATGGGAATTCACGAGCCACGAGCCACGAGCCACGAGCCACGACTCGACCTTCAACCTGATATCGAGGTCGAACACTACGAGCTGTCTGAGCCGAGGCACTACCTCTTCGAGCTCGAGCGCCGCGACTTCATGCGCGCGTTCGGCGCGGGCCTCGTCATCGTGGCCGCGCTGCCACGGCTTGCTGCGCAGGAATCCGGCCGCGGCGCGCAGGCGCGCGGCGAAGCGGCCGACCTCGCCGCGTGGCTGCACATCGACGAGCAGGGCAAGATCACCGTCTGCACCGGCAAGGTCGAGATCGGCCAGAACATCCGCACGTCGCTCGCGCAGGCGGTCGCCGACGAACTGCGCGTGCCGCTGGCGTCGGTGACGATGGTGATGGGCGACACGGACGTGGTCCCGTACGACGCGGGCACGTTTGGATCGCAGAGCACGCCGCGCATGGGAAGGCAGCTGTCGCGTGCCGCCGCGACCGCGCGGGACATGCTGATCGATCAGGCCGCCGCGCGGCTGCAGGTCGATCGCGCGACGCTCACCGCAAAAGCGGGGCGGATCGCGTCCGCCGACGGCCGGTCGATGTCGTACGGCGAGCTGACGAAGGGGCAGAAGCTGACCGGCGCCGTCGCGTCCGAGCCCGCGGTCACCCCGGCGGACAAGTGGACGGTCCGGGGCAGGCCGGAAAAGAAGGTCAACGGGCGGTCGTTCGTCACCGGAGCGAACCAGTACTCTCCGGACATCGTGCGTCCCGGTCTGCTGCACGGCCGCGTCATTCGTCCTGACAGCTACGCTGCGACGCTGGTCTCGGTTGACGACAGCCGCGCCCGCGCGATGGCCGGCGTGACCGTCGTCCGCGACGGCGACTTCATCGGCGTTGTCGCGCCGACCGAGCGCGCGGCGCGCCGCGCCGCCGCGGCGATGCAGGCGCAGTGGACCGCCGCCGTGAATCAGTCCTCGTCCGAGACGGTCTACGACCGGCTCAAGCAGCCGACGTCGGGCGGACGCGTGCAGCCGTTCGTCGCCGGCAACGCCGAGCAGGCATTCGCGGCCGGCGCACGAACGTTCGAGGCGAGCTACAAGATTCCCTACATCGCCCACGTCCCGCTGGAGCCGCGCGCAGCCGTCGCGGAGTGGAGCGACGGAAAGCTGACGGTCTGGACCGGCACCCAGCGTCCTTTCGGTGTGCGGACCGAGCTGGCGGAAGCCTTCCACGTCCCGGAAGATCGCGTGCGCGTCATCATGCCCGACATGGGCTCCGGCTATGGCGGCAAGCACACGGGTGAGTGCGCGATCGAGGCGGCGCGGCTCGCGAAGGCCGCGGGGAAACCCGTGAAACTCGTCTGGACGCGCGCCGAGGAGTTCATGTGGGCGTACTTCCGTCCCGCCGGCGTGATCGACATCAAGGCCGCGGTCGACGCGGCCGGCCGGATCACCGCATGGGAGTACCACAACTGGAATTCCGGCAACGCGGGCATCCGGTCGCCGTACGACATCGCGAATCAGCGCGTCGTCTTTCATCCGTCCGACTCGCCGCTGCGGCAGGGCTCCTATCGCGGCCTCGCCGCGACCGCGAACCACTACGTCCGCGAGATGCACATGGACGAGATCGCGCGCGCGCTCGGACGGGACGCGGTCACGTTCCGGATGGACCATCTCAAGGACGATCGCCTGCGTGCGGTGCTCCAGGAAGCGGCGAAGCGATCCGGATGGCCGACGCCGTCGGTCGCGGGCCGCGCGATCGGCATCGCGTGCGGCACGGAAAAAGGCGGCTACGTCGCCACTGCCGCGGAGGTGTCGAAAGCACCGGGCGGTTTCAAGGTCGAGCGCATTGTCGTCGTCTTCGAGTGCGGCGCGATCGTCAATCCCGACGGCCTGCACAACCAGGTCGAAGGCTCGGTCGTCCAGGGTCTCGGCGGCGCGCTGTTCGAGGCGGTCGAGTTCCGCGACGGCCACCTGCTGAATGGGACGATGGAACAGTACCGCGTGCCGCGGTTCAAGGACGTGCCCCCGATTGAGGTCGTGCTGCTCGATCGCAAGGACCTGGCGTCCGCGGGCGCCGGCGAGACGCCGATCGTCTGCGTCGCGCCGGCCATCGGCAGCGCCGTGCGCGCCTTCGGCAGGGTGCCACCCGCGCTGCCGGTCCGCCTCGGATGAGCCGCCGGCTTCCCCGCCCGCCTCATTGAAATCTGCGTCGTTGCGGCGTTAGACTGCACCCGCTCCTTTCGGCACTCTCCATTCGCGCGCTGTTCGCCGCGCGGCAAGGAAAGCGAGGTCTGCATGAGCCTGAACTGGCAGCTCGGTGTCATCTTCGCCCTCGTCTTCATGGTGATCGCACTCGTCGTCATGCGGAAGCGCTCCAGTCCGAAGCCCGGTCCGGGTAGCAAGTGAGGCAGGGCCCGACCTGTCGCGGTTCTATCCCGACGTGGCGATGGGACTGACGCGAAGGCATGATCGAGCGATTGATTCTGCCAGCAAGCGACTCCGATCGCCGGGCGCTCGCCCAGCTCCTGGTGGACGCCGTGGACTCCGGGGCGGCCGTCAGCTTTCTCGCGCCCCTGACCATCGAGCGCGCGGACGAGTGGTGGCGCGGCGTGATGTCCGCAGCCGATTCCCGCGCCATCTTCCTCGTGGCTCGCGACGCCGGAAGGATCGCTGGCACGGTCCAGCTTCATCCGGCGTGGGCGTCGAACCAGCCGCATCGGGCGGAGATTGTGAAGCTGCTGGTGCATCGCAGCCGGCGCCGCACCGGCCTTGCCACGCAGTTGATGCAGGCCATCGAGGATGCCGCGCGGCGCGCCGGGTTCAGTCTGTTCCGGCGGCGTCCCCTGTGCCACCGCGGCGCCGGTCTGGTCGAATGATGCGAGGACGAAGAGCCATGGCAGGAATGTCATGGCGGCACGGTATCCCGCGCGGCCACGTCCTGTAATGAGGGAACTCTGACGAAGTTGTGAAACCTGCGCGACCGCCACGGCCGATCGCGTCCTGTAAGTGATATCTTTCCCGCTATCACTTGAAAGGACCAGCCGTGCCACGCATATTCCGCCTCACGCTGATTGTGATCTGCGTCCTGGCCGCCTCAATCGGGGCGGCGCCGCGCCAGGCGAAGCCGACGGCGGCCTCGTCGAGCGCCATCAACATTCCGTTTGAGAAGCACACGCTGCCGAACGGGCTGACCGTCATTCTGTCGGTTGACAAGTCCACGCCGACCGCGGCGGTCCTGATGTGGTACCACGTCGGCTCGAAGAACGAGCTCCCCGGGCGGACCGGGTTCGCGCATCTCTTCGAGCACGTGATGTTCACCGGATCGGGCCACGTGCCATACGGCCTTCACGACAAGCTGACGGAAGGCGTCGGCGGGTCGAACAACGGCACGACCAACAACGATCGCACCAGCTACTTCGAGACCGTCCCCTCGAACTATCTCGAGTCGGCGCTGTGGCTCGAATCGGACCGCATGGGCTTCCTCCTCGATTCGCTCGACATCGCCAAGCTCAACGCGCAGCGCGACATCGTCAAGAACGAGCGGCGCCAGGGGGTGGACAACCAGCCGTACGGGCGCGTCGGCGAGATCCTGGCATCCACGATGTACCCGAAGACGCATCCGTACTCGTGGCCGGTCATCGGCAGCATGACGGATCTGTCCGCGGCGTCCGAGGAGGACGTGAAGAACTTCTTCCGGCTGTATTACGCCCCGAACAACTCGTTCCTGGCGGTCGTCGGCGACATCGATCCGGCACACGTGAAGGGGTGGGTGGCGAAGTACTTCGGCGACATCCCGCGCGGCCAGCCGATTACGAGGCCGGCGGTCGCGCCTGTTACGCTCGCCGCGGAAAAGCGGCTCGTGTACGAAGATCGCGTGCCGCTGCCGAGGTTGTATGTGGAGTGGCCGACCGTCGGGGTGACGTCGGACGACGCCTACGCGCTCGATGTCCTCGGGGCGATCCTGACCGGGCCGCGGACGGCGCGGCTGACCAAGGCGCTCGTCTTCGAGCAGCAGGCTGCGGCCGGCGTGTCGGCCCGGCAGGGCTCCAATGAGGACGTCGGCGAGTTCGACCTCATGATCAACCCGCGGCCGGGACACACCTTGACCGAGCTCGAGGCCGCGGCCGATGCGATTATCGACCGGTTGAAACAGGAAGGTCCGACGGCAGATGAAATCGCCGGCGCGACCGCGGGCGAAGAGCTGGGGTTCGTGCGCGGGCTCGAATCGAACCTCGGCAAGGCGAACCGCCTGGCCGACGGCGCCGGATATCACGGCGATCCGGGGTATTTCAAGACGGAGTACGCGAAGTCCCGCGCGGTGACCGCCGCCGACGTGAAGCGCGTCGCGAACAAGTACCTGACGAAAGGGCGGATCGTGCTGAGCGTCGTGCCGCTCGGAAAGACGGATCAAGCCTCGAAACCGGGCGAGAGCCAGAAAGTCGGAGGGGTGCAGTGATGCGCAACAACAAGACGATCGCCGCCGCCCTGGCCGCCTTCCTCGCGTGCTCATCAGCCGCCCTGGCGCAGACACTCGATCGAACGAAGGTGCCGCCCGCAGGCAAGCCGCCGGCGCTTCACGTGCCGACGTGGACGAAGACGACGCTGTCGAATGGCGCGCTGCTGGTCGTGTCCGAGCGGCACAACCTGCCGCTTGTGTCGTTCTCGATCACGCTCGTTGGCGGCGCGAACCAGTTCGAGCGCGCCGACCGGCGCGGCGTCGCCGGCCTCACGGCCGCCATGCTGAGCGAAGGCACGACGACGCGCAACGGCGACCAGCTCGCGCAGGCGCTCCAGCTCCTCGGCACGAGCGTCAGCGTCGGGATCGGCGACGAGAGCGGATCGATCGGCTTCGTCTCGACGACGGCGACGTTGGCGCCCACGCTCGACATCCTCGCGGACATGCTCGTCAACTCGACGTTTCCCGCCGAGTCGCTCGAGCGGCTGCGGGCCCAGCGGCTCGTCGCGCTGACGCAGGCGAATGCGCAACCGGGCGTGATCGGCCGCCGCGTGTTCGCCCGCGTGCTGTACGGCGCGTCCCATCCCATGGGGCAGGAGCCGGACGAGACCTCGGTCAAGGCGATCACGCGCGACGACGTCGTCGCGTGGCACAAGGCGTACTTCCGGCCGGGCCGCGCGGTGATTACGGTCGTCGGTGACGTGACCCAGGCGGGCGTCCAGGCCGCGGTCGAGAAGGCGCTGGCCGCCTGGCCGGCGGGTGGAGACAAGCCCGCGTTCACGTATCCGGCGCTCCCGGCGACACATCCGCTGACGATCTACCTGGTCGACAAGCCGGGCGCGGCGCAGTCCACCTTCAACATCGGGAACCCCGGCCCGCCGCGCTCGACGCCGGACTACGCGGCGCTGCAGGTGATGAACACGATCCTGGGCGGTCAGTTCCAGTCGCGGCTGAACGCGAACATCCGCGAGGAGAAGGGCTACAGCTACGGCGTGAACTCCGGCTTCTCGTACGGCAAGGGTCCCGGGCCTTTCCGCGCGGGCGGCGACATCGTCACCGCAAAGAGCGACGCCGCACTGGACGAATTCATGAAGGAGCTGCGCGGGATCCAGGGGAGCCGTCCGGTCACCGACGAGGAACTGAAGACGGCAAAGGACGCGCTCATTCAGCGCCTGCCGGGACAGTTCGCGTCAGTCGCGCAGGTGGGCGGCACCATCACGTCGCTCATCGTGCAGGGGCTGCCCGACACGTTCTACCAGGAGTACGTGAAGCAGGTCTCGGTGGTGACGAAAGGGGACGTCGTGCGCGTGGCGAAGCAGTACATCGACCTCGACCACGCGTCGATCGTGATCGTGGGGGACCGCGCGACCATCGAGGGGCCGCTCAAGGCGACCGGCGTCGCGCCGATCGTCATCCTCGACAACGAGGGGAAGCCGAAGACGTAACGGCGGATGGCAGGGGACGGCGTCAGGAAAGGCAGAGGGCACAGTGAACGAGGACCGGGTTCCCGGAGTGTTCCGACCGAGGCTGCTGCCTGCTGCGCTGGCTGCGTGGTTGGGCTACCTGGCGCTGGATTTCCTGATGCATGCCGTGTTTCTGGCGGGCTGGTGGCGGGCCGCCGAGCCGTACTTGCTGCCACCTCGCGACATGCTGAGGTTGATCCCACTCGGCTACGCTTCGTTTGCGATCTACTGCGGCGCCTTGACCTGGCTACTGGCCCGGCTGTACGGCGAGCGTCTGTGCGTGTCTTCGGGTCTCCGGTTTGGGGTCGTCGCAGGGGTTGTTTCGGGGGTCGCCTCGGCGCTCGGGACCTACTCGGTTTTCCGCATGCCGCCGACCGCCTTGCTGGTCTGGCCAGCGTCTGTGGCGGTCGAGTCGGCCATCGCGGGCGGGGTTTCGGCATGGGTCCTGGCGGCCGGGCGGCCGTGGCGCCGTGTCGGGTTGGTTTTTTGCGCGGTGGTCGTCCTCTTCATCGCTGGCGTCGTGATTCAGAACCTGTGGTTTCCGACGCCTGCTGATCATATGTTTTCGTGATGGGTGTCTGAACGGACGCCACGGCTGAAACGCGTTCGTCAGGCCTGCGGTGCAGAATGTCGTGAACGGCGCTCCAGACGAGCGGTGGGCCCGCTGGTTTACGCAGCCGATCGTTGCCGCCGAGGCAAAGAGCCGGTCGTACGAATGGGGCGTCCTCCAAGGATTGTGGCAGTTGCAGCCTCGTTGACGCTCTGAAAGGAATCTCCGCCCTCAGGCGCGTTTGTGGCGCTTCGGCCGGTGGCCAGAAGTAGGCTGTCTTTAGGAGGCACAATGCCGTACGTCGATGGGTTCGTTCTGGCCGTCCCTAATTAGGTGTCTCATTCCATCATGAAACATTGTCGCTTCTCCAGAGCAGCGCCTTCGCCAGCGCAGGGCGTCCGACCACAGTCGATAACTAGGGCCCGGGCGAACGCCCTTGGCACCGCGCCTTACTTAAGTAATCCATTCTTTCTTGGGACTGCTTCTTCTCGACTGTCGTCTCCATCGGGCTAACTTCGTACTTAGCGGCGTAAATAAATAAAGATAGCAACTTCACCGATACGTTGCTATGCTGCTCGCTGTGGGGAGCTTGGCTGAACTGACCGCGAAGTTCCGCGCGGTCTGGCCGCTGCTGGACGAACGCATGCGACGGGTGGTGGCCGCCAACGACGCGCTCGCGTTCGGCTACGGCGGCGTGAGTCTGGTCCATCGGGCCTGCGGCTTGTCGCGCAACGCGATCGCGCGCGGGATCGAGGAGATCGAGGCGGGGGAGGCGCCCGAGCCCGGGCGGGTTCGCCGCCCCGGGGCGGGCCGCATGCCGCTGACCGAGGCCGACCCGCGGCTGATGGCGGCCGTCGATCGACTCCTCGATGACCAGACGCGGGGCGATCCGATGTCGCCGCTCCGCTGGACGTGCAAGAGTACGCGGACGATCGCGCAGGAGCTGAGTCATCGGCGCCATCCGATCAGCCATACCAAGGTCGCGCAACTCCTGCACGCGCTCGACTATAGCCTCCAGAGCAACCGGAAGACCGAGGAGGGGCGGGATCATCCCGACCGCGACGCGCAGTTTCGGCACATCAATGCGGTGGTCAAACGGTGCTTGGTCCAGGGCTGGCCGGTCGTCTCGGTCGATACGAAGAAGAAGGAACTCATCGGGAACTTCGAGAATCGCGGGCAACAATGGCGGCGCGCCCAGCAGCCCGAGCGCGTGCGGACGCATGACTTCCCGACGCCCGACGTGCCCCGCGCCTATCCCTATGGAGTGTACGACATCGGCCGCAACACCGGGTTTGTGACGATCGGCACCGACCACGATACGGGCGAGTTTGCAGTGGCCTCGATTCGCGGGTGGTGGCGGGCTGAAGGGCGCCGACTCTATCCGGCCGCCGCGCGGATCGTGATCACGGCCGATGGCGGCGGGAGCAATGGGTGGCGCCTCCGCCTCTGGAAACTGGCGTTGCAGATCTTCGCCGATGAGATCGGGGTCCCGGTGTCGGTCTGTCACTTCCCGCCCGGGACGAGCAAGTGGAACAAGATCGAACATCGGCTCTTTTCGTTCATCTCGTCCAATTGGCGCGGCGAACCGCTCCGAGACTATGAAACCATCGTCAAGCTCATTGCCAGGACGACGACCGCGACCGGCCTCACGGTCACGTGCCGGCTGGATCGCCGCCGCTATCCCACCGGACGACGTGTGACCACGGAGGACATGCGCCGCATCAATCTCCAGCCGGATCGCTTTCACGGCGAATGGAATTACAGCATCCGCCCCCGTGCCCCGCGGCCTTGATTTGCTATCGTTATTTTATTTACGCAGCCTTAGGGGCTGCAGTACTCAACATGACCGAAACCGCGGCCGGCTTCGCCACCAATCACCTGGCTGATTTGGTGGGCCCGGCCTGGCTGTACATCGTGTTTCGCGGCCTGGCTGAGCCCGGGAAGCGGAATCGGCTCGGGCGGTTTTTGGGCGCGACTCCCGAACGAGCCGCCACGATACTCTTCGTCGGAAGCTGTGCCACGGAGATCGCGCAGATCTACTGGCCATCCGGCCTCTTTGCAGGCCGGTTCGATCGCCTCGATATTGCGGCCTTTGCGATCGGGCTCCTCCCGCTGTACTTGGTCGACAAGAAGCTCCAAGCCCCGTCGAAAGACACCGGCTCAGATTCGCGGGTCGGGGCCGCATGACACCGGCATGCAGCTGACGGCGCTTCGCGCCGCAGCTGATGTGGGCGGGAGCGGACCGATCGAGCGCCGCTGCGATATTCATTACCATGGTAATATAGCGCCATGGCACTCGCGCATTCGAAGCTCACCGCCCAAGGGCAAGTCTCTGTACCCGCGAAGGTCCGGAGGAAGCTGGGGGTCGGTCCTGGCTCTGTCCTGGAGTGGGACGAAGAGGGTGAGCAGGTCGTGGTGCGGCGGGCCGGCCGCTTCTCGTCGGAAGACGTGCACCGGTCGCTCTTTGCGGCGCCCCCGAAGGCGAGGACGCTCGAGGATCTGAAAGAAGGTGTGCGCCGGCACGTGAAGAGGCGCCGTGCGGGCCGTTGACACGAATGTCCTGGTTCGTCTGCTTACGCGGGACGATCCGAAGCAGGTCGCGGCGGCGGAGGAGTTCGTCGAACGGGGAGCGTGGGTATCGCATCTCGTGCTCGCCGAAGCGACATGGGTGCTGATGGCGGTCTACGAACGCGGCCCGGCCGAAATTGCGACCGCCGTCGAGATGCTGCTCAACCACCAGCATCTGACGGTGCAGGACCCCGATGCCATCGCGGCTGCCGTGGAGCACTTCCGTGGGCGGCCAGCGTTAGGGTTCTCCGACTGCCTCGTGCTCGCCATCGCCCGCAAGGCCGGTCATCTGCCGCTCGGCACATTCGACCGGAGTCTCGCGAAACTCGACGGCACGCACAGACTGTGAACGCACGCGGTGGGCGCTGAGATTCGCGAAGCAGTGGTTCATTGCGGCCGCATTGCCCGAAAGCGAGGTGGAGACGTGAGGGTCCGCGACTGGCATCTGCGCGCCGCGCTCGTGATCGCGCTGCTTGTCATCGGGTTTGCGCCGGCCTCCCTTCAGGACCAGGGAGCCTTCGCCGTCCGCGACGTGATGATCCCGATGCGCGACGGCGTGCGCCTGCACGCGAAGATCTTCACGCCGAAGGACCAGGCGGCGCCGCTGCCTTTCGTCATCAAGCGCACGCCGTACGGCATCAACGGCGCGGCGTCCAACTTCGTCACCTACTTCCAGGCCCTGGCGGACGAGGGCTACATCTTCGTCTTCCAGGACATTCGCGGGAAGTACGGGTCCGAGGGCACGTTCGTCATGCAGCGGCCGGCGCGAGCGCCCGGCGACACGGCCGCGCTCGATGAGGGAACGGACACGTACGACACGATCGAGTGGCTGCTGAAGAACGTTCCGCGCAACAACGGCCGCGCCGGGATGCTCGGCATCTCCTACGACGGCTGGACGACGATCATGGGGGCGCTGGAGCCGCACCCGGCGCTCAAGGCCATTTCGCCCCAGGCGTCGCCCGCGGACATGTGGCTCGGCGACGACTTCCATCACAACGGCGCGTTCCGCCTCAGCTACGGGTTCGAGTACGCCGCCATGATGGAGAGCGGCAAGGACGTGCAGCAGTTCGCGTTCGATCACTACGACACCTTCGACTGGTATCTCGCGCTCGGCTCGCTCGCCAACGTCAACGCGCGGCACCTGCACGGGAAGATCCCCACGTGGAACGATTTCGTCGCGCATCCTGACTACGACGACTTCTGGAAACGCCAGACGATGATCCCGCATATACGCGACGTGAAGGTGCCGACGCTCAGCGTGGCCGGCTGGTGGGACCAGGAGGATTTCTACGGACCGATCCGCATCTACGACGCGCTCGAGCGGCACGACGCCTCGCGCCGCAATTTCCTGGTGGTCGGCCCCTGGAGGCACGGCGGATGGGGAGGGGACGCGGGCGATCGCCTCGGCCCCATTCCGTTCGACAGCTCCACAGGCAAGTACTTCCGCGATCGGATCCAGGCGCCGTGGTTCGCCCATTTCCTCAAGGACAAGGGGCCGCTCGACCTGCCGGAAGCGTTGACCTTCGAGGCCGGCACCAACCGATGGCAGCGCTGGGACGCGTGGCCGCCGCGATCGAACACGACGGAGCAGCGCGCGTACTTCTCAGCCGATCGCACGCTGTCCTTCACGCCTCCCGCGGACGCGGCGGCATTCGACCAGTACGTGTCCGATCCGGCGTTCCCGGTGCCGTACCGTCACCGGCCCATCCAGCCGACCTATTTTCCGGGCGGGTCGAAATGGGCGACGTGGCTCGTGGAGGACCAGCGGTTCGTCGGCGGCCGCGCCGACGTCCTCACCTGGACCACGCCGCCTCTTGACACGAACGTCACTATCGCGGGGGAGGTGGTCGCGCACCTGTTCGCCGCCACGACCGGGACCGATGCCGACTGGGTTGTGAAGCTGATCGATGTCTATCCCGAACAGTACCCGCGGAACTGGGATCTGGCCGGCTATCAGTTGATGGTGTCGAACGAGGTCTTCCGGGGACGCTACCGCCGGAGCTTCGAGAAACCCGAGCCCATCGCGCCGAACGAAGTGGTCGAGTACCCGTTCAGCCTGCACACGCAGAACTACACGTTTCTGAAGGGACACCGCGTGATGGTGCAGGTCCAGAGCACCTGGTTCCCGATCATCGACCGGAACCCGCAGACGTTCGTGCCGAACATCTTCGAGGCGAAGCCGGCCGATTTCCGACCGGCCACGCATCGTATCTACCGCTCCGCGCCGCACCCATCGCACGTCGTCCTGCCGGTCGTCGTGAGGCCGCCTTCCTGAGGCTGTGATGAAACCCAGAGGGCCGTCGCTTGCCGCTGTCGTCGCGGCGGTACTGGCAATCGCCGGGGCGGCGGCCCGGCCGATGGCGGGCTCGCCCCCGCGCCGCGCGGCGCCCGACGTCGTGATCGTTCCGACACTCGGCACCGATCATCAGTTCGATCTGGATTACACCGTCGCGCACCTCGCGGCCGTGCTCGACGCCGTGGCGCCCGACGCGGTCATCGTGGAGGACTACACCGACTGGCTTCGGGCGGATTGCGTCTATCAAACGGCCGCTCCGGAGAACCACGTCGCGATCCAGTACGCGAGATCTCATCACATTCCGATCTGGGGCGCGCGCGATCGGCCGTCGCCGGGCGACTACGAGGCGTCGCTCGCCGCGGCCCGGCGGCTCAGTGAGCAATATGCGACGCGCGAGGCTGTTGAACGCGATTATCGACGCGTGCTGGAGCGAACGACCGCACGCATCGCCCGCGAGTTCTCCTTCAGCCCCGAGCCGCAGACGCTGCGATACCTGCTGCGGTCCGGTTTCGCGCACCGCGCCGCGGCCCGGACCTCCGCTCAGCAGGATGCGATCACATCCGCGGGACGATCGCTCAACGAGTCCGTCAGGTCGCTCGTCGGCGCACACCCGCAACTCCGGCGCTGGGCGGTCGTGGCGTGGTGGGGCCGCGCCATGGCGCTCGATGACGTGCTGCGTACCGACGCAGCCATCCGCCGCCGTCCCGTCACCGAGTTCCTCACCGCGGCCGATCGGGCTCTTCCAGCGAGGATGGACTCGCTTCACATCTCGTGGATCCTCTCGGGAATGCTCGACGAGTGGTATGGCATGTGGGCGCCGCAGGTATTCCCCACGAACCGGATCGCGGGCCTGCTGCGCCGGCTCGAAGCCCTCGCTCCGGCGGATCCGACGACGCGCTTTCTGAACGCACGAAGGCTGATGCAGAACCGGGATTACAGCGCGGCGGAGTCGATCCTGGCCGGGGTCGTCGCCGACGCAGGCGATGCGCGGTTTCCATTTCCGGTCAATGGCAAGTGGATTCGCCCGCCGTGGAGCTCGGTCAGGCGCAAGGCCATGCTGAACCTGGCATTCGTCTACGACCTCCGGGGCGACAGAGACGGTGCACAGCGGCTCTACCGCCAGATCCTCACTGCGGGCGACGAACTGGACAGCGAAGCGCGTGCGGGTGGCTATCTGTACGACGAGATCCGCTCCGTGATCGAGAGCTACACACAGACACCGTATACCGGACTGCCGGTGGAGGCATTCCGCCATTACCGCCTGGTGGCGGCGGTCCCTGCCTGCGATCCGGGACGGGGACCACGATGAACCGTCCCGAAGCCGCGCCGGCGGTCACGCCCGACGCGCGAGTTGCCCAGTCGCCGCACGCGTCTGAGCGGCATTGCTGGCGGTCTGACAAGGGCGCTGCAGTCTTCTTCATTTCAGTCCCTGCCGCGAACCCGTAACGTGATCAGCACCGAGACCGCCTTGACCGCGTCGCACCAGCCGATCTTCCTCCCCGCGGCGCGCCTGATCTTGTAGCAGGTCTCCATGTCGGTCAGCGACGACCGTCGGTCGAGCCGTCGTCGACCGGCGATGATCTCGCGCGGGGCGGGCAGATCGATCTCGAGCCGCCGCTCGATCACCGACGTCACCGTCGTCCGTTCGTTGAACACCGGGACGACGATCGAGATGAGCGGCGCGGGCGAGGTGCCGGTCACGGGGTGTAGAGAAAACGCGAGAGGCGGCCGCCTTCCCCCGCTCCCCAGCCAATCGCCCTGCGCGGCGCGAAGCTGAAGGCGTGGAACCCCGCGCACTCGATGGCGGTCCACGTGCGCCCGCCGTCCTGCGACAGGTCGGCGCCGGACGGCCCGACGGCCACGAGCGTGGACTTCATGCCGGGGACGTACGCGACCGCGGATCGAAAGCCGGAGAGCCCGTGCTCCCGGACGAGCGTCCAGGTCGCGCCGCCGTCCGCCGTGAACGCGACGTTGTCCACCGCCTCGGCTTCCTTGCTGTAATTGCCGCCGACCACGACGCCGTGCGTGGCATCCCGGAACGCGACGGAGAAGATGCCGGTGGAAGCGTTGTGCGCGAGCGGCGTCTGGACCGCCGTCCACGTCCGGCCGCCGTCGAGCGACCGGAGCACGCGCGACGCCGTCGTGCCAATCCAGATCCGATCGCCGCCGTCGGTCGCGATGTTCGTCCCGCTTCCCGCGAACGCCCCTTCGCCGTCGAGGGCCGGCGGCAGCCGCTCGGCCGGAATGCGGTTCCACGAGCGCCCGCCGTTCGCGGTCGACAGGACGACGAACCTGCCATCCACCGAGTCGCTGAACGCGTAGCCGTGCCGAGGGTCGGCAAACGTCATCGCGTCCAGGAACACCTTCGGATCGGTGTTCGCGAACTGCAGCGTCCACGAAGCGCCGCCGTCGTCCGTCTTGTAGATGCGCGAGGTTTCGCCGGAACCGATGGAGAGCACGTACGCGACCGCGTCGCTCATCGCGTCCACGTCGCGGAAGTCGAGCTTCTCGGCGCCGGCAACCGGGCGGACCTGCCACGTCGCGCCGCCGTCGGTGGTGCGGACGACGGTGCCACGGCTCCCGCTCGCCCAGGCAATCCGATCGGAGACGGCGCTCACGCCGCGGAACCGGGCGGTGACTCCGCTCGACTGCGGCTCCCACTTCACCGCGGGAGCGCCGACCGCGAACGCCGCCGCCAGCAGGACCAGGAGGGCGCGACCCATGTGTCGTGCGTGCCTAGATTTCCGTTTCCGCCGGCCCCGGGTCGCTCTCGTGGGAGAACGCGGACCGGAGCATCATCACGGCCGTGTAGATGACGACGACAATGACGAGCCACCTCACCGTGTCCAGCTCGAGAGACTTCACGATCGTGCCGGCCACATAGGACCCTACGATGCCACCGAGCGCCAAGCCAATCGCCGGGCGCAAGCTGTACGCCTTCTCCTTGATGAACTTCAGGCTGCCGACGGGCATCAGGAATGCGCACGATCCCATCATGATCGGGAACGCGGTCTTCTCGCTCATCCCGAGCAGGCCGACAAGGATCATGCACGGCGCATAGAGGCCTATTCCGAGCGACATCAGCGCGCCGAGGAGGAAGTTGCCCGCCACAGCGGTCGCGAGCCTGAGACCTCGGACGCCGACGGGCGCGCACTCGATCGCCAGTTCGCGTGCGACGCCTGAGGCCGGGAGCGTAATCCGGCCCCCGCTCCACGACCACCCGCTGCCTGCAACTTCCACGAAATCGCCGCTCGATCCGGCAGGACGCTCGGTGACCTTGGTTGGCGTGAACATGCGCGAGGCCAGGTCGCCGGGGAGATCGACCGCCGTCGTATTCGCGGGGACGGTCTGGGACGTCGTGATCTCAGGGGTCGGAAACAAACTGAGATTGCGCATCGTGAAGAAGGCCGCCGCGGCGAGCAGCGCCGCGCCCATCCCGATCTGCACCTTGCGCTTCGGCCACCGCGCGATGACGCCCGCGCCCAGCCACGCGCCGAGCACCGCCGCGGCGATCATCGAGAAGAGTGTCGTGACGTCGGCCGGAATGACGGCGATGAAGATGAACGCCTGCGTGACCGTCGGCAGCGTGTGCCCCGCGTTCAACGTCCCGGGGATGATCCGATCCGGCACCATTTTCAGGAACTTGAACGCCGCGGTCGTCGTCGCGAACGAGCCGATGCCCAGTGCATCGAAGAAATTCGTCACGGTGCCCAACACGATTTGAATCGGCGTCGGGAAGCGCGCGTCGGTGGCGGGCGTGTGCTGCCCCCCCATGACGCGGCGCGCCGCCGCGACTGCCCGGGCCCAGAGCGCGACAAACACCACCGTCAGGGCGCCGAGGGCGGTGAGCAGGCCGGTGATCGGATTCATGAGAAAGGCTCTCCTCCGTGTCCACGCGGCGCGCAAGGCACGCAACCGCCGCCGGGAAGGGGGGATGATAGCAGATAGTAGGCCCAGGAGCGGGCAGCGGGCAGCTGGCAGGGTAGCAGGCAGCGGGCAGCTGGCAGCTGGCAGTGAATCGAGCTGTCGAGCTGACACAGCGTGTCAGCGGGATCCGCTGCCCGCTGCCCGCTGCCTGCTTCCGTACTGCATACTATTTGAATGAACCCCGAAGATCCCTGGTCCCGGGTCGATTACCGCCGGTTGATTGCCTGGCCGCAGCGGATCGAGCGCGAGTGGCCGTTTCTGTCGGCCCGGCTGGAATCGGCGCCGTCCAGGCGCGTGCTCGACCTGGGCTGCGGGACCGGCGAGCACAGCCGGCACCTGGCCTCGCACGGCTACGACGTGGTCGGCATCGACGCGTCACCCGCGATGCTCGCGCGGGCCGGCGACGAGCCGCTGCCGCCCAACCTCCATTTCATCGAGGGAGACATCGCCGATGTCGCGTCGCTCGTGGACGTCCCGGCGGGGGCGGCGATCTGCCTCGGGAATACGCTGCCGCATCTCGACGACGCGGCGCTGGCGCGACTGGCGCGCGGGCTGGCGGCCGCGCTCATCCCCGGCGCGCCGTTCGTGTTCCAGGTGCTGAACTACGAGCGCATCCGCGCGCACGGGATCCGGTCCCTGCCGCTGAACTTCCGTAAGGACGATTCGGGAGGCGAGACGGTGTTCCTGCGCCTCATCGAGCCGCAGGAAGGCAACACCGTGATCTTCACTCCGACGACGCTGCGCTATGCGCCGGTGGAGGATCCGCCCGTGAGGGTGGTGACGGCGCGAAGCACGCGGCTGCGCGCGTGGACCTGGCCGGAGCTGCACGACGCGTTCATCAGCGCCGGGTTCCAGCGCGTCGAGGTCGTGGGCGGCTTCGACGGATCCGCGTACGTGCCGTTCGAGTCGCCGGACGTGCTGGGGATAGCGGTGCGGTGATTTGATTGCCAGCTTCCAGGTGCCAGCTTCCAGGTGCCAGCTTCCAGGTGCCAGCTTCCAGGTGCCAGCTTCCAGGTGCCAGCTTCCAGCTTCCAGCTTCCAGCGTCCAGTTGCGGCCGGTCAGGCGGGGAATTGGATGCTGCCGGATTTCCGGCACCATGCTAGGATCAGCTCATGCTGAAGCTTTTGTCCGCGTGCGCGGGCGCTGGACTGGGCGCAATCGCCCTGTCCGCCGTCCTGTCAGCGGGCGCCTCCTCCCAGGATCCGATCGAGTTGAAGGCCGGCGACCAGGCGCCGGACTTCGCCCTGCCGGGATCCGATGGCAAGGGTCACAAGCTGTCGGATTACAAGGGGAAGGTCGTCGTGCTGGCATGGTTCCCGAAAGCCTTCACCGGTGGGTGAACGCTGCAGTGCAACTCGCTCCGTGAGAGCGGGTCGGCCCTGAAGGAATACGACATCGCCTACTTCATGGCGAGCGTCGACGATCCAAAGACGAACAAGGAGTTCGCCGAGAAAGAGCAGGCCGACTTCCCGATCCTGAGCGATCCGGAGAAGAAGGTCGCCGCGGCCTACGGCGTCGTGAACCCTGCCGACCCTGCCAGTCAGTATGCGAAGCGGTTCACGTTTTACATCGGCCCGGACGGGAAGATCCTCGACATCGACAAGGGGACGACCGGGAGAGGCGTGGCGGTCCGCACCGCGGGCGAGGACACCATCAAGAAGCTCGACGCGCTCGGGGTGAAGAAGAAGAAGCGCGTCGACTGATAATTCCAAACTCCAAATTCCAAACTCCAAAGGCACTCCAAACTCCAAAGGCACTCCCAAACTCCAAACTTGTTTGAGATTTGGAATTTACACGTTGGAATTTGGATTTTGGAGTGCCTTTGGAATTTGGAATTTGGAATTTGGAGTTAGATTTCAATCTCGAAAGACCGGCCTGAGAGGTCCAGGGCCGGTTTCTCCTGTGTACATCACCGCCTCGAGGAAGAGTCCGGCGGCCGGCGCGGCGAGCGCGGCCGGGCGCCGCGACGCCTCGCGCAGGAAGGCGGCGGCGTCGGCGGCCGTAAGATCGCCGCGGCCGATGGCGGCGAGGACGCCGACCATCCGGCGCACCATCTTCCAGAGGAAGTGCGAGCCCTGGATGCGCACGAGCACCAGCGCGCCCGCTTCGGCGACGTCCACGCCGGAGACGAGCACCAGCGTGGACTTCTCCTCCGAATCGTCCGCGGTGTACCCTTCGAAGTCCTTCATCCCGACGAAGCCGGCCGCTGCTTCGCGCATCGCATCCACGTCGAGCGCCTCGCGGATCCACCAGACGAACGGCTTCGCGAACGCCGTCCGCCGCCGTGAGATCTGATACAGGTAGCTGCGCGCGAGGGCGTCGTGCCGCGCGTGGAACCGATGCGGCGCCGTGTCGATCCTTCGGATGTGGATGTCGGCCGGCAGCTCGTCGTTGATCTTGCGGCGGAGCGACTCGGGCGGCAGGTCCGTGTAGAGTTCCAGGTGCGCCACCTGGCCGAGCGCGTGGACCCCGGCGTCGGTGCGGCTCGACCCGTACAGCTCGAACTCGCGACGCTTCGAGACCGTACGGACCGCGCGGTCGATCTCTCCCTGCACCGTCCGGGCGTTCTTCTGGATCTGCCACCCGCTGTAGCGCCCGCCGTTGTATTCGATCAGCAGTCTGAATCGCGGCATTGGCGTATGGAACGGAAAACGCAGAAGGTAGAACGTCGGTCTCTGCTTGCCGAGGTTCTCCCGGAACCACGCTGAGACGGGCCACGGCCTTTCAGGAAGATCACGAAGGACACCAAGGACACGAAGACAGTAGCACAGCGGGCTGAACCGTCGAGCCGTGCGCAACGCGCCCTGCCCCGCCGGTCCAGCCGTGTCTTCGTGCGTTGAAAGCCGTCGGCGCGTGCAGCGGGACACGACCGCTGGACCTCTCGACACGCTGAACAAGGACGAACGTCGAACGTCGAATGCGGTCGCAGTGTCACGCGCCCGCGTCGGATGATCTGTAGCGCAGCCCGTCAGGGCTGCCCGCGCACGCACGCGGCGTAAGCTTCGCTGGCTATCGCGGTGTCTTGAAATCCGACGCCGGTCAGATCGGCGATCGTGATCTCGTCGTCGCGCGTCCGGCCCGGCTCGCGATGCGCGACGATCGAACCGAGTTCCCGGACATTCTCCCTGGTCAGCAGCGCGCCCTCGAGCGCGTGGCGGAGCTCGCCGAAGGCGGCGCACTGCGCGAGACGATCGACGGCGACGAGGTCCGCCCGGGCGAGGCACGCCGCGTCCAGTTCCTGCTTGCCCGGCGTGTCGGAGCCGACCGCGGTCACGTGCAGGCCCTCGTGCAGCCATTCGGCGCGCACGATTGGCGCGCGCGCCGGCGTGGCGGTGATCAGCACGTCGGCGGCGCGGCAGACCGCCTCGGGCCCGCTGGCGGGCTGGGCGTCGTAGCCGTCCGCTCGCATCTCGCGGCAATACCGCTCGAGGTGCTGGCGCGTCGGGCTCCAGCAGACGAGGCGGGTGAACGCGCGGACCACGCGCAGGCACTGCACCTGGACGCGCGCCTGGACGCCGGATCCGATCACGCCAACCGTGCCGATCGCGCGGCAGGCCAGCACGCCGGCGGCGACCGCGCCGGCGGCGCCGGTCCGCAGATCCGTCAGGAACCCGTTGTCGAGAAGCAACGCGGCGGGCAATCCCGTGGAGGCATCGAGCACGACCATCAGCCCCGATCCGCTCGGCAGGCCGCGCGCCGGATTGTCATAAAACCCTGAGGCGATCTTGACGGCGATGTGCGGCACGCCCGTGATGTGCGCCGTTTTGACGTGAAACTCCCCGTGGGCGCCGGGTATCTCGAGGTTGATGACCGTGGGCACGAGTGTCCGGCCCTCCCCATCGGCGCGGAACGCGTCCCGGATCACGTCAACCGCCCGCGCCGTCGTCATCGCCTCTCGCAGCGCCGCTTCCTCGATAATCGGGATCATCGCTCGCCGGCGACCCTCTTTTCCGTGTACTTCCGTGCCTTCCGTGCTGCCGTGTTCTTCCGTGCCTTCCGTGTCCTTCCGTGTTTCCGTGTGGCCGTGTTCTTCCGTGCCTTCCGTGTCCTTCCGTGTTTCCGTGTGGCCGTGTTGCGCGACGGCGTCGATTTCCACTCGCAGGCCAGGGCCCGGAAGGCCGGCCACCTGCACCGTCGTCCGCGCCGGGCGATGGCCGCCGAACATCCGCGCGTACACGGCGTTCATCTTCGGGAACTCCGCCATGTCGATCAGGAAAACGCCGCAGCGGATCACGTGGGCGAGATCGGAGCCGGCCGCTTCGAGAATCGCCTGGACGTTGCGCAGGGCCTGTTCGGTCTGGGTCTCGACGTCAGGCGCCACGTGGCCGGTGCCCGGCTCGCGGCCGGACTGGCCCGATACGAAAACGAGTTCTCCGAATGCGATGCCGGGCGAGTAGGGCCCGACCGGCGAAGGAAGGTTGGATGCGGTCACGGACTTCAGCATGCCGCATGCTAGCAGATCTACTTTCCCGTCACCCTGAGCAGCTCCGACACGGTGGTGATGCCGCCGAGCACCTTTTCGATCGCGGCATCCCGCAGCGTCCGCATGCCCTCGCGGCGCGCAGCCTCCAGCACGTCCGGCGACGGCGCCTGCCGCGCGACGAGCGCGCGGATCTTCTCCGAGATCGGCATCAACTGGAAGATGCCGTCGCGCCCCGAGTACCCGGTCTGGCGGCAGTGCAGGCAGCCGGCGCCGCGTCGCAGCGGATGGCTCGCCAGCACGTCCATCCCCATGCCGAGCGCCGCGGCCTCCTCCCCGGTCGCCGTGTATGCCTCGCTGCAGTGCGGGCAGTTCACGCGCACGAGCCGCTGCGCCACGATGCCGATCACCGTCGACAGGACGAGGAAGTGCGGGACACCGAGGTCGAGCAGCCGCGTGATCGCCGACGGCGCGTCGTTCGTGTGAAGCGTCGAGAGCACGAGATGGCCGGTGAGGGCCGCCTGCACGGCGTTCTCGGCCGTCTCGGTGTCGCGGATCTCGCCGACCATGATGATGTCGGGATCCTGCCGCAGCACCGTGCGCAGCGCGTTGGCGAACGTCAGGTCGATGGCGGGCCGAACGGCCACCTGGTTCAGGTCTTCGTGCACCATCTCGATCGGATCCTCGATCGTGACGATGTTCACTTCGGGCCTGGACAGGTGCTTCAGCACCGAATAGAGCGTCGTGGTCTTGCCGCTGCCGGTCGGGCCGGTGACGAGGATGATCCCGTGCGTATGGCCGAGGAACCGCTCGAACACCTCGAGGTCCGCCGGGGAGAAACCGAGCCGATCGATGCGCGTCAGCAGGATGTCGGGATCGAAGATGCGCAGCACCGCCTTCTCCCCGAACGCCGTCGGCATCGTGGACACGCGCAGCTCGATTTCCCGTCCTCCCTGCTCGCGCTTGATCCGGCCGTCCTGGGGGCGGCGTTTCTCGGCGAGGTTGCACCCCGACAGGAGCTTGATGCGCGAGATGATCGCCTGGTAGACGATGCGAGGGATCACGTGGACGTCGTGCAGCATGCCGTCGATGCGGAGGCGCACGAGCGTCGCGGTGCGCTTGGGCTCGAAGTGGATGTCGGAGGCGCGCTGCTCGAACGCGTAGTTCAGCAGGTGATCGAGCGCCTTGACCACCGGCGCCGCCGCCGGGTCCATCTCGTCGGCTTGTGCGGAGAGGTACTCCTGGTTGCCCAGGTCGAACGACGGCAGCCGGCGCGCGGCGAGCTGCTTCTCCGCCGTCTTGAGGCTGGTGCGGAGGTCGTAGAAGTTCTTCGTGACGGCGTCGACGTCCGTCCGCGTCGCGACCACGCGCTCGATCTCCAGGCCGCTCACGTTCTTGAGGTCGTCGGCGGGAAAGGGACCCAGGGGATCGTGCACGGCCACCGTCAGCGTCGTGGACGTCTTGGCAATCGCGACCAGGCCGTGTCGCCGCGCGAACGCGGCGGAGAGCGCGCCGGTGACGACGTCGAGGTCGAGCTCCAGCGGATTGATCTTCACGAAGCGCAAGCCCGTGAACGCGGCCAGCGCTTCGGCCACCTGGACCTCGGAGGCGAGCTTCATCTCGACCATGGCCGGGACCACCGCCACCGAGTTCGCGCGGGCGAATCGGCGCACGCGCTCGGCCTGCTCGCGCGTGAGCACCTTGCGGAACATGAGGATCTGCAGCAGGTCGGCGCTGGCGGCCGGGCTCTGGACTGAGGGGCCCGGCTTCCGGGGGATGGCCATGGATTGCGGCGATTATACGCTTGGTGTTCGTTGGGTGCTGGGTCGACGAGATCGTGAAGGGCCGCCGGACGGACGAACAGCGGCGCGGTGTCCGCCGCCGCAGAGGACACCGGAAAGTAGGTGATGCCGGCCGGATTCGCTGAACCCCTTCAGACGTGATCCACCTTGTCCTCGGCGGGCGGCGGCTCGCGCACCTGGCGTTCGAGCGCCCGGGCGACCGCGTCCTTTGCTCCGAGCCCGAGCGCGAGCGCGGCAGCCAGTACGACGCCGCCGAACAGGATGCCGAAGGCCAGGAACAGGATGGTGCGGCCGATGCCCAGATGATCCAGGACCATGGCGATCGTCACGAGCAGCACCAGCCACTTCACGGCAAGGCTGAGCAGCCGCGCCGACTGCATCCGCATGTTGACCGCGCCGATCAGCACGGAGCGGGCCAGAAACTGCGCCGCGATCGCGCCGCCGGTGAGGATCAGCAGCGCGGCGAGCAGGTGCGGCACGTACCCGAATACCGAGAGCGCGAGCCGCGACGGCATCGTCGCGTTCAACGCCGTCAGGCTGACGAGCAGGCCGAGAATGAGGAGGGTCCAATACACCGCGCGCGCCATCATCTGCGACGCGCTGGTGGATGAAGGCCAGGCGGGGGGGCCCATGAGCCCGAGCTGGCCCGCTCGCCGGTCGAACTCGACGGCGCGAAGCGCACGCGCGACCGCCAGGCGCGCGAGGGCCGCCACGACAAATGTCAGGAACACCAGGATCAGCGCCACGACCACGCCCGGCAGAAACTCCGCGACGCGTTCGGCGATATGTCCCGTCGCCTGCCGCAGGATCCGGTCAACTCGTTCCCACATAGCTGCTCCTCTTCGTCCCTTCGCCGGCGGCCGCGCGGCCGCGGCTCATCGCAGTCGCTCCGGCCATCGCCAGCGCGCGATCAGGTACCGCTTCTCCGCCTCGAATCCCAGGCACAGCTCCTCGACGCGCTGCTCGATCTCCCCCAGGCCCGCGCCGTCCACCTGTCCGACGAACGAGGCGAGCCAGCCGCTGTAGAGCGGCGTCAGGGAGCGCAGCAGGTGTTCCTGCGGCAGCACGCGGAGACTGTAGCCGAGCGCGAAGTCATAGATGATGTTCGCCCACAAGCGATCGTCGAAGCGCAGCCGGTCGGGCGGCATCTCGACGAGCCGGCCGAGCTCGATGATCGTGCGCGGCGGCAGGACCCACGTCCAGATATCGCGGAGCTCGCGGTACCCGAGCCGGAACGCCTCGATCAATCCCTCCACGTTCACCGGCGCCGGGGCGATCTCGGGAACAGCGCCAGCGACCGGGACCGGAATCGACTTCCGCGTCCGCTGCCAGATCTCGACACGGTGCTCGACGTCCGCGAACAGGGCGCCCACGACCTGCGCCAGCGTCGTGCTGAGATCGGACGGCGTGTCGCGTGACGTCGCCCGTGCGCCGAGCGACGCCTCGCAGATGCGGAACTCTCCGCAGGCGGCGGCCACGGCCAGCCAGAGATCGATCCCGGTCTCGGCCTGCTCGAGGTCCCAGAAGTCCTGGTCGAGATGATGCGCGACCAGCCGCGCGGAACATCCGAACTCCGCCGCCGCGGGCTGCCGCAGCCGTGCGCCGTACAGCGCCCGGAACATCGGGTACACGATGCCTTTCGTGATCGCCCCCTCGTTGACGCGACGGGCGAAGTAGGGCGAGACGTAGTCGAATCCGCCGGTCAGCACCGGTCCGATCAGGCGTTCGATCCACTCCGGTGTCACACTCACGAGGGCGGTGTCGAGGACCGCGCATCCTCTCGCGCCGAGGCGCTGCGCGGCCTCGAGAATCGCCCGCAGCGCCGCGGGGCGGCCGGGATACCCGTGATAGGAGACCGCGGCAAATGCCTTGGGAGACGGGTAGTCCACCTCGATGAGCGCGCCGGATGAGGCGGCGCGCGCCGCTTCGCGAGTGCCATCGGCTGATCGCGCGTCCGCGAGGACGATCCGCGCGGCGCTCGATTCGAAGTATCGCGACAGCCCGCCCTCGACGGCGCGCACCACCGCGCCGATCGTCCGCGCGTCGTTGTAGCTGGTCAGCCCGACGACGATATCCGCGCGCGCGGCGCGGGCCGGCTCAGCGCTGGAGTTCGAACCAGTAGAATCCATACGGCCCGAGTGTCAGAAAGTAGGGCGCCGCGGTGATCGGCGGAAATTCGGTGTAGCCGAGCATCTCGACGGGCGTCGCGCCGGCAAACGACGTCAGATCGAGCTCGGCCGGCTGCGCCGTCCGCGACAGGTTCGCGACGCACAGCACGACGTCGTCCTCCAGGCTGCGGACGTACGCGAGCACCTTGCGGTTGGCCGGCCGCAGGAACTCGACCGAGCCGCGCCCGAACACCCTGAACAGTCCGCGCAGCCGGATCATGTTGCGCATCCAGTGCAGCAGCGAGGCGCCGTCGCTCTCCTGGGCTTCGACGTTCACCGCCTGGTATCCATAGACGGCGTCCATGATGACGGGGCTGTACAGGCGCGGAGGATCGGCCCGGGAAAACCCCCCGTTGCGGTCGCCGTTCCAGTGCATCGGCGTCCGCACCCCGTTGCGATCGCCGAGATACACGTTGTCGCCCATGCCGATCTCGTCGCCGTAATAGATGACGGGGGTGCCCGGCAGGGAAAACAGGATCGCGTTCAGCAGCTCGATCCGCCGCCGGTTGTTCCGGACGAGCGGCGCGAGGCGCCGCCGGATGCCGGCGTTGAGCCGCCCCTGCTGGTCCGCGCTATACGCCAGGTACATGTAGTCGCGTTCGTCGGCGGTCACCGTTTCGAGCGTCAGCTCGTCGTGGTTCCGCAGGAAGAGCGCCCACTGGCACGTCTCGGGAATCGACGGTGTGCGCTCCATGACCTCGACGACCGGATCGCGGTCCTCGAGGTGCAGGGCCATGAACATCCGCGGCATGACGGGGAAGTGATACGCCATGTGGCACTCGTCGCCCTCGCCGAAGTACGCGCGGACGTCGGCCGGCAATTGGTTGGCGTCGGCCAGCAGCATACGGCCCGGTCCCGCTGCATCCACGTGCGCCCGGATGGTGCCGATCACCGCGTGGGTCTCGGACAGGTTCTCGCAGCTCGTGCCCTCGCGCTCGACGAGGTACGGCACCGCGTCCAGGCGGAAGCCGTCGACGCCGAGGTCGAGCCAGAAGTCCAGAACCCGCAGCATCTCCCGCACGACCGCCGGGTTGTCGTAGTTGAGATCCGGCTGGTGGTGAAAGAACCGGTGCCAGTAATGCGCTCCGGCGACGGGGTCCCACGTCCAGTTCGACTCTTCGCCGTCCGGGAAGATGACGCGCGCGTCCTTGTATTTCTGATCCGTGTCGCTCCAGACGTAATAGTCTCGCTCCGGCGACCCTGGAGCCGCGGACCGTGCCCGCTGGAACCACGGATGCTGGTCGGAGGTGTGATTGAGGACCAGCTCGACGGCGACGCGCAGCCCGCGCTCGTGCGCGGCATGCAGGAACTTCGTGAAATCCTCGAGCGTGCCATAGCTCGGATGCACGTTCGTGTAGTCGGCGATATCGTATCCGTCGTCCTTCAGCGGCGAGGGGAAGAACGGCAGCAGCCACAGACACGTGACGCCGAGGTTCTCCAGGTAGTCCAGCTTCTCGATCAGGCCCCGGAAGTCTCCGATGCCGTCACCGTTGCCGTCGCAGAACGACTTGACCGGCAGCTCGTAGATGACGGCGTCCTTGTACCAGAGCGGATCGTTCGCGTTCGCGTGTCGTCGCATGCCGGGGGCGCCACCCTATTGACGCCCCGTCGTCGATGGTAGCCCAATGAGCGGAGCCTGTGCGGATGAATCCGTTTGACGCCGCCGCGATCCTGATTGCGGTCGCCGCGATCGCCGGGTACCTGAGTCACCGGTTCCTGAGGCTGCCCGTGACGAGCGGGACGCTGCTCGTAGCGCCCCTCAGCTCAGTGCTGCTCGCCGCCGAAGCCGTCATTCCCCGTCTCGGCTGGCGGACGATATGGTTGTCAGGGGTTGATGCGAAGAAACCCCCGCCAATACGTATTCGCGCCAATGAGAACGTCGATGCGGTATCTGCCCGCACCGGCGGGCGCGGGCACCTGCCAGGTCGAGCGCACGTAGTCGCCCTTGCGGAAGTCCACCTTGCGCGGCGCACTCGCAGCGAGGAGCTTGTTGTCCGCGTCGAAGACAAGCAGAACAGCCTGGCCGCGCAAGCGTTCCGCGGGGGCCCAGTTGAGGAGGATGCCGATCAGCTTGTCGCGGACGGAGAAATCCTCCACGAACTCGGTGGGCCCGGTATCCCCTCGTTTGACGGCGGCCCTGGTAAATCCTCCGGATGCGACCTGGCCACCGCCGACGACCGACGGCATCAGACTGCCCGTCGCTCGGAGTGCGGCCAGGCTGACCGGAGCGGCGGTTGGCTGCGTGCTGACCAGGCTGAAGGGAATGACCGGGGCTCCTTTCAGATCGCCCCGCGCCGCGACGATGTGCTCGACAGGCCGGGAATCGCCAGGCATCCCGGCGCCAAGCATTCCAAAGAGCTCTCCATATTCGTCGAGGACCGGCGCGCCCGGCATGCCGAACGCGCTCGGGAACGTCGCCACGACGACCGGCTGGCCCGCGACGGTCGCTGCCTGCCCGGTGATGGTGCCGCCGACGAGCACTCGCACGCCATCGGCGGTACCCTCCATGCTGAAGCAGCGGCTGCCGATCTTGACGGCCTCCGACCGGACCGGCAGCGCCTGTCCGGGAGCTGGCGGCGCTTCGAGGATCGCCCACTGCTGAGGTCGATTGAACGCGACGAGGCGCGTCAGCTCGTGAATGGTACGGTCGGCCATCACCGCGCGCACCGTGTCGGCCGAGTCCAGTGCGGGTATCACGGTGTAGATCTGCCCGGTCCCGGGCGTCACCATGAAGGCCGCGGCTGGATCGAGCTCGCGGCCGTCAGCGGAGCTCCGGCGCAAGACGACGAACGTGCCGTTCAGCCGCTCATAGACTTCGGCTTCCGTCAACGGACGCTTCGCCAGTGGCGTGACGACAGGCGCGCCGGTGATCTCGAATGTGAATCGCCCCGCGGGCCGTCCGTCCATCGTGACTTCGATTGACCACGTGCCGAGTGCGATCGCCGGCGTCACCGGTAACTTCCAATACGCGCCGAAGCGCTTCTCCCTGGCGGAGTAGTCGATCGCGGAGGTGACGCTCGCGCCGCCGTCCGGGCTGCGCCACTGCGCCACGAGCTTGTGCGGCCCGGGCAGGTCTTCCCACTGGAAGAACACGATGACTTCCCGATCGGTCGAGCGGCTGAACACCGACCGCTCTTCGGACAAGACGAATGCGCCGTTCGAATCCGAGCCGGCGGGCCCGGCCGCGATTCGCAGCACCTGCACGGGCGCCGATTGCTGTCCGGTGGGCAGGAGAGCGAGAAATAATCCGAACAGCGCGGAATGCATGACTCTACCCCTGACTTTCACCGAGCACATCCATGACATCGGCGAGCTCCGGCACGCTCGCGATGGCGCCGAGCCGGGTGCAGCTCGCGGCCGCCGCGGCGTTGGCGAACCGAAGCATCCGCTCCACGGGAAAGCCCACAAGGATGCCGTAGATCAGTCCGGCGCGGAAGACATCGCCGGCGCCGGTCGTGTCGACGGCATCGACCGCGAACGCAGGCGCGTGAACGACGCGGTCTCCATCGAGCGCCATCGCGCCTCCGGCCCCGAGCGTCACGCACAGCAATCCCGGATGATGGCGCCGCAAGGCGCGCAGCGCCCCCTCCGGATCCGCGATCCCGGTCATCGCGCGCGGCACCTCTTCGGCCAGGATCGGAATCGTCACGTTCCTGATCAGGTCCAGCGTCCGGTCGGTTGCGCCGTCGATGTCGCTCGTGACGATCGCGCCGCGCTCCCGCGCGAAGGTCGCCAGCGCGATCGACGCCACCACATCGACGTCGTCCACGTGCACGACGCGCGCCGAGGCGAGCATCGAGTCGTTCACCACGAGCTCGCGCATCGCCATCCGCGGATCCCGATCCCAGAGCACCATCCGCTCGCCGGTGCGATCGTCGACGAGGATGACGGCGAATTGATTGTCGGCCTGGCGGACGATGACGTGCGAGACGTCGACGCCGCGCCGGGCGAGCTCGTCGCGGACGCGCGATCCGTTGGCGTCGCTGCCGATCGGCCCGAGGAAACGCGTTCGCAGCCCGAGCGCGCTGCACGCCGCGAGCGCGGTGGCGACCTGCCCGCCGCACGAGACGAAGTGCGACGAGATGCGCACCTTCGATCGCGGCCCGCGCACTTCCGGCGCCGCGGGCAGCACGTGCACGTAATCGACGGAGCTTCCACCGAACCCGACGACGTCCATTACTCAAACCGGGGCTTCGGCCCGGACCCCGCCTCGGTCGCTCGCGGGGACCCCAGAGTCCCGCGCCGCTCCGTCCCAGCCCAACGCGCAAAGAACGCGCGTCGGGGGCCCCGGCTCGCGGGCGCGCCGCGCGCGCCGCCGTCATGCGACGGTGAGAACACGCGTCTCTCAGGACTCCGCATGACGGGTCTAGCTGCCCTTCGCGGACTTGGCGCGCTTCAGCTCCCGCTCGCGATCGAGGACGCTGACGCCGTTGACGATCCACGGGTGCGCGGGCTCGTTCTTCAGATAGTGACCGAACCACTGAAGGATGCGCCGCTGGTAATCGATCTGGTTCGCCTTCTTGCGCAGCCCGTGATCCTCCCCGCCGTAGGCGAGCAGGACGACATCCTTCTTCGCGCGCCGAGCGATGTTGTACAGCTCGATGCCCTGGTGCCAGAACACCGTGCCGTCGGCGTCGCCGACCTCGATGAGCAGCGGCGTCCTCATGTTCTGCACGTTGAACACCGCGGAGTTCCGGATGTACGCCTGCAGATCGTCGTACAGCGGCACCTCCATCCGCTGCTGCCCGGTCTCGATGTGATCGGTCTCGGCGATCCCCGAGCTCCAGTGGTGGTTGCCGTAATTGCTGACGAGATCGGTGATCGGCGCGCCGGCAACCGCGGCGGCAAACACGTCGGCGTGCGTCGCCAGAAACGTGGTGTCGAAGCCCCCCCAGGAATGCCCGACCACGCCGACGCGGGCGGGATCGGCGACGCCCAGTGCGACGACGCGCCTGACCGCCGGTACGACGCATTCCATGACCGAGAGGCCGGGCTCGCGCGGACGGAACGCGATGTCGGGCTGGAAGAAGAGATAGCCGTTGCTCGTGAACACCGACGCGTTGTAGTACTCGCGCTCCGATGGCGCGCTGTAGCGGTGCAGGCCGTCGGACAGCCGCTCGTACAGGTAGACGACCATCGGGTATTTCTTCCCGGCCTCGTAGTTGGCGGGATAGTAGAGCGATCCCTGCAGGCGATCGCCGCGATCCGACTTGAACTCCACCAGCTCTTCGTGCCCCCACGCAAACGTCCGCTGGAAAGGATTGGTGGAGGTCGCCTGTTTCTGATGCTCGAGCGCGCCATCCGCGACGAAGATGTCGGGCGAGTCGTCGAACGACTGCGCGACGTAGCCGTAGACCTCCGCGTCCTTCGCCCTCGCGAGCCGATCGACGTGCTTGTCGAGCCACACCAGCCGTTCGGCGCTTTTCGCGCCCGGATTCACGCGGCCGTATCCGGACTTCTTCGACCAGGTGCCGAACAGACTGACGTAGATGGGCTTCCCGGCATCAATCCACTCCTCATCCGGATTGAGGCGCGCATAGCGATGGCGCACCTGCTCGGCCGCGCCATCGGTCAGGCGCGTCCCCCCCGATCCGTCGGCCGCGACCTGCCACAGGTCGAAGCGGTCGTACAGGATGACCGCCGCATCGTTCTTCGTCCATCCGGCGACGCCGTACCACGGCTTCTGCCGGATGGTGGCGTCCGACTCGCGGTCCACGAACGACGTGGGCACCCCTTTTGTGATGTTCGTGATCGCGCGCGTGCACGTGTCGATCGTCCACAGATGATCGGACTGGTAGTAGAGCAGGTAGCGGCCGCCGGGGCTCGCCTGGAGGTACCGATCCTCGATCCGATCGACGAGCCGCGTCCGCGCACCGGTCGCGAGATCGACGAGCGCGACATCCGCCGCCGGTCGCCCGATGGTGCGATCCATCGCGTAGGCGGACCAGTTCGCGACATACGCGAGGCTCTGACGCTTCAGCGGCGTGACCTGCTCGAGCGGCTCCTTCCCGAGCTGCACGAGCGTGCCCCCGGCGACGTGCCATGCGGCGAGCATGTTCTTCTGGCGATCCGAGCGCGCGTTGATCTTCTGCCGCGGGATGACGTCGAGATCGCGCGTGTGCCACACGTCAACCGACGCCGCCTCCTCCTCCTCGGCCTTCTTCTCGTCCTGCTTCGCCGCCGGCGGCTTCTCGTCCCACTTCCCGACGCCGACAAACACGATGCGTCCATCATGGGACCATGTCGGGCGACGGAAGGCGACGGCGCGCGAGCCGCCGGCGAAGCGCGCGTCCGAGGCCGGATCGTGCCGGTGCAGGACGGCGGCGGCGGTGGCCGCTCCGGTCCAGGCCATCAGGACATAGGCCGGTCCCTCGCGCGCGGGGTCGGTCTTCGCGCGCAGGACCACGAGGTCGTCCGCCTCCTTGCGCCAGGTCAGCCCCGCGTACGCCGCGGGCGCCGAATCGAGCACGCGCAGCGTGGCGGGAGCGGGGTCGTACAGTTGGACCCCGTTGCCGGTCTGGTCCTCGGCGCTGATCGCGAACGCGAGCAGCGTGCCTTTGTCCTGCCAGGCGTACTCGGACACGCTGCCGAAAGTCGTATCGGTGCCCTTCGCAAGATCGCGGACGATGAGCGTGGCACCCGGGGCGGGGTCCTCGGGTCCCGGCGCCGCCGGTGGGGTCTTCTCCGGCGGATACCGCCGCATCGCGAGGTGCGTGCCGCTCGCGTCGAAGGCGAACGATTCGATCGCGTCAATCGTCGAGGTTTCGCCGGTCCCCAGTTGCAGCAGACCGAGCTTTCGCTGGATCGGCTTCTTCTGCTGGCGGAGTTTCTCTTCCTCAGCCTCCGAGTAGCCGATGGCGTAGGCGATCCAGCGCGAATCGGCGGAGAAGACCGGCTGCGTGCCGAAGGCCGCCACTTTGGCCGTGTCGTCCTCGACCCTCGCGATCCGCAGCTCGTTGTTGCGGTTCGACCGGTTGATCGCGTAAACGAGCCATCGTCCATCCGGGGAGAAGCCGCCGCGAGGCTGGGTCGCGAGCGTTTCCCACTGGCCGTAATCGGCGGCGGCGGGTGGCCGGTTCGGCTGGGCCGCCACGCCCGTGGCGGCCGCGAGGGTGATTATCAGCGGCAATAAGAACGTTTTGACGGTCCGTGGCATAGGCACCTCTCGTCTGGCCTCGGGCGAATCGTGCCCCCAAACGGTCCGGTCGGCAAGGGCGGACTGACAATGGGGCTGGTCTTTTGGGGGTGGCGCGACGTATTGTAATCAAACATCAGCCTCGAAGGAGACTCCCAACGTGCGTGTGCACCTCATCAATCCCAGTCATTTGTCGTTTGGCGTGGGCGTCATTACGCCGCGGTGGCTGTATGTCCTGGCGGCGGCGACGCCCGACAAGTACGGCGATCCGCTCATCACCGACGAGACCCTGGAAGCGCTCGACCCCTCCACGATCGAGCGTGGAGACATCGTCGGCATCGGCATCCACACGGGCAACGCCCTGCGCGGGTACGAAGTCGGCCGGCTCCTGCGCGAGCGCGGCGCCTGGGTGGTGTTCGGGGGCATTCACGCGACGCTCTATCCGGAGGAGCCGCGCACGCTCGGCGGCGCGCACGCCGTCGTCAAAGGGGACGGCGACCTTGCGTGGGCCGTCGCGGTCAACGACTGCGCGGCGGGATCGCCCAAGCCCGTCTACGAGGGCGGGAAGGTGGACGCGGATTCGTTCCTGCCGGCGCGATGGGATCTGATTCCGCGCGACAAGTACATGTGGGCGTCGGTGCAGACCGTGCGCGGCTGCCCGAAGCACTGCTCGTTCTGCTCGGTCTGGAAGACGGACGGACAGAAGCCGCGGCAGCGCGGCGCGGACGCGGTCATCAGCGAGATTGTCGAGCTGCGGCGGCGCGGCTTCCGGTTCATCGCGCTCGCCGACGACAACTTCTACACGGTGACGCTCACCGACATCAAGGTGGCGGCACGCCGCGCCGATCAGCGCCAGCGGCAGGCGCTCGAGGAGCAGCGCGCGGAACGGTTCGAGCTGATGGACAAGCTCGCGAAGCTCCCGCACGACATGATCTTCTTCACGCAGATCACGATGGAAGCGGCTGAGGATCCGGTATTCCTCGACGCGATGCGGCGCGCGCGCATCAAGGGCGCGCTCGTCGGCGTCGAGGCGGTGACGCCCGAGGGACTGAAGGACGTGTACAAGGACTTCAACTACGCCGGCGAGACGCTCGTCGAGCGGCTGCGCGCGTTCAAGGATGCCGGTGTCCACGTGCTCGGGTCCTTCATCTTCGGACTGCCGAGCGATCGGCCGGAGACGTTCGAGGCGACCTCCGCCGTCGCGAGCCGCGCCGGGATCACCTTCGCGCAGTTCGTCATGCTGACGCCGTTTCCGGGCACGGTGGATTTCGCCGCGTGGGAAAAGTCGATGGAGAACGACCCGACGCGGATCGCCGGCGTCCCCCTCACGCGGCACTGGCTGATTCCGCAGGAGCTGCGGCCGAAAGTGTACACCCCGCATCCGGTGATGACCGCCGACGAGATCCGCCAGCGGACCCAGGCCGTGTGGGACGACTTCTACAGCACGCGCAAGGTCTGGGCGCGATCGAGCTGCGTGAAGTCGGTCAAGGGACGGCTGGCGTTCGTGCTGATCTCCAAGCTGTACCGGCAGATGTACGCCAACACGGGGATCGCGACCGACAGTGCGCGCGTCAATCGCTCGGCGCGGTGGGCGCGGATGATCGCGGCGCCGTGCCGCCGCCTGTTCGCGGCGCCGCCCATGCCCGAACTGCAGATGCCCTCATAACAACGACGTGTAGCGCAGCCCGGGCTGCCGGCGCGCCGAACGGCGGGCCTGAAGGCCTGCGCTACAAGCGCGCGCCGATCGAGGATGCGCCGGCCACAACCGGCTCGATCGGCAACGCGATCACCGGCACCGTCGACAGACAGAGCACGCGGTACGCCGTCGAGCCGGGGCGGTGCAGCACGCCGCTTCCACCAAGACCCATCGCCACCAGCGTGTGCGGGTGCTCGAGCGCCGCGTCCGCGATCGTCTCGGCGGCCGCGCCGTTGCGCACGATCGTCCGCGGCGGCTTCGCCGGTTCGACGGACTCCGCGATGCGTTCCAGCTCGACCCGGGCGTGCTCCATCCGCCGCGGCAGCTCCTCCCCGAATGACGACGTCCACGCACCGGCGGCCTGGATGGGCCGCACGACGTGGAGGAGCGTGAGCGGTGCGTCGAAGGCTCTCGCGACCCCGACCGCCGCGGCCGCCATGCCCATCGCCGAGCGGTCGAGCTCGATGGCGGCGAGCACGGCGCCGAATCGCGCAGCTTCCGGGCTGGCGCGGTGCCGCTCGTCAATGGGTACCGCAAGCAACGGCACGCGCGTGGCGCGCAGCACGCGCTCGGTCACCGATCCGAAGAACAGCTTCCTGAATCCGCCCAGGCCGTGCGTGCCCATCACCACCAGGTCGGCGCCATGCCCGGCCGCCGCCTCCAGGATCTCGTGGTGGGGATGCCCGATGCGCACTTCGACGATTGGATCCACCCACCGGGCGACGGCTGGACGCTCGGCCTCCACGAACCTGCGCAGCTCGGCTGCCGCGTCCGATTGGAGGCGCGCGACGTCGTAGGTGATGGCGGCGGCCTGCGCGAGCAGTACATCGACGACGTGTACGACCCGGAGCGAGCCGTCACCGCGGCCGGCCAGGGCCATCGCAAGATGCAGCGCGTGGCGCGAATGACTGGAAAAATCGATGGAGCAGAGGATGGAACTGAACGAAGCCATGGCGGTTCCTCTCCAATGGCGTGCGCGATGACGCGGGTGTGGGTCCATCTTCCCACGAACCCTGGTCCTCAGCCACGGACGTTCGCGCCGGGCGACACCCTGCCGCTCGATCCCGCCGTCACCAAGGGGACGCTGTCGAACGGCCTGCGCTTCTACATCCGCCGTAACGGACGTCCCGCGAAGCGCGTGGAGATGCAGCTCGCGGCCAAGGCCGGCTCCGTCGACGAGGAGGACAACCAGCAAGGGCTGGCGCACGTCGTCGAGCACATGGCCTTCAACGGCAGCCGTCATTTCAAGCCCGGCGAGCTCGTCGCCGCCTTCGAGTCCACCGGCGCGCGGCTGGGCCCTCACGTGAACGCGTACACCAGTTTCGACGAGACGGTGTACATGGCGCGATCTCGATACGAACGGGGCGCACCCAATCCGCCTGCCTGGCTTCCAGCCGAGCTGCGGCACTTGTCTTGCCTCCCCTCCCTTGGATCGGGCCCAAAAGTCAGTTTCACGTATTGAAACGCGACAAAGGGGGGGACTGCTGTCCGCTGGCGTAACACGGAAGGACACGGAAACACGGAAGGACACGGAAAACACCGAAGGACACGGAAAACACGGAAGAACACGGAAACACGGAAGAAGACGGGATACATGGAACCGACACACGATTGGTCAGCCTCGTGAAGCGAGACACCGGCGTTCAAGTGCTGCTCGTCGAAGACGATCGCGACACACGCGAGGTGCTGCGGCTGATTCTCGAGTCGGACGGGATGATCGTGACGCCAGCCTCAGACGGGTTCGATGCCCTGGCACGTCTCGAAGAGATCCGCCGCCATGATTCGCACGCGCCGGCCGCGATCGTGCTGGACTACATGATGCCGCGGTGCAGCGGTGCGCAGTTCCGTGAACGTCAGCTCGCGAATCCGGCAGTGGCGGATGTGCCGGTGATCCTCGTCTCGGCCATCTCGGATCTGCGCCGTCGGGTCGCGCAGCTCCGGCCGTTCGCCGTACTCCAGAAGCCGGTTGAACCCGAGCACCTGATCGCGACCGTCCGCGATGCCGCCGGTTCCTACCTCGCAACACAGACTCACACGGAGTAACACGGAAACACACGGAGTAACACGGCTCTCGCTTGCGTCTTTCCGTGTGTTTCTGTGCCCTTCCGTGTCCTTCCGTGTTGCCGCGTTACCGGAACCACCGGATGGTGATTTCGACCGCGACGACGGCGAACGCCACGCACAGGATCAGGGCGATAAAGACCCACTTGAACATGCGCTTTAGCTCTGGGTCCATATCAGTCGACTATCGACCAGTTCAAACATCACTTCTCGATCCCGCCTCCACGATCTCGCCGTGGTCGACCGTCAGAGGCGGCGGCTCGAGCTGGATCAGGTACTCGAATTCCTTCCGGAAATCCTGCAGCGAAATCCCCGCCGTGGCCGCGAACTTTGCCAGCTCGTGCGGATCCTCGAAATCATCGCGGCGCAGGCGGATCATATACCGCCGCGCGATGGCGTACCGGGTCGAATGGATGTCCACGAGGCGCACGCGCGCCCGGCCCGTGTCGCGATCGAGCATGTCGGGGAAGGGGATCGGCACGAAGTGACCGGCCTGCATCGAGATCATGGCCGCGTCGCCGCCCGCCAGCAGGTACTTGGCCGCGCAGTAGCCCAGGTCGCGCGTGTACTCCATGTCGAGCGGGATCGGATCGGCGCAGCGCAGCTCGTAGCCGATGTTCTTCGCCGCGATCGTCGTCTTCAGCCCGAATTGCGCGAGACGGCGCTGCACCTCCACTTTCAGGATCTCGCCGATATTCACCTCGGCAATCCGGACGTGCCCGTGCTCGTCGCGCTCGACGTCCTGGAACTGCGAGAGATCTTCCGGCTCGATGTCCAGCACGAGCCCCTCGGCGATGACCGCGACGCCGTCGCGCCGGCCGTAACTGAGGCGCTTGATGATCGCGCCGACCAGCGTGTCGACGATCGCCGCCAGGCGGATGCGGCGGCCGGCGAACTCCTCCGGGATGAGCGTCAGCGTCGCGCCGGCCGCCTTGCCGATGCCGAGCGCCAGATGCCCGGCCTTGCGTCCCATGGCGATGACGAAGTACCACCGCGAGGTGGTCTTGGCGTCGACCATCAGGTTCTTGACGATCTCGACGCCGTGGTGTCGCGCCGTCTGGAACCCGAACGTATCGACGTGCGGCGGCAGATCGAGGTCGTTGTCGATGGTCTTCGGCACGTGCACGACGCGGATCCGGCCGCCCGCCTTTTCATGGAGCTTCAGCGCCGAGAACGCGGTGTCGTCGCCGCCGACCGTGATCAGCATCGACACGTTGAGCCGCAACAGCGAGATGACGGCGTTCTCGAGGTGCGCGGGATCGCGGGTGGGATTGGCGCGCGAAATGCCGATGTGGGACCCGCCGCGGAAGTGGATGCGGCTCACTTGGTCGATCTCGAGCGGGGTCACGCGGTCGACGTTGCCCTTCATGATCCACTCGAACCCGTCGCGGATGCCGACGACCTCGACGTCCTCGAGCCGGCCGCGGATCGTCGCGGCGCTGATCACGCTGTTGATGCCGGGCGCGGGTCCGCCCCCCACCAGAATGGCCAGGCGCTTGCTCATGATGCAATCCTACGCCTATTGGGAGTTGGGAGTTGGGAGTTGGGAGTTGTCAGGCGAGCGCCTCCGATTGTTCGGCCGCGGCGCGGATCAGGGCCGGGAGCTCCACGGTGAACTCCGCCCCCTTGCCGAGCCCCTCGCTGCGCGCCGAGATGCGGCCGCCGTGCAGCTCGACGAAGTGCCGGCTCAACGCGAGGCCAAGACCGAGCCCGCCGAACGCCCGCATCTTCCCCGTCTCGGCCTGCCAGAAGCGCTGGAACAGATAGGGCAGGGACTCGGGCGCCAGCCCGACGCCCGTGTCCCGCACGACGACTCGCACCAGGCGGCCAGCGCGCTCGAGCCCCACATACACGTGGCCGCCCGGCGGCGTGAACTTGACCGCGTTGGTCAGCAGGTTCCACAACACCTGCCGCAGCCGGTCGTGATCGCCGCTGACGGGATCGTTCGAGCCGAGGTTCGGCGCGATCGCCACGCCCTTGGCCTCCGCCGCGGGCATGATCACCTCGATCGCCTCTTCGACCACGGTCCGCAGCTCGCACGGCTGAAGGCGCAGACGCACCTTGCCAGAGACGATCGTCGAGACGTCGAGCAGGTCGTTGACGAGCTGCGTCAGGCTGTCGATGTTGCGCTGGATCACGTCCAGCGCTTTGTCCCGCTGGCTCTCGGGAATGACGCCGGACCGGAGCATGTTCGTGTAGCCGACGACGGCGTTGAGCGGCGTGCGGAGCTCGTGCGACAGCGTGGCGAGGAACTCGTCCTTCAGCCGGTCGGCCTCCTCGGCCTCCTGCCGCAGCCGCCGCGCCTCCGTGATGTCGCGGGCGATCTTCGACGCGCCAATAATCCGCCCCTCGTCGTCGCGAATGGGCGACACGGTCAACGAGATGTCGACGGAGTGTCCGTCTTTGGCGCGCCGCACGGTCTCGAAGTGATCGACCATCTGGCCGGCGCGAATCCGGCGCAGCACCTCTTTCTCTTCGTCGAGGCGCTCCTCTGGAATGATGATCGTGATGGATTTGCCGACGGCCTCGTCAGCCGTGTAGCCGAAGATGCGCTCCGCGCCGCGGTTCCAGGATTGGATGACTCCGTTGAGGTCCTTGCTGATGATGGCGTCGTCGGACGAAGACACAATCGCGGCGAGCCGCTCAGCGGCATCGGGAGCCTGGCCCATTGCCGTCATTGTAGACGGCATGAACCCGGAAGTGGTAGCTACGGTTGGGCTTAGGCTCAGTTTCCAGTCGCCAGCTTCCAGCTTCCAGCGCGCGCCGCAGCCTTCGACGGAGTTCGACCGCTTGCTCGATCGATTGAGAGTGCGCTCAACTGTAGTAGCTGACAGCTGAGAGCTGAGAGCTGAGAGCTGAAAGCTGAAAGCTGGAAGCTGGGAACTGGGAACTGGATACTGGGAACTTTGCCTAAGAGACCGAGCCCGCGCTCAACACCTGTCGTACGTTCCGCCGCGATCTCACCTGTGGGTTGGTGGGCGATCGTGGCGATGGTTCTTGTCGCAGCCGCGATCCTCGTCTGGAACCTGAATCGCGATCGGGGCGCGGTCCCGGATTTCCTTCGGACGCCGGATCAAAATATCCTCCTAATCACCATCGATACGCTCCGCGGCGATGTACTGGGGAGCTACGGCGGCCGCGCGGCGACGCCGAATCTCGACCGGCTGGCCGCCGGCGGCCTGCGCTTCACGTTCGCGCACGCGCACGCGGTCGTCACGCTCCCGTCGCACGCGAGCATTCTCACGGGCCGCTATCCGTTCGACCACGGCGTACGCGACAACTCCGGGTTCCGCCTCGGCGCCGCGCCGCGCACGCTCGCGGAGGCCGCGCGCGAGAAGGGGATGGCCACCGGCGCCTTCGTCGGCGCGTTTCCGCTCGACCGCCGCTTCGGCCTCTCGCGCGGGTTCGATGTGTACGACGACGTCGGAGGAGAGGCGGCGCAGGCGGATTTCGCCTTCACGGAACGGCGTGCGGGGGAGGTCGTCGCTGTCGCGCGCGCGTGGATCGATCGTCAACAGAAACCGTGGCTGGCTTGGGTGCACGTGTTCGATCCTCACGCGAGCTATTCGCCGCCGCCGCCGTTCGACCGGAAGTACGCGAGCGATCCGTACGCGGGCGAGGTCGCGTATGTCGACCAGGCGCTCGGACCGTTGCTGGAGGTCGCGCGGGCCGGCCCGCGCCCGACGACCGTCATCGTCACCGCCGATCACGGCGAAGGCCTCGGCGACCACGGCGAGGCGACGCACGGCACGTTCGCGTATGAGTCCACGCTGCGCGTGCCGCTGATCCTGGCGCAAGTGGGCGCCGGGCGATCGATCGCCGCGGCACCTGGCGGCGCGACGATCGAGACGCCGGTGCGGCACGTCGACATCCTGCCGACGATCGGCGATCTCGCCGGTCTGAGCCTGCCGCGCGATCTTCCGGGGCGGTCGCTCCTCTCGGCCACCGCGTCCGCGGTCCCTTCCTACTTCGAGGCGATGACGCCGATGCACACGCGCGGCTGGGCGCCGCTCAGCGGCGTTGTCGTGGGACGCGACAAGTACATCGATCTGCCGATCGAAGAGCTGTACGACCTGGGGAAGGACCCGCACGAGGCGAGCAACCTCGCGTTGACGTCGCGGGACGTCCTGCAGACGCTCGCGCGCGAGCTCGGTTCGCTCGGTCCGGCACTGCCCGGCGCGCGGCAGGCGGAAGACCGCGAGGCGCGGCAACGGCTCGAATCGCTCGGCTACGTGTCGGGGTCGGCGCCGCGGAAAGCGAAGTTCACTGAAGCAGACGATCCGAAGCGCCTCATCGAGCTCGATCGGCTGATGCTCCAGGGGATCGACCTGTTCGAGCGGGGGCGGCACGCGGAGGCGATCGACACCTTCCGGCAGGTGATTTCGCGCAGGCCCGACATGGCGCTCGCCTATCGGCGGCTGGCGTACATCCAGCGGGAGACCGGCGCTGTCGCGGCGGCCATCGCCACGCTTCGCGAGGGACTCCAGCGCACCGGGCCGAACGTCGACCTAGAGGTGCGTCTCGGAACCTGCCTCGTCGAGACCGGCGCCCTCTCGGAAGCGACGCCGATGCTCGAGCGCGCCATTCACGCGGATCCGGAGAATACCGAGGCGTTGAACGCCCTCGGGATCGCCCATGCGCGCGCGGGCCGGCCGGACGATGCGCTCCTCGTGTTCGAGCGGATCCTCGGCATCGATTCGCGCAACGCGCAGGCGCTCGAGAACATCGGGACCGTCCAGTTGCAGCGAGGGAACATGGAGGCCGCGGCGGCGGCATTCGGACGCGCGGCCGCGGCAAACCCGCGCTCGTCGCGCGCCCACGCCGGTTCTGGTGTCGTCGCGTTCAAGCAGGGACGCCTCGAGGAAGCGTTGTCGGAGTGGCGGCGGGCCGTCGATCTCGATCCTCGCAACTTCGACGCCCTGTACAACCTCGCGACCGAGCTGGCTCGAGCGGGACGCGTGCAGGAGGCGCGCCCTTACCTGGAACGTTTCGCGCGCACCGCACCGCCGGCGCTCTACGCCCGCGATATCGCGCAGGTCAACCGCCTGTTGAGTAGGTACAATCGGTAACACGGAAGGACACGGGTTGTGAACCACGGAAGGACACGGAAGGACACGGCTTGAACCACGGAAGCATACGGGTTGTGAACCACGGAAGAACACGGAAGTACACCGAGTGGCGCACCACGGAAGAACACGGAAGTACACGGACACGAGGACAGGGAGGACACGAAGGATGCAGAGACCAGTTCTGGAGCGTGCGGGTCACCGGTGTGGCGCTGGCCGTTGGGGATCTCAGACCGCCTCTCGCGCGAAGCGCGGCCAGACCGTCCAGTGCCACCGCTCGCCCGTCGCGTGCTTCATGAAGTCGCGTTCTTCATGAATCAGTGTTGTTCCGTGTTTGTCCGTGGTTCTAATTTCCGTGTCCTCTGTGTTTTTCCGTGGTTCTGATCCCGTGTGGTTCCGTGTGTGTCCGTGGTCCTGATTCCGTGTCCTTCTGTGTTTCTCCGTGGTCGTGAAACCGTGTTTGTCCGTGGAGTGAGATCGTGAGCCGGAATCGCCTTGTGCGTCTCGCCGTGGTGCTCCTCGCCACCGCGGCGGTCGCCGTGGGATGGTGGATGTGGCGCGGCCGTCAGGGCGGTTCGACGGCAGCGGGTCCCATTGTCCTCATCTCGATCGATACGCTGCGCGCGGACCATCTGCCGGCGTACGGCTACACGGCGATCCGCACGCCGGCCATCGATCGCCTCGCCGCTGGCGGCGTGCTGTTCGAGCACGCGTACTCGCACGCGCCGCAGACGCTTCCGGCGCATGCGTCGATCCTCTCCGGCGAGCTGCCGTACGAGCACGGCATCCGCGACAACATCGGGTTCACCGTCAAGACAGGCCAGCGGTTCGTCCAGTCGTTGTTCCATGCCGCCGGCTTCGCGACCGGCGGGTTTGTCTCGGCGTACGTGCTGCGCGAGCAGACCGGCATCAACCAGGGCTTCGACATCTACGACGACCGGCTGCCCCCCGCGTCACCCGACGTGCCGCTGGGCGACATGCAACGGCCCGGCGCGCGGACGATCGAGGCGGCCGAGGCATGGGTCGATCGGCAGACCGGGCCGAAGTTCTTTCTGTTCGTCCACCTCTACGAGCCGCACACGCCCTATTCGCCGCCCGCGCGGTTCAGCGCGGCGCGCCCGTATGACGGCGAGATCGAGTACGCCGACGAGCTGGTGGGGCAACTGCTCGATCACCTGCGCGGCAGGGGGCTGTACGAAACGGCCACGATTGTGCTGCTGTCGGATCACGGCGAGGGACTCGGCGATCACGGCGAGGACGAGCACGGCATCTTCCTCTACCAGGAGACCACGCGCGTGCCGCTCGTCGTGAAGATGCCGGGCGGGAGCGGCGCGGGACGCCGTGTCGCCGCGCCCGTGCAGCACATCGACGTGGCGCCGACGCTGCTCGATCTCGCGGGTGTGGCGGTGCCGCCGGATCTCCACGGCCGGTCGTTGAGGCCCGCGCTCACGGGCGCCGGCGCGCTCGTCGACGCGAGCATCTACGCGGAGTCGTTGTCGCCGCGCTATCACTTCGGCTGGAGCGAGCTGTACTCGCTGACCGACGATCGGTATCGCCTGATTCGCGCGCCGCGCGACGAGCTGTACGATCTCGCGCAGGATCCGGGCGAACGGACGTCGATTGCCGCGGATCGGCCGCAGGTCCGCGCCGCGATGCGCACGGCGCTCGATCGCCTGGTCGCCAATCGTGGTGTTGCGGCTCCCTCCGCCGTTTCCGATGAAGAGCGGCGCAAGCTCGCGGCGCTCGGCTACGTGGGCACGCAGAGCGGCACGCCGCTCCAGCTCCCCGGCGACCGCCTTCCCGATCCGAAAGACAAGGTGCCGGTCCTTCAGAAATACCGCCGCGCGGCTGCGCTCTCGAGTGAGGGCAAGTACGCCGAAGCGGAGGTCCTGTACCGCGAGCTGCTCGCGACCGACGCGCAGATGACCGACGTCTGGCTCCGGCTCGCCGAATCCTATACGCGGCGCGGCATGATGGCGGCCGCGCTGGCCGCCTATCAGGAGGTCATCACGCGTCATCCGAAGGACCCCGCGGCGCTCACGGGCGCGGCGGCGGCGCTCGTGCACCTGGGCCGGTTCGACGAGGCGCGCACGCACGCCGAGCTGGCGGTCGCCGTCGCGCCGGCGACGGCGCACGAACTGCTCGCGAGGCTCGCCGCCCAGCGCGGCGACGCGGCGGGAGCCCGGCGCGAGGCCCAGCTCGCGAAGGACGCGGATCCCACGCTGCCGATGCCATCGTTCGTCGAAGGCCTGATGCTGTACATGCACGGGCAGTACTCCGCGGCCATTCCGCACCTGCTCGAAACGCACCAGGCGCTGGCCGGACGGACCGAACAGATGCCCGACGTGGATTACCTGCTCGGTGATTCGTACGCGCGGCTCGAACAGAACGCGGAGGCGGAGAAATATCTCTGTGCCGAGCTCAGCGTGTTCCCGGCCCACATCCGCGCGCGCGCCGCCCTGGCGATGCTGTATCGCGCGGGGGGGCGCGACGCCGACTCCGATCGGGCGATCGCCGACCTCATCCGCGCGTCGCCCACGCCCGAGGCGTACGAGACGGCCGCCCAGCTCTGGACCATGTTCGGGGAGCGAGCGAAGGCCGAGGCGATCCGTCGAGCGGCACCGGCGGGACGGGGCGCCGCGGCGCGCGTCCCGAAGTAAGATCAGTGTCAGCTTCCAGCTCCCCGCTTCCAGCTTCCAGCATCGGACCTCGAGCTGGAAACCGGCAACTGGCAACTGGGAACTTCATGAAGGGGGCATCGTGCTCGCTCGTTTGACTCTTCTGACGTCTCTTGTGGCCGCGGCGGCAGCCGCGCAGACTCCCACGTTCAAGACCGGCGTCGATCTCGTCCGCTTCGACATCCGCGTGGTGGACGGGGCCGGCCACCCGATCACTGATTTGCGCCAGGATGAAATCCGGATCACGGAATCGGGCGAAGGTCTGCCGGTGATCCTGTTCCAGCGCGTGTCGGAACCCTCCGAGTCGTACACGAACATGGCGGTGCGCGCCGTCACGGCGGAAGTCTCGTCGAACGAGGCGTTTCCCCGCGGCCACCTGTACATCCTGATCTTCGACCAGGAGCACATCACCGCAGGCAACGAGCAGCGCGCGCGTGTGGCCGCCGAAGAGTTCATCAGGCGTCGTGTGCGGGCGACGGACCGCGTGGCACTCTTCGCGATTCCCGGCCCGGGCCCGCAGATCGGGTTCACCGCCGAGAAGCTGCGCATCATCAACGAGCTGCCGAAGATCCACGGCACGTACCGGCGGACCGCGTCCACTCCGGTCGGCACGCTCGGTATCTACGAAGCGCACCGCATCGCCCAGGGAGACGAGACGCTCATCGTGAACGCGATCGAGCGCACGAACTCCGAGACGGGTGCCGACTTCATCGCCGTGCGCAGCAACGGCCGCCAGGTGGCGAACGCCTCCGACGACAGGACGGAAGCGCGGCGCGTCCTCGTAGAGAATGCGCGCACCGTGGTGGCGCAGTCCGACGCCGCCTCGCGCCAGTTCCTGCAGCGCCTGGCGGACGTGATTGCCGGGTTCCGCGACATCGAAGGCCGCAAGACCGTGGTCTTCTTCTCCGAAGGGTTCGTACAGGACAACCTCTCGCGCGAGCTGGAGACGGTCGCCGCGGCCGCCGCGGAGAGCTATTGCGTGTTCTATACGTTCGATCTCAACCGGCGCGGCCCGCAGATGGACGAAACCGCCGCGCCGACGACCGTGCAGTCGAGCGAGATCCAGGCCCGCATCGCGCCGCTCGCCACGCTCGCCGTCGAGACCGACGGCACGATGATCGTCGATGCGGCATCGCACACCCAACAGGCGCTCGATGTGCTCGCCGAGCAGGCGCAACACTACTATCTCGTGGGGTTCACTCCCTCGATTGCCGCGCGGCAGAATCGCGGCTCGTACCACCGCGTGACCGTAAAGGTGACACGTCCCGGCGCCCGCGTGATCGCGCGGACGGGCTACGCGGTGTCGCCTTCCACCGTGCTCGCCGATCGCCGCGGCTCCATCAACAACGTGCTCGGCGCCCCGTTCGCGCAGCAGGGGCTGAAGATCGACTACACCACGTATGTGATGAAGGCCCCCGAGGCGGGCCAGCAGCGCGTCGTCCTCAGCCTGACGGCCGATCTTCCCGTCCGCTCGGCGCCTGACGAGAAGGCGGACGTCGTCTTTGTCGTGCGCGACGTGCGCGACGGCCGCGTGGTCGCCAGCGGGACCGACACGATGGCGTTGCCCGCCAGCGCGCGGCCAGGAGCGGCGCTCGGCAACGGCTCGTGGCGCGTGCAGTTCAACGTGCCCGCGGGCGCCTACCTGATGCGGACCGTCGTACGCGAGCCGGGCGGATTGACCGGCAGCGCGGATCGCCGCCTCGACGTGCGGCCGCTCAACGGGCCCGACCTTGCCGTCAGCGATCTGATCCTCGGGTCCGCCGTGTCGGCGTTGCCGGTCAGGCCGCGCGCGTACGCCGGCGACGGCTTGTCCGGCGTGATCGAGACGTACGGCCGCAGCTCTCTGCAACTCCAGGGACTTGACGTGAAGATCGACTTGCGGCGCGCCGGCACCGCGGAGACCATCGCGATGATTGCCGCGGACCTCGAGGACGGTCAGGAGGATCCGCTTGGCGTCAGCCGCCGGGCGCGCTTCCTGCTGCCGCTGGCGGGTGTTCCGCCGGGAGACTACGTCGCGCACGCGGTCGTGAAGGCGCGCGGCGAAACCATCGGCGAGCGCACGCGACAGGTCGAGGTGCTGGCGGGCAGCGCGCCGCCTCTGATGGCGGAGGAGGCCGCGGCCAGGGTGGAATCCGTCCGGCCGGTCGAAGTGGTCAGGGGCGATCTCGCCCGCAAGTACATCGCCGCGCTCCGGCAGCGCGCGGAAGGCACGCCTGCCGGCCCCGCGGCACGCGACGCGAGCGACGGGCGATGGGAACAGGTCGAGGCCGGGCTGCGGCGTGTCCCGGCGGATGATGACGCGGTGGCCAGCGCGTTGCGCGGCCTCGCGCTGTTCGTCCGCGAGGATTATGCGGGCGCCGCCGCAGCGTTGAACCGGTCGTTCGAGGCGGATCCCGCCAACGCCCTCACGGCGTTCTTCCTCGGGTGGGCGGCCGACGGCGCGGGGGACGCGCGCGCGGCCATCGGCGCCTGGCGCAATGCCGCGCACCTCGATCCGACCCTCGTATCGGCCCATCTGGCGCTCGCCGACGGATACGTGAAGCTCTCGCAGCCCGCGCTTGCCGTCCAGGCGCTGCGGGCCGGGCTGGCGGCGCTGCCGTCGTCGCCCGAACTGCAGACGCGGCTCAGGCAGCTCGAACGGAACCGGTAGGCTCGCTCGGCCCGCCGAAGCGTGAAACGCAAAGGCGGCCGCTCGCACAGGAGAACGAATGATGCGCACATACCTCGGTGCTGTCTTGCTCGCCATTCCGGCCGTTCTCGTCGCGCAGACGCCGCTTCCCGTGGGCAAGCTGACGATCACGCCTCCCAGATCGATCGCGACGATCGACATGAACAAGCTGAAAGGGGAGCCCGCCCGGCTCGCCTGGTCTCCGGATGGCTCGCAGCTGTACCTCCAGACCGTCGAAAGGTCCGGCAAGCCGGATGCGACGTCGCGGCATTACGTCTTTTCCGTCGACAGCGGCGAGAAGAAGGACCTTCAGTCGCAGCCTGAGTGGGTGCCTGCCTATTGGAACGTGAAGAGCGCCCAGGCGTCGCCGGATGATCCGGCGCTGAAAATCGCGGTCTCGACCGACCAGCGCGTGCAGCGCGCGACGGGCGCGCCGATGGGGGGCGACCTTGCGCGCGGCGCCACGAGTACGGGTGGAGACCCGGGCGGCGCCGCCGGCGGCGCCTCGACCGGCGAGGCGATCAGCGCGGCGGCTACAGCGCAGAATGTCACCGTGCACTCCATGCGCCTGAGCGGCCAGACGATCGGCGAGTTCGTCAACTCCGTCATCGTGCCGGGTCTCACGTTCGGATGGGCGCCGAAGGGGAGGCAGGCGATTGCGTTCACGTCGCAGGGCTCGGGTCGGGTGGTGATCATGGATCCCAGAGGCACGAAGCAGGAGGTCGGCGGAACGAAGGACGCCATCCTGCCTGCGTGGTCCCAGGACGCCTCGCATCTCGCATGGCTGCAGAAAGACGGCAAGAAGAAATTCGTGCTGCAGGTGGTGCAGGTTACCCCGTGACCACACTCCGGCCCCGCTTCTGGCTGGCGCTCGCGGCCGCCGGTCTTCTCACCGGGGGCGGGACGATCATCGCCGGTCAGACGCCCGCCACGCAGGCCGGCCAGCCGACCTTTCGTTCGGGCGCGCAGGTCGTCGAAGTCGACGTTCGTGTCTTCGATCGCGACGGGCGCTTCATCGAAGATCTGACGCGCGATGACTTCGAGGTCCTCGAGGACGGCGTTCCTCAGAGGATCCAGACCCTGTACCTGGTGCAGGACAACGGGGTCGTGTCCGAGCCGAGCAGGGATACCGCCGTTCCGCCTCCGGGAGCGGCAGCGGTGTCAACGACCCCCGCCAGCGCGCGGCAGACATGGATCTTCTTTTTCGATCTCAATCACCTGACGCCCGGGGGCGGTTTCGAACGCGCGCGCAAGGCCGTCGAGGACTTCATACGCGATCGCTTCAAGGACGGCGACCTGGGCGGCGTCATCGCCGGCGGACGCATGGTCAACAACCGGCTCACGAGCGTGCACGACGAGCTCGTCGAGGCGGTGAAGAGCGTGAAGCCGCTCGGCGACGCGCGCAGCCGCTTCATCGATCTCACGCGCGACTGGCCGCGGTTCCGCGACGAGGCGGAGGCGATTCGTATCTCCAACGAGGACCGGGATGCGATCCGGGCGGCCATCACCAGAGCCTGCTCGGACGACGCGGACATGTGCCGGACCATACCTCCCGACCAGGCCGTGCGCCAGAAGGCGAAGCGGCTGCTCCAGGATCTCCGGCGCGCATCGGTGGAGACGCTGAGCGCGCTCAACGGCCTGGCGTCCGGCCTCGCGCGCATCCAGGGGCCCAAGACGGTCGTGTTTCTCAGCGACGGATTCTTCACCAACGAAATGGAATCGGTGCTGCGCGGTGTCGTCGGACAGACTACGCGCGCCGGAGGCCGCGTCTACGCGATTGACGTGCGGGGGCTGAACCGCGGACCGACCGCGAGTACCGTCGATCAGATGACCGCCGACGATCCCGCCGGCGGCCCTGCCCGCCAGGATCTCACCGAGGATGGTCCGAACAGCCTGGCCGTGGACACCGGCGGACTGATGATTCGCAACGAGAACAACCTGAGCCGCGCGCTCGAGACCATCGCGCGCGACGCCAATCGCTACTACGTCCTCGGCTATCAGCCGGTCAACGCCACCTTCGACGGCAAGTACCATCCGATTGTCGTCCGCGTGAAGCGCGCCGGCCTGCGCGCGCGCGCCAGGCGCGGCTATCTCGCGCTCGAGCCGGCGAAGATGCTGGTGCCGCAGAAGATCGAGTCGACCGAGCGGCCGGCGGAAGAGAACGCGCCGGCGCCCGGCAGTGCTGCACCGGCGCCTGCTTCGGCGCCGAGTGCCGTGCGCCTGCGGCCGGATGCTGCCGACCGCGTGCAAGAGCTGTCGGCGGGGGAGACGGCTCGGGCAGGCACAGCCGCTGCCGAGGGCTGGGCCGCGTTCCAGCGCGGCGATGTGAGCGCGGCGATCGGTCCGTTGACCGAGGCCGCGAAAGATCCCGGCGCCCGTCCGTGGCTCCTCTACACGCTGGGACTGACGCAGGCTGCTCTCGCGCGGCCGCTCGATGCCGCTGCCTCCTGGGAGCGCGTCCGGCAGGCCGCCCCTGAATTCGAGCCCGTATACGAGGATCTTGCCGCAATGTACGTGCAGGCGTCCGACCTGACCAGGGCGCTGGCCGTGCTGCGCGACGCCGAGCGGCGCTGGCCGAAGGAGCCGCAGATTCTGAATGCGATCGGGGTTGTCGACGTTCGGCGCGGCGCGCTCGACGAGGCCATCTCCTCGTTCGGCAAGGCCATCGAGGCGGCGCCGAAGGAAGCGACTGCCTATCTGAATCTCGGGCGCGCCTACGAGCTGCGCTACGCGGCCGCGCGCCATTACGTGAGCAGTGAGCGCAAGTGGGTCGCGCCGGAAGGAGACCGGCAGAAGGCCATCGAGAACTACAAGCGCTACATCGATCTTGGCGGTCCTTACGCGAGCCAGGCGTCCGAGGCGCTCATCCGTCTCGGGTGGTCCAAATAGAAGGCAGAAGGCAGAAGGCAGAAGGCAGAAGGCAGAACGTAGAACGTAGAATGTCGAATTCTTGCCGCTCCGCTTGGTTCTGAATGGCCACAAAACGTCGGGCTGAACGACACCCGGCCAAGCGTCCGGTTCCTCCGTCCCCGTCGCGCAAGTGGCCGCTGGCAGGCGCCGCCCTCGTCGTGTTGGCTGCCGGGGCGGCTGGCGTGCTGTACTCGCGTGGCTTCTTCAAACCCGCTGTCAAGTCCCCGGTCAGCGTCCTGCTGATCACGCTCGACACGGCCCGCGCGGATCATCTCGGCGCGTATGGCCACCTGGCTGCGCGGACGCCCAATCTCGACGCGCTCGCGCGCGACGGCGTCCGCTTCGCCGACGCGGTCACGGCCGCGCCCATCACGGGGCCCGCCCATGCCGCGATCCTCACGGGCCGGTACCCCGGCCGTCTCGGCGTCCGCGACAATGCCACGACGCCGCTGCCGGAGTCGGCGTTGACGTTGGCGGAGGTGCTGGCCAAGCAGGATTACGCGACGGGCGCGTTCGTCGGGGCGTTCGTCCTCGATCGCCCGTACGGGTTCGCGCAGGGGTTCGGTGCGTTCGAGAGCGGCTTCACGCGCGTAGACTCAGGCGCCGAAGCCAACGCGGAGCGGCGCGGCGACGCGGTCGTGGACGATGCGCTCAGATGGCTGTCGTCGCTGCCAGCGGATCGGCGCTTCTTTGCCTGGGTGCATCTCTACGACCCGCATGCGCCCTATGCGGCGCCGGAGCCGTTCCGCAGCGAGTTCACGGCCCGACCGTACGACGGCGAGCTGGCGTTCGTGGACCAGCAGGTCGGGCGGTTGATGGACGCGCTCGGCGGGCGGAAGGTGCTCGATCGCACGCTCGTCGTCGCCATCGGCGATCACGGCGAAGGGCTCGGGGAGCACGGCGAGGACGAGCACGGCGTGTTCCTGTACGAATCGGTGCTCCGTATCCCATGGATGATGGCGGGACCCGGCGTCGCACGCGGCAAGGCCGTGACCGAGCAGGTGCGGTCGATCGATCTCTTCCCGACCGTGCTCGAGGCGCTCAACATCGAGCGGCCGCAGCCGCTCGACGGCGAGAGTCTGGTGGCGCTGCTGAAAGGGGGCACCCGGTCGAGCGTGCCGGCGGCCTACGCGGAGACCGAGTACCCAAGGCTGCATTTCGGCTGGAGCGAGCTGCGATCGGTGCGCGCCGACGGGTGGAAGGCGATCGACGCGCCGCGCGCCGAGCTGTACAAGCTCGGCACCGATCCCGCCGAAGCGCACAACCTGTACGAGACGGAACGCGCGCTCGGGGATCGCATGGTTTCGGAGGCGGCACGGATGGGGAAGGACATCGGCGGCGCCAATCCCGCCGCCGTCAAGCAGCCCGATCGCGAGACGCTGGAGCGGCTGCGAAGCCTCGGCTACGTCGGCGTATCGGCGGCACTGCCGTCGGGAACGCGGGGTCCCGATCCCAAGGACACCGTGCAGCAGCGGCGCGAGTACAAGGCCCTGATCTCGCAAGCCATAGACGACCTGCGCGAGGGCCGCGCGGCCGTGGCGATCGACAAGCTGCAGCGGCTCGTGAAGATCAACGACCGCGCGTACGACCTGCACGCGCTGCTGGGAGAGGCGTACCAGAAAACAGGGAAGCTGGATGCGGCGCTCGGCGAGTACGAGTTCGCGGCGCTGCTGAACAAGGACGCCGCGATGCCGCGGCTCTCGGCCGCCGAGGTGCAGCTCGCGCGCGGCGACGTCGCCGGCGCGCGCAGGCAGGTGGACGAAGCGGCGCGGATCGACCCGGGATCGTTCGACGTCGCGCTCGTCATGGGACGGGTGCTCGAGCGGGAGGAGAAGGCGGCCGAGGCGCTCGCCGCCTACGACAAGGCGGCCGCGCTCAACCCCGCCAACCCGCGGCCGCACACCCTCGCCGTGAACCTCGCGATGCGCCTTCGAAGCTACGACATTGCTGAGCGGCACCTCCGGGTGCTCTTGGAGATGGGATATGAGCGAGCGCGGACCGAGGAGGCGCTCGCTCGGATCGCGGCGAGACGAGGGGGCGCGAGGCGGTGACATGTAGAACGTAGAATGTAGAACGTAGAATGCCCAGTCACGGGCACCAGCAAGGACTCTCAATTCTACATTCTACATTCTGCGTTCTACATTTCTACTTCAGTGTCTCCAGTATCTTCCTGGCCGTCGCGAGCTCCGGCGCGTCGGGCGGAGCGAGCGAGATGAACTTCTGGAGGTCCGCCTTGGCTTCGGCGTTCTTGCCGAGGGCGACGTTCGAGATGCCGCGGTAATAGTAGGCGTCGGGCTGGTTCGGGAAGCGCGCGATGGCCTTGTCGAACCATCCGATGGCGTCGGCCTGCTTGTTCTCGTTGATCATGCCGATGCCGACGTTGATATAGACGACCGGGTCGGTGACTTTCGACTCGTCGACCGACTCGAGAACCTTGCGGCCCTCTTCGGCCTTGCCCGTTTCCATCAGCACGTTGCCGAGCAGGAGCTTCACTTCGACGTTCTCCGGGTCGGCCGCGTTCGCCGCACGCAGCTCCTCGAGCGCCTTCTCCTTGTTCCCCTCGCCGTAGTACGCGCGGGCGATGAGCGGCCGGAACTGCTTGACCTCGGGGTATTTCGTCGAGAGCTCCTCGTAGATCGCGCGAGCCTCGGCGAACTTCTTCGCGTTCATCAGGTCCGCCGCGTGCGTCAGGTGCGCCTTGATCTCGACGTTCGGATCGACGATCGGCGCCGCCTTCTTCAGCACGATCTCCATCGGCGGAATCCGCGACACCTCGCTGATCGAGACGGTGATGCTCCTCGTCTCGTAGCCGTCCTTGACGAAATCGAGCGCCCAGCTCCCGCGCGCGATGCCGCCGATCGCCCATTCCCCCTTGGGGTTGGACCTGGTGGCATCGGGCCCGCGATTGCCCGAACCGGGCAGCACCGCCTTGACGGCGACCCCCTCGATCGGCTTGCCGCTTTCATCGAGCACTTTGCCGCCGACGCGGCCCATGCCGCGCCATTCCTGAGCCGCCGCCGCACCCGCCAGCGCCAGCACCAGCGCGCAGGCCGCTATGAGTATCGAGAGTTTTGAATGCATGCCAGCTCTTCCGTGTTTTCGCCGCTGTGCACTTGCCTTGACGCCGCGCGCCGCCGGTAGCGCAGGCCTTCAGGCCTGCTGTCACGGCGCGCGGGCAGCCCTGAAGGGCTGCGCTACCGTCAACGCAAGTGGTTATCCCGCTCGATCCATGTTACCAAGTTCGCCGATCCAAAGAAAAAGGCCGGGCCTGAAATGCAGGCCCGGCCGTGAAACGCCCGCCTTCGCGCTGCGCGCTTCGGCGAGGCAAGCTGGAAACTGACAGCTGATAGCTGAAAGCTGACAGCTTTAGAAGTTGAACCGCACGCCCAGACGGAGGATGCGCGGGTTCATGATCTCCTGCACCGTGTTCGCCGTGCCGAGGCGCAGGTTGTACTGCCGTCCCAGGACGGTGGCGCTGTTCGTGAGGTTGAAGATGTCCAGGTCCACGTTGAAGCGGTACCGGTTGAACGCAAACTCTTTCTCCAACCTGACGTCGAGCGACGTCACCGACGGCAGGCGGAAGTCCGGCACATCCTTGACCAGCAGCACGGTCTTCAGATTGCCGAGCGGGTCTCCCGTGGCCACGCGATCCCGGAAGTACGGCATCGCATACCCCTGCCGGTTAAGCATGTTCGCGCCGAAGTTGATGCCCCAGGGTCCCTGGTAGAGGCCCGTGAGGATGAACTGGTACTTCGGCAGCAACATGTAGATGCCGCTCTTGCCGCTGCCGCCCGTCGCCCGGAGCACCTGGCCGCCGTCGATGTTCGGGTTGGCGGTCGAAGACGTCGGATCGGTCCTCGAGTTCACACCGTCGAAGTACTCGCGGTGATCGTTGGTCGAGAACCCGAACCTGGCCATCCAGCGGTTCGCGAGCCGTTTGGTCGCGCTCAGCTCTAACCCGAGGTACCGCTGCGAGTAGCCCTCGCGGTCGATGTACTCGGTCGCCGTGCGGTTGGCCGGCATCGTCGCCGCGGTGACGCCGTAGTACGGCTTGCTGTAGCTGCCGACCGGCGCGTCGCTGCCGGCGAACGTGCCGAGCTGCACGTAGTCGTCGGACCGCAGCCCCTGCACCGGGCGCCAGTTGAAGTGCGTGAACTTGCGCCAGGTCACGTTCCCAGACACGCCGAAGTTCGGCATCAGCTCGTGGTCGGCGCCAAACACCAGCTCGTCGGTCATCGGCGTCTGGTAGTCGCCGACCTTGTGGTTCGGCGTGCCGACGTTGGCCGGGTTGTCGATGTCGAACCCGTACCAGTTGCCCACTTCCATGCCCGCGATTTCGGCCGCGTCCACCGTCTTGTTCCCGTTCGTGTCCGTGACGCCGTAGAAGTACACGCCGCGGAAGGAGCCAACCGTCGAAAAGAAGCTGCCCTGGCCGGCGTTCAACTGCGACGCGAATCTCGAGTAACTCGCACGCAGGATGCTCTTTCGATCCTCGCCGAGCGCGTAACTCAGCCCCAGACGCGGCGCAATCGAATTCCACACGACCACGTCTTCGGCCGCCTTCCCAGTCAGGTCCGGCAGCAGGGTCGGCAGGATTGAATTGCCCTTCTGCGAATACGGCAGCACCGACGACGCCTGGTGATCCCAGCGCACGCCGATGTTCGCCGTCAAGCGATCCTTCGAGATCGTGTCGGCGATGAAGCCGCTCGTGTACTTGGCGCTGGTGCCGGTGAAATGGTTCCACGCGGTCACCTCGGCGATCATGTTCGGGTACCCGTCGTAGTACGTGATGATCGCGTTGCCCGGGACGGTGTAGCTCGAGTCCACGTCGGCCGCGCGGTATCCGAACCCGAACTTCAGCTCGTGGCTGCCCTTGAAGATGTTTGCGTCAAGGGACACGTTGTCCTGGGGCCGGTTCGTCTTGTACTCATACCAGCTGAACCGTCCGATGCCGTCGTCGTCGGAGTACACCATGTTCTTGTCGAGTCCGCCCTCCGGCGTCAGGAAGAAGCCTCCCACGACGTGGGCAAAGCGCCCGGTCAGGAACAGGTTGTTGCCGACGACGTAGTTCACCTCGCCCTTGTACAGCTTCGTCGGGCCACCCTGATCCCACGTCGTCTCGGGCGGACGCTGCGGACCGGCGCTGCGACCGAACTTGTTCTTGATGCCTTCGAAGAACGTGAACGATCCGCGCAGGTCCCTGGTCACCTGCCCTACGCCCTTGAACGCGTAGTTCTTCAGGAAGGTGGCGTCGGGCGTGCTGGTCAGCGTCAGGACCGTCACGTCGGTTCTTCCGACCGAGCCCCACGCCCAGAGGTGATCCTTGAGAATCGGCCCGCCCAGCTCGAACCCGTAGTCCTTGTACTCGTCCATGCGGTTGCCCTTGCCGGACTTGCCGCCAATGCTGGCCTTCAGGTCCGCGGGCATGTTGTTCGACTGCAGGGACTGGTTCTCGAAGTAGAAGCGCGTCGAGCCGTGCGGCGTGTTGCTGCCGCCTTTCAGCACGAAGTTCAGCGCGACGCCCGGCGTGGCGCTGTTGACGTCGGCGCCGCCCGTCGTGACCTGCATCTCCTGGAACATGTCGAAGTCGTAGTAGGTCGGCGAGGAGCCGAGGGCCGACATGTCGGTGATCGCGACGCCGTCGATGTTCCACGTGTTGTCGCCGCCCGACGCGCCCTTGGCCTGGTAGTTCGACTGCTGGCCGGATTCGGCGCCGCCGACGTTCACGCGATCGACGATGACGCCGGGAACGGTCTGGAGGACGACCCACGGGTCGCGCGACGACGGCACCTTCTGGAGCTCGTCGTACGTGACGTTGGTCGAGGTCGCCGTCTTCTTCGGATCGATCGTCGGCGACGCGGCCGAGACGTCGACCTGCGTGGCGACGCCGCCGACGCCGAGCGCAATCTTCAGCGGGACGCTGGTGCCGGCCGTGACGGGCACGTTCTTGTTGGTGTAGTCGCCGAACCCGGACAGCTTGGCCGCGACGGTGTACGTGCCGGGCGGCAGGTTGAGGAAGTGCGCCTCACCCTTGTTGTCGGTCGCGGCGGTCTTGTTCTGCGGGCCGGCTATGTCGACGGTGACGCCGGGCAGCACCGCCCCCGTGGTGTCCGCGACCGTGACGTCGATGCGGCCGGTGTACACCTGGGCCGAGGATGGAACCGCGAGCGCCAGGGCGGCGCACACGAGCCCCATCAATCGAACCATTCTCAATCTCATCTTCAACCCTCCCTCGGAGACAACAGCTAACAAACGGTCGAACGAGCGATCGTGACGACGAACGAGTGAACCTTGGGAATCGCGCCGCGAGACTGCAGCACCTGGGAACGACGGTTTCGCCGAATCTCAGACCGCCCGGCGAAGGCGCCCATTCTACTCCGGGTTGGACAGAACCGTAAGGTTCTTCCCAAGACCGAACGGCGTCCCCAACCGCAACGCGCGCCTGTGCAAGCTGCGGCCCAGCCTAATTGTGCTTTATTTTCTTATAATTACAGCGAGTTTAGCGGTGGAGTATACGTCCGCTCGGATCGGTGGATCCAAGCGCTGGGATCAGCAGGCAGCAGGCGGCAGGCAGCAGGCAGTAGATCACGCTATCACGCTGCAGCGGGACAGCTGGACTCACTGCCCGCTGCCCGCTGCCAGCTGCCGGCCACTCCCGTCAGAACAGATACGACGCGCGCAGCCAGATCGTGTGCGCGTTGTAAGGCCGGTAAAGGTAGCGGAGCGTAAGAAAGGCTGGTTGCGCGACGCCCGTCAGCGTGGCCGGGCTGAACGCGTAATCGTCCACGCTGTACTTCTCGTACCAGTACACGAGGCCGGCCGTGACGTGGCGGCTCAGCGAGTACCTGGCGTCGGCCGACACGTGGCTGCGGGTGTTCATGACCGGCGGCAATTGCGACACGGCCGCCAGCGTCGTGTTCGGCGCGAGGCCGTAGATGTACACGGACCGTGCCCGGCTGAAGTCGTAGGCGACGCGGAGATCCGTCTTCGGCCAGAGCTTCAACAGATCGGCCGATGCCGTCAGCGTGTGGACGCGATCCGCGCTGTCGGTCGTCCAGTCGCGCGTGGGGTCGTCGAACTGCGGACCGGGATTCGCCTGCCGCGATCGCTGCAGCGCCGTGTACTTCTCGTACTGATACGACGCGCCTGCCGACACCGCGTCGCCGGGCACGAAATCGAACCCGACCGACGCGCCGCTGTTGTTGTTGCTCCGCAGCCCGAACACGCCGCCGGGCCGACCTTCCCGGCCGACGAAGACCGTCCCATTCAGCGAGAACGGTGACGCGGGCGTCACCATCACAATCGTGGAGAACCGGTCCGAGTTGCGATCCGAGACGTCGAACTGCCGCAGCGACACCTGTTCCCCGATGTCGTCGAGCGTCTGCTCGTCGAGGCCCCGGCCCACTCGTTTCCCGTGCTCGTAGACGGTGCGCACCGTGAGCCATGCGATACGGGTCGCGTCCACCGACAACCGCACCGTGTGTTCGGTGGTCGTGTCGAAGGTGCGGAACGTCTGATCGACGGCCTCACGCGTATAGCCAGCCCGGAACGCCGCGTAGCCGATCGGCGTCCAGGAGGCCTCCAGATCCAGGGTCTTGCGCGTGAAGCTGTACGGACTCGTCTCCCCCTCGGCGAACGCGGCCACGGTCGTGTCGTACGCCACGGTGTTGGCGAGGTGAAACACGGGCGTGCGGTTGTCGAAGTCGTACGAGCGGAACCGCGCGTTCAGCCACAGACGCTGAACCGGCCGGGAGTTGAACGAGAACGCGGTCGCCGTCACCCGCGCCTTCGCGTCGGCGGTGGGCCGATCGAGAGGAATCGGGGCGAGCGCGGTGTTGCTCGTGAATGGAACGAGCGGCTGATTCTGCGACCAGTTGCCCAGCGACACGAACGCGGTTGCCTGGCTGCCTGCCGGCAGTTTGACCACCCCGCTGACCGAACCCGCGTTCAGGTCGCTGTCGGGCCAGAGCGCCATGCGTCCCTGCGCTGGGCCGGCGGTCGGCGAGTCGCTGATACGCAGCGGGTTGTCCCAGGCGAGCGTGCCGACGCGGTTGCGGAACAGCGAGCTGTCGTACCCTACACGGACTGCGCCACGATCGTTCGTCCATTCCGCCGCCGCGCCGAACTCAGTCGTGCGCGTGTCCACCGGCGCCTCGAGCTCGACGGCATT
>MELC01000078.1 GCA_001767455.1 Acidobacteria bacterium RIFCSPLOWO2_12_FULL_66_21
TCCACCCACGTGTACTTGTCGATTTCCCCTCGGAAGAAGCGGCTGCGTTCGGTGCCCTTCTCCCGGAGAACCTCGGCGCGAGCGATTCGCGCCGGGTTGTTCAGGACCAGCGCTCCGCCCTCTCCGCACGTGATGTTCTTCGTCTCGTGAAAGCTCAAGGTCGCCATGTCGCCGAACGTCCCGAGCGGCCGGCCCTTGTACCGGCCAAACAGCCCGTGAGCATTGTCCTCGACGACCGGGATGCCGCGGCGCGTGGCGAGGCTGAGAATCGTGTCCATCTCGCACCCGACCCCGGCGTAGTGCACGACGACAATGGCGCGCGTGCGCCCGGTGATCAGGCCCTCGAGCTGCGTCTCATCCAGATTCAGTGTGTCGGGCCGAACATCCGCGAACACCGGCTTCGCTCCGCGCAGCACGAACGCGTTCACGGTTGACACGAACGTGAACGAGGGCACGATGACTTCATCGCCCGGCTGGATGTCGAGCAGCAGCGCCGTCATTTCGAGCGCGTGCGTGCAGGAGGTCGTCAACAGCACCTTCGGCGCGCCAAGCGACTGCTCGAGCAGGGCGTGACACCTGCCAGTAAACACGCCGTCGCCCGCCAGATGCATGGTCCCAACGACTTGCTGGATGTACTCGAGCTCGCGTCCGGCGAGTGCGGGGCGATTGAAGGGAATGTACGGCACGCGTGCCTAGCGGGGGGACGCAGAGGGGGCAACCAACGAGGTGGAGGAGGTCGTGATGAGGCTCATCGCCCTGCATGCAGCAGCGACGCCTCGAGACTGACTTTGGCTGAGCCTGTCACAAACGTTCTCCATCGTCCGTTCGCGGCGTGAATGCGAATCAGAGCATCCGGCACACCGGCGACGTATTGACCCGCGTTGTATTTCTCGCTGAAGGCATTCCGCCAGCTGGGATCGATCTGGTCCGAGAGGGATCCGCGCCACAGGGGCCTGTCCATGGCGAAGCGGGTCTCGTCTCCGTACGCGCGCTTCAGCCAACCGTTGTATTCGTAGTGTCTGAACGTCCTGGTCCTGGCGTTGAGGAACGCGGCGTCGTCCTCGAACAGAATCGTCTTCGACTTCCGTACGTCCTCGGACGATCCCAGTAACCGGATGATTTCCCGTTGCTTGGTCCAATCGACGTAATACTCTGATTCGACGCGCACATTGTACGCCACGCTCGCGACCACGACCAGACAGACGATGAGCGGCACCCTTTTGAATCTGAGCGCCTTATCGACACTCGTCACCACGACCGCAAATCCGAGGGGCAACAGCAGCTGGTGCCTCGACCACCAATCATAGAAGGACAGATCCCACCACACTCGTATCGGCACACCAAACCCGATCGCTCGATACGGTACAACAGCCAGCCAGAGGATCCACAACCCGATTGGAATCGCAGAGAGGGCCTTCAATCTCTCTGACTTGACGTATCGCCACACGGCCACGAACACAAGCGTGTAGGCCAGGCCGGCCACGAGCCAAGGCAAGTCGTGTTGCAGGTTTCCGAGGTTGATCTCGTTGTAGCCTTCAAGCAATCCATACGGCCTGAAGAATTGCCTTTTGACGAACCAAAACAAAAGTGGCAGGCCGCCGAACGGGACTATCCACAGCATCGCTCGCGCAGCGTGCTCTTCTGAACGCTGACGGAACGTCTGACACAGCAGGTGCAGACACGGCAGCAGATAGAACACGAGTAGCGAAGGCGTGTTGACGCTGAGAGCAAATAACGCAAATGACAACACGCGTGACCCGGTACGGCGCTTGGTCACCAATAGATACCAAGCCCAAAAAAAGAGGAACAGCCTGAGTGTGTACGGGAACACAATCAGCGCCACACGAGCCGAATACAGGGGCGCCGTAACAATGAGAATGGCTATCAGGCTGCGATCGATTGCATGGACCTCGGGGATGGCGCGCACGATGGCCCACACCAGCACACCTGAGGCAAACAGCAACACGAACGTGAGGATGTGGTACCCGGCTGGGCCTGTCGTCAACATCGCAATGTGCAGGTAGCCCGCGTGAGCGAAAACTGAACCATTCTGCCGATATACATCGAGAATCACCTCCGGCCTGACATCCACCAGTGTCCAATCATCCCAGAAGACGGCGCCGAGAAACAGGAATGAGAGGCCATGCGAGATGACGTACACGCTCAGAGCCAAGGTCCATGGGAACGCGTCACGCTCCAGGTATCGAACGAGTGCTTTCACGCGGTCACCCACGGGTCGCGCCTGAGAGACCGAGACTTCATGCCTGTCCTTTCACGGCTGCCGATTCTGTGTATTGCCGCACTGACGAGCGAGCGCGCCTCTCGGGCGCGCGAGGGATGCAGCCATGCGATCTGCCGGTCGGCCTTACAGCCGGAATCCTGCCCGCGCCGCGTCGTCATGGAACATCTTGACCGTGTCGAGCGAATAGTCATCGAGGTCCTTTCCCACGAGCGCCAGCTTCTTCAGCAGGTCGTTGGTCACAGTGATGATGTGACAGCCGATCGCATCGGCCTGAAACACGTTCAGCAGCTCTCGAGGACTGGCCCAGATGAGCTCCGCCCGCGGCGCTATCCGGAGCAATTCGACGGCGGCGGACATCAACGGAACGGGATCCCGCCCGGTGTCGGCGATTCGCCCGGCGAATACGGAGACACAGGACGGCGCCCCGCCAGACACCGCATCCACCACGTGCCGGACTTGCGACAACGTCATGATGGCGGTGACGTTCACCTTGACCCCGGCCTGGCTCAGCGTCCGGATGAGATCGTAGGCCGGCTGGCGCGCGGTGTTGGTCACCGGAATCTTGACGTAGACGTTGTCGCCCCAGCTCGCGATCGCCGTCGCCTGCCGTTCCATCTCCGCGAATTCGTCCGAGAACACCTCGAAGGAGACCGGCTTGTCGGGAATCGCGGCCAGGACCTGCTTCGCGAAGGCGCGATAGTCGGCGACACCTGCCTTGCGCATCAGCGTCGGGTTCGTCGTGAAACCCTTGATGTACGGCTCGCGCGCCAGGTTGACCATGCCATCGAGCTCGGCGCCGTCGCCGAAGATCTTCACTGTGAGATTCGTCATGTTCATAGGTTGGGAGCCAGCAGCAGGCCGGCGTCCGGCTTCGGCCGGGTCAGCCGTCCTCCTGTCGAAATCGAACGCAGAACCGTTAGTATGGTGTTCAGGACCATGAGCACTGGCTGGTACGTCATTGGCGTCCACGGTCTCTGGGTAATCGCGCTTGCCATCATCGTCGCCGCGGTGGGCTGGCACGATTGGCGCCGAGACGAGCTGGGGCGGCCCAGATCGCGGTACCTCGGGCTGGCGTCTTTCCAGCTGCCGCTCAACCTGGGGCTGCTGCTGATCGCACTCAGTTTCGCCCTGATGACGACCTCTGCATGGTGGGAGCGTACCATCTGGGCTGCTTTGGGAGTCTTCTTCGGACGAGGCGCCTTCGCCGCAGGCCAATCGTGGCGCCGCGACGATAGACGGACCTGAGCCCTCGGCTCGTTCATGTCGTGACCGTTCCTGCGCAAGGGTGCGACGCCGGTGGATCGAAGACATCGAGGGCCCGATCCAACTGCGCGCCAAGTGGTTGATCGCTATCGCCAAATACCTGCTCAATCAACGCCGGCCAGGCTTCCCGCTTCCGCCGACATTCGTCCGAATTCTCCCGGACGTGTTGGATCGCGGCGCCAAGTTCGGAGGCGTTGTGGACGATGAACATGCCTTCTTCGTACTGTGCCAGTGATACGGCACCGTACGTCGACGGATTATCCATGACGATCGGCATGATGCCGAGCACAATCGCCTCGAACGCGATCATCGAGCCGACGCAGACCATGCAGCTGGCGGCCGCTACGTAGTCGTACATGTTCGCGGAGACGGGCATGAGCTCGGCACGCGCCTGGCCCAGCGCATCGATCGCGCCACGGAGCGCGTCGTCGCCGTGCGGCCGGTTGGGATGCGTGCGAATGATCACGCGCAGCGTCGCCAGGTCAGGGCAGCCTCCGATGAGCGAGCCGAACAGGGCCTCAGTGTCAGATTCCACAATGGCAAGCGCAACGATGATGAGAAACACGTCCGCAGCGAGCCCCAAGCGTCGGCGAATCGCCTGGCGCGGCGCCATGACGCGGCGGTAGGTGAAGAGTGGCCCGTAACGCTGGGGGCCGCACACCACGACCCGATCTTTCGGAAAGCCGCCGCGAGCGACGTTGGCGGCGAGTGCCGGTCCCAGAGCGACGATGCCATCAGGTAGCGGCCTGGCCACTCGCGAAGGCGGCTGCTGCAAAGACTCCTCAACCTCCTGCGGTGTGAACTGCATGGGCAGGTGCCGTTCCGCGTATGGAAAGTGGTGAAACCCGATTGCTTTGGCCTTGCCCGCGAGTCCCTGCAGCAATGCCGATTCGAGCGGTTGAGACTCACCCCGATACAGCAGGAGGCGCGGATGAACAGTGTCGGCAGCTTTCGCCAGGGCCCGAGCGACGAGCGCGTTCTGAAGCGGTTCGTGGGCTGACAGTGAACGGCTGATCTCGGCGCCAACGAGATGGCCCACGTCGCAACCTGCGAATGGCACGTGCAGGTGCGGGCGCATGGTCTTCTCGAAGCGCAACACCCGGCGAAAGTAGCGCGGAGACAGTACGGTCAGCAAGTCCCAAAGGGACAGTGAACGCTGCAACGGCACCAGGTGCAGTGACGCGCACGCATCGCGAACCGCGCGTGTGTGCCGCCACAGGACGGCTGGTTGCGCGAGCCACACGAAGTATCCATCAAGGCGCGCGTCCGCCGCGTTCGTGAGGAACCGATCGCGGGGCTGTGAAGTGGAGGCGTCTGCCCACCACGTCGGAAACACGCTGAACACCCAGCGACCGCTCCCGGTCCGCGGCGGCTTCGCGCGGCCGCCCAGCCAACGAGTGAAGACATGGATGGACAGAAACCGCCCCAGTGCCCGAGCCGCGATGAGCGAATGTCGGAGCAACGGGCGCTCCTCCATCCGTTGCGGCCCTGGCGCTGGTCTGGCATCCAGCATGCGCCAGCGCGGCCGCGTCTCGAGCGTGGCGCGAAGTGTGTCGGCCAACACACGTTCCCGGATGCTGCACCAGACTTCGTCGTAGCCGTCGGTCTCGGCTATCGCGTTCAACAGCGCCAGGCGATAGAGCTGGCCGATCAGGGGTCCGCGGTATGGCCCCTTCTCCGACGCCTCGAGGTGCCACCACGCATTGCCGTGACGCTCCTGGAGGAGCTCGAACAAGGTCTCGCCGCCGAGCGCGAGTCGGGGCAGCGTTGCCCCGAGGCGCACCACGAATTCACCCACTGACGCATGTGCCTGAGCAGCCAACCGCGCGGCATCGACGACACGACAGCCTGGCAGCTTGCGCAACTGCTCCGGGTGGCGCCAGCGAAACCAGTCGGGACTTCCGCCGAGCAGAAACAGGTCCCATCGGTCTCCGCCGACAGCCGAGGCGGACGCCTGGTCGAACGCGGGACTGGAGTAATCGTCGACGATCAGCAGCCGGTGTCTCACCGCTCGACGTTGGGTTCGGAAACCGGACGCTGGAAGACGCACCGGAGGTGCGAGCTGAGGCGGTGCTCGCGCAGGAACCTCTGAAATGCCTCCCGGGTTGTCGAATCCGCCGCGGCCAACGTGCGCGCGAACCGGTCCGTGACTGGGGTCGGTTGCTCCAGGCACCTGTTGCGCACGATATCGATGTCGAGTTCACCCGGTGTTGACACGTCGACGACGTTGAGGCCCGCGCGCGCCGCGAACGCCGACACCGCTCCGACAGAGGGGAAATTCAGGTGCTGCGGCGGCGTAATCGAGCGTGATTCCGCGCCCAGCACCTGCAGGTCGAAGCCGGAGATCGTCAGCGTCGTCACGAGCGCAAGGCCGCCCGGCCTCAGCAGGCGCTTGCAGGCGCTCAAGAACGCGCCGGGGTCGAAGACGTGCTCGACGACCTCGAACGCCGTCACGAGATCGAATTCGAACTCGCCGTCGCCGACGGATTCGACCCATCGTTCCACGGTCCCGAATCCGTGGCCGCGACAGACTGTCGCAAGCAGCGCGTCTGGCTCAATCGCGGTCAGCACCCACGAAGGGTGGATCGCCGCGAGCTCCAGAAGGAACAGACCATATCCGGCACCGACATCGGCGACACGTACTCGACCCGCGAAGCCGTGACGCTCGGCCACGTCAGCGGTGACGCGCGCACGAGGCCGGAACATTCGCTCACGACGAGCCGCGGCGGTTTCTTTATAGAAATGGGTGCTCCAGAATGCCACCGCGTCCGAGTTGGCGGCGAATTCGACAAGGTCGGCGGGGGACGGTCTGGGGCCGGCGAAGAGCGATCCACAGGCGCGGCACCACCGGTATGGAAACCCGTGTTTCTCGAAGGCGGCTTCGCCGTCGTTGCTGCCGCAGAATCCGCAGGAGACATCGACAAACGATGCCCGTTTGGCCGCGACGCGGTCCGCATCACGTCTCAGACGCACGAAGAATTCATCGAGCAGCGGCTTCGGTCGGATATCGGCTTCACGCATGGGATGTCTGGATGGGGTCTCAGCGCGCGTCTCGACGGCCGAGCGCAGTGGGGTGTGGCGTAACGGCTGCGTGTGCGGGCTCAACGGCCCCTGGCGGCGATCGCCGCGGCGCGCTGCAGCGCGCGGCACGAATCGCCGAGGAACAAGATGTCGGTGCCCAGGGCGATGAACTGGTAGCCGGCCGCGATCGTTGCCGTGATGTCCGACGCGGCTCGATCTGGATGGACCAGGTGGATTCCGGCCGCCAACCCTCGCGCTCGCGTTGCGTCGAGCACGCGCTTCTTCGCGCCCGCAATGTCGGGATGATCGAGCTGCCCTGGCAAGCCCATCGACATCGAGAGATCGTACGGACCGATGAAGGTGCCGTCGATCCCGTCCACCTCGAGTATCTTCTCGATGTTGCGGACGGCGTCGACATGTTCGATCTGCACGATCAGGAGCGTGGAATCGTTCGCGTGCTCGACATACTCGGCGAACCGCTCGCCATATCCCTGGGCACGCGCCAGGCCGACGCCTCGGCCGCCGAGCGGAGGGTACTTCACGGCTCGTACGGCGAGTTCTGCATCGGCGCGAGAATTGACCATGGGGATCAGCACGCCGGCTGCGCCGGAATCGAGGGCGGCCTTGGCACGCACGGGATCATTCCACGCGAGACGCACGAGCGGTGCGGCCCCGGCGTTCTCGATGGCCGGCAATAATCGCAACACCTCATGGTTGTCGATCGCGGTGTGCTCAGTTTCGATGACGATCCATTCGTAACCTGCGGACGCGAGGATCTCCGCGATCGACACGTGCGCCATCGACATCCATGATCCGATGGTGACCTGACCGGCCTTGAGCTTTGCTTTAATCGCGGACGCGAGCACGATGACTCCTTGCTAGCACCGCCGCACCACCAACCGGGCAAACGACGCCAGCCGATGCCGCTGTAGAAATTCCTGAAAGTCCTCCGCGGCGCTGGGGCCACGTGCGAGCAATCGGCGCACCATCCCGGGCCAATTCGCCGTCGGGTCCGCCGCAACAGCGCGCCTGACTTGTTCGACGTCGAACAGGCCCGGTGTGCTGCATTCGAGCACCTCCCACGCCGGCCCGCCGAAGAGCGAGAGCATGCCATCGATCGATAGGACATTCAGCTTGTCTGGCGGAGAGAAGGTCGGCGCTTGCTCCCACAGCACCTGCAGGTCGAATCCATCCGCATTCGACGCGGTCAGGAACATCAGTCCTCCGGGCGGCAACACTCCCGCAACCGCGCGGAATAGCGCCGGCGCATCGGCCGCACGGTCGACCATGTCGAAGGCGGTCACGAAATCCACTGGGCTCACCACGCCGATCGACGAGGTCCGCAGGGGCCGCACGTCGATCTTGGACGATGATGACCCCATCTCGATATCGGCCAGCCATCCACCGGCGGTCATACGCTTGCCTTCGGCCGACAGCTCCTCGATGACGGGGCCCCCGTAGGGACTCAGGTCGAGCCCCGCGACGGCGGTCGATGCGTACTCCGCCAACCCTTCGATCACCCACTCGGCACGCGGACGCGCAAGCTTCTCCCGTCGCGTCGCTTCGGTGCTGGGCCACACCTGGTCGCGCCAGTAGCGGGCTGCCGGCGACGTCCTGTAGAACGAGACCAGCGCTTCTTCGTCGGGGCGAGGCGACACGAAGACCGAGCCACACGTCGCGCACTGTCGATATGTCGCGCCAAACCGTTCAAATGCGACAGCCGTCTCCGCGCGGCTGCAGCCGGGACAGGTGACGTCGTGCAGCTGCGCTCGCGCCCAGAATGCGCGTACGTCCCGCTCGAGACGGACGTAGTATTCGGCCAGCAGGTTCTGCGGCCGAATGTCGGCGTCGACGAGATCCTGAAGGGAAACGACTGTCTTCATAAGCACGCTCCTCGCGCGGCATGCAGCGTGCGGGAGTCTCGATAGACCGCGTCGACGATCTCCATCACGCGTAACGCGTCGTTGGCCGTGCTCTCCGTCACGGGGATGTCGTTCAGAATGCAACCGACGAACTGATCGACCTGGGTGCTCCAGGACGGATCGGTGTCGTAGTACGTCAGTTCCTCGCGCGGATTCCCCAGGGCCGACGCCTCCCCGCTCTGTGGCCGGCGGCCGACGAGCAGCGTCTCACGCCCGTAGCTCCCGGTCTTCGACAGGAGCCCGGAGACCACAAGGTACCCGCGCTCCAGTCCGAGCTCGAGTCGAAAGGTGTGCTTCCACGAGGTGGCCGATGAATGCAGGTGCGCAATCTGCCCCGCCTTGTTGCGCAACAACACCATCGCGTTGTCCTCAACCGGGATGGGCCAATGCGTCGTGCCGACGAATCCGACCACCTCGTCGAAGTCGCCGCAGAAGAACCGGAACAGGTCCAGCATGTGGATGCCCTGATCGAGCAGGATGCCACCGCCACCCTGCTCAGGCTGGTTCCGCCAGGACCGCTCGAATCCCACGCCCCCTGACTTCCCGTACACACCACGTACGGTCAGAATCCGGCCCAGGGCGCCGCTCTCGATGAGCGATTTCGCATCCGTGATTCCCGGATGATATCGATGGTTGAACCCGAAAATGAGCTTCGCGAGAGGATTGCGCCGGTCGGCCTCGACGATGCGCTGGATGTCGCCGAGGTTGCGACCCGGCGGCTTCTCGCTGAACACATGACAGCCTCGGTCGAGCGCATCGACGACCGCGTCCGGAGTCACGTGGTTTGGCGTGCAGACGAACAGCAGGTCGACGCCGGCGTCGAGCAGCGCCCCGTAGGTGGAAAACAGCGGAACATCGGACGGCAGCTTCGCGACGGGGGACGGGTCGGCCACCCCAACGAGCTGCAGGGCCTCGTGCTCGTTGATATTCTGTCGGCGAATCTCGCCCATGTAGCCATATCCCACAATCCCCGCTCGAAGGTGCCGTGCCATTTCAGGTCCTACAAGATTGGTTGGTGAATGCGCGCGTGCAGTCCGCGTTGTGTCTCGTCGTCTCGCAGAAGTTGCTCGATCACCTCGACGTCGGCTGGTCGATCCACCCCGTAGGTCGGACAGTCGACCACCACACCCGTGATCCTGTACCCGTGCTCGAGCAGGCGGAGCATGTCGATCGATTCGGCCCGCTCGAACGGCGTGGCGGGAAGCGACTCGTACGTCCGCAGCAGACTGGCTCGGAACCCCATGATGCCCGTCTGCCGATACACCGGGCAGTCCACGTCCATCCGGTAGTGCGGAATCGGTGAGCGGCTCAGGAACATCACCTCTCCCGCCTGACTGCACGCTGCCTTCACGATGTCAGGGTTGTCCCGATCCGCCCGGCTCTCGAGCGGCGACAGCAGGTTCGTGCACGTGATCGACGGATCGGCCAGCAGGGGCGCGGCAATGCGCTCAACGGCTTCGGGCAGCAGCAACGGCTCGTCGCCCTGCACCATAACCACGATCTCGCCGGTGAGATGGCGCATGGCCTCCGAGAGGCGACCCGTGCAGCGCTCGTGCGTGTCGGCGGTCATGACGGCGCGTCCGCCGAAACCGACGATGGCGTCCCGAATGCTCTCGTCACACGTCGCGACGACGACGTCGCTGGCGCCCTTCGCAAGCAACGCGCGTCGACGGACGTGCTCGACGAGCGGCAGGCCGGCGATGGACACGAGGGGTTTTCCCGGGAAACGCGACGAGGCCATGCGAGCCGGAATGACGACAACGAAAGTGTCCATGCGATTGATCATTGCGGCAGGACGCCGCAATCCACGTTGATGCACTGCCCCGTCACGGCCGACGCGGACGGCGACGAGAGCTGCACGCATATCGCCGCCACTTCGACGGCGGAGGGCAGGCGGCCGAGCGCGCTTTGGGTCCGCGCAAAGTCCCGCAGATATTCGTGGGCCTCTTGACCGCGCGGCGGAGCCAAGGGGTCGGCCAGCGCTTGCAGCAGACCCTCCGTCTCGACGTAGACCGGGCAGACGGCATTGACGCGAATCCCTCGCGGTCCCAGTTCCTTGGCGAGAGCCTGCGTGAGACCGTTCACGCCGAACTTCGCGGCGCAGTAGGCGGAGTTGTTCGCGCTGCCACGCTTGCCCGCGAGGCTGGACACGTTGACGATCGCGCTGCCGGAACGAAGGTGCGGCAGCGCAGCCTGGCAGGCGAACAGCACGCCGGTAAGGTTAGTGTCCACCATCTCACGCCAGAATGTCTCGTCGATCGCCTCGATCGGGCGCCATCCCGAAACGCCCGCGTTGTTCACCAGTACGTCGAGACCACCGGCCCAGCCCGCCACGCGCGCCATCGCGTCTTCGAGTTGCGACCGTCGCGTCACATCACACGTCATGTGGATCGCTCGCGACCCCAGTTCCGCAGCGAGCCCCGAGTCACGGCGTGACAGAATCACGACGCGGTAGCCCGCCTCGTGGAATGCGCGCGTGATACTTGCGCCGATGCCACGGCCGCCACCGGTGACGACGGCGGCACGAGGATCGGAGGTCGCTCGGGTCATAGAGATCGAGTCCTACCGGCGCTTGATGAGCCTGGCCGGAACGCCGCCGGCAACCGTCCGTGGCTCCACGTCGCGGGTGACAACAGCGCCGGCCGCTATCACTGCGCCTTCTCCAATCCGCACACCACCAAGGACGCACACGTTGGCACCGATCCATACATTGTTCTCAAGTACGATTTCGGCCGGACGGTGTCCCTGCTCACGCACCGGGATGTCCACATTTTCGATTTCATGATCGCTCGTGCGCATCATGGTGTTCGGACCGATCATCACATCGCTGCCAATGGCGATCCGGCCGCCGTTGCACGCGTTGACGTACACGTTCGCATTCAATGAAACGCGGTCGCCAATTTCGATCGCGCCATCCTCACACGCCGCCAGTGTACAAAGCCGCCAGCATGAGAATTCCGCACCGGCCGTGATGTTGTGCGGCCCATAGGCAATCAAGCCCATTCCGATCACCGCGTTCGGGCCAAGACGCCTGAAGCGCCGACCGAAGAACCACCGGCGCAGCCGATAGCCGACACTGCCGGGTGCCCAGTTTACGATGTGCTCGGCGTACGAGACGAGTTCATGGGAGAGCCGCATCGATCGTGTCCTTTCGGCACGCCCACACACCGCGACCGGGGATCGGCCCGTGTCGGCGTCCGCCGATCTCAGGCTGCGCGATCGCACCATTGGCTGGAGCGGCGACCATGCGATACCCTATCCTCGGTCTCCAGATGAAACGGGTGCCACAACTGATCGCCGCAGCGGAACTGCCCATTATTCTCGCGATCTCACCCGCACTCTTGTTTCCGACACCCCGCCGCCTTCTGGTCTTGCTCGTTGTGCCCGTCGTGTGGGCATGCGCTCGTCGCGCCAACGGCACTCTGGTCCCGCGCACCGCGATGAACCTGGCCGTGTGGCTCCTGCTGGCGACGGTTGGCGTGAGCCTGTTCACGACGGTCGACGTGCTGTTCAGCCTGAACAAGGTGGCAAGCGTCGTGCTGGGCGCGCTGTTATTCTGGGCAATCACGCGCTGGATGACCACATCCGACCAATTGAGATACGGAACCACTGCGTTTCTCCTCGCAGGCGCTGGGCTGGCGCTCGTGGCGCTCCTCGGCACTGACTGGAAGAGCAGATCCGCGACAGTCGATGCTGTCATCGCTGTTCTTCCCGAGGCGATTCGGGGACTGCCGGGGGCGGAGAAAGGATTCAACCCGAACCCGGTCGCAGGCTGTCTTCTCCTGTTTATCCCACTCCAGGTCGCGCTGCTCGTCGTTGGCTCACGACGAGCGCTCGTGACCACATCAAACGGCCGCAATCCGGGTGCATGGCTCATCGCCATTCAGGTCATGAGCCTGATTCTGACGGCTTCGGCCTTCGTGCTGATGCAATCCCGCGGCGCCTGGGCCGGACTGTCGGTGACGGCCGCGGCGTTCTTGTGTTGGCATGGTCGGAGAACACGCATGCTGGCACTGGTCGGCGCGATGGCGGTCGTGGTGGTTGCGTCGACGCTTGGCCCGGAGAAAGTACTCAGCCTCGCCGTCAACCCGTCGGCCCGAGGGATGGCTGGCGGCGTCGCGGAACGGATTGAACTCTGGTCCAACGCCCTCACCGCCATCCAGGACGTACCACTGACAGGGATGGGCATGAACGCCTTCCGCCGGGTGATGCCGGTGATATACCCCACCGTGCTCGGCACCAGTCTCGACACGGCCCACGCCCACAACCAGTTGTTACAGACTGCATTGGACGTGGGTCTTGCGGGGCTCGTGGCCTACCTGTCGGTCTGGCTGTCGGCGGCCGCGCTGCTGGTTCGCGTGTATCGGAGGACCGGAAACGCCGTGTACCGAGCGACGGCCGGCGGCCTCGGCGCTGGCCTCATCGCGCACTTCGCCTTCGGGGCCACGGATGCCGTCGCACTTGGAACAAAAGCCGGCGTCCTTTTCTGGTTGACGCTGGCGCTTGCGGTCGGGCTCGATCGCGTCTCCCTGCGAGATTAATCGGCTAGTCTCTCGGAGGATGGGCATCAAGGAAGGCCTGGGCGGCATACGTCAGACGGGGCGCACGCTGTATGGTCAAAGTCCAGGCGCGCCGCGCTTCGGCGCGCGCGCCAGACTCTTCCAGGGCCTGGGCCGCCATCATCAACGCATGTCCATCGGTGCCCGCATCTCGCACGACAGCCAGCGCCTGTTCGCGTGCCAGACTGCGGCGGTCACTGCGCACGAGGAAGTACGCGCGAACCGAGCGCACGTAGACAGTCCTCTCCGAGGCTTCCGCACGATCAAGCGATGCTTCAGCGTCAGCGACACGCCCGACCTCATGCAGCGCCAGCGCACGCCGCGCGAGCACATTCGCAACCCCGGCGTTCACCACACGATCGTGCGCACCCGGCTTGATTGCACCGAGAATGTGGTCGCAAAGGCGGCCCACCGTCTCCCCTGGCTGCGACGATGGCCAGACAATCCAGTACCGCAGCATCTCGACTACTTCGGTTCGACACGAATCATCGCAGTCTGAGAGGTACATGACGGACACCGCTGCGTCGGCGGCGACGAGCACGTCATCTGGTGTACGAGAGGCAATCTCCAGGCCCTCGGCCAGCCGGAGGCGATGACGAGCCGCGTCTCCGTACGCCGCCTGCCAGTATCCTCGGGCCTCGCTCTTCGATCCACGCGCCCACGCGGCCCGACCACGCCACAGCGCGAAAAGGCGCCAATTGCCTGGCGCTTCGCGCGCCAGTATCCGCGCGGCGACAGATGGATCGACCGGCCTCGTAAGCATGGCGTAACTCGCCGCCAGAATGGCAAGGGATCTGTTCCGCCCCGAATGCGCTTCGAGCGCGGTCATCAGCGTCCGATCCTGCCGCACGGATTCTGGCTGGCCCGCAAACCCAAGTGCCCAAGTGACCTCCGCTCGATAATACGGCGCATCGAACGTGGGGGCCGCAGGCACAACCTGGCGCATGACACGCAACGCGAGCACGTTTCGTCCGACCACGTCGTTTGCCCACACGTGCCACAGCACCAGGCCACTCGCCGCGACGACAGCCAGAGACAAACGCCGATCCGGAGACAGAGCCGCGATCGTCAACACATCACCGGATGGGAAGATGCGCCTGCAGCCATGACGTCAGACCAGACGCTGCGATACGCCGTCACCATGTGACCCAGCCCGAAGTTGGCCGTGATGCGTTCCCGCGCTGCCGTCTGCCGAGCACGCCAGTTCAGCGGGCTGGTCAGTCGGACCGCGATGGCCTCACGGATGGCTCCGGCCAGGCGCGACGGATCGGAGGGGGGCACGACCCAGCCCGTCTCCCCGACGATAAACGGCCCTGCCCCAACGGCAGTTACGACCGCCGGGACTCCGCAGGCCATCGCTTCGACAGTGACGTTGCCAAAGGCCTCGCCGGAACTCGACAGCACATGCACATCAAGGGCGTTCATGATGGCCGGTATATCGCGTCGGGTTCCGAGCAGGCACATTCGGTCCTCGACACCGGCAGCGCGCAGCAACGCGCGAAGGTCCGCGTTCTCTGGTGTCATACCCGCACCGACCAGCACGCAGCGCCACTGCCCCGGTCCGTCCTGCGCCAGGACCTTCAGCCCGCCGATCAGGTTGGCGTGGTCCTTCTGCACATCCCACCGGCTCACCATGCCGAGCAACACTTCATCGGGGTGGATGTGCAGCTCACGCCGTGTGCGCTCGCGCAACGATGCGTCAGGCGTGAACTCCGACAAATCGATACCGTTCGGAATGACAACCATCTTCGTGCGGACATAACCGAGATCCGCGTGCACTCGTCTCGCCATTTCCGAGCAACAGATGATGCGCGCCGGGATGAACCGCGAGAGTGCCCCTGACAGCCGCGCGATGGTTCGAGTCGACCGACTGATCATCCCCCGCTCGAGATTCGAACAGTGCACACCCCACACGACGCTCCGGAGCCCTGCAAGCCGAGCGGCAAGACCGCCAACCAGATCGGCGTGGTACATCCAGGTCTGGACGATGTCAGGGTTGGCCTCCCGCAACCGTCGATGCAGCAGACGCAGCCCCCGGGTCGAGACGTGCCCCCGCGGGAGGTTGAGCGCGTCGCACCTGACACCGGCAGCCGTGAGACGACCGCCATAGAACCCGAGGTCATCGAGCAGCGAGATGACGTGATGCGTATTCTGATCGTCGGCCTTGACGAGTCTGTACAGCACCGCCTCGGCGCCTCCCGCACCGAGTCCGGTAATCACATGACAGACTCTCACGGGGTCGGATCGGGGCTGGCGCTCGATGAGGCAGTCCGTTCCCACTTGTTGCTGACCTGCTGCAGCCGCGGATGCGCCACCAGCAGATGCCACACCAGCGCCTGAAAGGACTCGGTATGGGGCGTCACGTGCGCGGGATTGACCGTTGGCACGACGATGCAGGCATCGGCCACGCTGGCGGTGTACCCACCATCCCGGCCAACGATGCCGAACACCGCCGATCCACACTCATGCGCGTGCTGGACGGCCCGAACAATGTTGACGCTGATGTTGCGCTCGATGCTCCCCCCGCCGACCGAGAACACGAAGACGGCATCGGCCGGGCCCAGCCGGCTCACGGCCAGCCACGCGGCAAACGTGGTGTCCCAGCCCTCGTCATTCGTCCGGGCAGTCAGCTCCGAGACATTGTCGACAGGCGAGTACGCCTCGATGCCGGCAAGCTTGCGGAAGTCGTTGACGGCATGCGACGCATGGCCGGCGCCGCCGCCGACGCCCAGGAGGAACAACCGCCCTCCGCGCTGGCGAAGAGACACCAGTGAATCGACCATGCGCTCGATGCCTGCGACGTCAATCGCCTGCAGAATCTGAATGGCCTCTCGGACGTATTGCTCTGAAAACGTCATGACGTGTGAGCTCCAATCAGCAGAAGGCGGTCATATCACTCTCGCGTCGGGGGCCAGTGTCCCGTCAAGGAACTGCAGCGCCTTGGCGACACACTCGCGCTCCATTGCCGCGCGCGTTTCGACGGTCAACGTGCCGGCATGCGGTGTCAGCACCACTTTGTCGAGATCGCACAACGGACCGGCATACGGCTCCTGCTCGAACACGTCGAGACCCGCGCCAGCGAGATGGCCTGAGACCAGCGCGTCGTAGAGCGCGACCTCATCAATCATGCCGCCGCGCGCAACGTTGATCACAATCGTCCCGCGCTTCATGGCTGCAAGCTCCTCGCGGCCGAAGTGCACCGGTTCGTCCGACGAACGGGCGGCATGAATGGAGATCACATCGCAGTCGGCGATCAATTTGTCGAGAGGTACGAGATTGACTCCAAGCGCCCCGGCCGACGCCGCTTCCACGGCAGGGTCCGCCGCCGAGATTCGACAGCCGAATGGTTTGAGCAGTTCGGCTACGCGCCGCCCTATCCGGCCGAAGCCCACAATACCGACGTGACGCCCGCCCAACAAATGGGCCTCGATACGGGCCCACTCGTTGTTCCGCGCGCGGGCGGCTTGGCGCGGCAGGTTCCGGCACAGCGACAACATCATGGCCAGTGCCAGCTCGGCGACCGCGGCCGCAGGCGGCAGTGGCGTATTGAGCACGACGATGCTACGAGCGCGCGCCGCGGCGAGATCGATGCTGTCGACGCCTACGCCACAACGGCTGATGCAGCGCAGAAACGGAAGACACTCCAATGTCGCCGCATCGTACGGTTCGACGCCGGCGATGACGACCGTGGCCGCACGGCCCTGGTCCAGTAGTTGCGCCGTCGTGATGCGCTTACCCGTGGTGTTGATGCGATGCGGACGGCCGCTCGCTTCCAGTAATCGAAGCGGCTCACGGTCGCCCTCGGCAAACGTCGAGAGCGTGATAAAGATGAGATCAGGGGTCAATCAATGACCATATAGGAAGGCTCGGGGTTGAACGGTGTGCGGCGGAGGGCGGCGGAGAGAGTACCGGCTCAACCCGAGCACCTCTTTGACCGCCAGCGTTTCACCGGGCCACGTGTGATAGTTCAATTCGTCGAACGCGATCACGCTGCCCTTTGTCACGCGATCGCGAATCAGTTCGAGGCAGCGTTTGGTCCGCTCGTACAAATCGAATTCGACGTACGCGAGCGCGACAATCGTTTCTGGGTTGCGTTCGAGATAGCGTTCTAACTCCACGGTCGCATCGCCTTTCACGAGCTCGTCCTTCTTGATGTGTGGAATAGGGGATTCCTTTTCGTGACACGTGAGCACTCGATCGAGAAACGTCTCGGAGCCCGGCGTCACGCCGTAGGCGCCCGGCGTCGCGACGGCCGCCGATCCATCCTTCTTGTGGACTGACGGGAACCCTTCGAACGTATCGAAGCCGATGATCTTCCGATTGTGATTGAACGGCTCGTTACATCCCGCGGACATTCGTGAAGAGCGAGAGGTTCGTTCCCCAGCGCACGCCGAATTCAATCACGACTCCGTGAATTGGCAGGATCCTCTTGTAGAGCTCGTTCATATACTTTATGCCTGTCGGAGGACGGGTGACCGTTGACACATCTATAGTGGCATCACCGGACCTTGCGAGCCACCAGTCTGATCACATTCAACACTAGGAATAGATCGAGCCTGATCGTGCTTCCGCCAATCTGCCGAACGAAGACCTTCATTCGCTTCCAGTACTCGACGTACTCTCTCGCGTAGCGGATCATGTCGGGCGACAACGACGAGGCAAAGTCCACCCTGCACGTCGCTGCGCCGCACCTCGCCAGCGCGACGCCGCTCCCCGTCAGCAACGTGGAGTGGAAGAGATCCTCGGCGAATGCCTTGCCGCCAAACGTGTAGAAGTCAGACAGTACGAGCCGTGCACGCTCGTGCAGCACGCAGCCGCCAGGCAGCCATGCGAGGTCTCGCCAGTCCCCTGATTGCGGCACACCCATGTTCGCTCCGGCGAGGCCGATATTCCCTGGTTGGAAGCCAGCTCGACCGTTAGCCACCCAGTAGAACAGCCGATCGAACAACGTCAATTTCCCGTTCGGCACGAGATAGGATCGATACTCTCCTGAAGTCCGGTCATACAGCGCCGGCGCCACCGCCGTCCCGGGAGCTGCGAGGATGAACTCGACGAGTCGCTCCAGACAATGACGCTCGAGCAGGATGTCGTCGTCAAGCTGGAGAACCAGTGGCGACCGCGCTGCTCGAAACCCGCGCGCTCGCTGGGCCACCTGTCCGCGGCAATCTGTCCGCAGGATCCTCACGTTCGGCGCGCTCAGCCCCTCGACCCTATGTGCCTCGTCGGCGGGAATACAGACGAGGATCTCCGCCGGAATCACCGTTCCGTTGTTGATCTCGTGGATCGTCTCCCGAATCGACTCGCCGCCCAAAGTCGGTATCACCACCGACACGTCGGGGGTGCAACGCTCGGCAGCATGTGAATTCGACATGACGATTACGAGGCTGACGCGGCAGCCTCCGCGACGTTTACTTCACGACCCGATCGTGGTAATGGCGCGCAGCGGCCCGGATCGTATCGATCGACGGCGGAGGCGCCGCGGCTGGAACGAGAACCGCGCCGAGCGTCCGCAAGAGAACCGCCACGTCTGCAGTAATCGATCGACGTTTCTGATAATCGAGATAGCCCGCCAATTTGTAAGGCTGCAGCACCTGCCGATAAAACGCTTCGGGATTGCCCGGAGCGTGGCGCATGAGTTGCTCTTCGTTACGAAGCTGCAATGTCACCGGATCCGTGATCCCCGGTCGGTCCCGGAGGACGTCGCGCCAGGCAGGATTCGACAAGTCGACGTAGCCGGGAACCTCCGGGCGCGACCCCACGAGCGACATGTCACCGCGGATGACGTTCCAGAGCTCCGGCAGCTCGTCGAGTTTCAGCAGACGCAACCAGCGTCCAAGCCGCGTAATCCTGGTGTCGCCATACGCGGTTGCTCCAGGTGGGTCCTGATTGACCCGCATCGTTCGGAACTTCAGCAGAGTGAATTGCGCCCCGTTGCGCCCGACTCTTCGCTGCCTGAATAGCACCGGCCCTGCAGAGGCGAGACGCACCGCCAAGGCAATCACGCCGACCAGTGGGGAGCACATCACCAACGCGAGCGCCGCAAGGCCAGCCTCGATGGCTCGCGGAATACCGCGTCGCGGCCACTCTGAATCAGCGGCGATGTTTGGCGATGACATCGATCACCGCGCTGATGACATCATCGACGTCCTCATCGGTCAGACGAGGATGAAGCGGCAAGCTGATCAGGCGCAGATAATTGGCGTATGCCACAGGAAAATCGTTCGCAGCGAAGCCGTACTTGGTGCGGTAGTAGGCATGCAGGTGGTTTGGAATGAAGTGCACTGACGTCCCGATATTGCGCGCCTTGAGCTCGTTGATGAATGCGTCGCGGCCGATGGTGAGCGTATCGAGATTCAGCCGCAGCGCGTAGATGTGCCACGCGGATTCGACGCTGGGGCGCTCGATCGGGATCTGGATCTCAGGCCGTCCCGCGAATCCCGCATGATACCGATTGACGACCTCTCGGCGGCGCTCCTGAAACCGAGGGAGTTTCTTCAACTGCGCCAGCCCGATCGATGCCTGCAGGTCTGTCATGTTGCACTTGAAGCCAGGGACCACGATTTCGTAGAACCACGACCCTTCTTCGCTGTACCGGTTGTAGGCGTCCCGGCTCATCCCGTGGAGGCTCCAGATTCGCGTCCGCTCAATCAGCTCGGGATCGCCGGTGAGCATGCCGCCTTCGGCGGTGGTCATGTTCTTGGTCGCGTAAAAGCTGAACGCGGTTGCCGTGCCGATCGTGCCGACCATTCGCCCTTTGTAGCGCGCCGGCAACGCGTGCGCAGCGTCCTCGAGGACGAACAGCCCGCGCTTCTCCGCCATCGCCAGCAGCGGGTCCATGTCGCATGGATGGCCGTACAGATGAACCGGGAGCAGGCCTTTGGTCTTGCCGGTCAGGGCCCGCTCGACGGCGCGGGGATCGATGCAGAGCGTGTCCGGCTCGACATCGACCAGCACGGGTCGCGCACCGAGATGCTCGATGACGTGAACCGTTGAGCAGAACGTCATCGACGTGGTGATGACCTCATCCCCCGGCTGAACACCAAGCGCCGCGAGCGCCACCAACATGGCGTCGGTGGCGGAAAACACCGCCAACGCCCGATCCGCTCCCACGAATTGCGCGAATTCGACCTGGAACCGCTTGGTCTTGGGCCCGGTGGTAATCCAATCCGTGCCAAGCGTGTCGACGACTTCAGCGATCTCTTCCGCGCCGATGGATGGAGGGGAAAAAGTCAGGAAGGAGTCTCGCAACGTTCAAACCTCGACGTGACGATCGCGTACTCGTTCAACATGCGGCCCGGCCGAGCCTCGAAGGTCCGGACGCACGTGAACCCCAGTCGCTGGTAGAAGTGGTTGACGGCGGCGTTGTCGGCCGCATCGGTGGTGAGCACCACCCGCTCCGCGCCCTGCGCTCGCGCCGCCGCGATGAACCGATGAACGAGCCGGGATCCAACACCGCTGCCCGCCACGCTGGGCCGCACGGCGATCGACGATAATTCGGCGGTGCGTGGCTCACCCGCCTGAACGGCGGAGCCGGCAACACGCCCGTAGTTGGCGCGCAGGATGAGCAGCCGCGACGGACGCACGATGACGCCGCCGAGCGCCGCGAGAGCAAGTCGCACCCGCCGGTTGCGGAGATCGCGATAGAACGCGGCCGGGTCCAGGAAGCCGGAGACAAAGCCGTCGCAGCCCTGCCCGCTGTCTTCTGTGAGCAGGATGCCGCGGGGGTACTGAATGACGCAGCGATAGTACTCGCGCAGGAACCGGGGACCGAGCTGGGTCATGAAGAACCGCGGAAATGCCGCCGCGTGCACCTCCACGACATCGTCGAGACGACCGCGATCCTCCACGGAAATCTGCCGATACGAACTCAGTCCGGCCCCAGTCAGATTAGCTTCTGCAATCGTGTGGTGGACTGACGAGTGCCGTGGAAGAGATCTACGGCTGCCCGCGTCTTGCGCTTCAGGTCATGGAACGAGCGCACGGCCACAACCGACCTGGCCATGTACTTCGGGCGGAAGTAGAACTTGCGCGTGTGGTGGTCAGCCAGGGCGAACAGCTCCTCCTCCGAAAAATTCTCCGTCCACATTTTCGGCCGGAAGCCTCTTTCAATCGACCCGAGCGGATCGCGTGAGAACTCTCGCCAGTAGTCTGGGAACAGCCCTGAGCGCAGCCCCATCTCGTAGAGTTCCGTGGCCGGCATCGGGGTCATCCGCGAGAACTGTACGGTCGTGGGCTCGAGCTCGCAGGCCAGGCGGAACGTCGCCTGCACGTCCTCGAGAGTTTCTCCGGGATTTCCGATGATGAAGTAGGCCATCGTATTGATGCCGTTGTCCCTGCACAGCTTGAAGGCTCGACGAGCCTGGTCGGTCGTGATGTTCTTCTGCAGAATCTTCAGCACACGGTCTGTTCCGGCCTCCACGCCAATGTGCAAGCGCTGACAACCGCTTTCCCTGAACTTCTCCAGCATCCCCTGGTCGAGATTGTTGACGCGCGCACGGGCGCCCCAGGGCATCCCCACGTGCAGGTCGATGAGCGCCTGGGAGATCTCCATCGACGCCTGCTTCTTCACGTAGAACGTATCGTCGACGAAGAACATCTCCTTGATGCCGATCGACTTCGCTTCGAGCATCTCCGCAGCAACGCTTCGGCCCGATCGCCACGTGGGCTTGGATCCGCGTTCGCTGCAGAACACACACATGTAGGGACAACCCTTGGCGGTGACCATGGTCCCCACAGGGCGGTTGGCCGTCATGATCGAGTAGTACTTCTGGAACGGGAGCAGTGTCCTATCGGGAAACGGCAGGTCGTCCAGCGTCAACGTCGTCGGGGTCTGCGGATTCGAGTGGACGTCCTGATTCTCGTCTTTGTACGAAAGGCCCGGCACCTGATCGAAACGTCGGCTGCCCTCGAGCTGCTTGACGAGGATCGAGAACGAGCTCTCGCCCGGTTTAGTGATGACGAAATCAACGTGTTTGAGGCGAATGGTCTCCTGGGTGTAGATGTCCACGTGGGGACCTCCGAGGCACACGGGACAGTCCGGGTCGATCTTCTTGACCAACGCGGCCGTCATCATGACGTCGACCATCGTGAACGTCAAGGCCGTCAAGCCGACGATGTCGGGCCGCCAGTCGGCAATCGCAGCCTTGAGCTGCTCGTAGGACAGCCGGTCCACCTGCGAGTCGATCACGCGGATCTCATGATCCCCCTGGGTACGCAAGTACGAGGCGATATAGAGCAGTCCCAGCGGTGGCTGGAAGCTCGAGTTTTCTGTGATTTCCTTCCCGACTTGCGTCGTCAGCTCATTGAAAGCCGGGGGATTCACAAATAGGACTCTCATCTCAACTCGCCTCTCTGGATTTCGATGTGTGTCTTGCCGAATAGACAGGCAGCAGCGACGCGAACGTCATACGGTCCCATTTGGGCGTTCGCCGACCGGTTTGGTCCGAGATTGTTAGGTTAGGGCAGAACCGGCGCTCCGTCAAGCCCGAACTCCGCTCGGCTGCACCGCACATCCAGCCGGCGTCGGTGCCGCGGAGGGCAGATCCAGCACGCGGAGCAGGTCCACATTGACCTTTCGCACGTCAAACCGATCTTCAGCGAGGCGCCGGCTGGCCTCTCCCATCCGAGGCCACTGGTCGCGGTGATCGAGGAGCCAGATCATCCGCTCAGCTAGCGATTCTGGATTGGCCTTGGGAACGAGATAGCCGTTCTCACCCGGCACAACCGTCTGACGGCAGCCGGCCACATCGGTCGTCAGGATAGGCCGTCCGATCGCCATCGCCTCCAGGACCGAGCGCGGCATGCCTTCGTGATACGACGGCAAGACGTACACGTGGCAGGCCGCGAGAAACGGTCGCACATCCGCCGCCTCGCCGAGGTACTGAATCAGGCCTTCTTCCTGCCACGCCAGGACCTCCGGCATCGGCACCGCGTCCGGCGAGATGTCTTCCCACCCGAGCAACTGAAACACCGCCTCCGGGTATCTCGCCTTGACGACACGCGCCGCGCTCGCGTACTCGCGCAGCCCTTTTTCACGGAGCAGACGGGCCATCATGAGAAATCGTGGCGGACCGCCCGCTGGCGGGGCTTGGGTGAAGTAGCCGAGATCGACACCGGACCCGTTGACGACGTGGCATTTGCCGCGAGGGACGATCGCCAGAGAAACGAATGTCTCGAGGTTATCGGGGTTCTGATAAATGACCGCGCTTGCGCGACGCAGGGCCGCGCGGTAAAGCACGGTGGCCAGCCGCGTCAGCGCCTTTCGCAACAGCCCCTGCCCCTGAAACGCGAATCCCAGTCCATTGATCAGCGCGACAAAGCGAGCCGGTTCAATCCCGCGCAGCGCAAGTCCGCTCCAGATCACTGACTTGGCCGTGTACGCGAGCACGAGGTCTGGCTCGAGCCGTTTGAAGGTCTTCCGCAGCACGACCAGCGTTCGTACGTCCTCTGCAGGAGTCAGCTTATTTCGCTGAATTGGAAAAGCCACAAAGTCCGCACCGAGGGCACGAAGGCGGTCGACCTGGCCCTGATCGGCCGGGGCCGACATGGCCGTCACCCTGTGCCTCGCCGACACGAGCGCACGGATCAACTCGCCTCGGAAATGCTCGAGAGACCAGACCGGGCCCACGATCACAACGTGGGGCATGTCAGGCCTTCTGCTCAGCCATCCAGGACTGGAACATCAGGACGTTCCACAGCTGATGCTGCCAGTTGTGTCGTCCCGACAGGTGCTCCTCCCAGGTCCGCCGGACCGGAATCGGGTCGAGATAGCCAGCCTGGGTGAGGGTGCTCGTTCGGAGCAGCTCTTCAGCCCAGTCTCGCAGTGGACCTCGAAGCCACGTTTCAATAGGGACGCCAAAGCCCATCTTCGGTCGTTCAATCAGCTCACGCGGTACGTACTTGTCGAGTACTTGTCTGAGGAGCCACTTGCCCCGTCCGTTGCGCACTTTCATGCGAAGTGGCAGCTGCCACGCAAACTCGACGACTCGATGATCGAGAAATGGCACGCGCGTCTCCAACGAGACCGCCATCGCGGCGCGATCGACTTTGCAGAGGATGTCGTCCGGGAGATACGTCATCGCATCGAGCACCATCATGCGCTCCGCGCGGACGAAGCCGTCGCCGATCGCGTCCCATGTTGTGAGGAGGTTGGATGCCCTCCTCCCGCCAACGACCGGTGGTGCCGGCCAGATTGAGACGAGGCGTTGGTAGATCTCCGCGTCAGTCGTCATTTCCAGCACAGCGGCCAGCTTCAAAACATGTTCGCCGGGAAGAGACGTGCGCAACGATTTACCGAACAGCGGCGACATCCATGCGTAGAGGCGATCCCACTGTGCCGGGCTCAAACGACGGAGCACCTTCGCCAGCCCCCTCGACAGTCGTGGAGAGCGGCGGAACCCGTATGCGCGAAAATATCTGTTGTACCCCCCGAAGAGTTCGTCCCCTGCATCACCAGACAGACTGACGGTGACGCGCCTTCGCGCCAACTGGCTCACGAGGAAGGTCGGGATCTGTGAAGAGTCGGCGAAAGGCTCATCGTAGAGCCCTGGGAGCTTCGGCACGACGGCCTGTGCGTCCTCAGGCGTCACGTAAAGCTCGGTGTGATCGGTGCCGATGTGCTTCGCGACGGCGCGGGCGTGCCTCGCTTCGTCATAGAGTCCGGCGTGATTGCCGATGGTGAACGTATGCACCGGCCGCGACGATTGCGCCTGCATCAACGCGACTATGGTCGAAGAGTCCACGCCGCCAGAGAGGAACGCTCCGATCGGCACGTCGGACATCTGCTGACTCGACACGGCTTCGGCGAGCTTCGCGTCGAGGATTTCTCGCGCCTCCTCGTCGCTGCCCGTAAACGGCGATTGGATGCTCCGCCGCGCCACCTCCAACAGCGACCAGTAGGGAACAGGCGCGCCAACGGTCCTCCCCTCGTCGCGCACGGTCGCCAATGTACCGGCGGGCAGCTTGTGGATGTCTCGATAGATCGATGCCGGCGTGGGGACGTATCCAAAGCGCATGTACGAGGCGAGGGCCTCGCGATCGACATCGGCGCGAAACGCAGGATGCGAACGCAGCGCCTTGAGCTCGGAACCAAACAGGAACGTGCCGTCCTGTCGACCGTAGTACAGCGGCTTCTCTCCCAGGCGGTCCCGGCCGAGCGTCAACGTCCGAGTCCGGGTGTCCCACACGGCCAATGCGAACATGCCAATGGACTTCCTGATCGTGACGTCAATGCCCCACGTCTCGAAACAGGCCAGCAGCGTCTCCGTGTCAGAATGGCCGCGCCACTGCGGCGCGTGGCCGCCGCGAGCGAGTTCGGCCCGCAGGCACGCATGGTTGTAGATTTCTCCATTCAAGACGATGACGTACTGCGCGTGAGCCGAGACCATGGGCTGATCGCCCGCCGCGGACAGATCCACGATTGCGAGCCGCGCGTGGGCCAGGCCAATTCCGGCGTCCGCATCGCGCCAGACGCCGCGATGATCCGGACCGCGGTGACCGAGAACGGCAGCCATGACCTGCAAATGGTCCACGCAGGGAGCCGACGCGGCGAACTGGCCAGCGATTCCACACATGATGTGATCCTGAACGGTGCCAGGGATTAGCGCAGCGCGCTACCGCCGCCTGTACCCGATCGCGCACCAGAACGGCTCTCCAACAGAACATTGCACGCGCTCGAGTCCGGCGCTCTCCATCATCGTCTGAATCTGCCGTCTCGAAAACCGTCGTTCGAGCCGCGTTCCAAACCTGTCCAATGCGTCTGTCCGCATGGCATAGAAGCTACGGTCCCGGTATGCCGTCAATGGCGCATTTCTGACGTCAACACCAGCTGATTCGAGGACGCGGGCCAGTCGCGCGAGTGGAAAATACACGAACAGGGCGATCAGTTGGCTGCTCGTGTAGCGTACGGGGCGGGGGCTCCGGCAAATCGCGCGACGAACGTAATCGCTGAGGCGCCAGACGAACCGGAACCACCCGGGACGGTTATCGAAGTTGTAATAGAGATACACGAGAAATGGCGCGCCGACCTTGAGCTTCCTCACGCACGCATTGATCCCCGCCTGTGTGTCCGGCACGTGGTGCAGCACGCCGAGCGAGTAGCCAAAATCCATGCTGTCATCATCGACCGGAATCGCATCGACTCCCGCGCGATGAAACTCACAATTATCGAACGCCGCGAGGTTGCGCCGGGCGATATCCAGGGCGGCGCTCGGATCGACGCAGTGCAGGCGTCCAACGCGCGGTGCGACGAGCTTTGCCCACCGTCCGCTACCGCATCCGAGATCGAAGCCTTCGGCATTCCTGGGCAGCGCGTCCCACGGAAACAACGCGAAGTAACTGTTGAAAATTCGTTCGAGCTCGTCTGGCGGCATTCCCGTTTGGTCGAACCACGACCATTCGTCGCCAAACCCCCTTACGACTCGCTCGTCGGTATTGGGCATACTTAAGATTAGTGGACGGACATCTTCCTCGCGCAGGCGAATCAGGGGGCTGTGCGGTACGGATGAGCCGGGCGCATCAGTTGGTTTCTCGACCACGCAGCGATCAGGCCGAACCACACCCAGACGAAATGGAACTCCGCTGGCGCGCCGATCAGGTACAAGGCATATCCGATCAGCGCTGCTGCCCAGATATGGGCCGACTGCCAAACGTCCGACCCGGGAATTGATCGACGGATGATCTTTCGGAGGGCGACACCGAGGCCGATGATGAAGGATACGTAGAACACCAGCGCCGGCAAGCCAAACGCCGCTCCAATACTCAGGTAGTTGTTGTGGTCTTTCCCACTGAGGTCTGAGAGGTCTCCGGCTTGCTCCTCCGTGAAATTGGTCCATCCGTATCCAAGAAGCGGTTTCCCGAGCATCATCTGGATCGTGTGGGCGTTCGTCAGGAAATGCTCCTCCTTAAGATAAGGCGCATCCATGAACGGTGCGAGGAGCTTTGAATCCCCTGCCCAGGCGGCGACCTTGTCCTGGAACGGAAACGCCGAACCAATGGTCATCACAATCCGTGCGTACATGAGCGGTTGCGTCATCAAAAGCAGGACCAGCGCCGCACCTGCCGCAAACCGTCCAAAGCGTGGATACCACTTCACGTACCCCAGATAGAACACTCCCACGATGAGCGGAATCATCGCTCCCCTCGACAACGCTTCCGCGATCGTCAGAGTGAATACGGCAGCGGCAACGAGATAGGCGACTCTTGTGAACCCCCTCGCCTGCCTGGCCAGGAGCATTCCCAGAAACGCCAGCGGCAGCAGCATCGGTGCAAAATGCGACGTATTGAGGCCGGGTACCGTCCATCGAATTGTCGACGCATCACGAAATCCTGCTTCATAGGTTGTGAAGTAGTATCGCTCCCCGTAATTTGTCTCTAACATCGGCGGAACGGCGCTGCCATCGAACATTGTGAAGCTGAACATGGCATACAGCGCAAAGCCGAAGCCCGCAACCGTCAACACCTTGACGCAACCGCGAATCCGCTTGTCGGTCTCAAATCCAGGCAAGCAGAGAACACTTGCGAAGATCAGGACCGGGCCACAGACATAACCAATCCGTGTGGTGAATCCGCTCAGGGTCGGCTCGTGAACGATGAGCGATAGCGTGGCCATCGTGACGTACAAGATCAGGGTGGTCCACACGAACGCGAGCGTCCGAAAGCGAGGATGGCTGCGACGTCCCAGAAGCTGGAGGAGCGTCAGCGCGAAAAGGAGCAGCGCAATGGGGACGAACGCGCTAATGACGTAGCCACCCAGCAGACTGATCAGCCAGTAGTGCTCGGATATTCGAAAGGCGATGAAGGCGAGCGCAACGGTGGTCAGAAGTTTCACGAGGTCAACGCTACAAGATCAAAAGAACGTGGCATTTCGCTCAGACCGTCATAGCCGTGAAGCCACCATCGATAGCGACAATCGAGCCGGTCACGAAACTGGCCGCATCGGATGCGAGCCAGAGCACGGCGCCGACCAGTTCTTCCGGTCTGCCGAAGCGCCCCATCGGCGTATGCCCGAGGATCTTCCCCTTGCGCTCCGCATCGATGAAATGCGTCATGCTCCACTCCGTCGGAAAAAAGCCCGGCCGCAGCGCATTCACGCGCACGTTGAAGGGCGCCCACTCGCGCGCGAGGTTCTGGGTGATGCTCACGACGCCAGCCTTGGCGACCGAATAGACGAACGCCTTGGACAGCGGCGGTCCGGACGAAGCGGATGCGAAGTTGATGATGCTGCCGGCGCGCTGGGCGAGCATCGGCTCGCCGAACACCTGGCAGCTGAAGAACAGCGCCTTGACGTTGGCCGCGAGAATCCGTTCCATCTCCTCGGCGGAGATCTCGAGAAACGTCGTGGGCGCGTTGCTCGTGGCGCCATTCAGAAGGATGTCCACACGGCCGTGCCGTTCCAGAATCTGGTCTCGACACCGGACGAGCGACTCCCTCGAAGTCGTGTCGCACTGGAAATACTCGAGGGGCGGCCGATCCGCCGCGACTCCTCCAGGAAGCGTTTCATGAACGTCCAGGATGACGACCGTCACCCCGGATTCGGAGAGGGCCTGTGCCAGGGTGGAACAGAGATGACCGGCGCCGCCGATCACCGCAGCGACTTTGCCGGCCAGATTGAAGCGTTCGTCAATGGTCATGCGTGCGTCAGATCGATGTTTCGGAAATCCTCGATTGCGTACTGCGCCGCGGCAAACACATCGGGTTCGCCTACGCCCACAAAGGTGCACCCGGCGACCTGCGCCGAACGCATGTCGTCAGCGGTGTCGCCGAAAAAGATGGTCTGCTCGGCCGACAGCGCACGCTCCCGCCGAAAGGTCCCGAGCCAGCTGGCCTTGTTCACCGGCGCGCCCTGAATGACGCCGAAGTACTCGCGGATCCCGCGGCGGCCGAGGATGTCGAGCAGCACCTCGTGCGGCGTGCTGGAGAGCAGGCCCGTCTCGTACCTCTCAGGAATGCGCCGAAGGAACGCGGACGATCCGCGCACCTCCTCCGCGTTGATGATGGCCTGGGTGGTCGCCGCCGCAAACCGCACATGCAGCTGATGCTCGACCTCGGCGGTGTACGGCAGGCGCAGAATGTGTTCGTACACGTAGCGGAACTTATCGGTCCGCATCGTGTGGTGCTGGCCGCGGCAGTACGCCATGATCTCCGGCAGCCGCTCCGGGAAGTCGGCAAATGCCACCTCGAATCCTCGCCACTTGATATTGTTCGATTGCACGAGGGTGCCGTCGAAATCGAAGATCAGGGCACGGGCGTTGCGTAGCGCGGTCAAGCAATCGTTCGTCAAATCGCTGATGATCCGAAGAGAGTCGCATATTGGCCGACGTCCTTCATAAGCTCTTCGGGCGTGCCCTGCTGAACAACATGGCCACCCTCAAGAACGAAGATCTTGTCGGCAGATGCAACGGTCGACTGGCGATGGGCGATCACAAGGAGCGTGTGGTCGTGCGAGAGTCTCGCCAGAGTATTCTGAATGAGCGCCTCGGAGACGCTGTCGAGCGAGCTGGTGGCTTCGTCGAAAATCAAAATGTCCGGCTTCTCCAGCAGCGCGCGCGCGATGCACAAGCGCTGCTGTTGACCGCCCGATAGCTTCATCCCGCGCTCGCCCACCACGGTGTCGTAGCCATCCGGCAGCGAGGAAATGAAATCGTGAGCGTTTGCCGTTGTCGCCGCTTCTATCACCTCATCGAGCGAGTAGCCATCACGCCCGAACCTGATGTTGTCGCCAACGGTTGCGTGGAACACGAACGGATCCTGGCTCACGTACCCGATGCGGCTCAACCACGATGCGCGGGTGTATTGGTTGATCGCAAGGCCGCTGGAGAGAATCCTGCCGGCGCTCGGCTCATACAGACGGAGAATCAGGTTCACGAGTGTTGATTTACCCGCGCCGGACGTGCCGACGAGCGCCGTCGACTGGCCTTTCTCGATGCGGATGCTGATGCCCTTCAAGACGGGCTCCCGTTCAGCGTGCGAAAACCACACATCGTCAAACACGATGGCATCGTCGAACGAGTCGAATGTCTTCGTTCCTGGCTCTGGCTCGGCGATCGATTCGGTCAACGAGCGATGGAGTGCTTCGGCATCCGGGAGCAGCCCGACAATCTCCATCCGCATCCTGCCGATGCCCGTGACGGCCGGCAGGAGTTGCACAAGACCGACGCCGAAGACGCCAAACTGCGGCAGTATGTCGGTTAGAGACACCTGACCGCGAAATCTGAGGATCATCAGGAAACTGAGCATCAGAGTCACAGCTGCCAGTTCCATCACATGTTTCGGAACGGAGTTCCACACAAGATCGCGCGCGTGAAGGTTCGCGAACATCCGGATCTTCGCGCGCAGCCGCTCGAGCCAGCTTTCCGCCGCGCGGAACGTCATGATCTGGTGCATACCGTTGAGAAACTCGTTCGCAATCGCGTGCTCGTCCTCGCTTGCTTGAACCCGTTCGCGGCCAATGTTGTAAGACACCTTTCGCGAGAGATAACGAATGATCTCGTAGTAGGCGAATCCGAGAAGCGCGAGTACCACTGTGCCCAGGGGGAAGATAATCAGCAACACGATCGCGATTGCGATCATCTTCACGAGTTCGGTCACCATCTGCGGGAGCTTCAGCAGCAAGCCGGTAGCTCTCGCGGGCGATGTGATGCTTTTGTAGATCAGATGTCCTTGCTTGTTGTCGAGGAAGAACTGATAGCGCTGCCGCGAATACCGCTCGAGGATCTGGTTCTTCAAGTCAAACAGATGCCGTCGGCTGGCTCGCGCGACGAGCAGTTCCCGCAGGATCCCGACTGCCGCCTTGAGGGCGAAGACCACGATCAGCAGCGCCGCCGCCGCGATAATCGGGTCGGAGATCGAAAAGAACCTCCCGACCCTGACGATCAGCGCAACGGCGCCGGCCGTCTGGTCGCCGGTCCCGGAAGCCAGCGTCGAGAGGAGGGGGAAAAACGCGGCAAGACTCAATCCATCAAGCACGCCTCCCACGACCATGACCACGACAATGGCGGCATACAGCTTCTTGCATGGCTTCAGAAAGAACCAGAAGAGTCGAAGCTTCACCTAATTCCTCGAATTTTCGAGCGGCGGCGACGAGCCACAGCGCGCGCTGAGGGTTGACTGACGGTCCGCTAGGAATCGGCTGATTCCGCCGGCACATCCCGGCGTGTCGACTCCCATGACATCGCGAAAGTGGTCACTGCTGAGAGACATGTCTTTCGGGCGTGGCGCGCGCAGCGGCGACATGTCGATGGAGCCCGCCGTTACCCGGTCCATGGACAAGTGCGACGCCTGCGCGAGCAGCTGGCCGAACTGGTATTTCGAGACGCGATCTTTTCCGGCAATGTGGAAGTAGCCGCGATGGGGACCGCCGATCAGAAGGCTGATGCGATCCACGAGATCCATCACGTAGATCGGTGTAAAGAACACATCGGTGAAGAGCGTCACCGGCTGGCGCGTCCGCAAGGATTCATGCAGCCACTCACCGTACGTCTTCTTTCGCCCGGACGACCAGCCGTAAAAACTCGTCCGCACAATCAGGTGGCGCGCGGCGACGGCCTCCACGGCCTGCTCCCCCTTGCGCTTGGACTGCGCGTAAACGGATCGCGGCGCGGGCATGGTGCTTTCCGTCGCGAAGCCCCTGTCTCCTGAAAACAGGCTGTCGGTCGAGATGTAGACGACAAGGCAATCGCTGCGCACCGATCGCGCGAGAAGACGCGGCACTTCTGCGTTCATCGTGAATGCCGCTTGAGGATCCTGCTCACACCCGTCCACGTCCAGCATCGCCGCACAATGAATCAGGACGTCTGGATCGGCATCACGCAGGGCCGCCACGACGAATGCGGTGTCGCGAAGGTCACCGCGTACGACCGAGAACTCCCGATCGCCCCACCAGGGTTGTCGATCGATGCCCGTGACTCTGTGTATTCGTGAGAGGCTGCAGAGAAGATGCGCTCCCAGTAGCCCACTGGCACCGGTAACGAGGATTTTCAGGACATCGCCTCTAACCGCCAACGACGAACCTTGGCTCGGTTATGGCGGGGTGCTCGCTCAGCGGATCGGTCTCCACGGTCGCGACGAGCGCCGCGATTTCGCGATCGTTGAGCCACTGGGTGTTGGTATCGCTCGCATACCGGTAGCCGTCGGGACACCGGGTTCCCCGCCCGGACCAGTCCTCGTCGCTGTGCCGCCAAAACGAGTGCGTCGGCTGGATGATGAAGCGATCGTCGAGCTCCAGTGCCAGCCGTGCGTCATCCTCGGAGATGAGCACCTCGTGTAGTTTCTCTCCGGGCCTGATGCCGATGATCTCCTGCTCGCAATCGGGCCCCATCACCCGGGCCAGATCCTGAATGCGCACGCTCGGGATCTTCGGCACCCAAATCTCGCCCCCACGCATGGCATGGATCGAGTCGAGCACGAACTGCACGGCCTGCGGCAGCGTGATCAGGAATCGCGTCATCCTCGGATCGGTGATCGTCAGTTTCTTGGTGGGCCGCTGCGCCAGGAAGTACGGGATCACGCTGCCTCGGCTGCCGACCACGTTTCCGTACCGCACGACACTGAACTGCGTGTCGTAGAACCCCGCGCCATTCGCCGCGACGAACAGCTTGTCCGAACAGAGTTTCGTGGCTCCGTACAGGTTGACGGGATTGGCGGCTTTGTCGGTGCTCAAGGCAAGCACCTTGCGCACTTTGCGGTCAATCGCCGCATCGACGATGTTCGCGGCGCCGAGAATGTTGGTCTTGATGGCTTCGAGCGGGTTGTATTCCGCTGCTGGCACCTGCTTCATCGCCGCCGCATGCACGACGATGTCTATGCCGTCGAGCACGCGGTACAGACGGTCGCGATCGCGGACATCCCCGAGGACCATTCGCAGGTTGGGATAGAGCTCGACCGGATACTGCTGCCTGAGAAAGAATTGCTTCAATTCGTCGCGGCTGTAGACGATGAGCCGTTCCGGTTTGTAAGACTCCAGGACGGCCCTGACAAAGTGCTTGCCAAACGAGCCCGTACCGCCAGTGACGAGAACGTTCACTCCATTGAGACTCACGGTTGGTTCACTACTCCTTACAGACAGCGCACGTCATCGCAGACAGCGCACGTCATTGACCGGCGTGGCCGCGCCATTATTCGCCGAACGCCAAGGTGGTTGTGTGGGCGAGCGGTCGACTGCCAGCGACGGCGGACAGGTCGGGTAACGCGTCGAGCCAACGATCGAGCGCGCGCGTTCCGGAGACCACGCGCACCCCCAAAGCAGCCGGATCGATGTCAGGAACTGCGCCGGTCGGATCATAGAAGACAGATGGCACGCCGGCGAGATCGCCCAACACACTCGTCGATGTAAATGGCATGCTGATCACCGCCACACAGTTTCTGATGACCCGGGCAGCCGCGACATCGGGAGGAACTTCAATGACACCGGGACGCTGTGAGAATGCCTGGGCGAATCTGACGTATCCCGTCTGATAGATTGCATGAGCGGGACGTTTTCTCTTCCACATCATCGTGTATCCGTGCGAAAGCACCGATGCGTAGATGTCCTCCAGGAACCTGATGCCGACACTGACGACGCGGTAATCATCATCAGGCGCCAGAGGCGCGCGATAAGACATCCGTGCTGGCGAGACATCGAAGACGGCGATACATCGTCGTTCGGTTGCAGGCAGATCGATGTCCACATCTGAAAAGTTGATGGGGGGCACCAGCGTCACGGGTACGCGAGCGTCGGTTGCGGCCGCCAGATACTCCTGCTGGTGAGTCGAAAACACGAGGATCCGTGCCCACGTCATCGATTGCAGGCCTGTTTCATAATGAGGGCGCGTTCCATTGAAACAGGAACGAAGGCCGGCTGAGTAGAAGTACAGCGTCACCGTTGATCCCATGCGTTCGGCTGCGTACGTCCAGAAAGGCCGTCGAATGATGCCCGAACAATTGAAAAGGTACTCCGCTGCGAGCGATCCGGGTTGGAGGCAATGCACCTGCTGCGCAAGAGCGGCATCCTCGAGCAGCACGGCGCACAGCCACTGACCTCGAAGCGCCTGCCACGAACACCAGGCAATCGCGCGAGCACCCCACATCGCGTACCGGACTCTCGTACGAACTCCGGCAAGACTGGGGAGGTTTCGCCGCGAATACATGACGGCCACTCCGTCCAGATCGCGATTCCGCTGTCCACGAACGGTGTGACGTACTTCGCACAGATGCTCGACGCGCCCGTCCCATCCGAGATACCAGCTCACGATGTCGTAACGCGGTCTCGCGGTCCGCGCGGGAAGGTTCTTTGCAGCGAGGTCGCAGAACTGCGCATACCTGCAGCCGGTTTGTAGGTGCGTCGTCTCTTCGGCCTGCGCTGTGAGGATCATCAGGAAGCGCGCGATTCCCCGAGCGAGCATCGTCAGGACAAACAGGGCGAACAGACCCTGACACTTTCGTACCTCGACCCGCAACCCGAATTGTTCGAGTTTCGTGATCCACGTCCCGGGAACGGGAGCAGCGACCTTATGCTCACGGTCTGCAATTGATCTGAGAATCTCGGAATTGAGGCGAGAACCCGCCAGCCGCGACAGAAACAGCTGACGTGCAGCGATTTCCGCACGGCGCACCTCCGGGCCTAACAGGAAGGCAGGTAGTTTGTGCTCCTGGACCTCGAGATCGAGCAGCGTAAGCTCGCAATTCAGCCGGCTCACGAGATGCGGGTCCGGACCCTTCCTGAGGAGCCGGTACCCCCGGATGATCTGTCGCGTCTTTCTGCGCAGGGCTCGAGCCCGCAATACGGGGCGCATCATTTGACTTTGTTGGATTCCGCGACCGCCGTCAGTGACGAGTGTCGCCGGTCTGCGTGTTCCGAGGTTCGACGGGTCGCACGGTCGTCAGGAGCCGACAGCTCGCCTCACCTCGTCGATGCAGCGTTGAAGCTGTTCGTCCGTGAGCCCGACACCCGACGGCAGGCTGATCGCGCGGCCGTACAGCCGCATCGCGTGGTCGATCCGATAGGCCTGGTACTCGCGGTATGGCGGCAATTCGTGAATCGGATGCCACAGGGGACGCGCACCGATGCCGGCGGCATTCAGCCGCGCAATCACGGCCTTCCGCTCCGCCAGCGTCGTCGCGGCCGGCAGCAAGAACGTCCACAGCCAGACGGCGGGCTCACACTCCGGCACGACCCGCATGAACGCGAGGCCGTCGATATCCTCGAGCCCTCGAGAGTAGGCGGCGGCGATCGCCCGCTTTCGGGCCAGAAAGCGGTCGGCCTGCTCCAGTTGTGCGAGGCCAATGGCCGCCTGTACGTTGGTCAAGCGGTAGTTGTACCCGACCTCGTTGTGGAAGTACTCGAGGGGATCGTCCTTGGCTTGCGTGGTCAGATACCGTGCGTACCGCGCGCGCGCGGCGTCGTTCGTCACGACCATTCCGCCGCCGCCGCACGTGACCACCTTGTTGCCGTTGAAGCTGAACCCGCTGACGCCGCCCGACGTGCCGACGTGACGCCCCTTGTAGCGGACGCCGAACGCTTCGGCGGTGTCTTCCACCACCTCCAGCTGGAAGGCTCGTGCGCACGCGACCAGACGATCGATGTCACACGCTCCGCCGAGCAGGTGGACGGCGACCAAGGCCCGCACACGACAGCCGGAGCGTTTGTTGAAGCAGCCCGTCTCGCGGAGCTCGCATTCTTCGCTCAGAAAGGACTCGACTTTCGATGGATCGATCTGCCATGTCTCGGGATCGGCGTCGATGAAGACCGGCGCCGCCTGGCAGTAGCGCACCGCGTTGATCGGCGCCACGAACGTGATGGCCGGGACCAGAACCTCGTCACCCGGCTGGATGCCGGCCGCAAGCATCGCCACATGAAGCGCCGCCGTGCCGCTGGCTGTCGCGACCGCGTGATCGGCGCCGACATAGTGCGCAACGGCTTCTTCAAACCGCTCGACGAACGGGCCGACCGATGAGACCCAGCCGGTGTCGAGGCACTGCTTCACGTACTTCCACTCGTTACCGCCGAGCACCGGCTCGGAAAGCGCGATCATGCTCTCGGCTGATGGACGCGATGACGTGCTCGGATTTGTAGACATGTGTCGGGCCTAAATGGCGTAGACGCGCGGCCGGTACAGCGCCTCGTTCTGCCGCATCCAGTCGACGGTCAAGCGCAGGCCGTCGTCAAAGGAGACGGCCGGCCGCCAGCCGAGAACCTGTTCCGCCAGTGCCCGCGACGCCACGAGTCGTTCTACCTCGCTTGATGGCGGCCGCAGCCGTGTCTCATCTCGCTCGATTCGCACGGGCCGCTTCACGATCTGTTGAATAGCCCCGGCGAGCTGTTCGATCGTCACCTCCTCGCCCGTCCCGATATTGCAGGTCACGCCTACCGCGGCAGCGGACGTGCCTGCGAGGAGGAACCCATCGACCGTATTGGAGACGTAGTTGAAGTCGCGGCTGACGTGGGTGTTGCCCAAGAGGATCGTGTCGCTTCTGAGCGCCTGCGCGATCATGGTCGGAATGACCGCACGCGCAGACTGGCGAGGCCCAAACGTATTGAAGGGGCGAATCGTCACCACGGGCAGGCCGAACGAGAGATGAAACGCTTCGGCGAGCTTGTCCGCGCCGATCTTCGAGGCCGAGTACGGTGACTGGCCTTTCAAGGGATGCGCTTCATCAATCGGCACGTACTGCGCGGTGCCGTACACCTCGCTGGTCGACGTATGGACGACGCGGCTGACACCCCAATCGCGGCACGCCTGCAGGACGTTCATCGTGCCTTCGATGTTCACACGGACGTACGACAGGGGCGCGCGGTACGAATACGGGATCCCGATGAGCGCGGCGAGATGGAAGACCACGTCCACCCCTCGCACGGCCTGCCTCACGCACTCGGCATCGCCGACGTCGCCGCTCACGATCTCGACGTCGTCGCGGACGGCCGAGCGATCGAGCCACCCGGCGCCGCCGTCGCCGCGATAGTGGACGAACGCCTTGGTCGTCGCGCCGGATGCGACGAGCCGTTCCACGAGGTGACTGCCGATGAAGCCGCCCGCACCTGTCACGAGCACCCGCCGACGGGCCCAGCTCACTTCGACACGCTCCCGTCCGCCGCATACTGCTGCGCGAGGTCGTAATCCTGCCGCTGGCCGATGTCCAGCCAGTACTCGCGGATCGGGAACCCGCAGACATTGCAGCCAGCGTCCATCACCTTCTGGACGAGATCGGTCATGTCGAACCGCGTGCCGTTCGGGATGTACTGATACACGATCGGTTCGAGCAGATAAATCCCCGCGTTCACAAAGAGGTTGAAGACCGGTTTCTCGCGGAGCGCCTCGATTCGGGCGCCCGAGCATTCGACCACGCCGTACCGCACCTCGACATCGTACTGCCGCAGGGCCATCGTCAGATCCGCCCGGTGCTCGCGGTGAAAGCTGACCATCGCGCCGAAATCCACGTGCGTGAGAATGTCTCCGTTGATGACCAGCACCGTATCCTTGGGCGTCTCGACCAGGCCGAGCGCGCCGGCCGTGCCGAGCGGGCGGTCCTCCGTGACGTAGGACAGATCCACGCCGAACCGTGCGCCGTCGCCGAAGTGGTTCGAGATCTGATCGGCCTTGTAGTTCAGGCTGACGTTGACGCGCCGGATCCCGGCCTCCCTCAAGCGCGAAATCAGAATCTCCATCAGCGGCCGGTCGCCGATGGGCAGCATGGGCTTCGGCATGTCCTGCGTCAGCGGCATCAGGCGGGCGCCCGCGCCGCCGGCCATGACGAAGGCCTGCAAGCCGGCCGCGGCGTGCGGCAGGAAGTCCTCCTGCGTCACCAGACCGACCGGCCGGCCCTGATCGTCGATCAGCGGCAGGTGCGTCACGCGATGGCTCTGAATGAGCTGAAAGCAGACTTGCGGGTCGGTGCCTTCCGGCGCGGTGATCGGGCGCTCGAATTCGGTTCCCGCCTTCCGCAGCAGGAGGTCGCGGACGGGCGTGTCCATCTTGGTCTTGGCCAGGATGGCCCGGCGGACGTCGCCGTCCGTAATCGTCCCGACGAGCCGGCGTCCGGCGTCGATCACGAGGACGATGCCACGCCGTCCCTCGTCCATGCGCGCGATGGCGCGCTCGAGGGAGTACGTGTCGTCGACGCACATCTGGTCGATCTGCACTTGCGTCATTCGAGCACCCTGATGGTCCTGTGTTCGCTTATCCATTCCGGCGCACGCCCAACGTCCGCGCTGGAACGCCGACAACGACCGCGTGCGGCTCGACGTTCGAGACAACCGCCGCCCCCGCGCCGACAATCGCCGCCTCGCCAATGGTGATGCACTGCCTGATCGTCGATCCGGCCCCAACGTGCGCGGCCGCACCCACACGCACGGTGCTGGCGAGCCTCGCGCCGGTCGCGATGTGCGCGTGATCGCCGACCACGCAGTCGTGCTCGACGATCGCGCCGGTGTTGATAATCACGTTGCGTCCGATCACGGCGCCGGCGTTCACGATGGCGCCGGGAAATACCACTGATCCGGCGCCGATCTCGCAATAGGCCGAACACGTGGCGCTCGGATGCCGCGCCGTCAACGGCACCAAGCGAAAGGAGAGGGCGAGCTCGAACAGGCGCCTGCGGGGGGTGTTGTCGCCGGTTCCACCCACGCCGATCACGAAGGCGGACGCCCCCTCGTCGGCGATCGCCTGAAGGAGGTCGTCACCACCCCGCACGCGGACGCCAAGCACGTCACTGCCCCAGAGCAGCGAATCCGAATCGAGGATCGCCCACGGTTCCGCCGTGCCGCTGACGCGCAGCACGTCAATCAGCACGCGCGCGTGGCCCCCGCCGCCCAGAATCACGCACCGCCGCGGACGCTGTTCAGCCACCAACGATCACGCATCCAGCGCGTGCACCGCGCCCTCCGCCAATCCCTTCATGTCCGGCTGTCGCAGCGCGATCAAATCCTCCGGCCCGACGGAAATGTCGTGGGCCGCGACCAGGCTCTTCCGTTCGACCGCCGCGATCTCGAGCTCGACGGCCGCCGGCTGTTTCTCGCCGCTGCCCCGGGCCGCCTTCACCGCGCGAATGCCTTCGACCAGCGCCTTCAGCTCGGCCGCGCCGGATGTCACCAGCTGGGCGGTGGAGAGGGCGTAGCACTTCACGGCGTCGGCGCCGGCCTGCCTGTTTGGGCTGACGAAACACCCGGGCCGAGGGCGGGCGACTCAAACGAACGCGGGTATGGATCGGTCGAGTCGCCGTTCAAGTACTGCGCCTCGTATTCGGCGGACAGGGCATCGAGCATCGCCATCCCGGCATCGCTCGCATGCTGTGCCGCAAACTCCCGGCGGATGGCGAACTCGTCCGCCTCGGTCTTGCCTTTGGGCGGCTGCCAGCCAGATTCCCGGTAGATCTTCAGGCCGATCCCTTCCGCGTACATCTTTCGAGGGACGTTCTGCTTCCGCAGCTCCCGGCTCGTCCGCTTCGTGACGGTCGTACCGAGCAAGGTCTCGACCTGGTGGAGGTACGGCCACGGATCCAGCACGAAGCGCTCGAACGGGATCGTGACGATCTGCGATCGGCACGACTCGGGGAGCGCGTTCAGGTTCTCCACGACCCGGCGATGGTGCTTGCGAATCATGAGGATCACTCGGTCCATGAGCCCGGCCCGAACGTATTCCTCTTCCATACCGTACGCCCACCAGGGCAGCATCTGTCCGTCGCCCTGGAAACAGACGGCGAAATCGCGCCGATCGGCGCCCCAGCGAGGCATGTACATGAACTGCTGCTTGATCATGTACAGGGGATGCCGGACGATTTCGATGAAGCGCGCCCGCGGACCCAGCGCCTCGAACACCACGCGTCCGCCTTTACCCAGCAGGAAGTGGGTGAACAGGTTCAGGATCGGTCGGTCCCGATCGATGCGGTCCATCACCCTCGCGTCCCCGCCGCGCACGAGCCGGCTCAGGTGCTCGAGCACGTTGGCGTTCGACCAGACGCCGGAGAGATCGTCGAAGCGCAGGTTGGCTTCGCGCCCCATGACGCCGTTGTACAGCTGCAGATCCGTCACCATGCGGATTAGCACGTGCGCCGCGTCGTCGGGAATGCGATCGAGCGTGTGCAGCTCGCACACGAATTCGACGATGTACGACGGTTGCATGAGCTCGAGGCGGTCGAACGTGCCGACGATCGGCGAGAACAGCGTCTTGCCGCAGCCCGGCAGGCCGTCTACGAAGGCGATCGTCTCCGCGATGTGCGGCTTGCGCACACCGGGCGGGCCGCCCGCCTGAAAGCTGTCGTTCCTACCAAGCACTCCACCCTCCATCAACGAGGAGATTCTGGCCGCTCATGTATGCCGACAGATCGCCCGACAAATACGCGACGGCGCCCTTCAAATTCTCTCCGGTGCCGATCCGCCCGAGCGGCGTCTGCATCTCGTACTGCTTCACGAACGAGCGCGGTTGACGCCGCGCAATCCCGCCCACCAGGTGAAACGGCGCGTCTGCTTCTCGCGGCCCCGTTCGCACGCCAGGGCGATCGTCTTCGTGCGTCCGGCCAGCGCGCGCGTGCGCGCCTGCAGCCGGTCGCCTTCCCGCCGCGGGCGGGGATCACACAGGGGACGTCGCACATGGGGAGACGTGTCGAATGAGCTGGTCGCGCCCGGTGGCAGAGGATTCGCGAGCGGCATCGCAGACGGCCAGCGCGCGCAGGCCGTCAGTGCCGGTGGCCAGGCGGTCGTCAGCGTGACCGCCGCACGCCGCGATGAACGCGATGGCTTGTGCTGCGACCATCGCGTCGCGACACTGCGAGGCTTGTGTCGTCTCGAGCGTTCCGTCGGCAGAGGTCATCGCCACGGAACCCGCGACGGCATCCCACTCCAGCGTCCCGTTGGCACCAGACGCGCGCAGGCGACGCCTCGTGGGCACGGTAAGGTAATCGAGCCTGATCGAAACCGTCGGTCCGAAGGGCGCGTCCCAGAACAGATCGGCGGCCTCTTCAGAGGCGATGCCGAGGTGGCCGTGATTGCGGAGTTTCGCCGAGACGGACAGGGGCCAGCCGAACAGCCAGCCCGCGTAGTCCACCTCGTGAATCAGATCCCTCAGCACCCCGCCTTCGTCGGCTCTGGCGGAGTAGGACACACGGAAATTCCGGTCAGGGCGCCATGCCGGAAGGTACGATTGCGCTTCGATGCGCACATCGTGAACGGAACCGAGTTCGGGCAGCCGCGCCCGAAAGAGGTTCAGCGCCTCAGCGAAACGCAGCGTGCATCCGACGTAGCACCCGCGGCCGGCATCCGCCGCGGCGCGGACCAGCACGGCGGCTTCGGCTGCGTGCCGGGCGAGCGGCTTCTCGACGAGCACGTGCAGGCCCTGCCGCACGGCTTCGAGTCCGTCTTGGACGTGCCGGCTGGTGTCCGACGCGACAATGCAGAAGGCGGCCCCGCGCCGAGCCGCCTCCGCGATGGACGGCGCGGTGGCATGTCCCGCCGCGGAGAGCACCGTCAGACGCTCCAGACGGCTCGGGATCGCGATCACGTTGACCGCGCCGGCCGCCCCAAGCGCCCGCAGGTGGCGCAGACCCATACTGCCAGTCCCCACGACCGCGACGATCGGCCCGTTCGAGTGCGGATGCGCCACCAGGATCTACGATCGTTTGTAACAGACGTAGTCCATGTGCCGGTTGCCGACGGCGCCACGGAACAGGTGCGTCGTGCCGGCAATGTACGTGCGCACCTCGTCGAGATTGCCGGACTCCACACGATCGAGGAGCGCCTTGGCCTCGGCCATCAGCGCCGTCATGCGCGTGACGAGATGCTCGGTGAGATCCAGATGCTTCCAGGCGTCGACGTAGTCGTCGATCTTCTGCTTCAGGGCGCCGGTCTGGATGTCCGACTCGACGTTGCAGTTCGAGACGTATTGCGCGAGCCTGAACTGCGTCTCGGCAAACGCGGTCAGCGGCCGGAGGATCTTCGGCACTTCTTCGCTGTCGCTCGCATTCTGCATCATCCAGACCGCTTCGCTCAGGACGCCGATGTCCTTGAACGACTGCGGCTCGAATTTCGGCATGTGGTGCATCGAATCGCCCATCACCGGCAGCAGGAAGCCCGGGGTCGAGGAGTAGAGGACCAGCTCGTTGTTGTCGAACCAGCGCAGCACTTCGGCGACCGACGGATCGTTCTGGCTTTGCACGACCCACCGGTCGAAGATGATCGCACGACGCGTCCGGTTGACGAACTTCTGGCTGCGATCGATGTCGTCCTTGAAGAGCAGCTCCGAGACGTCCACCATCTTGTCCCACGTCTTCGCGAATTTGTAGATGACGTAGCGCTGCAGCATGTTCTGGAAGCCGCCCGCCTTGTTCGGGTCGCCGAAGATCAGGTAACCGCCCGGCTTCAGGAACGACGCGATCTTCGAGAAGGCGCCCTCCTTGTCGGCAGTGTGACTCAGGACGCCCCGGCAGTGCACGATGTCGTATCGGTCCGCGCTCTGATAGTCGAAGATCGACGAGAGGAAGAACCGGTGCTCGTCGAAGTTGGCGGTGTACTTCCGAAACACGTCCTTCGAAATCGCCTGCGCCGAGTCGTTCATCTCGACGAGGGTGCATGTCGCGCCCCAGCTCGCCAGGTAGACCGTGTTCTCCCCCGTTCCGGCGCCGAAGTCGATCAGCGCGCGGCCGTTGAACATCTGCGGCGGGAACTTCAGCAGGTCCCGATATAGATAGGCCGCGTTCGCCTTGTAGACTTCGTACTCCTTTTCCGTCTTGTCCGAGAAGTACCTCGACGGAATCTCCGCCTTGAACGTTTCGAGCACGGACTGCTCGACTTGCTTGACCTTGCCGCTGCTCATCTTTCGCTCCAATGCCTCACGTGTGTATGCCTTCGAACCCTGCTCTCGAGTTGCCGAAGCGTCGTTATGCGGAGTCGTGGAGCCGAGCGCCAATCCCGCCATTCACGCAGATACCGCTGCCCGTCATGAAGCTCGCGGGCTCGCTGGCGAGAATGGCGATGCCGTCCGCGATCTCACCTCGAACAACTACTCGGTCTGTCGGTAAATACCGTCCAGCAACCGCCACAGCGCGGCGGCGTCGTTCAAGCGTCTGATGACGATCGCCGCGCGAGGGTGGCTCATGCCGGGCATAGCCGCACGTCCGTCACATCACCCTCGATGAAGCCGCTTCCTGAGCGGCCAGCAGGGCCAGTAGGTTCGTCGCATCTTCACGCGCCAGTTCCAGCGGTCCCGGGTTCACCGTCTGGTGTGCCGGTGGCGTGACGTTGGACCGGAACCCGCACCTGACGCCGAGTTCGCGCAGAACGGCCAGCGCGTCGGCGTTGTAGGAATTGATTGGGTGAGACATGCACGCAGGCGTCGTGCCGGTGACGGACTGGATGTGCCGGAGATTACGCTGGTACTCCTCGCGTTGCCGGGCCCGCGACAGGCGCGCCATCTCGTAGGGGTGACTGTAGGAGTGGAGCCCGACGTAATGGCCCGCGCCCGATAAGGCCGCGAGATCGGCACTCGCCAGCCACAGCCGCTGCGCGAGGTCGTCGATTGTGAAGCCGCGCTCCGAGACGATGGCGTCCATGAGGCTTTCGAACGCCGCGGCATTCTCCGGCTGATTTCTCAAGAAGCGGTATTCCGCGTCCTTCGCCGTGTAGAACGGGTGCGCCGCGCGAACGCGGGCCTCATAGGCTGCGAACGCCGGCGAACGCAGCTGCTCCTGAAAACCAGGCGGACAGCGTTGCAGGAATTCTTCGATCAGGCCCGGCATGCCGCCGCAGGCCCCGGCGACGAAACTGTACACCTCGCTCTTGACAGGAATGCCGTCCGAGACGCAGGAGTAGACGAACCAGAAGGCCTGCAGCCCGAACCGCTCGAGGACCGGCAATGCATGATCCGCCTGCGATCGCAGGCCATCGTCGAACGTCACACACCGATGCTGCGGTTCGAGCGTGCCCTCTTGCAGCCGCGACATCCAGTCGCGCGGCGACAGGATGTTCTCGATGCCTACGAACAGGAGGATCGCCTCGAACTGGGCCGGCGACAGCGCGCCCTGCCACGCGCTGGCCGTGTCCGATGCGTGGAATCGATGGAACATCACGCCGTGCGGGAAGTCACGGCGATATCCACCGGCCCGTGCCTGCCGCATCGTCAATCGAAGTAGCTCTCGAGCTTGCTGTCGCGCACTGTGTCGAGCGTTGCGCAGTGAATCCCGCCGCCCTGTGTGTAGATGTGACGCATCCTCACCGGAACGACCGTGAAGCCGCGCTGCTCCAGCAAGCGCATCAGGTTCTCCTGCCGCTCGTCGCACACGACGGTGCTCGGGTCGAGCGACAGGAAGTTCATCCCCACCCATGGGGAGGACATGTCGTTAAGGTTCGTCCAGAAGCCGAGCGCCTCGAGCTGTTTGGCGAGCGGGTCCCGGACGTCCCGCTGAAGCTCAAGCTCAGGCTGCGACGTCGGCGCGACGTCGTCGAAATAGATCTTGTCCCACTTGTCGAACAGCTTCGGGCAGTTCTTCTCGGTGACGCGCTTGCTGTTCAGCAGCACGAGGCCGGGCCTGAGGCACAACACCGTCGAATCGATGTGACTGGACCGGTAGATGTCTTCCGTCGTGTGGACTCGATACTCGTCGCCCAGGACGCTCTCGAGCCATTTGGCGCTCTTGTGATTGCCCGAGCTCGACACCAGATACAGCAGGTCCCGTCCCATCCGGGCCGTGTTCGCGGCCTCGAACACGATCTCGTCCTCGGTGAGCTTGTGCAGCTTCTCGACTCGCCCGCCTGTCAGCTCCATGAACCGGAGGTCTTCCGGCGTAAGCTTGCGTTCCTCTTCATTGCGATAGTACGCCACGGAAACCTCGCGGTCGAGGCGGGGCTTCGGCCCGCAAATCCATCGGAAGCCAGCGTCGAAGTACTCGTACCAGATGTCGTAGAGCGCCATCGGTTCGAAATAGCGGCTCCTCAGGTAGGACGGGCTCTCGATGACGGTATTGCCGACGACGAGATGGAGGTCGCGGACGTTGTAGCTGTTGTTGCCGGTCGACTGCCAGAAGGGCGTGCTGTACGTGCGCGAGATGTCGTGCACCTTTGGACGATGGACCTTGACGCCGAATTTGGCAATCGTGGTCGCCAAGGTGTCGAGGTCCTCGTCGATTTCATCGAGGAACCACTGTGGATGCGCCTGACTGGCGAGCGCGGCTGCCTGACGTGCGATGTCCTCGGGAACCGGATCGGGCCTGGGCCACGTCAGCACGGCTTTCGTGCCCTCCGCGGATCCGACGATCACCTCCAACAGTTTGTCCCATTCGTTATGACTGTTAATCCTCATGCCCAAGATGGATCCTCTCTGAGTCGATGACACCAGATCATATCGACCTCAATGGCGCGGCGTGTTCCGCGCCGCACCGCCGGCGGCGGATTGAGCACGAAGCACTCCCACCGACGCCACCTCCTCCCGCCTGGATGACCAGGTACAGCGGCTTCCGGGAGCGTTACAACGAACCGACGCATGTCGGGGGCGTGATCGTAACGGGTCCTCCCCGCTCGATCTGCCGCTTGAAGATCGGGACTACGCTGCCCCGGCCGCCTCGCGGGCGACGCCAAACATTCACGTGCGGTCATGCGGGATCGTGAAGCCGCACGCCGATGCCGCCATCGACGCTGAGGGTGCTGCCTGTCATGAAGCTCGCCGATTCACTGCCAAGAAACGCGATCGCGTCAGCGATTTCCGCCGGTCGCGCGATCCGGCCGATCGGATGGTAGCGGCCCAACTCCGCAAGCCCTTCAGGATTCCCATCGAAGCCGGCGCGGAGCATTCCCGTATCGTAACAGTTCAGGTCCCTCTTGTACTTTCTGACGTAATCAGGTACCCTCCGTTCGATGAAACCTGGGCGGCAGCGACGATCGATCCGCTCGGCACGTGCGGAGAATGCGCAGGCACGGGAGCTTGAGCGTTTGCGACAGGAGAATGAGCGCCTCCGCCAAATAGTCGACGAGCAGGCGAAGCAGATTGCCGAGGCCGAGAAACAGATCGCCGAGGCGGAGCACCAGATCACCATCTGCAACGGCAACTCGCGCTGCGGCAGCAGAACTCGACGACGACGTCGAAGCCTCCGTCCTCGGATGGCCTCGCGGGCCGACAGCGGCTGCGCGGTTGCCGCACGAAGAGTCGGCGCAGGCCCGGCGGTCAGCCGGGGCATCCGGGGCACCTGCCCCGGTCGTTATCGATGGCCAGCGCCACGCGCCTGTTCGCAAGATGCAGCATTGGTCTAACAGCGGTGCCTACGAGGCTTGATGCCGGAATCGGCAGTGCCCGGTCGTGATCGAGCACTCCGCACGCAACCGCAAATCCGCGACGAGAACGCATCCAGGCCAACGGCAGCGTGCCCCCGCCACCGAGCACCGAGAATAATGCAGGTGTCCTTGTGCCTGCCTGCAGCCATCTACAAGTGTACCGGCACGGCGGCGTCGGCAAACCGCTTGACCAGGAGCTCGTGGTCCAGCGCCACGTCGGCAAGTCGCGCGACGACAATGTCGGCCGCCCGGCCGTCGCCGTAGGGATTACGAAGTCCCTCGAGCGTCGCCCGAAATTCGGGGGCGACTGCGCGGACGATACCCGCTGTGATCTCATCCTTGTAGTACCCCACGTCGATGACGTTCTTCGCGCGCACGCGGCCCGCCTGCCTCGTGCCGATGTTCACCACCGGCAGCGCGAACGTGGGCGCCTCTATCAACCCGCTGGAGGAGTTTCCGACCATCGCCGCGGCACGCGACATGATGCTGAAATATCCGCGCGTGCCGAAATTGCCGACGAAGGACGCCAGGGGATGCGTCGCGAGGAACTCGTCAATCAGCCGGCGGACCAGCCTGCCACCGGTGTCAGCATTGGGTTGCGTGAAGACGACGGGAGCGCCGATGGAATCCAGTGCGGCCAGCAGCTCACCTACCTGCCACTCCGTGCGGTCGAACTCGAGCGTCACGGGATGAAACGTGCACAACAGAAACGGACGATCGACGCGTACCCCAAACTGGGCCGCGATTTCGTCGGGCGTCATCAGCGGGATCGTCTTGACGTTGTCGAGCCCCGGCGCACCGCAGATGGTGATGCGCCAGGACTCCTCGCCGAGCTGCGCCACACGCCGTGCGGCGTCGTCCGTTGCGACGAAGTGAAGGTGGCTCAGTTTCGTCATCGAGTGCCGTAGCGCATCGTCAATCGCGCCCGCCGTCAGCTCGCCGCCATGAATGTGCGCGACGGGTATCCGGAACGGCAGCGCCGCAAGGGCTGCAGCGAACATCTCGAAACGATCGCCGAGCACCATGAGCAAATCCGGCTGCAGTCGCGCAAACGCCTGTGCATAGCCAATGACGCCCAACCCGATCGACTTCGACACCGCCTCGGGATCGTCCGACGACAACAGCATCTGCACTCGCTCGGCAACCGTGAACCCATCGGCCTCGATCTCACGCACGCTCCAGCCGAACTCGGGACACAAGTGCATGCCTCCGACGACGAGTTGAAGACGCAGCCGGGAGTCAGCCGACAGACGCGTCAGAATCGGCCGGTACAAGCCGTAGTCCGAGCGCCCGACCGTCACGACGGCGACGGTCCTCACGCCAGCATCTCCAGCGTGAACACCGTTCCGCGGGCGACATCTATCCGGACCGCGCGTCCGAGGACATGGTCACGCATGCGCGGCGGAAGCCCGTTGCCCGGACGCTGGATGGCGACGAGCGCCGGCGTCAGCTTCTCGCCGGCTGCGATATCGCGCGCGGCGACGAGGCTCTTGCGCGCGACCGTGGCGGTCTCCCGTTCGCGTTCCGACGGGACTTTGCGCCCGTCGCCGAGCGCAGCTTCAACGAGTCGAACGTCGGCGACGAGGCGCGCGAAGGCACCCGGATCGAGCGACGCCGCGTGATCCGGGCCGGGGAGGCTGCGGCTCACCGTGAGGTGTTTCTCAATGACACAGGCCCCAAGCGCTACTGCGGCGATCGCGGTCTCGAGTCCCGTCGTGTGGTCGGAGTACCCGACCGGCAGCCCGAATTCCTGCCGCATCACGTCGATCACGCGCAGATTCGCGTCGCGTGGATCGGCCGGGTAGGCGCTCGTGCACTGCAGCAGCGCGATCGTCTCGAGTCCCTCCGATCGAATCGCGGCAATTGCCTCGCAGACTTCCTCGAGCGTGGCCATGCCGGTCGACACGAGCATCGGCTTGCCCGCGCGCGCGATGAAACGCAGCAGAGGCAGGTTCGTCAGATCGCCTGACGAAGTCTTGAAGGCGGGGACGCCGAGTTCGTCGAGCAGAGCCGCGCTCCCTTCATCGAAAGGCGTCGACAGGAACACGATGCCCTGCCGTTGGGCGTGGTCTCGCAGCTGGCGATAGGCCTCCCGCGGCAATTCGAGCCGTCGCAGCATCTCGAGCTGCGATTCGCCGGAATCGGCCGTGTCTCTCTGATACCAGGCTTTCGGCGCGTTGGGGCTCGCGAGTTGATCCGCACGGAAGGTCTGGAACTTGACCGCGTCGGCGCCGGCCTCGGCGGCCGCGTCGACGAGCTTCACGGCGAGATCCGGCGAACCGTTGTGGTTGACTCCGGCCTCTGCGATCACGAAACAGGGAGACCCCGCCCCAATCGACCGGGTGCCGATCGAGATCGAGCTCACCACGCGGTCCACCCGCCGTCTACAACCAGATTCTGGCCGGTCACATACGCCGACAGATCACTCGCGAGATACGCCACGGCGCCTTTCACGTCTTCTTCGACGGCCATGCGACCGAGTGGCGTGCGCGATACGTAGCGCTGGTGAAAGGCATCGGGCTGGTTGCGCCAGATGCCGCCCGGCGAGATGGCATTCACCCGAACGCGGGGCGCGAGCAGCGTCGCCAGCTGCCGTCCGAGCTGGAGCAGACCGCCCTTCGAGGCGCCATAGCCCGCCGGATTGTTCATCGACGTGCCGTCGTAGAGACGCATGTCCGGCCCGGCGAGACCGTAGATCGATGACACGAAGATCACCGAGCCGTGCCCGGACGCGATGAGAGCCTCTCGGGCTTCTTGAACGATGACGAAGGCCGACGTCAGGTTGACCCGTAGCGCGGCATCCCACGCCGGCACCGTCTGGTGCTCGAAGGAAACAGCCCAGCCTGGCATGGTCGTCGTGCCGACATACGCGGCGCAATGAACAATGACGTCGAGCCGTCCGAGTTCCGAAATCCCTTTTCGTACGGCCGCACGTGTCGCGTTCTCGTCGGCAAGATCGCAAGCCGTGGCGATCACGTGGCCGCCGGTCGTCCCAGCCAATTCGTGTGCGCCCTGGCGACAGCGGTCGTCGTCACGATCCATGATGGCTGCCGACGCGCCCAGTTCCAGCAGGGTCTCGGCCGCGGCCATCCCCACGTGTCCCGCGCCACCCACCACCAGCGCCGCGCGATTCCGCAGATCCGAGAGTTCTCTGACGCTGCGCACTACAGCACGACTTTCCGTGCCAACCATGGGAGGTTCACGAGCCCGCTGTTCACGAGATACTCGGCGTGTTGAAGACCGGCAATGTCGTCAATGTGGATCGCGCGGATCTCCGGAATCTCGTGCATGAGATGGCGGCCGTGTGTCCGCCAATCTTCCCTCTCGCGGCGCACGAACTCGGCACGCCAGATGTAGAGTGACGCGTTGATTCGATAGACGGCCGGCACATCCTGTCGACGGTGGAACGACGCGCCTGTCTCGACGAGATTGGCCAGCCAACCGTCGCGATCGACGACGCAATGCCAGATCGGATTGAAGTCAGGCTGCGAGACTCCCACGATCCCATCGGCCGCCGGCACCGCCTCGAGTCGTTGCAGTGCCGCCGCGACGTCTTCGGGCAGACGCCCCGGCGAGGTGGGATCGAGCAGCAGCAGGTAATCGTACGCGACTTGATCCATCGTCTCAATTGCATCCAGGGCATGGCGCAACACCGGCCACATCGGCGTCCCGTCCTCGGCCAACTCCGGCGGCCGCCGAAACGGGACGTCCGCTCCGAACTGTCTCGCGACATCAGCAATTGCCTCCGAATCGGTCGAGAGGATGACGCGATCGACCTCCGGACACATCCGGGCGAGCAGCAATGAATGTGCAACAAGCGGTATTCCGGCCAGTGGACGGATGTTCTTACCGGGAAGACCCTTCGACCCCCCGCGCGCAGGCACGACAGCCAGGACTCTTGGTCGCATCATGCGTACTCGACCGGCTCCTCGCGGAGACTCACAGGGGAACGCAGTGCGGCGTCACCGAGTGCCCGCGAGCGGACGCCATCTTCTCCGGTTGCGAGGCGCGGATCGGGTTGGCTATCACCGGCCTCGACGAATGTACGACCTTCCGCGAACAGCCTGTCATGACGAGTTTGCGGCAGGCGGTAAACCGCCGGAGGCAGATCGCAGGGTACGAGCGAAACACTGTCGGCGATACCCGTCCCCCTCGATAGTGCCGCGTTCACCCGCAGCCGTTACACGCCGTCGCGCACCAAGGTTCTGATGCTATGCGATGTGGAGAAATGGGGGGCTCGCGACCCATGCGCTCGATGACGGCGTTGCCACCCGGTGCGAACAACCGTAGCAGGAATCACCAGCCACGGGGATTGCTCAACACGCCAGACAGATCTTTCCACCGAAAGTTCGTTTCCCGGCCGATCATGACCTTGTAAATCGCGGAGTCAGCGCACATTCGCAGCATCACAACGGCGGCCGCATTTGAGAACTGACCAAGACGAGGCAGTCCGCAGATGTATTCGTAATTGTGTTCGAACCGTTGAACCTCTACGCGGCGCAGGGTGGATAGGCCCCATCATGGTCTTGCCGGTGCCGGTCAGACCATCGAGGAACAGCACCTTCTCGACCGGGTGGCCTTCACGCCCTACCGCGATCTGCGACCGAGCATTCGTCTTCTCTGCGAAAGGCAAAGCGCCCATCGTTCAATCAATCGGCGATTTCGCGGCGCGTTCGGCAAAAAGGGCCGCTGCAGGCATCCGTAGCGCCTGGCGCGTGAAGCCCGGCCCCGTGCTCTTCAACCTGCGGACAACCCATTCAACGCACGCGATCAAGTCCTCGTCCAGGGTCATTTGATCCGTCACAGTCCCCAATCGCCTCTCTAGACTCGAGGCACCACACCCGGCTCCGAGGAACGGCGCGCGCGTCGAGGCGCGCGCGAATGCTCTCGGCGTGCCGGATGCTGGTTACCACCACGTGCCCATAGGGCACTCCGCCGAGGGTCTCGGCCGAGAGCTGCTCGGGTCGGCAAATCTCCACCTCGAAGAATCGTCCGGTGCGGCGGTCGTCCACCACCCCGACGAGCGTGAGATCAGTGCTCTGTAGGCTCACGTAGGCAATCTCCGCTACGTCACCGGCCCCGTAAAATACCACTCGCTTCTGGCCAGCCGCGTCAGTCTCGCAGCGCTCGGACACGCCCGACAGACTGGTTCGAATCTGCTCGCGGGTCTGGGTATACAGGTGGACCGTATTCTCGAGCGATTGCCGGGTGGCGTGGCCCAAGGCCTCCCAGCCAGCAGCCGTCATGAGGTACCGGATGTGCCGTGTGCCCATGCCAGCGATCTTCACGTAGCCCTTGGCGACCAGCCGACGAATCAGCAGGTTGGTCAGCCCGAGCGCCACGCCAATGTCGCTGGAGAGCGACCGTTGCGTGACCCGCTGGCCAGACGCTATGGCCTGCAGAATCTGGCGGTTATACTCGTTTTCAGAGCGTGGCAAGGGACACTCCGTGCCTCTCACCTACAGCCGGGGAGAATGGTGAGATTCGAAGGCGTCGAGAGTCGAAACGATAGCTACGTTCACAAAATGAACAAACGGCACTGTAAGGGAGTGCGGACAGGTTGTCAAGCGGACGTAGGCGCGCCCTCGCGAGTCAGCCTGGCACGGACATGTGCCGCATCGCCGAAGCTGGCACGTAGGTCGAAATCCAGCGCGCCAGCTCGGCCTCGATATGCAGTCGATCCCCGGTGGACGCCGCCTGGACGAGGCGGTCGATCATCACTTCGACGTCCCGGCCTGGACACAGCTCGGACTCGGTGACGCGAAGGACATTGGGACACACAGTGGGCTCGACCGTCGCGCCCTCTTCCCACAGCGCTTCCTCGAGCTTCTCGCCCGGACGAACGCCCGTGAACACAATCGGGATGTCGGCTGGCTTGAACCCGGACAGCGTGATCAGGTCCTGCGCCAGGTCAACGATGCGAACGGGGGCTCCCATGTCGAGCACGAACAGCTCCGCACCACGGCCGAGCCCTCCGGCCTGAAGGACGAGATGGACCGCCTCGGGAATGGTCATGAAGAAGCGCCGCATCTCGGGATGGGTCACGGTAATGGGACCGCCCTGCTCGATCTGCCGTTTGAAGAACGGAACAACGCTCCCGCGGCTCCCGAGCACGTTGCCGAAGCGCACGACCACGAAGGCCGCGCCCTGTCGCACCGCCGCGTTTCGAACGATCGACTCGGCGATCCGCTTCGACGCGCCCATGAGGCTCGAAGGCGAGACGGCCTTGTCGGTGGAAATCATCACCAGCCGGCCGACGCCGACCGCCAGCGACGCGTCCACGATATTGCGCGTGCCGAGGATGTTGTTCGAGATCGCTTCTTCGGGATTGTCTTCCATAAGCGGCACGTGCTTGTGCGCCGCCGCATGGAGCACCACCCGCGGCCGAAATTGATCGAACAACATCATCACGCGGGCGCGATCGCGCACGTCCGCCACGGCGACGTCCAACGCGAGACCCGGAAAGGCGTGGCGCAGGCTGACCTGCGCATCGAAGAGGCTGTTCTCTCCGTGGCCGAGCAGGATCAGGCGCGACGGACGGGAGGCCGCGACCTGGCGGCACAGCTCGAAACCAATGGAGCCGCCGGCTCCCGTGACGAGCACGGGCTGGCCCGTCACGTAGGAGCTCGTGTCCACATCTCCGGAGATCGGCGCGCGGCGCAGGAGGTCCGAGATGTCGATCTGTCTCAGACGGCTGACACTCACGTGACCGTCCAGGAGCTCGAAGACGCCGGGCATCGTGCGGCACCGGAGTCCCAGGGCCTGGCACCTCTCCGCCACCGAGCGCACGACGGCGCCGGAGGCCGTCGGCATAGCGATGACGACCTCGTCGACGGCACCGATTTTCGCAATACGCTCGACGTCGCCTGGCAGACCCATGACCAGGGTCCCGTAGATGCGCTTGCCGTGCTTGCGACGATCGTCGTCGAGGAACCCCACAGGCAGCATTTCGAGCTGCGGGTTCCGCTGCATCTCCCGGACGACCATCGCACCTGCCTCGCCGGCTCCCACCACGAGTACGCGTTTCTCGCGTGGAGCACGTCCATTGAGGCCCACCAGTCCGTTCCCGCGCGCCCGGGAGGCCGATTCACCGAGAATCCGGATCGCCGCTCGCACGCTGGCGACGAGGACCAGCGACAGGAGCCAGTCGATCAGCAGGACCGCCCGCGAGAACATGGCGATCAGCCCCAGTGCCGTCGCGATGCCCGTGGCTACGGCGAGCAGCAGAGAGGCCGCGGTTACCGCGAGGCCGACCACGAGCATGTCGTTCAGGCTCGCGTATCGCCAGAACCGCCGGTAGAGACCGAAACAGAAGAACACCGCCGGCTTGGCAATCACCGCTGCCAGGATGAACGGCAGGTACTCGGGACGAAAGGACGCGAAACCCAGGTCGAATCGCAGCGCGAAGGCGAGGAATGCGGACACTCCGACGAGCCCGACGTCCGCAAGCAGTACATAGCGGTTGCGCACGAGCAGCTCTCCCTTTGGGCTTGCAGCCTCGAGGCCTCGCCGGAGCAACTGAGGAAGGGTCATACGATCACCTCGAAAACGACGTGATCAAATCCAGAAGGGCACCCCGCGCGGTACTCCGCAGCGCCGCAACCGGGCCTTGATTGCGGTCGCCGGTTCGAACGACATCACCACCAGACGGTCGAATCGCTCGCCCGCCAGCTCCTGTCCTTGCAGTCGATCGCAGGGGTGGACGGGTATGTCGCAGATGGAACCCGCGGATTCTCCCACGATTCCGACCAGTTGCAGGCCGGTGCCGTGCAGACAAATCCAGCCAAGTTCTGACATTCCGCTGCCGTCGTCATAAAACACGATGCCTTTGCCGATGCCCTCGCGTTCCAGGGAAGTTGCAAGGGCGGCCAGCCGCTGCTGAATCCGGTGACGCGCCTCGGCGTAAGCCTGCACCAAGCTGCTCATGCGGACGCGCGACACATGGGCCTGATGCCGTCGGCCCGCCGGCGTCAGGCGGTATTTCGCCGAAATGCGCGAGCTGTCCGGGACCTTCGAACAACTGATTAAACGCCGCTCGGCGAGTTCCCGAACAAGCTGATTCGTCAGGCCGAGCGCGATACCGAGCTTCTGTGCGAGGGCGCGCTGCGAGACGCCTCCGCCGGATTCGAGCTCGCTCAGAATCCGCCACTGGTTGACCTGGTGGGGCGTCAGTTGAGACACTCCGTGCCCGTCACTTACATGCGCGAAAAGCGCGCGCAAGCGAGGAAGCGCCCGCTCGGGGGCGCAGATGTTCAGAGAGTGAACGCCGGATTGTGGTCGAATGGTGCCACGCTGTCAAGGGACAAAGGCGCTAAAAACGCAGATCTCGTGACCCGCGGATTGCAAAACCCACGAATTGCCCGTATAGTGCAAATTCGCGCAAATCCCAAGAGGTTTTCGTGCTTCCAACGATGTTCAGCGGAGCGCTGTCGGCCACCGTGTTCGCCTATATCGACCCCGGCACCGGCAGCTTCCTCCTTCAGGCGCTCGTGGGCGGCGTCGCCGCCGTCATCGTCCTCGTCCGTGCCTACTGGCGCCGCTCGATCGACTTCGTCCGGCGCGGGCGCGACTCCGACAAGTAGACGTGGGCGCCGTCCGGTCTCAGGCTTCCTTCCGCGACCCGGCCGGGCATGTCTTCCACCTCGGCGCGCGCGTGCTGCGGACCGTCGGGGCGGCCGCCGCGCCCGCGTACGAGGCCATCCGCGACCGCGGCCTGCTCCACCGCTGGGTCGAGCGTGGCTGGCTGGTCGCGACGGCCGAGCTGGCCAGGCAGGACACGCCTGACCTCGACGCGACGGCACGCTACGTCCTCGAACACGCACCCATCCCCTTCGTCTCGTATCCCTATGAGTGGTCGTTCGGCGCGCTCAAGGCGGCCGCGCTCCTGCACCTCGATCTCCAGCGCGACGCGCTCGACCACGACATCGAGTTGTCGGACGCGAGTGCCTACAACATCCAGTTCACCGGCCCGCGGCCGGTGTTCATCGACGTGCTCTCGTTCCGTCCGTACAAAGAAGGGAACTACTGGACGGGACACCGCCAGTTCTGCCATCAGTTCCTCAACCCGCTGCTGCTCCGCGCGCTGCTCGGCGTGCCGCACAACGCGTGGTACAGGGGCGCGTTCGAGGGAATCCCGACCACCGAACTGAACGCGCTGCTCCCGCTCGGCCGGAAGCTGTCGTGGAACGTGTTCAGCCATGTGACGCTCCCCGCCCGCATCGAGGCACGGCTCGTTGCACACGCCTCCGCCGCCCGCGTCGAGCGTCCGCGCCGGCCGCTGTCGCGCGCGGCATACAAAGGCATGCTCGAGCAGCTCCGCGGCTGGATCGCCCGCCTCGAGCCGCGCGGACACGTGCTGACGATCTGGAGTGACTACGACACGACGCACACGTACGCGGAGGAAGAACAGAAGGCCAAGCACGCGTTCGTGGAACGGTTCGTCTCGGAGTCGAGGCCGCACATGCTGTGGGATCTGGGCTGCAACACGGGAGAGTACGCCGAGCATGCGCTGAACGCGGGCGCAGATCTCGTCATCGGCTTCGAAGCGGACCACGGTGCGCTCGACCGCGCGTTCGAGCACGCGACCGCGGAAGGGCTGAACTTCCTGCCGCTCTTCCTCGATGCCGCCAACCCGAGCCCCGACCAGGGCTGGAATCAGGCGGAGCGGACCGGCCTCGCAGGCCGGGGGCCTGCCGACGCGCTGCTCGCCCTCGCCTTCGAGCACCACCTCGCGATCGGCCGAAATGTGCCGCTCGACATGCTGCTCGGCTGGCTCACCTCCCTCGCGCCACGCGGCGTCGTCGAGTTCGTGCCAAAGAGCGACCCGACCATCCAGCGCATGCTCGCCGCGCGCGAAGACATCTTCACCGACTACACCGAGCAGGCGTTCACCGCGATCCTGTCTGGGAAGGCGCGCATCGTCCGGACCGAGACGATCTCCGGAACCGGACGGCGCCTGTTCATCTACGAGCGGGAGTGACTCAGCGACTTTTCAGGCCTTCCTGCGGCCGGGTCGCGACGGCCTCAGCTGCCGGGTCGGTTGAAGGCGGACGCTCGGCGCGCTTCGGGGATCACGCAGTCACGGGAATTGCAGCTCGGCGGCCTGCCGGTGCTGAGCTCAGGAGAGATCGAGCACGAGGCGGAGGCCGCCGGCGATGGCCGCCAGACGACCGGCCGGCAGGGTGCCGAGGCGCTCCACGAAGTCCAGCCGGAGGACCTTCTGCACATCGTAGACGTTGGCAACAGACGCCTTCGGCAGGCCAGTGTCTCGCCGGTCCAGACGGACATTGCCCGGCAGGCCCTCCAGATGGAGACGACTCGTCAGCGGAACGACCAGGAAGGACCGGACGCGAGGCTCCCGCACCTTGTCTGTCTGCACGACCACGGCGGGCCGCCGCGTGTCCACACGAACCCACCACACCTCGCCGCGCCGCGGCGCCTCCTCACCACCGGTCGTCACGGTACTCCTCGGCCATCCGCCGCCGTTGATGGCGGCGCCAGGCCGCTTCATCGTCCACCACGTCCCAGCCATGGCGATCCAGGTATTCCTGGGTCTGCTGGCGCACGCGCTCGGCCTCGAGAAGCCGCGCGAGCAGCTCGGACCGGGACGTCCCTCGCCGCCGAGCCGTTTCGTCCGCGAACGTCACGAGGCCCTCTGGAAGCGAGACGCCGATCTTCATGACGACAGGATAGCACGGTGCGGAATACCTGGGTATTCCATCCGTTCTTCCTGCATTGGTGGCGGCATCGGCCTTCATTGGGAGGCCATTCGCCTGCACATGGTTCGGGACGAGGTGCTGACCACGTGAGCCTGCCTCGCGTCACCATCCCTCGTCACTCGACGCTGCGGGTCGGTTGAAGGCAGACGGTCGGCGCGTTTCGGGGATCACGCAGTGGTCAGGCAGGGTCAACTCGCGAACCTGCTGACGACCTGCTCGGGGTCTCCAGCTCCGCCGTCAGCTCCAAGAGCGCGCGGAGTTTTCCTCCCACGATCGCGTGCTGAGCCGCTTCCAACGCGCCGAGATGTCGCGCCAAGCTCGAAGAATGAATGGGTAGATCTCACCTGGGCGCATTCACGGGCCGACCGTTGTCCAGCGTGTAAATGTCCTCGCGCGGGTCTTGCAACTGCGCTGACCATTCAGCGGCGATCCCGTGTGCCCACATGAGGCCGGCTTCGTCCTCTCCGGACAGCAGGACGATCAGGCGGACCTGCCCCGTGGGCAGCTCCTTCGGAACTTGCGCGTGGAGTTGGTGCTGATCATCGATGTCGCCGATCAGTTCGATCGCGTTCATGGCTGGATTGTCCATCACGGCTCGATCGAATAAATAGCAGATTCCCGGCGGGGGACACACGCAACGCGTCCCATCGGCGAGCTCGCACGGGCAACTTGCGGCCGTCGCGGCACGCGAAGGCTGGGACGCCTTGCTCGCGGCATCGTCGAATTCGCGCCGAAGCCCGACCCGACGATCCGCGCATGCTGGCGGCGCGCGAGGACATCTTCAACGAGTACACGGAGCAGGCGTTCACGGCGATCCTCTCCGGGACGCCAGGAATCGGTCGCTCTGGCCTGCCATAGATCGCGCGCCTCGTCGTACTTCTTTGCGCGCAGCGAGGGCTGGCGCAGATTCACCGCCAACAGGGTGGCTTGTTTGTCGAACGCGCGTTGGACGTCCCGCGGCGCCCCTTCGTACGAGCGCAGGAAGCGCTCTGAATAAAGTGTAGTGCATTGGACTACACGCTGTCGAACGAACGTCGAAGGGTCTGACGCAGTCGGAAGATCTGGCGAGATGCGTCCCTAGAGCGTCGACAAGGTCGTCACCAGTTCCTCGAGCCCAATCGCCTCCACGCCCTCGGCGATGGCATAGCGGTCGTTCCCGGAGTTGGGTTAGTGTGGTGGAAGGGCCTGAGCCGCCGCACCAGCAGCAGGTCCACCAGGAGATCGACGTAGCGCGTCGTCGTCTGCGCACTCACCATCAGCGCCGCCGCGAGGCGGGAGGCGTTCAGCAACGCGCCCTGGTTGTGCGCCAGCATCTTCCAGAGGCGCTCCAGCGTTTCGGCGGGTATCCGGGGGCCGAGGAGAGGAATCTCTCTCTCCAGATGGGAGCGAATGAAATCCTTGCGCCAGGCGAAACTCCCTCGGTCGTTATCGGCCAGGTACGCCGAACCCGAGATGCTGCGCCGTGGCCACGACCGCCAGACTCGGGGCCGGCCCTCTCACGCGCGGGGACCTTGATCGCGATGCGCTGCTGACCCTGCTCCTGTCGTGAGCGTCTCCCTTCGACGGCGCTCAGGGCAGGCGGTCGTTCGCACCGCGCTTGGCTGCAGAGGCGCGTGCTGGAAGGGTACGAAGCGCTTCCAGAAGCCGCCGCTCTACCCAGGTCGTGGCCGGGAGCCGCTCCAGCCTCGCATGGGCCCGGAGGCGCACAAGAAGATCAACGGGTAGCCGCCAGGTGACCATTTCTCGCGGCGTTCGGCCCGTCGGCGGCCTGCCGGCCCCTGTTCTCTTGCCCCCTCTTGCCAATGGCGTGATCCTCCTGCGTGGTCTCCGCTTTGACCATGCCCTGTTGTACGCCGAGCTGCAGCCACATGTCTTCCAGCGCGAGGTAAAGCCGGTCCTCGATCACCTCCAGGCGGGATTTCCGCCCGGAGTAGAGTGGGGACATTGGCCCGAAGACAAACTCTTCGAAGACCAGCCAATCCACGTTCTTGCGAAATTTCTCGAGGGCTTGCCGATAGAACTTCGTCTTCTCCTCAGTCAGTCCCGTCAGCTCGATCTCAAGGCCCGTATCCGAGTTCACATATTTCATTTTTTTCTCTACTGCCGTGCCACTCGAGGCTCAGCGCGACGGTTGGGTTTTACTTCACTAGCTCAAAGAACACCTGGTGATAGTCGAGGTACATCACCGTTTGCCCGAATCTCCTACACGCTTCTCTCAGAAACTCCCGAATCTCGGTCAGCTTCTCTTCTCGAATCACGGTCATGATCCACCGGCAGCGGTCTTTCTGCCCCCGCCAAGCTCCGCCCGCCAGGCCCAGTTCCGAGAAATCGAGGTCGAGCTTCTTCATCTCTCGCTGCCACCATCTCCAGGTCTCTCGATCAAAGGGATTTCCATCGTTGTCAAAGAGCGGAAACAAGAGGGTCACCTTGATCGCGTTTGGCCTTTTCGCCACCGGTCTCGCTTCATGCCAACTACCGCCAACTGGAAGGATAGCAACGAGTTTTGAAAATGTCAATACGTTTTCAATGGTGGGCGGGCCCGGCTACGCCGCCATGCGCATCCCGCTCGCACGACAGTGCGCCGACATCTCGAGCAGTGCCGGGCCAATCGAAAGTCGGATTTCGTGCGCTGGTGTCCGCGTCGCGGGTCACTCGTCGACTGCACGGTTGCGGGGACAGCGATCGGGGCAGGGGCCACGGTGGCGACGCTCAACCTGAAGGATTTCCGGCGGCCGGCGGCTTTCGCGCCGTGGCTCACACCAGCTCGCTGACCGCCACCTTCAGCGCAGGGAACTGCCGCGACGTCACCAGCTCTCCGGACCCGAACCGCCGGTGCGCGCGATAGCCGTCCGGCGACGGGTCAGTGTAGAGGTCGACCGCATCTCGGCTCAGCACGATCAGCCACGCTTCCGGAATTCCTGCCTGGGCGTATCGAGGCAGCTTCGCGCGGCGGTCGAAGTCCTCCGAGGTGTCGGCGACTTCGATCACGAGCCGCACATCGGCCGGCGTCGGGTGGCCGCCGCGGTAGAAGTCCGCCCGCGGCCGCAGGATCAGCACGTCAGGCTGTGGCTCCGAGGAGTCATCGAGGGTGAGCGGATTCTGCACGCTGACGATGACCGAGGAACCCAACTGGGCGGCCAGCGTGTGGGTGAGATAATTCACACAGCCGGCATGCCGGCTGCCAATCGGCGTCATCTCGAGAATCTCCCCGCCGAGTAACTCCACGCGGTCGTCTTCGCCGAAGACGCCACCCTGGGCCATCTGGTGAAACTCGCGAACGGTGAAGAGATGCCTCTGGACTTCGACGGGCATGACGTGTTGACCTGCCGGCAACCGGGCGGCAGCCAGTGTACCACGCCGGCGCGCGACAACAGAAGCCAGCCAGGCAATCACATCGATCTCGGCAACCGGCCGGCGCCTCTTCATTTACGAGCGGCAATGACCCACTTGGGCGGCTACGAGCCCTGGACCATGCGTGGCAGGGCCCCGCCGAGGGTGGCCCGGTGAGCGGTATAGCCGGCCTGGTCGAACCAGCCAATCTTGCGGTCGGCGTTGACGAAAGCCAATCCCACCTCCACACCCGCGACCGCGGCTCGGTCGATCTCGCGTTCGGCCGCATGGGAATGCTGAAGCCACGCCGTCTTCAACGTCGTGGGATCGATGACGGCGCCCATTTCCCGCAACCGCGCGAGATCGACGCGGGAATTCCTCCGCAGCGCCCTCCGCCGCGCGCGCGACGCCGACAAGTAGCCGTGGGCGCGGTCCGCTCCCCTGCCTCCTTCCGCGACCCCGCGGGCCACGTCTATCACGCAGGGCATCACATCGTCCGCACCGTAAACGGCGCCACGGCGGGCGCGTACGAGGCGGTCCGCGACGCGGACGTGCAAAGACCGGTGCCGCCCCCTTCGACGGCGCTCACGCCCGGCACGCCAGGGAACACCTGGCGTCCCCATGACTTTCCGGGATCGAGAGGGTATTCTCTGAGTACAGATGGGAGACTTGCCGTGACCGAACTCGTGTTTCTTGTCGAGGAGGCTCAGGAGGGGGGATACACGGCTCGAGGGCTCGGGGAAGCCGTGTTCACCGAGGCAGACACGATGGAAGAATTGCGTCAGGCCGTGCGCGACGCGGTCCGGTGCCACTTCGAGCCAGGCGCCGAGCCCAAGGTCATTCGCCTCCACATGGTTCGGGACGAGGTGCTGACTACGTGAGGCTGCCTCGCGTCACCATCCCTCGTCACTCGACGCTGCGGGTCGGTACGCTATCCGGCGTCATCTCCGATCTCGCGCAACATCATCATCTCGATCGCGATGCGCTGCTGACCCTGCTCCTGTCGTGAGCGCCTCTCTTCGACGGGCGGTCAGGGATCAGGGTCGCTGCAGAGTAGCGCGGCCGCGCTCGAGGCGCTCCGCCGCCCAGGCGCCGCCTTCATTGACCTGCCGATGACACGCGGCGATAATCGTCCGGTGCCCCGCCAGTTGAAGATCGCTTCTCTCGGGCTGCTGCTGTTGCTTGCCTCGGCCGTTTTCGAAGCGCCCGTCGAAGGACAGGCGCCAAAGGCCGTCTCGAAGATGATGTACGTCCTTCCGAACTACCTGGGACATTCCGGACGCAGCGACGCGCAGTTCGCGGCGGACGTCTCCGACCTCCGGCAGCGCCTTGGGGAAGGCCGGTTCGTGCGGGTGGGCTTCTCGATGTTCATCATCGTCTCGATGGACGACTGGAACGTCAACCTGACCGACCACGCGGCGATCCGCGCCGCGCTGGCTTCCACGATCGCGCAGATGGACTTCATCATCAAGCGCGCGCGGGCCAGCGGCATCCCGGTAAATTTCTCGATACAGACGGCGGTCCGGGATCGATACGACCCGGTACAGACGGATGCCGAGCGCGCCGACCGCCGCAACACCTCGTGGTACGCGGACGGGCAGATGGCGAACGGCTGGATGACCTACTCGCGGTACGCCAGGAAGTTCCGGAACGTCTTTGAAGCCTACGCGCGGGAGCTCGGATCCGTATTGGCGAATCGCATGGCCCGCTACCCTTCGACGGTGATCTCCTCGAGCGGTGACGGCGAGAGCGAAATGTCGTACACGCGGTCCCTGATCGTGGACCCCACGTATACGGAGGCCACGTCACAACTGTGTGACTATTCGCCCTTCGCGATTGCCGAGTTCCGAGACTGGCTGCGCAACGGCGGCCTGTACGCGCAGGGGCAGCCGTTTGCCGGCCAGGGCTACGACCAGGCCGCGCGCTACCAGGGAGACGCGGCGCCCGGCACCGACACGAACGGCGACGGCCACACGCTCAACGGAGACTTCGGCACGTCGTTCACGAGCTGGAATCTCAAGCACTTCGACTGGAGCCTGAACGATCCGCTCGAGGGAGACCCCAACTCGATCCCGTCATTCGTCTACGAAGGAGCGAGCTTCAACCCGCTTCCGTCGCAGAACCCGGCCGGGTTCGACGCGCCGCGCACGCGTACGCCCGGAAACCGCTGGTGGGACACGTGGGACTTCTTCCGCGCCATCATGGTGTGGCACTACAACGTCGACTTCGCGCGGTGGATGACGACGACGGCGGACACCGACACGAAGCGGACGGTGCCCTCGTCGAAGTGGTTCTCGCACCAGCTGCCGGGGGATTACCTGTTCGGCAGCTCGCCATCGAACCCGAATTTCCGTCTCATCACGTCGGCAAGCCCATACTGGGTCGGCGACATCTCCCCGTACGGCGGTCTCGGCATCACGTCGTTCAACATCAACGCCGGCGGGGGACACTACTTCCACACCACCCGCAACGTGGTACCCCAGATTTCCGCCCGCGGCGTGCGATGGGCGATCCTCGAGTGGAACCCTTCGGTCCCGGTGTCGAACTCGCTGGACGTGTACGAGCAGGAGATGGCGGTGATCGAGCAGTACAAACCCACCGTCGTGGTGCCGTGGGCCTGGGGAAGCACGCAGCCAGCCTCCCGGGTGGAGAACACCCCGTTCGAGATTGCGCTGCGGGACATGATCGCCCGCGTCAAGGACGGGCCGACGAGCGGGAGTTTCGGGCCATCGTTCGCGCCGATGTTCCTCCCGCCGGGCGAGACGGCTGACCTGCGGCCGCTCGGCTCGCTCTGGCCCATTCGCGTTCCGCGCCGACAGGAGAAATGAGGGTTCTCGCAGCAGCGTGCGCGCTCGCCTTCGTGCTGGCAGCGGCGGCGTGCGGCGGCTCGCCGACGTCGCCGGGCGGCGGCGACAGCACGCAGACCATCAGCGGCAGCGTGAGTGCGTACGGGACCACGTCGCACTCGATCGAGGCGGCGCGCGCCGGGACGCTGAGCGTCACCTTGACGTGGACCGGCCCCGCCGACCTCGATCTCTACCTGACGCCGATTGACTGTGACGGATACCCGCCGGACAACTGTGTGATTCTCGCCAGCTCGACCGCGTCGAGCGGCAATAGCGAGCGGATCGACTGGTCGCCCGCCGCCAGCGAACGGTTCAAGGTCTGGGTCGACAATTTCAGCCCGACCCTGTCGACAAGCTACACCATCGTCGCGGCCCTGCGCTGAGCTATCGAAGGGGCTGGCCGAACGGCCGGGGCTGGCGCTCCTGCTGTTCGTCCCAGGCCTTGACGCGGTGATACAGCGCCGCGATGACGAACGCGGCAACCGTGAGTAGCGTCCAGTTGAACATATCGTTCCTGATTCAAAAGACGAGCCACAGGCCCTTTCGGTCTTTCCGGGCGTTTTGGGCCTCTGAGTACTGTTTCGGTTCCGCGTCGATGACACGACAGAGCTTGGCTTACATTTTTGTCCTCCTGCTGTGTGCCGCGACCGGGGCGCCCGCAGGCCAGGTCGCCGGCAGCGCCGCAACCGGGCCCCCCTTCTACGTGCTCCCGCTCTGGCTGGAGTACCAGTCGGCCGGCGAGGAGACCGTCACCCGCGAGGTGCAGGAGCTCCGCCGGCGGCTCGGACCAGAGAGCCCGCGCGTCCGCCTTGGCTTCACCACGTACGTATTTCTGTCGATGGACGACTGGAATGTGGACGTCTCCGACCGCGACGCGCTCCACCGCGCGCTGGAGAAGAACATCCTTGACGTCGACCGGGCCATCGATCGGGCGCGGCGCCACAACATCCCGCTCTGCCTGTCCTTCATGAGTGCGATCCGCGAGCGCTACGACCCGGTCCAGAAGGCCTCCGAGCTCGAGGACCGGCGCAACATGCAGTGGTACGCCGACAACTCGCTCGCCGGCGGCTGGTGGACCCACTCCCGCTACGCCCGGAAGCAGCGGCGCGTCCAGGAGGCCTACTTCCGCGAGATCGGCCGCATCGTCGCCAACCGGATGGCGAAGTATCCGGACACGCTCGTGGCGGCGAGCGGCGACGGTGAGGTCGAGCTGGCGTACGACAAGTCGCCGATCGTCAACAAGGCGTACACGACCGACACCATGCTGCTGGCCGACTACTCGCCGTTCGCGGTCGCGGAGTTCCGCGACTGGCTGCGCGGCCGCGGACTGTACAACGCGGGCGGACCGTTCAGCGGCCAGGGATACGAGAACGCCGCGCGCTACGCCGGCGACGTCTCCCCCGCGGCGGACACCAACCGCGACGGTCACACGCTCAATGGCGACTTCGGCACGTCTTTCACCACCTGGACTCTTCGGTTCTTCGACTGGTCGCTCGAAGACGATGCGTCGCGCGATCCCCACGCGATCCCGGCGGCGGTTGCGCAGCGGCCTGGCTGGGATCCTTTCCGCAGCGGGCCCGCGGGCGGGTTCGATCCGCCCCGTGCGTGGAAGCAGGGCGACCCGTGGTGGGAGATCTGGCACCGCTTCCGGCAGGTCATGCTGTGGCGCCACAACCGCGAAGTGGCCGAGTGGGTGACGACGAGCCGGGACGCCAGGACGAAGACCGTCGTGCCCGCGGACCGGTGGTACTCCGATCAGATCGCCGGTGACTACCTGTTCGGCGGCTCGCCGGAGAACCCGAACCTGCGCTTCATCACATCGGCGAGCGCCTGGTGGACGGGGGACGTCGCGCCGCACGGCAGGCTCGGCATCACGTCGTTCAATGTCAACCTGGGCGGCACGGTGTTCCGCACGCTCGCCGCCGTGGCGCCGCAGATCGGGGAGCGCGACGTCGAGTGGGGCATTCTCGAGTGGCATCCCTCCTCGCCCGAAACGAAGGACCTCGAGGTCTACCGCAGCGAGGCGCGCCTGGTGGAGCTGTATCGCCCGGCGCTCGTAGTGCCGATTTACTGGGGAGATCCGCACACCCGCATCCAGGACTCCGGATTCGAAGTGGCGCTTCGGGAGCTCGTCGCCGCGATGAGCAAGGGACCGATCGCGCCTACAATCGAGCCGGCGCCCGGACGGCTGAACTTCGGTGCGACGTCGGACGGGCGGGTCACGCCCTCGCAGCGGGTGCGCATCCAGGTGGTCGGGCGCGGGCGGACAGGATGGACCGCCACCAGCAGCGACCCGGCTGTCGTCATGTCCCGCACGTCGGGGGCCGGTTCGGCGGACATCGACGTGTCGGTGGCCGCAGACGATCTTGGCGCGGCGGATCGCCGCGTGTCGATCACGATCGCTGCGCCACAGTCCTCCACGCCGCGCGTCGAGATCCCCGTGCTCGTTCGTCCGATCAACGGCACCGGCGCGCCGCCCCACGGCGCGATCGGCGTGCCCGCCGACGGCGCAACCGTGACAGGGGCGGTGGAGATCGCCGGCTGGGCGCTCGACGATATCGGTGTGACGAAGGTGGAGGTCGGGCGTGAGCCCGGCCCGGGAGATCCGCCAACCGCGAGCGCGCTCATCCGGCTCGGCGAGGCCGCGCGGGGCGCCCGCGCGGACGTGACCAGGCTGTTCCCCGACGCTCCGCTCCTCCATCTGGCCGCCTGGTATCTCCGGTACGACACAACGACGCTCGCCGGCCCTGAACCGCGGACGTGTCGGCTTCACGTGCTCGTCACGGACGTCGAAGGGCACGTGACGGACCTCGGCGTCCGCAGGGTCACGATTCCATCACGCTAGCCGGTGCCTATTTGATTTCTATCGTGCGAAAGCCGAGCTCTGCGCGGAGCCCGTCGCCATTCTCCGCGTAGAAGCGCAGCACCACCGGTCGTGGCGCGTGGGCAAGTGCGGACGGCTGGAGCGTGAACACCCATCCATCGTTATAGATGTCGTGAGCGGCTGGTATGAGGGCGGCGACATCGGGTCGCATCCAGGTCAGTCGCGCATCCCCGATCGGCACGACGCGGCCGGTCGAGTCCTGATAGCCCGCCCAGACCCGGCGCAAATCGAAGTTGTCGAGCGCCCAGCCTTGAAACGTGACGGGAGCGCTGCCCAGTCGCACCGGTTCCGGCGGAAGCTCGACATAACCGTAGGGCGGCGTCAAAGGCAGGCTCGGCACCGCCTTGAACCTCACGGTGAGCGTTGCGGAAGCGACCGCGCTGTCTTCGGCGAAGATCGGCACGTCCACGACCTCGTCGATGCTCGATCCCGCGGGACGGGGAACGATCGTCAGCGTCGCCGGTCCCACGCCTTCCCCCGGTCGAATCTCGAAGGGCGCCCCGGCGGGGACGTCGAGCCGCCACCGGGCTGACGCCGCACTCCACAGCGCGACCGAACCGCGAGACGATCGCGTGCCGCTCGTCAGCGCAAAAACGGAGATGCGTGTGGGTTCGGTCGAGATGCGTGTGCTGCGAAGGTCGTAGATGACGTACTGCCATCGCGAAGCCGTCCCGTCTCGAGCGATGACGGGATACTGCCTCTCGAGCAGAGCCAGGAGATCGGGCTGCCCATGGAGTTCGGCCTGACTTGTCGCGACGAAAAACTCCGCCTGCTCCGATTCGAAGCGCTGTTCGGCCGGCACGGGCATTCGGCCGGCCAGGCGGTTCAATGCGAGGTCGATACTGAGGGGCCAGTTCGCGGCCACGAGGTACCCGTGATAGCTCAGCGGGATGCCGTAAAGGCCGTCGAGCGACACCACGCGTGTACTGTGGCCGACCGCCGCGCCGATTCGTTCGTATCGCTCGGCCTGGGCGTTGAGCTCCGCCGCCGGAGGAAAGAGTCCCGCGGCGGAGACGGTGAGCGCGTTGGCGATCAAGCCTCCCGCCACGGCGATGGCGACAAGGGCGCGCGGTACCATCGAAGCGGCGTACTTACGCGCGGCCGCCTCCATCAGCGCCGCCACCGACGCGGCGACCAGCGGAACGATGGGCAACGAATAGTAATCGTGGGTCGAGACGCGATACGCGAAGAAAACTCCGAATACGACGTAGCCCAGCCACCACGTCGCGAGGAGCGCTCGGGATTTCTTCCCTGCCAGGATGGTCCCGATCAGCCCCATCGCGAGAAGCGGCAGTCCGACGACGCGATTGAGCATCGTGGACCAATGCGACCAGTAGCTCGTCTGTCCCATGAGCTCGGTGAACAGCCCGTAGTCTCCCCCCGGACGTCCCACCACCTTGAAGTAGATCGCGATGGGAATCATCGAAGCCAACGCGCAGAGCGTGCCAAACATCACGCCTCGCACCCAGCCCGTCCGGATCACGGCGAGTGCGAGGACGACCGGAAGGACGAAGAACACGGCCATCGGCTTGACGGCAATGGCGGCCGCCGAGGTCGCGATGAGGACGGCCAGCCCCGCCGCGCTCGGACTCCGGTCGTACCGAACCGCCACCGCGACGGCGAGAACGGTCAGCGCGGTCATCAGGCTGTCTGGCTGGATCGCCTGGCTCGCCACCACGCCAAACGGCAGCAGCATCATGACCGCCACCCCGGTCAGACGCGCCGCTGATGTCGACAACAGTTGCGTCAAGAGCCACGCGAGCGCCAACGCCCCACCAGCCCATGACAGGACGGACAACATGCGAGGCACCCTGAGATCTTCGCGGCCCAAGACGCGATAACCCCAGGCTGCCGCGTGCTCGAGCACCGGGGGCTCCATGGGTCCGAGCAGGGAAACGGCTTGACGGGCCGCGGCCACTTGCTGGGCCGTCAGGCCGCGCATGCGATCGAGGTAGAACGTGCGGGCGATGATGGCGCCGCGATACTGACGCGTGGGGCGAAAACTGAGCGGCGGCGCGGCCAGACCGGGCAGGCGTACAAGAACGCCAACGAGTATGATCAGCGCGACCATCCATTTCATGTCAGAGGATTCTAGTCGAATGTCGATCTCGCGGACACCCGCACGACAGCGGGGACTCCACGTGTTCGCGCTCTCCGCCTTTGCGATTGCGCAGCCGCTGTACGATCTCATCGGGCATAACGCGGAATTTCTCGTCGCCCACCGTGCGGGTCCCTGGACGGTCGCGGCGCTCGTCGGCGTCGTGTCGGTGCTCGTCCCGCTCGTCCTGTGGTCCGTGGCGATCGCCGCGGGGCTCCTGAGCGTCCGGCTTGCGGCATGGCTCCAGACCGGGACGATCGGCGTGCTGACGGGACTGGTCGCCGCGGGGATCGCGAGGCAGATGCCGACCTCGGCCGCGATGGCGGTCGCACTGATCGCGGCGATCGGCGCGGGCCTGGCCTACCACGGTGCGCGCGCCGCCCGCACGTTTCTGACGGTCGTCTCGCCCGCGGCGCTCGTCTTCCCGATCGTGTTCGTCGTGGCCACACCCGTGTCGCGCCTCGTCCACACGCCGCGGACCGGGCAGACGGGCACTGCCGGAGATCGGCGGCCGCCAATCGTCCTGGTCGTCTTCGACGAGCTGGACACGCTGTCGCTGCTGGACGCGAACGGCGACATCGACGCCGCGCGCTATCCCAACTTCGCGGCGCTCGCGCGCACGGCCACCTGGTTTCCCAACGCCGTGGCCGCCTCCCCTTCGACGACCTACGCGCTGCCCGCGATTGTGACCGGCGTCACCCCGGACTCCGCGTCCCGGCGGCTGCCCATCGCCGCCGACTATCCCTCCAACCTGTTCACGTGGCTGGGGAGCTCGTACGCGCTGCACGTCCGCGAGCCCTTGACCTCGTTGTGTGCGGGGGCCCTCTGCCAGAGTCCTGAGCCGGTACGCGCGGCTGCGCTCGCATCCGACGTCGCCGTGCTGTACCTGCACCTCATCACACCGCACGAGCTGGCGAACCGCCGGCTCCCGTCGCTTGCGTTCGCGTGGAAGGGATTCACCCCGCAGGCGGCGGCGCCCAGGGAGGCCCCGCCGCCGAAGCGCGGCCCCGATGCCGAGGCCGAATTCGAGCGCGCGCTCCAACATTCGGTCGAAGTACGCCGTTCCGACCTGGTCAGACAATTCGTCGGCGAGATCGCCGCCGATCGCGACCCCGCGCTCCACTTCCTGCACTCGATGCTGCCGCACGATCCCTATGAGTACCTTCCGTCGGGCCGCGCGTATCCGCACGGCGGAATCACGACGGGGCTCACGCTGGAAGCCTGGACGCAGGAACAGCCGCTCATCGACACCGGCCGCCATCGCCACATCGAGCAGGTGCGCTTCGTGGACACGCTCGTCGGCGAACTGGTCGACCGGCTGAAATCACAAGGACTGTTCGACGCCGCGCTGCTCATCGTCACCTCCGATCACGGCGGGTCGTTCGTGCCCGGGCAGCCGCACCGGGGGTTCACCGTGGCGAATTACCGCGGGATAGTGGCAGCGGCGATGTTCGTCAAGCTCCCGCGGCAGACAAACGGCGCGACGAGCGAACGGCGTGTCTCCGGACTGGATATCGTTCCCACGATCGCCGAGGCGCTCGGCGCCGCGGTGCCATGGCACGTGGACGGACACTCGATGTTCGCGGGACGTTTTCCCGACCGCTCCACGGTGCAGTATGCCGGCCTGTCGCTGCCGCCGCTCGAGACGTTCGACGTGCGCGACGAGGCGCGCAGGGCCGCGCGCGCCCGGGCGCCGGCCGCGGAGCTCGAGTCGCTGGTCGGACGGTCCCTCGCGCGGATGGACGTCACGCCGCCTGCGCCGGGACGGTTTGTGATCTCCGACAATTTCCGCACGTTCGAATCCGTGCCGCTCGAAAGCGGGCTCCTGCCGGCCCTCGTCCAGGGCGTGGTCCTGCCCGAGGACTCATCACCGTTGGATCTGGCCATCGCCGTCAACGGCGTGATCGGCGCGGTGACCCGGACGGCGCACTGGAATGGGAGCGGTCACTATTTCTCCGCGCTCGTGCCGGAATCGGGGTTCCACGACGGCGCGAACCGCCTGGACGTCCTCGCCGTCGATCGCTCCGGCGCGGGGGTGCGGCTCTCCTGGGTTCCCTCGCCGCTGCCCGCGAAGCTGCGGATCGAGTCCGGACCCGGCGGCGAGCGCCTGATCGGAAGCGACGGCCCGGTGGCCATATTTCAGCCGCACATCGTCGGCTGGGTCGATCGCGTGATCGAAGCACCCGACGCTTTGACCTTGCTCGGGTGGGCCGCGGACACGAAGACGGCGCGCGATCTGCGCGCGGTCGTGGCTTTTTCCGGCGGAACCGCGATTGGCTACACGGTTCCTTCAGGCGCGCGCCCGGATGTCGTGGCGGCGCTCGGACTCGCCCGGCCGACACGGACGGGGTACGGCCTGTCGATTCGGCGAAACGACGTGCGCCCGGGCGGCGTCCGCGTCTGTGGCCTGAACGGCGATGGCGAAGCCGGGGAACTGAAGCTGACGGACGGGGCGCGCGCCGTGCTGGTCAAGTAGAGAAAACGAAACCGCGCCGTCGATCGGGTACAATCACCCGCACACGTTTTACCTGAAAGCAGCCCTGAAGGGCTGCGCTACCAGAGGTTCTGATCCGCGGATGCTATCGTCACGTACTCTCCAATCCGACACGCTCCAGGTATTCACGTTGTGCGCGTTTGCGGTCGCGCAGCCGCTCTACGCGCTGCTCGGTCCCAACGGCGAGTTCTTCGTCGCCCATGGGGCCGGCCGCGCCGCCGTCATCGCCCTCGTCCTTGTGCTGTCGGCGGGCGTTCCGCTCCTCCTCATTGCGCTGGAGTGGCTGGCGGGGCGGCTCGCGCGGGACCGGGGAAGGGAAACCGCGCATCGGATCCTCGTTTTCGCGCTCGGCAGCCTGGCGGTCCTGCCAGCGCTGCGGCACGTGAAGTTTGCGCCCGGACTGTTCGCGATCGGCGCGGCGGCCCTCGTGGGCGTCGCGATCGCCGCATTGGCGCGGCGTCCGCCGATCCGCCGGTTCCTCGCGCTGGTTTCCCCGGCGATTCTGCTGTTCCCCGTGGCGTTCGTCGGCTTCACGCCGGTGCGACACCTCCTGGCGGCGACCCCGGGACGCGACGACTCGGCCGGCCGCGCGATCGGCAAGCCCGCGCCAATCGTGCTCGTCGTGTTCGACGAGTTGACCACGACGGCGCTCCTCGACGATCGGGGGGAAATGGATCGCGAGCGCTTTCCGAATTTCGCGGCGCTGGCGGCCGGCTCCACCTGGTTTCCCAACGCCGTGGCCGCCGCGCCATTCACGACCGGCGCGCTCCCACGCATCCTGACGGGACGCGACTACTCCGACGTCGATCGGCTGCCGATCCTGGCCGACTACCCTCAGAACCTGTTCACGTATCTCGGCGGCTCGTACGCCATGGACGTCCACGAGTCGGTCACCGAGCTCTGCCCGGCGTATCTCTGTTCCTCCGCGCCGAACGATCCGGCATACGAGCTCCGGACGACCTTCAGCGATCTCGCGGTGCTGTACATACACGCCGTCCTGCCTGCCGACGTCGCGGGACGGCTGCTGCCGTCGCTCGGCACGCGCTGGAGGGACTTCCGATGGCGGACCAGCACCCTGCCGAACGAAGACTCCGGAGATGAGGAGTCAGGCTGGAGCCTCGCACCCCGGCTGGACGCGAGGTCACGTGAAGGGCGGAAGCTCTACTTCCTCCACGCCATCGACGACATCGCGGCGGGCGAACGGCCCGGGCTTCACTTCATCCACGTGCCGCTTCCGCATTTTCCGTTCGAGTACCTGCCGTCGGGCGACCGCTACCCGGAGCTCGGTGCGGAGGGCCGGCTGGCCGACAACCGGTGGACGACGGAAGAGCCGCTGGTGGCCACCGCGTACCGGCGGTACGTCGCGCAGATCGAGATGACCGACATGCTGCTCGGCCGTCTGATCGAGCGGCTTCGCCGGCAAGGTCTGTACGAGCGGGCGCTCGTCATCGTGACCTCCGATCACGGCGCCGCATTCGTTCCAGGCGAGTCCCACCGCGATCCGGACCTGGCGAACTACGAGTCGATCTATAGCGTGCCTCTGATGGTCAAGCGGCCGTACGAGCAGACCGCGCGCGTGGACGACCGGCTGGTGAGCCATCTCGACATCCTGGCGACGATCAGCGACGTGCTCCAGGTCAGCCCCGGATGGCCGACCGATGGCATGTCCCTGTTTGCCGCGGACCGAGCGGGCGCCAGGCTCCCGGGACGATTCATGTTCTCGCCGTTCGACGTTCGCGCGGTCGCGCGTCGTCGCGCGGCACTGCTGCCCTCACTCAAAGAGCCGGAGGCATGGCTCGCTGGCGCGAGCGTGCCGGCCGATCTGCCGCCGGCGCTGGGATTGCGGGCCGTGTCGCAAAGCTTCCTCAGTTTTACGCGCGTCGATCTGCGGTCAGGCGTTGTGCCGGCGCTCGTCACAGGAACGATCGTGCGGAGCGGGCACGGGCCCGCTGCACCGTACGAGATTGCGATCGCGTTGAACGGTCGTATCGCGGCCACCGCTCGCACGGTCCGATGGGACCGGGCCGACGCGCACTTCTCCGCGCTGCTGTCCAGCGGTGTATTCGAGCAGGGGGCCAACCGGCTCGATCTCTTATGGATCGATCGTGCCGCCGATCCGCCGCGGTTTCGGCTCATCCCATCTGCACTTCCCGAAGGGCTGAGGATCACGAGCAGCACTGGTGCTCCCGACTGGATTGACACGGCCGCTGGCGATCGGATCCCGATCAGGCCGGAGCACGTGGTCGGCTGGGTGGACCGTGTGCAGGACATCAGCCGCACGTCCGTGCGGGTGTTCGGGTGGGCGGCCCGCCGCGACTCGGGGCGGCCGGTCAGCTCGATCCTCGTCTTCGCCGGCGACGAACTGGTGGGCGCCCAGGTGCCCTTCATCCCGCGTCTTGACGTGGCCGCGCAGTACCCGCGCCACGGCTCGACGCTGTTCGGGTACATCCTGGATCTGGACAAGAGCGCTATTGCGAAGGGCTGCGTGCAGGTGCTGGGCCTCACGGCCGATAATACGGCCGGCTTGCTCCTCATTCCCACCGACGCGCGGCGATTGCTGAACGCCTGTCCGTGATGTCCGCGGATCGGCGCGCGTCGGGCCAAGGTGCTCGCACCTGCCGCATCCACGTGCTCGCCACCGACGTCGAGGGGAACGTCACGGATCTCGGCGCGCGGTCCGTCCTCGTCCGGAAGTAGCGCCCATGGCGCGGCGCCCGCCGAAAACCCGTCAGTGACACGCCGCGACAAAGCTGCCAGGCTACGCCGTACTTCGCGACCGGATCGTCGTCTTCTATCGCAGTACGCTCACCGGACGGTTCGCGGCGGTCACGCGGGACACCACCGTCCGCGCCCCCGGCCATCCCCTCATGGCGGTGGAGACGCCGGCCAGCGGCGCGGTGGTGACCGCTCCGTTCGAGGTCGCTGGCTGGGCGCTCGATGAGGATGCCACGACCCTCACCGGCATCGACGCCATTCACGTCTACGCGTTTCCATCCGGCGGCGGCAGCCCCACGTTCCTCGGCGTCGGCACCTACGGTGTGGCACGCCCTGAGGTCGGCGCCGCGTTTGGCGCGCAATTCACGAACACCGGCTATACGCTGGTGGCGTCGCTGCCGGCCGGCACCTTCACGGTCGTCGTCTACGCGCGGAGCACCGTGACCGGCATCTTCTCGGCGGCCGTCCGTACGATCACCGTGCGCGACGCCGCGGTGACGACGCGGGTGTCACCGGCTCGAGAGACGGCGGGCGCGTCCACCGGATCCTGGCGATCGCTCGGACCGACAGCGTTCGGCGGTCCAGTGAGTGTCGTTTCCCCGGACCCGGCGTGGGTCAGCGAGCTGATCTGGTACGGACGGACGCTCGTCGCGGCCACACGAGGGCGCGGGCTCCTGGTGAACGACCTGGGCCAGCTGCAGATGTCTCTCGAAGCACCGTCCGGAGGCGGCAGCCTCACCCCACCGTTCACCGTGTCGGGTTGGGCGCTCGACCAGAGGGCCACGACAGGTGCGGGTGTCGACGCGATTCACGTCTACGCGTTCCCGTCCGGTGGCGGCGCCACGTTCCTGGGCGTGGCGTCGTACGGCCAGTCGCGCTCGGACGTGGGAGCCGCCTTTGGAAGCCAGTTCACCAACTCCGGCTTCAGCCTCACCGTCTCCAGCCTGGCGGCGGGAGCCTACCGGATCGTCGCGTATGCACACAGCACGGTGACGGGCACGTTCGACATCGCGAAGTCCGCCTCTGTCACCGTCGTGCGGCCGACGTCGGCGCCGCGTGCGGCGATTGGCGCGCCAGCCGCTGATGCCACCGTCGCCCCCTCGTTCTACGTCGCCGGCTGGGCCGTCGATCTCGGAGCATCGAGCGGCCCAGGCATCGATGCCATCCACGTGTACGCGTATCCAACGGCTGGGGGCGGCCCTGTGTTCCTCGGAGCCGCCAGTTACGGCGGCAGCCGCCCGGATGTCGGCGCCGTCTTTGGATCCAGGTTCACCAACAGCGGCTTCGGGCTGAGCGCGACGCTCCCATCGGGCAAATACACGCTCGTCGTGTTTTACAGGAGCACCGTGTCCGGCTCGTTCTCGTCGGTCGTCCGCGCGATCACCGTGCGGCAACCGGGCAATCCGCTGATGTCTATCGACAGACCCGGCACCGGCACGACGACCGGCCGGCCGTTCCCCGTCGCCGGCTGGGCGATCGATCTGGATTCGGCCGCCGGCACGGGTGTGGATGCCATCCACGTCTGGGCGTTTCCGGTGGGCGGCGGTTCGCCGGTCTTTCTCGGGGTGGCGGGCTATGGCGGGGTGCGTGGCGACGTCGGAGCGATCTTCGGATCGCGCTTCACCAACTCTGGATACAACCTGGTCGTGTCATCGCTCCCGGCAGGCACATACCAGATTGCAGTCTATGCCCACTCCGCCGTGACGGGCACGTTCAACCAGGCACGGGCCGTGACCGTCACCGTGCAATAAGGCACCGGCGACCATCGGCAGGCGCCCGGCGCCCTACCAGGTGCTGGCGTTCGCGATGTGGCGCGGCTCGGTCGAGAGGCGGGCGAGATCCGCGTCCACCATCATCGTCACGAGCGCGGTGAAATCCACGGCGGGCGTCCACTCGAGCTGCCGCTTCGCCTTCGAGGGATCGCCGATCAGGTGATCGACCTCCGCCGGCCGCAGCAGCTTCGGATCCGTGCGGACGTGCTTCTTCCAATCGAGGCCGGCATGGCCGAACGCGATCTCGACGAGATCCCTGACCGCATGGCTCACCCCGGTCGCGATCACGTAGTCGTCGGCCCGCTCCTGCTGGAGCATCAGCCACATCGCGCGCACGTAGTCGCCGGCGAACCCCCAGTCGCGCTGCGCGTCGAGGTTGCCGAGCGACACCGAGTCGGCAAGACCGAGCTTGATGCGCGCGACCCCGTCCGTGACCTTCCGCGTCACGAACTCGATCCCGCGCCGCGGAGACTCGTGATTGAAGAGGATGCCGGACACGGCGAACAGGTCGTAGCTCTCGCGGTAGTTCACCGTGATGTAGTGGGCGAATACCTTCGAGACGCCGTACGGGCTGCGGGGATAGAACGGCGTCAACTCCGTCTGCGGGATCTCGCGCACCTTGCCGAACATCTCGCTCGAAGAGGCCTGGTAGACGCGGATCGCGGGATCGACCTGGCGCACGGCCTCGAGCACGCGCGTCACCCCCTGCGCGTTGAACTCGCCGGTCAGCATCGGCTGGTCCCACGAGGCCGGCACGAACGACATGGCCGCGAGGTTGTACAGCTCGTGCGGCCTGACCTCGTCGATGACTTTGATGAGCGACAACTGGTCGAGCAGATCCGCCGGGTGCAGGTGAATGCGGCCGAGCAGGTGCTCGATGCGCCACAGGTTCGCGGCGCTGGAGCGGCGGACCACGCCGGAGACCTCGTAGCCCTTGTCGACCAGGAGATCTGCGAGGTACGAGCCGTCCTGGCCGGTGATTCCGGTGATGAGTGCGCGTCGTGACATGGTCAGGTGGCAAAAAGGTTAACACACTACGGCCTGTGCGGTGACTATGCCATAACGCGGCGCGGTTTGTTATCATGGGCCGCAGTGACCCCGTCCGCGCGCGTGGCGATTATCATCGTCAACTACCAGACCTATTCGGAACTTCGTGCCTGCCTGGCATCGCTCGAGGAAGAAGCGCACGTCGGGCAGGAGATTGTCGTCGTCGATCACATCAGCCGCGACGCGTCCGCCGACGGGCTCGTCCGGAACTTTCCGTACATCCACCTGCTGCGCGTGTGCGGCAACGACGGTTTCGCGGCGGGCGTCAACCGCGGCGCACGCGCGAGCCACGGCACCTACCTGCTGCTGCTCAATCCGGACTCGATCGTGGAGGCCGGTCTGGTCGGACGGCTCGCCGACTGGATGGATGCGCATCCGGAGGTCGGCGCGGTCGGGCCGCGCATCCTGAACGACGACGGGTCGGTGCAGGCGTCCGCGCGGAAGTTCCCGGATTTCACGGCGGTGATCGCGGGGCGCAGTTCCTGGCTGACCAGGGCGCTCCCACGCAATCCCCTCTCACGCCGCAACCTGCCGGCGCTTGGCGCCGATGCGTCCACCCCGATGCCGGTCGACTGGGTCTCCGGCGCGTGCATGATGATCCGGCGCAGCGCCTTCGAGCAGATCGGCGGCATGGACGAAGGGTTCTTTCTCTACTGGGAGGACGCGGACTTCTGCCGGCGCCTGACCCACGCCGGCTGGCGGGTCATGTATCTGCCGACGGTCGCCACTCAGCACATCGGCGGCCGCAGCAGCATGCACGCCGCCGATTCGTCGCTCGTCGCGTTTCACCACAGCGCCTACCGGCTGTTCCGGAAACACGCGGCCGGCGCGACGCTCCTGCTCGCACCGCTCGTGTTCGTCGGCCTGCGGGTCCGCCTGGCGTTCATGCGGCACGTCGTGCGGGCGCGTCAGCGCACGGCGGAAGCGCGGGGCTGAGCGGTGGAACACGTCGACGTCCTCGTGGTCGGCGGAGGCGTCGTGGGACTGGCGTGCGCCGCCGAGCTCGCGCGCGCGGGACGGTTCGTCTGCCTGATCGACAAGCATCCACGCCCCGGGATGGAGACGAGCACCCACAACAGCGGCGTGCTCCACGCGGGCATCTACTATCCGGCGGGAACGCTGAAGGCCGCCCTCTGCGTGGAAGGCCAGCGCCTGCTCTACGAGTTCTGCGCGCAGCACGGCGTGCCCCACGACAGGTGCGGGAAACTGATCGTGGCGGAGCCGGACCAGATGCGGGCGCTCGACATGCTGCGGCTGCGGGGGGAGGAGAATGGCGTCGAGGGGCTGGAGATCGTCGATCGCGCGTTCATCGCGCGCCGCGAGCCCTGTATTGGCGCCTCACGTGCGCTCTGGTCGCCGACCACGGGAATCGTCGAACCGGAAGCGCTCGTCCACGCCCTGCGCGAGGTGTGCACGAGCGCCGACGTCGTGGTCCTGCCCGGCACCACGCTGGAAGGCGGCGAGCCGGTGGGATCGGATATCCACGTGCGTACCGGTCGGGAGACGATCGCCGCGCGCACCGTGGTCAACGCCGCGGGCCTCTATGCCGACGAAGTGTCGGCGGCGCTCGGCGGCGAGCGGTTCAGGATCTATCCGTGCCGCGGCGAGTACGCGGAACTCGCGCGATCGAAGCGAGGACTCGTCAACGGCCTCGTCTACCCGCTGCCGCACGCCTCCGGCCATGGGCTGGGCGTGCACGCCACGAAGACCACCTGGGGATCGGTGCTGCTCGGCCCGACGATCAAGTACCAGGAGCGGAAGGACGACTACGAGGGGGATCGCCTGCCGCTCGACGCGTTCCTCGAGCCCGCCAGGGCGCTGCTGCCCTCTGTGACGATGGCCGACCTGCAGCCAGGCGGCACCGGCATCCGCGCCAAGCTCCACCCGCCATCCGAATCGTTCGCCGATTTCATGATTCGCCGCGACGCGAACGTTCCGAACCTCGTCCAGGTCGCCGGGATCGACTCGCCGGGCCTCACGTCCTGCCTCGCCATCGCACGACTGGTGAGGGGGATAGTGGAGGGGGGATAATTCCAAACGCCAAACGCCAAACTCCAAATTCCCAACGCCCAAGTCCCAACGTCTTTGTTTAGTGAGGTTCTCCCGGGACCACGCTGAAACGGGCCACGGCTTTTCAGGAAGATCACGAAGGACACCAAGGACGCGAAGACCCCTTGCGCAGCGGG
>MELC01000079.1 GCA_001767455.1 Acidobacteria bacterium RIFCSPLOWO2_12_FULL_66_21
AGCGATCAGCTATTTCGTGACTGGGAGAATGCGAGGAGATCCGTCGGAGGGATTACGGATTAACGTGAGAGCCAACACGTGCAAGCCGTGGCGTGGTATCGCAAGGCGGCAGACCAGGGAGACGTAACCGCGCAGTTCAACCTCGGCGTCAGTTACGCCAACGGACGAGGCGTCCCGCAGGAATACGCGCAAGCCGTGACGTGGTATCGCAAGGCGGCAGAGCAGGGAGAGGCGGGGGCGCAGTTCAACCTGGGCATGATGTACTCAACTGGGAAAGGTGTTCCGCAGGACTATGTGGAAGCCCACAAGTGGAGGAACCTCGCGGCTGCTCGGGCGACGGGTGAGGACCAGAAACGATACGCGGACGTGCGGGACTCACTTGCCAGGACGATGCCCCCCGCTCAACTCGCGGAGGCGCAGAAGCGAGCCAGCGAGTGGATGGCGGCGTTTGAGAAGCGAAACAAGTAGCGCACCGAGGGTGCCAGCCGTTTGCCACAACGCGATCAGTGGGCTCCATACCCCGCCACCGTTTCACCCGGTCCCTGGATAAACTGACGGAAACAGTTCAGCATAGCGGACAGCTCGCCAGTCGTTTAATCACCATCTCGGTCAGAAAGCAGTGACCTTGACGATGCAGGTCAAACCGGCAGTAGAAGGAGCGATGATGCCGAACGAAATCACGAGCCGTATTGTCGTCGATCAACTGAAGGACGGAACGTTCAACGTCATGGAGCTGCCGCCAGACTACGACTACACAAAGGGACTGCCCGCGCGCGGGAGGTATTTCAAGACACGCGGTGAGGCAATGAGAGAGTTCATGCGCTTGTTCCAGGCACACGATCCTGTTAAGGAGTGAACGGTCACTCCTCCTGCTGAATCGTAACGCGGACGCGGTCCTTGTTTCCCGCTCGCGCCTTGGCGATGGCTCTCTTCACTTCCTCGATCTGAAGGTGGGCGACCTGCTCGGTCGCGTTGGTCGGAATCTCTACGACGGTTGGCTTGTTCATTGCTGCTGTCCATTTTCCTGTTCCAGGCGGCTGCGTAGGTGCTTGCGGAGGTAGTTGCTGACGGTGCGTTCCTCTCGGTCGGCAAGGTGTTCAAGCGCGACACGTTCATCGTGGGTGAGGCGCACGGACACGGTCTTCGGTCATCTTCTGCTGAGCATTCACTTCCATCGGTCAAGATCTCCTTCGGTTTCAAGTTGGTGAAGTTGGTTGAGTGCGTGGTTGCTGAGCACGGCGGCAACGTGCTGGACGATGGGCGTCGTGTCGCTGGTGAGCAGGCATAGGTAGCGTTCAAGAGCGGCGAAGATCTCCAGTCGTTCCGCTTGTGCGACGGGGGGCAGTTCAAAGGCAAGCGGCTCGGGCTGTCGGGCGGGAGTGTTCATTGTGGCTGTTCTCCGTTCTCGGGCTGTGATGGCTCGGGTTGTGTGTGGATGTAGAGGATGGCGTTCCGCGAAAGCGTCTTGAAGTCGTCGGCGTTGTAGCGGATCGATCCCGCGAGGTTATTTATTCGTTCCAGGCGAGTGGTGCGGTAAACGAACGGCTCGGTGCGACAGGCGCGAGTGAGGACGTTCCGAAACGTGGGCAACGTCACGTCTGGCGGTAGAGCGAGCAGGATGTGAAGGTGTCGTCTCGTTCCCGTGTCGTGATGGCACACAAGTGCGGTTAGTCGTTGCGGAGCGTGCTTGCGCCTGGCGGCGTTTCCGAAGAGTTCCTTGTTCAGGCGGTTCATCAGGCGGATGGCAATGCGTCGGGCTTCGTTTTCGGTGAGATAGAGGTAGGGAGCGAACGCATTTGCTTGCTCCAACGTTCTCGGTGCTCGCTTGGCTCGGACACCGACATCCACATCGGTGTTGATCCGCACGATCTTCTGGCGAGTGATCGGGACGATGGCAGCGATGGACGGCAGCGGTTCACAGGACAGTTCCTTCGCTGAATACTCCACTGTCGGGCGCTTGCTGGTGCGTAGCGTTCTTACTTCTGGGCTTTCGCGGCGCTGCTTCAACGTCAGTTCCGTTCCGCCCGTGACTGTCACAACACGCTGGCGGTGTTGAAGGAACGCGGGATCTCAACGTCCATCTGCGATCTTCCCGACGGTGCGGACGTGACGGGCAACGGCATCGCGGCGCTCCTTATCGGCATCATGGCGTCCGTTGCGGAGTGGGAGCGGGAACGCATCCGCGAGCGAACGGCAGATCAGAAACGTCTAGCGAAGGATCAGGGACGCTATCTCGGCGGCAAGATCCCATGGGACAAGAACGTCGTTAACGGGAAACTCGTTGACGACGACTCAAAGCGGACGGTTGTGCGGAAGTTGAGAGAGTGGCGAGGCGAAGGTGTTCCACTCCGCGACTGTGAAGCGCGGGTAAAGAAGCACTACAAAACGTCGTTGTCAGTGGACGCGATCAGGCGGCTCACGCAGGAGTAGGCAACAGACGAAGCGAGAAGACGGGGACGGCGGAAACAGCAGACGCAAACAGGCTCATCGTCAGCGAGCTGAGCGACTGGGGCTGAAAATGCTCAACGATCTGTCGCTCGTTAGCATCCTCGCTATTTACAAAAGACAACTACAACGCTTGACGCCTTAGATACTGACCTTGCAACATCTCTCATTCTGCTAGCAAATAAGTGCCGGGGGTGGGAATCGGACCCACACGACCTTGCGGTCACGGGATTTTAAGTCCCGAGCGTCTGCCAGTTCCGCCACCCCGGCCATCACCATTGTAGATTGCCGATTGGTGATTGCGGGTTGAATTGACGAGTGCGGATTGACCCATTGTCGCCGAGGCGACGGCATCCTTCGGTCCCGATCCCGTGAGGACTGCGCCGCCCTTACCCGCCCGTCTGACGGCGGCGCGCGGCGACCTCGGTCGAGCTGGCGAGGTAGATCGTCACCGGCGTGCGGACGACGGAGGTGTCCGAGAGGGACTGGCCCGCGCCGAGGATCGCGCCTCCCGCAAACACGCGGGCGGGCGGGAGATGCCCGGCAAACAGCGCGGCGACGCCGACCAGACCGGCGCCGACCGCCGCCCCGCGCGCGCCGGCGTTCACGTAATCCCGCGACGCCTCGCCCGGCACCTTGTCCACGCGCATGACGTCAGAGGCGGCCAGCGCAACCTCGCCCGATGGCGTCAGCACCTTCACGGTCACCGCGTCCGCAGACAGGAACTGCCCGCCCGCCTTGCGGCCGTCCATCATCAGCACCAGCACCGGCGTCGCCGGCGGCAGCAGCATGACGTTGTCCCACCGTCCCACGGCGATGGACGCCGGGGGGGCGCCGTAGATCGAAGGGTAAGGACGCGCCATCCCGTACGGTCCCGGGACTCCGCGCATCGGGTATCCCCCAGGCACGCACGCGGCCGCGGTCGCCGCCGCCGCACCGAGAAGAGTCAGAGCCATGAGCCGCTTCATTCCTCACCTCCCACGGGCAGATTACGGGCTGCACCCATCAGGAGTCGTGACGGTGGGCTGAAGAAGGATGAAGAATCGTGAGCCGCTCTATAATCGGAGGTCATGGCCAGCGCCGATCCCATCACCGAGTTCCTGAACGCGGTCGAGCGCGCGCAGGCGCACCACGTGGACACCGCGCCGGTCGCGCTGGCCACCGCCGACGCGAACGGCCGCCCCTCGGTGCGGATGGTCCTGCTGCGCGGCGCGGATCACGGGGGCTTCGTCTTCCACACCAACTACAACAGCCGCAAGGGACGCGAGCTGTCGGTCAATCCGCACGCCGCGCTCTGCTTCCATTGGGTCGCGCTCGACGAGCAGATCCGGATCGAGGGCACGGTCGAGCGGCTGGCGGCCGATGAGTCGGACGCGTACTTCACCAGCCGCCCGCGCGGCAGCCAGCTCGGCGCGTGGGCCTCGGACCAGAGCGCCGTGCTCGCCTCGCGCGAGGCGCTCGAAGAGCAGTACCGGGAGATCGAGCGCCGGTTCGAGGGGGGCAGCGTGCCGCGCCCGCCGTTCTGGGGCGGGTACCGCCTCATCCCCCACCGGTTCGAGTTCTGGTACGGCCGTCCCGATCGCCTCCACGATCGCGTGGTCTACGTGCGCGACGGCGCCGCGTGGCGAATCGAGCGGTTGTATCCCTAGAGGCCGGGGGGCTTCGCCCCGTCCGCCTTCGCGCGTGCTGCAGGGGCGCTCCGGCGAGACCTCGCCGAAGCCGCTTCGCGGCGGAGGCGGGCCGGACCCCCCTACTCACTCGCTCGCGGGGCCCCCTTCGCCCCGCTCCGCTCGTGAGCCTCGCTCGCGTCGCTCGCTCGCGCTTAGGGGGCTTCGCCCCGCCGGACCCCCCTACTCACTCGCGTCGGCTCCCCATCGCCCATGCTAAGCTGCGCCGCGTGAGCTTCAGGCGCGCACTGGGGCCGTTCGACGCGACGATGGTCGTGATCGGCGGCATCATCGGATCCGGGATCTTCATCAACCCGTACATCGTCGCCCAGCGCCTGGACACGACGGCGCTCGTCCTCGGCGCGTGGGCGGTGGGCGGGATCATCGCGCTGGCGGGGGCGTTCGCCTACGCGGAGCTCGGCGCGGTCTTTCCGCGCGCCGGAGGACAGTACGTCTACCTGCGCGACGGGTATCATCCGCTCGCCGGGTTTCTGTACGGCTGGGCCCTCCTCGCGCTGATTGAAACCGGCGCGATTGCCGCGGTCGCCATCACCTTCGCCACCTACGCGCTCCGGCTCGTGGGACGGCCCGACATCGAACCCGTGCCGCTCGCCATCGCCTCGGTCGTCGTCCTCTCCGTCATCAACTATTTCGGCGTGAAGCCCGGCAGCCGCGTGCTCAACGTGTTCGTCATCCTGAAGGTCGCGGCGCTCGCGCTGCTGATTGGCGCGGGTGCGTTCGCGCCGGCGCACGAAGGCTGGTGGACGGCGGGGCGCGCGGCGACGGCTGCGTCAGGGTCGACGATCGTCGCGTTCGGCGCCGCGATGGTGCCGATCCTCTTCGCCTACGGCGGATGGCAGAACGCGAACTACGTGGCCGAGGAAATCGAGAACCCGCGGCGCAATCTTCCGTTGAGCCTGATCGCCGGCACCATCACCGTCGTCGTCATCTACGTGCTCGTGAACGCCGTGTACATCCGCGCGCTCGGGCTCGCCGGCCTCGCGGGCACGACTACCCCCGCGTCCAAGGCCGCGGAGCTGATGTTCGGCGGCGTCGGCCAGACGTTCGTCACCGCCGCGATCGCCATCTCGACCTTCGGCTTCCTCGATCTCGGGATCCTCGCTCCGACGCGGGTGTACTACGCGATGGCGGCCGACGGCCTGTTCATCCCCGCGCTCGCGAAACTCCACCCGAAGTACGGCACGCCCTGGCTCGCCATCACGATTCAGTCCGGCTGGACGTGCGTGCTCGCGCTGACCGGACGCTACGAGCAGCTCCTCAATTACGTGGTGTTCGCCGACTGGATCTTCTTCGGCCTGACGGTCGGCACGGTGCTGATCTTCAGGCACACGCATCCGCTCGGAGACCGGCCGCCCGACTCGTTCCGCGCCCCCGGCTATCCCTTCGTGCAGATCGCCTTCACGATCGTCGCGGCGGCCGTGGTCCTCAGCGTCGTGTGGGCGGACCCGGGCAGCGCCGCACGCGGCGCGCTGCTCCTGGCGCTCGGCATTCCTGTCTTCTACTGGTTCAGAGCCCGCCTTCGCTGAAGCTTCGGCGAGGCGGGCTCGGAGGGGCTGAGCACCTTTCAGCACCCTTCAGCACCCTTCAGCACCTTTCAGCACCCTTCAGCACCTTTCAGCACCCCTCAGCACCCTTCAGCACCCCTTATGAGCCCCTCCGGCTATACTGTCGCCGCAACCCGAGCCTCAGGAGCTGCCCATGCACACCGCTATTCGCCGCGCCGTCATGGCGCTCGTTGTCCTGGCTGTCGCCTCCGCGGCCTCCGCCCAACCGTCGAGCCCGTTTACGGCCGAGGACATGCTCAAAGTCGCCTCCGTCAGCGTCCTCGACGTGACGGAGGATGGCAGCCGCGTGGCCGCCTCGGTCCGCCTCCCCTTCGACAACGCGACCGTTGACAACCGGCGTTACGGCGACCCCACGTACCTGTCGCCGTCGAACGTCACGCTGCAGATCATCGACGCGCGCACGGGCGCAATCGACACGCCCTTCAAGGGGCTGGTGAGCGTTCGCACCGCCGCATGGTCGCGCGACGGGAAGCGTCTCGCGATTCTCATCGCCCAGGATGCCGCCGTCCCCAGCGGATTCCCATCGGCGAAGCTGTTCGTGTGGGAGACCGGGCGCAAGGCGCTGACGGAAGTGCCGGCTGGCGCAGACACCGCGGTCGCGCTGAACAGCAGCCTGGCGTGGACGCCGGACGGCGCCGCGATCCTGGTCGCACTCAGGGATCGAACGCAGGACGCCGCCGCTCGCGCGAAGTTCCGGGAGCTGACCGAAGGCCCCATCGTCGTCCACAAATCGACGGACCCCTTCCTCGAGTGGGACCTGCTCGGCAGGGACAACCGCAGCCGCTCGATTGCGGCGCTGGATCCGCGTACGGGCGCGGCGCGGCCGATCCTCCCGCAGGCGCGGATCTCGAGCTATGAGGTCTCGCGCGACGGGGCGTTTCTCAGGGTGATGGAGGACGCGACCGAGAAGACCGATTACGAGACGATCGGGGGCACCGACAACGTCCTGAAGTTCGTGGATGCCGCGACCGGACAGGCCCGCACGGTGATGGCGGCCAAGGACCTCAAAGGGCTCACCCTTCGATGGTCGGACGACGGGCGGTGGTTCGCGTACGCGAAAAAGGGCGAAGTGTTCGTGCAGGGAATCGACGGCAGTGCGCCGCGCAGCCTGACACCGAAGCCCGCGAAGGCCGACGCGAAGGGGGCCGAGCCCGATGCGGCCACGCCGGGTGCCAGGACGGGCGACGAGAAGAAACCGGCGGAGGAATCGTTCTCGGTGACGTCGTTCTCGCGCGACGGGAGCCGTCTGCTCGTCACCAGCCGCAAGGGCTGGTACGTGGTGAAGGTCGCCGACGCGACGCGCGACCTGATCGTGCCGCTGCAGGAGGACGAAGAGAAGAACCCGCGATTGACGGCGGTCGGCTGGAGTCCGGACGGCGCGGCCATCTACGCAACGTGGGGCGCGCGCGACAAATGGGAGCGCGGGGTCGTCCGCATCGACGTCGCCAGCAAGGCCATGACGCCGCTCGTGCGCGACGCGCGGCTGTATGGCGGCGTGCGGCTGTCGCGCGACGGCGGCACGTTCATCTTCACCGCCTCGGACGGCGATCGCCCGGCCGACCTCTACACGGCCGACGCACGCTTCTCCAGTGCGAAGAAGCTGACCGATCTGAATCCATGGATCGCCGGCAAAAGCCTGCCCCGATCGGAACTGGTCGCCTATCGCGATGCCGACGGCAAGCGGTTGTACGGCGTGCTCCGCTATCCCGTGAACTACGAGAAGGGGCGGACCTACCCCATTATCTTCGAGTTGTACGAGACGTTTTTCGACAACGGGTTCAACGCCCGCGCGGCGTTCCTGACCAACCACGGGTACGCCGTGTTCCACCCGTCGGTGAATCTCGTTGTCGGCCAGCCGGGCGAGGCGTGGGTCAAGGGCGTCACGTCGGCGGCCAACCGCCTGATCGAGATGGGCGTGGCGGATCCCGACAAGCTCGGCGTCCAGGGCACGAGTTACGGCGGCTACGCGACGGTGCTCCTTATCACGCAGACCGATCGGTTCAAGGCGGCGGTGAACGTGTCCGGCAAGGTGGACATGGTCAGCTTCTATACCGACAGTCCGCGGCTCGGCGTCCGCAACACGCACGCGCCGGAGAAGAGCCAGGATCGCATTGGCGGAACGCTCTGGGACTACCCGGAACGCTATCTCGACCACTCCGCGATCCTGCGCGCGGACCGGATCAAGACGCCGCTGCTGACGATATCGGGCGACCAGGATCCGAACGTGCCGGCGAGCCAGTCACGCGAGATCTATTACGCGCTGCGCCGCCTCGGCAAGGAGGTCGAGTGGGTCCGCTACGTCAACGGCGCGCACCGGCCGCCCGACAGCGTCGCGGAGAGCATCGACTTCGAGCAGCGCATTCTGGCGTGGTACGAGGCGCATCTCAAGAAGCCCGAGAAGAAAACGGATACGTCGGCGCTCGGCGCTCGGCGCTAGGCGCTCGCGGGGCCACGACTCACGAGGAACGAGCCCCGAGCCACGGTCTCGCCGCGCCTACCGAGTCAGCGGCGCGGCGGCGAGAAACTGCGGCGGCTTGCGGTGCTTTGTCGCCTGCTCGTACGCGCAGGCGAACGCGATCGGCTTCGGCTCGCTCCAGGCGCGGCCGATGAACGAGAGGCTTTATGCTGAAAGCCGATCGACGATGGCGCGCCAGGTGCGCGCGGCGGGATTGGAATCCGAGGACAGGGCGGCGCCGCAGACGATCGCCCGGCGATCCTCGGACTCGTGGGTCCACACGGGTTCAACGGCGAGGTGGAGGCCGATGCCGGCCACTTCGACGTCGAAGTGATCCGGCAGGGGCTGCTTCGCTGGAATCTCGAGCCGGAGCCCGCCGTAGCAGACGTCCACGACGGCGGCGGGCATGCCGTCGGCGGTCACGCGGAATCCCCCCACCACGCGCTTGCGCGGCCAGCGTCGCTTGCGGCGGACGCGCGACAGCGCGCGAGAGATTGTCTCGAGGAACTCGGATGGCTTGATCGGCTTGCGCAGGAACTCCGCGCCGTATCGGCCGGCTTCCAGTTGCATCATGGGCTCGTCGTAGCCGCTGATGATCATGGTCGCCATTTCCGGATGATCGGCCGTGGACTGGCGAATGAGGTTGAGCCCGTTGTAGCCGCGCAGCCTGACGTCAGAGACGAGGAGATCGAATGAGCCGACGGTCAGCAGCCGTTTCGCGGCGTCATAGGTGGCCGCGCCGGTCACCTGATAATGCGCGTCGCGCAGCAGTTCAACCAGACCCGCCAGGGTACTCTCGTCGTCATCGAGGACCAGAATGCGATAAGGGAGTTTCATGGTCCCGCCGGGGAGCAGGCCCGTACGATCGGGCATCACGGCTCGGCAGGGCAAGGATGATGCCCATGGGAACCATCGAAGAAATGGGCTGATTTGCGAAATCACACCACCTGTCGCGCCGTCTGACGCCGGTTCTGTAACCGAACGGACAAGTCTGCAATCCGCCTGATCTTAGTGGACCACAGGCTTCGCCGGCGGCCGGGTAGTCAGTACCCGGCCGATGAGCGCGTCGAGTCGCTGCTGCGGCACGTCGAAGGGACCTGCGACGGCCGCGCCGCTCGGGATTTCGATGGCAATGACGACGCCGCCCTGAGCGGGCTCGACGATCCAACTGAAGCCGCGGAGCGCCACATGGTGGTGGTCGCTCTGCGGGTTGCGCAGGCGATCGATCGCGAGCAGCATCGCCTTGAGCACGCGCTCGACGTCGCGCTCGTCCCAGTCGGCGGGTTCGCTGCCCTCGTGCACGATCCGTTCGGTGACCGCTGCGCTGCGCTCCCGCAGCACGATTTCCACATCGAAGATCATAACGCTCCAAGCTGCGCGGCCAGGGCCTCCGGAGAGGTCGCGGGGGCCAGGCAGGTGAAATCGCGGCACACGTACGCGGTCGCGCGGCCCTCGCGTGGCAGCATCGCGGCGGCCATCGGCAACACGCGGTCCAGGGCCCCGTCTCCCGCGCGTGGGACGATCACCGCAAACGGCAGGTAATGCCGCGCAAGTTCCACCGCCAGCGCTCTCGTGCCGGCGGCGTCCTGACTTGCCGCGATCACGATCTGCGCGTACCCGGCGTGCCATGCCGACAGCGCGCACAACATCATCGGAACGGCCCGCGCCGCGTGACCGGCCCGCGGACCGTACCGGGCGAGCGTGCGTTCCGCACGATCGCCGGCGGCCGTGTCGCCAGCCAGATGCGCAAGCACCAGCGCGTTGAGCGCGGCCACGGAGCTCGCCGCCGGCTCGGCGCCATCGTAGTCTTCCTTCAACCGCAACAGCACGGCCGGATCCGCTCCCGTCGTGCTGAACCAGCCGCCTTCTTCAGCGTCCCAGAACAGTTCGTCCTGGCGGGCCTGCAGCGCGATCGCCCACTCCAGCCAGGCGGGATCCCCGTCGGCCTGGAACAGCTCCAGCAGTCCCCAGATGAGGCAGGCGTAGTCCTCGGCGTACGCCTCGATGGACGCGTCACCGTCACGATAGCGGCGCAGCAGACGCCGGGCGCCTCCATCCCAGAGTGCGGCGCGGACGAAGCCCGCGGCGGTTCGCGCGGCGTTCAGATAGGCCGCGGCATGCGCGCTCGCGGGCAGCACGCGCGCGGCACGCGCGAAGGCGGCAATCATGAGACCGTTCCAGGCGGTCAGGACTTTGTCGTCGCGGTGCGGACGCGGACGCGCCGCGCGGACCTCGAACAGCCGCCCGCGGATCCGGCCAAGGGTGGCGATCACCTCCTCGACGGTTCGTCCCGTCGCCGCCGCGACTTCCTCGCTCGAGCGCGCGACATGGAGCAGGTTCCTGCCGGTGAACTCCCCCTGCGGATCGTGCGGCGCGTTGCCGGACGGCTCGATGCCGAAACGGGCCCGCGCGACGTCCGCGTCGGGACCCAGCACGGCCCCGATTTCCTCGTCGCTCCAGATGTAGAACGCCCCTTCCGACTTGTGCGCGCCGGGATCGCCGGCACGCTCCGGCGGAATGCTGTCGGCGTCTTCGGCCGAATGGAATCCCCCGCCACGATCCGTCATCTCGCGGAGCACGTAGGCCAGCGTGTCCTCCGCGACCCTCGCATAGAAGTCCTCGCCCGTCGCCTGCGCCGCCTCGAGGTACGCCAGCACCAGCTGCGCCTGGTCGTACAGCATCTTCTCGAAGTGCGGGACGCGCCACTCCGCATCGACGGAGTAGCGATGGAACCCGCCGCCGACGTGATCGCGCATGCCGCCGAGCGCCATCGCCCGCAGCGTGTCGCGGACCATCACGAGCGGCGCCTCGACAGCCGGGCCCGCGGCCGCGCGCCGCGCGTGCTCGCGAAGCAGGAACAGAAGCTCGGAGGGACGCGGAAACTTCGGCGCCTCGCCGAAGCCGCCGCGGCGTCGATCGAACGCCATTTGAAACTGTTCGAGGGCCGTGTCGAGCGCGTCGAGGCCGGCGATTTCCGACTCGCCAGGCCCGCGCACGCCGGCGCCGGTCACGCCGCGGAGCCGCGCGAGCAGCTCGGTCGCCGCCTTTTCCACCTGCGGCCGATCCTCTTTCCAGACGCGCGCGATCTCGGTCAGGAGATCGGCAAATCCCGGCCGGCCCCACCGCGACGACGGCGGGAAATACGTGCCGCCGAAAAACGGCCGCAGATCGGGCGTGACGAACACCGTCATCGGCCATCCGCCCGCGCCCGTCGTCGCCTGCACGAACGACATGTACACCCGGTCGACGTCGGGGCGCTCTTCACGGTCCACCTTGATGCTCACGAAGTCGTGGTTCAGCCGCGCCGCGATGTCCGGGTCCTCGAAGGACTCGTGCTCCATGACGTGGCACCAGTGGCACGTCGAATAGCCGATGGACAGGAAGATGGGCTTGTCTTCGCGCCGGGCCCGCTCGAAGGCGTCGTCGCCCCAGGGATACCAATCCACGGGATTGCCGGCGTGCTGGAGGAGGTACGGACTGCGCTCGCGGGCGAGACGGTTCATCCGTATCAATCGTACCACGCCGTCCGGGATACAATCTCGCCCCATGGACCTTGCCGTCGAAACCCACGGACTCACGCGCGACTTCGGCGGCTTCCGCGCCGTCGATGCGATCGACCTGGCGGTGCCGGCCGGCAGCTTCTACGGATTCCTCGGGCCGAACGGCGCGGGGAAATCGACCACGATCAAGTGCCTCACCGGGCTGCTGAAACCGACGTCGGGCACGATGCGCATCCTGGGGGTCGATCCGCTGGCGGATCCCGTCAGCGTGAAGCGGCGCATCGGCGTCGTCCCCGAGGATCTCGCGCTGTTCGATCGGCTCACCGCGCAGGAGACGCTGACCTTCATCGCGCAGGTGCACGGCATCGACCGCGCCACGGCGAAGAGCCGCTCGTCCGATCTGCTCGATCTGATGGAGCTGAAATCCGCCGGCACGACCCTCGTGACGGACTTTTCGCACGGCATGCGCAAGAAACTGTCGCTCGCGGCCGCGCTGCTGCCGGCGCCGCGCCTGCTGTTTCTCGACGAGCCGTTCGAGGGGATCGACGCGGTCGCCTCGCGTCAAATCAAGGATCTGCTGCACGGGTTCGTCGGCCGCGGCGGCACCATCTTCCTGACGTCGCACATCCTGGAGATCGTCGATCGGCTGTGCACCGACATCGGCGTCATCGCGCAGGGGCGCCTGGTGGCCCAGGGCGCGCTCAACGAGCTTCGTTCCGGCGGCAGGACGCTCGAGGAGCTGTTCATCACGCTCGTCGGGGGCGATGCCCACACCCACGCATCGCTGGACTGGGTCTGACGGATGTACCGGACCCTTCGGGCTTTTGCGTGGCTCAGGTGGCGCCTGTTCGTCAACTCGCTCGAGAAGACGGGCTCGCGCGACACGCTCGAGCGTTTCTCCATCGCCATCGAGCAACTCGGGCCACTGATGGCCGCCGTCATCATGGTCCCGTCCACCCTCGCGCTGTCGGTGGTGGGGGCCGCGGCGGGATACGCGCTCGCCCGCGCGCCGTCCGGCGCGCCGCCGATCCTCTTCGAGGTCGCGCGGTACCTCCTGCTCGCCGCCATCGCCCTCTGCGTCGTCGGCCCGCTGATGCTGCCGGCGGCGGACCGCACCAATCCCGTGCGCCTGCTGCTGCTGCCCATCTCGCGCGTCACGCTGTATGTGGCGCAGGTGGCGTCCGCGCTGAGCGATCCGTGGATTCTGGTATTCCTGCCGCTGATGGCCTGCCTTCCGCTCGGCCTTGTGGCGGGAGCGGCGTTCGGCTCGGCGCTGGTGACGCTTCTCGCGGGCGCGGCGTTCGTCACCGTCCTGGTCGGCGTCTCAGCGCTCTCGAGCAGCCTGCTGCATCTGATCATGCGCGACCGGCGCCGGGGCGAGCTGCTCGCGTTGCTCTTCATTCTGATTGTGCCGATGCTGAGCATGCTGCCGGGTCTGCTGGACATGGGTGGCCGTCGCGGCCGCGCTCCGCGCGAGCCGGTGCGGCACGAGCGACGCGCGCCGGCGTGGGTCGCGGCGGCCGGCACGCGCGCGTTCTCGCTGCTGCCGAGCGAGCTCTACGTCACCGCAACTCGCAGCGCCTCGCGGGGGGAGCCGGCCCGGGCGGGAGCGGCCCTCACCGGGCTGGCGCTCGCAGTTGCCGGCGTGCACGGTCTCGGCCTGCTCGTGTTCGTGCGCATTCTCGGTTCACCCGGATCGAGCGGCACGCGGCGCACGACGCCGACGCGGGAAGTGTGGGGACGCACGGTGCCGGGCTTGTCATCCGGGGCGTCGGCGGTTGCGCTCGCGCAGTATCGACTGGCGCTCCGAACGCCGCGGGGACGTCAGATCCTCTTGTCGCCCATCATCATGCTGGGCGTCATCGGCGTCGTGATGCGAAGCGGCGCCGGCGTGAATCTCGGCAGGTTCGCGCCGAGCGGCGGACTCATCCTGGGCTCGCTTGCCGCCTTCGTGTGCCTCCTGGCGATCCTGCCGATTGCCATGAACCAGTTCGCGATCGATCGCGCCGGGATCACGCTCGCGTTCCTGGCGCCGCTGACGGACCGCGAGTACCTCGACGGCAAAGCGGTCGGCAATGCGCTGATCGCGTTCTCGCCGGCGCTGGTCTGCCTGGGCGGCGCGTTCGTCCTGCGACCGGGAGGGTCGGCGGCGATGTGGCTGTCAATCCCGGCAGCGCTCGCCGGAACCTACCTGCTGCTGTCCCCCGCGGCCGCGCTGCTCTCGGCGCTGTTTCCGCGTGCCGTCGACCTCAACAGCATCGGGCGCCGCAGCAACGCGCACGGCGTGGCCGGGCTGCTCGGCATGCTGTCGTTTCTGCTGTCAGCCGCGCCTCCCCTGCTGATCGCCCTGATGGCGACCAGGCTCTTCGACCGTTCATGGCTTCTGCTCCCCCTGCTTCTGGCCTGGGCAGGTATCGCGTACGGTCTCAATCGCGCGCTCTTTGTCCCCGTACGGGCGGTGTTTGCCGGACGACGCGAGAATCTCGCGATGATGGCCACCGCGAAGAGCGCCTAGCAGCCGTAGCGTTTGCATGCTCGCGCGAACGCGGCCGCTGCGGTCTCGGCGAGCTCTGCCGCGCGGTGGGTAACTGCTTACCTAACTCGGCCGAGCTTGTGGGCCTCTGGTATTCCACAGTGGAAACGGCACAGCCGATCCCCACAAAAAGTCCCAGAAGAAGGTCCCATCGCCTGGCATCACGGTTGCTTTTCATGATGGTGCCGCGCCACTGAGGCGCGACCTACCGCTCTGGTGTTCCGCTGGAGCAACCACCTCAGCGACAGGGCCTACCAAAGGGCGCAGGGAGCGTCGATTAGACACTCCCTGTCCTGCCTCACAGCCCTTCGATGAAAGCAGGCAGCTGGCAGCTGCCCGCTGCGTCAGACGCGTGGGGACGGCGCTGCGGGGATCTCGTCCGGACGCCGGCGCCGCAGCCGCGCGTACGCGGCGGTCAGCTCGACGCCGTACAACAGAATGACCGCCGAGATATAGACCCAGATCAGAAATACCACGACGGCGGCAATCGAACCGTGGACGCTGAAACGCGACAGATCGCGGACGTATCGCGAGAAGGCGGCGAGCGCCACGCGCCACAGCAGACCAGTGACGATGGCGCCCACCCAGACGTCGCGAAAACGCACCTTGGCGTTCGGCACGAAGTAAAACACCAGGCCCACGATCAGGATGAACAGAATCGTCGTTGCCCACTTGAGCGCCAGTCCCTGCAGCGGCTGGAGGCCGGGCGTCCGCGCGAGGGCCGTCGCGAACCAGTGCGTCTCGGCGACGTTGATTGCGCTCACCAGCAGCAGTCCCAGCAGCAGAAGGAGGCCGGAGGTCACGAGCATGACAAACGACATCAGCTTGTGCTTCAGGTAGCTCGGCTGCTTGTCGACGCCCCAGGCGTGGTTGACCGCGCTCGTCACGGCGCCGAACACGGCCATCGCCGCCCAGACCATCAGCACGCTGCCCGCGACGCCGAGCTGCACATGCGACTGCTCGAGCGCGTCGAGCTGATTCGTGACGAACTCGAACTGCCGCGGAAAGTAGCGCAGGACGAACCCGAGGACGTGCGTGCGCTCCGCGGGGTTGGTGGTGACGCTCGCCAGGATCGACAGCGCCAGCAGGAAGAAGGGAAAGAGCGACAGGAGGGAGTAGTACGCGATCGACGAGGCGAACGTCAGATCGTTGCCGTTATAGACGCCCGTGACGCCGCGCCAGATCGCCAGCGCGATCAGCCGGATTTCGGCCCAGGTTCTCGTCGCGGCACGCCGCACGAACGGGATTGGCCGATCCACGGCCTCATCATATCCCGCGAGCCCCGCCGGCTACCCGAGTGGCGGCACCGCTTTGCGCCCGCTCTCGACCCAGGCGGTGCGGACCTCCCGGTTGAGCCACGCCGGGATTGTGACGGTGGCCGCCGCCAGCGCCAATCGCCACGCCAGCCGCCGGAGTGACGGGGTACGCACCACGACGACGGCGGCACCGATCGCCGTCACCGCGAGGATTCCGTTGGCCAGCTGACGAGCGGTCGCTTCCGTCACCGTGGTCCAATGAAGAGTGAAGTGCCGCGTGCGACGTGCGGGGAGCTGCACGCCGCACGGCGGCCATCAGCCGCGGTAGCCGGTTCCGGCGCCCGTCATCGAGCCGGTGTTCGTGGTGCCCGGGGTCCCCGTGGTGCCCGGACCCGTCGTGTCCGTGGTGCTCCCGTCGCCGCCGCCGATGACACTCGAGCGCGCGCGATCGTAGGCCTCACGGCCGCGATCCACCAGATGGCTGACCTTGTCGGTCGCCTGCGCGTAGGTATCGCCCGCCGTTGTCTTCAGGCGTCCTGCCTGCTCCGACAACTGGTTGCGCAGCTCCGTCCCGGCTTTCGGCGCGAACAGCATGCCGAGCCCCGCGCCGAGCACCGTGCCGGCCAGCAGCCCCATCAGGAACGATCCCCCACCCTCTTCGCGCTCCACTCGATCGTATTCGTACGCCATGCCGCCCCCTCCTTCAACTATGGTTCGTCCGGCCCCAGGACCGGCGTTTCGTCAGACGCGACTCTCCGCCGTGTCGCGCGGCCCGTGCCGCCCTTCACTGCCAAGCACCGAGATGATCGCCGCGCGCACGCCGCGCGCGATCCCGACCGCCTGGTTCACCTTGTCGGCGACCGTGTCCTTCACACGCCCCGCCGTCTCGTCCACGCGCTCCATCGTGCCCGAGATGGCATGATCGACCCGCGCGGTCTGCTGGCTCACGCGCGCGGTGACGGCCTTCACGTCCACGAGGATCGCGTCCACCTTCTCGCGCAACGGCGCGATCTGGCGTGCCTCGAGGTCGGAAACGAGCTGCATCACCCGGCGATACACCACGAACCCGCCGATGCCCATGCCGATGAGCAACAGCGCTTCCAGCACGCTGACGCCCGCCATGACGGCGAGCAGCACGTTGGTCGTCTCGAGATTGGCGTCCATGGTTCGCTACGCCGACCAGCGGCCGCCCTGCGTTCCGGCGATGTCGTTCAGCGAGCGCCAGCCTTCATTGGCAGCCGTGCGCGCCTTCTCGACCGTCCCGCGCACCTGCGTCAACTCCTTCATGAAGTCGTCCAGTTTCGGCTCGATCTGATCGCGTACACGCCGACCGCTCTGCGTCATGTACAGCCACCCCCACGCGCCCCCGACGACGGCGCCGATGAATGTCGCAAGCAGTACTCGCGATCGCTCGTCCACGTCTGCCTCCTTGGTCGTCTCGGACGCCCTGCGCGCGCCCGTACTCAGGATCCATCAATCAAACCACGTGCCACGGCCGTTCACGACACCGACCGCGGCACGAACATCGTAAGTGCCACGCCATCCCAGCGTTTGCCCGTCGGACTGTCGTCCGCCTCCGCCCCCATCGACATAATCGCGACGAAATCCGGGTCGAGGCCGTACTTCCCTACGACATAGTCCCGCACGAGTTCCGCGCGGCGCCGGCTGGACAGGAACCGCACGTCACCGGTATCCGCCTCAGCATAGCCTTCTATGACGAACGGACTCGTCTTTGGGTATTTGACAAACGCCGCCATGGCCGCGTCCAGCCGCAGCCGCCCATCGTCGGTCAGCTGCTCCTGACCGTCCGCGTCTTTGGCGAACAGGACCGGCGCCCCGGCCCAGATGCGGAGCGGGCGTCGATCGCCCGATGCAAGGGCACCCTCGCGGTATTGCTGCACGCTGACATCGCTCAGGTCGAAGTAGCCCCGGCGGTTGAAAAAGCCGCGGAAAAAGAAGCTCCGCTTCAACGCTTCGGTGTTCTCGGCGAGATCGGACATCGCCTCCCGCGCCGAGGTCAGCGTCTGCTGGAGGTTGCCGGCGAGCCCCTTCATCGGGCCGCTGTCGCCGCGGAAGTCGGCGACCGCCCCCTTTGCCTGTTCGCTGGCTTCCCGGAGGTTCGCGACGGCCTTTTCCGCCTGCGACACGATGTTGCGGGCGCTCACATACAGCGCATCGTCGTTCAACAGCTTGCCGACACTGCCGCGCCCCTGCCGTACGCCGGCGACGATCGCAGTCAGGTTATCGGTCGCTTTCCTGCTCGATTCAGTGATGGCCCGCACGTCCTTCCCCACATCCGCGATCAGCACCTGCGCGCCGTCGGCCGTGTCGGTAATCGACGACACCGCCTCGTCGACGCCACCCTTCACCTCGGTGATGGTCGCCGTGATCAGGTCGATCGCCTCGTTCATCTTGTTCAGCATGTCGGCGAGGTCGAAGGGCTCGCGGCTCTGGATGGTCCCCTTGGGCGGAACCTCGGGCGAGCCTTCGGACCCGGCTTCAACCTGAACGAACTTGTTGCCGACGAGGCCGTCGTTCTGGATCGAGGCGACGGAATCGACCCGGATGAGCGGGTGAAGGTCCTCGCGGACCCGGAGCTTGAGCCGGAACTTCCCCGTCGGCCCCGTCGGAACGTGAATCTCCTCGACCTCCCCGGCGTCCATGCCAGCCACGCGCACCTTGCCGCCGTTCTCCAGACCGGAGACGCGCGAGAACTCCGCGTACAACTCGAAGGTGTCGGTGAACAGCATCCGGCGGTCCCCGATCAGGAACAGTCCGACCGCGAACAGCAGCAGGCCGCCCACCACGAACGCGCCGACAATCGGAAGGCGATTCTTTGACATCAGCTATCAGTTGTCAGTTCCCAGTTTCCAGTTTCCAGCTTCCAGTACCCTGCCTGCTGCCTGCTGCCCGCTGTCTGCTGCCTGCTGCCTGCTGCCTGCTGCCTGCTGCCTACTGCCTGCTGCCAACTGTTCAACCTGCGTGCTGCGACGCCATGAAGGCGCGCACGAGTTCGTTGGTGCTGCGGTCGAAATCGGCGGCGGATCCGCGCGCGACGATCCGTCCTTCGTGCAGCATCACGAGGGAGTCGCCGAGCCGGCGCGCGCTCGGGATGTTGTGGGTGACGACCACGAGCGTCGCGCCCCCGCTGCGCTTCAGGCCGAGCAGCAGGTCGTCGATTTCGTCGGCGGTGATCGGATCGAGCCCCGCACTGGGCTCGTCGACCAGGATGAGGTCCGGATCCAGGGCCAGCGCGCGCGCCAGGCCGGCGCGCTTGCGCATGCCGCCCGAGAGGTCGGCCGGCATCTTGTCGTATTCCTTGTCGAGTCCGACCGCCGCGAGCTTGTCCCCGGCTCTCTGGCGAATCTCGGGCTCGCCAAGCCGCGTGTGGCGCCGCAGCGGAAACGCCACGTTCTCGCCGACCGAGATGGAGTCGAACAGGGCGGCGTTCTGGAACAGAAAACCGATCCTGCGCCTGACGCGCGACAGCTCCGGACCGTCGAGTGCGCTGATCTCGTCGTCGCCGACGAACACCCGGCCGCGATCGGGGCGGGCCAGGCCGATGATGTGCCTGAGCGTCACGCTCTTCCCCGTGCCGCTGCGCCCGAGGATCACGAATCCGCGGCCCGCCGGCACCTCGAACGACACGTCGTCGAGCACGCGGCGGCCCGCGAACTCCTTCGTCACCCCGTCCAGGCGCACCGCGATCGCGGGCGGCGCGGCCGGGCGCGCGGACGTCTCGCAGGCTTCGAGGGTCTCGGTCAACCCGCAACCTCCGGAAAGATGAAGAAAATCAGACGGACCAGAATCACGTTCGACACGATGATGAGCATCGACGAGAGCACGACCGCCCGCGTCGAAGCGCGGCCGACTCCCTCCGTCCCCGAGGTCGTCGTGAATCCAAGATAGGACGACATGGTCGCAATGATGAAGCCGAAGACCATCGTCTTGATGGTGGCCGGCACGTAGTCGGTCATGTCGATCAGCGTGAACGCGCTGGTGAAGTAGAGCGACAGAGACATCCCGGTCGCCGCGGTCTCGGCGAGATAGCCGCCGATCATGCCGGCGAAGTTCATGATGGTCGTGAGGATGGGCAGCGCGATGACGCACGCGACGACCCGGGTGACGACGAGGTAGCGGAACGAATCCACGGCCGTGGCTTCGAGCGCGTCGATCTGTTCGGTGACTTTCATCGCCCCCAGCTCGGCGCCGATCCCGGCGCCGATCCGGCCCGACAGCAGCAGCGCCGCCGTCAGCGGCCCGGTCTCGCGGACCAGCGCGATGGCCAGCCCTGCCGGAATCATCGCCTCGGCGCCGAAGCGTTCGAGCGACGCCCGCGTGTGCATGGACAACACGACGCCGACGGCGAGCCCGGAGATGGCGACGAGCGGCGCGGATCGGACACCGAGCTCGTAGAGCTGGCGCACGGTCTCACGGAATTCGAACGGCGGCAGGACGCTCTCGCGGACGGCCTTCAAGGCGAAGAGCCACACCTCACCAACGGTGGCAAGCGCTGCAGTAGCCGCCGGCGCGGCGCGGTCGAGCATTCAGTCCGCTGAGCTGCAAGGGACGGGCCGACCCAACGCCCAACTTCCAACTCCCAACTCCCAACTCCCAATCCCCAATTCAGGAACGTTGGGGGTTGGTAGTTGGGCGTTGGGCGTTGGGAATTGGGAGTTGACAGCGTCAGACCGGCGTGGCCCGTCGGACGCCGGCCTTGCTCCCGTCCTGGATCTCGTGCTTCTTCATCTTGCTGTACAGCGTCGGCCGGTACAGCCCGAGGATCTGCGCCGCCTCCTGCTTGTTCCAGTTCGTCCGCTGGAGCGTCTGCAGGATGGCCATCTTCTCGATTTCAGCCAGAGTGCGGTGCGGCGGGATCACGAACTCCGTCGTCGTCGCGCTCTCGCTGCGCAGCGATTCCGGCAGGTCCGTGACCGTGATCTCCGCTCCCTTGGCGACAAGCACGCCGCGCTCGATCACGTTCTCGAGCTCGCGGACGTTGCCAGGCCAGCGGTGCCGGATGAGGACGTGGTAGGCCGCCGGCGCAATCGACTTGACGTTGCGCTGGTGCCGCTGCCGGTACTTTTCGAGGAAGTGCTCGCACAGGAGCGGAATGTCCTCGGTCCGCTCGCGCAGCGGCGGCACGCGCAAGGTGATGGTGTTGATGCGGAAGTAGAGATCCTCGCGCAGCTTGCCGTCACGCAGCGCCGCATCCAGATCGATGTTCGTGGCGCAAATCAGCCGGAAGTCGACCCGCACGATCCGGTCGCTGCCGATCGGCCGGTACTCGCGCTCCTGGAGGACGCGCAGCAGCTTCGTCTGCAGGTACGGGGGCATCTCGCCAATCTCATCCAGAAGGAGCGAGCCTCCCTCCGACATCTCGAAGAGTCCCTCCTTGTCCGTCTGCGCCCCGGTGAAGGCCCCCTTTTTGTAGCCGAACAGCTCCGACTCAATCAGGTCCTTGGGGATCGCCGCGCAGTTGATCTTGATGAAGGGCCCTTTCGCGCGCTTGCTGTTGTAGTGCAGCGCGTTGGCGATCAGCTCCTTGCCGGTGCCGTTCTCTCCCTGGATGAGGATGTTCGCGTCGCTGCCGGCCACGCTCTCGACCAGCTCGAGCACCTCGTGCATCTTCTTGCTCTTGCCGATGATGTTGCCGAAGCGGAACTGCCCTTCCAGCTTCTGCTTGAGGAGGAGGTTCTCGCCGACCAGGTCGCGCCGCTCGATCGCGCGCTCGAGCATCGCCAGCAGCGTGTCCGGCTCGATCGGCTTCTCCACGAAGCTGTGCGCGCCCGCTTTCATCGCCTCCACGGCTTTCGGCACGCTGCCATGCCCCGTGATGACGATCACTTCGGTGTCGGCGTGGATCTGCTTGAACTTGCGCAGCAGCTCGAGGCCGTCGGCATCCGGCAGCATCATGTCGGTGACGACCACGTCGGGCTTCCAGGTCTTGAAGATCTCCTCGCCGCGGGTGCCGATCATCGCGGTGCGGACCTCATAGCCCTCGTGCTCGAGCAGGATCTTGAGCCACTCGATCATCGACGGCTCGTCGTCGATCGCGAGCACCCGGTTCTTCTTCTTCGTCGTCATGCTGCCCTCATCCATGAGCCGCCGCTAGAGACGATACACCAGCGCAGTCAACAGGCACGAGAAATTATACACAATCAGTCAATAGCGTCCATATACCGACATATGTTCGGAACGCCTACACAGAGGAACTGCTGACGGCTGAGCCGCTTAGGGGCCGGAGATCCGGAGGAAACGGAGCTCACGGGCCTCACACGGAGACACGGAGGTCACGGAGACGCGCGGCGCAACACAGACCGCGGCTGTGGTCCGGCCGCGGCGCCGGCCTTCGGCAGCCTTCGGCCGGCGTCGGAGGAGCTCCGAGATCCGCAGATGCAAACACGCGACGCGCGGTTCTGGCGTGCTTGCGTCTGCGGATCTCGGGGCACCTCTCGCGCGAAGCGCGGCCGCGGCCGGGCCCTGCTCCGCGCGTCTCCGCGAACCCCGTGACTCCGTGTGAACCACTCCCTCCCCTTCTCTGCTCCTCCTGTTGGCCGTTACAAAGGGAGCCTCCCCTTCTCTCCTCCTCCTGTTTGAACAGCTATAATCCCGACATGACGGAACCGATCCGACGTGCGCCGGACCGACCGAACGGTCCCGCGCCCTCCCCGTCCGCGTCGCGCCGCGGCTGCCCCGACGATTCAGACAAGGCGCGGCCGGAATGGAGCCGGCGGCGCCGCGCCGGCGCAATGGAGGCCGCCAGTCGGGGTGCAGGGGGCCCCGACGATTCAGGCAAGGTCCTTTGCGAGCGCTGCGGCGCCGAGATGTTCCGGATGCACGCCGTCTGGCGCTGCCCCGCCTGCCGCTTCAAGACCGACTGCTGCGGCTGGTGACAGGGCAGATGCTCCCGCTCGAGACCCACATCGACCGCCGCTCGGAGCTCTTTCGCTCGAATCACGAACGCATGACCGCGCTCGTGGCCGAGCTGACGGAACGAACCGCGGCCGTTCGCGAGGGTGGAGGTCCGAAATACGTCGAACGGCATCGCGAACAAGGAAAGCTGCCGGTCCGCGAGCGCATTCCACTGCTGCTCGACGACGGATCGCCGCTGCTCGAGCTGTCGCCGCTCGCCGCGTGGGGCTTGTACAACAACGAAGCGCCTTCAGCCGGGATCGTGACCGGCGTCGGGCGTGTGTCGGGCCGCGAAGTCATGATCGTGGCGAACGACGCGACAGTCAAAGGGGGTTCGTACCTGCCGGTGACGGTCAAGAAGCACGTGCGCGCCCAGCAGGTGGCCCTCGAGAACCGCCTGCCGTGTGTGTACCTCGTGGATTCGGGGGGCGCGTTCCTGCCGCTGCAGGCGGAGGTCTTTCCCGATCGCGAACACTTCGGCCGCATCTTCTACAACCAGGCGCGCATGTCCGCCGAGCGCATTCCGCAGATTGCCGTGGTCATGGGCTCGTGCACGGCCGGCGGCGCCTACGTGCCCGCGATGTCCGATGAAACGGTGATCGTGAAGGGCACCGGCACGATTTTCCTGGGCGGGCCACCGCTGGTGAAAGCGGCAACCGGCGAGGAGGTCACCGCGGAAGAACTCGGCGGCGCGGATGTGCACACTCGGTTGTCCGGAGTCGCCGATTACTTCGCCGAAGACGACGAGCACGCCATCCAGCTCGCGCGAACGATCGTCAGCACACTCAACACCGTCAAGCGGCTTCCGGCCGACGTGACCACGCCGGAGGAGCCGCACTACGATCCGCAGGAAATCTACGGCGTCGTCAACCACGACACCCGCAAGCCGTACGAAGTGCGCGAGATCCTGGCGCGGATCGTCGACGGGTCGCGTTTCGACGAGTTCAAGGAGCGGTACGGCACGACCCTCGTCACCGGGTTCGCCCGGCTGCACGGGTTCCTGGTCGGGGTCATCGCCAACAACGGGGTGCTGTTCTCGGAGTCGGCGCTCAAGGCCACGCACTTCATCGAGCTCTGCAACCTGCGCGGCGTGCCGCTCATCTTTCTCCAGAACATCACTGGCTTCATGGTGGGACGCGAGTACGAACGGGGCGGCATCGCGAAGGACGGCGCCAAGATGGTGCATGCGGTCGCCAACTCCGTCGTCCCCAAATTCACGGTGATCATCGGCGGCTCGTTCGGCGCGGGCAACTACGGCATGTGCGGGCGGGCGTACGAGCCGCGGCTGCTGTGGATGTGGCCCAACGCGCGCATCTCGGTCATGGGCGGGGAACAAGCGGCGGGCGTGCTGACGACGGTCAAGCGCGACCAGCACGCGCGCCAGGGGCGCGCCATGACGCCGGAGGAGGAGGAGGCGATCCGCGCGCCCATTCTCGAGAAGTACGATCGCGAAGGATCTCCGTACTATTCGACGGCGCGCCTGTGGGACGATGGGATCCTGGATCCCGCGGCGACGCGCCAGGCGCTGGCGCTCGGGTTGTCGGCCGCCTTCAACGCGCCGATACCGGACCCGAAGTTCGGCGTCTTCAGGATGTAGCACGGACTCCCGCGCGCCCGGCCTCGAGGTCGGGCCTGCGGTGACTCAAACAGCCACTTCATGTCCGCCATTGTCATCGCCCAGGACGGGCCGGTCGTCCGCGTCACCCTGAACCGCCCCGAGGTCCGCAACGCGTTCAACCCGGAGCTCATCGGTGAGCTGACGGCATGGGCTGAATCCGTGCAGCCCGGTTCGGTCCGCGTGGCCATCCTTCAGGGAGCGGGTCCCGTGTTCTCGGCTGGCGCGGACCTCGCGTGGCTGTCGCAGACCGCGGCGTTCTCGCACGACGAGAACGTACGCGACGCGCGTGCGCTCGGCCGCATGTTCGAGACGCTGAACGCAGTGCCCGTCCCGCTCGTCGGCCGGATTCAGGGGGCGGCGCTTGGCGGAGGCGTGGGGCTTGCCGCGGTCTGTGACATCGTCGTCGCCGCGGACACGGCGGTGTTTGGTTTCACGGAGGTGAAGCTCGGGATCGTTCCGGCGGTCATCTCGCCATTCGCGGTCGCGAAGATCGGCCCCTCGGCTGCCCGCGAGCTGTTCCTGACCGGCGCGCGGTTCTCGGCCGATCGTGCAAAGGCCATCGGGCTGGTGCACGCGGTCGCCCTCGAGACGGATCTCGATACGGCGATCGACGCATACGTGCGCGAGCTGCTGTCGTCGGGCCCGCTCGCCGTGGCCGGCGCGAAGGCGCTCGTCGCCCGAATCGCCGGGCGCACGCCGGCGGAAGCCGCCGAGATGACGGCGGACACCATCGCCCGGCACCGCGTCTCGGTCGAGGGGCAGGAAGGCATGCGCGCATTTCTCGAAAAGCGGAAGCCGCGGTGGTAAGGCTGCTCATCGCGAACCGCGGAGAGATCGCGATCCGCATCATCCGGGCGTGCCGCGAAGCGAGGATCGAGTCGGTGGCGGTTTATTCGGATGCCGACGCGGGCGCACCCCATGTCAGCGCGGCGGATCGCGCGCTGCGCATCGGCCCTGCCCCTGCACCGGAGAGCTACCTCTCGATCCCCGCCCTGATCGAGGCGGCGCACGCAAGCGGGGCCGATGCCGTCCATCCCGGCTACGGATTCCTGTCCGAAAACGCCGCGTTCGCCCGCGCCTGCGAAGCGGCAGGTTTGATTTTTGTTGGACCGCCGACCGACGCGATTGAGCGGATGGGCTCGAAGATCGCGGCACGGGAGCTGGCGCGCAGCGCCGGTGTGCCGGTCGTGCCGGGGATCACGCCGCCGTACCAGACCGATGGCGCGCTCGCCGAGGCCGCGCGTGCGATCGGGTACCCGGTGCTCGTCAAGGCGGCGGCTGGCGGCGGCGGCAGGGGGATGCGCACCGTCGGCGACGACCGCGACGCGCACGAGTTGATACCGGCCGCCCGCCGCGAGGCCGCGGCCGCCTTCGGGGACGGCACGCTGTACGTCGAGCGGCTGATCGAACGGCCTCGCCACGTGGAAATCCAGGTGATGGGCGACGCGCACGGCAACCTCGTACACCTGTTCGAGCGCGAGTGCTCGGTGCAGCGCAGGCACCAGAAGATCGTCGAGGAGAGTCCTTCTCCCTCACTCGCGCCCCCGGTGCGGGCCGCGATGGGAGCGGCGGCGGTCGCCTCGGCGCGGGCGGCCGGGTACCGCAACGCGGGCACGGTCGAGTTCCTGCTCGAAGGAGAGGGAGACGCCGCGCGCTTTTATTTCCTCGAGATGAACACGCGGCTGCAGGTCGAGCACCCCGTGACGGAAGCGGTCGCCGGGGTCGATCTCGTCCTCGCGCAGCTTCTGGTCGCCGCGGGCGAACGGCTGCCCTGGTCGCAGGACTCGCTGATCCAGCGCGGCCACGCGATTGAATGCCGCATCTACGCCGAGGATCCGGCGAACGGTTTCCTGCCGCAGGCCGGCCCGCTCCGGCTCTACCGCGAGCCGAGAGGGCCCGGCATCCGTGTCGACGCCGGCGTGGTGGAGGGCAACACCATCACGGTCAATTACGATCCGCTCCTGGCAAAACTGATCGTGTCGGCCGAGTCCCGCGATGCCGCCATCGAACGGGCTGTTGCCGCGCTGCGCGAGTACGCGGTCCTCGGGATCCGGACGAACATTCCGTTCCTGATTCGCCTTCTCGGACATCCTGAGTTCCGCGCTGGGCGCCTCCACACCGGTTTTGTCGACGCGCACCTCGGCGAACTGTCGAGCCGCGGCCCCGTGCCGGCGGAGGCGCTCGCCGCCGCGGCAACACTCCCGGCGGCAGGTGGCCAGGTGACGGCGGCAGCCCGCTCGGCGCCGGATCCCTGGAGCACGTTGACAGGATGGGGACGCTGACGCCGTGGCGCTGACCTTCAAGCTCGGCGACGGCAGCCGCGTCAAGTGCGAAGCCGCGCGGCTGGAGGACGATCCCTTGCACGTCACGTGCGAAGTGCAACGGGACGGCGGGCACGGACCTCTGTCATTTGAGTGCGCCCTCGGCACGGATGGAACGATCCGGATCCTGGGGGAACACCCTCGCAGGGCGTGGGCGGTGGCCGCGGGCGACACCCGCTGGGTGTTTGTCGATGGCGAGGTCTACGAACTCAAGGTGGAGATCGCCGGCGGGCACCGCCGGCCGCATCATCACGGATCGCTGTCGGCCCCCATGCCGGCCACCGTGATTCGCCTCCAGACGCGCGCCGGCGACAGGGTGAAGCGCGGCGACACGCTCGTGGTTCTGGAAGCGATGAAGATGGAGCTGCCCGTGCGGAGCAACGCCGACGGCGTGGTCAGCGCCGTCCACTGCCGCGAGGGCGATCTCGTGCAGCCGGGCGTGGCGCTCATCGAGATTGCCGAAGACGAGGCCTGATCGGATGCGGTATCCCTCGCGTGTCTCGATTGTCGAAGTGGGTCCGCGGGACGGCCTGCAGAACGAGGCGACGGGGGTGTCGACCGCGGACAAGATTGCGTTCGTCGACCTGTTGTCGGCTGCCGGACACGGCACGATTGAAGTCTCGGCGTTCGTCAGCCCGCGATGGGTCCCGCAGATGGCGGATGCCGCCGATGTCTTCGCGGCGATCTCGCGGCATCCGGGGACGCGGTACTCGGCGCTCGTCCCGAACCTCGCCGGCCTCGAACGGGCCCGTCAATCCGGCCTGACGGAGATCGCGGTTTTCGCGGCGGCATCCGAGACCTTCAGCCGGCGCAACATCAATCAGGGGATAGAGACATCGCTCGACATCTACGGTCAGGTCTGCGCCCGCGCGCTCGACCTGGGCATGCGCGTGCGCGGCTACGTCTCAACCGCGTTCGGCTGCCCGTTCGAGGGAGTGGTGCCGATCTCGAAGGTCGTGGCGGTGTCGGAGGCGCTCGTGAAGATGGGGGCCGCCGAGATCTCCGTGAGCGATACCATCGGCATCGCCCATCCGGGCCAGGTGCCCGGGGTGGTCGCAGCGGTCGCCGAGCGGATTTCCATCGAGCGTGTCGCGCTGCATTTCCACGACACGCGCGGTGCCGCGCTCGCAAACGTGCTCGCGGCCATGGAGATGGGTGTGTCGGTATTCGACGCCTCGGCCGGCGGCCTCGGAGGATGTCCCTACGCGCCGGGGGCGACAGGAAATGTCGCGACGGAGGACCTCATCTACATGCTCGACGGCCTCGGTATCGAAACGGGCGTCGATCTCGAAGCGCTGCTCGAGGCGTCGCGATTCATCGAGTCGAGAATCGATCATCCGCTGCCCTCCCGCTTCTACCGCGCCACGATGGCGCACCACCGCTGACGCGTGAAGTTGTGAATTGCGAGTTGTGAATTCAGAGCATCAAGCTGGAATCGTCCGAGCGGACGATCTCAGCTATGTGCCTGTCAATTTACGATTCAGAATTCACAATTCAGCGCAGTACGATCGCCTCCGCGCCCGTCCACCGCGCGGCGTCCACGCGGACCAGGCGCTTGTCGCGTAACACCCACGCATCGCGGGGTCCCGGCGGCACCGCGACGATTTCAGCGGCATCCGTGCCTGACGGCGGCGGCACCAGCCATATCGACCGTCTCCGCCCCGCCACGAGCGTGGCCGCCTCGGGAATCAGGCCTCCAAACGCCGAGGCGATGTTCGCGCGCGTCGTTCTCTCATCGACGATGAGAATGGTGCCGTCTGAAGAGGCTCGTGAGGCCTGCTCCAGCCCAGGCATCACGCCGGCCGTCAGGTCCGCGAGCTCGACCCACCTCACGTTGCGCACGCGGTAAACCGGCACGAGCGCGAGCGCCAGCACGATCGCGGCAATCGCGGCCGCTTGCTGCCGCCGCGGCGGAGCCGCACGCCAGATGGCCGTCGCGGCAGCCGCCCCCGCCCAGGCAATCCCCGCCGAGGGAAAACACGCGTAGAGGCTCGATCGCACGGGAAGGAAGACCGTAATGGCGAATCCAAGGCAGAGCCATCCCAGCCCCACCGCCACAATCCGCCGTTCGGACTCGCTCAGCGCCGGCCTCCGCCTTACGAGCGCAAGCAGGACGAGCAGGCACACGAGGGTGAAAGTGCACGACCGATCGGCGTACTCCGCGATGTTCCTCGCGACCTGGGACCAGTCGAATGTGAAGCGGTAGAACCAGGGGGCCGTTACCGGAGTCATGGCCCCGGACCGGGCCCGCAACACGAAATACGCGATCTCCGCCGCGGCGAACAGACTGGCGGTCACGGCGATTCGACCCCGTTTTCCGCCCATCGCGACGAGCATCAGCAGCAGCGGCAACGGCAGGAGGACCGCCTCCTCCTTGGACAACAGAGCGCCGAAGAGAAACAGCGCCGCTGTTGCGGGGCGGTCTTTCGCAACGGCCGCGGCCGCCAGTACGGCAAACAGCGTCAGGAACAGCGCCGTGCGGCCGCTGATCCACAGCACCGCCATGTTGATGCCGTGGAGATTCAGCAGCCACAGCGCGGCGGCGAACACACAGGCGGACGGCGGCAGCCGCCACAGACGGGCGACCCACCCGATCCCCCCGGCCGCGAGAAGGGCCAGGCCGAGATTCGCGAGCCCGTACCCGAGGGGACTGAGGCCGCTGGCGTATTCGTTCAGCGCGAAACTGAGCGACACTACCGGACGATAGAAACCGCTCGTGGCTTCGAAGAGGCGCCGGAGATCGCCGACGCTTCCAGCCCGGCTCGCCAGAATCCACGCAAAGTCATCCTTGACGAAACCGTGCCCGACGTCCGGGACGTACGCCAGGCCGACGACGAGGGCGAGGAGGGCGACATGGAGCGAAGGGCGTGCCCACCAATGGGCGGGGCTGGGCTCAGATTCTGAGATCATGCGGGACGCTGCGGCGTGAGCGTAGCAGTTTCCAGTTTCCAGCTTCCAGCTTCCAGCTTCCAGTTTCCAGCTTCCAGTTTCCAGTTCCCGGCTGCCACCTTCGGATCTCTGCAGGCCGGCCCGCTCCATTGAACCCATATGATGACAGGTATATGATGCCCCCTATGGACCGCACCACGATCGACTTGCTTCAGGGGACCCTCGGCGTTCTGATGCTGAAAGCGCTCAGTTGGGGCCCGATGCACGGGTATGGAATCGCCCGGTGGATCGAGCAGGTAACAGGCGACGAGCTGCTCGTCGAGGAAGGCTCGCTGTATCCGGCCCTGCACCGGCTGGAGGTGCACGGCCTGGCCACATCGGAATGGACGCTCTCGACCACCAATCGGCGCGTCAAGAGCTACACGATTACCGAACGGGGACGGGCGCAGCTCCGAGCGGAACTGTCGCGATGGGATCGCTTTTCCACGGCGGTCTCACTGGCGCTCCACGCGCGGCGCCCGCGAACGGCATGAACAGCGACCCGCGGCCGCGCGAGCGCCGCTTCTGGGCGGCCGACGTCGAAAAGGACGTGGACGACGAGATCGTGTTCTACGTTCTACGTCTCTCCATCCACGCCTTCAGCCGTTCGTTCGGCCAGCAGTTGACCACGCGATCGGCGGGGACACGCGCGAGACGCGCGTGCGCGATCGCGTAGTCCGCGAATCTCAGCTCGCCAATCGAGTGTGCGTCGCTGTCGAGGGCGAACAGGCATCCGGCCTCCAGCCCGCGGCCGGCCGGCTCGTAGTTGAGGTCACGCAGCCTTTGCTGACACCTGCACACAGTCCGCCGGCTGACGGTCACGGCATCCGCCTTGCTGCTAGTTCAGCAGGAAACGGATGCGGTGACCTGTGGAGACCCGCATGGAGGGCCTGGAATGCGAAAAACGGCTGCGGCCGTTCTTGTTCTGATACTTGCGCTCGCCGGCGGCTGCGCGCGGCTGCACATGGGCGACAAGCAGAAGGCCAGCGAAATGGACCTCGCCCTGCGCGACGCCCTGAAAAGCGCGGGCACGCCGGCCTATATCACGCAGGATACCGAGGGCGCGCGCTTGTGGAAGCTGACGCGCCAGTTCTACACCAGCCGCGATTTCGCGCCTGCCTGGATCAAGGACGCCGAGCCGAAGGCCCAGATGGAGGCGTTCATCGAGGCGATCGGCGACGCAAGAGCCGAAGGCCTCGATCCCGAGCTCTACAGCTACTCGCTCCTGCGTCAAAAGCGCCATGACGCGTCGAAAGGCTTCCTGACGAAGAAAGGCTTCGACCCGAAGGAAGCCGGCGCGATGGACGTGTGGCTCACGTATCTCTACATGAAATACTCGTCGGACCTGGCGAACGGCCTGTCCGATCTCGCCCACGCGGATCCGACGTGGAAGATCAGGCCCGACACGTTCGATCCGCTCGCGCATCTCGAACGCGCGCTCGCGGAAAATCACGTCGCGCAGTCGCTTTCAGAGCTGACGCCCACCCACCCCGTCTATCAGGGATTGCGCAAAGCGCTGGCGGAGTACCGCGACAAGGTCGCGCACGGCGGCTGGCCCGCGGTTCCCGCGTCGATGAAGCTGAAACCCGGCCAGCAAAGCGCGCTGGTCCCGCTTCTCGCGAGGCGGCTCGCGGCAAGCGGCGATTACGCCGGCGCCATTCCTCCCGAGGGACGGCCGGCCGTCTATGGCGCCGACATCCAGGAAGCCGTCAAACGCTTCCAGCGCCGGCACGGCCTCACCGACGACGGCACCGTGGCGCCCCCCACCGTCGCGGAGATGAACGTCCCGGTTGACGGGCGGATCCGTGCAATCGAGCTCAACATGGAGCGCTGGCGCTGGCTGCCGCGCGATCTCGGCGAGCGGCACATCCTCGTCAACGTTCCCGAGATGCGGCTCGATGTCGTGGATCACGATCGCGTGCCGCTGACCATGCGGGTCGTCGTCGGGAAGAGGGACACGCCGACCCCGATCTTCGACGACGACATGACCAACGTCGTGTTCAGTCCGTACTGGAACGTCCCCGCCGACATCGCACAGAACGAGACGCTGCCGGCGGCGCTGAGAGATCCGGGATTCCTCCAGCGCACCAACATGGAAGTGATTGACGCGTCCGGCAATCCGGTCGATCCCGGCAGCATCGATCTCGGTTCGCCCGAGCAGTACCGCTTCCGCCAGAAGCCAGGCACGTCCAACTCGCTGGGACTGGTGAAGTTCATGTTCCCGAACCAGTTCAACGTGTACCTGCACGACACGCCGGCCGATTCGCTGTTCGCGCGCTCCAGCCGGTCGTTCAGTCATGGGTGCGTGCGCGTCGAGCAGCCGGAGAAGCTGGCCGAGTATGTGCTCCACGACCAGCCGGAATGGACGCCGGAGCGCATTTCGGAAGCGATGCACGCCGGACGGGAGCGGAGCGTGAAGCTGCTCACACCCATTCCGGTGTACATCGCCTACTTCACGGCGAACGTGTCGGCGGACGGGCTGGTGCAGTTCCGGAAGGATGTGTACGGGATCGACGCGAGCCTGACGGCGAGGCTGAACGATCGGCTGCGGCGCCTGCGCTCGACGGCCTCGGCCTCGGCGACCGCGATCACGGCGCCGCGCACGAAGCCGCGCCGCGCGCCCCGGCGATGATCACGCTTCGCCGGCGCGCTCGCGGAGCAGCTCCGCGGCCACATCGGCGAGCGTGTCGGGCGTACACGGCTTCTGGAGGATCCGATCGCAGCCGGCCTCGCGCGCCCGCTCGTCGTGCTGATGGCCGCCGTAGCCGCTCAGGCAGATGATGGCAATCCCGGCGAGGCCCGGATCCTTGCGAACGCGTTCCACCAGCTCGAATCCGTCGATCACAGGCAGCGACAAGTCGGTGATCAGCACGTCGGGACGACGCTCACGCGCGAGCGCCAGCGCCTGCGCGCCGTCGCCCGCCTCGACCACATCGTAGGCGAACGACAGGAACTCCGCGTACATCTGCCGCGTGTCGGCATGATCCTCGACAAGCAGCGCGACGGGCCGCTTGGACGGGCCGGCTGAATCGAAGGTATTCATCAGCGGTTCCGCACTTTCGCCCGCCTCGCCCGCGCGGCGAACTGCGCGTGCCCTTTCAGAAACGGTGCGACCGCGGTGACGAGATCCGGGGGCATGCACGGCTTGGCGATGAACCCGTCGCACCCGGCCTCCCGTGCGCGCTCGTCTTCACCTGGCAGGGCGTGTGCGCTGAGCGCCACGACCGGAATATGGCTCGTGCCCGGGTCCGTCTTCAGGATACGCGTGGCCTGCCATCCGTCGATGCCCGGCAGCGAAAGGTCCATCAGGATCAAGTCGGGCGACGACTCGACCGCACGCTCGATGGCCTGGGCGCCGTCGCGCGCGGTCTCCACCCGGAATCCTGAGAACTCCAGATAATCCCGATACATCTCCCTGGCGTCGTCGAAGTCTTCGACGATGAGGATGAGCGGGCGGGCGAGGTAGTCGGGTGCGTTGAGCGACATCACCTGGGCACTGATGGATGAGCCGGCGACACGACGCGTATGGAAAGCCGTCGCGCCGGGCCTCTTCCGGTCCTCCGCATGGCCTGTTGTTGCAATCGACGTTCCGATCTCAGCGGGGATTTGCCACCAGCGCGAGGCGGTCCCCCTTGGGACTCACCGCCAGACGGCTCACGTTGGAGAGACCGAGCGCCGCGAGATCCACGGTGCCCCTCCAGGAGGAATCCCCCTTGCGCCACGCGTAAAGCGTCCCGCCGTGCGCCACGATCGCGGTCCCATCCGGCAGCCAGGCGATAAATGGATCCGCTGCGCCGGGGACGAGAGGAACCAGGGCCGTGGTGCCACGCATGCGGCCGTCAGACTGGCGGTCCTTGAGCAGCTCCTCGAGCGTCACCACTGGACCAGCGGCGCTTTGCGCGATCCGAATGAAGCTCACCGAGCCTGACGGACTGCGCTGCAGGGAGCGCCCGATGCCTGACGCGACGACTTCGGACTTCCCGGTGCGCACGTCGGCTACCCGAAGGGTCGGCGGCTCGCCAAGAACGAAGAGCGCCACGGTGTACTGGTCGATCCACGCGTGATAGCCGACCGGCTTGATATCGGGCAGCAGCACGGCCGGCTCCTTGCCGTCGAGGCCGAAGCTCCACAGCCGCTGCGTACCGTCGGCTTCGACGCGGATCACTGAAAGGTGACGGCCGTCTGGCATCACCGTGGGCGAGTACTCGCTCTCCGGCGTGTCCGTGAGCCGCGCAATCTCCTTGCTGGCGAACGTGTACTTGTAGATGTCGGTGCCGGCGGCCGCGCCGCGGCCCCGGGCCGGCGCGGAAACTCCGCGCACCGACGTGAACAGGATCGCCGCGCCGTCGGGCGTGAACGACGGCTGGTTGTCGTAGCCGGGGCTGTTGGTCACGTCGACGGGCGTTCCCAGGCTGAGCTTCCCGGCGTCGTTCGTGAGCGTGGCCAGGTAGATTTCGGTATCGGGCGGCGCCTGGGGCCGAACAAGGGCCAGCGCAAGCGCCAGCGGCAGGATCCGCGTCATGAGCGAATTATAAGGGTTCCAGGGTTCTAAGGCTCTAGGGTTCTATCGGTCGTACTCACCGCGGCGCGCGCGTGCGCGTATGCGCAGGACTTCCCGCAGCATGCCGACGCTGTCCCGCAGGATCGAAACCTGTGATTCCGATTGGTAGTGCCACTCGACCGGGACCTCGACGGTGCGCAGTCCGAGGAGACGCGCGACGTAGAGCACTTCGATGTCGAACGCCCACCCGTTGACGGTCACGCGCGGGAAGATCGCCTCCGCGGCCTGAGCGGTGAACATCTTGAAGCCGCATTGGGTGTCCTCGATGCCGCGCAGGACCGCCCGCTGCACGGTGTAGTTGAACGCCCGGCCCATCAGGTGACGCAGCAGGGGCTCCCCGACGCGGCGCGCGCCATGCCCTTCCCGCGATCCGATTGCCACGTCGAAATCAGAGAGCGCGGGAGGCAGGAACCGCGCCAGCTCCTCCACGGGCATGGCGAGGTCCGCGTCACAGAGGAAACGAAACGCACCACCGCCGGGCGCCAGCATGCCGGCCTTCACGGCGCCACCCTTGCCGCGATGCGGCTCGCGCTGAAGAACGACCGCGGGCACATCGCGGCCGATCTCTGTCACGACGCCGGCCGTGTCGTCCGAGGATCCGTCATCCACGACGCGGATCGCCCACGTCCATGGCCGGGCGGACAGATAGCCGGCCAGCACCCGCAGGGTCGTGCCGATCCGCTCCTCCTCGTTGAAGGCGGGGATGACGACGGTGAGGTTCACGCGGTCCGCGGCAACGGCCATGTTCGTCACCGCGCGGCCGTCGAACGCGCGTCCGTGCTGCACGAACTGTAGCGGCCCGGCAGCAGGAGCAGGGCGTCCAGGACCCGCACCATCGGCACGTACGTCACGCTCGTCGAGCCGCGTGGCACGCCAGCCGCCTGTTCCAGCGCCGCACGGAACGCATCGTCAGCGGTGCGCAGGTGCTCGCGGAAATCGAGGTAGCGCTGGTTGCCCACCAGCACGGGCCGCCGCGCGGCGGGTCCAAACAGATTCACGTACAGCCGGAGATCGTCCGGCTGATCGAGCCACTCCCACCCCCCGAAGCGCCGGAAGTAATAGTAGTAGGGGTGTAGAAAGCTCCTTGCCGGCAACTGCACGTGCGTGCCGGGCGGAGGGTCCGTACCGATGAGCCCGAGCACGCAATCACGCACGTCGCGCATCGGGTGCTTCTCCTCCGGCAGGTGCGACAGCGTGTCTCGATAGGCGACCGAAGGCATCAGCGTGAGAAGAACGAGCGGGATCAGCAGGCGGGCGGCGTACGACGCGCGGCCGGCGAGCGCGGCAAAGACGAACGCGACGATCCACGGGCGCAGCACCTGCGCGTTGCGCAGCACGATCGTGCGGCTGAATCTCCAGTGTACCCGGATGCCCGCGGCAGCAAGGACCGCGAGCACGATCGCGCCGGCGGCGAACGCGAGCAGCACGTACGCGACCGCCGGCCGCCGGAGGAACGCGGTCACGCGGGCGTTCCACGATGCCAGCCATCGCTGCACGAGCTCGCCGGTGGGCGCGGCGCGTGGCTGAAGGACACGCCACAACCAGGCGGGAACGAGGCCGGCCGCAACCGCGAGACCCGGGAGGAATGGATACGCGTAGTGATACAGCTTCGACGGGCTGCAGGAGATCAGGAACATCGGCACGACGAACCACACGAGCACCAGGATATCCGGACCGCGGCGGCGCCGCGCCACGGCGGCGATCAACAGCACCTCCCCCGCAATGGCCAGCGCCAGCGTCTCGGAATGACGGAGGTTCTCATACAGCCAGTCCAGGTAGTAGTACCACGCGTGCACGTGATCCGGGTCGAGTGACACCGTCATGCGCCTGACCACGTGCTCGGCGAGGAGGACGCGCCAGAACCCCGATCCGAACCTGCGGTGCTCGTACACGAACCACGGGGCAATCAGCACAACGGCGACGCCGGCCGCGACCGCCCAATCCCGCCATCGCCGCAGCACCTCGCGGCGCCACTGAGGCACCAGCGCCACGGCCAGGGCAATCACGAGCGGCAGGAACAGCGCCGCCGCGAACTTGGTCATGAAGCCGAGCGTGAAATACAGTCCGACGGCGATGGCGCTCGCGCGGCGTGGTGCGCCGGCCCATCCGAGGAAATGATACATGCCGCCGCAGTAGGCGAGCACCAGCGCCGCCTCCATGTTGTTGCTGCGCAGGCCGTGATCGAAGACGAACGGCGGGTGAACGAAGAGCACGGTCACCGCAATCAGGCCGCACATCCATCCCCCCAGGCGGCGTCCGATGAGCAGCACGTAGATGAATGCCGCCCCGCCGAACAGGGCATCCAAGAACCGGAGACCGAACTCGTTGTGGGGCAGAAGGCCGAGCCGAATCGGGGCGGCGACGATCCAGAACTTGAGCGGGGGCTTTTCCAGGAACGGGATGTCGCCAGGGCTGGACCTCGGCGTCAGCCAGTCGCCGGTCTCGAGGATGCGGTCCACCGCGTACGAGTAGATCGCTTCGTCGTTCAGAAGGTCCGTGCGACCGAGTCCGACGAACAGCGGCAGGCAGAACAGGACGATGACGATCGCAATCGGAACGAAGGAGATGCGGCGCAACGGCAAAGTATAGGCCGGGAAATGGATCCGTGGCTATAATCGGCCGCATGAGACACTCACGAATTGCGGCGGCCACGTGCGCGGCGGCCGTGGCCATTGGCGGCGGGATCGCGGCGCAGGGCGTGCGGACGGCCGATGACCGGAGCGTGCTCGACCAGATCCGGCGTGAAGGGACCGAACGGTCCCAGGTCATGACCGCGTTCGACCAGTTCGTTACGGTCATCGGCGCGCGCCTCACCGGGAGCCCTGCGCACAAGCAGGCTGCCGACTGGGCGCGCGACACGTTCGCCCGCTGGGGGCTGGCCAACTCGCACCTCGAAGCGTGGGAGTTCGGCCGCGGCTGGGTCCTCGACGGCCAGGTGATCGAGATGCTCGAGCCGCGGTACATGCCCCTCATCGGCTACGCGGAGGCCTGGGCCGCGCCGACGAAATCCGAGATCAACGGCACGCCGATCATGATTGGCGGACGGTCCGCCGCGGACGTCGGCGCGATGCGCGACAAGCTCGCGGGCGCCATCGTCCTGACCCAGCCGATCCAGACGGGCTTCGTCCGGGAGGATCGGCCGCAGCCGACCGCGAGCGACGCGCCCGTGCGCATCGGCGCGCCGCCAATGCCGCGGCCGGCCGGCGCTCCGACCCAGGCCGACGCGCGTCAGATCCAGCAGACCCTTCGCGGGGCGGGCGTCGGCGTGCTGCTGCGGCCGAGCGCAGGAGAACACGGGACGGTGTTCGTCCTCGGCCGCGATCAAGGCGAGAACGCCGTCCCCAGCATGGTGCTCGCCGCCGAGCACTACAACATGATCGCCCGCATGCTGCAGCAGGGACTGCCGGTCAAGCTGCGCGTGGGGATCAAGTCGCGCTTTCTCACCTCCGACACCAACAGCTACAACGCGATCGCGGACCTGCCGGGGACCGATCCGGCCCTGAGGGATCAGGTCGTCGTACTCGGCGCGCACCTCGATTCCTGGCATTCGGGGGCCGGCGCGAGCGACAACGGCCATGGGGCGGCGGCCGTCATGGAAGCCGCGCGCATCCTGCACGCCATCGGCGTGCGGCCGCGGCGCACCATCCGGTTCGCCCTGTGGGGAGGCGAAGAGCAGGGGCTGCTTGGGTCCAAGGCGTACGTCCGGCAGCATCTCGAGGGGCCGGCAAACGCGAAGGCCCGCGACAACCTGGCGGTTTACCTGAACCTGGATGCGGGGATGGGGCCCATCTACGGCTGGTACTCGGAGAACAACGCGGCAGCCAAATCCCTGTTCGACCGGTGGCTGGAGCCGCTGCGCGATCTCGGCATGCGCCGCAACATCCTGCCTGGCATCGGGAACACCGATCATCTCAGCTTCAAGGCGGCCGGCGTGCCCGGTTTCAATCCGATCGAGGACTACACCACTTACGACGTGCGCACCCATCACACGAATGTGGACATGTACGAGCGTGTACGCGCGGAGGATCTCAAGCAGAACGCGATCGTGCTCGCGTGGTTCGCGTACAACGCGTCGATGATGGATGGCATGTTCCCGAGGTAGGGAGCGATGAGACGGGCCTTCGTGCTGGTTGCGGTCGTGACCGCGGTCGGAACCGCGGGGTGCATTCCATTCGCGCGCAAGGAGCCGCTCGTCCGGGTGCTCGTGTACAACATGCACGCCGGAAAGGACGCTGGCGGCAGGGACAACCTGCAGGGGATCGCGGAGCTCGTCCGCACGACCGATGCCGATCTCGTCCTCCTCCAGGAGGTGGACCGCGGCACCAATCGATCCGGCAAGGTGGACCAGCTCCAGGCGCTCACCAGCCGGACCAGGTACGGCGGCGCGTTCGGCCGCACGCTCGACTACGACGGGGGCACGTACGGGATTGCCGCGCTCGCGCGACGCGGGTTCCTGTTCGATACGACCGTGCCGCTGCCCGTCACGCCGGAACAGACACGAGCGGGCGGCTCGCACGAGGCTCGTGGCGCGCTCATCCTCGTCGCCGCCACGCAGTACGGCCGCCTCCAGGCCATCACGACGCATCTGGACGCGTCCGCCCAGGACACGTACCGCGTCCAGGAAGTCGCGCAGCTGCTGCTGCACGTCCGCGCACGGATCGGCCCGGAAACCCCGGTCCTCGTCGGTGGAGATTTCAACGCGGAACCGGCCAGCGCGACGATCCAGCGCACGCGCGACGCCGGCCTGCGCGACGCGTGGACGGAGTGCGGGCAGGGCGACGGCTTCACCTATCCCGCCGACACCCCGCGCAAGCGTATCGACTATCTGTTTCTGACCGGCGATCTGCGCTGCACGGCGGCGCGGGTGATAGACACTCAGATCTCAGACCACCGCCCGCTGCTCGTCACGGTCCGCATCGCGCATCCCGTTCAGTAGCGCCGGAAGGTGCCTTCCGTGCCTTCCGTGCCTTCCGTGCCTTCCGTGCCTTCCGTGTCCTTCCGTTCCTTCCGTGTCCTTCCGTGTTCTTCCGTGTTCTTCCGTGTCCTTCCGTGTTACCTAATACCTCCACGACGTGACATCCGCGCCGGGGAGAGCGGTCTTCAGGATCCGTTCGAGCATCTGCGGGAGTACCCGCTGCTCCACTCGCTGGCCGGGAAACTCCGCTTTTCCGGCGTAGCAGTGCGGCGCGCGCTCGCCGATGTCGAACGACCCGGCGTAGTACGGATCCTTCGTGCCTTCCAGGAACTTCCGCAGCAGGAACGCCGCCTCCTCGAGATAGTAGGTGTCCATGTCCCCCACGTAGAGATGCAGCTTCCCCACCAGCTTCGGGCCCAGCGTCTTCCAGTCGCGCTCGAGGATGTGCCGCAGGTCGTAGTGTTCCTTCCAGTACTCCGCGACTGACTTGTCGATGACGCCGGTCCACTTGTCGTAGAGCAGCTTCGGGTAACCATCGGCGCCGACCGGCCCGTAGACGCTGAAGAAAATGTCCATCTGATCGCCGGACCGACCGCGCGTGCCGAGCACCTCCTCCAGATGGCTCGCGTCCTTCTGCGACATCACCACCTGATCGTCCACGCCGCGCTGCCACGGCCGCACCGGCTCCCGTTTCCACGGGCTGTTCGGATAGAAGGCGTTCTCGTCCGTGTAGATGTTCACCATCTGGAAATACCGGAAGTCCACCGGATCTGGACAGAACGTCCACGTCCCGTTGAACATGTCCGGGTAGAAGATCTGCCACGCGAGCGACTCCCACCCGCCCGTCGACCCGCCGTAGATGGTCCGCGCCCACGGCTGGGCAACGGCGCGGAATCGCTTCTCGACGAGCGGGATCAATTCCTGCGTGAGGCCGTCCCCGTACGGACCGTTGTTGGCCGAGTTCACCGCGTACGAGTCGTCGTAGAACGGCGTCGGGTGCTGCATCAGCACGATGATGAAGCGTCCGAGCCTGCCCGACACCCAGTCCTGGTAGAACGCCGATCCCGACGCACTCACCGCGCCCCCGCGTCCCGAGGGCGCGCCCGGCTCTCCGAGACTGAACGTGCGCGGAAAGTGTCCCTGGTTGTACACCACCGGGTAGTGCGCGTTCGGATGCTCGTCGAACCCTTCGGGCAGGACGACAACCGCGCCGAGATACATGTCGTGTCCCCACCACTTGCTCAGAATCTCGCTCTTGAACTTCACATGCTTGACGTACTTGGTGTCGGCGGGCGGATCGATGGGCGGAAACTTCTGCGTGAGCTCGATCCGCACCGATTGCGACGAGATCTCCGACAGCTTGATCTTCTGCGGCTCGCTGTAGAGATTCCCGGGCGAGCGGTTCCACCGCTGCCCTTCCCACTGGTCCATGTGCGCCTTGATCGTGTGACCGTCGGCGCGATGGAACGTGGTGTAGACATTCATCACCGCCTGCACCCAGTACTCGCCCGGGGGAATCTGCCCGATGCTTTCGAGCGGCCACCCTCTGGTGGTGCCGTCGATCACCGCGGGCTGCCCGGGTTTCAGGCCCTCGACGTCCACGCCGAAGAGCGGCTGCGACTGCAGGCCGCGCCCCACCTGGTTCATCGGCGCGGGCTCGTTTGTCTTCGCGACGATGAGCAGCACGCGACCGTCGAGTGGACCGTCGGCCACACCCGCCGGCACGACAACCTCGAAATGAAATCCGCGGACGGGGGGCTGTCCCTGCGCGGCGAGGGTGGCCGCCACGACCGCCGCGGCGCCAAACGCGATCAGCAGACGACGCATGACTGTCTCCTCTCCCGGGGTTCGTCGTGGTTCATTTACGCAGGCTGGAGCCGGAATCCAAGCGCCTTCCCGGCACGACGGACGCGCTCGTCAAGGCTGAGGAGTTCCAGGCCAGCGACCGCGGATCGCGCCACGAGCGCCGATGCGAGGTGGATAGCGTCAAGCGTGCGGATGGGTTCGGCGGGAAATCGCCCTCTCGCGCGATCGACGACATCCGCGCTCATTCGCAAGAGGTGCCAGTGCGCCGCCGCGGCGTTGAGGTGCGCCCGGCGATCGGCCGCGGCGGCCTCCTCGAATTCACCCAGCACGATCCCGCGGGTCAGCACGCGATCGCACTCCACCAGCGTGAGATCCGAGGAGACGACGAGTTCCGCCTTGCCAAGCGCGTCTCGCACGCGGGACCCGGCCTCCTCGCCGAGCAGCCACGCCAGGACCGCGCTCGATTCCGCGTAGATCGTCATCGGGCGCCACGTTCCTCGTCGAGCAGCTCGGCGGCGCGGCGCCGCTTCAGCAGGCGGGACAGGCTCGGGTACAGGGCGGCGTCATTGTCCGCGCCATGCACCAGCCGCCCGGCCCTCGCAAGAGCGACGAGTCCGGAAGGCGTACCGCGGCCGGTCAGCGGCCCGGGCGGGACCAGTTCCGCAACGACTTCCCCGCGATCGGTGACGAGCACGCCTTCGCCCGATCGGACCTCGCGGACGTATTCGCTGAGACGGTTCTTCAGCTCGCGCAGACCCACGGTTTTCATCTCCTAAATGTAGCTTCATGAAGCTACATTGTCAACCCTCGCATCTCAGAGGCGGTCGCACGCGACCTCGGCACGAGGTGAAGAACTGACCGCGCTCAATTGAAATGCGTGTCATCGTCCGGGTTGTACGACGCGCAAGCCGGCCGCCTCTGCTGCCTCGGCCAGTCGCCGGTCGTAGGTGATGACGTCGAGGACAGGCTCATCAATCGACAGGGCCGTGGCGAGATGAATCGCGTCGAGGGATCGCAGGACCGGTGGGCCGGCGATCGCCGCGCGATCGAGAATCGCCGGCGTGATCTCCAGGAAATAGATCGCGTCGAGCACCTCGTCAACGGCCTGGAGCACCCGCTTGTTCGACGTGCGCCGGGCCGCTCGCCGGCATTCCAGTGCGGCGAGCCTCGAGGCGACCAGGCCGTCACGTCCGGCCAGATCGGCCTCGAGCGCGGAGGTTTCGGGCTCCGCGACCGCCAGTTTGAGCAGCGCGGACGAATCGACGTAGGCGACACCCGCCATCTACAGGCGCTCGTCGCGCATCTCGTCCAGAATGCCGCTCAACGGCCGATCGAGGTTCACCTTGAGGGGCCGCGGCAGATCGCGGCTGGATCGCGAGGGTGCCGTCGCGCGTCCCTCCGCCACCAGCCGATCGAGGACGCTCGACGTGCCCGCCAGGGGCCGGAGGATGGCGACCGCGGCGCCGTGCTCCGTGACCGTCAGGGCTTCGCCCTTCTTGACGCGGGCGAGATAGACCGACAGGTTCTGGCGCAGTTCACGCACACCCACCATCGAGGAGCGGCGCTCTCGAGTGCGCATGTAGCACAGTGTAGCACAACTACTTTGCCTCGTCTCCAGGTTCGGCTCCGATGAAATGCTGCGGCCACCTGCCTTTCAAAAGGGCAATCGACTGTGCGAGACTGTCCGGCACCCGTCATGGAGGCCCGCCGGATCGATCCGCTCCTGCTCCCCTTCGTGCAGGCGACTGCCACGGAACAGTCACAAGACCTTCTGGAGCGCGTCCTTTGCGGTACCGCCGACCCGATTATCGAAAAGATCCTGGCTCATAAGTCGCGGGTCCTCCCTCCTTACCAGCGGCGTGATCTCGAGGACATGCGCGCGGAGGCCCGGCTGCGGCTCGTCAGCCGCCTGCGGGCTCTCCAGAAGGCTCCGCACACCAATCCCATAGACAAGTTCTGCAGCTATGTCGCCGTCACGACGTGCAGCGTCTTCTATGACTATCTGCGCCGCCAACACCCTGCCTGGTGGCGCCTCAAGAACCAAATACACTACTTGTTGTCCATACACCGCGATACTTTCGCGCTCTGGGAGGATGATCAGCAGATGTGGCGGTGCGGCACGGCGGCATGGCGCGGACAACCGATGCATGCGGCGGCCAACGCGCGCCTTCAACAGGTGCGCGACGACCCGGCGGCATTCCGGCAAGACCTTCTGCGACACCAGGCGACGCCGCCGCGCCCTACGTGCAGCCTCCTGTCAGCCATTTTCGAGTGGGTGCGCGGTCCGATCGAGCTCGATCGTTTGATCACCACCGCGGCCGCCTTACTGGGCGTTACGGATGACCCGAGACGCTTCGACGCCCATGACGACGGTCTTGGCGAGCCCGACACCATGAGCGATGCCGCAAACGAGGTGGAGCAGAGGCAGAACCTCTCCGCCGCGTGGGCGGAGATTCGGGGGTTGCCTCGGCGGCAGCGCGTGGCGCTGCTGTTGAGTCTGTCGGAAATTCACGTCTTCCCTGTCGAGGGCATCGTCAGCATCCGTCAAGTCGCGAGGGAACTCGATATACCGGACGAGGAACTCGCCGAGCTGTGGAACCGCCTGCCGCTTGAAGACATGGAGATCGCCCGTTATCTCGGCCTCACGCGGCAGCAGGTCATCAATCTGCGCAAGGCGGCGCACGACCGGCTGGGGCGCCGAATGAGGAAGAGCCGAGGCCATCATGCCTGACCACCTGTCGGCAGAACACCTTGAAGGCTATCGCCAGCGGACACTGGCTCCGCGCGAACTGCTCGCGGCCGACGACCACTTGGCGGCGTGTGAAGTGTGCCGCCAACAGCTTCGAGACGCGACACCACTGCAGGCGCCGCGCGCGTCGATCCTGCCCTTGCCCTCTGACGACAGCGCGCCGGCCGGCCATTTGTCCTCAGCGCAACTGGCCGCCTATGTAAGTGACACCGCGGACGACGTGGATCGTGAGATCGTGGAGACGCACCTGGAACTCTGCCACGCGTGCGCCGAAGAAGCACGGGACCTGCGGGCGTTCAAGGCGAGCGCCGCAAGCGATCGGGATTCCGCATCGACGGTCCAGACCCGCTGGACCCGACGCGTCAAACCGCTCACCGTTCCGCTGAATCGTCTGGTGACGGCTCCCGCAGGGCGGGCTGTGTTCGCTTTGGCTGTTCTGTCGCTGATGCTGATCGTCGTGTGGGACGCGGCCAGGTACCGCCGACTCGAAAGGCGGTTTGAAGAGATGAACCGCACCGTCGACGCACTCAAGAGACAGAATGCCTCTCTTCGAGGCGCGACCGACGCGTTGAAGGTCGAAAACCAATCCGTGAGCGCGGTCCTCAGCGATCGACTTGCTGACAATGACAGGTTGAGAGCGCGGCCCACGCCGCCAGCCCCCCGGCCATACGCCAGCACGTCGCTTCAGGACTCGTCGGGCCAGGCGACGGTGAGCGCGACAGGAATGGTGAGGATTCCCCCTCACGGACCGCTGCCTCCGGCACTCTCGAGAGCCGTTGGAGAACTCGTCAGCGGCGGCACCGTGTCGCCTGTCGAGGCCCTGCAACCGGCTTTTGCGTCCCTGCGCGCCGATGTCACACGGAGCACTCTCTCGTTCGGACGGGGCGGGGCGAAACCCGTACCCGTTCCGCTGAGCCCTGTGCTCACCGCGATCCGATCGACTCAACCGACGCTTCGGTGGAGGCCAGTCCCGTCGGCACGGGAGTACAAGGTGACGCTTGCCGATCTGGATGGCACCATCCTGTGGGAATCCCGCGTCGGGACAAAGACGCAAGCGCCTCCGCCGCCAAACGCGCTTCACCCGGGTCGAGTTTATTTCTGGCAGGTCGAGGCGCTCGTGGAGGATGCATCGACGCTTTCGCCCAGCGTGGGATTCCTGCTGCTGGATGAACGCACTCGGCGTGACGTGGAGCAGATGGAGCGCACTTACAAGGCTTCTGCCCTCGCGTTGGCGGGCGTGTACGCATCGTACGGACTGTATGAAGACCTGCTGATACAAATCGAGCGGCTCGAGGAACTGAACCCGGCCAGCCCGCAGGTGCAGGCCATGCTGAACAACGTGCGCCGTCAAATCGGGCGGCAGTAACAGGACCAGCCAATGTCGACGACACACGGACGCCGTTGTGCCGGATTTGTCGTCAGAGCGTTCGTGCTCATGACGGTCGCGGACGCCGCTCAAGTGCCGGCCGACTTCGGCGTCGTGGTTGAGGAGGTCGCAGCCGGCTCGCCGGCCGAGAAGGCGGGGCTCAGGACGGGCGATCGTCTGTTGACCTACGACGGGAAGCCGCTCGTCTCGCCAGCCACGCTGCAAGCGGCGGTAGAAAACACGTTTGGCAAGGACACCGTATCGGTGCGCCTCCGCCGCAGCGGCGCTCTGTCGACCTTTACGGTATCGCAGGGTCGGTTTCGAGCCGACGTGCGGCCTGAATTCTCCTCCGACGTGCTGAGTGGCTATGCGGACGGGAGGGCGTCCCTGCAGGCGCAGAAGAAGGAAGACGCCATCTCCCGCTGGATGGCGGCCGCACGAACTGCGCAGGCCGCTGGAGATGGCGTCGGCGCGGCATGGCTCTACCGGACGGTGGGCGAGCTTCACGAGCGGGAGCGGCGGTGGGAGGAGGCGCGCGGGGCGTACGCCGCGGCGTGGACAGTCCTGGGCGGCGGCAGCGATGCGGCGTCGCAGTCGCGGGTACTTTCCGGCCTCGGACGGTGCAGCAGGAACCTCAATGATCTGCCGGCGTCGGATCGATGGTTCAGACAGGCCTGGCAGGTAGACGCGGCGGCTGGATACGAGGCGTGGGCCGCCACCGATCTCAGCGAATTGGGTTCGACAGCCAGCGCCCGCGGCGATCTCGCGGCCGCCGAGGACTTCGACGGCCGGGCGCTCGCGATCCGTGCGCGCCTGGCGCCGGACTCGCTGGCTGTCGCGGCCAGCCTCAACAACCTGGGTGCCGATGCCGAGGCCCGTGGAGACCTCGCGCGGGCTCAGGACCACCATCTCAGGGCCCTGTCGATTCGCGAGCGCCTGGCGCCCGATTCGCTCGAGATCGCATGGAACCTCAACAACCTCGGCAATGTGGCATGGGCGCGCAGCGAGCTTGCGACGGCCCAGGACTATCACAAGCGGGCTCTCGCGATTCGTGAGCGGCTCGCGCCTGATTCGCTGGACGTGGCGGCAAGCTTCAACAATCTGGCCGGCATCGCGTCGATGCGCGGCGAGCTTGGCGCGGCCGAGGAGTCCCATCGCCGGGCCCTGGCGATCAAGGAGCGGCTGGCGCCCGATTCCCTGACCCTCGCCACGAGCCTCAACAACATCGGCGGCGTCGTTCAGGAGCGCGGCGATCTGGACGCGGCGCAGAGTTATTACAGCCGGGCGCTCGCGATACGCGAGCGCCTCGCCCCCGGCTCCCTGGCGGTCGCATCGACGCTCAACAACCTGGGGAACGTTCTGAGGAGCCGCGGTGATTTGGAGGCGGCGCAAACGTACCACAGCCGGGCGCTGGCGATCCGCGAACGGCTCGCCCCGAACTCGCTGCTCGTCGCCGCCAGTCTGAACAACGTCGGCGTGATCGCCAGGAGCCGCGGCGATCTCGCGGCGGCGCACGACTACCAGAGCCGGTCCCTGGCCCTCAAGGAGCGGCTCGCGCCCGATTCGCTCGACGTCGCCGCGAGCCTCACGAACCTGAGCTCGATCGCCCAGGATCGCGGCGATCTGCCCGCCGCGCAGGGCTACGAGAGCCGCGCGCTGGCCATCCGCGAACGGCTGGCGCCCGACTCGCTGTTCCTTGCGGAGAGCCTGACCAACCTGGGCACCATCGCGGAGAGTCGCGGGGCCTTTGCGCCCGCACAGGACTACTACGGGCGCGCCCTCGCCATTCGCGAGCGGCTGGCGCCCGGTTCTCTGGCGGTCGCGGAGAGCCTCACCAACCTTGGCAATGTCGCTCGAGCCCGCGGCGACCTCGCCGCGGCTCGCGATTACCACGCCCGCTCGCTCGCGATCCACGAGCAGATCGCGCCGGATGCGCTCGCTGCCGCAGAGAGTCTCGCCAACGTCGCCGATCTCGCTTTTCGCGAGCGCCGCTTCATCGACGCACGAACCCTGTTCGCGCGCGCCGTCACAATCGTCGAGGCCCAGCGCCGCCAGATCGGTTCCGCGGACGCCCGCGCGCTCCTGCTCGCTCGACACTCCGATCCCTACAGGGGCCTCGTTCGCACGGCTGTCGCGCTCGATGACCTCGCGGCGGCGTTCGCCATATCCGAACGGGGACGCGCGCGCAGTCTGGTCGAACTGCTCGCCGAGCGCCCCCTCGACTTTCGCGCCGAGGCTCCGGCGGAGTTGCTTGCCCTGCAGGCGTCGCTGGATCAGGAGCGGTCGGCAGCTTACGGCGGACTGACGACGACCGCCACTGAGCTGATAAAGACTCGAACGTCGCTGAGCAGACTCGATCCGAACGACGGCCGCGTGCCCGCCTCCCGGCAATCGATTCAACGGCTCGAGCAACAAATGGAAGCGCTGCGAGGGGACGTCGCGAGAATTGTCGTACAGCAACGAGAGGTCGAAACCCGGATGCGGCAGGCATCACCCAGGCTTGCGATGCTGCAGTATCCGGCTCCACTGGACCTCAAACAGGCGCAGGAACTCCTGGACACCGGCACACTCGCGCTGGCCTACGTTGTCGATGACGAACAAACGTATCTCTTCGCGGTCACCAGAACTGATGCGCGAGTGGTGAGGTTGACGGTCGGCGGAGCGCAGTTGAGCGAGAAGACCCGACTCTTCCGGCAGCTCGTCGCCAGGGAACGACTTGGCAACGCCGCGGAGGCGGGGCGGCAGTTGTATGACATCCTCGTCCGTCCGGCACAGGACCTCGTGGACCATGCGCAACGCCTCCTTATCATCCCGGACGGACCGCTTCACGTGCTTCCCTTTGCCGCGATGGTCAGTCGGCCCGCACCTGCGCTCCGCTACCTGATCGAGGACAAGCCGCTCCACACCGTGTTCTCCATGACGGTGTACGCAGAGACTCGCACTGCAGCACGTTCTCCACGGCCACGCACACAGCCACGGCGTCTGTTGGCGTTTGGCGATCCGGTCTATACGAAAGGGCAGCCGGACGCCGCGACACCAGCGGACACCGAAACAGCGTCTCTGCGAAAACGCGGCCTGGACCTGGGCCCGCTGCCACAAAGCCGACAAGAAGTCGAAGCCATCGTCCGTTTGTTCGGCACGTCGGCGGCCGCGAAGCTGGGGCCGCAGGCGACCGAGACAGCCGCCAAACGGGAGACACGGGATGTGGACATCCTGCATTTTGCCGTCCATGGCTGGATCGACGAGGAGATCGGATTGAGTTCGGGCCTGGCACTGAGCCAGCCGGAAGCGGTGGGAAGGGTCCCGACCGCGGAGGATAACGGCCTCCTTCAGGCATGGGAGATCTTCGAGCGTGTTCGATTGAACGCCGACCTGGTCGTGCTGTCGGCCTGTCAGACCGGGCTCGGACAGGAACTGCGCGGAGAGGGTCTGATCGGCTTGACGCGGGCCTTTCTCTATGCCGGAGCCCGCAGCGTCGTCGTCAGCTTGTGGGACGTCAGCGACCCGGCCACGGCCGCATACATGACGGCGTTCTACGGTGAGCTGCGCAAAGGGGCCAGCAAGGACGTCGCCTTGCAGCGGGCGATGATCGCCGTGTCACGCAACCCAAGGTGCCGGCACCCGTTCTTCTGGGCGCCGTTCATCCTCGTGGGCGACTGGCAGTGAGAAGGCCCTTCCCCGTCCGACGAAATCGTCCTGTCATTTTTCATCTGGCCCACCGGTAATATCGGCGGCGCGTTGCCATCATTCCCAAATAGAGCAGCGGGGCCCGCGCGCAGGGGCGCCCCGATGTTGCGGCCTGGGGCGTTTATGGGGAGGTGGCAAATGAGAAGGTCGATGATGGCGGCGGGGGCATCGGTGTTGGCGGCGCTGCTCCTGATCGCGCTGGTCCCGGCGGCGGGACATGGCCAGGCGTCGACGATCCTGGCGTGCCGGAACAACACGAACGGCAACTTGCGGTACGTCTCGAGCGCCGCGGAGTGCCGTGTGCAGGAGACTGCGGTGGTGTGGAACGTCGTGGGGCCGATAGGTCCCGCAGGTCCGCCTGGACCAACTGGTGCCACCGGCGCAACGGGCGCAACGGGCGCGACAGGAGCCACCGGCGCAACGGGAGCCACAGGCGCAACGGGAGCCACAGGCGCAACGGGAGCCACGGGCGCAACGGGAGCCACCGGTCCCCAGGGCCCGCCCGGCCCGCAGGGCGTCTGCGCGACCCCGATTCCCGGGCCCGGCCCCGCTGACGTGTCGGGGAGCATCTCGTTCTTTCCTTCCTTTCCTGACGGAGGCACGTCGATACACGTCCTGGCGCCGGCAACGGATGGCGATCATCAGGTGCGGATCCTGTGGTTCGATCCGGTGGGGGACGTCGTTCCGGAGGTGACCTACCACGCGGTTGGCAACAACAATCCGATCGAAGTCGGCAACACGCCGGGTGCAACGGGACATCCGTACCACGGACGGTGGGGCGTCGTGGTCTGCTACGAATCAGGCGGGCTCACCGAGGCGATCGGCGCCGTGCGGATTCAGGTCTTCTGAGTCGAAGGGCGCCCGCAGCCGCCCGTGGGCCTGTCGAGACAGGCGCCGCGGGCGGCCAGGACTTATGTTCGAAGGTCAGTAGGGGCGATACAGGTCCGCGCGGAACGTGATCGTCTGCCCGGGACGCACGTCCACGTCGAAGGCGATCGGCTCGAAGCCGTAGGCCTCGACCTCGATGTGGTGCGGACCGGCTTCCAGGTTCATGTGCTGGAAGATGCCGTCGAAGTCGTCCACGATGCCGACGTAGTAGCCGTCGGCAAACACCCGCGCGTCGCGCGGAGCGCCGGTGATGCGCAAGCCTCCGTAGTAGCGTCCGGGAATCGGATCGTAGTAGCTGCGCGGCGTATAGCCGTACGGATACGATCCGCCGGCGCCGTAGTAGACGCCGATGCTCCAGCTCGGACGATAGCGGTAGGGCCGGTACGGCACGACCTGGATGATGGTGGGGCGGATGATCCGGGCTGATCCGAAACGACGTCCGTCTGGGCGGCGAACCTCGTATCGCCCGCCGTACCCGGGCCGCGCGTCGTATTGCCGCGGCACCGCATTCCCGCGCGGCGGCTGGTACTGCGGACGCGCGTCGTTGGGTCGCGGCGCCTGATACTGCGGCCGCGCCTCGTTCTGTCGTCGTGGCTGATTCTGCGGCCGGGCCTCGTTCTGTCGCGGCGCCTGGTACTGCGGCCGCGCGTCGTTCTGTCGCGGCGCCCGGTATTGCGGCCGGGTCTCGTTCTGTCGCGGCGCCCGGTACTCCGGCCGCGTCTCGTTCTGTCGCGGTGCCCGGTACTCCGGCCGCGTCTCGTTTTGTCGCGGTGGCTGGCTTTGCCGGGGCGCTTCGCGTGGCCGCGCAGCCGCGCGGCCCTCCGGACGCTGTCCCTGGGGCCGCTGCCTGGCGTCGCCGCGCTGGTTATCGGATCGCTCGCGGCCGCGCTGACGCTGCCCGTCTTCGGCATAGGTCGGCGCCGCCATCAGCGCCGCCAGCGCCACTGCTGTGAAGATAGCCTTGGGTGTCATCGGGGTCTCCTGATGACCCCCAGCTCCGCAATTAGGATGCCAATGCGGACCGTCGGTATTCGGGCCAGATTTGATGCGATCGGAATTCCTGAAGTCCTCCCCTGAGGACGATCAGTCCTTCTTCACCTCGTTGAGGACGGGCACGGTCAGTCCTTCAATCGATGGGCGCTCCGGCACCTCGAGATCGAAAACCACGATCGTGTTGCGGCCGCGTTTCAGCCATGGCGCGGGCAGATAAAGCGTCTGCTGCGGGCCGATGCTCCAGAAGCGTCCAAGATGATGGCCGTTCACCCAGACCGTGCCTTTGCCCCATCCGCGGAGATCGAGAAACGTGTCCGCGGGCGCGCCAACCTCGAAGGTCCCGCGGTGGAAGGCCGGGCCTGACGCGCGCGTGCGCCCGTACCGCACGCGCGACAGATCGGCCATCGGCAGCGGATACATCGACCAGCCGCTCAATTCCCGGCCGTCGAGCGCCACCGAGCGGGTAATCCCCTTCCGCTCCCCGCGGAGGACCTTTTTGAAATTGATCCGTCCGGTGTTCTCGACGAGCAGATCGAGGACGACCTCGCGATCGTCGCTGTCCACGCGCAGACGGTCCTGTTTCAGGCGACGGTCGAGCGTACCGGCACGGCGGCCGTTGACGAAGATGGCCGCGAAGTCGCGCACCTCCGTCACCACGATCTCGCCGTGCACGGGACCGCCCAGCCGCGTGCGGTACAGGATGTAGCCGTAGGACTGTCCGAGCTCTTCCATCGGCCGCGGACGATCCGCGGTGACTGGTTTGCCGAGGTGATCGACCAGCGACGCCGATTCCTTCAGCTCGAAGCGCGCGACCGCTGAGGGTGCGACGTCCGGAGGGAGGGGTGGGAGCACCGCGCCAGTGTGGCGGGCGATGACGTCGCGGAATGCCGTGAACTTGGCCGCCGGCCGTCCCGACTCGTCGAGCGCCGCATCGTAGTCGTAGCTCGACGTCTGCGGCAGGTATCCCCCGTCGTCGTTCGCACCGTTCATGAAGCCGAACGTCGTCCCGCCGTGGAACATGTAGAAGTTGAGCGAATGCCCCTGGGCGAGCATCCAGCCGAGTTCGCGCGTCTCGCGCCCGCGGTCGGTCGTGTGATGCGGACGTCCCCAGTGATCGAACCATCCGGCCCAATACTCGCCCGACATGAGCGGCGCGCCAGGACGGAACTTCGCGAGCGCGGCAAACGCGCGTTCCGCCCCGCCAGGCCCGAAGTTCACGACAGCCGCGACGCCGGGCAACGTTCCCGCGGGCAGTTGTCCCGGACCGTCGGCCGTGAAGAGCATCGCGTCGGTGAACCCCGCGGAGACGGTCGCGTCGTGGACGGCACGCATGTAGTCGTGGTCGTTGTCGAACGAGCCGTACTCGTTCTCCACCTGCACGGCGATGATCGGTCCGCCGCGGCCCGACTGGAGCGGCGCGAGCTCGCGTCCGACCCGCGCGAGGTATCGGCGGGCCGCCGACATGAATTGCTCGTCCGTGCTGCGAACGACGACGGACGGATCCGCGAGGAGCCACGCGGGAAGGCCGCCGAGATCCCACTCGGAGCACACATAGGGGCCGGGACGCACGATGACGTGCAGTCCCTCCTCCGCGGCCGTCCGGATGTACGCGGCGACGTCGAGGTTTCCGGAAAAATCAAATGTGCCCGGACGCGGCTCGTGCAGGTTCCAGAACACGTAGGTCGTGATCGTGTTCAGGCCCATCGCGCGCGCCTTCTTCATGCGATCGCGCCAGTACTCGCGGGGCACGCGCGGGTAGTGCATCTCGCCCGAAATGATCTGCAGCGGCCGGCCGTTCAGCAGGAACGCTCCGTTGGACGGGGACAGGACGGCACGCTGGGGAGCGGGCGCGGACGCGGCCCCGAGGACAAAGAGCAGGAGAGCGGCGGCTATTCGCATGCACTCAGATTAGTCGATAGTCGATAGTCGATAGTCAAAGTCAAAGTCCAAGGTCCAAAGTCGATGGTCGAGAGCGGCGGATTGCCGGCAGTTCCAGGGCGCCGACGGGCGGAACGCACCGAAAAAAGGCCGTTCTCTGGCAGGCGCGCGGATTGCAAACCGCGGCAATAATCCACCATCGTTTTCGGAGTGCCATACATGGAACCACGCGAACCGGTCCAGAGCGCCATCCATCGGCTCCTGCTCTATGTCTGGGATCCCATCGGCGTCGCGAACAATCCAGAGGCCCAGGACAAGTACGACGTGTACGTTGCCGGCGTCTACCACCTGCTCACCAATGGCGCCGGGCCCCAGGAAGTCGCCGACCATCTTGCGCGCCTCGAGCGCGACGCCATCGGCGTCCCCGTCAGCTCCGAGCGCGACGCGACCGTCGCGCGCATGCTCTGCGCGCTCGACCTGCGGAAGCACTGACCTCACAGGAGCACGGGAGAAGTAGATCAAAGCCTCCCCTTCTTTTGTTCTTCTGTGCTAAGACTTGTGTATGGATGCCCCCAAGAGCGCCCTCGAAATCGTGATGGAACGTCTGCGCAAGAACGATGCGGACGCGGGGGTGGAGGCGCGACCGCTGACCGACGAGCAGAAAGCGGCTATCGCGGACGCACGCAGCCAGGGCGAGGCGCGCATCGCCGAACGCAAGATCATGCACGCGTCCGCGATGGCGAGCGTGTTCGACCCCGCCGAGCGCGCCGAGCGAGAAGAGGAGCTGCGGCGCGACCTCGATCGCTTCGAGCGCGAGCGGGACGAGAAGATCCGCCGAATCCGAGAGTAATTCCAAATTCCAAACTCCAAAGTCCAAAGGCACTCCAAACTCCAAATTTTGAGGTTTGTCGTTTGAAGTGGCTTTGGAATTTGGCGTTTGGAGTAGTTTGGAGTTTGGAATTGACGTCGAGCCTTCAGAAGCCCGCCGCGCGCCCGGCGCCCCTCGGATCGGCCGCTCCCTTGAAGCCGGCAATGCGTCCGTCGGGCCCGAACTCGATCGTGAGGGCGTGCGCGTTGCCCATTCCTCGCGTCACGCGCAGGTTGTGACCGCGGGAGGCTAGCGCGGTCCGCACCGCCACCGGAATCGCTTCCTCCACCATGAGCACGTCCGGTTCCGCGAAGCTGACGCGCGGCGCCGCGAGCGCCTCCTGCACGTCCATCCCGAAATCCACGAGGTTCATCACGATCTGGGGCACGGTCTGGCCGATCGTATGCCCGCCGGGCGTGCCGAGCGCGGCCCACGGACGGCCATTGCGCAGGATGATCGTCGGGCAGTCGCCGGACAGCTTGCGGCGTCCCGCATGCGCATCCATGGGGTTGCCTTTCGGCTCGAACGTGCTGAACTCGAGCGAGTCGTTCAGCCAGATGCCGGTGCCCCGCGGCATGATCCGGCTGCCGAACACGCCGCCAAGCGTCAGGGTCGCCGACACGATGTTGCCGTCCTTGTCGGCGACGACAAAGTGCGTGGTGTGGCGGTCGGCGCCACCCGAAACGCCGGGCGGAACGAAGGGCTTCGCTTTCGCGGCGTCGATCGCCGCAGCCTGTTCCTTCCAATAGGCCGCCGAGAGCAGCCGGTCGAGCGGCGGAGGCGCCACATCGGGATCTCCGGCATACCGCAGGCGCACCCAGAAGCCGTGCTTGGTCGCTTCCGCGAACCGGTGCAGGTACTCGACGCTGTTGTGCCCGAGGGCGCGCACGTCGAACTGCTGCATGAGGCCGAGCCTGACGAGATAGTCGAACGCGTTGGCCGGCGGCGACGCGGTCAGCACATCCACGCCGCGGTACCGGATCGCAATCGGCGCGCGCCATTCGGCCTCGTCGCGCGCAAGGTCCGCCAGGCTGAGGAACCCGCCGGCCTCTTTCATCGCGCCGTCGATCGCGCCCGCAAGCTCTCCCTCGTAGAACGCGGCGGCGCCGCCTTTTGCGACGAGTCCCAGGGACCGCGCCAGGTCCGTCTGGACGAGCCGCTCGCCGGCACCGAGCGGCTTGCCGTGTGGGCCGTAGATCGTCCTGGCGTGCTCGGGAAAGCCCGCGAATCCACGCGCGATGAGATCCGCCTCGCGCGACTCGAGCGCGAACCCGTTGGCGGCCAGATCGATGGCGGGCTCGAACAGGCGGCTCCACTTCAGTCGTCCATGCCGCCGGGACATCGCCTCCCACGCGTGCACGTTCCCCGGGGTGGAGACCGACTTCGCGCCGCGCCGATTCTCCACGTAGCCGGGAGTCGGCGCACGAAAGGCGTCCGAGTCGACCGCCGCGGGAATGCGGCCGCTCGGATTCAGGAACCACGTCTTCTTCGACTTCGCGTCGTACACCAGGATGGTGCCGTAGCCGCCCATGCCCGACATTTCGGGCTCGACGACGTTGAGCGCGGCGGCCACGGCGACGGCGGCGTCGAATGCATTGCCGCCCGATCGGAGGATCTTCAGTCCCGCCTCTGTTGCCAGCGGATGCGCCGAGCTGACCATGCCGGACCGGCCGGCGGCAGGTGCGCCGGGCTGGGCGGCGGAGTGAAAGGCCGGGACCGCGAGTCCAAGGGCGATGACAACAGCCGGAAGCTTCAGCGACATTTGGGCGACATTATTCCACGTCTTTTCTCTCTGGGGGGCTTCGCCCCGTCCGCCTTCGCGCGTGCTGTCAGGGGCGCTCCGGCGAGACCTCGCCGAAGCCGCTTCGCGGCGGAGGCGGGCCAGACCCCCCAACGCGCGGGCTCGCGTGCTTCGACCAGGCTCAGCACGCCCTGAGCATCGTCGAAGGGCGGGGACCCCGCGATCCCCACTCCGCTCGCGCGGCTCCAGCCTTCGCTCGCCCCACTCTCGTTCGCGGCGAGCTACGGCTTGGCAGGCACTCACAACGTTCGTTCGCTCCCCTTTGCGGTGTGTTTCCGTGTGCGTCCGTGGTTGCAATTCCGTGTTTCCGTGGAATCAAATGAAGGACTCCGTGTTGCGGTATCCTCTGGCGGCAGGAGGGTCCATGACCCCAGACGGGGAGGCGACCATCGGCGCAGGACCGATTCCCGACGTCCACGAGACATCCGCCGCTGACGAGCGGGTCATCCCGCGCCGCGCGGTCGTCAGCTGGGTGTTGTACGACCTGGCGAACACCATCTTCTCGATGGGGGTCGTGTCGGCGTACTTCTCGACGTGGGTGCGCGGAGAGGTCGGCGCGGACAGGGCCGACTCGGTCTACGGCGTGATCACGGCGATCTCCATGGGAATCATCTTCATCGCGTCGCCGCTGCTCGGCGCGATGACGGATCGGGCGCGCCGGCGCATGCCTTTCCTCGTCGTCAGCACCGTCGTCTGCGTCGGCTTCACGATGCTGCTCGCGCGGTGGGGGTTCTACTTCACCGCCGTGTGCTTCGTCATCGCGAACATCGCCTACCAGGCGGGGCTGCAGTTCTACGACGCGATGCTGCCCGAGGTCAGCCACGAGGGGAACCGCGGCAAGATCAGCGGGATTGGCGTGGGCGTGGGATACCTCGGCTCCTATATCGCGATCGGGCTTGGCATGGACGCGGTGTTCGGGTCGGCGGACAAGCCGTTCCTGTTTACCATGATCGCGCTGTTCTTCCTGCTGTTCGCGCTCCCCTGCTTTCTGTTCGTGAGAGAGCGCGGCAACCCCCACCCGCGCGAGGTGTTCGGCTGGCAGATGGTCCGCGAGTCCACCGGCCAGACGTTGCACACGCTGCGGTCCGGCAGCGAGTATCCCGGGCTCGTCCGGTTCCTCGTCGGCCGGGTGTTCTACACGGATCCGATCAATACCGTCATCTCGATCATGATGTTGTACACGATCAACGTGTCGGTGAACACGGGCCTGACGCAGCTGCAGGGGGAGGAAGTCGGCAAGGTGATCATGATGACGGCAATCACCTTTGCCGTGATTGGCGGCTTCGCGTGGGGGTGGATCGTCGACAAGGTCGGGCCGAAGCGCACGTTGAACTACGTGCTCTACATGTGGACGGGGGTCTTCCTGCTCGCCGCGGCGGTCGGCATCCTGGGCCTGCCGCTGGCGTTCCTCTACGTGGTGGCGTGCTCCGCGGGATTCGCGCTCGGCGGGGTCTGGGCGGCGGACCGGCCCTACATGCTGCGGCTCGCGCCGCCGTCGCGGATCGGCGAGTTCTACGGTCTATACGGGATGGTGGGACGGTTTTCAGCCGTCACCGGCCCCCTGATCTGGGCCGGCGTGAGCTGGCTCACGATTTCCGTGTTCGGCCTCGCGCCGCACGTCGGCGAGGGCATCGGCGTGCTGACGCTTCTCGTGTTGATCGTCGTCAGCTACGTGATCCTGCAGCCGGTGTCCGACACGCCGAAACACTGGACGGCGCGGACTCACGGGCGATAGCCTCAAATTCCAAACTCCAAACTCCAAACTCCAAACTCCAAACGCACTCCAAACGTCAAACGGCAAACGTCAAACGGCAAACCTCAAACGGCAAACGTCAAACGGCAAACCTCAAACGGCAAACGTCAAACGGCAAACCTCAAACGGCAAACGTCAAACGGCAAACCCCGGTTTGGAGTTTGGAATTTGTCTGGCGTTTGAGGTTTGAAGTTTGGCGTTTGGAGTTCTCGCTACCGGGACGAGATCGAGTAGCGGATGAGAACGCCCTCGACGAACTCCGCCTCGATGCGCTGGTCGTCCTTCGAGAAGGTCGCCGTCGTCACCTTCAGCTTCCCTTCCATGCGATCGGCCGTTTTCTCCGGCTGGCCGAACGCGTCGAGCGCGTCCTGCCACGTCATGCCTTTGCGCGGGCCCGACGCGGGGCCGCGGGCCACCGCGGCCGGAGCCGTCTCCTTCCCGGGCCGCACCACCTTGTCGGCAAAGGGGAACTCGACGTACTCCACCAGCGCCGCCATGATGCCGCCGGGGGTCACCCCCGCGGGCACGCCATTCTGGTACCGGATATTGAAACGCGAGCCGCCGTGAAGCCGCTGCTCGGCGATGCGCTGCTTCTTCTGCTCCGACGCGGTCTCAGCGACGGCGCGGTTGCGGCGATCTTCGTTCTCCCGATCGCGCCGCAGGTTGTCGAGGTCGGATTGCATCCGGCGCTTCCGCGCCGAATCCGTCTCGTTCTTGATGTCACGCTCGAGATTCTTTTCGCGCGTGCTCTTGGTCGCGCTCGGGACATACACGCTCGTGGACGTGTCATCCGAAAAGGTCCCGTACCCCCCGCCGCCGAGCTGAAACTCGATTAACTTGTCCTTGACGCGGATCCTCGTGATCATCACCGACTCGCCGGACTTGAGCGCGATGCCCGTACTCTTCAGGCGCGCGCTGTACGCGCCGAAGTCGATGGGCCGCCGCGCGTCGGCATACACGTCGACGCCCTCCTGCGTCGCCGGCATGTCCATCTTGACGACGACCGTCTTGCCCTCGAAATAGTCCTTGAGGGCGGCTTCCGATTGCGCGTGAGCGGGCAGCGCCAGCAGTGTGGCACACGCCACCAGTAGCGGGGTTTTCATGCAAACCTCTCGGAAACGGATTTGCTAGAGGATAAACCAGATCCGGCGCTCGATCTACTTGTGGCAGCAGCCGTCGCCGCAGTCGCAGTGGCAGAGGTCAGCGGGGGCGGCGCCCGCGACGCCGGAGGGCTCGCGCGGGGCCCATCGGCCGCACGTCGCGCAGCGCTCGGTGTCTTCGACCGGCCTGGCCACGCCGTCCGCCTTGCAGCTCCACGGGTATTCCTCGAAAGCCGTCCAGAGGGGGTTTTCCTGGAAGAGCGTGGGCTCGGCCCAGCGGCACTGCTGCACGTTTCGGGGATCGGCCATGGGGTGCGGTACTCCTGTCGCGGGACAGGCAGCAACACGGATGCCGCCGGTTTCCATCTCCAGATTACGCCAGAAACGCTCTCCTTTCAGACCTGGGAAACACCGACCTCCCGCGGCACGCCGAAAACCCGGCGGCGCGTGGTGAGCCGGATCCCCAGCGGCTTGCGCCTTAGCGGGTATGAGCTACGGCCCATTGGCGGCGCTCGCCGTCGTGGCGGCGTCAGCCACGTTCGGCTTGGTTCCAGCCGCCCTGGCCCAGCAGCCCCCCGACCGGCTCGCACGCGGCGATGCGGCCGGTACGATCGGCTGGTTCAACGGCAACAAGTCGAATCTGTCGGGGCGCTCGTACAACAACTGGTACACCCGGGCGGCCTACGGCGCCGCGCTGGTCGGCTGGTACTGGACCGATCATCACAAGACCGAGATCGAGTTCGGGGCCAGCAGCGCAGCCCGATTGTGGACGTCGCTGGACGCGGTTGACGGCATCCCCGCGTACGGCTCGGCCGAGTACACCTTCTCGACGACGCGAATCGCCATCGCTCAGCAGTACCAGTTCCTCCGGAACGCCTGGGTGCACCCCCACGTCGCCGGTGGGCTCGACCTGACCTGGGAGCGCGTGACCGGGCACGAATCCGCCGTGTATCAGTACGATCGAACCAACCCGCAGCCGCGGCTCCTGCGGGACGAGCGGGATGTTCCGCCCCGCACCGATGTGCACGCGCGGCCGTTCGCCGAGGCCGGGCTCAAGGCGTACGTCACCCCGCACGCCTTCTTCAGAAGCGACCTGCGGTTCGTCGGGATGAGGCGGCTGGACGAAGTCATCCTGCGGTGCGGGTTTGGGGTTGATTTCTAGGAGCTGAAAACGTCATGCGGCGAATGATTGCGGTGATGCTGTGCGCGGCCCTCTTCATGCCGGCGTGTGCGACGGGCGGGGCCGCGCGCGCCGAGTCTGCCCCGGCGCCCCCCTCGACGGCGGATCCCGCGCTGATGGCCTCCTACGTCGAACAACTGCCGGTGGGCTCACGCGTGCGGGTGCACACGACCGACGGCCGCAAGCTCTCCGCCACGCTTATGAAAGCCGACGACCGCGCCATCGTCGTCCAGGCCCGCACCCGGATCCCCGAGCCGCCGATCACCGTTCCCCTGGAGCAGGTTGTATCCGTTCAACTCGAGGCGAACAACGGCCCGGGCCGCGCGATTGCGATCGGCGCCGCCGCCGGCGCCGGTGCGGCCCTCGGCGTGTTTCTCGTCCTGCTGGCCATCTTCGCTGGTGATTGAACAGGAGAACGGGAGGACGGGAGCAGCCCATCACACGGGGGCACGGATCACACGGAGACGCGCGGAGGGTGGCCCGTCTGGCCGCGCGATGCGCGATGAAGTGGCCTGAGATCCGCAAACGCAAGCACGCCCTGATCGTCCGCGTGTTTGCGTTTGTGGATCTCAGACCACTTCTAACGCCGGCCGGGGGATCGACACGGCCGGCGCCAGACGGGCCACCACCGACGTCTGCCTAGCTCCGTGCGTCCCCGTGTGCTCCGTGGCTCCGTGTAAGCCGTCTCCGCTTCTCCGTCACCTCTGTGGGCTCTTGTAGACCGTGCCGCCTTTCATCACGAATCGCACGTTTCTCAACGCGTGGATATCTCGTGTGGGATCGCCCTCAACCGCGATGAGATCGGCGAGCAGCCCTTCCTTGACCTGGCCGATCCGGTTCTCCATGTGGAGCACGCGCGCGGCGAGTGACGTCGCGCTCTTCAGCGCGGCCACCGGCGGCATGCCGTAGTCCACCATCATCTCGATCTCGCGCGCGCTGTCGCCGTGCGTGAACACGCCGACGTCGCTGCCGCTCAGGATCGTGACGCCGGCGTCGAGCGCCGCCTTGAAGCTGGCGCGCTTGCGCGTGATGCCGGCGGGCTCGGGCGCCTGCCCCTTCTTCCACCCGGCGTACTGGCTCGTTGCGTCGCCGGCGGCCAGCGTCGCGCAGAGCGCGACGTTCCTCTCCGCCATCAGCTTGAAGATCTCCGGCGTGCCGCTGTCGCCGTGCTCGATCGTCTCGACGCCCGCGAGTACCGAGCGGCGCATGCCTTCAGGCGTGCTCGAGTGCGCGGACACAGGACGGCCGCTGCTGCGCGCGGTATCGACGATCAGCTTCAGTTCGTCGAGCGAGAAGGTCGGCGCAGCCTCGCCGTGGGCCCCCCAGCGATAGTCCGAGTACACCTTGATCCAGTCGGCGCCGTGTCCAATCTGGTCGCGGACGACACGGACGAGATCGGCGCCGTCAGCCTCTTCCGCGCCCTGCGGCACACGCCATTCGAGCGAGAAGCCCTTCGGGCCGTAGCTGCCGGTGGCGACGATGGCCCGGGTCGAGACCAGCATCCGCGGGCCGGGGACGATCCCCTGGTCGACGGCTTGTTGCAGCTCGGCATCGGCGTAGCCCGCACCTTCGGTGCCGAGGTCGCGGACGAGCGTGAAGCCCGCCATCAGCGTCGCGCGCAGATGGTTCACCGCGCGCGAGGTGCGCACGCCGAGCGACTCTCGCGCCACCTGGTCGTTCCACGGCGTCTCGTTGTACGGGTGCAGGAGCACGTGCGAATGCCCTTCGATGAGCCCCGGCAGCAGCGTCGTCCCCGGCATCTCGACGACAGTGGCGCCCGGAGACGCCACGCCGGCGGCGGGACCGGCCGCGTCAATCCGATCCCCCCGCACGCGCACCGCCCACCCCTCGTGCATGGAGTCGCCATCGAATACGCGCGCCGGCTTCAACACGGTGACGGTGTCGCGCGAGGGCGCCTGCGGCCCCTGCGCGGCCGGCGCCGTCTCCATCGCGAGCGACACCGCCGCAAGAGCGACAAGCAGCCGTTTCATGCGATCACCTGATGGCCCTTCCGCCCTTCATCACGAACGCGACGTGCCGGAGCGCGGTGATGTCCGTCAACGGATTGCCCGTGACCGCGACGAGGTCCGCTTCCCGGCCGGGCTCGATCGTGCCGATCCGGTCTCCCATGCGCAGCGAAGCCGCGGCGATGGAGGTCATCGACGAAATCGCGTCGACCGGCGCCTGGCCGCCATTCTGCACCCGCACGATGGCCTCCTCGACGTTGCGGCCGTGCGCCCCGGCGACCGCGTCCGTGCCGAACACGATCTTCAGCCCCTTGACCTTCAACGCCCGCTTGAACATCTCGAGCACGACAGGGATCGCCTTCTCCATGTGGGCGAAACCCTCCTCGTTGTAGTTGCCGATGCCGAGGAAGCGCGGCTTGTTCTCGAGGTAGTTCTGGAGCACGAGGCCGACGTTCGGATCGAAGAACGTGCCTTTCTCCGCCATGAGGGTCAACACCTCGTCTGTGGCGAAGGTCCCGTGCTCGATCTGCGTGCACCCGGCGAGGACCGCCGCCTTGATCGACTCGGCGCTGTGCGCGTGGACCAGCGTCCGCAGGTGCACGCCGTTCGCCTCCCCGCACGCCGCCTGCAACTGCTCGTCGCTCATCGTCTGCGTCCCGCCGTCGCGGATGCTCGCTGACGCAAAGAGCTTGATGAGGTCCGCCCCGTCCGCCGCGGCCTTGCGGACCGCGTCGCGCAACTGGTCGGGCGTCGCCGGCTGACGGTTGGTGCCGCCGGTGCGCTCGTTGATCTGGCGGATCGACGTCAGGATGCGCGGCCCCGGGAGGAGGCCCCGGTTGATCGCGTTCTTCAGCTCCACGTCCGAGGGCGAGCCGGCGCTCTGCACCGTGGTGAATCCGTTCACGAGCGTCTGATAGGCATTCTCGGCGCCGTAGAGCGCCTGCTCGGCGGGCGTTTCTCCGCGGTTGTCCATCCGGCCGTCTTTCCCGAAGTGCCAGCCGATGTGGACGTGCGTATCGATCCACCCCGGCATCAGCGTCATCCCGCTCAGATCGTAGGTGGCCTTTCCGACCGCGCGGCCAATCCGCGCGATCTTCCCGTTCTCGATCCGCAGGACGACGTCACGCGCGAGATTGCCGCGGCCATCGAGGACGACCCCGGCGCGGATGGTGACCGGCGCGGGCGGCGCCTGCTGCACCGGCGCCACCGCGGGTGCAGCCGGCGCCTGCCCGGCCGGCGGCTGCGCCGCCAGAGTGCCGCCAATCAGCAGCGATAACGCAACACCCCACCGTCTCATCCTAGACCGGGGCTCCGCCCCGGACCCCGGCTCGGTCGCTCGCGGGGACCCCTCCGCCCCGCGCCGCTCCCTTCCACCCCAACGCGCAAAGAACGCGCGTCGGGGGCCCCGGCTCGCGGGCGCGCCGTGCGCGCCGCCGTTATGCAGTACTGACAACAGAGTTCTCGCAAGGCATCGCATAACGGCCTAGCGCACCTCTGTGGATGGCCCGAGGAGCCGGTCGAGTTCCGCCTTGATCGTGTCGAGCTCCTTCTTCAACGTGGTGTATCGCTCGATCGCGTCGCGGCCGATCTTCTGGTCGGCTCTCGCGGTCATGCCGGCAAGATAGGTGATGTGCGCCTGGAGGCCCGGCTTGCCGTAGCGCACCGGCTCCGTCAGGAGCTTCGCCGCGATCGCGTCCACCTGGCGCGCCTTGTCGGCGTCGGCGCCGGCCGCCCCGCGGAGCTTCGTCTGCGCGTCGCGGACACGTCTTACCACCTCGTTGACCTGGGCGACGAGGTCGCGCGCGCGCATGTTGTGCGCGAACTGCTCCTTGAGATCGGCCACCGTCGTGCCTTCGGCGGCGACGTTGGGATCGATCCGGACGCTGAACGGTTCGGTCTTCGTCGTCGCGCCCACCTTCAAGCGCGCCTGGTAGGAACCGGGGGGCAAGGCGAGGCCGGACTGATGCCGCACGTCCCAGATGAACCGGTTGACGCCGGCGTTCTTCGTCACGCGGTTCGCGTTCGCATTGCCGCGGCCGCGCCCGAATCCCTGCGGCGCGTCCGGATCGTCGGGATCGCCGCCGCCGCCGCGCCCGCCGCGCCCGCGGCCGCCGCCGAGCGCCGGCGCGTCGCTGTTGTAGGAGGTCACCACCGTCCCCGCCGCGTCGAGAATCTCGATCGTCACCGGGCCGCTCGGCGCGGACGGCACGTAGTACTCGATCATCGGTCCGAGCGCGCTCACTGTCGTGCGGTATCCGTCGCGCGGCTTGTACAACTGGACGTCGGACGCGGAGGTCTGCGCCGTGATCTGGTGCAGCGCGCTGACGTTGTCGAGGATCCAGAACGCGCGCCCTTGCGTGGACACCACCAGATCCTTCCGGTGGACCTTGATGTCGGTGATCGGCACGTTCGGCAGATTGAGCTGGAAGGACTGCCAGTCGGCGCCGTTGTCGAACGAGATGTACATCCCGAATTCCGTGCCGGCATACAGCAGCCCTTCGCGATCGGGATCCTCGCGGACCACGCGCGTGGGCGTGTCGGCCGGGATGCCGTTCTTGCCGTCGGTCAGCCGCTTCCAGGTTTTCCCGTAGTCGTCCGTCTTGTAGATGTACGGCTGGTAATCGCCGAGCAGGTAGCGATACACGGCGTAGTAGGCGGAGCCGCGGCGATGCGGCGACGCTTCTATCCACTGCACGCGGCCGCCCGGCTCGAGGTCCTTCGGCGTGATGTTCGTCCAGGTCTTCCCGTTGTCGCGCGTGACATGGAACGGTCCGTCGTTCGAGCCGGTCCAGATCACGCCGGTCTCCAGCGTGGACTCGGTGATGGCGTAGAGCGTGCTGTAGAACTCTTCGCCGGTGACGTCGCGCGTGATCGGCTCGCCGCTGGCCCCCTGGCAGCAATCCGGATTCGCGGTCAGGTCGGGTGAGAGCTTCTCCCACGTCACGCCCTTGTCGCGCGTGCGGTGCAGGTACTGCGAGCCGTAATAGAGAACCTCGGGGTCGTGCGGCGACAACGCCATCGGCGACACGCGCTGCATGCGGTAGATGAGATCCCGCCCCGGGTTCCCGTACAGCGACTGCGCGCCGATCCAGTAGTTCTTCGACTGACCCGTCTTCAGGTTCATCACCGAGTACTGCCCCTTGCAGGACCCGTAGACGATGTCCGGGTTCTTCGGATGCGGGATGATCGGCCCGGTCTCGCAGCCCGGCCCGTTGCGCCAGTCGTCGCGGTTGAACGGCTGCGCCTGGCTCGTGATGATGAGCGTGCTGCTGTCCTGCTGCGCGCCGTACAGTTTGTAGGGGAACTGGCCGTCGAGCCACACGCCGTAGATTTCGGAGGTGGGCTGGTTCATCTGCAACGACCACGTGGCGCCACCGTCGAACGAGACGTTCGCGCCGCCGTCGTTCGACTGGATCATGGTCTTCCCGTCCTTCGGGTTGATCCAGATGTCGTGGTTGTCGCCGTGCGGCGTCCGAAGCGACGTGAACGTCTTCCCGCCGTCGATGGACTTGAAGAAGCCCTCCGCGCCGGCGTACACGACGTCCGCGTTGGTCGGATCGGCGCCGAGCGTCGTGTAATAGAACGGCCGCTGGACGAGCGACCCCTGCGAGTTCATCAGCGCCCAGGTCTGCCCCGCGTCATCCGAGCGATAGAATCCGCCGCCGGGCAGCGCCTCGACGAGCGCGTACACGCGATCCGGTTTCGCGTTGGTCACCGCAAGGTTGCCTTTACCGATCAGGTCGCCCGGCAGACCGGCCGCGATCTTCGTGAAATGCTCGCCGGCATCGGTGCTCTTGTAGAACCCGCCATCCTTCGAGCCGCTGATGATCGTCCACGGCTTCCGTTCGAGGCGCGACATCCAGGCATAGACGACGTTCGGGTTGCCCGGCTGGAGCTCGACGTCCATCGCGCCGACGCCGTCGTTGACGAATAACACCTTGCGCCACGTCTTGCCGCCGTCGTCGGTCTTGAAGACCCCCCGCTCGTCGTTGCGCTTGAACGCGTCGCCGTTGGCCGCCACCCAGACGATGTTCGGATTGGTGGGGTGAATGCGGACGGCGCCTATCTGACCTGCGTTGTAGAGACCGATGAACTGCCAGGTGTCGCCGCCGTTCGTGGTCTTGTAGACCCCGCGCCCGGTGGACACGTTGCTGCGGACGCCGTCGGAGCCGGTGCCGACATAAACGATGTTTGGATCGGAGTCAGCCACCGCGATCGAGCCCATCGACCCGAGCGGGATCTTGCCGTCGCCGATCGGCGTCCAGGTGACGCCGCCGTCGGTCGTCCGGAAGAGTCCGCCGCTGGCGACACCCATGTAGAAGGTCTTCGGCTGCGACGGTACGCCCGTGACGGTGGTCACCCGGCCGCCGCGCGACGGCCCGACCAGCCGGTACTGCAGCCCGGCGAACAGTTTCGGATCGACGGAAGGCAGCATCGGCGCGGACCGCCGCACCACGCGGGCGACAGGCGGCGGCGGTGGCGTCTGCCGTGTCGAAGACGTCTGTCTCGACACGGGTGTCGTGGGGGCCTGCGCGTGCGGCATCGCAAGCGCGCCGGTCGTCAGAGCGATGAGCGAGAGCCAAAGAGTGCGGCGCATGTGTGTTTCTCCCGTCGCGTCCGGCTTCAGCCGGACCTGTTCAATTGCGCGCGAAGTAAGAGGAAGAGCGGACCGCTTTGGAGGGCCCGGCGGGTGCGGTTATATCACAGCCCTCGTTTCATTTCTTTCTCAGAATCGGATACGTCTTCGCCTCTTTCAACTGCTCATCGAGCGCGTTCCAGTTCACCAGCCCGTCGTCCGACATGGGCTCGAGCAGATAGAACGCGAGCCGCGCGAGGGGCTGCGTCATGGGGACGGCGAAGGCGCCGCGGGGCGCGGACGCATCCGGCGCGGCGTCCCACTCGCCTTCGAGGCGCCGCGTCGCGTGTCCCTCGGAATTCTGCCCGGCGTTGTTCGCGGCGATCGTGAACTGTTCGAGCCCCTTCACCGGCTGACGCAGTTGGCGCATCTCGATGCCATGCGCCCTGAGCAGTTCGAGCGCTTTCGCCGCGTCCTCGGGAACGTAGTACTCCTGCGGCACGATCTCCGTCGCCACCGGCTCGAACCACATCATGTCGATCATCTGCTCGGGATGGACGACGTCCTTGCGGCGATTCATGACCGCGCCGTTGTTCGGGTTGGTTTCGGGCTCGACCTCTCCCATCAGGATCTCCACCATGCCGCCGCGCTTCATCTTCGCGCTGGTCGCCTGGGGCGTGCCGGTGATGCGCTGCCGGTCGGCCGCCGCGACGGCCTGCTTGAGGCGGGCGGCGTTCTGATGCGCGAAGGTCAGCGCCTCCTCGAGGAAGTAGCTGGTCGCCCTGATGCGGTCTTCGAAGGTGGCGTACGAGTACGCCTCGCTGAGCAGCGCGAAGCGGTTGCGCAGGCCGACGTAGTTATTGTGGAAGCGCGGCACGTGCTCGAACGTGGACCACGCGCGGACGGGCGGCGTCTGCGGCGCGGCAGGTGCCGTCGGAGCCGCCGGCGGTGCGGCGCCGGCCGCAGGAGGGGCGCCGCGGCCTCGTCCTCCTCGTCCACCCGGCACCCCGGCGTTGCCGTAATAGAAGGTGTCCCAGCCGTGCTTCGCCTTGATCGTCTTCGTGACGAAGGGAAACCACTCCTCCTTCATCATGGCCATGATCGTGTCGCTGGTGTTCGGATTGAGCGGCGGCGAGTAGGTCAGGTAATACGCGTGATACGAGCCGTCTGAGGTATGCAGGTCGAAGCCGACCTGCGGATCGTAATCGACCCACAGCTTGACGAACGCCTTCGCTTCCGGCGTGTCCATCTTCATGAAATCCCGGTTCAGGTTCAGCCCCTGCGCGTTGGGCCGCGTGCCCATGCCGTTGATCGGGCCGTTCTGCCCCCGCCTGTTCGTCAGCGAGAACTTCTCGTTGCCGTCCGCGTTGAAGATGGGGGTGATCAGGAGCACCGTCGACTGGAGCCAGTCGGCGTGCTTCCCCGACGCGAAGTCGCGGAGCAGCATCAACGCGGCCTCTTTCCCTTCGACTTCGCCGGCGTGGATATTCCCCTGGATGTGCACGCGCAGCTTGCCGGTCGCCTTCACGGCCGCGGCGCTCGTGCCCTTGAGGCCGGTCCCGACGACGGCCATCGGCATCGCCCGTCCTTCGAACGTCGTGCCGTAGGTCGTGTAGAAGATGTTCGGCGACGCCTCGTTCACCGCCGTCATGAACTTCACGACGTCGTCATAGGTGGAGGTGGACTTGAAGCCGGTCGATTCGGGCGTGGTCTTGATGTCGGCAATCGACGGCCGCGGCTGTGCGTGGCTTGCGAGCACGAGACCTGCGGCAACGGCAAAAGTGACGGCGATGGTGCGCGGCATGCTGAGAGTCTACCCGATTCGAGCAGCCGCTTCGGTCACCAGACGAGGGCCACCCCGTACTTTCGGAAAACGCGGTCGGCGGAGACAACCGTGAGGTCCTCTTCGAGAGCCTGGGCCGCCAGGAGGCGATCGAATGGGTCGCGATGATGGAACGGGAGATCGACAACTCGAACGACATGCTCGAGTTCGACGTCGAGCAGGGAGAACCCGTTGAGCCTGAGCTGGTCGGAAATGAACCGGTCCAGGGGCCGAATGAGCCGGAGCTTACCGAGACCGAGCTCGATCGCAAGCTCCCAGCAACTGGCGATGCTGAAGAGCACCTCGTTTTCGGCATCCGACACCGCGGCGCGCGCCCGCCGGCCCAGGGTGGGGCTGCCTTCGACCCACCAGAGGAACGCGTGCGTGTCGAGCAGCAGCCTCACTTGGTGTAGTCACTGAAATCCGGCGGGATGTCATCGAAGTCGGGGCCGATCCAGACCTGCCCCTTCGCGGATCCGGGCACGCGTGGACCGTCCGCCCGCCCGACCGGCACCAGCCTTGCGACAGGCTTGTGATCCCGCGCGATGAGGATCTCGTCGCCCTGCGCCGCCTTGTCCACCAGCTCTGACAACCGGGCCTTGGCCTCGGCGATGTTGACGTAGCGTTCGGCGCGTTTCGGCATGTTGGTCATTTTAGATGACCATCTGGCGGCCGTCAACGGCCGGCCGCCGGCCTCAGCGCGCGCCCGGGCAGCCGGGCAGCCTGAACGCGCCGATCCGCGTCGAGTAGGCAGTCGCGCCCGTCTTTATGTAGTCCCCGACGTACCAGATCGTGCAGTCGTCGCTCGGATCGATCGCCGTCTGCGTGTAGTCCTCCCAGCGCATCGGCGTCTGCGCCGCTTGTCCTTCGACGAGGACCGTTTCCTTCAGCGTCAACTGTCCCTTCGGATCGGATGCAAGCCGCCCGGCAAACCGTTGCCCTGGAAAGTCGCTCGGGCCGCCGAAGGAGTACCCGATGCCGATGTTGCCCAGCCGATCGATCGCCGGGCTCCCCATCCATCGGAACCTGCCGTCCGGTGCGTAGGTGCCCTGCTGATGCACCGTCAGCTCGCGCGCCTTGCCCTCCAGACGCAGCTCGTACCAGCGGACGCCGCCCGCGCCGGCCGTCGTGTTGACGGAGTGGACGGCGACCACCGATTCGTGGCCGCCGACCTTCCGGTACACGACGCGCGCCATGATCTTGTCGCCCTGCGCGTCGAGGCGGCGATCGGTGCCGGGCTGCGGCACGCAGTTGGTCAACTGGCCGTCGCAGAGGTAGTGATACGGCGCGACCGCAATCTTCTGCGGGCCGGTCACCCGCGTCTTCGCGGGATCCTTCCAGTCCACATGGAACTGCCACGCGTCGATCGCGTCGTCCTCGAACTTCTTATCGAGCTGCGTGCCGCCGGCCGCCAGCATGATGTTGGGCGCGCCGGCAGGCGGCAGCGCCCTGCCGTCAAGGTCCGCGTTGTTCAGGAAGTTCACGTTTTCCACGACGATGCACTGCTCGGTGGCCGGCTCCCCTTTCAGCATCTTCGCGCGATCGAGGACGCAGGCGTGCTTCTGCGTGGCGACCTTTTCCGAGATGCGGTTGTCGCTCGTGCTGGTCGGAATGTAGTAGCCGTCCGGCCAGACGGCGGGACGCGGATAGTCAGGAAATAACGGCCGCAGGAATTCATAGCGGTAGTACGCGCCGAACGGATCCGGACCGGCGCTGACCGCGGAGCACATCGAGTACGGACCTTGCGGCCCCTGCGGCGCCCGTCCGCGCTGGCCCGGTGCTCCGCGCCCGGCGGGAGGCGTGCCGGGGACGGGTGGTGGAGGAGGCGGCGGCTGAAAGAGCTGCGCAAGCCGATCGGGTGCGCGACCGGGTGGACTGACGTGCGCGGGTTCGCCACCCTTCCAGTCGGGCGGCTGGTCTGGACGAACGGGTCCGCGCGAGAAGATCGGCATCACGATCAGCCAGCGATCGGCGAGCTGGTCGTAGCGCACCACGGCGTCGCCGTTGTTCTTCGCCTCGCACTCGCCGCCGAATCCCTTGAAGATGTTGTTGGTCGGCACCGGTCCATAGAGGACTTTGCCCGTCGTGTCGAACTGCTTGCCCTTCTTCGTGAAGATCGCCATCCGCGAGTTCACGATCTGGACGACGTGATTGGGGCCCACGCCGAGTGTGTTGTCGGAGGGCTGGCGGACGGAGGACGTGCCTTGCGGCCCTTCGAATCCGACGCCGAGTCCGTCGAAGCTCTCGACGAGCGTCGCCGCCGGGCGCGAGCCGGCGGTCGTCTGCTCGACAGCGGCCGACCCGGCCGGGGTTGAGATGACGGGCGGCGGCGGCGCAGGCGCCTGAAGCACGACAGCAGCGGCGGCGATTCCCAATCCCATTCTGATCATGCGCGCAGTATACTCGCCCCTATCAACAGGAGCGCTCATGCAAGCTATCTTGCTCGTGCTGTTGCTCGCCTGGACTGCTGCCCCACCCGCCGCCGCCGCTCGCCAGGATCAGAACCCGGACGAGTACGTCGCCCAGATGAAGAAGGGAGACGCCGCGCTCCGAAGCCGCAAGTACGAGGATGCGCTGAAGGCGTACAAAAAGGCCAGCTCGCTGCACAACAAGACCTCAGCGGAAGCGTACGCTGGGATGGCGCGCGTCTACGACGCGATGGGCGCCTACAAGAGCGCCGCCGACAGTTGGGCCGACGCGCTCGAGAACACCAGCGGCGATCCGCTCCGCGAGGCGGTATATCGCAACCAGCGCGGGGCGTCGTTGTTCGCGCAGAGCCAGAACGGGAACGACAAGCGGCTGAAGGAGGCCGAAGCGGAATTCCGCGCGGCGCTGGCCCTCGACGAGACGCTCGCCATCGCGCGATTCAATCTCGGCGTCGCGCTGCTCCGTCAGGCGCGTGACGAGGAGGGCCTCCCCGAACTGAAGGCGTTCCTCGCGGCGGCGCCTCGCGCGCCGCACGCCGCCGAGGCGGAACGCATGATCGAGAACCCCCGGCGCGCGCGCGAGCGCTACGCGCCGGATTTCGCGATCGTCACCCTCGACCAGCAGCGCCTCGCCCTGGAGGATCTGAAGGGCAAGGTCGTCCTCCTGGATTTCTGGGCATCGTGGTGCGGCCCCTGCAAGCTGGCGACGCCGGGTCTCACGCGCCTCTACAAGAAGTACGGCGACCGCCCGTTCGCGCTCGTCGCCATCAGCCTCGATCGCGAGGAGTCACCATGGCGGCAGTACATCGATGAGAACAGGATGACATGGCCGCAGTACTGGGACCGGGGCGGCCGCATCGCGCAGTTGTTCGGCGTCAGACCCATCCCTACCTACATCGTGCTGGACCACGAGGGGATCGTGCGGACGACGAAGGAGGGCTGGGGGCCCGGCACCGACGGCGCGCTCGACGGCGAGATCGGCAAGTGGCTGAAACGGATCCCGCCTACCTCATCAGCGCCTCAACGGGATTGATCCGGCTCGCCCTCAGCGCCGGGATGGCCACGGCGAGCAGGGCGACGGCCGACAGCGTCAGCGTCATGATTCCAAGGACCGCCGGGTTCATCGGCGTGACCTCGAACAATTGTGCGCGCATCAGCCGTCCCACGACGAACGACCCGGCGAGGCCGAGCGCGAGCCCCCCGCCAATCACCTTCAGCCCGTCGCCGAGCACCAGCCGGAACACCGCGCCTCCGGATCCTCCGAGCGCCATCCGCACGCCCATCTCGCGCTGGCGTTGACTCACGCTGTACGCCAGCACGCCGTAGATGCCGACGGCCGAGAGGATCAGCGCGATCGCCCCGAACGCCATCGCGACCAGCATGGGCAAACGCCTGCCGACGAGCGCGCGATTGATCAGGTCCTGCATCGTCCGCGGGTGGTACACCGGCACTTCCGGATCGATCGCCGCCACCGCGCGCCTGACGTCGTTCACGATCGATCCGGACGGCGCCGCCGTCCTGACGGTGAACGAGAGGCCCCGCGCCGGGTTCTGGTCGTACGGATAGTAGAACGTGCCGACCGGCGTGAAATCCGCGCGGGGATCGATCTGCCGCACCTCCTTCACGACGCCGATGACCGTGAAGAACCGCGTCTTCGGCGTGATCTTCGTGATGTCCTTGAGATCGCTCGGCGTATACAGGCGCCGGCCGACCGCATCGCGGTCGGGCCAGAACTTGCGCGCGAGCCGCTCGTCGATGACCACGACGCGTGGTGCCGTCGCCGTGTCGCGGGCGTCGAACACGCGGCCGCGCAGGACCGGGATCCGCATCGCCTCGAAATACCCGGACGCCGCGATGATGTCGAGCGGCGCGATGAGCGATTCGCCCGGCTTCATCGTGTAGCCCTCGGCGAGGATGACGTCGCTGTTGAAGTTGCCCCCGAACGGCAGCGCGTTCGTCGCGCCGGCCGACACGACGCCCGGAATCCCGCGGATCGCCTTGAGCGTGCGCTGCTCGAACGCGACGAGCGCCGCGTCGTCCCTGTACGACGCCGCGGGCAGGTTGACGGTGGCCGTCATCACGTCCGACGGCTGGAAGCCGTAATCGAGGCGCACCACCGCCCGGAAGCTGGCAAAGAGCAGTCCCGCGCCGACGAGCAGCAGCAGCGCCACCGCGACCTGCGCCGTTGCCAGCGCGCGCCGGACGAAATTCGCACGTCGTCCGCTCGTCCCGCCGCGGCTGTCCTCGCGCAGCTCCTGGCTGAGATTCATGCTCCACAGCCGCACGAGCGGCGCAATGCCGATGATGATGCCGACGGCCAGCGTCAATGCGCTGATCATCGCGACCGCGGGCGCGTCCAGCCCGATCTCGTATCCGCGCGGAAGGTCCTCCAGGTTCATCGCGTTGAGTGACTTCAAGACCCACCACCCCGCCAGGAAGCCGAGCGCGCCGCCCGCGATCGCCAGCAGCATGGTCTCTGTCAAGAGCTGACGCGCGAGCCGGCCGGGCCTCGCGCCGATGGCGTGCCGCGTCGCCAGCTCCCTCGTGCGGCTGCTGGTGCGCACCATCATGAGGTTCGTGACGTTGACGCAGCCGATGAGCAGCACGAACAGGACGCCGGCCCACAGCAGGTACAGCACGTTCCTGACCTCGCGGACGACGTCGTCGTGCAGCATGACGGCGACGGTGTGGAACCGGGCGTCCTCGAGGACCTGATGGAACTCGGGGAAGCGTTGATCGTTGGCGGCGTTGAGCGCGTCCACCTGCTGGCGGACCTGCGGCAGCGCCGCGCCCGGCGCGAGCCGCCCGATCATCTGCCAATTGTTGCTGTGGCGGCGAACGTCGGACTTGTCCTCCGGCGCGAACGCGGCTGGCAGGTAGATGTCGATGTCGTTCTGAAGGAACGTGAAGCCGGCCGGCATGACGCCGACCACGTCGTAAGACCTCCCGTTCAGGCGGATGGCACGCCCCACGGCCTGCCCGCTGCTCCCGAAGGCGCGCTGCGCCAGAGTGTGGCTGAGCACGGCCTTGGACTCCCGTCCGATCTCGCCATCGTCGTCGGTGAAAACGCGGCCGACTTCTGGATGCACCTGCACGAGACGAAAGAAGGATGGCGTCGCGCGGAGGCTCACGAGCCGCTCCGCACCGGTCTCATTCCCGTAGGTGACGCCCTCCCTGCGGTAGATCGCCTGGACGTCGAGCGCGGGCACGGCGCGCAGGCGATCGAAGTAGTCGGGCACCCCGCAGCTCGCTCGCGGCGCGCCGGCGTTCGGGTAGCTGTTGTAGACGAGGACGACCCGTTCCGAGGCCGGGAACGGCAGCGGCTTCAGCACCACGGATCGGAGAACGCTGAACATCGCCGTGTTGGCGGCGATGCAGAGCGCGAGCGTCAACAGCGTGGCGATGGTGAAGCTGCGGTCCTTCAGGAGAACACGTACAGCGATGCGTAAATCCTGGATGAGGGCCTGCATACGGAGGAACTACGAGAAAGGGGCTCCCGAAGGTTCCTGCCCGCTCAGCGGCCCGCCGAGGCCGGCCTGGAATACCCGCACGCCATGCCCTGGACACCGTGGCTGAATGCCTCTGTCGCGGCCAGGAAATCCGCCAGATCCTCCTCGGTGTGCGCCGCGTTGAGGAAGAGGTGCGGGACGGCCGGCGTAAGATACGCAATCCCGCGCGCCAGCATAGCCTGGTGATACCCGCGGGCGAGACTCGCATCGGCTTCCGACGCCTCGCGTGCGTTCCGCGGCGCTCCCCTTCGGAAATGAATGCCGAAGATCGACCCGATGCCGGTGACCGCGACATCGAGGCCGGAAGATTCGAAGATCCGTGCGATGCCCGTGCGCGCGAGCTCTCCCAGCCGATCGAGGCGGCGATGGATGCTCCCATCCTCGAGCGCCATCAGCGTCGCAATGCCGGCAGCCATCGTGACGGGGTTGGCGGCGAAGGTACCGCCGTGGAAAGCCTGCGCGCGCCTGTCGGGGAATCGGCGGTGGTCGAGGCGTTCCAGCACCTCACGTCTGCCGCACAACGCGCCGACCGGAAACCCGCCTCCGACGATCTTGCCGAGGATCGTGATGTCCGGCGTGACGCCGTAGAGCTCCTGCGCGCCGCCACGCGCGAGCCGGAAGCCCGTGATCACCTCGTCGAAGATGAGGAGCGTGCCGTGCCTGTCGCAGAGCGCCTTCAGTCCGGCGAGATACCCACAGTCGGACGGAATGATGCCGGCCGCGCCGAGCACCGGCTCCACGACCACACAGGCGAGCGTCCCCTCGCGGATCGCCGCCGACGCGGCTTCGAGATCGTTGAACGGCAGAACGACGGTATTCGCGACCGCCGCCGGATCGATGCCTGCCTCGAGCTCGTCGAACGGCGCGTGCACCGCCTTGCGCAGCGGATCGTAGCCGCCATGCCAGCCGCCCTCCATCTTCGCGATCCGGGTGCGGCCCGTATACGCGCGGGCGAGGCCGACGGCGTACATGTTGGCCTCAGTCCCCGAATTGGTGTACCGAACCAGTTCCGCTCCCGGCACCATCGCCGTCACCAGTTCAGCGAGCTCCACCTCCAGGGCATGCGAGAACCCGTAGTGCGAGCCTTTCTCGATCTGTCGGCTGACGGCTGCAACCACGGACGATGGGGCGTGGCCGAGCACGAGCGCGCCGTGCCCGGACCAGTAGTCGGTGTAGAGGTTGCCGTCGACGTCCGTCAGGCGGCAGCCGCTTGCACGCGCGACGTAGAAGGGGTACGGCGCGATATCCCGGATCGCGTACGACACGCCGGCCGGCAGAACCCGCAGGGCTCGCTCGAAGAGTGCGCGTGAAGAGTCGGTACTACTCACGACCGCCAGCCACCGGCAGCGCGATGAACGACGCGTTCCGGCCCGAACGGAACACGCGCTGCGTCGCGCGCCGGAAATCCGAGTCGCGCGCGGCGAAGATGTTTCTGACGAACTGTTGCGGGTTGCGATCGATCAGCGGGAACCAGGTGCTCTGGACCTGCACCATCACGCGGTGCCCCGCCCGAAAGACGTGGTCGTTACCGGGAAACGCGATCTCGTAGTGGACGACCGCGCCTGGCACAAGCGGCGCGGGCTTCTCGAAGCTGCGGTGATAGCGTCCCCTGACGACGTCTCCGGCAATCATCAGCTGGTAGCCGCCCATCTCGGGATCCGCCGCGTACCGGTCGGGGTACCCGTCTATCAGTTTCACGATCCAGTCGCTGTCGGTTCCGGTTGTGGACGCGAAGAGGTTGGCGGCGACCTTACCCGAAACGACGAGGTCCTTCGTCAGCGCCTCGGTGGACCACGTGAGCACGTCCGGCCGGTGATCGACAAACCGCTGGTCCTCGACCAGCCACGCCGGCCATCCGACGCCCAGCCTGATCGGGCGCTGCCGATACGGGACGGGACTTGCCGGATCGGAGATGTAGGTATCGAACGCCGGGCCCGGTAATGCCGGCGGAGGATCGAAGGCAAGCTGTCCCCGCTCCCTGAAGTACAGGCGGCGTGGAGTCACGTCGCGTACGGGCGGCCACGCGTCATGCCGCACCCACTCGTTCGCGCCGGTCCGGAACGTCAGCGCTTCGCTCAACGGCGCCTGCCCTTTGTCTTTCAGGAAGTGGGCGAAGAAAGGCGCCAGGATCTCCTGGCGGTAGTAGGTCGCCGTCGCGCTCCCGAAATCGACGCGTCCGAGCTTGCGCCCTTCGCCGGCCGACCACCCGCCGTGGTTCCACGGCCCCACGACGAGGAAGTTCTGGTGCGCGGCGTCGTGGCGCTCGAGCAGATCGTAGATCTTCAGCGGCCCGTAGAAATCCTCCTGGTCCCACCAGCCGGCGACATTCAGCGTCGGCACGGTCACCGCGGTGAGCCACGGCGCGAACGCCTGCCGCTTCCAGAATGCGTCGTAGTCGGGATGCGCGGCAAAGTCGTTCCACGTGGGGATCTTTCCATGGAAGTACTTCGGGTTGACGCGGGCGAGCCCGCCCAGATCGAGGTACCACAGGTAGGTGTCGTATCGATCGATGATCGTCGAGGGATCGGCAATCTCTTTCGACGACTCCATGCGGTACGCGTACTCCAGGCCGTAACTCAAGCGAAACGCGCCGTTGTGGTGGAAGTCGTCGCCGATCCACATGTCGGCGGGCGAGGCCTGCTCGACGACGGCTTTCAGTGCGGGATGCGGATCCAGCATGCCCATGACCGCGAGCCAGGCGCCATAGCTCGTACCGGCAATGCCGACGCGCCCGTTGTTGCCCGGCACGTTCGAGAGCAGCCAGGCAATCGTGTCGTAGGTGTCGGTGCTCTCGTCGATCGCCTTCGAATCCCGCCGGTCGCGCGGCTGCCGCAGCATGACAAACGCGCCTTCCGACTTGAACCGGCCCCGGATGTCCTGCATCACGATGATGTAGCCGTCCGACAGCAGGTAAGACAGCGAGGCGGCGATGCGTTCCGGGTTGGGCGACGAGCCGATGCCGTAGGGAGTTCGAAGGAGAATGAATGGAAGGGGCGCGCCGGCCGGCTTCGGCACGTACACCTGCGTGTGCAACCGAACGCCGTCGCGCATCGGAATCATCACCTCGGAGGCCGTCAGCGGCGCAGCGGTCTGCCGTGAACCGCCGGGCGCGACGGCGAGACATGCCAGCGCCAGGACCGACGGCACGAGCCGCGCCCGTTGCGATGGTTTCCGCACGATCCGCATCCGTGCCTCCGGTTACTTCTTCGGGACCTTCTGGGTCGGCGACACACGGTTCGGCGGCGCAGGCCGCGGGACGCGGTGCGTCGGCTGCTGCTCGAGCAGCTTCATCGCCTCCTGCACCGCGCGCTCGAGCTGCGGATCGTGCCCCGCCATCACGGCCGCGGGCGTGTTCTCGACTTCGATGTCGGGTGCGACCCCTTCGTTCTCGACCGCCCACTTCCCGTTCAGATCGTAGAAGGCAAGACTTGGCGCCGTAATCCCGCCGCCGTCGATCGTCGGTGGAATCGTGAGCGTGCCGACGAGCCCGCCCCAGGTGCGCGTGCCGACGAGCGGTCCGATCTTCCGCAGCTTGAAGTAGTACGGAAGCGCGTCCCCGCCTGAGCCCGCCGACTCGTTGATCACCATCACCTTCGGACCGTAAATGCCCGCGGTGGGCGAAGGCGACGGCTTCCCGTCGCGGCGCGCGAAGTACCCCATCAGCTTGCGATCGAGCTCGTTGACGATGTAGTCGGCGACCATGCCGCCCTGGTTGTAGCGTTCGTCGATGACCGCGCCGTCCTTGTCCTGCTGCGCGTAGAAGTATCGGTTGAACGCCGTGTATCCAGGACCGCCGGTGTTCGGCAGCCACACGTAGGCGAGCCGGCCTCCCGACAGCTTGTCCACCAGTCGCCGGTTCCCCTCGATCCAGGCGCGGGTCCGCAGGCCTTCGTCGCTGGCGACCGGCACCACGGTCACCAGCCTCGAGCCCTCGAGTGACGGCTTATCGCTCACGCGAATGAGCGTCTGCCGTCCGGCAGTCGCCTCGAAGAACCGGTACAGGTTTGCAGGCGGCACGAGCGGGCGCCCGTTCACTTCGAGGAGGTAGTCTCCCTCGTGCACCTGGACGCCGGGCGCGCTGAGCGGCGCCTGGAGCTCCGGGTTCCAGTTCTCGCCCGTGTAGATGCGTTTGATGCGGTAGCGCCCGTTCTCCACCTCGAAATCGGCGCCCAGGAGGCCGACCGACACGGGTTCGGCTCCCGGCTCGTCGCCAGCGCCGGTCAGATATGAGTGCCCGACCGACAGCTCGCCGCCGACCGATGCAATCAGGTACCCGAGGTCCGCCCGATGCTGCACGTACGGCAGCATCGGCTCGTACTTCTTGTAGATTGCCGGCCAGTCCGCGCCGTGCATCCCGGCGTCGTAGAAAAAGTCCCGCTCGATTCGCCACGTCTCGCGGAAGATCTGCGCCCACTCGGCATGCGGATCCACCCACATCTCGATCCGCGCGACGTCGAGCGGCCCATCGCCGACTTTCGCCGGACGGTCTGTCGCCACGACGCCCCACCGGTTGCCGTCGGCGCGGTAGAGCAGCTTCTTCTTGTCGGCCGAGAGCGCGTAGGAGCGTATCCCCTCCAGGAACGGCGCAGCCCGGCGCTCCCTGACGACATAACGCTGAAGAACGGGCGGCGGCTGCATGCCTGCCGTCGCGGCGGGTCTCGGCGGCTCGAGGTAGTAAATGGTGCCAGGCGCGCCTGCCATCAACACGCTGTAGTCCGCGGCCGGCACGCCAAGCGCGAGGATGCGCTGGCCGATTTGTTCGAAATCGATTCGAACGGCGGGCGGCCCGGACGGCTGCGCCCCGCCCGCGGGCTTGGAGGCCGGGGCAGCGCCCGCTTCCGGCACGCCTGGCTCGTCGCCTGTCTCCGGCAGGAACGGCGATGGCTCGCTCGCGCTCAGTACAACCAGGTAGATCGAGCGCGTCACCGGCCGATCCACCGATGTCATCTCCAGCCAGCCGGTGCGCAGCGCGTAATTCGTGCTCGAGAGGAAGTACAGGTACTTGCCGCCGGCATCGAACGCCGGATTGGTCGCGTCCGACAGGCCGTCGGTGAGCTGGCGCGTCTTCTGATCCGCCAGCGAGTAGACGAAGATCGCGCGCAGGTGGCTGTCAAGGCTCTTCGAGTACGCCACCCAGCGCGAGTCGGGCGACCACACGGCGTCGAACCCGCGCCCGGGATCGTCGTAGGTGTCGGTGTCGATCTTCGTCGCGGCCCCGGTTGCCAGCTCGATCGCCCACAGGTGCAGATGGTTGTCGTCGAGCAGCAGCCGCTTGCCATCCGGCGACCAGACGGGCGCCGCGAAGAACCCCTGCCCCGGCAGCGCGATGGCCCGCGGCTTCGCGGTGCCCGTCTGATCGCCGATCATGAGCTGGTACTCTCCACTCGCGTCCGACAGCCAGGCGATCTCGGTGCCGTCGGGCGACCACACCGGGCTGCGATCATGCACGCCGGGACTCTGGGTCAGGTTGCGGAACTGCCCTTTCTCCGCCGGCACGGTGAAGATCTCTCCGCGAGCCTCCAAAGCGGCGCGCACGCCCGTCGGCGAGAGTGTCGCGGCGCGGACCATGTTCGCGACCTTCTTGTGCTGAGGGCGCGCCCACGGGAAGTCTCCGGAGACGTCGATCGAGAGCTGGCGGGACTGGCCGGTCTTCGCGTCAACGAGATGAATGTAGCCAGCCTGCTCGTAGACGACGGCGTCGGGCCCGCCCGACGCGCTCATGATGTCGAAGTCGTCGTGCTTCGTGAGTTGCGTGACCTGCTTCGTACCGATCCGGTAGGCGAACAGGTTCGTCGTGAACGAGCGGTCGGACAGGAAGTACACCGTGTCGCCGATCCAGATTGGATCGGAGTCGTTGCTGTTGGCCCACGGGAGCTTCTCCGCCGACGAGTCGGCAAGGCTCAAGAGCCGGATCGGATGCGTGCGCCCTCCTCGATGGTGCCGCCACTGGCTGGCCTGGTTCTGGGCCCAGTCGGCAGCGAACATCGCGGTGGCGATCTCTTCGTACGCGACACGCTTCCCGTCCGGAGAGTAGGTTCCCGCGAACGCCCGCGGGATCGGCAGCGCATCAGGCACACTGCCGTCGAGCGCCACGGTCCACAGCCGGAAGTACGAGTTCGCGCCGGGTGTGGGCAGCGTGCCGCGGCTCGACGCGAAGAGCACGCGGCGGCCGTCCGGCGTCCACCCGCGGACGCAATCGACAGCGGGATGAAATGTCAGCCGGAGCGGCTCGCCTCCGGCCGCCGGCACGACGTACACGTCCGTGTTCCCCGCGACGGTCGCCGTGAAGGCCACCTTCGAGCCGTCGGGAGAAAAGTGCGGATCGGTCTCGAATCCAGGAGTGGACGTCAACCGGCGCGCCTGTCCGCCGTTTCGCGACACCACCCAGATATCCCCGCCGTAGCCGAACGCGACGAGGTCGCGGCTCACCGCCGGACGGCGCAGCAGCCGCGTGCTGTCAGCCTCCGCCGGACCCGCCAGGACCAGCGTTCCCAGCAGCCCGCACAGTAGATGGCTGACGGCAAGACGCGTTACCTTTCTGTCCATACCCTCCCCCGTGAGTCGCTGCGGTCTTTCAGGCGCGGCGACTCGTCAGAATTCAAACCGGAACCCGAGCTGCACCTGCCGCGCGTCGCCGGCCGAGGCCGAGCGTCCGAACGACGACGACGCCAGGCTTCCGACGGGGTTGCCGAAGTTCACGTTGTTCGTCAGGTTGAACGCCTCGACGAGCAGCTCGGCATGCGTCCGCCCGACCGCGAAGCGCTTGGCGATCCTCGCGTCGAGCGTCCATGCGCTCGGACCGCGTCCCGCGTTGCGCGGGAGGTTGCCGCCTCTCGCTCCGGGATCGACGAAGCTGGTGCGCTCCCTCATGTCCGATGTGCCGACCTCGGCGCCGCCCACCAGATTGGGCCGGTCGTTCACGGTGCCGTTCTTGTTGTTGTCCTTGCCTGTCGTGATGTTGAACGGCGTCCCGCTGCGCGCGGCAAGAATGCCGGCAAACTGGAAATCCAGCGGCAGATTCACGGTTCCGTGCACGACGAGCCGGTGGCGCTGGTCCTGCGCGCCGTATCCGTACGCGTCGTTCGGGGTCGCATCATCCTGGTAGTACGCCCCGTTCTCGGCGTCGTTCGTGTTCTTGTAGCTCGACAGCGTGTACGCGCTGCCAATCGTTCCACGCCGGAAGCGCTTGGTCACGCCCACCAGGAGCCCGTCGTAGTTGCTGTAGCCGCTCGATTCGAGCATCTGGACGGATCCCTTTGCCGGATCGGGACGAGTGAAGGCCGGCGGCGTGACCGGATTCGTCTGGACGATCCGTACGAGCTTGCGTCCATTCGCGTTCACGTAGTCCGCGCTGACCGAAAAGCCCGGCCAGAGCTCCCGCTGCACGCCGAACGTCGTGTTGTAGGCACGCGGCAGCGGCTCGTTCGGCTGCGCGACGTAGACGCTGACCACCGAACCGGCCTGGACGCCGCCGCTGAGCGGATTCGGATACCCGGGGCTGGCGATGATGACGATCCGCTGCGTGGCCAGCCAGTTGGCGAGCAGGGCGGTGTTGAACATCGTGTTGCTGTAGAAGCTGCCGAACCCGCCGCGGATGACGGTCTTGTTCGTGCCGAGCGGATCCCAGGCGAAACCAAGCCGCGGCGCGAAGTTCCCCTTCTGGAGATCGAGGCCTTTCATCGACCACCCGTCGTAGCGGACGCCGAGGTTCAGCGTGAGCCTGTGGGTCAAATGCCACGCATCCTGCGCGAAGGCCGAGACGCCGGTCGCCGAATACGCGAAGTGCGGATCGCCCTGGTTCACGTAGGCCAGTGCCGGATAGGTCGCCGGGTTCGCCGGATCGTACGGCGCGTCGGTGGTGAAAACGAACAGCCCGGGATTGTACTGATAGACGTAGCCGTTGAGCGTCACGTGGCTGGCGTCCACGCCGAACTTCAGCCGGTGCGCTCCGAGCTCGTAGGAGAAGTTCTCGACCACCTGAACGCGCTTCTCAGGGAACGCCTGCGGCACGTTCGCCTGCTTGCCGCTGACCGACGTGGGCCGGTTGATCGTGTACGCATCCGGGTGCTTCGTGTCGATCCGGACCCGTGTGTTGGAAACCTGGACGCGAAGCTCGTTGAGCGCGCGGTTCGACAGGATCGAGGCGAGGCTCCCGACGTACGAGAGGTCCCTCGTGAGATTCTCGTAGCCGACCTCGTTGAGGTTGAGGCCTCCGACGCCGCCGTTGTGCGCGAACGGACGGTCGAGACTGATGCGATTGGTCAGTGTGTTGCGGCCGTTGAGCTGGTGCGTGACCTTGGCCAGCACCTGGTTGTTGTCGAACGGCTGCTCGAAATCGCCGGGACCGGCGGGCGACGTGACGGTCGCGATGGTGACGCGCCGCGTGCCCTCGTACGCGAAGAAGTAGTGCGTGCGGTCTTTCACGACGGGACCGCCGAACCAGCCGCCGCCCTGCTTCTGCTCGAAGCTCGCCTTCGACTTCGCCAACGCGTTGCGTGCGTCGAGCCCTTGATCTCGATGAAAGTAATACACCCTGCCGTGCGGATCGTTCGTGCCCGACCGAGTGAGCGTGTTCAGGATGATGCCGCTGGCGTTGCCGAACTCGGCGGCATACTGCGTCGTCAGGACCTGGAATTCCTGGATGGCGTCGGGCGGCGCGTTGGCTCGAATCGAATTCGTGGCCATCCCCTCGTTGCTGACGCCGTCCACGAGCGCCTCGCTGCTGCCTCTCGGCTGTCCGTCAGCGGTGACCGGCTCCTCGGTGCCGCCGCGCGGGACGACGCCGGGAGCGAGGAGCGCCAGCGACGCTGCCTGCCGGCCGGCGAGCGGCAGATCGTCGATCTGCTCGCGGCCGATGACCTTGTCGAGCGTGCTCTTGGTCGTCTCGACGAGCGGAGCCTCCCCCCGGACCACGACGGACTCGGCCAGGCTGGCAACATCGAGGGTGACGTCAAGCGTCATCTGCTGGCCCACCTCGAACCGCAGCCCCTCGCGTTTGACCGTCTTGAAGCCGGCGAGCTCCATCGTCAACACGTAGGTGCCGGCCGGCACGTAGGTCACGGAGTACGCACCGGAGCGGTCGGTCGTCGCCGTGCGCACGAATCCGGTCCGCTCCTCCCGAAGCGTAATCGACACGCCGGGCACGACGGCCCGGTTGGCGTCGTGGACAACCCCTTCCAGGGTTGCGGTGGTCGTCTGTGTAGCCGCGGGAAGCGGGTCGAGGAGCGCAGCGACGGCGAAGAGCAGGCACGCAACGATGCGGCCGGCCCGGAACTGATGGGCCATGTGATCCTCCCTCGTAAGCGCGAGCACCGTTGACGGCGACGCCGCAGCGCCATCGGTTTGTTACAATTGTCACAACCTCAGGCGGCTTGTGTTACGGACGTCGCATGGACGCGGATCTTAGACACGGCTTTCCGTCGCTGTCAACTCCGGCGCCGCGCGGCGGCGGGATGCCGCCCATGGCGGTAGACTGGCGGGGCGATTTCACGGGAGGAACGGTATGAACGACGGCCGCAGGGCGCCGATTTCGAAGCTGCCTTCAGAGCTGGTGCGGCGGCTGAACCCGAGGCGGCGGGAGCTCGTCCGCCCGGTCCTGGCCGATCCGCGCAACTACGTGCTGCTGAGCATCCGCAAGCTCGCCGACGCCCTGGACTCGGACGCAATGACCGTGCTGCGCGCGATCCGATCCATGGGCTTCGACGGCTACGGCGAATTCCGCACGTACCTGCACGAGCTGGCGCTCGCCCAGGCCACGCAGCTCGATCCGATGCAGGCCCGGCCGGCGCGGAAGGGGATCGCGGACCAGCTTCGCCGGTCGCTCTCGCGCGATTCGGCCAACATTCTGGCTCTGCGGCAGACGATCGACGTGGCGCGCGTGGAAGCAGTCGCGCGCCGGTTGTACGCGGCGCGTCGGATCGTGCTGCTCGGCGGCGACGTCGCCGCCGTCCTCGTCACGTTTCTCCAGTACAACCTGGCGGTGATCGACCTCCCCGCACAGGCCTGCACGCGGCCCGGCGAAGTCGTGCACGCCGTACGCGGACTCGGCAAGTCAGACGTGGTGATCGGGATCACCTTCCGCCGCGGCCTCCGGCAGACGGTCGACGGCCTCCAGCAGGCGCACGCGAAAGGCGCGTACTGCGTCGCGATCACCGATACGCACTTGTCACCGCTCGCGCGGTTCGCGCAGGAGTGCTTCGTCGTGCCGATCGAGACCACGCTGTACGGGGTCTCCTACGTCGCTCCCATGGCGCTGCTCAACATGCTGCTCGTCGCGTGCGCCGCCACGCGGAAGAAACGCACGATGCGGCTGCTCAAGGCCGCCGATGCCGAGCAGCGCACCGGCTACAGGTGGCATCGGGAGGACGGACTGACCTAGCGGTCCCCCTCACGGACGACTGGCTGGCTTCAATGACAGGTCAACGTAGCCGACGCCGTCGCGCACGCCGATCTTCGTCCCGAAGGGCGCCGCCCAACCGCGCGAACTGCATCCAGCTCAAGGCGGGCGACTGCGCGCCGCGCACGACGCTGGTCGTCAGCCTCCTGCCTCCGCGGCTTCACCGGCAATCTGTTTGCAAGTAGAATCAGCGTAAGGACCGTCACTCCACAGTACACGAGAGGGCACCATGGCACGCATGGCTGTTTCCTTCCGCCCCCTGCCCGTCATTACCAGTGTGCAGCTTCATCCGATGGACCGGTGGCTTGCCTGCCGCCTGGCGGAGACGATTGCCCCGGCGCGCATCCGACTGGAGCTCTGGAACGGGTGGGCGTCCCCGTCGGTGGAGTCTCCGATCGGCGTGCTCGTGGTACGCGACCGCCGCGCGCTAATCGGGTTGATCGTGGACCCGGACCTCTATTTCGGCGAATGCTACATGTCGCAACGGGTCGAGATCCTCGGCGATCTGGAGGGCGTCATGCGTGGGCTCTCCGGCCTGAGGCGTCCGTCGCAACCCTCGTGGCGTCAGAAGTTTGCCTTGTGGGCCACCCCGTCGAACGGTTTCGTGAGCGCGCGCCGCAACGTCCACCACCATTACGATCTCGGCAACGACTTCTACGCGACGTGGCTGGACCCGGAACTTGTCTACACGTGCGCGTACTATCCGCGCCGCGACGCGTCGCTCGAGGAGGCGCAGGCGACGAAGCTCGACCTCGTCTGCCGTAAGCTCCGGCTGCGGCCGGGCGAGCGCGTCGTCGAGGCCGGGTGCGGCTGGGGCGCGCTGTCGCTGCACATGGCGCGGCACTATGGCGTCGGCGTGACCGCATTCAATATTTCGCACGAGCAGATCCAATACGCTCGCGGCCGCGCGAGCCGTGAAGGACTGGACGGGCGGGTGACGTTCGTCGAAGACGACTACCGGAACATCACCGGGCAGTTCGACGCGTTCGTCTCGGTCGGCATGCTCGAGCACGTCGGGCGCCGCAACTACATGGCCCTCGGGCGCGTCCTGCGGCGCTCGCTGCGGCCGGACACCGGACGCGGGCTGCTCCACTTCATCGGCCGCGATCATCCGCGTCTGTTGAACGCGTGGATCCGGCGCCGCATCTTCCCGGGGGCGTATCCACCCACGATTGCCGAGGTGATGGCGAGCGTCCTGGAACCCGCCGACCTGTCGGTCATCGATGTCGAGAACCTGCGGCTCCACTATGCCCGCACGCTCGAGCACTGGCGCGGCCGCTTCGAGGCGGCGCACGACGCGGTCCGCCAGCGGTTCGGAGAGGCGTTCTACCGCGCGTGGCGACTCTACCTGGCCGGATCCGAGGCGGCATTCGCGACCGGGTGGATGCAGTTGTTCCAGGTCGTCTTCGCACCGGCCGGGGGCCGAGTCGCGGACCTTGGACGTCCCGCGCGCCGGCCGCGTTCCGCGCCAACGGTCTGATCGATGCCAACGTGCGACGTCCTCATCGTGGGCGGAGGCCCCGCCGGTTCGACCTGCGCGTGGGCGCTCGGCCGCGAGGGCGCGGACGTCATCGTGCTCGACCGCGCGCGGTTCCCCCGCGACAAGGTCTGCGCCGGCTGGGTCACCCCGGCTGTGTTCACCGCGCTCGAGCTGACGCCGTCCGACTATGGCGCTGACGGAAGGGTGCTTCAGCCGCTCCACGCGTTCCGCACTTCGGTGGTCGGCGGCGCAGCCGTCGAGACCCGATATCCCGGTCCTGTCAGCTACGGGATCCGGCGAACGGAGTTCGACGCCTTCCTGCTGCGGCGCTCGAATGCGCGCGTCATCGAGGGCACGCCGCTCGCCGGGCTTCGTCGTGACGGCGAGGCGTGGATCGCCAACGAGAACATCCGCGCGAAGCTCGTCGTCGGGGCCGCCGGACACTTCTGTCCCGTTGCCAGGCGGATGCGCGGCACGGTGAACGGCGGGCTCGTCGTCGCGCGGGAGGCGGAGCTGCGCATGCCTCAGGGCGAGCGCTGCGCAATCGATGGCGACACCGCGGAGCTCTTTTTCTCGCGCGATCTTGACGGCTACGGCTGGTGCGTGCGAAAGGGGGGCTACCTGAACGTCGGCATCGGCCGCCGCGTGCGCGACGGCTTCGACCAACATGTGAAGGCATTCGCCGCCTTTCTCGAACGCTCGGGCAGAGTGCCGGCCTCCGCGGTTGACTGGCGCACGTGGCACGGTCATGCGTATCTGCTCGCGGGGGCGGCCCCCGGTCCTCCCGTTGACGACCAGGTGCTGCTGATTGGAGACGCGGCCGGGCTCGCCTATCGTGAGAGCGGCGAAGGGATCGGACCGGCGGTCGAGTCAGGGTTGATGGCCGCCCGCGCGATCGTCAACGCCCGCGGGCGGTATACGAAAGACAATCTGCTGCCCTACGCCGACGCAGTAGGAATGAAGAGACCCGCGGACGGCCTGGGCGCGCGGCTGCGCGCGCGTGCGCCGGCAGCGATCGGCCGGGCGCTCCTCTCCACGCCGCGCGTCGCGCGGATGGTCATCGACCGCTGGTTCCTGCGCTGCTGACGGCGAGAATCTCCGCGGCCTCCGCCGCCACATCGTCCACGCAATTGTCCATGCGATCCTGCCGCGTGCGGAAGCTGACGATGCAGACGCGGCCGAGGAAGCGTCCGTCCACGGTGCAGCCGGTCAGCATGACGCGGCCGCGCGCGGTCACGCGATCCAGCAGCGTGCGCGTCGCGGCGTTCTCGTCGTCCAGCGTGGCGCCCGGCCACGTCAGGTGAAACGCGAACAGCGATAACTGCGGCGGCGCGTCCATGACGATGCCGGGAACGCGCGCGATGCGGGCGGCGGCGTCCACCGCAAGGTCGCGCTTCTCGGCAATCGCCGCCCGCAGCTTCGCGGCGCCGAACAGCTTCACCGAGAGCCACACCCGCAGGCCCGGGAACCCGCGCGAAAGATCCGGACCGTGCAGGCTCGGATCGTAGAAGGCGTCGTCCGCTGGCACGTCCGGAAGGTAGCCGGCGTGGGGCACGTCGTGCGCCGCGCGCAGCGCCGCTCCATCGCGTACGAGCAGGGCGCCGGTACCGTACGGAAGGAAGAGGCCCTTGTGGGGATCGAGCGTCAGCGAGTCAGCGCGTGGAAGGCCGGCGAGGAGCGGCCGCAGCCGGGGCACGGCATGGAAGAACGCGCCATACGCGCCGTCCACGTGGTGCCAGAGGCGCTCGCGCGCGCAGAAGTCCGCGATCTCGTTCAGCGGATCCACGGCGCCGGTATTGGTCGTTCCCGCCGAGGAGACAACGAGAAACGGCTTCAGGCCCGCACGGCGATCGGCATCCACTGCCGCGGCCAGCTCGTCCAGCCGCATCCGGAACTCGCGATCGACGCTGACGTTCCGCACGCGGTCGGAGAAGACGCCCGCCAGCTTCGCCGACTTGGCGATCGAATGATGCGCCTGCGTCGAGGTGTACATGACGCCGGGCCGCACGTCGCGCCCGAGGCAGCGCTCCCGCGCGCAGAGAATGGCATTGAAGTTCGCCATCGATCCGCCGGTCGTGAACAGCCCGCGCGTGGTTGGCGGGAATTCCATCCAGTCGCGCAGCCAGTCGAGCGCGTTGGCCTCGAGCTGCACGAGCGCCGGCGCCGCCTGCCACACTCCGGTGTACCGGTTCGTCGTGTCCGAGATGAAATCGGCCAGCGCCGCGGGGAACAGGCCTCCGCCGGGAATGAAGGCGAGATAGCCGGGGCCCGGCGCGTTGAAGGATCGAGGGATCCACTCGTCGAACAGGCGATCGAGCAGGCCGCTCATCTCCGCCGGTGCGTCTGGCGCGGGCTCGCGCAGGCTGCGGCAGAGATCTTCAGCGCGGACATCGCCGCACGAGGGCTGCGCGGGAAGCGACACGATGTGATCGATCACACGCGCGACCGTCGCGGTGGACAGCTCGCGCATTTCGTCGCGAGTGAATTCGAGGTTTGCGAGATCGGATGATGGCATGGAGGAATATCTTAGTTCACGCGGGCGCGAAGACCGTGCGACCGCCCTCCGCATTGTTCAGGCGTCAAGATGTCCCACGGTCCAGCTGCACGCGCCGACGGCTTGATCGCACGAAGCACACGAAGGGCACAAAGGACACGCAGACCGTCACGACGAGGCTGGACCGTCGAGCCGCGCGCAGCGCGGCAAGGACAGTCGGAACCCGCAAACGCAAGCAGCATTCGATCCCGAGCTGTTTGCGTTTGCCGGTTCCGGCTGTCCTGCATCGCCGGCCACGGAACTCATGCGGCCGGCGCTCGACGGCCCAACCGCGTCACACGTCCCGGTGCGGCGGTACACCTGAAGATCTTCGTCGTGATCGTCTTCGTGAACTTCGTGGCCTTCGTGATCTTCCTGAAAAGGCGTGGCCCGTCTCAGCGTGCTTCGGACGACGTCCACGTTCGCCCATCGTCCCGAATGTGCACGACTGCTCCGTTCTCGCTTCGGGCGCTGATTTCGTAGCCCGAATCGGTCGTCTGCATGACGGGACGGAATGGCTCTTTTCCGGCCTGGATGCGGCCGGCGTCGAGCGCGGCAAGATCCGTCGCGTGGCCGCCGTGTGCCGTGCGATACGCGCGCTGGCGGTAATAGAGCCGCCGGAGCGCCCACTTGATCTGCTCGACCGGATCGTCGACGAACGCGTCGTCGCCGGCTCCGGCGGGCGCGGCGGAGAACTGCACGAAGCCCCATCGCTCGGGCATGTGCATGTCGATCGCCCCTTGCGGGCTCCAGACCCAGTTGTCCTCGGCCAGGAGCTGCCCCGTCGCGCGGTCGGTGCGTTTGTCGTACCGGCCGTCGCGCGGATCCACCTGCCACTCGACGCGCGAGAAGTTCACGCGCCAGCGATCGCCGGCGCGCGGCGGCTTCTGCTCGGGCGCGGCCTCGCGCAGGACCTTCCACGGCATCGCCAGCTCCACCGTCCAGCCGCCATCAAGATCGCCTGGATGATTCAGCGTGCCGCGCACGTCGGCGCCGACCTTCAGGCCCGCGATGTCCCACGCGTCGATCGGCGGCCCGCCGTCGCGATACGGCCGCAGCAGCATCAGGTCCCACGCGGTCTTCAGCGCGTTCACTTCCAGCTCGTAGTACCCGTGCGTGTCGCCGTCGGGATCGATGAATACCTCGAAGTCGTTGTCGCGGAAGATGACTGAATCGCGCGCGGTCAGCGTCGCCCAGACGTCGGGCTCCTCCATGTCCGCGGCGATATAGAAGTACTCGTCGTCCCACAACAGCTTCATGCGCGTAGCGAAGCGCGGACGCGGGCGGCTGTCCCCCTGGATGTCCACGAAGCTCTCCGACCACGGCACGGCGCGCCAGGACGGCTCGTCGAGCTTGCCGTCGATCGTCAGCGGTGATGGGGCGCGGTAGCAGATCGCATGGCGCGGCGCGAACGGGAGCGCTTCGAAGTCGGGTTGCTGCGGCGCCTGCGCGTGCAGCAGCAGCGACGAGCCGATGACGGCTGCGATTATCCGTGCAACCGTCATTGCTCTCGAGCGCCGGCTCTGAGGTCCTGCGTCTTCATGGCACCTTCTGACATCTTCAGCGTGACCGCGTCTCGCGCCAGCGACTCGAGCCGTGCGGCGTCGAGCTGATCCTCGTCACCGGCATCGGGCAGCGCCGCGACCAGATACTCACCCGCCGGAAGATCGCCGACGAAGTACCCCCCGTCGTTACCGACGGCCGAGAGGCGCACGCGCCGGGACGGGAGGTGCCACAGGGCGCGGTCCGAGGGGAACACGATGACGGAGTACCGTACCTGGGCGCCGGTCCCGCGAACGACACCCGAGAGTCCGTTGTGACGGTCCGTGACGGTCAGGACCGCACCACTCACATCGCCGCCCGGACGCATCTCGAGCGGTTCGTCGAGCACGTCCCGGCCTTTCACCACCGCGGAACGCAGGGTCCACACAGACGCCATCCCGGACGGCAGCACGCAGTCGAGACGATACGTCCCGGGAACGATTCCGGGAATCTCGAAACCGCCGCCGGGCTGCACCGGGCGTGACGCGGCCGTCGCGGTCGTCGCCCGTGATGCCGGCGTCAAGGTCAGACGGACACTGGACAGGATGGTCGGCACCCGGGCCGACGATGAGTCGAATACGATCTGCCCCGACAGCGTCAGGGTGGGCTGCAGCGCGATCGTGATGCCCGATATGTCCTCGCCTGACATCGTCACCTCGGCGACGCCCCACAGCTTGTCCTTGCGCGCGACGAGCCGCAACACACCCGGCGGCATCGTGTTGTAGGTGAACGTGCCGTCCTTCGCGCTCGACGTACCGAGTGAACCCCCTGCCAGGCCCAGAGAGACAGGCAGCGGTGGGCCGCCGACGGTCAGCGACAGTTGAGCCCCCCCGGCTGGCTGTCCGTCCGTGCCGACGACGGTGCCCGAGATTGTCGCGGTCGGGACCGCTGAGAGCTGGATGTCCGCGCCGGTCCGCTCTTCTCCAAGATCAAGAACCACCGTCGCCGCTTCCGACACGACAGCCGTTCCAGGAAAGTACACGGGGGCGAAGGCGAACGTTCGAGGCTGGACGAGGGAACGCGCGACGCGCGCGGGCAGTGCGGTCGAGCCGGGAGCGGATGCCGATCCCGCGCCGCGTCGCTGCAGGTCCTGAAGCGCGGCGTCGATTTCCGCTTCCGGCATCGACGCCATTTCACCAACTCCGGTCACGCGCGGGGTCGCAACGATGATGTACGTGCCGGGTCGCAGGCCATGAACGCGATACACGCCACGGTCGTCGCTCAGGCCCGAGCCAGCCGCACGCGTCGTGCCGCCGCCGCCGCGTCCTCCACCTCCTTCGAACACGCTCGCCGCCTCGGCGCCGAACACGGTCACCTGGATATCGGGCACTGGCTGCCCGTCGCCTGACGTGATGGTGCCGGTGATGACGCCGCCGCGCGGCAACGTCAGCACCAGCCCTGCTGACGTCTGGCCGTCTTCAAGCGCGATCGGCACACCAGGACGTCCCGGCCGGCGCGCCCCGTATTCGGATGTCAGGTACCCACTGCGTGCCGCCGTCAACGTGAATCGGCCTTTGGGCAGTTCCGTGAACGCAAACCGTCCCTCGTCATCGGTGATGGCGCTGCGGCTCGGTGCCAGCCCGGATCCGCGAATCGTCACGATGGCGCGGCGCACCGGCTGCCCTGCCCGGGCGTCGCTGACGACGATGCCCGAGACGATCGCGGAACCCTCCGCGCGAGATGCGCCGGTGTCGCGTGCCGGCGACTGCGCGGTCATGTAAGCGCCAGCCAGCATCACCGCGGCGATCGCAGCAAAGGTGCGCCGCATCATCGCACCCTCACGAGCCGCAGGTCCTCGGTCTTCGTCTCGCCCCAGTCAACCGACACGCGCGTCGCCAGGGGCTGCGCCGCCAGCAGAAACCTCGGATCCTGCCAGGCGTTGGCCTCCGACTCGTCCACCGCGATCAGGTAATAGTCGCCCGCCGGCAGGTCTGCCGATCGAAACGTGCCCGCACTGCTGACAGCGACGGACCGGATGCGGCGTGGCGTAAAGCCGTACCCGGCCCACTGATTCTCGTCCGCCGGGAAAATGAGGACGGCCCCGGCGCTGACCGGCGCGCCCCGATCGTCACGCACGCTGCCCGTGAGGCTGGACGCCTTCGCCGCCAGCGTAATGACGATGTCGTTGAAGTCGCCGCCGGCGGAGGCGTCGAGCGGCGCATCGGAAAGATCGCGGCCATTCCACTCGACGGACTTCACGATGCTGGCGCCAAGTCCGCGGAGCACGTACGACCCGGGCGCGAGACCCGTGGCTTTGAAGGCCACCGAACGGGAGTTCGCCGGGAAATCGACCATCACCATCGACGGGCCGCCGTACCCGACGGGCTCGACGCTGAGCAGAGCCATGACTCGAGCCAGTGGCGGCGTGCCAGGTTGCACACTCTCGCGGACGACTCTCCCGCCCAGCGTGACCCCTGGATTCAACGGAACAGATATGTCGGTCACGTCACGGCCGCGCACGGCGACCTGCGCGCGTCCTGAATAACCCGCGTCGCCGCCCGACACTGTTTCGATCTGCGTCCCTGGCGTGGCGGCACGAACCGCGCCCGTCGAGAAGCTCGTCATCTCGACACCCGCCGGGCGAAGCGTCGAGAAGGATGACCCAGCGGGGCTGCCGGTCTTGAACTGGCTGACAGCCCGGCTCGCCAGGATCGTGTACGTTCCGTCGGGCACGTTCAGGAAGACGAATCGGCCGTCGGCAGCCGTAACGGTCGTAGCGGTCTCGCTTCCGTGACCCAGTTCCTCCATGCCCGCGGCCATGAGTCGCATCGGCAGATGACCGACGGCATCAGACGGTCCGTGCGCTATCCCGGCGACGCGCGAAGCGGGGACCAGCTCGAGTTGCACGTCCACACCATCCCTGTCCTCGCTGCTGTCGAGATCGATCGTCGCCGCGTCGGCGGCCGAGCGGGTGCCTGGAAAGAAGGTCGGCGGGTACGCGACGCTGCGCGTGCCTGGCGTCTGCGGGGACGCGGCGAAGCGGCCGACGATCAGCCGGCTTCCATCCGGGGACGGGATCGCGCCAAGGCTCGTGGCTGCATCGTCATTGAGTGCGTCAGGCGTTCCGACGACACTCGACGACGGAACCGTCATCTGCACCGAGGGAACGAAGACACGGTAGCTGCCCGGTGCCAGACCGTAAAGCCGATACCGGCCGCGATCGTCTGTGGTCGCCAGGGGCCCCGCGGCGAGGTGCGGCAAACCGCCAACCATCACGTTGGCCATCGCGCGCACGTAGACGCCAATCACCGGCTCGCCGCGCTCGTCGGTGACAGTCCCGCTGATGGCGCCAGGACGCCACATGGGAACATTCGCGCCGTTGAACCACTGGCCGTCCGCAAGTGCGATGCGCGCACCCAGAGTGGATGTCAGCTTCCTGCCGTATCCGCCGTCGATGTAGCCGAATCTCGAGGTGTTGATGAAGTACGCGTCCGACCGCGGAAGGTCGCGAAACACGAACCGTCCCTTGCGATCGGTGAGCTGGCGGCTGACGCGGCCGACGGGACCACGGGCGGTGATCCCGAGATACACGACCGCGCCGCCGAGCGGTCGTCCGGTGCGGCCGTCGGACACGACGCCGCTGATGGCGCCTGTGCCCGTCTCGGTGACAGGTGGCCCCATGCCGGATTGCGGTGGCGGGGGCGGCGGTAGTGGAGGCGCCTGTTGTGCGTGCGCCGTCGCAAGCGCGAGGAGAATGAGTGTCACGACGGTCGCACACACACGGCGCATGTCCATCATCGTCCTCGCTCCTGCGGTCGCAGCACCGCGGAGAGGGCGGTCCAATGCTCGAGCGTAAGCGTATTGCCCTGGAACACGCTCACGCCACTTGCGCCGCCGGCAAACGCGCGGCGCGCGGCCTCCGCCAGATCGGCTGGCGGAAGATCCGGCACGTACAACCCGGAGTACAGCGGGATTCTCCCACCGAGCGCCTGCACGCCTTCGCGCGTGGCGCGCTCGACCCACGCGACGTCCTCCTTGTAGAAGCCGTTGTAGATCATCGGCAGGACCGCATCGACCTTCCACTTCGTCCAGTCCTGCCGCACCAGCGCCCGCGCGATCGCCGGCGTCGGGAACACCGCCGCCGTCAGCAGCTTCCTGCGCGCGTGCGCTTCGTCCGCAAGGAGGGACACCACTTCGGTGATCGTGTCGTACCGATATTGCAGCCACGCGCGATTGGCCGCGGGATCCGCAATCTCGGTCGGATCGACGCCCGACGCCTTCTTGAAGCGCGCGCGACACACGTCGCAGTAGCAGAAGTCGTACGGCGGATACTCCTTGTCCTGGACGATGTTGTACTTCGGCCAGAGGGCGACGGGCAGGATGACATCCGGGTACCGGATGTAGTCGAGGTGAACGCTGACAAGGCCCTCGACGCCGGCGAGGTCGCGCACGACGCCCGCGAGGTACTGCCGCACCTCGTCGCGCGACGGGCACATGAACTTGTAATACGGAACGTAGGGAGGCTTGACGGCAGTCGAGACGCCGGCGCGGCTGACCGCGTACCACTCGGGATGCGCCTGCGCGCTCTCGCCGCGCATCATCGTGGGGAACCACGCGTGGAGGTCAACGCCTTCCGCGCGCGCTGGGGGAATGATGCGCTGGAAGAACTCGGGCGATCCGGTGATGAGGATGGCGTCGATGCCGGCCGCCTTCATGGCGGAGAGCTGGCCCCGCCACTCGTCGAGCGGCGGCACGGCTCCGCGCATCCACGCCCAGTTCTTCAGGCGGCGGCCGTCAGTCTGGGCCGACGCGTGCGCGCCGGTGACCGCCGCCGCGCTCAGCGCCGCGAGGAATTCTCTGCGGGTGACCCTGCGCATTCTCAACCGGGGCTCCGCCCCGGACCCCGGCTCGGTCGCTTGCGGGGGCCCCTACGCCCCGCGCCGCTCCGTCCCACCCCAACGCGCGGAAGAACGCGCGTCGGGGGCCCCCGGGTTCAGGCGCGCTGTGCGCGCCTGGGAGCATGTCGTAACCGGTAGAGGCCAGCAGCATATCCGAAAGAGCGATCGGCCGCGGGCCTTGACGACGATCCAGCAGGCAGCTGGCAGCGTGAGGGCGGACTCCTTTCGAGCCACGAGCCACGAGCAACGAGCTACGAGCCACGACTGGCGCTTCGTTGCTTCTTCCTCAGCCGAAGCAGCAAGTCGGCGAGGTCCTGAGGCAATGGCGCTTCGAACTGCACGTCCCGGCCCGTGATGGGATGGCGGAAGCGGAGCCGGATCGCGTGCAGCGCCTGCCGCTTGAACGGGATCGGCCGCAGCACGTCGGGGCCGAACACGTACCGCTGCTCGCCGACGAGCGTGTGGCCGCGCAGGCGCGCCTGGATGCGGATCTGGTTGCGGCGGCCGGTGTGCAGCCGGATTTCGACGAGCGACGACCCCTCGTACTTTTCCAGCACGCGGTACTCGCTGACGGCTTCGTCCGCTTTCGGATCGCGCGGGTGGGTTTCCTTCTGGATGCGTGCCTTCTCGTCCCAGACGAGGAAATCGCTCCACCTGCCGCTTGGCGGATTGGGACAGCCGTAGACGACGGCCCAGTACACGCGCTCGGGTTCGCGCCGCTTGAACTGCTCGCGCAGTTCCGTCTGCGCCCTGGAAGTCTTCGCAAAGACGACGAGTCCCGACGTGTCCTGGTCTATGCGGTGGACGACGAGCGGCCGGCGCTTGCCGTGCGAGCGAAAGTGATTGACGACCTGATCGAAGATGGACGGCTCCTCCATCTTGCGCTCGAGCGGCACCGACAGCAGTCCCGGCGGCTTGTTCGCGACCAGCAGCGCGTCATCCTCGTACACTACCTCGAGCTCGCCGAACTGGCCGGCCCATGCGTGGCGCTTCGACGATCCAGGCCGGTCCTCCCAGATGCGGACGACGTCGCCGCGCTCGAGGCGGCGAGCCGCCGCGGGCAGCCGAGCTTCGGCGCCGTTGACGAAGACCTTGCCGCGCTCGAGCGCGGCCGCGGCGCGCGCGCGGGAGCCGGCGCGGCCGGCGGCGGCCAGGAACTTGTCGAGGCGCGTCCCCGCCTCGTCGTCGCTGACAGTCCACTCAGAGTCGGTGGGCATGGTGTAGCAGACAGTATGTAGCAGACCAGCAGGCGGCTGGCAGCAGGCAGCTGGCAGTGAGTCGAGCTGTCGAACAGCAGGCAGCAGGCGGCAGGCAGCAGGCAGTCCGTCGAGCGTCAAACTGTCAGCGGGACAGTGTGATCCACTGCCAGCTGCCTGCTGCCTGCTGCCTACTGCCTACTGCCTACTGGCTACTGCCTACTGCCTACTGCCTGCTGCCTACTGCCTGCTGCCAGCTGCCTGCTGACCCCGGCATGTGTTGTGCACCCTACCCCGGCCGTGGCGCCGATTCATGTGATCGTCAACGAGACCGCGGGCAGCGGCGAGGCGGCGAAGGCGATTGCCGACGCGTTTGCATCCGCGGGTGTGGACGCAACGATCACCTGTGTGGCGGGCCCTCGCCTCGCGGAGGAGGCGGCACGAGCCGCCGCGTCGGGAGGGATCATCGTGGCCGTTGGCGGCGACGGGACCGTGTCGACCGTGGCGGAGGCAGCCGTGCGCGGCGGCGCGACCTTCGGCGTCGTGCCGGCCGGTACGCTCAACCACTTCGCCCGCGACGCGGGGCTGCCGCTCGATCTCGACAAGGCCGTGGACGCGGTCGCGCACGGCGAAGTGCGGATGGTCGATGTCGGCGAGGTGAACGGCCGCCTGTTCGTCAACAACGCGAGCATCGGCATCTATCCGCGCCTGGTCTGGGAGCGCGAGTCGGAGCAGCGGCGCGGGCGGCGCAAATGGGTGGCGTTCGCGATCGCGATCGTACGCACTTGGCGGCGCTATCGTCAGATGACTGTCAGGATGACCATCGACGGGCACGTGTACGTCCGCCGCACGCCGTTCGTCGTCATCGGCAATGGCAAGTACCAGTCAGAAGGCCTGCAGACCGGGGCGAGGGAGGCGCTCGACGGCGGCACGCTGTCGGTGTACGTCGCGCCGCGCTACGGCCGGTTCGAGATCCTCGCGTTGCCGCTTCGCGCGCTGACGCGGCGGCTGTCGCGCGATGTCGCGTTCGAGATCTTCCTCGCGCGCCAGGTGTCGATCGAGACCGCGCGCGCGCGCGTGAGCCTCGCGCTCGACGGCGAGATCACCGTGGAGCATCCGCCGCTGAATTTTCGGATCCGCCCGCGAGCATTACGCGTTCTCACGCCACCATTGAACCTGTAGAACCTGTAGAACGACTCTGAATGCGAACCATCGTCCACCTTTCCGACGTCCACTTCGGCCGGCTGGACCCGGGCCTCGTCGACCCGCTGGTGGAGACCATCCAGGGCATCCGACCCGATCTCGTGGCGCTTTCGGGCGACCTGACGCAGCGCGCGCGCGAGTCGCAGTTTCGCGCCGCGCGGGCCTTCATCGACCGGCTGGCGCTTCCGGTGCTGGTCGTCCCCGGCAACCATGACGTGCCGCTCTGGGACGCCGCCGCGCGTTTCCTGACGCCGCTCGCCCGGTACAAGCGCCATATCACCACGAACCTCGAGCCGATGCATGCCGACGACGAGATGATTGTCGTAGGGGTCAACACCGCGCGATCGTTCGCCTGGGGCGAGGGACGCATCAGCCGGTCCCAGGTGGACACGATCGTCAAGCGGCTCGCGGCCGTTCCCACATCCCGCCTGCGCATCATTGTCACGCACCATCCGTTCGACCTGCCGCCGGGGGTCGGGGAACAGCGGCTGCTCGGCCGCGCCCACATGGCGATGGCGCGCCTCGCCGACGCCGGCGCGGATCTCTTCCTTGCCGGGCACCTGCACGTCAGCCACATCACGCACTCGGCGGAGCGCTATCGCATCGCGGGGCACTCGGCGCTCATCGTCCAGGCCGGCACCGTCTCGACCAGGAGCCGCGGGGAGCAGCCGTCGTTCAACGTGCTGCGCGTCGAGCGTCCTCGTATCAGCGTCGGGCGCTTCGCGTGGGCCGACGCGAAGAGGACATTCGTGGAAACCGCTGCCGGAGAGTACCGCCATACACCGCAAGGGTGGCAGACAGAAGGTAGAACGTAGGTCGTTGTCCAGCGTGTCGCGCTGTCCGGCGGTTCGTGTCCCGCTGCACGTGCCGACGGCGTTCAAGGCACGAAGACCACGAAGGGCACGAAGGACACGAAGACAGTCACGACGAGGCTGTGCCGTCGAGCCGCGCAAAGCGCGGGCAGGACAAAGGAGACCGCAAACACAAGCAGCACTAGATCGGGAGCTGTTTGTGTTTGTGGTCTCCTTTATCCTGCCAACGCCGGCCTGCGGCCGGCGCTCGACGGCCCAGCCGCGTCTGACGTTTCCGGTGAGGCGTGACACCTGATGGTCTTCGTCGTGACAGTCTTCGTGACCTTCGTGTCCTTCGTGACCTTCGTGAACTTCGTGAAAAGCCGTGGGCCCGTCGCAGCGTGGGAGCAGGCCACTCTACTCTGCTCTCAGCGCGACGATTGGATCGATGCGCGTGGCGCGGCGGGCGGGCAGCACGCACGCGGCGAGCGCGACCGACGTCAGGATCGCGGTGATCGCGGCAAACGTGGCGGGATCGGTCGGCGTAATCACGAGCAGCGACTTCAGCACCCGGCTCACACCGACCTCGCGTCGCACGGCGTTCATCGCGGCGAACGGCGGCACGCTCGTCGTCAGGGCCGCGGATTCCACGCCGGCGACCGCCGTGATGCGCGGCAGGAGCTGATCGTAGAAGGTCACGCGGGCGTTCGGTGCGCCCGCCCGGCCGCTCGCCTGCGATTCCGGCGTCGTCGCTGCGGCCGCCGTGAGAGGCGGGGGGCGGGGTACTTCGTGTCGGGCAGCCGGATCCCCATCGTCAGCAGGTGATCGGTGCGGATGCCGACGTCCAGCGTATAGAGCTTCAGAAAACTGCGCCCCATAAGGCCCGCGCCAGACCGGCTTCAGCTCCGTCGCGTCCGCCCCCGTGCAGCCAATCCAGTGACAAGCCTCTCCTCCTCTCATCCTCTTGTCGAGTCTCGACGCCCCGGCCAGCGCGGCGGCCACGGGCGGTCGAACAGCGCACTGCACACATACGAAGGTAGAATGCCCATTCGAGACGGAGGGAGGCATTCAATGCGCGGATCGAGGCTACGTTGGTGGGCTGGCGCGGGAGTGATCCTGGCGGCGGTCGTCACGGCGCGAAACCCGCTGGGTGGCGACGAAGCCGGCCAGGGCCGCCAGGGGCAGGGCGTGCAGATCCAGCCCGGCCAGGAATGCCCGCCCGGCATGACCGAGGTGCGTCACCTGCGCTGCCAGGCGCCGAACTCGCCGCCGCCGAGCATTGTCGACTACCGTCCAAAATCGACGGTCGTTGCCCAGGAACACCTGGTCCCCAAGGCGAAATTCCCCGTCGTCGACATCCACAGCCATCAGCGCGCCACCGCGCAGAACATGGCGACGCTCATCGGCGAGATGGACGCGCTGAACCTGCGCGTTCTGGTGAACCTGAGCGGCGGCAGCGGCGATTCGCTGCGACAGAATGTGGACACGATCCGGAACGGCCCCTACAAGGATCGGTTCCGCGCGTTCGCGAACGTGAGCTGGAACGGCGCCGGCACTCCCGAGTGGAGCGCGCGCGAGACGGCGGCGCTCCGGCAGGCGGTGAAGGACGGTGCGATCGGCCTCAAGATCTTCAAGGACCTCGGATTGCGGACCACGAAGGCCGATGGCTCGCGTCTGAAACTCGACGACCCGGTTCTCGATCCGATCTTCCAGCTCTGCGCCGAATTGAACATCCCGGTGCTCGTCCACACGGCGGACCCGGCACAGTTCTTCGAGCCGATCGACCACCACAACGAGCGGTGGCTCGAGCTCGGGATCTTCCCCGGCCGCGCGTACCCGCCGGATCGAAACCCACCGTTCGAGACGCTCATGGGCGAGCGCGACCGCCTGTTCGCCCGCAACCCGAAGACGCGCTTCATCGCGGCGCACTTCGGGTGGCATGGCAACGACTTCGGCCGCGCGGCCCACATGCTCGACACGATGCCCAACGTCTACCTGGAAGTGGGCGCGGTGCTGTACGAGTTCGGCCGCCAGCCGCGTGCCGCGGCGACGTTCTTCACGAAATATCAGGATCGCGTGCTGTTCGGCAAGGACACGTACGCGCCAACCGAATACCCGTACTACTGGCGCGTGTTCGAGACGACCGACGAGTACTTCGATTACTACCGCAACTACCACGCGTTCTGGAAGCTCTATGGGATGGGGCTGCCGGATCAGATCCTGAAGAAACTGTATTACCAGAACGCGCTGCGAATCACCCCCGGCCTGCCGCAAACGGGGTGGTGAGGCGTTCGTCTTCGCTTCGCGGCTGGCGAACGGCGCGCCGGCGGCACGGACTGGCCGGCGGCCGACTTCCGCGGACCGGGAAAGTGGTCGCGGCTCATACTCGATCGCTCTCGCACCGACTACGGATGCGTTTGGCCCACAGACGTCAGGCGCACCGATGCGCCGGTGGTGGCGTGACGCGACGCGGATCACACGGAACGAAGTCGGTGCGAACGGAGCGGGGTCCCCAGCGCGGCACCCGCGCTGGGGTGCCAATCGCCGCGCCCACTTTCCGGCTGCGCGGCGCGTCGGTCCGCTCCAACGGCCTCGGCCAGGCCGTGTCGCCGCCACGCCCTGATGCCTTGCGTTGCGACCGCCTGACCCCGCCGCGTCTCGATGCGGCGGGACACGCTCAGCCATGAGAGAGATGCCGTCTTCGTGCCCTTGTGGTCTTCGTGCAATGAAAGCCGTCGGCGAGTGCAGCGTGACAGCGGGACACCATTCGCCAGACACCGCTATACGCTAAACAAAGACAGGCGTTCTAAGTTCTACGTTTCATGAGCTCCTCTTTCGCTGCCTGGAGCTCACGTTTCGCGCTCGGCGGTGGCTCCGGATACCGCAGATCCAGTCCGGCCAACGTGTCGATAATGGCGGACGAGACGACAAGCCGCGTGAACCATTTGTGATCCGCGGGAACGACGTACCAGGGCGCGTGCGCCGTGGCCGTCGAGCGGATCGCGTCTTCGTACGCATGCATGTACTGGTTCCAGTACCTGCGTTCCCGCACGTCCACGGCCGAGAACTTCCACTGCTTCTCCGGCTCCTCGAGCCGCGCGAGGAACCGCTTCTTCTGCTCCTCCTTCGACATGTGGAGGAAGAACTTGCAGATTGCCGTGCCGTTGCGCGCCAGGTGGTGCTCGAAATGCCGGATGTCCTCGAACCGTTCCTGAAACAGATTCCTGCCGCGCACCGCCGCCGGCAGCTTCTGCCGCTCGAGCAGCTCCGGATGCACGCGGACGACCAGCACCTCTTCGTAGTACGACCGGTTGAAGATACCGATCCGGCCGCGTTCCGGCAGGCAGCGGACGCACCGCCACAGGTAATCGTGATCGAGTTCTTCGCTGTTCGGGACCTTGAATGAAAAGACCTGGCAGCCCTGCGGGTTCACGCCTGACATCACGTGCTTGATCGCGCCGTCCTTCCCGGCCGCGTCCATCGCCTGGATGACCGCCAGCAGGGCCCAGCGATCCTGCGCATAGAGGCGCTCCTGGAGCTGCGAGAGGGCCTCCACCTGCTGGGCGAGCTCCTCGACGGCGCGTGACTTGTCCTTGCCGCCGAAGTCCAGCGCATCGCCGGGATCGACGTCCGTCAGGCGGAACCGGCGTCCGTTCGTGACGCGGAAGGGGCGCGACAGCTTCCCGGCGCGCGCGACGACACGGCTGAGTTTCATGACGACAGTATAATCACCCCTTCGGCTCGCCTGGGTGAAACGCTCGCTCAGGGCAGGGGCGTCGAGGAGCAGAGATGATGTCACGCCACACACGCCGCCTCGTTCTCGCGTTTGCCGCTTCCCTCGTCGTCCTTGCCGTCGCTCAGGGCAGGCCCTTCGGCTCGCCTGATCGGATGCTCGCTCAGGACAGGCGCCCGATCACCGAGAAGGACCTGTTCAAGTTCGTGTGGATCGCCGATCCGCAGATGGCGCCGGACGGGTCGCAGATCGCCTTTGTCCGCGTGACCGTTGATGAGAAGAAGGACCAGTACGAGAACGGCATCTGGATCGCGAAGGCGGACGGCAGCGAGCCGCCTCGCCAGTTGACGACGGGGATCCGGGACAGCGCGCCGCGGTGGTCCCCCGACAGCCATCGGCTGGCGTTCGTGCGATCGCCGGAGAAGGACGGCAAGCCCCAGCCCTCGCAGATCTACGTCCTGTCCATGGCTGGCGGCGAGGGCCGCGCCATCACCGACATTCCGCGCGGGGCCGGCAATCCCGCCTGGTCTCCAGATGGAAAGACGATCGCGTTCTCGACAACGGTCCGCCCGGACGAGATGGTCAAGAAGGATGCGGCCGACGCAAAGAAGCCCGAAGACAAGCCGCGCGAGTCCGACGTGAGGGTCATCACCGAAGCCGTCTATCGCGCCAACGGAGTGCCCGGCAGCGGCTTCGTCGATCGCGATCGCCCGTCGCATATCTGGACCGTTGCGGTGCCGGATGGGCCCGCGGACATGGCCGCGCCGAAACGGATCACGTCCGGTGAGTTCTCAGAGGGCAATTACAAATGGTCGGCGGACGGCAAGGACGTCTACTTCGTGGCCAATCGGCGGCGTGAGTCCTACTACCACGCGAACGACAGCGACCTGTACTCCGTCCCGGCCGGTGGCGGCGGTGAGCCGCGACGCGTCGTGAGCATCGAAGGATCGATTGGCGCCTATGCCATCGCCCCGGATGGAAAGCGCGTCGCGTTCGCCGGAGCCTTGCACGGCGATCCCGAACGCTCCTACAGCCAGTCGGATCTGTGGGTCGCGGACCTCACAGGAGGGGCGCCACGCAACCTCACAGCGGGCTACGACTTCGACATCAACGGCGGGGTCGGCGGCGATCAGCGCGCGCCGCGCGGACAGCACCCCGGCGGTCCCGTCTGGAGCCGCGATGGCGCCTCGGTTCTCGTGAAGGTCGGCGAACGCGGCGACGCGAACTTCGTGCGTGTCAACGTCGCCTCCGGCCGTATCGAGCCGGTCACCAAGGGCAGCCACGAGATCGTGTCCTACACCGCCGATGCGGCCGGCTCGAAATTCGCGTTGGTCCGCTCGACTCCGACCGTCGTGGGTGACCTGCACGTTCTCGACAGCGCCTCTGGCGCGATGAAGCCGCTCACCAAGTTCAACGACGCGCTCTTCGGCGACCTGACGATGAACGAACCGGAAGAGATGTCGTACTCCAGTTTTGACGGTAAGAAGATCCAGGGCTGGATCCTGAAGCCGCCATCCTTCGACGCGTCGAAGAAGCACCCGCTCATCCTCCAGATTCACGGCGGACCGCACGCGGCCTACGGCAACACCTTCGCGCACGAATTCCAATGGATGGCCGCGAAGGGCTACGTCGTTCTCTACGTCAACCCGAGAGGCAGCTCGAACTACGGGCAGGACTTCGGCAACAGCATCCAGTTCCGCTATCCGGGCGATGATTACAAGGACCTGATGGCGGGCGTCGACGAGATCCTGAAAAAGGAGTACATCGACCCGGCGCGGATGGGCGTGACCGGCGGGAGCGGCGGCGGCCTGCTGACCGACTGGGTCGTCGGGCAGACGACGAGATTCAAGGCGGCGGTCAGCCAGCGCGACATCTCGGACTGGGCGAACTTCTGGTACACCGCCGATTTCACGCTCTTCACGCCGACGTGGTTCCGCAAGGCGCCGTTCGAGGACCCCGCGGAGTTCGCCGCGCGCTCGCCGATCACGAACGTCGCGAAGATCCAGACGCCGATGATGTTCATCCTGGGCGACGAGGACTACCGCACGCCGCCGGCGGCCGGCGGCGAGGATCTCTTCCGCGCATTGAAGTACCTGAAGCGGCCCGTGGTGATGGTGCGCTTCCCCGGCGAGAACCACGAGCTTTCGCGCTCCGGCAAGCCCTGGCACCGCATCGAGCGCCTCCAGCACATCGTCGGCTGGTTCGACCAGTGGCTGTTGGGAAAGAAGAACGCCGCTTACGGCACCGCTTCGTAGGCCATCCCTGTTGCGCAGCCCTTCAGGGCTGCCGACACGTTACTCAGGGCTGCCGACACGTTACGCGGGGTGCGCGGCGCCGGGAACGAGGTGCCGGATCGCCGTGATGAGCTGGCGCGGCTCGCTGACCGCGGGCAGGACGACGTCGAACGGCAGATGCTCGCGGGCGTGGCGGATGAACGGGTCGATGCGCACGAGGGGGATCGCCGCCGCAAGGAGCCTGGAGCAAAGCGCTTCGCTCAGCGGCCGATGATCCGCCAGCACGCAGGCGGCAAGCGTCCCGTCCGGCAACTGCTCCATCGCGTCGCGCGCGCTCATGGACACGGGCTCGAGTCCGCAGAACCGGAGGACCCACTCGTAGTTCGCGCGCAGGGGGCCGTCCTCGACGACAAGCAGCACCTTGGGGCGTTCCATCAATCGATGATTCTACTCCCGTCGCGCGCCGCCGCGCCAGTCCCCGGGCGAGCCGGGCAAGCTCGGCCGCCACGGTGTCAGCTACCGGACGGTCAGCTTGTCGACAACGGAGGTGACCCCTGTGGTTTCGCGCGCGAGCTGTAGGGCGCGCGTGCGTTCGGCCTCGGAGTGTACTGTTCCGCGCAGCGTGACCACGCCGTTCGTCGTGTCGACGTTGACGCCGGCGGCCTTCACGGTATCGTCGAGCGCCATCTTCGACTTGATCTTGGCCGTCAGCGTCCCGTCGGCGACGGCCTTCTCCGCACGATTGGCGCCGACCGCCACCTTCTCGCCGATTTCCGCCCCTCTTTCGCGGATCTTTTGTGTGTCGATGTCCGGTATGGTCCGGCCGCTCGTGGCCACCGGCCGTCCGGACGGGCCGACGACGCGGCGGCCGTCCCAGCGGTAGCCCATGAAGAAGGCGGCCGCGGCGGCGACGAGGACGAGAACGATCACGACGCGTAGAGCTCGCATGGTGGATGCCTCCATTCTGGATTGGCGGGCAGCGGTGCCAGCCCGCCGTAGCCATGGCGGAGGCGGGCACCCCGCCAAGCGGCCTTCACTCCGGCTGCGTTTCGTCGCCGCTTCCGTTCCGGCCGTAAACGTACCAAGCATCAGCTGTGCCGGGATTCGGGGCCCGTTTGATCGTGGTCGTGGCTCGTCGAAAAGCAGACCCGGTAGCGCAGCCCTTCAGGGCTGCCCATGTAATCTTGATGGCCCAGATGTGGTGTGGTACGATTGGAGCTTCCAGCGAGCGTAACTGCCGGCAACGTGGCCGGTCTGTGCGGTCGGCAGGCGGGAATAACTCAGTGGTAGAGTGCGACCTTGCCAAGGTCGAAGTCGCGGGTTCGAATCCCGTTTCCCGCTCCAATTTGGAAACGTCGGGCCCTTTGGGCCCTCCTGCGCGCTCCGTTACGCTGGCGCTCCGCCGCCAGCTCCACTCCGCGCGCTAATGTCGCACCCGGTGACCCCTGCACCGGAGCCATCGGTTTCCGGCGGCGCTTCGCCGCTGGCTCCATTCCGGCCGCGCTTCTTGAAACGTCGGGCCCTTTGGGCCCTCCCGCGCGCTCCGTTACGCTGGCGCTTCGCATCAGCTTCGAGCGGTTCGCGGACCTCGACCTCGAAACGGCGCTCAGCGTCGGGGACAGCCGCGCGGACTATGGGGAGAGAAGAATCAGGATCCTGGGGCTCATCGATGGCGTTCTCCATGCCGCTGTTATTACGCTACGCGGCCAGAAGGTGCGCGTGATCAGCCTGAGGCGAGCGAATCGGCGAGAGGAGCGAGGACATGCGAAAGAACGCCAGTCGTCCTGATGCGGAGAATCCGGAATGGACCGGAGAGGACTTTCGCCGAGCGCGCCCGGCCGTCGAGACGCTCCCGACGGAGGCCGTCGAAGCGATCCGGCGGTATCGCGGCCAGCGCGGCCCACAGAAGCGTCCGACCAAGGAACTCGTCAGTCTGAGAGTCGATCGTGAGATCGTGGAGGCGTACCGGGCGACGGGGCCTGGCTGGCAGACGAAGGCGAACGACGCCCTCCGCGCGTATGTCACGAAGGGCGGGCTCAACCGTCGGCCGGTCCGTGCACGTCGTGCGACAGCTCCCGCGAAGCAGCCGTGATCGACGGGCCTGCTGGACGCAACCCCGCGTTCCCCTGTAATGTAAGGGGTCCTCAATCGAGCGGCGCCGTCGCCAAGTGGTAAGGCAGAGCTCTGCAAAAGCTCCATCCCCGGTTCAAATCCGGGCGGCGCCTCCAATTCCCTTCAACAACTCAGAGATAGCTTCAAAACCGCGAAAGCAGCCCTGAAGGGCTGCGCTACAAGAGGTTTTGAAACGGCGTCACGCGACCGCCTGACCCGGCGCTTCACAGGTACTTGTCGAACCATCCGACCATCCTGCGGAGAATGTCGCGCTGGTGTTCGGCCTTCGCGATGAAGTGCCCTTCGTTCTCGTAGATGACGAGTTCGGTGGGCACGCCGAGCGCCTTCAGCGCATGCCAGAACTCGTAGCCCTGCGGCGTCGGCGACCTCCACGATGGCGATGCGTTGCTCGTCCTGGTCGTCGCCGACGACGCCCGCGTCAGGTTTGTACGCGACGAGCGCGCCGGTCGCCTGCGTCGGGCCCTGACGGTCGCGATCAGTCGCATCGCGGGATTCTACCGCGGTCAGCAGCCATTCCTGCGCCGCGGCGTCGTCCCGGGTGCGGCCGAGGGAGGCCACACCACGCCGCCAAAGTAGCGGCTGATGTCCGACGGCTTCGCCGGGGACATGACCTCGTCGTTCCACTCTGCGAGGCCACCGCGCAGGAAGTACACGTGCTCGTACCCGCGGGCCCTCAGGAACACCCATCCCTGAGCGGCGTGAGCACCGCCCTCCGAATACAGCACGAGCGTTTCGTCGCGCGAGAACGGCGTATTCACGAGCGCCTCCAGCGGGATGGGCTCCGCCGTTGGAATGTGATCCCGATCGAACTCCTCTTTCGAATGCACGTCGATGACCCGCAAGCGCGGCTTTCTGTCCTTGATCCAGGCGCCGAGATCCAGCGCGGTGACGTGATCGGCTTCACGGCTGACCGCCGACGCAAGCGCCGCGAGGTCGATGGTCGCCGCCCGGCGTGGCGAGAGCCGGGATGCGCCACCGGCCAAGGCTGCCGCGACGCCAAGACCGAGGGCGACGATGGCGAGCGCGCGATGCATCAGAAGGTACTCGGCGCCCGCCGCTCGATCTTGCCGGCCAGCACGAAACCGGCCAGCGCGACCAGCACCACGAGGCCAACGACGACCCCGTAGGGGAGGTGCAGAAGTTGCGGCAGCGTCCACACCCGCCCGCCATCGGCATCGTAGAACTGCCGCACGAGAGGAAACGCGAGCCCGGTGATGAGCACACCGGTGAACATGCCGCCGACGACCGCCAGACCGTCGCCCCGGCCGCTCGCGCTCGCGACGCAGGACGTGCCGGGACAGAGACCGGCGAGGGCGAATCCCGCGCCGAACACCAGGCCGCCGGCGATCTGCGGCGCAAGGAACGTCTCGGGCACGTACACCTGCGAGAGGTCGATCACGCCGAGACGCGCCAGCCAGAACGTGCCGAGCATGGCGGTGACAATCGCGGTGAACATGACCTTGAAGACGGTGAGGTCGGTCAGGTAGAACTGGCCGACCAGCTTGCGGGCGCTGCCGAGGCCCGCACGCTCCAGCGCCGCGCCGAACGCCACGCCGATGACGAACGCGATCGCCAGGTCCATCATCGCCAGACGCGCCTCAGCGCCGGGGCGACCGCATACGCGCCGGCGAACGCCATCAGCATGAAGCCCCAACTCCCGACGCTGAGCAGCGCGCCGCCCGTGAGCGCCTGGCCGCTCGTGCAGCCGCGGGCCAGGGCCGCGCCAACTCCCATCACCGAGCCGCCCGCGCCAGCCAGAAGCAGGCGCGAACGGACCGTCGTGCCAGCACCGCGCTCGACTGTCCTCTTAAACCGACCGGCGAGTCTGGCCGACACGAAGCCGCCGACGAACACGCCCGCCAGCTCGAACAGGAGCCAATCGCGCCAGGGTCCGCCTGGCTGCGCGGCGTAGCGCCCGAAGTACGGATGCGCCTTCGCGTAGTCCGGAGCGACGGCGGCTACGGCGCCAGACGCGGTCGTCGCAAAGGCGCCCGACGCGCCGAGACCGCGGCCGGCGAACACGAACGCCGCCAGCAGCACCAGTCCCAGCGCAATGCCAGCCAGGTATGGATCGGAGTACTTCATTTGTCCTTCTTCGCCGGCGGGATCTCCACCGGCAGGTCGCGTTGCACCCAGTCCTGGAACGATCCGTCGTACAAGAGCACCGGGTGGCCGAGGGTGCGCGCCGCGAACAACACGCCCGTCGCCTGCTGCCCCACGTGGCAATAGGCGACGATCGTGTCGCCAGGCTTGACACCGATCTTGTCGAAGATCGCCTTGATGTCCTCAGGAGACTTCAGGTGCGTTTCGGCGTCCGTGAAAGCGTCGAACGGCGCGCTCACTGCGCCAGGGATATGGCCGAGCTTCCGCGGACCACCGCGCTGGCCTCCCGGCTGAATGCCGTCGTAGAACGCCGGCGCACGCGCATCCACGATCGCGAAGCTCGGCGTGTGCGCGTGCTGACCGACGAAGCCGGCATCCACGACGAGGGGCTTGGTCTTGAGCGGCGACAGCTTTCCCGTCTGCGCCGCGGGGACGTCCACGGTCGTCTGGTTGCCCGCGGCCTTCCATGCCGCGAGGCCACCGTCGAGCCACGCCGCGCCGAGGCCCGCATAATCCAGCGTGAACACCACCCGAGTGGAGGGCGACCACCAGTCGTCCGATTCGTAGACGATGACCCGCGACGAATCCGAAATGCCGAGCGCGGTGAGGCGATCGCGCAGCACGTCGGGCGGCAGCATCTCGAGCGACAGCCCCTTGCCCGTGCGGTCTCCACCGGCGAGACCGGCGAGATCGTCGGTGAGGCTCACGAACCGGGCGCCCGGGATGTGTCCGGCCTCGTACGTCGTCTTTTCGCCGACGTGCAGGATTACGAGGTTGCGGTCGTGCAGGTGCTGGGCGAGCCAGGCGGGGGTGACGACGATCTTCTCGCGCGGTGTGGCCGCTGGCTGGGCGGCAGCGAGCGCGGCGGAGCCGGCGAACGCCAGTGCCACGAACAGACTCTTCATCCAACCTCCTCTGAAGGGACCCGTGCTCTTGTAGCAACGTCAGCCGCGCCATTTAGTTCCCGTCGCGTGACGCGTCGCGTCCGCCCACGGCTAAGGTTCGGCTAAGGTGATAGGACGCCTTGACCCGCGACAGTGGTGCGGTCAGTATGCGGCAGCATGATTGCCCTTCGGAACCTCACCAAGACCTACGGCGCCGCGCGTGCGGTCGAAGACTTGTCGCTCGAGGTGGCGCCGGGCGAGATTCTCGGGCTGCTCGGGCCGAACGGCGCCGGCAAGACGTCCACGCTGAGGTGCATTGCCGGCATCCATCGGCCCACCAGCGGATCGGTCGCCGTGGGCGGTCATGACCTTGTCCGCGAGCCCGTCCTGGCCAAGCGCTTGCTGGCGTTCGTCGCCGACGAGCCGCACCTGTTCGAGTACCTCACGATGATCGTGATGTATGGCGGGCTTTTCGTCCTCGCGGTCGCCCTGGCAATCCCCGCTGCGGCGGCCACGCTCGGATATTTCGCGCTCGGCGGCCCGCTCATTCCGGCGGCGGTCTTCGCGGCGCTCCTGCTCGCGGAATCAGTCGCGGCGACCGAGATGCTCGGCCGGATTCTGGATCGGACGGACCTGGGGGATGTCTCCGTCGCGGAGTGACGGAGCGGCAAGGCGATGGTCAGTACGCGTCGAAGGCGTTCGTGTAGACCGTGAGCTGCTGACTCTCACCCACCCCGTCGATCGCGACCACGTCGAAGCGGCACTGCGGGTAGACGGGACAGTGTCGCGCGAGATAGTCGGTGGCCATCCAGACCAGACGCCGCTGCTTCCGCGCCGTGACCGCCTCGGCGGCCGTGCCGAAATCCGTCGTGGCGCGCGCCTTCACTTCCACGAACACCAGCACGTCGCCGTCCCGCGCCACGATGTCGATTTCGCCACGTCTGGTGCGGTAGCGCCGTTCAAGAATTGCGTACCCGCGTCGCTCGAGTTCTTCGACCGCGAGATCTTCCCCGCATTTTCCGAACGCCTGCCGCGCCATGGTCATGATGCTCAAACGGAGAGCAAGACCGGTGCTCAAACCGCGAGAGGCAGCCCTAAAGGGCTGCGCAACAGAAAACCAAACAGATCCGCGAAAACGCTTCCAACCGGCGAGAGGATGAAGGCGTCTCAAGCGTCATGGAGAGGTGTGCATGAGAGCGACAGCCATCGCTGCGGGTATATTCGTTGTCGCCGCGCTGACGTGGGTGGGGATTTCGGGCCAGGCAGTCCGCGAGCGGCCGGGGCCGGGAAGTGGGATCGTCGACGTTCGCGGCACGGTCGCCGTCTCGGAACTGCCAGCCGTGACCGTGTCAAGGCTGCCAGCCGTTGACGTCTCGAGGCTGCCGGCGATCACGATCGCCCCGTACGACTTCGTGAGGACACGCGCCTCGTATCGCGTGGTCTGGTCTGACGGCGAGAGCGAAGACTTGACGATCATCGAGCTGGGACGTGACGGCTGGGCGCGCGTCTCGGCCACCAGGTGGGTCAACCTCGCCCTGGCGCGGTCGGTGGAAACGCGGTAGCGATAGAGGTCTTGACCCGAAAGACTTGCACTGAATGAGTCAAGTTTCTCGGTCAAGACCGTCCCCGCGTCAGCGGGGCGTTATCAAAGAATGCGCCCTGGAACCCTAGAACCCTAGAACCTGCTTGTCTGATCCTGCGGCCGACGTCGATGACCAGGTCCTTCGCGACCCAGTCACGGTCGCCGGCGAACGCGATCGACAACTCGACCGGTCCCGTGTCCTGGCGCGTGATCTCGGCGCCCGACACGCGCTCGATCGCGAACGGCACCGACGCGCGCACCGTGTAGGTGCGGCCGCGCAGGCCCTGCAGGTGGGCCACATACCGATGGCCGTCGAAACTCGTGCTGATGATCCGCATCCGCTGCGAGGGATCGCCGATGCGGAGAGGTTCCTCCACCGGCACGAGCTCGATGCCCGGGCGGACGGCCACGCGCTTCGTTTCAGGAGCCGCCGCGGGGCCAAATCGCAGTTCTGTGACGCCGCGCTCGGTCTCCGCGCCCGGTGGCAGCGCGAGCGTGACGACGAGCGGCCGCGGACGTCCGGTATTCGTCACGGTCGCCTCGATCGCCTGCGCATTGCGCGCGAGCTTCACGTCGAAGATCGCATCGCGCCAGCGGAGTCGCCGAATGCGCAGGTGATCCCATGCGGCCGGCAACTGCGGCGCGATCGTCAAAGCCCCGTCCTTGTCGCCGAGCGGCGGCTCCCGCAACCCCACCAGGCCGCGCATGAAGCCCGCCATGAACCCCGTCGTCGAAAACAGCTGGTGCGGAACGGCGGGATCGATCGAACGGAGTCGATCGCCGGACAGCAGCTCCGGGATGTAGCCGAGCGGCTCCAGGAACGTGAGGTCCGCCGTTCCCGCCAGGTATTGCCAGCCGGCATCCGGGCGATGCTGCGAGTAGAGCGCGAGCGTCGCGAACCCGCTGAGGAACGGCCACACGGCCCCGTTGTTGTAACTGAGCGGCTCGTACACCTCGCTCTCGCGCGACAGGAACCGCGCGCCCCAGTCGGTCGCGATGCCAGGCTTCGCCAGCTCGTCGAGCATGCCGGTCACGGCGGGACGCTGGACGTCGAAGACGCCGCGCCAGATGCCGAATCCGGGCCACACGGTCGGCTCCGCGACGCCCTTCCCCGCTTTCGTCCACGCGTAATTGATCCGCCTGCCGGCGTCGTCGAGGAACCGGACGTCCATCGACGCCCGCGCTTTCGCGTGCGCCGCGCGCGCGGTCTCCACAAAAGGATCGCCCACAAGCGCCGCGAGCTCCGCTGCCGCCGCGGTCGCATCGGCCCACGCCGCGCCCAGAAACACGTCGGTCAGCACGTCGTCGCGCCGCAGCTTTCCGGTTTCGGCCGCCCCGAACCCCGCCTTCGGGTTGTCCATCAGGCCGTCGCCGTCCTCGTCGGTCGACGCGCAGTAGTCGTACGCTTTGCGCATCGACGGCCAGAAGTCCTTCGCGAGCGCCTCGTCGCCGCTGGCGCGCACGTAGTCGCGCACCGCGCTGATGTAGAGCGCGGTCGTGTCGCCGTGGTAATAGCCGTACGGGAAATCCTCGAACCAGCGGATGTAGGCGGCCCCCTGCGACAGCTCGTGCATCATCTTGCCGTCGGCGCGCTGGCGCTTCCGCAGGAACTCGAGCGACTGCTTGACGGTGTCGAAGTCGCCGTACGCCGTCATCGCCCACGAGTTGATGAAGGCGTCGCCGCCGAAGAACCAGCCGAAGCCCGGCCGCTCGGTCAGCCCCGACGGCCCGAGCCCCGCGATCAGGCCGCACCCGAGCTGCGGGTTGCAGATGAACCCCTTGTCGAGCGCGACCTTGCCCCATTCGAACGCGAGATCGAACCGCGGATCGGGCGTCTCGATCGACGTCAGATCCTCGCGCACGTGACGGTAGTGCGCGGCCGTCGCGTGATAGAGCGGCTCGGCCGACGCCAGCAGGTTCGCATAGATCTTCCGCGCGGCCGCGGCACCGTCCGTGCTCGCCGCGATCGCGATCGGGATCAACCCGCGCTTCGCGTCCTCCGGCTTCACCGCGATCGTGAACTGCGACGGCGCGTCCGGAAGGTTGTGCGCCGGCTGTTCCGGAGGCGTCAGCGCGAGCGGCGATCCGATCAGCGCCGCATGCTTCCGGCTCGCCTCACCCCCCACATAGGCCTTCACCTCGTCGTCCCAGAAACTGCTCTGCCCGCCGAGCGCCGCCGGCCACATCGGCTTCACGTCGATGCGGAACTTGACGGTCACCAGCAGAGGGACCGAGGTGTGGATGTCGAGCAGAACGAGACCCCCGGCCTCGTCGTATGGCACGAGCCAGATCGCGTCGGCCGTGAACGAGTCGTGCGCGTAGCGGACGACGGAGGCTTCGGGACGGATGTCGACGGAGGAAGCGAGATCGGCGCCCGGGATCGGTTCCGCGTACGCGGGCACGGTGAAGGAGAGCTGGAACCCGTGCAGCACCTTCAACGGATAGACCCACGCCTCGAACGATCCGTCTTCGCGCCCGAGGAACGCCGCGCGGCGCCCGGACGCTTCCATGTACCGTTGCGGGCGCGCCGGACCGGTCAGCGCGATGGGACTGGGATCGCGGGCGAACCGCGGAATCGTGGAGGACACTGGCGCGGGCGCCATGGCTCCCGCGCACAGGATGACGGCAGCAAGCGTCGACAAGCGCACACAGGAACTGGTCCGCATGCGCGCAATTCTACGTCACCGGCACGGCGATCGCGCTGCCACCGCGGCCGCGTCAGTGGTCCGGCCTGACCTTGAAGAGGTAGTCGGATCCGATCTGCTCGACGAGATCGTACTCGCCGGACTCGCTTGCGGCCGGGAGTCCGAGGAGCGTCGCGTGGTTGTCCCACGCAAGCGTCCAGATGATCAGCCGTGCGTCGCCGACGTATGAAGCCGACGCCAGGGCCCGGTAGTTCACCATGGGCGCTGCCATGACGGCAGTCACCGCGACGTATGCGGCGATCAGGCACAGCCGGCGCATTCGCTCCTTCAGTGCGCCAGCCGCGTGACCTCCGCCAGCGCTTCGTCGATGATGCCGAGCACGCTGTCGGCCTGCGCCTTCGTGAGCACGAGCGGCGGCGCCAGCCGCACGGCGTTCTTCCCCGCGCCGAGCACGAGCACGCCGCGGCGGAACATCGCCTGCACCAGCGCGCCCCGCTCCTCGACGGCGCGTTCCTTCGTCGTCGGGTCGCGCACGAGTTCCATGCCGATCATCAGGCCTTTGCCGCGGACGTCGCCGACCAGCGGATGCTTCTGCTGCAGCTCGCGCAGTCCGCCGAGCAGATGCTCGCCGACCGCGGCCGCGTTGGCCACGAGCCCTTCTTTCAGCAGCCTGATCGTTGCGTTTGCCGCCGCGCACGCCACCGGGTTGCCGCCGAACGTGCTGGCGTGCGCGCCGGGCGGCCATGCCATCATCTCCGCCTTCGCGCAGGTCACGCCGAGCGGCAGCCCCGACGCGATCCCCTTGGCGATGTTGACGACGTCCGCCTTCAGGCCGAAGTGCTCCGACGCGAACATGCGGCCGGTGCGGCCCATGCCCGACTGCACCTCGTCGACCACGAGGACGATGCCGTGCTGCGACGCGATGTCGCGGAGCCCCTGGAGGAACGCCGTCGGGGGCACGATGTAGCCCCCCTCACCCTGGATTGGCTCGACGACAATCGCGGCGACTTCGTCCGGCGCGACGAGGTGCACGAAGAGCTGATCGCGGATGTACGACAGGCAGACCTCCGCGCAGGCGTCGGCGCTGCCGTTGAACCGGTAGGTGTCGGGATACGGCGCGTGGTAGACGCCCGGCATGAACGGCGAGAACCCGCGGCGCTGCACCGCCTTGCTCGCCGTCAGCGCGAGCGAGCCGAGCGACCGTCCGTGGAACGCGCCGAGAAACGCGATCGCCGCCTGCCGTTTCGTGTGATACCGCGCCAGCTTCAGCGCGGCTTCGGTCGCCTCCGTGCCGGAGTTGCCGAAGAACGAGCGGACCTGGCCGTCGATGGGAACCAGGCGCGCCAGGTCCTCCGCAAGCCGGACCTGCGGCTCGTAGTAGAAGTCCGTGCCGGACATGTGGATGAACTTCTGGGCCTGCTCGACGATCGCCCTGACGACCTCGGGATGCGAGACGCCGGTGGAGTTCACCGCGATGCCGGCGGCGCAGTCGATGAAGCGGTTGCCGTCCACGTCCTCCACGACCGCCCCTTCGCCGCGGGCGATGACGAACGGGTAGTCGCGGGTGTACGACGGGGACACGAACCGCGCGTCGCGCTCGATGATGGCCTTCGCCTTCGGGCCCGGCAGCGCGGTCTTGATATCTGGTGCGTTCATGATGTCGCTCGAGACTGTCATTTTCGTTTCCACCTCGTCGTCGAGCCGGTGTCTTCGAGCAGGATCCCGCGCGTGTCGAGATCCTGGCGAATCCGGTCGGCTTCGGCGAAGTTGCGCGCGAGGCGCGCGGCGCGCCGCGCCGCGATCAGGTGCTCGATCTCCTCGACGGGCACGGGCGGCCGCTCGTCTTCGCCGCGGCGGAGCGCCAGCACGCCGAGCACCTTGTCGAAGCGCTCGAACGTCTCGCGCACCGCGCGCGCGTCATCGGTGCCCATTTCCCCCGCGTCGATCGTGGAGTTCAAGGCGCGCACGAGATCGAAGATGACGCCAAGCGCGGCAGCGGTATTGAGATCGTCGTCGATGTGGCCGGCAAAGCCCCGCGTCGCCTCGGCCAGCCGCTCCGCCACGACCGGATTGGCCGCGCGGCCGGGCACCGTGTCGAGGCGCGCCAGGAAGTCGGTCAGTCGCTTCAGCGCCTCCTCCGCCTGCGCCATCGCGGTCCAGGAGAACCTGAGCTGCTTGCGGTAGTGGACGCCGAGATAGAGGTAGCGCAGGGCCGAGGGGCGGAACCCCCGATCGACGACGTCCTGGAGGTTGTAGACGTTGCCGAGCGATTTCGACATCTTCTCGGCGGCCTTCCCTTCGTCCTCGATCATCAGGTGCTCGACGTGCACCCAGAACCGCGAGAACGGCCTGCCGGTGGCCCCTTCGCTCTGCGCGATCTCGTTCTCGTGATGCGGGAAGATCAGGTCCACGCCGCCGGCGTGGATGTCGATCGGCGGCTCGCCGAGGAGCCGCAGCGCCATGGCGGAGCACTCGATGTGCCAGCCGGGCCGGCCCGCGCCGATGCCGGGATCCCACGTGGGCTCACCCGGCTTCGTGGCCTTCCAGAGGACGAAGTCGCGCGCGTCCTCCTTCTCGTAGCGATCCGAATCGATGCGCGCGCCGCTCTTCATGCCCGCGTGATCGAGGCGGGCCAGCTTGCCGTAATCCGGCAGGGTCGAGATTTTGAAATAGATCGACCCGTCGCTCCGGTACGTGTGGCCGCGCTCCTCCAGCGCGGCAATCGTCCGTCCCATCGCCGTGATGTTCTCGTCGTCGGTCGCGCGCGGATTCTCCTCGACCGGCTCGAGACCGAGCGCCGCCGCATCCCGCCGGAACGCGTCGATGTATCGGCCGGTGTACTCGCGCAGGGGCACGCCGGCTTTCTGCGATTCGAGGATCGTGCGGTCGTCGACATCGGTGAAGTTCATCACCTGCCGTACCTCGCAGCCCGCCTGGTGGCGCAGCGCGCGCCGCAGCACGTCGGTCGCGACGAAGGTCCGGAAGTTGCCGATGTGCCCGCGCGCGTACACCGTCAGGCCGCAGGTGTACATCCGCACGATGTTGTCCTGCGAAGGAGCGAACTCCTCTTCGCTGCGAGTCAGGGTGTTGTACAGACGCATCTATCGATCGGCGGGAAACGTCATCCGTGTAAGCACGTGCCGGACGGTGGCCGACCGGTCGCCACAGCGCGCCTCGATCACCATCCCGTCGGGAGCGGTGTGGAACTCGAACGCGATCTCGGCGGCGCCGCCGCCGTCCGCGAGCCGCGCGCCGAGCATCTCGGCCGCCCCGCCGGCGGCGGCCGTTCGTTCCGGCGCCTCTCCCAGGCATTCAGCAACCTTCGAGGCCACATCGCTTGCAACGATACGCAGATCGCCGTCGGCCGGGACGGACACGCGAAGCACGAACGCCTGCGGCGCCCCTCCAGTCGGCTCGGACATGGGAAGATTCTACAGCGAAATCCGGCCGAACAGCCGGCGCGCGCCGCGGCAGTCCGCTTCGATCTGCGCGCGCAGGGCGTCGACGTCCGGGAACGGACGCTCGTCGCGCAGCCGCTGCACGAACGACACACGCAGCCTCCTGTTATACAGATCGCGATCCAGGTCGAAGATGTGGGTCTCGATCACCGTGCGCCCGGTGTCGCCGAAGGTCGGCCTCGTCCCGATGTTGGTGATCGACGGGTGCACGACGCCGTCCATCGTCGCGGTCGTCGCGTACACGCCCGACGGAGGCACGAGCTCGTTGGCCGTGTCGAGGTTGGCGGTCGGGAATCCCAGCTCCCGCCCGCGCCGCGACCCTTCGGTGACGATCCCGTCGAGGAAGTAATGGTGGCCGAGCAGCGCGCCCGCCTCGTCCACGCGCGCTTCCGTGATCAGGCGGCGGATGCGCGTGCTGCTCACCACGAAATCCTTGTAGCGGACGGGATCGATCTTCTCCGCGCGGAACCCGTACCGCGCGCCAAGGCTCCGCAGCACCGTGAACGTGCCGGCCCGTTCGTGGCCGAACAGGAAGTTCGCGCCGACCCAGACTTCGACGACGTGCAGCCAGTCGACGAGGACGGTGCGGACGAACGTCTCCGGATCCATGCGGGAGAGCTCGTGCGTGAAGCGCACGATCGCCAGGCCCTGCATGCCGGACTTGGCGAGCGCTTCCGTCTTCTGCGCGAGCGACATCAGGAGCGGCGGCGCCTTGTCGGGTCGCAGCACGCGCGGCGGATGCGGGTCGAAGGTCATGGCCGCGGGCGTCCCGCCCCGCTCGCCCGCGCGCCGGCGCACACGATCGACGATCTTCATGTGCCCGCGGTGCAGGCCATCGAAGTTGCCGAGCGCCAGCACCGGCTGGTGCCAGCGGGGGGGCGGGTCATCGGGAAAATGCGCGACGTGCATGTTTGCTCGCAGCTCGCAGCTCGCAGTTCGCAGTTCGTGGCTGCGTTCAGCGTGGCGGCATTCTACGTTCTACGTTCCACTTTCTCCGTTTCAGAGATCAAGCACGAGCCCATCATAGGCCAGCGCCATGCCGGCGGGCAGCCGCGCGTTCGTGGCGGCGTGGCCGAGATCGTGGCACATGTGCGTGAACAGCGCGCGACGCGGCGCGAGGCGGGCGGTCGCCTCGATCGCTTCGCTCAGCGAAAAATGTGTCGGGTGCGGCCGTTCCCGCAGCGCGTCAATCACCAGGACGTCGAGGCCCGCCAGCAGCGGCCAGGACGCATCCGGGATCCGGCTGCAATCCGTCAAGTACGCGAAGCGCCCGAGACGGAGCCCGAGGATCGGCCGCGCGCCGTGGAAGATCGGGATCGGCACGATCTCGTCGCGGCCGAGACAGAAGGGGCCGGCGATCGTGAACAGCTCCAGTTGCGGGACGCCCCCGCCTTTCGGCGTCGCGGGGTCGAATATGTAGTGGAACATCTGCCGGACGTCGCGGAGCGTGGCCTCGTCGCCGTAGCAGGCCATCGGCCGTCTCTGTATCGCATTGAAGCGCCGGATCTCGTCGAGGCCGAGGATGTGATCCGCGTGGCCGTGCGTGAAGATCACGGCGTCGATCCGGCGGACGTTGAATTTCAGCGCCTGCGCGCGCAGATCGGGACCCGTGTCCACGAGCAGCACTCCGCCGTCGTCCTTCTCGACGAGGATGGATGGACGAAGACGGTTGTCGCGCGGATCGCCGGAGCGACACGTGCCGCAGTCGCACCCGATCATCGGCACGCCGTGCGAGGTACCGGTTCCGAGAAACGTGATTCTCAAATCAAGGATGGATGATGCGCGACCCGCCCTGCTGCGCCTGGACGTAGCGCAGCCGCAGCTCGTACAGGAGATCGTCGACCAGGCGCTCTTCCGGCTCGATCAGATTGCCCTTGGTCTTCTCCTGCAACAGCGCGATGAGCTCGATCATCTGCGCGGCGGCGGGCAGGTTCGGTTCGATCTTCTCGCCGGTGTTCGGGTCGGCGATGTCGCCGAAGTGCACGGCTGCCGTCGTCGCCAGCGACAGAATGAAGCCGGTGAAAGTCATGCCCGTTTCGGGCGTGTCCGGATTGTCCACGGCCGAATGCTAGCATAGTCGCGCATGGCGAAACGGCCCCGACCCCGACGATCCACACGGACCGGCTCGACGCGAGCGCGCGCGACGCCCACGCCGGCGCGGCGTCCTCGCGCCACGGCGAGGCGCACGCACCCGGGCGGCGAAGCCGGGCGAGAGTTCCAGGCGCTCGTCGACATCATGGTGCGCCTGCGGGGACCGGGCGGCTGCCCCTGGGACCACGAGCAGACGCTCGAATCGCTGCGCGGCTTCGTGCTCGAGGAGACCTACGAGGTGCTCGACGCGATCGACCGCGGCGATCACACGGCGCTCGCGGGGGAGATTGGCGATCTGCTGTTCGAAGGGGTGTTCCTCGCGCAGATCGAAGCCGACGAGCGGCGCTTCACCGTCGCCGACTCCCTGCGCTCGATCACGACGAAGCTCATCCGCCGCCATCCGCACGTGTTCGGCGATCGCGCCTCCGGCGTGAACACGCCGGGCCAGGTGGTCGAGCAGTGGGAGCGCATCAAGGCGCGGGAGCAGAAGGAGGCCGGCGCCAGGCGCGCGCTGCTCGGCGGGGTGCCGAAGGCGCTGCCGTCGCTGCTGCGCGCGTACGAGATCGGGACACGCGTCGCGGCGGTCGGCTTCGACTGGGCGCGCACGTCCGACGTGGTGGACAAGATCGAGGAGGAGGTCGCCGAACTGCGCGGCGCGGTGGCGGACGAAGGACGCGAGCGCGCCGAGGAAGAAATGGGAGACCTGCTCTTCTCCATCGCGCAGCTCGCGCGACAGCTCAGGATCGAGCCGGAGAGCGCACTGCGGAAGGCGAACGAGAAGTTCAGCGCGCGCTTCGAGAAACTGGAGCGCGCGTTCGAGGCGAGCGGACGATCGCTCCACGAGGCGACGCTCGAAGACATGGAAGCGGAGTGGAAGAAGATCAAGAAAGAGCAATGAGCGCGGTGTCCCGCTGTACCACTGTCCCGCCGTCCCGCTGCCCCGCTGAACGCGCCGACGGCTTTCACAACAGGGAAGACCACGAAGCACACGAAGGGCACGAAGACTGAATACAACAATTTGGGAAACCGCTGTCGCGCTGTCCCGCCGTCCCGCTGTTCCACTGTTCGCTGCCACGCTGTCACGCTGTCACGCTGTACCACCGTCCCGCTGAACGCGCCGACGGCTTTCACAAACACAAAGACCACGAAGCACACGAAGGGTACGAAGACCGCATACAACAATTTGGGAAACCGCTGCCGCGCTGTCCCGCCGTCCCGCTGTTCCACTGTTCCGCTGTCACGCTGTCACGCTGTACCACGTATCCGTTCGACAAACCCCGTTCTTGACGGAGTCGCCGTCGTCTGAGTGATGAGGCAAGTGGCGCGAGGCGACCGGGGGCGTTACGC